>NZ_PYMJ01000099.1 GCF_003025615.1 Photobacterium frigidiphilum | reverse complement strand
CTCCATTACTTATTCAATAAAAACGCGTGTGCTTTACTGGCGAGACTGGCCGCCTTGAAAACAAAACGCTTGTCGTCATTCAGTTTTTTGAGCCATCCCGCGATATAATCTTCATGTTGTACCTCGCCAAATACCCCCAAATCAGCACAACAAAACGCTGCACCCAATTCAGCCACCAATTCCTCAAACGCATAATCTTTTGAACCAAAACTATTTTTTAAATCACGATCTAAACGGCTACTGTGTCCAGAAAAATGAGTCAGTTCGTGAAGTGCTGTTGCGTAATAATCATCTGACGATGCAAAACGGTCTTTTGTCGGTAACGTAATCGCATCAATACTCGGAGAATAAAACGCCCTCACGCCTAGATGGTTAATTGTCGCGCCAGTCTGCGTGATAGCCGCCTCAACGTGGTCAAGCGTAATGAACTCGCCTTGAACAGTACGCGCTTCACTGACCGTGACAGAGGGCTTGTCAATGTTCTCTATTTGGTCGAGATTGAAGACCGTGAAGGATTTCAACATAGGGAGCATGTCTTTTTCGCCCTTGTCGTTATCCTTCTCTAGCATCTTATAAAAGATGATTGCCCCACACTTTTTTATGCTCTCCTATAACGCACCTTGCATGGATTCACTTACGTTCATCATACCGACACCCTAGCACTTACCCGATTTGTGGTTATCAGGAGGAACTTCCTCTCACGATTCCATTCCCGCTCAGCAAACTGCTGAACTTCGTTACATTGTCGGGTTCGCTGCTTTATTCAGAACCCTAGGGTCATCTGGTGATACAGATGGTTCACTCTTATCGCGGTGAACAGCGCTTCATACGACTTCAGGTCGCACGGACATTTCCGAGTTAAAGCCGTTTCTAAATTAGTAAGATGTGAATTAACTAAGGTATAGCAAACCGCCAGCCCTGACTGTTCAATCTTAATGTAGTCTGCTTGTCACAAGCGGTTATAGTTTTAGCTAATCAGGTAGTTGATTACACCATAGAGCTTTCTTTTAAAATCAAATATGATTTGACATATAATCAAATATGACCGAGATTATGATTAACTTTAAAGCCTTGGAGATAATCATATGTCACGTACTATCCAAATCTCAGATGAAACATATTCTCACCTTGAGAAGCTTGCCGTAGGCTTTGATACTCCGGAAGCTGTCATTGTTCGCCTGTTAGACCAAGTAGAAGGTAAGCCTGAATCAAAACCTTCACTTAACTTTTATCCTGAAGATGAAGTTGAGTTCAAACGACAATTGTTAGATACCAAGGAAGCAGAGGTTGTTATCTATAAAGTTGATGGCTCTCGAGAGATTAATCATTGGAAAGCAAGCCGCCTTTCAAACTCGTCTAATTTGAGAGGTAATCTATGGTCTGGCCCACTGCGAAACTGGAAAGATAAGGGCATTCAGAAAGTAGACCTATCTATCCTACCTAAGGGTTTGAACATACCAGGTGATGAGACAGCAGCAACCAAGGCTTTAGCTGTGGAATTTCAACTTACCTATGATGAAATGGATTCTCTAACCTATGAAATTGATAGCAACTCAAGTGATGATGACTTGGTTTATAACTACATCATTCAATTTTATGACGGTAATGACCCATCAATCTTAGCCAAGATTAATGGGCTGTCTGAACACTTGTGGATTAACGTAGATACATCTGTTCTAGACTAAGACAATCCTCAAATACAAAAACGCTCTCAATCGATACTTGAGAGCTTTTTTAGTTTAACTGCTGAACGCTTCAGCTTTCGTGGGGTTCAGTTGCCGTAGTGCTGAATCAAACGTGGACAGAAGTACGTTAGAGTCGATATTCGAAGCCGTCCACTTCGGATAACCTGAATTTGTGCAAAACGAAGTAGACGGCTTTGTTGTTCAAGAGAATTGACTGCCGGCGCAGCCAAAAGTGGCAAACTGTCAGATCAGGTCTGAATCAGTACACCTTTAAAGTTTTTGACCAAAATTGACAGTCAACTTTGGATAAACACCTCGGGAAATAGTCCAAAATCGACTGGCACGATTGGACAGAATGTGGCATCTTTATACTGTATTATAAGAATTTCCCCGAAGCAGTAAGGTGACTCCATGACCATCAAAACTGTCGCATCCAAGGTTTCAGACACCCCAAAAATTTCGGAGTTGGTGACGCACTATGTCAAT
>NZ_PYMJ01000098.1 GCF_003025615.1 Photobacterium frigidiphilum | reverse complement strand
TATCGATGCGATAGCCAGGGCGTACAGTGACCTCACCGACACGTCTCAGGTACAGGTGCTGGGCACCACCCAAAAAGATGTGCAGGCATTGAACACCACGATACGCCACACCCTGCAGCAACGCGGGGACATCAACCGCCACGGCGTCACGGTGAGAACCCTGAACCCGGTTTTCTTGTCCGATGCCCAGCGGGAAGTGGTCAGCCATTATAAAAAAGGGATGGTACTCAGTGAGTGGCAGAAGGTACATGGCCGCAACACCAAACAGGATTTCACTGTCACCGCCATTAACCGAAAAAATAACCTGCTCACCCTAAAAGACAGCAAAGGCAAAACCCAAGACATCAACCCCAACACCCGCGAAGCCAAAGCCCGTCAATTTTCCATTAGCCGCTCGGACAGCATTGAAATTGCCAGAGGCGATAAACTGCGGGTCAATGGCAACCACTTTGCCAGCAAGCTCACCCAACATCAGACCTTAACGGTCAGTAGCAGCAATGCCCTGTTCATTAACCTCAAAGACAATGATGGGAAATACCATTTATTGGCCACAAACCAGCTAAACGACGCACCACTCAGCTATAACTTTGCCCAGCCCCTGAGCAAAGCAGACGACACCAAGGCACATACCTTAATTGGTATGAAGTCCTATGCCGCCTCCAAAGAATTATTGCATGACTTGAACCATGGCCAGGCCAGCCGCCTCGATGTCTTTACTGATAGCGGGGAAAAACTCGATAAGCACCTGGAAAAAAGCACGATCCAACCCAGTGCCATTCACCGTGTCATGCAGGCACATGGCGATCCGGAAAAGTTCATCAACAGCCAAACGTTTGATGTACTGCGCCAGGACGTTAACGCCACACTGCATACACTGAAAGACAAGGCTCTCGACAAAGGACTCATCGAGAGCGCCGTCCAATACGCCATTGGCACCGTCTCCGAAAAAGAAGCAGGGTTCAGTCAAAAGCAACTGGTGATTGAAGCGATCAAGTACGCCTTTGAAGAGAAAGGACAGGCCATTAAAGAAACAGAGATTGTGGCCCACCTCAAGCAGGCCGAGAATAATCAGCAGCTCTTGTCTGCCGAGTACCACGACGGCACCCGCTGGACCACCCACGCGGCCATCGCCACCGAAACCCGCATTCTTGAGCGGCTGGCCGCAGGCAAGAACACCGTTACCCCGCTGGCGACTCCAGCACAAGCCAACGCGTTCTTAGACAAACATCCCCGGTTTACAGATGGACAAAAAAGCGCTGTCCACTTAATTACCACCACCGCCGACCGTTTTGTAGCGGTGCAAGGACTGGCGGGCGTGGGAAAATCCACCATGTTGGAAAGCGGGATCGACCTGGTTAACGGTATTCAGGCCATGAACCCCGAGCAAACCACCTTCATTGGCTTGGCACCCACGCACGCAGCGGTCAACGAACTCAAAGCCAAAGGCGTACAAAGTCAAACCGCCCAATCATTGCTCACGGATTTTCTCAGTGAGAAACACACACCAGGGCAATTTCGTAACACCGTTTTTTTACTCGATGAAAGCTCGATGACCAGCAACCAGCAAATAGACCAGTTCACCGAATTGGTGAATATAACTGGCGCACGCGCCGTCAAGTTGGGCGATATATACCAGCTCACGTCACAGGAAGCCGGCAAACCTTTTGAGCTGGCCATCACCAACAATATCATCGACAGCGTCACCATGAAGGACATGAAACGCCAGCAAAACGACACCCTGCTCGGTGCCGTCCATAACATCGTTGACCGACAGGGAGAAAGTGCCTTAGAAAAATTAAAGCAACAAGCCCCGCTGCAAGACTATCAGCCCCTTCCTGCCACCAAGAACGAACAACAAGCCGACGACCAAGAACAAGCTAGCATCAACCAAAGCCACAATGTGATATCCACCTATCACAACACGGGCAACCCGAAAAAAGACCAGGAGACCGCCACCCTGGCGCTAGCCACTACCGTGGCTCTGGAATACCTATCACGGACACCG
Source organism: Photobacterium frigidiphilum (assembly GCF_003025615.1). GTDB lineage: Bacteria > Pseudomonadota > Gammaproteobacteria > Enterobacterales > Vibrionaceae > Photobacterium > Photobacterium frigidiphilum. Next base: position 184 of record NZ_PYMJ01000098.1, on the reverse strand, counting down.
CAATCACGGGAAAACACCCTCATCATTGCTTACACCAACCAAGAGCGTGATGACATTAGCCACATTATCCGCCAGGGGCTGCAACAACAAAAACACTTGAGCGCCCAGCAATATAACGTGCCACGTTTGCGCAGTGTCGGGGCAACCAATATCGAAATGGCCACCATGATGCCGTATAAATCAG
>NZ_PYMJ01000097.1 GCF_003025615.1 Photobacterium frigidiphilum | reverse complement strand
CATCGTCTAGCGATTATTACGCAACGGCCATGCATGAACTGACTCACTGGTCTGGTCATAAAAGCCGTTTAGATCGTGATTTAAAAAATAGCTTTGGCTCAAAAGATTATGCGTTCGAAGAATTGGTTGCCGAGTTAGGTGCTGCGTTCTGCTGTGCTGATTTGGATGTGTTTGGCAAGGTGCTGCATGAGGACTATATCGCGGGGTGGCTCAAGAAACTGAATGACGACAAACGATTTATTTTCAAGGCGGCTAGCCTTGCCAGTAAAGCCCATGCGTTTTTATTAAATAAGTAATGAGGTGCCCCTTTCTAGCACGAACTAGAAGGGGGCGAATAATCACAAATTAAATCTATGTGGAAATATCAAATGATTACTGCAAATCATAATAAACAAACGTGTATTAACCGCAAGCAAAAAATCGTATTAGCCTCAACGTTATTAATACCGCTGCATTGTAACGCTCGGTCATGGTTAGATTTTCAACTGTTCTGCGCGGAATTACAGCGTGTTGTTGGCGGTGACTATCATGACTAATAACAATCGTTCGCCAATAACAGAAGCGCAATTTGATAGCGTGGCCATGAAAACACAACCAGGGCAATTGAAACAGCGTCATCGGGAATATGGCATTGAGTTTTCGATTTGGATTAATCATACCTTGGTGATGAGCAGTGATGTCGATAGCGAAGGCGTGAGGAAGTATTGGTGTTATTTGTCATAACGACAAACATGTTTTTTCTGTCATTCAATGTGAATGTAAAAAATACACGTATTTATTTCATTGTCAGGCGGTGTTAGTTATTTCCGATGTCGCCGTCAATGGATATTTTCGTTTTATTCTTCCTTGTCATTATTTAAATGGCAAATCGCTGCGAGGTCATCATGAATACTGTATCCATCATTAACGCTATGAATAAACCCTGTTGTTCACACCATCTGGTCAGCCGTTTATTATTGGCAAAAAAGAGAATTAATCAAAAGCTCACGGTGAGTCGGCAATACCGTTTATTGTGTGAACACGATAAAGTGCAATTGCGGGCCATGGGTATCAGTAAGCTTGTTTGTGATAGGGTTGGAGAACAACGTTTCTATGATTATAGTGACTTGCAGTTGTTGGAAATGTCATTAAATACAGCGACAGAGATACCGTGGACAATAACGTTGTTTAATGGTGGTGCTTGGGTGAACGCTCGCTTTAACCATTTGGTGCCCGCATTGGTTTTTCATATTACCGCGTCGGGTAAATATAAGTTGTCCCTTTTTTCACTGAATATTAACCGAGGTGATAATCGTGTAGTCATCGACGGTTATTATTAAGCTATCAATGAATGTATTATTTAAGGCCGCACGTTGTGCGGTCTTTTTTATTGGTCGCAATAAAAAGCATGGCGGTATGCGCTATTCCTCTTTTTTGTATTCGACCTTGTCATGGTTTTGCCAATTGAATGGTGAAGGCTTATTGATGATTGTCAGGTTGGCTTATATGCCGCGAGCGGTATTGAATAATGTATACCGAGTGAGTCGCAGTTTATTACTTGCGTCTTTTTGATATGGTGAGGTGTTATGTCATCTGAAAAGTTAAAATAAGAGTGTGACGTCGTCACGTTTTATTGTCTTGTTGTGATCTGCTTCTTTCTCTGTGCTGCCCTGGTGCGTTCTGCACCGTTGTTTCTCCCTCGTTACCTTTACCGCCCTTTCTGATTTCAGTTGGCAACCAGGCTGCCTGATTGTCATTCCTGAATAAAAAAAACCAAAAAGAGAGAAAAGCGATAGCCGACCTAGAGCGGTTGAAGATTGCAATATCTAGAGACTTCACACCACGTTACTCGACACGTCGAGATGGTTGTTGTTAGTGGGTTAAGTGGCTGAAAGTAGGGTCTTTTGTTCGTTTGTTATCACGGTGTTTTTCCGTGATGTTTCGCTTTTCTGTGCTTGCGTTAGCCGTACAGATATCGCGTGGAATGCCACGATATTACGTGAGAGTCGATAATGCCCAAGGTCACATTACAGCAAGAAAGGGTCGATAAAATGCCCCCATCGACAAAAATGGTGGCGTATTACGATAAAAAATTCCCTGCTTTTTTCCTGCGGGTCTACCCATCAGGCAAGCGGATTTTTAACGTCCGTTTTCAGCATCAGGGGCTACGTCAGTTACACCGTCTTGGTGATGCTGCTGATATGTCAGTGAGTGAGGCACGTGCCGCCGCGAACACCTTGATTGAGAAAGTGCGCTACGGGGTGGAGAAA
>NZ_PYMJ01000096.1 GCF_003025615.1 Photobacterium frigidiphilum | reverse complement strand
TCGCCCCACGCTGCCGCGAACCGCTGTTGAGTATCGGCTTCATCAGCCAACTGATAACCGGGGTACACATTTGGCAAGCAGCCCATATCACAGGCACCCTGCACGTTATTTTGCCCCCGTAACGGGTTGATACCAGTACCAGGCTTACCGATATGCCCACAAATCAGCGCCAAATCGGCCAGTGCAATCACATTGTTGGTACCGCTGACAAACTGAGTAATTCCCATACCGTACAGAATCATCGCCCTATTGGCACGACTATAGCGCTCTGCCGCCTGACGGATCAGTGGGCCATCGACCCCCGTTATCTCTGCAACCGACTCTGGGGTTATCTTCTCGACATTGCTCTTTAAAGCATAAAAACCATCACAACGATTGTCGATAAAGTCACGGTCATGCCAATCGTTGCTGATGATCTCGTGCAGCAGCGCATTAATCAGCGCAATATTGGTGCCCGGCTTGAGCTGAAGATGAATATCTGCCAACTTGGCCAAGCGTGTCACCCTCGGGTCCACCACGATTAGCGTCGCCCCTGCCAACTTAGCCTCGATGATCTGCCCGCCCAACACACTGTGGTTTTCGGTTGGATCGGCACCAAAGACCACGATAACCTCGGTGTCGAACAGATCCTTAGTACTGTTGGTCATCGCCCCAGAGCCCAACACTTGCTTTAAACCCGCGACGGTTGGGCTATGACAGATACGCGCGCAGTGATCAACATTGTTGGTTTTTAGCACTGCGCGAGCAAACTTCTGCGCCGCATAGTTATCTTCATTGGTGGCTCGGGCACTGCTGATCACGCCCACCGCTTGCGGGCCTGATTCTTCGAGAATGTCTTGAAGGAAGGTACTAATTTCTGCCAGCGCTTGATCCCAGCTAATGGGGATAAACCTATCGCGCTTGCGTTTGAGGGGGTGATGAATACGGTTATCAGGCGAGATAGCATAGACACTACTCCAGCCTTTTTCACAAAGCTTGCCCAGACTGATAGGGTGATCTTGCTCGGGCGCCACCCCACAAACGTTACCCTGCCCATCACTGGTCAAATACATACCGCAACCGACCCCACAAAACGGGCAGACGGTTTTTACAACTCTGGAGTGCATACTCGTTGCCTGACTATTAATATCTGCCTACATTATAGTCGCCACGGCCGATCCTAATGCGCCAATACGCACCGTCAGGTAGCGAAATCTCAATTTTGATTTCTGAGGTAAATAATGTGATACACCAGCCCCACCAACACGCTGCCACCGACCAGGTTGCCTAAGATGACAGGGAGTAGGTTATTGATAAAGCCCCATAAGTTGACCGAATCTGCCACTTCCACCGTCCCCGACATCTTAAGCATCATTCCGAGAGGGATAAAAAACATATTGGCGATACTGTGTTCAAACCCCGCCGCGACAAAGGCCGAGATCGGAAACACAATCGCTACCGCTTTATCTATCACACTGCGTCCCGCCAAGGCCATCCACACCGCCATACACACTAAGACATTACACAGCACGCCACGGAAAAACGCCGTCCAAAATGGCATCTCGCACTTGGCTGCGGCGATCTTGGCATATGTCAGTGCAATCGCCCCATTGTTCATCTGCGGGTGGTCAGACAGAAACACCAACAGCGCAACCCCTAATGCGCCGACTAAATTCGCCAGACAGACCACCAGCCAATTTTTCAGCAGCTCAGCCGTGGTGATTTTTCTATCGGCCCACGCCATGGCTAATAGGTTATTACCTGTAAACAACTCAGCCCCAGCCACAATCACCAATAGCAAGCCGAGAGAGAAAACCAGCCCGCCAACAACTTGTTGAGTGGCAAACCCAAGCGAAGGATCAGATTTAACCAAGGTATAATAGAGACCGCCCAAGCCAATAAAGACGCCAGCCAAAATCCCCAACATCACCATCGACAGAAGCGGCAACCGGGCTTTCGCTACCCCTATCTTGTCGACCTTTTCAGCAATTTGTTTTGGAGAGAATGCATCAAAACCGTACATATCAGCCATTAGCTATTTCCCATTTCCCATAACTTATACACACAACCTAGTTCAAAATGCCTAATAATCAATTAAACGACGATTCACGTAGCAGGGCATATCGGCATGAGCGAGTCCCCTCACCACTGGCACCACGACTCGGTGCAAGGCACGTTCGACACCGTGGATAGCAGTCCTGATGGACTAACCCTCCTCGACGCCGTGCAGCGCCTTGACCTGCACGGCCCTAACAAGCTGCCTGATTCCGCAACCCGGTCTCCATTAATG
>NZ_PYMJ01000095.1 GCF_003025615.1 Photobacterium frigidiphilum | reverse complement strand
GCATTGATATACATGCTGGCATCCACAATGCCGTTTAGGTAGGTTTCAGCGACAGCCCGTACCGTGGGGTCGGGGCTGTTTATACTGTCCAAATGTGTCTGGATGGAGGCCGCGTGCAACGGTGTGGCAAGCGAGAGAAAGGTGATGAAAAATAAGCGTTTAACGCAAGACATAGTGAGCCTTTTTTTGTGATTAACTGATCATAAAACCAGTATAATTAAGGTTAAATATTGACCGTGTGGTATAATGATTGTTAATAAATCATCAAGTTAGAGTGAGGTTTCTCATGAGCGATTCCGATAACACATTGCTGGCAGCGGCTGCCATGCGGGCAAAGAAAAACGCCCTTGACCAAAGCGGAAAAGGGACAACGGCTGTTTCCATTACGGCGAAAGTCAAAGCGTTGTCAGAAGCGGGGTTCTCGGATGGTGAAATCGATAAAATTCTAGCGGTTGAAGGGGCGGCGGCTCACCCGACTAAGCCGCGTTTTGAAGTTAACGGTGATGTGCCGTTAGAGACCCTTAAAACCATCATGCGAGAAGAAGGGTTCTCTGAGGCCGACATTGCGCAAGAACTTTCTAAAACCCAATACAATCAACAAGTCGATGAGACATTAAATTTTGCGAAAGGACATATCATTCTTGTGGCTGTTATGGGGATTGGTTTTCTCTTTATCCTTTTTGGTCTTGATAATGGAGATTTAGCTCTTGTTTGGATGGCTACAGGGATTTTTATTGGTGCATGCCGATCTATCCCGTTTTCATTCAAAAAAGCGGACTACTTTCTCAAGCGTTAGCTATTACTTCCGTTAGGGTTGATTGGGGTTCTGGGTCTGATAGTGATAACCGTTTTTATTATTCTCGGCTGGCTCTGGTTTTGTTTTGGGCTCTATGTCGGGTAATTGAGGGACGGGGTGTTGCGCCTTATCAATATTGTCAACCTGTTCGTTAACGGCGTTAAGCTTTTCGTTGACCTCTCTGTCGATAGTGTTGAATTTATTTTCATCAAAATATTCCCGCACGCCTTTTCCTTCAATGATGAGCTCGACCCCCTCATCATGACGGGTCTGAAATTCCCCTGATTGCTGTTGCTGGGCGGTTCGTTGCGCCGATGTCAGTGCTAGCCCACCCGTTTGCTGGTTAAAATCACCCACTAAGTCATTTTCTGTTTGTGGCAGACTGTCATCCGTGTAGCGTTCAAGTTTGGTTTGTGTTTCCGGCTCATTCATGAACTGTCGAATATAGCCCGCTCGCTCCTCACGTAATGATTCGGTACTGCCGTACATGATCCCTTCATAGTGGTCTGGGTTCTCTTGCCTCATATAGGACTGAAAATCAGGCATGAGGTTGAATGAGACACCGTTGCTGACATCCTCGACTTTATCAGCTTGATGGCTGAGGGATTGGGCTTTACTGAACTCAGTATGTGCCGTGAGCCCCAGCGATTCGGTGTCACGCAGGCTGTCACCGATATTTGATAAGGCGGTATCCGTCTTGGTGCGAGTCTCGCTGCTGCTGTCAGTTAAGTCGTAGTTCTTGAGCACGTTGGCCGATTCATTGAATTGCTTTTGCAAGGCTTGTGATTCACGGTCACTTTCTGAGTGGCCTTGTGTTTCACTGGTTCGGTCGTCCCAAGTCTTTCTATAACCGCTTTCAATTTGCCCTCCAGCATTGAAGCCCAAAGGTAATCCGCCAGGGGTTTTGAGTCCGGCTGATAATGACCCTCCCACCCAATTAGACGTTAGACGTGATGATGCTTCGTCATAAGACATATTATTTTGCTTGGCAAATTCCTCAACCGTACTTTGCATGGTGCTGGCCGCTTTCATGGCCGACGCCCCTTCTTTGTTGGATGCCGTATCGCCGTAGCTTAATCCTTTACTGGTGTTTTGCCCCAATTGCACGATTTGATCGAAGGTCTTGTCGGTGCTCTCGTTATATTGCGAACGGTGCCCTTCTGCTGGGCTGAGGGTCTCGCTGGCCGAACTGCGCAGGCTGCGGCTCACGCCCTCCCGACTGTTCAAATCAACCCCGAGTCCCCGTGAGATGGTATTAGAGCCATCGAGGACTTGGCTGCCTCCAGCAAAGGTGGTGGTCATACCGCCTGTGTCATTTTGCACGGTCATACCGTGTGTACGCTGCAGGGCCGAGGTATCAGTTTTGTTGCCGTTCATGTTATTAAACGAGAAGTTATCAACCTGACCATTGCCCAGATTAATGTCACCACTGGCGGCGCTGGCCGAAGTACGGCTGTTGACGCTGCCCATGGTGGCGGCCAGTTGGTGGCTCATGTTGCTCATGACCGAGGCACCGCCTTTGACGATAAAC
>NZ_PYMJ01000094.1 GCF_003025615.1 Photobacterium frigidiphilum | reverse complement strand
GTAAGCGTCTGGCCAAACACACCTTCATCTAATTTCTGATTTCAGTTATGTTATTTCCAAGTCACATAAAAGGAAATAACAATGAAAAGAACGCGCAACGAAACACAATGGCAGACTCTAATACAAAATCAACAAACCAGTGGATTAACTATTTCAAATTACTGCCAACAGCATCAATTACCGACTTCTAGCTTCTACGCTTTCAAGAAAAAACTGGGCTTAACATCCAACAGTTTTGTTCGCGCCAAAGTGATACAGCAAATTGAGTTCTTGGAAGAGCAACCATCCATCACACTCACGGTTGGTAAGGCAAACGTCAGTTTGCCTGCAACAACATCCGCTACATACTTGGCTCAAATACTGCGTGAGTTGAGCTAATGCAATCCTTTATTGAACCATCAGCCGTTTTTATACACCGTGATTTTGTCGACTTTCGAAAATCAATAAACGGGTTAGCAGCCATTGTTGAAGATGAGCTTAATCGTGACGCTTACACGGGTGAATTGTTTGTGTTTTGCAATAAAGCCAAAGACAAACTAAAAATACTGTATTGGGATAAGACGGGTTTTGCACTTTGGTACAAGCGTCTTGAGAAGCAAAAATTCAAATGGCCGAGTAACATCGATTGCAATGAGTTTGAATTAACGGACGAACAATTTAAGTGGTTGCTATCAGGATTTGATGTGCTTGGTCATCAAGAATTACATTATCAATCGATGATCTAACTCAGTCGGTATTTATCATATCTGAGTAGTCAACGATCGTTGACGCTCCCCCTTGTACTCATTGACATCAAAAGCAGTTTCATTTTGATAAACTTGCTAAAATGAGCAAATGAAACTTGATGTGAACTTATTACCAGACGACCCAGAACAACTTAAGAAAATGTTACTTGAGTTGCAGCTGCTCGTGGCTCAAAAAGATAATGAGTTAGCTGAAAAAGACGCGATTTATCAAGAACTACTTGAACGTTATAATATAAAATTGGCTAACGAATACGGTAAAAAGTCAGAAAAAATGCCTGGTGCCGATGAAGTTTTCAATGAAGCCGAAGTCACACTTGATGAACAAGACGAGCTGCTATTAGCGAGCTTATCAACTGAAGAAAAAACAGAGCAAAAAGTCAAACCAAAGCGCAAACCACTACCGCCTGAACTCCCCCGAAAAGACGTTATCATTGATATTGAGGACACGGATAAAACATGTGATTGTTGCCGTAATTCTTTGCATAAAATGGGTGAGAGTAGCAGCGAAACCCTTGAATTTGTACCCGCTCATATTAAAGTCATTAAAACCATTCGCCCGAAGTATACGTGCCGACATTGTGAAAATAATGGGATTGAAAGTCACATAAAAATGGCACCGATACCCGCCACGCCAATCCCGAAAAGTATTGCTACCGCGAGTTTGCTGAGCCAAATAATCACCTGTAAATATCAATTTGGTTTACCGCTTTATCGACAAGAAACAATGTTGAGTGACATAGGTATTGAGTTGAGTCGTCAAACCATGTCGAGCTGGATATTACGTTGCGCAACATTGCTTGAACCTTTATATATGCGCTTGAAAACCACATTGCTCGCTGAGCCCGCTATTCATGCAGATGAAACACCGCTAAAAGTAATCAAAGCCGAAAAAGCGACAAGCTATATGTGGGTATATTGCTGTGGAGCAGATGCATTAGGCAGTAACACCAATATTGTGTTATTCGATTATCACAATAGTCGTAAAGCCCAATGTGCGATTGATTTTCTTGATGGTTACCAAGGTTACATGCACGTTGATGGATATAAAGCTTATGAATCAACGCAAGCGACACTGGTAGCCTGTCTTGCGCATATTCGTCGTAAATTTATCGACGTGAAAAAACTGCAAGGAAAAAAGAAAACAGGGAAAGTGGATATCGTATTAAATTTAATTGGTAAGTTATACGGAATAGAAAAACGCATTAAGGGCAAATCTGTTGAAGAAAAATTAGCAATCCGACAGTCACAAGCCAAGCCTATCGTAACCACATTATATAACTGGCTCATCGAGCATAAAGAAAAAATCCCACCAAAAAGTAAATTGGGAGAAGCAATAAGTTATAGCTTAAACCAATTTGAAAAATTCCAGCGCTATCTTGAAGATGGCAGGTTAAGCATTGACAATAACCGAGCAGAACGGGCAGTGAAGCCCTTTGTGATAGGTCGTAAGGCTTGGCTATTTTCGTACACCAATACAGGTGCGAACGCGAGTGCGATTTTATATAGTTTGGTTGAAACAGCAAAAGCGAATAATCTTCTTGTTCATGATTATATCGCAACCTGCTTGCAGCAGATTGCTGAAAAACCGAATAATATTGACGCGTTGCTGCCATGGAATATTAAGCATAGCTAGGTGTCGTTGCCCAGACGCTTAC
>NZ_PYMJ01000093.1 GCF_003025615.1 Photobacterium frigidiphilum | reverse complement strand
CCGTGATGTTTGTGCACGAATTTACGTCAAATCAAATAGAAACAATGTTCCGGCCAATTGAAGACAAGGAATTGATCATGCGGCTTTCCAACCCAACATTGTGGGCGATGGAAATATGGGATGAAAGACCGAGACTATCGGTTGCTGGCGTACAGTCAAAAATTAATGTCCTAAAAATGAATGGTCAGCTTGGGTTGGGTGAGGGTAATCTCTGCTCAACACACATCATTAAATTCGAAAGAAATGATCAGCAACATCTCGTCATTAATGAGTTCGTAACAATGCGTCTTGCTAGGCTTGTTGGGCTGGAGACTGCCAATGTAGAGTTGCAATATTTTGATAAATATCCTGCACTTTTAGTTGAACGCTTTGATCGTAAATTAACGAATGATTCAGTGAAACGACGTCATGTGATTGATGGATGCCAAGTCTGTAACATGGGCGTGGAAAGAAAGTACGAACGGAACCTTGGTAAGCAACGCGACGTTAAGCATATTCGTGATGGTGTTAGCCTTATAAAGTTATTTCAAATTAGCGAACAATGTGAAAATCCCATTGCTGCGAAACTGATCTTACTTGATTGGGTGTTATTTAATACTTGTGTTTACAATTGTGATTCACATGGTAAAAACGTCAGTTTTTTTGTGAGTAAAGACGGCCTGAAACCGACCCCATTTTATGATTTAGTCAATGTTCGAATGTATCCAGAATTTGAACAAGATCTTGCTATGGCATTAGGGTCTGAATTTGATTCTGATTCAATTAATGCTTATCAGCTAGTCGATTTTGCCGATGATTGTTATATAAGTAAAAAAATACTGCAACGTCGTTTACAGAAAATAGCGAGTGCAATACTCGACAATATTGATATTGCTATCAGTATGATAGGGGATGCATCGGAATCACAATGTGCTTATATGAATAGATATCGTGAAGTCATTGTATCAAGATGTGATCATCTTTTAGAACAATTAGATGAAATTCCAAAGATAGAACTTTGATTAGAAAAAATACCTTTAATATGCCCTTAGTGAGTAATAGGGATAACTAGAGAAGCATAACGATACTGTTAATTTCGATAATGCAGTCTGTATGTGTAATTAAATCTCTGTTTGTCGGTTACCTTTAGCGCCTGACCTAGCACTGGTTACCCACAGAATCTGTGGATAAGATTTAACCAGATAAGCGCCGAAGTTATCATTCATTATCACATCAAAATGCTAATGTGGTATTTTACTGAATAATGGTTAATTGATGTTTTATTTTGAGTATGATCGATGTCATTACAAAAGTTGCGTGTGATATTAAGACACAAATCTGAAAAAGAATTGATTGATGAAATAGCCGACTTATACAAAAAGTTTGACGCAGTAAAACGGTATTATAAAGCATCGTTACTCAATGATGATGAGGATGTTTTTAATTTCAGTATGGCGAAGATAGAAAAAGCGATGCAGCCGAAATTTACGGCAGATGCGTACTTGCCAACATATAAAATAGCGGAAGCTAAAAAAGCAATCTCAGAATACAAGAAGGTTTCGAGTAATGATCATGGGATAGCAAGACTAATGCTTTTCTATGTAGAGGTTTGTATTAACATTATTAATGAGCATGATTATATCGAGAAGGTTTGGTCGAGCGGGATAAGTACATTCGAAGCCGTAATAAAATTCATTAAACAAATGGACTTGGGCGTCGATATGCGTGAAAGCATAGAAAAGGTGATTCGATTACCCAATGAACATAATGAAATGAATTACGCTCTGGCTCGTATTTATGAAAGAACGATCATTAAAGATTGAATCTATGGTTAAGGTTTTTCTTGTTATATTCTGATTATGGATTCTATTCGTAAAATAATGCTGTTGTTATAACACATTTATCATTCGACAAATGTCGTGATTAATAGGCCGTATTTAATTGGTTTTCATTTGATTGATTTATCCCATCGTTTGATCTCGACATAATCCCTTCATTCTGAGGCTGTGCCACCTATTGAAATAAACAGGTGTTAACGGCTGATAGGTTAATGGTATCGTTGTTTAGCGTGGCATTACGGGACGTAAAAGATCGTTAACAATGCCACTTTTAATGATTAATGGGGTGCTTTTTGCTTAACGTCTGACTTTGACTTTTACCCCCGACGCCCCCTTTAAGGGTGCTGAAAAGCCTGATATAGTGCGCTTTAAAGGTGATGACAAAGAACTGAACTGTCACTCGATATTTGGCACTTTCCCTTCTCTATACCTCTACACCCCTCGCTATCTCGATAAATCGAGATGGTTGTTGTTTGTGGTTCGTAACTTGCTGATATTTAAAGTAAAAAAATTAGTGTTTTTACGAGTTTCGGCATTATCGAATTTTAAAAAAGTTAAACTTAACTTTGCTGAAAGTGTATTGCGCGCGCAATACGTGCGTATTGCAAGTGTATT
>NZ_PYMJ01000092.1 GCF_003025615.1 Photobacterium frigidiphilum | reverse complement strand
CATTAATTTAAACGGTGAATATTCATTTAACAAAGGAAAAAAGGAAATTGATTTAGCCGATTTGCTAAGTGACATAGAGCCGCTTGAAAGTGTTGATACAGAAAGAGTCGCTAGTGCGGGAGAGACATAAATTTGATACTGAAATGGCGATGTTTGCTTAGATTCATCGCCAATCCTAAATCCCCCCCTTTAAAAATGTTTTTCTTGAGAGCGTCACCCTGTAAAAAAGTTAGATCTTCATCAAAATTATTCCTTTTAGGGGTATATACAATTATTCATAGTGACATCATAGGCATATGAGCTTTAATGCACACTCTACACAGTAGGCTGGTATGGATATCACTAAAGAAAAAGAAACAACCCAAGATTTAAATAGTGTTCAATTGTATTTTACCGAAATAGCACAACAACGGTTGTTATCGAAAGAAGAAGAATTACAGTACAGTCGGAAGTTATTGTGTGGAGATCGTGACGCAAAGACAGTCATGATTAAAAGTAACCTTCGCTTGGTGGTCAGCATAGCCAAGAGATACCGCGCCTCAAATATACTCATTAATGATTTAATCAATGAGGGAAACATAGGTTTAATCACAGCTGTCGATAAATTTGACCCAGAAAGAGGCTTTCGGTTTTCGACTTATGCCACATGGTGGATAAAACAATCAATAGAACGTTTTATCCATAATCAATCCCGTACTATCCGTCTTCCAGTGCATGTTTCAAAAGAAATAAATACACTTCTACGAGCGCAACGAAAGTTAATGAAAAAAGGGGGATATACCCCCTCGACAAATGAGTTAGCCAAAGAGCTAGAGCGTCCCCTCCATCAAGTAAAAAAAATACTCTCCTCTGAAGTTTCATTGGTTTCACTAGACAAACCTATCAATGGCACGACTAGCACTGGCGCAGAGTTTGTTGCTGATGAAAGCTCCATCAAACCTGAAGATTCATGCAATGAAAAAGACTTACAGCTACTCATTGGCCAATCATTCGAAACAATCCCGCCACGAGAACAAGAAATTCTGAATAGACGATTTGGCTTAAATGGATACGAAACTGAAACTCTACAGGACGTAGCCGCAGCGGTTGGGCTAACACGAGAGCGAGTCAGGCAACTTCAGATAGTTGCTCTAAATAGACTGAAGAAGCACTTAATGACTGATAAGTACGATACCAATATATTATTTGGTTAATACCCTTCAGCCTGATAGTGATGCTCTATCTCAGAGAATGATAACAGTGAAAATTAAAACGTCCCTTCTCATGGACACTCGACTTTCCATTACTATCATAATGTATACTTAATGATAGTGATGGAAATCGCCTATCAAAACTACTATCATAACTTGAGTATCAAAATATCTAAGAGGTTATGATAGGAAATGTCACGAGTTGGTTATGCAAGAGTCAGTTCTACTGGCCAAAGTTTGGAAGTTCAACTCGATCAACTCCACCATGCGGAGTGCGATCGCATTTATCAGGAAAAGCGGAGTGGTCGCACAGCCGACCGACCAGAGTTTAATGCTTGTATGAATTACCTTCGGGAAGGTGACACTCTTATCATTACACGACTTGACCGTCTTGCTAGATCAGTTTGGCATTTATCGCAATTGGCTAAAGAATTTGAGAAAGAAAAAATCAACCTAATTGTACTGGGTCAAAATATTGATACCAGCACATCTACGGGTAGGCTCATGTTTAACATGCTGGCCTCTATTGCTGAATTTGAAACAGACCTTCGTACAGAACGTCAATCTGAAGGGATCGCAAAAGCCAAAGAGAATGGAGTCCAATTTGGCCGTCCATCTAAGCTAACGGATGAAATGAGAAAGGAAATTTATTTTAAGCGAGTAGCTGGCGCTACTATCGGGCAGTTAGCTAAAGAGTTTAGGTTAGGAGAAGCCACAATCTACCGTGCACTTAGTGCGGTTAAGTCATTTGATGCTCAAGAATAACCTCAAAATTAACTCCTAAGGTTAATTTCGAGGGGATGGGCGCAAAACCCCAATTAAAGTCGCGCTTCGGGGCATCAGTCCTATGGTTTGGCGGCGGTTCCGGCTCCATGGGGATACATCTTTAGGCGCGCTTCATTTTATCATTCAATCTGCCTTTGGTTGGGATAATGAGTATCTCCATTCCTTTCATATCTATGGCGAAGATTATGGGATCAGTTATGACGGTGGGATTGGCTTTTCTAATAATCCATGGCTGATCACGCTTGAGCTCTTTAAATTTGAACTTCATGATCGCTTTACTTACGAGTACAACTTCTATCGACATTGGTTGCTGGATATTCGGATTGAACGTATCGAAGAGCCTTCAAAAAAGAAAACGCCATTTTGTCTTAGTGGCCATGGCATGCCAGATGCTACAAAATATGATGAAACTGAACGTATCCTTGATTTGATGCAAGCGATTGCCGAATTGGACGAGACAACAACTATCGGTGACATTAGGGTGTTTATTGAGGCGCTGAATCGAGTCCGATTTAATCGTCATCAATTCAACCATCAGCTACACGAGCGAGATCTGACAGTCCCAAACTGGAGCCAAGGATTGGCATGATAGCTTCAGTAAACCTATTTCTATAAAGGTA
>NZ_PYMJ01000091.1 GCF_003025615.1 Photobacterium frigidiphilum | reverse complement strand
TGCGTATTAACATGATGCCGATCGCTCTATAACATCGATGGCGATCACAATCTCATTCGATTGTAGACCTTCGTAAAATCTAACTGACGTGATCGGCTTGCGTCAATTTATTTAATCTTTTTCGCATAGATTCGCCTTTTAGTTCCAGTTTAATTGAACCATGAATTAGCCTGTCTAAGATCGCATCAGCATGGGTGGATTCTCCTATCATGTCGTACCAATTGGCTACTGGTAGTTGGCTGGTGATCATGGTCGATTTAAAGTCATAACGTGCGTCTATAAGTTCAAGTAGATCACTGCGCTGTTGGGCATTAAGTGGCTCCAGTCCCCAGTCATCCAAGATCAATAATTCGCAGTTTTTGAGCTTGTTAATCAATTTGCGGTAAGTACCGTCTGCTTGAGCCATAAAAAGTTTTTCAAGTAGCTCTTTTAAGCGGAAGTAGTACACGCTGTGCTCTTGTTGGCAGTGATGGTGGCCCAGAGCGCAACTCAAGTACGTTTTACCACAGCCCGTGGCCCCAGTAATAAGTAGGTTGTGGTGCTGTTTAAGCCATTCACCTTGAGCAAGGCTACGGACTTTATCTTTGCTTATCTGTCGATTGGCACTGTAATCTAGCTCACTGAGATTGGCCCTTAATCTGAATTTCGCTTGCTTGGTTAAACGCTCTACTCGCCTTTGCTCTCTGCCGGTAATTTCGTGTGCAAGCAATAAGCTTAACCTCTCCTCGAAGCTTTGTTCCATGTACAGGTTGGCTTGCTCAGTCTGCTGTTGTAATGCAGCTTTGACGCCGCTTAGCTTTAAGTTTGTTAGTTGCTGCTGTAATGAGTTCATCATATTTCCTTAGTGATAATAATCTTCGCCACGGATATTTTCGTGAGTGATGCCACTTAACAGCTCGACTTGGCGATTAGGTAAGGGTTGTTGCTCTAACCCTTTGCTCAGCATGTTGCTGATGGCCTTGAGGCCAGTGACGTTAGTGGCCAGTGCTCGGGTACAGGCCGCATTAAGACGTGTCGGTGAATATTGTTTGGCAAGACTGAGTAATCCTAGGCATCGCCGGTAGCTTTGTTCTGGATGTTTTCCCTGTTGCAGGTACAGACCCACAAGTTGTGCCGTGGGTTCACCAATATCTTTAGCCCAACGCCCAAAGCGTTCAGGACTCCATTGCTGATGCTTTTGGTGAGCCACAGGCATATGTTGTTCATTCGTGGTATGTCCGCCAATGCCATACACTCTGGGGTGACTGGCAACGATGTATCCTTGGTGAGTAAGAATGACTTGGTGGCCGGTGATACGGGCCTCTAGCTGTTGTTTGACCAAGCTGTGAGGTACTGAGTAATAGTGTTTGTCCACTTCAACGTGATAGTCGATATGGACGCGCACTTTTTTAACCTGCGTGTAAACATAAGTATTTTGGGGTAACGGCTTCAGTGCGGGTTTATCGATGCTCATAAACAGTGATTGACGACTTCCCGGATGTTGTTTCATTTGGCGGTTATTCATATTCACCAACAACTCAGCTATGCGTTGATTTAATTGTCTTAAGCTGAAGAAGGTTTCGTGGCGCAGGCGCGCCATGATCCAACGTTCAACAATCTGAACGCCGACTTCCGCCTTCGCTTTATCTTTGGGTTTATAGGGTCTGGCGGGGATCACCGTTGTTTGATAATGCTCTGCCAGTTGTTGGTAAGTCGGGTTCAGGTCGGGCTCATAACGACAGGCTTTGGTGACTCCGCTTTTTAAATTGTCGGGGATCACTAATTCGGGCACGCCACCTAAGAATTCGAAGCAACGCACGTGGCTCATAATCCAGTCTTCTAAGCCTTGAGACCAAGTAGCTTCAGCATAGGTGTAATTGGACGCGCCCATCACAGCGACAAAGACTTGTGCAGTGCGTATCTCTCCAGTGCGAGGGTTCACAATGTCCATCGTTGGGCCACAGTAGTCGACAAACAGCTTCTCGCCCGCTTTGTGATGCTGGCGCATTGATAGGCGTTGGGTTTTAAGCCAGGCTCGATACTGCCGGCAGAAGTGGTTGTAGCTGTAATGACCTTCAGGATGTCGTTCAGCATACTCTTGCCATAACAATTGCAAGGTCATTGTTTTGCTAGTCAATTCTTGCTTCATATCAAGCCAGATAGGCAAGGCATAGTCTTTGGTTTTGACCTGCGTATTAAAGAACGCCTGTTTAAGTGCAACATCATTCCACTGTGCTGCTAGCGGCCAGTCTCGGATCCCCAGTTGTGCCGCCCGATTGGCATAGGTTGAAACCGATGACGGGGATATTGACAAGCTGGCAGCGATCTGACGATGAGTCAATTTAGCGCCGTACTTTAGGCGTAATATTTCTTTAAGTTTTCGCATAGATATTGGTGCCGTTGGCATGGTTATCCCCATCAAAATAAAGATGTAAGGATAACGGTTGAACACACCTACAATACGAATGAAATTAAGCGTTATTTGACCAATAACATCAAGTCGATCGCTCAATAACATTTTTAACCAAAGTGATCGGCATCGATGTTATTAGGTGATCGCCATGAATGGTATTGGCTGATCGGCATCAGTGTTATTGAGCGATCGGGATGGATGAAAATATGCA
>NZ_PYMJ01000090.1 GCF_003025615.1 Photobacterium frigidiphilum | reverse complement strand
CACCCTTGGGAAAAATTTCAGACGATACCTTTGACGTATCTTTGTAAACTCTATCTTTAACAGTGGTTTATGTTAAAAAAATCACTTAAGTATCTTTGATTGTAGCAGCTGTCATACTTTTATGTGAATTGGACTACTTTTAACGACTCTGAGTGAAAAATCTGTCATAAAAAGTAGACTAAAACGATTAAATGAAGAGCTAGTACAAATCCTATTGCTGAATAGTATAGCCTGAAGCAAAACATGTGAAATAGTCATTTAGGCACGACAGAATCGCTTGGTGATCACACTCTAGGCAATGCCTCTCTAGCACGGTTCTGGACAGAAATGAGTCAGTGGTGTTGCTAATTTAGTTAATCATAAATTAGTTGAAGTATGGAAAGTCGCTTGGTTTCGTGTCCAGCTATACTAGAGCAGAGCACTCGGGATTTAGTGTTGGCTAAGCAACACCTTAATCCTTATTTGTTATGGTGTTATTTATCCACTTTTTCAGCTACCAACCCCATAAAGCCAGCTCCTTTAGGTGGGGGTTTATCATTGGTGTTATACCAACGAGAGTCGGGAACCCAGCTTTTAGGTACTCTTTTTTCTTTTTCAACCCACTCTGGCCTATAAAACAGTCGAAGCACTATGCAAACAATCGCATTCACCAATCGAAAGCGAGTCGTTAGATTTTCTTTGGGGGTATCATCAGGCAATGGTGATTGAAGGCTAGCGCACATCCCTTTGATTTTGTCATTTTCAAATGACAAACCATGCCTTGCATGGGCAAATTCATTTCTTATTTTCCGAATTAATCCAATTTCTTGGTACTCAAATTTATCGATCAACCCTAACGAATAGCAAGCTTCTATTTTTGCAGAAAATGTACCCAATGGTGCATTTGGATCATTCAATAATCTATTGGTAGATTTACCCTCAATAAAGAAAAATTCTAAAGTTTTATGAAGCTTTTCATCGATTAGAGCAGCACCAACCAAAGGTAGCCCTCTATCAGTTTCAGCTTGTAGCTCCTGAACAAAGCTAGCTAGATCTTCTGCATGTTCGACTAACATCGAATCTCCTTCGCACCATAACGCCGCCATAAATTTCGGCCTTGTTAGCGTCTATTTTCATGTTCAGTAACAGGGTGATCACCTAAATCTTTCGGCAGTTCCTCTAGCAATTCCTTCGAATGGTATTCGAGAACTATTTCACCTTTCGTTAATCTTTCCGTCCAATACCTGCCAATTAACTTTTGTTTTGGCTGCTCAATGATTTGGAATACGGCAGTTCCATCATGAGGGATACTCCTTTCATTCAAACTAAGCCTTGGCTTACTTGTATAGGAATATGCAACGTTTTTTATTTGTCGATCAGGGTCAATAAGAAAACCTTCCGAATACGAGTAGCTTTCCATTTCGCTGGTACGCATCATGCAGCTAACATGGAAAAATGACTGGTTAACTGTCAACATGACAGGTATCGGAGGTGGCGTTTCACCTGTCTCAGGATTTTTCCAATCTGAATAGATTAACCCCACCCAGCTTCCATTCAAATTTGGAAACGGAACAAGCCATCCTCTAAATACTTTTAGTTTCCACCCCCATTTAACGAATACAGCTATCACTAATAGATCAATACTGACTACTTTTGGAACGAGTCCAAAAAAAATCTTTACCTTCGATAGATCTAGACCGCCAATATAAGCAAGTGAAAACCAAGCAATTGCTGAAAGCCCTACCAGCAAATATAAAGAACTCTTGATTGTTACATTACGCATTACTTAAACCCAAAATAATTCCAAGCTGCTTTTACAAATTCACGTCCATCTTTCCGAGACCATTCTTGATTTGAATGAAACAGGTAAAAGCATTCATTTACTTCCAACCAACGACCTGAGTCAGGTTCATCTCCTTGAAGGTGATCCCATATATGAACAAGCATTGCACGAAGACGTTCTGTCCATGTTGAATGGGAAAAAATCGTGTCTGGGCAATTGTAAGCCAAGCATTCGATAAAGAATGATGGTAACTCACGAAATGCTCCATCATTAGCCATTGCATTTTCAGTTCGTTTTAATAGCCGTGCACACTTTTTATACACATAGCCAGTTCGATTGTTTTTGGCTATACCGTTTTCTAATTGTTGTGCAGGATAGTTGACGATGCTGCTGCCATTAGTCTTGAATATTTTAGTTCCATCTCTCGATCCAGACTTCATGTAATATCGAAAGCTAAAGCAAGGAACGACATCAGCGTCTACCCGAGCTGAATTAGAATTTATCTGAATCGCGGTAGAGCCTGTACCATCTACTTGATCTGAAAATTTTGCTTTCATTGCTGAAAGTAGCTCTGTTCTAAGCTTTGCAGGAGTCCAAACTCCTTCATATGGTTCGCTCGGAGTCTTTACCCCTTGTTCAGATTCTTTCCAATATAGAACATCTGTACATACCACAGCTATATCTACGTCACTATCGGAACGAACGTTTGTATTATTGGCGTAAGACCCTTTCGCATAAACCTTTAAAGAGCAATTTTTGAATGCCTCGTGAGCATCAATCGCTTGGCGAATCATTCGTTCCGTTCTATCTTGTTTGTTCTTTTCAGTATCACTTGAAGGGCCAGTCCATCCTGACAGTTTATTTTCCAAACTCATGCATAATCCTCAGAAGACGCTAACAGCTTATTAAGAGGAAAATTTCCTTGTTTAAACAATGCATTTTCCTCCTATCACGCATTTGATAAAAATTAGATTATCACCTTTTACTCATGCCATCAGCTACCTAGAAAAAAAATGAACAAAATAATCAGCCCAAAAGGATGCAAGCATT
>NZ_PYMJ01000009.1 GCF_003025615.1 Photobacterium frigidiphilum | reverse complement strand
CCTCACGCCCACCCATCGCGTTAGGCTGGCCTGTAACAGAAAACGGTCCCGATCCCGGTTTTCCTATCCGCCCCATCGCAAGGTGACAGTTTAGAATACTGTTTACTTTATCTGTGCCTTGAATAGATTGATTGACCCCCTGTGAGTATAGGGTGACGACCTTTTCATTCTTGGCGTACAAACGATAAAAAGTATTTAACTGCTCAATCGATAAACCCGTTTTAGCGGCAACCGTTGCAATATCGCCAGCATCTTTATTTGCACGCTCTACTGCCTGTTCGAAACCTTCGGTATGTGCGTTGATATACGCGTTATTCAGCTGGTGGTGCTGGTTAAGATAGCTGAGTAAACCGTTAAACAAAGCCACATCAGACCCCGCTTTTAATGCCAAGTGCTGATTGGCTATTTCACAGGTATCTGTTTTTCTTGGATCGATAACGATCACCTGAAGGCTAGGGCGGCGTTGTTTTTCGGCTTTAATACGCTGGTATAAAACAGGATGGCACCACGCAAGGTTTGATCCTGTAATAATGATCATATCGGCAAGTTCAAGATCTTCATAGCAGCCCGGTACGGTGTCAGAACCAAATGCCCGTTTATGCCCTGCAACGCTGGATGACATACAAAGGCGTGAATTGGTATCGATATTGCCAGTGCCAATAAAGCCTTTCATCAATTTATTCGCGACATAATAATCTTCAGTTAACAGCTGCCCTGAGACATAAAAGGCAACCGCCTCTTTTCCATGCTGTTCAATAATGTCAGAAAACTGTGTTGCCACGTGCTTAATCGCACTGTTCCAATCAACTTGATGACCATTGATTGATGGGTACTGTAGGCGTCCTTCATGCGTAACTGTTTCGCCAAGCGCGAGTCCTTTTGAACATAAACGCCCATAGTTTGCTGGGTGATCAGCATCGCCTCGGATATCGAGTTGACCGCTTGCAGTAGGCTTCGCTTCAATGCCACAACCTACGCCACAATATGCACAGGTACTTTTAACCCAAGGGGTGACTTTATCTATTGCCACAATCCTTCTCCTTAGCCTGTTCAGCTTTCTCTTTCTGGTTATATAAGAGACTGAGCAATAACTACGCCAGTTTGAGATAAGTGCTAAAACTTATGCGAAAGAAAGTATTAATTCTTACTTAACAATTGGTTGCGGATTGATATGTTATGAAATGCGCATTAGGCAATATTTTCAACTACCACTTAAGGGTTAACACATCAAAAATCGATGCTTTATTCTGGTGTCTCGTGCACTTATTTTGTGCAATAGCTCCTTATTTCAAAGAAATTGATGCGTGATAAAAAAGAACTTTATACGTGATTATAGTTTTGCCTTAACTTTAATTAATTGAAATTTAATGGTTTTATTTTTATTTGGAATGTAAAGGCTAACTACTGGCACTCTCTTTGCTGTAGCTCAATTCATAGCGAGCATGGAAGCGTAAGAGGAATTGAGTTATGTCGAATGAAGCCCCTACAAATAGCATTGTTAACTTTGCGGCAGCTACTGCTAAAGAAAGCCCGTTTTCAGGGAAAGTCACTTTAGTGGGTGCTGGTCCGGGAGATCCTGATTTACTTACCTTAAAAGCCCTAAGGGTTATTCAGCAGGCAGATCTGATCTTGTTTGATCGCTTGGTGAGCAAAGAGATCTGTCAGCTATTCCCTCCTTCAACCCCTGCATTGTATGTGGGAAAGGCCAAAGATCGTCATAGCGTACCTCAAGCTGAAATAAATGATCTTCTCGTGACCAAAGCTCAGCAAGGTTTAAATATCTGTCGCCTTAAAGGAGGCGATGCGTTTGTGTTTGGGCGTGGCGGTGAAGAAATGCTGCGTTTAATGCAAGAAGATATCGAAGTGGAACTTGTTCCCGGTATTACTGCTGCTGCTGGGTGCACCAGTTATGCGGGTATTCCATTGACTCATCGCGGTTTGTCTCAAGGTTGTACGTTTGTGACAGCACATGCAGAGAAAGAACTCGATATTCGTTGGGACAGCTTAGCGCAGCTTGATCACACCTTGGTGTTTTATATGGGGCTGAGCAAGGCAAGTTTGATTGCCGAAGAGCTCATAAAATCAGGTTTAGATAGCAATACGCCAGCCGCCTTGATCGAAAATGGATGCTGCCCAAAGCAACGTGTAGTACGCGGTAAGCTGAACCAACTCGCTGAATTAGTCACAGAACATGATGTGAAATCCCCTGCATTAATTGTGATTGGCAAAGTCGTGGATCTGGCGGATCAACTTCAATGGTTTGCGAGCTTGGATAACCAGAAAGCTGAACGTCTGATGGCGTAATCCGCAGATTTATTTAAAGCATTATTAGAAAAATAAAGAGGATACAACATGGATAAGCAGCGTATTGTTGTGGTTGGAAACGGGATGGTTGGACACAAGTTTATCGATACATTAGTGCAGGATGCCAGTGCAGATAAATTTGATATTGTTACTTTTTCTGAAGAAGCACGACTCGCCTATGATCGCGTAAAGTTGAGTGCCTATTTTTCAGGAACAACAGCAGATGAATTGGCATTAACTGATGAAGGGTATTACCAACAACACGGCGTTAACTTTGTATTGAGCGATAAAGTTGTTGCGTTAGATACAGTAAACAATCACGTGGTTACCGAAAGTGGGCGCCAAGAACCCTACGATAAGTTAATTCTGGCAACCGGTTCATATCCTTTTGTACCTCCTATCCCTGGGAATGATCAGCCGCATTGCTTGGTATATCGCACCATTGAAGATCTTGAGGCGATTACAAAATCAGGTAAAGACAGTCAAGTTGGTGTGGTGATTGGTGGTGGTTTGCTGGGGCTAGAAGCGGCAAATGCACTGAAGCACCTAGGCGTTGAAACCCATGTTGTTGAGTTTGCTCCGCGCTTGATGGCGGTGCAATTAGATGATGGTGGTGCGCGATTACTGCAACGAAAAATTGAGCAGCTCGATGTTCAGGTACATACCGAAAAAGCGACCACAGAAATTGTGGCGGGTGAAACGTGTCGCTACCGCATGAATTTTGCAGATGGCAGCTTTCTTGAAACCGATATGATTGTATTTTCTGCGGGTATTCGCCCTCAAGATGAATTAGCACGTCAATATGGCCTAGAGGTGGGTGAACGTGGCGGAATCGTGATTAACGATAACTGCCAAACGAGTGTCGACAATGTTTATGCCGTTGGTGAGTGTGCGCTTTGGCAAGGACGAATCTTTGGTTTAGTCGCACCAGGTTACAGCATGGCGAAAGCGGCGGTTTCACATATCAGTGGTGGTACGGGGGCATTTACAGGTGCAGATATGAGCACCAAGTTGAAGCTGCTGGGGGTAGATGTTGCCAGTATCGGTGATGCGCATGGGCAAACTGCAGGTGCGCAATCTTACACCTTTAATGATGAAGTCGAGCAAATATACAAACGTCTGATTGTATCGGAAGACGGTAAAAAGATATTAGGTGCAGTATTAGTTGGTGACGTTGATGCCTACGGTACGTTGCTGCAAATGATGCTCAATGATATGGAATTGCCAGAAAACCCAGCAGCATTAATATTGCCAGCGGTTGATGGCGAAGCAAGTACAGGCTTTGGTGTTGATGCCTTGCCAGATTCAGCACAAGTATGCTCATGTTTCGATGTAACCAAAGGGCAGATTAAAGAGGCTGTCGCCAATGGTTGTACCGATATGGCGAGTATTAAAGGCACAACCAAAGCGTCGTCAGGTTGTGGTGGCTGTACTGGGTTGGCAAAACAAGTGTTAGATGCTGAATTAGCGAGCCTTGGTTTTGAGGTGAAAAATGACATTTGTGAGCACTTTGCTTATTCGCGTAAAGAACTGGCTGACATTATTCGCATTAAGGAAATTAAGACATTTGATGAATTGTTAACGAGTCACGGTGAAGGGCTTGGTTGTGAAGTTTGTAAGCCAACTGTGGGATCGATTCTAGCCTCATTTTGGAATGATTATGTATTAGATGACCAACATATTGGGCTGCAAGATACTAACGATATATTTCTTGGCAACATGCAAAAAGATGGCACTTATTCTGTTGTCCCACGTATTGCTGGTGGTGAGATAACGCCAGAGAAATTAATTGTATTAGGGCAGGTAGCGCAAGAGTTTAATCTTTATACCAAAATAACGGGCGGACAACGCATTGACTTATTTGGTGCACAATTACATGAACTTCCGAGTATTTGGAAAAAACTAATTGATGTGGGTTTTGAAACCGGTCATGCCTACGGCAAATCGCTGCGTACCGTGAAATCGTGTGTTGGTAGCACATGGTGTCGTTATGGGGTGAAAGACAGTGTGGGTTTTGCGATAGAAATTGAAAACCGTTACAAAGGATTACGTGCTCCGCATAAGATCAAGTTTGGTGTCTCAGGTTGTACCCGTGAATGCGCAGAAGCACAGTCGAAAGATGTCGGTATCATCGCGACAGAAAATGGCTGGAACCTTTATGTGTGCGGAAATGGTGGTATGCGCCCGCGTCATGCTGATCTTTTTGCATCAGATTTAGATGATAAAACCTTGCAGCAATATGTTGACCGATTCTTGATGTTTTATATTCGCACAGCCGATCGATTACAGCGAACATCGGTATGGCTAGAGAACATAGACGGCGGGCTCGATTACCTTAAAGAAGTCATTATAGATGATAAATTAGGGCTAGCAGAAGAGCTTGAAAACGAAATGGCGCGTAATATTCAAAACTATCAATGTGAATGGAAAACAACCATTGAGTCATCTGAAAAACTCAAACGTTTCCAGCATTTTATTAATAGTTCTGATCCTGATAATAAGCTCTCTTATGTAACAGAGCGAGAGCAGCGTCGCCCTGCAACAAAATCTGAACGCATTGATATTGTAGAAGTGACTGATTAGGTCATTCATTCTGAATCCTGCACCTTGAGGTGACTTGGGTATATATCTTCATTAATAGCTGAAAAGGAAAATATAAAATGAGTGATTGGAAAACAATTTGTCACCAAGATGATTTAATTCCCGATACCGGATTGTGCGCATTATTTGATGATGAACAAGTGGCTATTTTTTATTGTGGTGGTAATCAGAGCCTATATGCATTATCGAATTTTGATCCAATCGGCGATGCGAATGTTTTATCGCGCGGTATTGTCGGCTCTATTGGCGATGAAGTTGTCGTAGCATCACCACTTTATAAACAACATTTTAACCTTAAGACTGGAACGTGCTTAGAATCACCAGAATATACATTAAAGACGTATCCTATACGGATAAATAATGGTGAGATTCAGTTGCAGTTTTTAGCGTAGTGTTTTAAATCAAACGCTTATATTTGTTTCTATGCGTGGTATTTTAAATTATGGAGGCTTTTAGCCTCTATTTTTTTGTTTAAATTTCACTCTTAATTTAAGATTTTATCTTGATTAAAGCTCATGTGTGTACTATTAGTGCATGTTTTTAGTTGGTTGCCCAACTAAAGGGCGTTAATTGACGATTAGTTACAGAGTGATACGTTAACCTATTGTTTAAAAATGAATATTCCTATTTGTTAACGTGGCACGTAATGTGCTTTGTTATAAGGAGAGATGTTATTGATAAATAGAGGGATCTTTGTATGGGTAATAAGGATAAATTTAATTTGTTTTCATTTACTGGCAAGATGAAAATACTTCATCTTAGCTGGTTTGCTTTTTTCATTACATTTATGGTGTGGTTTAACTTGGCACCATTTTTACAATCCGTTAAAGAGTCGCTCGGTTTAACAACCGCAGAAATCAAAACACTGCTTATTTTAAATGTGGCATTTACTATTCCTGCACGTGTGGTTATTGGGATGCTGACTGACAAATATGGCCCTCGTATTGTTTATTCGGCATTGCTCGCCATTTGTTCAATTCCTTGTTTTGCGTTCGCATTGTCTGAAACGTTTATTCAAGCGGCCATTTCACGTTTTGCACTTGGCTTTATTGGCGCTGGTTTTGTGGTGGGTATTCGTTTGGTTTCTGAATGGTTCCCACATAATGAATTAGGGACTGCAGAAGGGATTTATGGCGGTTGGGGTAATTTTGGTTCGGCAGCCGCGGCATTTACGCTACCCACAGTTGCAGTGATGCTTGGCGGTGAAGATGGTTGGCGCTATGCAATGGCAATTACCGGTGTAATGAGCTTACTGTTCTCTTTTGTCTTTTATGCCAATGTTACCGATACCCCTAAGGGCTCAACGTATTTCCGTCCTAAGAATTTAGGTGCAATGGAAGTGACATCAACAGGGGACTTTTTCTTATTATTGTTGATGAAAATTCCAATGTACGGTGCATTGGCGTTATTAGCTTGGAAGCTATCGCCGACAGGTATAGCGATGCTATCTGACACTATAGTTAACAGTATTTATATTGGACTATCAGTGTTGTATTTATATGAAGTATGGCAAACCTGGAAGCTGAATAAGTCGATATTTTCTGAGCCAGTACCAGAGATTCATCAATACAAATTTAAACAAGTCGTGGTGCTGAATATTCTTTATTTTGCTACGTTTGGTTCAGAACTTGCCGTTATTTCAATGTTGCCTCTTTTCTTTTCTGAAACGTTTGAACTTACACCTGTAATGGCGGGAATGGTTGCTTCAGCGTATGCGTTTATGAACCTTATGTCGCGTCCTGGTGGTGGATGGTTATCAGATAAATTTGGTCGTAAACCAACGTTATTGATTCTAACTGCGGGCTTAGCCGTAGGGTATTTTTTCATGGGGCAAGTAAACAGTGAATGGCCGTTATGGTTGGCTGTAGTGGTAGCAATGGCATGTTCTTTCTTTGTTCAATCAGGAGAAGGGGCTGTGTTTGCGACAGTGCCGTTAATAAAACGTCGTATGACAGGGCAGATTGCTGGCATGACAGGGGCTTATGGCAATGTTGGTGCAGTGTGTTATCTCACAGTATTATCGTTAGTTGATTACAGCACATTCTTCTTAGTGATTGCTGGTACAGCGGTATTGGGCTTTATTACCTTGTTGTTTATGGAAGAGCCATCAGGTCAGATTGCAGAAGTTAATGACGATGGAAGCGTAACGTTAATTGATGTTGCCAATAATTAATACCATCCTTGATAAGCCTACTGTTGGTTTCATAGAAAAATAGTGAGTGAAGTGAAACGAAAAATGAAGGGGGTTAAATGACTATATTGCATGGTTAGTTTAACCACTTCAGCTCATTCGCTAAACCTACTGCTTTGTAAAGAACATAGTTAGAAAGGGGGGCGTTATGACTCAAGCTTCATCGAGTACGCATTCAGCCAAAGAGTGTGTTAGCAACAATGCTTTGAATCGGGGTGAAGTAAAACAAAACACACCGCCTAAACAGCAAAAATCAATGTTGTTGTCATCAAACAAAAACGTTGAAAATAGATTGCACGTTGCGATGGGCGGCTATTCAATTGCGGGTGTACGAGCCATTAATCAAGATGCCTTTTCAGTTAAGCTGCCGAGCAGTAATAATATCGTGAAATATAAAGGCATTGTGGCATGTATTGCCGATGGCGTTAGCTGCAGTGAAAATGCGCAACAAGCCAGCCAAACCAGCGTTACTCAATTTATTGATGAATATTACAGTACGCCTGATAGTTGGAATGTGAAGAAATCAGCTTCGACCGTATTAACGTCATTGAATCAATGGCTGTATCAACATGGTCAGTACAGTGACTTGCGGCATAATGGCTTGGTTACAACGTTTAGTGGCGTTGTTTTAAAATCGAATACCGCGCACCTTATTCATGTGGGCGATAGCCGAATTTATCGCTATCGGCAGGGGAAATTAACCCTGTTAACTCGCGATCATTGCCGTAAGCAAAAAGGAAGAAATAGCTTTCTTACACGGGCGTTAGGTATGGATAGTCACTTAGAGGTGGACTACCTACAAGAACCTATTGAAAAAGGAGATATCTTTTTTCTCTCCACTGATGGTGTACATGAATGGCTCACGAATAATGAAATAACAGCATTAATCTATGAAGGAAAAAAAGAGAAGAGAGACAGAGAGCAACAAGCCAAAGCGATCATAGCGCAAGCGCAAGCCAATGGAAGTGATGATAATCTAAGTTGTTTATTGTTAGAGGTACTTGACGTACCTAGCTTGAATATCGAAGAGGCCTATAACCAACTCACTGAAAAAGTAATTCCGCCGATACTCAAAGTTGGTAATACCATTGATAACCTCAAGGTGGTTGATGTCATACACAGTGGTACGCGTAGCCATGTGTATTTAGTCAAGAAGATTGAGGATAACGCAGAGGCTGCTCATTATATATTAAAAGCCCCTTCTCCTAATTTTTCTGAAGATCTACTTTATCTTGAAGGGTTCACCAGAGAGCACTGGGTGGGATGCCAGCTTAATAACGCTAGTATTATGAAGATTTATGATCACAATACCCGCTCTCCATTTTTGTACCATTTGTGTGAATATGTTGAAGGACAAAGTTTACGGCAATGGATGTATGATAACCCTAAACCCAGTTTTGAAAGTGTCCGTATTATTGCCAAAGGAATGATAAAGGCTATTCGTGTGTTTCAACGAATGGAGATGGTACATCGTGATCTTAAACCTGAAAATATCATGCTGGCAAAAGATGGGCGTATCGTGATCATTGATTTTGGTACGGTACAGGTTGACGGTTTAGACGAAATTGCGTCACCAGTATCTGAAGATGTACCCATGGGCTCGGTTGATTATATTGCCCCAGAATACTTGGCAGGAGAAAGGGCGCAGCATCAGTCAGATATTTTTTCTATTGGAGTGATTTTATTTGAAATGCTAACGGGGAAATTACCGTATGTCACACGACCCTCTCGGGTTATACAGTCTATACCTCATCAAGATTGGCATTATATCTCGGCGTGTCAGTATCGTGAGGATATTCCATTTTGGCTTGATATTACGTTAAAAAAAGCCTGCCAACCATCGCCAAAATTACGTTATCAAGCAATGTCAGAATTGCAGCAGGATTTTACATCCCCCAATCCTCAAATTGTCGCTGAATATGATAAATCACCGTTAATAAAACGCCACCCCATCTCATTTTGGAAAGTAGTCTCTTTTGTACTACTGGTTATTGTTGTAGCTGAAGGGTATTTCTTAATGGCGATACTCTAAAGACCTAAAATAAGATATTTAACCTAAGCACTAATAAACATTAGTGCTTTTTTATGCTTGCAATAAATGCATTTAAGACTGATTGAAATATGCGTAATAACAGGCTGTTGTTCACCCCTGGAAAGGCTCTGTTTCCTGCCGTGAACGTTAACCTTATGATTTGAAAAGAATAAAGGTGATCGCCGTCATGATTTTTGTTTCGTCTTGATTATGCCCGACAAGAATTTGTTTAAGATCAAATTGCGACAAGGCAACAAGGTGTTACAAAGAGAACAGACGGCGAGAGATGTACATCGCAATAAAATGAACGTACCAAGACTGATTACATTTAGTGGTGCTTTAGCGAAATAACGTTAGAGATTATTACCGTAATTAGTTTTTAAATATTATGGAGAATTATTATGAGCAGTGCATTTTTTATCCCTTCGGTAAACTTAATGGGCGCTGGTTGTTTAACTGAGGCGGCAGATGCGGTTAAAGCACATGGCTTCAAAAAAGCATTAATCGTGACAGATAAAGTATTGAACCAAATTGGCGTGGTTAAGCAAGTGGTTGATCTGCTGGCTGAACGTAACGTAGAAGCGGTTGTTTTTGATGGCACACAACCTAACCCAACAATGGGCAATGTTGAAGCGGGCTTAGCACTATTAAAAGCCAATGAGTGTGACTTTGTTATTTCATTAGGTGGTGGCTCGCCGCACGATTGTGCGAAAGGTGTTGCGCTTGTTGCTTCAAATGGCGGTTCAATCTCTGATTATGAAGGGGTTGATGTGAGTGCTAAACCTCAGTTACCACTTGTTGCGATTAATACGACAGCTGGTACAGCATCAGAGATGACACGCTTCTGTATTATTACGGATGAAGCTCGTCACATTAAGATGGCAATTGTTGATAAAAATACAACGCCATTAATGTCAGTTAATGATCCTGAATTGATGCTAGCAAAGCCTGCATCATTAACCGCAGCAACCGGTATGGATGCGCTAACACACGCTATTGAAGCATACGTTTCAACGGCAGCAACACCGATTACAGATGCTGTAGCAATTAAAGCTATGGAGCTTATTCAGGCACACTTACGTACCGCTGTAAATGATGGTCAAAACCTTGAAGCGCGTGAGCAAATGGCCTACGCACAATTCATGGCTGGCATGGCATTTAACAATGCCTCTTTAGGTTACGTACACGCAATGGCGCACCAGTTAGGTGGTTTTTACGACCTGCCACATGGTGTGTGTAATGCGGTTCTTTTACCTCACGTTCAACGCTATAACGCTAAAGTATGTCCTGAGCGTTTACGTGATGTGGCAAAAGCCATGGGTGTGAATGTTGAATCTATGACGGCTGAACAAGGTGCAGATGCTGCATTAGAAGCCATTCAAGTACTATCGAAAGATGTAGGTATTCCAGCGGGCCTTAAAGATCTTGGCGCAAAGAATGAAGATATCTCAATACTTGCTGATAATGCGTTGAAAGATGCATGTGGTTTTACTAATCCAAAGCAAGCAACTCATGAAGAAATTTCTGAGATTTTTGCTGCTGCAATGTAATAGTTACTATGAGGACTTATGCGTTAACTATTAGGTTTCGATAGTTAAGTGTAAGGCCTTCGTGCTAATAAAAAAGCGATCATTAATGATCGCTTTTTTTTATAGCGTAGATAACCATATTTACTTTTTGGGTCAGCCATAAGCAATACTACTGCTATTTATTGTGCCATTTAGTTTCTATTAAGCCGCATCAAATCGTGTAATATATGACAGGTAACTTTATATAAATTGTATAGAAGGAAGACATAATGGAAGCCGAACTACTCGAAATAAAGAACTTCCTTTCCCAATACCCGCCTTTTAGCGAGCTTCCTGATGATGTTTTAACTTATGTAACCCAGCATGTTGAGATTTCCTATTTTCGACAAAATATGCCCGTTATTCATTTGGGCGATCATATTCAAGATCTTTACATGGTACGAAGTGGGGTTGTAGAGGTTTATCGTCGAAACGGTAAATTATATAACCGCCTTACTCAAGGTGGCCTCTTTGGACAGATGGGGCTATTAACCAATAATCGTGTTCGCTTTCCTGTTACAGCCATTGACGACACCTTGGTTTATTGTCTTCCTGAGGCGGTTTTTCAAGAGTTGTATAATAATCATGATACGTTCGCAGATTTTGTTGAAGTAGAAGATAATGCTCGTCTAAGGCAAGCCATTTCAAATCAAGATGATCAAAACGATCTCACTACATCAAAAGTGAGAAGCTTACTGACTCGTGATGCGCCTTTTGTCTATAAATCGGAGTCGATTCAGCAAGCTGCAATTAAGATGGCCGATGAAAGTGTTTCGTCTTTATTGATCATCGACCCTGATATTTTAGATGATAATTATAACGATACTAGCTCTGTAATAGGCATTATTACTGACCGAGATTTATGCACGCGAGTACTGGCTTCTGGTATCGACCCTAATGATACAGTAGCAAGTGTTATGACCAGCGAAGTCGTTTCTTTAGATCATAATGCTTACGTGTATGAAGCGATGTTGATCATGCTTCGCTTTAACGTGCACCACCTTCCTATATTTAAAGATAAAAAACCGATAGGTATTATTGAAACGACAGACATTGTTCGTTATGAATCACAAAGCTCTTTATTATTGGTTAGTAATCTTTTCCAGCAACAGAGCATTGACGATCTTGCTGTTGTATCTAGCGAAGTGAAAGATAGTTTTGTGCGCTTGGTTAATGAAGATGCAAACTCGCACATGGTGGGTACTGCGATGTCCGTAATTGGGCGTAGTTTCACACAACGTATTATTGAACTAGCTGAAGAAGAACTTGGTCCTGCACCTATTCCTTTTTGTTTTATCGCATTAGGTTCAATGGGGCGAGATGAGCAATTAATCGTTACCGATCAGGACAATGCGATTATTTTAGACGATAGCTATGATGAAAATAAGCATGGTCGTTATTTTGAAGCACTGGCGAAAATAGTGTGTGATGGGCTAGATAAATGTGGCTATGATTATTGCACTGGCGATATTATGGCAACCAACCCTATGTGGCGTATGACGCGTAGTGCATGGGAAGCCTGCTTTGCTGATTGGATCGAAGATCCTAACCCAAAGGCCTTGTTAAACACCTCGATATTTTTTGACCTTGATGGTGTGTATGGCAACCTTAAATGGGCCGACCAACTCAATGCATTTATTGTTCGTCGAGCGCGTAAAAATAACCGCTTCCTTGCTTGTTTAGCCCGTAATTCATTAAATCGCACACCGCCACTGGGTTTTTTTAAAGACTTTGTAATGGAAAAAGATGGTCGTCACAATAATTCCATTAACCTTAAGCGCCGGGGAACAGCACCTCTTGCAGATTTGATTCGTGTTCATGCTCTTGCGGTTGGCTCTCGTTCTAAAAACTCTTTTGAACGTTTAGATGACATTATAGATGCAGGTATTTTACCTAAAGGGCGAGGGCGAGATTTACGTGACGCAATGGAATTCATTTCGATGGTACGCATTCGTCACCAAGCCGTCGATGTAGAACAAGAGAATGAGCCTGATAATAATATTGAGCCAGAAAACTTATCTGATTTTGAACGACGTAATTTAAAAGATGCGTTTCAGATCTTAAGTAACGCTCAGAACTTTCTAAAGTTCCGTTATACCGCAAGCAATAACTTTAAGTAGTATGATGATGAAACGACTTTTTCAAACACCGAGTACAGATTGGGCTACCCGGCATGCTAACAAGCAGGCTTCAGCCAGTCATCCTTTTCTTAAGGCGTTTTATTCTGCTCCGTTAGTCGCAGGGGATACACCTTTAGATGAAATAGAATTTGTGGCGATGGACTTTGAAACCACAGGTCTTAATGCTAAAAAAGATGGCATCATAACTATTGGCTTAGTGCCTTTTACCCTTAATCGTATATACATTAATCGGGCACAACATTGGATTGTTAGACCACGTCAAAAGTTGAATGAACAGTCTGTCGTTATTCACAATATTACTCACAATGACATTCTGGATGCACCTGATTTATCTGAAGTGATTGAGCCCGTACTTGCAGCATTGGCAGGACGTGTCGTCGTCGTGCATTACCGTCGAATAGAAAGGGAATTTCTCGACCGAGCATTGAAAGCTCGAATCAAAGAGGGCATAGAGTTTCCCGTTATTGATACCTTAGATCTAGAAGCTCACATTCAGCAGCGACTTAATGGTGGTTTTTGGAACACGCTTAAAGGCAAAAAACCTCAGTCGGTACGTTTGGCACAAGCGCGTAAGAGGTATGGTTTGCCAGCATATACCCCTCATCATGCTTTAACAGATGCCATTGCCACTGCTGAATTACTGCAAGCGCAAATTGCCTACCATTATGATGCTAAGAAACCCATCGAAGACTTTTGGTTGTAATATTTGCAAACATAAGAAGATGCTGTGTTTTATTAAAATAGCATTCTTCTTGTGATTAAAATGCTCAGTTTCATCATAAAGCTTACCGTAATATTTATCTTTTAGAACAATATTCCTATTACGACGATGTAATCTATCGCCTCGATTAATTAACGGTATGCCGTAATTTTTGATCAATATTGATGGTGCATTTGGGGAGGTGATGATCAAATTATCGTCACGCCTTCAGATGCGTCTGTTTACATATTCACATCTATTTAAAATTAATTAAGAGTAGAAAAGATTAGTGTACTAAACGATGGTGCTGGAGTGCGTATCAAAATTGAACGAAAAGCGACTGGTTTGGTTGATTTATCTTCGTTCTTAATTGTTTTTGGTGTTTTAATTAAGTAGCTGATAGAATTGGCACAATATTTTGAATTAATATTACTATGAGCACGAAGTTATTTTTTTGTTTTTCTCGTTTGTTTGTTTCGTTCTCATACTGATTTAACTCAACTAAAGCTACCTTTAGAGAGGGAAAATGACAAAAGGTATAGATAAATACAGTATAGATAGTACCGATTATACTGTTGGGCAAGACAATGTACAAAAATGGGGATTTGATGTTCATAATCCGGTATTTGGTATTAGTGCTGGACTGATTGCATTATTCCTAATTGCAGCATTGGTTTTAGATCCAGTCATAGCTAAAAGTACTTTAGATGGTATAAAGTTACAGATTATTAGCTCGTTCGATTGGCTATTTATCTGGGCTGGTAACATTTTTGTAATATTTTGCTTAGGTTTGATCGTTTCTCCTTATGGAAAAATTCGACTAGGCGGTGAAGATGCCGTTGCCGATTATTCTGTTATGTCGTGGCTGTCTATGTTGTTTGCTGCGGGTATGGGAATCGGCTTGATGTTCTGGAGTGTTGCAGAACCTGTTGCTTACTTTACTGGATGGTATGAGACCCCGCTGGGCGTTGAAGCCAATAGTCCTGAAGCCGCTAAGCTTGCTTTAGGCGCAACTATGTACCACTGGGGACTTCACCCATGGGCTATTTACGGTATTGTCGCACTATCATTAGCATTCTTTTCTTACAACAAGGGTTTACCGCTTTCCCTTCGTTCTATTTTTTATCCAATTTTAGGTGATCGAGCTTGGGGTTGGGCTGGGCACTGTATCGATATTCTCGCTGTTTTAGCGACTTTATTTGGTTTAGCTACCTCATTAGGTTTAGGTGCACAGCAAGCTGCTAGTGGTATTCATCACGTATTCGGTATTGATGCTGGCATTGGATTGCAAATTGCCGTCATTACTGTTGTTACGTTACTAGCCGTTGTGTCTGT
Source organism: Photobacterium frigidiphilum (assembly GCF_003025615.1). Classification (GTDB taxonomy): domain Bacteria; phylum Pseudomonadota; class Gammaproteobacteria; order Enterobacterales; family Vibrionaceae; genus Photobacterium; species Photobacterium frigidiphilum. The sequence continues at coordinate 196,426 of NZ_PYMJ01000009.1, read as the reverse complement.
TGTTCGTGGTATTGATGGAGGCGTTAAAATCCTCAGTAATATCAATATGATTATTGCATTTTTATTGCTAGTTCTAGTCGCTGTCGTTGGGTACTCAGTATCATTCAGCTCTATTTCTACGACTTTTATGTCATATGTCGAGAACATTATTCCTTTAAGTAACCCACACGGTCGTAATGACGAAGCTTGGTTCCAAGGCTGGACGGTATTCTATTGGGCATGGTGGATTTCATGGTCTCCATTTGTTGGTATGTTCATTGCGCGAGTATCTAAAGGTCGTACTATTCGCCAGTTTATTACAGCGGTTCTTATTGTTCCAACCAGTGTTACATTGATTTGGATGTCAGTGTTTGGTGGCTTAGCCATTGATCAAGTCATCAACAATGTAGGCGAGCTTGGTGCTAGAGGTCTAACAGACGTTTCACTGGCTATGTTCGAAATGTTTGATGTTATGCCATATGGTTCTATTCTATCCATGATTGCTGTCGTATTGGTGTTGGTTTTCTTTATAACCTCTTCTGATTCTGGCTCTTTAGTGATAGACAGTATTACGTCAGGTGGCAAAGTTGATGTGCCTATCCCACAGCGTATTTTCTGGGCATCTTTACAAGGGGCGGTTGCGGTAGCACTTCTGTGGATTGGTGGAACAGAGGCTGTTCAGGCACTGCAAGCTGCTGTTATATCAACAGCCCTACCATTCACGTTTATACTGTTGCTAATGTGTGTGAGTTTGGTCTTGGGTATGCGAACCGAGCCTTTTAAGCGTTAGTTTAAAAGTGAAATAATCAACATTGTTTAATACTAAAATTGTCTAGTCCTAAAATGGGCTGATAAAAAAGGCTAGCCACATGGGCTAGCCTTTTTATTTGAGGACGAGAAAGAACGAGATATAGACAGACTAGATAAAGGGAGACGTCATTAACTGACGTTAGATAATGGGGTGTTTTTAATTGCCGATGCTGGAATTGGTTTGAAATATGCCGCCCCATTCTTACCTTGTTGCTTTACTTCATACATCGCAAAATCAGCTTGCTTCAGCACTTCTGGGATACTTTTAGCAAATGTTGGAAATTGGCTGATCCCGATACTGGCCGAGATGGTCAGTGACTTGCCTGAAATCATGGTTGAGCTATTAAGCAAACTGACAAGCTTGTCTGGTAATTGAGATGGTGTAGCGCCTGAAGTATTTAGCTGAATTAATTCAATCACAGCAAATTCATCGCCTCCCATTCTTGCACTAAAACAGTGTGGTTGCTCTAATTGTCGAAGGCGGCGAGCTATATTGCGTAAGAATACATCTCCAGTATGATGTCCTTGTGTATCGTTTATTTTTTTAAAACCGTCTAAATCAATTAGATAGAAATTGAATGCCTGATTGTTTTTGGCGAGTTTATCTAGTTTTTTATTTAACCACAGACGGTTTCTAATCCCTGTGAGTGAATCGTACATTGCTAGGCGGTGATGGTAGCGAGATTCACGCAATAAAAGATAGGCGATAATCATGCCAGTCAAAATTGTTGAAATTAATAGATATCGAAAAATCACTTCGAGTGTTGAAATAGCATTAATTTTATTACCTAAATCATCACTTGATAGTCTAAATTTATGGTTTAAGTAGATTTGTAAATCGTCATAATCATTCTTAAAGAGGTGCAACAAACTCGCTTCATTTTTGGTTATTGGTAGTTGAAGAAGCTGATCTTCCATCGACTTTATATACGTGAAATGATGGTCTATTTCGGTAATGCTACCCTCAAATTGATCAAGGTGTTCGACGAGTGAATTATTTATTATGGAATTGTAACGACTCCATAAAATTTCGTATTGGATCAGCATATCGTTGTAATCACTGGTACCAAGCTGGTAACTTTGGAGTTGATAAATAAATTCAGAATATTCTTTTGTTAGTTGTAAAACGAACCATATCGCTTCATTTTGACTTTTAGATATCACTTCTGAGGTCTGTTTTAAATAGCTAACAGTCATCAATATGCTAACCACTAAAATTGGCGTAATGATATAAAGTGCTTTTTTTAATAAACGAACGGTCCATTTAATGAATGGAGAATGACTTTGTAGCTCCACTTTATTCAACCTTTATACTTTCTAGTTGCCAAATCATCTTAGCCAGGTAAGTCGTTTGCTGTAATTCGGCGTATTGGTCGAGAGGGAAAATTAGCCAGAAAGGCCCGTAATCACGGATTTTTAAATACTGCTCATCTTTTTTTATCGCAATAATGGGTTCGTATTGCAGCATCTCTTGCCAAGTAACTTCTGTTGTATAGTCGTTTAAGGCTTTTAGCCTTATTAACGAAGGCTTGATGTTATGCATTTCTAGTAAGGTACTGAGCTTCACGCCTTTGAATGCCGCTTGACCGTTAATCCAAGGAAGTTGGGTGGTAATTGTTGTTTGTGGCAGTTGTTCTATCTGCTCTAAAGATACTGTAAGTTCGACTTTTTTGCCGTTGGCTTGGTGTGCTGAAAGCGTAATATCAGTGCTGAGCGCTATGGCGTAAGGTGAAGATAGTAAAAATGCAAAAAAACAGCTTATTAATAGGGGGGGGAGCGATAGCTTCATGGTCATCCATATACCTCTCATTCGAATTACAATATCCAATGTCATGTGGATTATTACAGAATAGCGACGAGTATTCCTATACAGTGTAGACAGTTCTCTACATTGAAAGTGGTATTTTTTTGACTATTTTACTGCTCACTGCTGAGTGAGTTTATTAATGATCTGGGTGGTTTTACTTTAATCGTACATTTTTCGTTTAAAGTAATGGGCTAAACATATAAAAGAATCGTTCACCCAATTTGTTTAACATTGGGCGTTTTATCCATTCATTATTATCAATACTCGTTGAATTTTTAATATATTCTTGCTGTAGCCAACTCAGTTGCTGGGTAAATTCAAGATTATCAACGGCCAAGGTGACTTCAAAGTTGAGCCATAAACTGCGCATATCAAGGTTAACAGTACCAATTAAGCAATGAGTATCATCGATAACCACTGATTTAGTGTGTAGTAACCCGCCATGAAAACGATGAATTTTCACGCCTGCTTGTAATAACTCTCCAAAAAAAGATCGGCTTGCCCACTCAACCATTGTTGAATCATTTTTATCTGGTACCACAATATGGACGCCAAGCCCCCGTTCGGCAGCGCCTTTTAGCGCATGCTGTAGATGCTCGCTTGGTACGAAGTATGGCGTCGTAATAACAACACTTTTTTGTGCTTGGTAAATACTTAATAACAGCACTTGGTGAATAATTTCGTCAGGCATGCCAGGGCCTGATGGGATCACTTGAACGGTATCAATGGTATCGGGTGATGTATCGATACCACAAGCTGGTAATTCAGGTAAGAAACGTTGCCCCGTTTCGACCTCCCAATCCCATGCTTGAATGCAATTGAGAAGTGGAACTGTTGGTCCGGTTAAGCGCACCATCACGTCAACCCACTGACCTACATCTGCATTTGTTTTGAAAAACGCGGGGTCAACTAAATTCATTGAACCTGTGTATGCGATGGTATTATCAATGACGATAATTTTTCGATGTTGACGTAAATCTAACCGACGAAAAAACATACGTAGCGGAGACACGGCCAGAGCTTGAGTTATTTCAATACCTGCTTGGCGCATGAGCTTTGGCCAATGTGAACGGAAGAATCGTGAACTACCCGCAGAATCAAGCAGTAACCGGACGGATAGACCTCTTTTTGCCGCTTGAATTAATGCAACGCCAACAGCGTCTGCCAATCCGCCTGAGTGCCAAATATAAAACTCTAGATGGATAGACTCTTTCGCTTCTTGAATATCGTCAATAATTGAATGCAGAATTTGCTTGGGAGAATCTTGTAACGAGAGGGTATTACCCGCTAAACCAGGCACCCCAAGACGTTTCTCGCACAAGTCACTAATAGGGCGCGCATTCTGACTCATTAGTTGAGGTTGATGGCTAGGACAATCATTGAGCCGCTGAAACCATTCCGCAAATGGATGGAACATGTCGCGAGCACGCTCTGCGCGTTTCTTACCTAAATTCAATTCGCCAAATAGTAGGTAGGCGAATACCCCACCAATAGGAATGATGAAAATTATCATTAACCAAGCAAGAGACACGCCGACAATACGACGTTGGAATACCACGCGCATGGTTACACCAGCAATAATTAGCCAGTAAAGGAAAACACCGACCCAAGCTAAAACTTGATAAAACTGTTCCATATAAATGATTTATCAGACAGTAATGAATAAATTATAAAACCTATTCTGCATTCTTTCTTGAGTAAAACATAGCCTTTCCGACTAGCCTTTGTGAGCGACCAGACTTTATATGGATTTTAGGTGCATAAAAGAAGTGTGTCTAAGAAATAATGCGCAAGGTTATATGCCCAGATACCTCAAGATGCAGAATTCAGAGTGGCCTCAGCGTGTTTAATTCAAGAAGAATATGTGCAGCACGAAAATAATACGGAGCGGTTTATATTGAGAAAGGGGTGATATAACCAAATAAAAAAGCAATTAATGATTGAAATGTATGCAATGTGTACTAATTTGAAGTGAAATAACAGTGGTTGATCAAGAAATAGAAAAGCAGGCTTCACATTCTATTCTTAAACTGTTCTACTTGCTACCAACAGTATGTAGATGGATAACATCATGCTGTACACAATAGTTTACAGTGTTGATTTAACGCTGTAGTGAAAATAGTAAGCACACATAATTAGAGATGTAATATGGCGAGTAGTTCAAGAGCGCAATTTAGTTCACGGATAGGGTTCATCTTGGCAGCGGCCGGTTCAGCGGTTGGTCTTGGTAATATTTGGGGTTTTCCCACTCAAGCAGCCAGTAATGGCGGTGCTGTTTTTCTTTTTGTATATTTGCTTATGGTGTTTGCTTTAGCTTATCCATTGTTAGTGGCAGAGCTAACCATTGGTCGCTATGGCAATGCGAATCCGATCAAATCATTACGCTCTATATGGCCTCAGCAGCGTGGTATAGCCGCATTGCTTGGCATAGCAGGTATGATTGCGGTATCAATGATTCTAAGCTTCTATGCCATTGTTGCGGGTTGGTTATTTGGTTTCTTAGTAGGACCCATCTTAGAAGCAATTGGCTTCACAACGGCTGCTAATTGGCTTGAATCATTCAGCACCAGTCGTAACCTCATTTTGATGATCGTGTTCATGATCATGACCATTATGGTAGTACGTAATGGTGTCGCAAACGGTATTGAGCGTTGGTCTACCCGTTTAATGCCGGTATTGCTGGTTCTTTTTGTCGTGATGGTGGGTTACATCTTAACGCAAGAAGGGGCAATGGAAGGCTTGAAGATGTTCCTAGTGCCAGATTTCTCTCATTTCAGCTCAGGTCTAGTGGTGAGTGCGATGGGGCAGGCATTTTTCTCTTTATCATTGGGTGTATGTTCAATGATGGTATACGGTTCATACCTGAGAAAAGATACCAATATTCCAAAGACAGCAGCCCAAGTTGCACTGCTTGATACGTCTGTGGCCTTTATTGCTGGCTTGTTGATTCTGCCTGCAATGTTTGTTGCACAGCATAACGGTGTCGAAATTTATAACGATGCTGGTGCTTTATTAGATTCTGATACGTTAGTGTTCAGTGTATTACCTGCAATGTTCGAGACTATGGGTACGGGTGGTGTATTCATTGGTATTCTGTTCTTTGTATTGATGGTTATCGCTGCACTAACATCGTCAATTTCAATGCTTGAAGTACCTGTTGCTTGTGCGACAGAAGAACTACAACAAGATCGTAAAGTAGCGGTATGGTGGATTGGCGGTCTAATTACAATCTTCTCATCAATCATCGTGTATAACTTTGGTGATATGTTTGGGCTGGTGATTTCATTAACCACTGAATATGCACAACCAATACTAGGCATGTGTTTTGCGCTACTGGTAGGTTGGATTTGGAAGCGCGACCAAGTGCTTCAAGAAATAAAAGAAGGCTACCCAGAATTAGAGCAAAGCTTATTCTGGAAGATCTGGCCTTGGTATGTACGTGTTGTGTGTCCAGTTATGATGCTGATGGTGTTCTTTGCTTAATTGCGTTTAAGTAGAACACTGACTATACAATTCAATATTTAGCCGCTCACTTGAGCGGCTTTTTTACATCAGAGCTAACTTCATAACCTCAAGCGACCTAAAGAATATCTATCGCATCAAGCTGGCGCATCGGTATATACTGCGCGCCTTTAATGTTTTCTCTTTTTTTCTGGGTAATAATTATGTTCACTCTTGTTCATCAACATCCTGATTTTTTGGTTATTAATAAACACCCAGGGGTGAGTGTCCATAAAGATGATGGCGATCAGCCTTTACTTGCTGAAGTGGCAAAGCAGACGGGTGATGAAAAACTCTATTTGATCCATCGCTTAGATAAAATGACATCAGGTTTATTGTTATTAGGTCGCAATCGTCAAGCGGCAGCAGAATTATCAGGTAATTTTGCAAAGCGCGATGTTGAAAAATTTTACCTTGCTATTGGTACGAAAAAACCAAAGAAAAAACAAGGTGTTGTGATTGGTGACATGAGTCGTTCTCGTCGTAGTAGCTGGAAACTCGACTCGACCAAAGACAATCCAGCGATTACGCAATTTTTCTCTACAGCGGCAGGCAATGGACGCCGCTGTTTTTTATGTAAACCTCATACAGGGAAAACGCATCAAATTCGAGTCGCACTTAAAAGTGTCGGTTCGGGGATCACGGGTGATGAAATCTACGGAAATGAAGAAGCAGATCGTGGGTATCTTCATGCTTATGCTTTGTCTTTCCCTTATAAAGGTGAAAATCAGCAGTTCATTTGTGTTCCCGATAATGGTGAACTTTGGCAGGCTGAAGAGGTTAAACAAGCGTTAGCTGAATGGGTGACACCTTGGCTGCTAGCCTGGCCTAAATTACCAGGAAAAAGTTAAAGCGGCGTTATGCTTTCAGCCAAACCAAATGATGGATTAAAATAAGCTGGTTAATAAAAGACCAGCTGAATAACTGAAAGAGTACAAAGTAAACGAATTGTTAAAAGTTTATTGGTAAAAATAAGCCTTTAGATCAACATATCGAGTTAAAACGATAAAAAAGAATGTCTATTTTTGCTGGTTGATTATAATTCGAGCAAGTGCAAATATCTTTTTGATGAAGATCACATATAATACCCGCCTAGGATTTACCTAGTTTGAGGATTAAAATGCGCCTTACTCGTTCTGTCTCGCTCCGCATGCGTCTTAAAAAGAAAACGAATCAATCTCGTTTCTGGAGCTTGGCGTCAACTCGCCGTAATAGCCAAAAGATTAAGACTCGTATTCAACGTCAAAGACAAGTTCGCATTACTGCTGAATATGTTGTTCTCGCCAATAGTCGCCTTCCTGAAGAAAACCTCAAATTGGTCGCATAAAGACAGATATTTGGATTAGAATAGCGCCCTTATTTCAATAAACCCAGTAGAGTTATGGAAATCAGTGCGCTACCAATCTTAGAACAACATCTGATCAATGAGTTATCGACACCACCCAATGAAGTACGTCGTTTATTTCATGGTCGTGGCCGTTGCTGGTCAGGTTTAGAACAAATTACGGTTGATTGGTTGCAAGGCCAAGTTCTGGTTTCTTTGTTTAAAGAACCTACAGAAGCATTTCTTCAAGAGTTGAATGCCTTATTTACACGTTTAGTTGAATCAGATGTTTGGCAAAATACTGAGGCAACATCTCTATTATTGCAACACCGAGATCGCCAAGGTTCACCAACAGAAGTACTGTGGGGTGAAAGTTCTGATCATCAAAACGTCATCGAAAATGGGCTAACGTTTAAACTCGATCTCGGTCGTAATCAGAATAACGGTTTATTCCTTGATATGCGTTACGGTCGCCGTTGGGTTCAAGAACATGCACAAGGTAAGCGAGTGCTTAATTTGTTTGCCTATACCTGTGGATTTTCAATCGCTGCGATTGAAGGTGGGGCAGAACATGTTGTTAATCTTGATATGGCAAAGTCGGCATTAACTCGCGGTCGTGAAAATCATCATTTGAATAATCATGATTTAAAGAAAGTGAGCTTTCTTGGTCACGAGTTATTTAAGTCATGGGGCAAAGTCAGAAAGTTTGGACCGTATGATTTAATCATTATTGATCCGCCTTCCTTCCAAAAAGGCAGTTTTGCATTAACCAAAGATTATCAAAAAATCTTACGCCGTTTGCCTGAGCTATTAACAGAAGAGGGCAGCGTACTTGCATGCGTGAATGATCCTTCTATTTCTTCTCAGTTCTTGATTGATGGTATGGCTGAAGAAGCACCAAGCTTAGTCTTTGAACAGCGTCTTGATAACCCACCTGAATTCAAAGAAATTGAAGTTGAAGGTGGATTGAAAGCTTTGGTGTTTAAGCGTAAATAACTGAAAGTAGACGTGAATATCTATTACTAAAAAGCCCCTTCAATGCAGAACTTAGTTTAAGTCACGCATTGAAGGGGCTTTTATTGTTTATATACATCGAATAGATTTATTGTGATAGTTCAGCGCAATATTCTGCGTATACTGGTTGCTCGACGATTTTTCGACCACGCATATCCATGATGATAATGTTATAACCCATACCTTCATTAAACAGTGGACTTAATTCGTTACTAGAGCAGTAACTTTTAGCTGCATGGGCAGCTGCTTGGCTTGGGGCGATTTTACTTCCACCACCATATAAAATGGTAATTTCTACGATTTTATTACGGGCCTGCGCTCTCATGATTTGGTATTGATCTACCTTGTCATAAGGGGCTTTATTGTTGATTGTCGTCGCTCGGCTTTTCGCCAAAGCGATTACTGCGTCATCTTCGGTTGATGCACAGCCCCCTAGAATTAGCAGCGTACTAAGTGCGAGTATTTTTTTAAGCATTAAGGCAGTACTTTTTTGAATGGTTTTACAATCACATTAGCGTAAACACCAGCTGCAATGTATGGGTCTGCATCTGCCCATGTTTTTGCATCTTCTAATGAATTGAATTCAGCGATAACGGTAGAGCCTGTAAAGCCCGCTTCACCAGGGTTCTCGCTATCAATGGCTGGCATTGGGCCTGCAACAAGAAGACGTCCTTCAGCTTGCAGTGCTTGTAGACGTGCAAGATGCTGTTCACGTACACTTAAACGGCGCTCTAAACTGTTTTCTACATCCTGAGAAAAAATCACATACCACATTCGCTTATTACTCCCTTCTTATTATTGGCTGTTTTACTTAGCCTATACTACCCAATAAAAAAAGCCTGAACTAGTTGTTAAGGCTTTTTTGCAGAACAGGTATTATTTTTTCGTATAATTAAGAGCGCTCTTATCAACAGAACGTGCTTTTAATACTATTAGGCTTTTTTGATCGGACGAGGACGCCCTTCACTGTTAATCGCTACATAGTTAAATGTAGCTTCACAGACTCTGTAGCGATCGCCCACACTTTCGTGTGCAACAGGTTTAACCCATACTTCTAAAGCGACGCTCATTGATGTATTACCAATGCGTTTGCACTCGCCGTAACAACATACAACATCCCCCACTTTTACAGGGGCTTTGAAAGCAATACTATCAACAGAAACGGTAACGACACGGCCACCAGAAATTTCTTTTGCTAAGATTGCACCCGCAAGATCAAGCTGAGACATAATCCAACCACCAAAAATGTCACCATTGGCGTTAGTATCTGCAGGCATTGCAAGCGTACGAAGCAGTAGCTGCCCGCGTGGAATATTATTTTCTGTATTCATTATTTAATCTGGACTCTATGACTTATTCTGAATCGGTTTCTTTCGGCATATGGTGGTAAATATATCCACCTGTGACAAGGGTGAAAATCAAAGTTAAGGCTAATAAGCCGAATACTTTAAAATTAACCCACACATCGAGTGGTAAAGTGAATGCCACATAGATGTTTACGACTGCGCAGACGGCAAAAAAGCCTGTCCATGCCATGTTAATGCGTGTCCATACTGTATCGGGTAGCGTAATTTCTTTACCCAACATACTTTTAATGAGTGGTTTGCCCATGATTTGGCTTACCGCTAGTCCAATCGAGAAAATGGCATAGATAATGGTGACTTTCCATTTTATGAAATTCTCGTCATGAAGAAACAGCGTTAATCCGCCAAAGACAGTGACCATCGCGAAGGTCACTAACTGCATTTTTTCCACTTTCTTATATAAGAACCACGTTACAGCAACTTGAACGGCAGTTGCTATTATCAATGCCCCTGTCGCAACGAAAATATCATTGGTTTTGTATAAGACAAAAAAGATGATTAAAGGAATAAAATCGAGCAGTTGTTTCATTAAGTGGCAACCTCTACATTATATATCTTGTAAGTATACCCTGAGACAAACAAAAAGGCTGCAGCTAGTCAGGCTGCAGCCTTAATACCAAGTCATTATCTGGTATTAGCGTTGTTCTAAGGAGATAACTTTCGGGTTAAACCTTTACCGCTTCTTCTTCATTATCGCCAATATAGCTATCAACAATAACAGCACAAGCAGCATCACCAGTGATATTCAATGCAGTACGCACCATATCGAAGATACGGTCTAGAGCAAAGAGTAACGGTAGACCTTCAATCGGTATACCTGCTGAAAGCAATACAGCAACCACTAAGAATGAAGGGCCAGGAACACCCGCTTGACCGACTGCACCTAATGTTGAAGTAACGATAATCGCGATATAAGCACTCATACCAAGATCAATGTTAAACATTTGTGCAAAGAAGATGGCAACCAAACCGTAGTAAATAGCATTACCACTCATATTGATTGTTGCACCTAATGGCAGAACAAATGAAGCGGTTGAATTGCGAACACCGAGTTCTTCTTCACAGGTTTCCATCGTAACAGGCAGTGTTGCCATTGAAGAGGCGGTCGATAATGCCACCGCTTGTGGCTTCTTCATTGCCGACAAAAATTTAATTGGTGAGGTCTTACTAAACAGCTTGATCATAATCGGGTAGAAAATGAAGCCGTAGATAAGAATTGCAGCAATGTAAACAACGAATAGCTTAAAGACTACCATTAGGGCACTAAAGCCGAATGTGCCCACAGCATCAGCCATTAGACCGAACACGCCTAGTGGTGCAATTTTCATGACAACGTTGATCATCCAAACCATTGCATCAACGATAGCATTCACACCATTAATCAGTGGATCGCGACGTTCTTTCTCTAACTTCGATACAGCTACGCCAAAAAAGAGGCAGAATACAAGAATTTGAAGGATGTTAGCTTCATTAAGAGACTGGAAAACGTTTGTCGGGATCATACCCAAAAGAGTTGCCCAAAATGAAGGTAAATCGCCTTTTTCAGCGTATGCATTAGAAAACATACCTTCGACGCCAGTAAGGTCGATGCCAACGCCAGGTTGGAATACTTCCCCCATCACCAATGCCAATGTTACGGCCACTGCTGATGTAAAAGCAAAGAAACCTAATGTTGTCAGCCCTACTTTTCCTGCTGAATGGCTGCTTCCCAAACCAGCCGCACCAGAGATAATAGCAACCGCAACCAATGGAATAACAAGCATCTTAATAAGATGGATGAAGATACTACCAAGTGGTGCAAACATGCTGGCAGAATGCCCCATCATTGCGCCAACGATTGTACCTACAATCATCGCAATAACGACCTGAACGCCGATATTGCCTAATAATCCTTTTTCTTTTAACACTTTCGATACCCTCTGTCGTGTTTGTTAATACTGTTGTGTTTTGTTGGTTTTTACCGAGTTAAGTTTTTTCAATGTTATAAATGTTAACTCAATATTTTGCGAGTGTGTTTTTACACGCAATTTTAGTGCTTATCAATCATTCTTTTCGATATTTTGCTCTATTGATATAGGTCAAGATTATGTAAATTTGGTGTGATTGATGGGTTTTTGAACTGGGTGAGGGGGATATGTCGGAAAGATGACTTTTTATGTTATGAATGCTGAGGTATGAGTTTAAGGCAGAATATTTGACTAAGAAGAATGTAAAAAAAAACCGCACAGAGTGCGGCTTTTAAGTCGGTATAATATAACGCGTATTAGCTAAGCTTACTTGCCGCTTTCATAGCGCTAATAAATTGCCCTAAATTATCAAGCATAGCAGTATGATCGCTTAGGTTATGCTCAATGATTTTTACCACAGCAGAACCAGAAATTGCGCCAGCAGCCCCTGCTTCAATCGCTTCTTTTACTTGTGCAGGTTCAGATATACCAAACCCAAGTAGGGCTGGTGGAGCATTATGCTTAGTAAGACTTTCGACTAAGTGGCGAATTGGCTTACCTGCTTTTGTTTCAGCGCCTGTGACTCCAGCGCGAGACAGTAGATATGTGTAGCCACCACCTAATTCAGATACCGATTTCAATGTTTCATCAGTCGCATTGGGTGGTGCAATAAAGATAGGGTGAATGCCGTATTTTTCAGCGGCCACACGAAATTCTTCAGACTCTTTTATTGGCACATCTGCAATCAATACTGAGTCGACACCCGCATCGGCACATTTCTTATAGAAGGTTTCGATACCGGCTGTGAATACCAAGTTTGCATACATTAACAAGCCGATTGGCATGTCAGGGTATTTTGCGCGAATTTGAGTTAATAATTCGAAACAAACAACAGGTGTTGTGCCAGATTCAAGAGCACGAATGGTTGCTGCTTGAATGGTTGGGCCATCAGCCAATGGGTCTGAGAACGGGATGCCTAATTCAAGTGCATCTGCACCCGATTCAACTAAAGTATCAATGATTTTCATTGATTGCTCAGGGCTAGGGTCACCAATCGTTACGAAAGGAACAAATGCGCCTTCATTTTTTGCTGCTAGGCGATTAAATAATTCTTGATAACGATCCATTACAGTACTCCCTTTGCTTCCAAAATATCGTGTACGGTGAAAATGTCTTTGTCGCCACGACCTGAAAGGTTAACAACTAAAAGTTGCTCTTTTTCTGGTTCAGCTTCAATCATTTTTAATGCGTAAGCTAATGCGTGTGCAGATTCTAACGCCGGAATAATACCTTCTTTACGCGCAAGTAACTGGAATGCATCGAGTGCTTCATCATCGGTTACTGAGCCGTATTCAGCACGACCTGTTGCATTAAGGTGTGCGTGTTGAGGCCCAACCGAGGGGAAGTCTAGTCCTGCAGATACTGAGTAAGATTCTTCAACCTGACCATGCTCATCTTGCATCAGAGGTGCTTTCATACCAAAGAAGATACCCAGTTTACCGTGTTTAAGCGGTGCACCGTGCATGTTGGTATCTAAACCTTTACCAGCAGGTTCTACACCAATTAAGCCAACGTCTTTTTCATCGATGAAATCTGAAAACATGCCAATAGCGTTTGAACCACCACCCACACATGCAATAACAGCATCGGGTAGGCGACCTTCTTTTTCTAAGATCTGTGCTTTGGTTTCTTCACCAATGATGTGTTGGAATTCACGAACAATGGTTGGGAATGGGTGTGGACCTGCAGCGGTACCCAGTAGGTAGTGCGCTTCTTCATATGTCGCAGACCAGTCGCGCATCGCTTCGTTACAGGCATCTTTCAGAGTAGAAGACCCTGAATGCACAGGAATAACCGTGGCACCCATCAACTTCATGCGAAATACATTCGGGCTTTGACGTTCAATATCTTTTGCGCCCATGTAAACGCGACATTTAAGGCCTAATAGTGCACATGCTAATGCTGTGGCAACACCGTGTTGACCTGCGCCCGTTTCAGCAATGATTTCTTTTTTACCCATGCGCTTAGCAAGTAGCGCCTGACCTAATACCTGATTGGTTTTATGAGCGCCACCGTGAAGTAAATCCTCACGCTTTAGGTATAACTTGGTTTTTGTACCTTTAGTCAGGTTCTGACATAACGTTAAGGCTGTTGGGCGACCAGCGTAATCTTTTAATAGATCGATAAATTCTTTTTGAAAGGCTGGATCTTGTTGTGCTTCAATAAAAGCATCTTCCAGCTGATCTAGCGCTGGTACTAAAATTTGCGGTACGTACTGACCACCAAATTCACCGAAGTAGGCATCTAATTTGCTCATAATCGTCTCTAATCCTTAATACTTTCTGATTGCTGCAAATGCCGCATTCAATTTTGTTTGATCTTTTTTACCCGGCGCGCTTTCTACACCGGAGTTTAAATCTAATCCGCGGCAACCAAGCTTGACTGCTTCGCTGACATTATCTGGGGTAAGCCCGCCAGCTAATAAAATATTTTCTTTCGCTGTTTCACTCAGTAACGACCAATCAAATGTTTTGCCTGTGCCGCCACTTTGTTGACCAACTTTACTATCGAGTAGGTGCTTATCAGCTTGCCAACGGGAAAAGTCGGGTAATACCGCTTCTACCCCGTGTGCTTTCCAGATTTCACAATCAACGGGAAGCTGTGCTTTTAAATTCGTGACATATTCTGGCGTTTCATCACCGTGCAATTGTACGGCAGACAGGGATAATGACTTTGCTGCTTTTTTGATTGCTTGTGGATCAGCATTACGGAAAACACCGACATATTTAAGGGGTGCGCCACTCATCACCATACGGGCTTGCTCGATATCGACGTGACGAGGAGACGAAGAAACAAAAATCAAACCACCGTACACAGCACCGCTTTGATAGGCCGCTGATGCATCGTCAGCATGGGTTAAACCACATACTTTATTCTCGCCAAGCAGTACACGTCGAACAGCTAGCTCTAGATTGTCTTCAGACATTAACGAACTTCCAATTAAGAAGCCATTCGCATATGCCGATAAATCACGGATTTGTTGGTTAGTACTAATTCCTGATTCAGAGATGACAATCGTACCTTCAGGCAAACGGGGTGCGAGTTCTTTTGTACGATTTAAATCGATGCTTAAATCGCGCAAGTTACGGTTATTGATCCCTACCACTTTGGCTTGTAATACGATTGCACGCTCAAGTTCTTCTTCGTTGCTGACTTCAGTTAACACGCCCAAATTTAACGAGTGCGCCAGTGTTGATAGCTCGCGGTATTCTTCGTCATTCAGCACAGATAGCATTAAGAGGATGGCATCAGCTTGATAATGACGTGCAAGGTAAACCTGATAAGCATCGATCATGAAATCTTTACAGAGAATAGGTTGGCGAACTTGGTTGCGCACTTGCAGCAGAAAATCAAAGTTGCCTTGAAAATACTTTTCGTCTGTTAATACTGAAATAGCATTGGCATGGTTGTTGTAAACACCGGCAATGTAATCAAGGTCGAAGTTTTCACGAATTTGACCTTTAGACGGCGATGCCTTTTTACATTCTAAAATGAAAGCGGCAGTATCACTGGTCAGTGCATCGTAAAAACTACGATCACTGGGTGTTATCGTCTCAACAAAGCTTTCAAGAGGCTGGCTTTGTTTCCGCGCGTCAACCCAAATGCGTTTATCTGCAACGATTCTTGCTAGTACTGTTTCCATGATTAACCTCGTGCCGCTAATTTGCTAACTAATTCATACGCCTTACCTGATTGCATGGCTGCAATCGCTTGCTGTGTGTTCGCTTTTAAATCTTCCTGACCAAACAGACGTAATAACAAAGCTACATTGACTGCGACAGCACCTTGCTGAGCATCAGTGCCTTTTCCGGTCAGAATATCAGTGATGATTGCACGGTTTTCTTCCGGCTCACCACCTTTAATCGCTTCTAATGGGTATGTTTCAAGCCCAAAATCAGCTGGTGTTAAGGTGTATTCTTTAATTTCACCATTAATGATTTCAGCGACAAGTGTTTCGCCATGAATTGCCACTTCATCAAGACCTGAACCATGAACGACCGCTGCGCGTTTCATGCCCATTGCTACCATTGTTTCTGCAATAGGGTGAACTAATGATTGATCGTACACACCCATCAATTCAATTTTAGGTCGTGCAGGGTTAATGAGAGGACCTAATACATTAAAGATCGTACGTGTTTTTAAGGTTTGGCGTACAGGCATCGCATGGCGAACACCGCTGTGATACTCAGGCGCAAATAAGAAACAGACGCCAAGTTCATCAAGTGCACCACGGGCATTTTCGGGTGTCATTGCGAGGTTGATGCCGAATTTATCCAGTAAATCAGATGAGCCCGATTTGCTTGATACGCCACGGTTACCGTGTTTTGCTACTTTTACACCACAGGCTGCTGCAACAAACGCAGCAGTGGTTGAGATATTGATGGTGTTTGCACCGTCGCCACCTGTACCTACGATGTCGGCAAAATCGTATTCAGGGCTAGGGAATGCCTTAGCGTTGGCGAGTAAAGCACTGGCTGCCCCTGCGATTTCAGCGGGTGTTTCGCCTTTGATTTTAAGTGCAGTAAGAACTGCAGAAAGTAAAATTGGGTCTACGTCACCTTTGATGATGGCATCAAACAGTACATGGCTTTCATCTTGCGTTAGTGCTTGCTGGGCGTAAAGTTTGTCTGCAATCTCGAAAATTTTAGCGTCCATATCCATCATCCTTAATCTTTATCGTTTGTCTGAGGTGTTTTTGTTGTTTCTATGTCGCTTTCTACTTTCGACATTACCCAGTGCAAAGTATTTGTTAGCAGTTGTGCGCCTTGGGTCGTTAAAATCGACTCTGGGTGGAATTGAAACCCACAAACGCGATCAGCATCATTGATAACAGCCATAACAAGACCATCAACATCGGCAACAATATCCAGCGTTTCTGGTACTTCGGTAGCGACTAAAGAGTGATAGCGCGCAATCGAGAGTGGGTTAGGTAAATCACCAAAGACGTTATGCTGGGTGTGGCTCATCATGGCAGATTTCCCGTGAACGATTTCCCCTGCGCCTTCTACTTTTCCGCCGTAAGCTTCAACAATGGCTTGATGACCAAGGCAGATACCTATAATAGGTACTTCCCCTTTAATGCGTTTGATTAGGGCTGGCATACAACCTGCGTCTGCTGGTGCTCCTGGCCCTGGCGATAGTACTAGCACCGGGTTCACTTTATCTGCTAACGCCTGTTCCATTTGTTCAACGCTAAGGCTGTTGCGGTAAATGGTTACCAGGTGACCTAATGAACGGAACTGATCAACCAAGTTGTATGTAAAGGAGTCAAAGTTATCCAATAGAACGATATGTGCTTGTGCCATTGTTTTAGCTCCTTATTGACGGCTTAGGTTGTTTGTTTCGTTTAAGCTGTGCGCTTTGCGAATTGCGGTAATAACAGCTTGTGCTTTACCACGTGTTTCATCAGCTTCAGCTTGGGGAATAGAGTCGTACACGACACCGGCACCGGCTTGAACACTTGCGATCCCGTTTTCGACATAAGCTGAACGAATCACAATACAGGTATCCATATCGCCATGGCCCGTTAAGTAACCCACTGCGCCACCATAGCTGCCACGACGACGTTGCTCTACATCACGAATGAGCTGCATGGCACGAATCTTTGGTGCGCCAGTTAAAGTGCCCATATTCATACACGCTTGGTAAGCATGTAATGCATCAAGATCGCTGCGTAGTTGTCCTACAACACGAGACACTAAATGCATCACGTGACTATAACGGTCTACTTTTAGTAGGTCGGCCACATAACGGCTACCTGGTTCACTGATACGTGCAACATCGTTACGCGCTAAATCAACCAGCATCATGTGTTCTGCGTTTTCTTTTAAGTCGCTGCGTAACTCAAGTTCAATACGTGCATCTAAATCCAGATTAATCGAACCATCGACATTCTTTCCGCGATGGCGTGTGCCAGCGATAGGGTAGATCTCGACTTGGTTGCTTTCTGTACAATATTTCAGTGCGCTTTCTGGTGAAGCACCAAATAGGGTGAATTCTGAATCTTGTAAGAAGAACATGTACGGGCTTGGATTACCTATTTTAAGTTCTTTATAAGCAACAAGCGGTGAAGGGCAAGGCAATGTGAATTGACGAGAAGGCACCACTTGGAAGACATCACCTGCAATGACGTATTGCTTCAAGTCTTTCACCGTTTGGCAGAAGTCTTCATCATTGATACTGGCTTCTGGCTCACAACGTTCAAGAAGCTCTGCTGCTGGAACAGGTTTAGGGTCTAGGCAGGCTTCTTTAATATGCTGTAAACGGCGGCTTAGTTCAAAGTAGCTAGCGGTATATTGTTCACCACCAAACAAGGTTGCTTGAAGTTTACCTTTGCGGCGCTGGTGATCGATAACCAGTAACGTTTCAGCAATATAGAAAAGGTAATCAGGGCAGTTATTGTCTTGTGCTACATCGGGCAGTGGCTCAAAGCCTGCGACTAAGTCGTAAGCGAACAAACCGCCTAAAAATAATGCTTCACGAGGATGAGCCGATGTATCGAAGGCATGTTGAATCATGCGTAGCGCATCAAAAGACGACGTTTGACGTAAACGGCTGTCTTCATCGAGTGTGCGTTCACCGGTTGGGAAGTGTAAGACTAAACAACGCGCTTCACGCTCGACGGTAATATCGTTGGTAGTATCGTTGGTCACAACGTTTTCGATAGTTTGAAGTACACATAAGCCATTATCGGTTAATGCTTCAAGACGCACTTCTTTACCGCGGCATACAATGCGTACCGCAGCATCGACTAACATTAAACTTTGAAGATCTTGCTTGGAATCGACTTCTGCCGACTCTAACAATAGGTTATGTGGGCGATTACCACATACGGAGTAATATAATTCCGTTGGATCTGCTACATAAGGTACATCAAGGCTAAGGACTTCTAATTCACCAGCACCTAATGGGGTAGTATTCACAGCGTTCTCCCTGCCGCTTCTACAAACGGTTTAAGTTCTTGCATTAACTGCTCGAACATCGGACCTGTAAGCGCTTGGTGCCCATCAGATAATGCTTCACACGGATTAAGGTGCGATTCTACGATGATGCCATCAGCGCCAACTGCAGCAGCTGCACGTGAAAGTGGAATAACCAATTCACGCACACCAGTTCCATGGCTAGGATCAACGACTACTGGAAGGTGAGTGCGTTGCTTCAAATAAGCCACTGCATTTAAGTCCAATGTATTACGTGTTGCTGTTTCAAAAGTACGAATACCACGTTCACACAAGATAATATTTGGATTTCCTGCATCGTAAATGTATTCCGCAGCCAGCAACAACTCCTCGATAGTGGCTGAAAGTCCGCGTTTGAGCAAGACCGGTTTTTTACTTTCGCCTACGGCTTTTAATAATGCGTAGTTTTGCATATTTCGCGCGCCAATCTGTAGGCAGTCTACATATTCACACAGTGATTCAACTTGACTCACTTCCATGACTTCAGAAACCGTTGGGATGTTGAGTTCTTTCTTGGCTTTTTGTAATAATTTCAAGCCTTCAACACCCATTCCCTGGAAATCATATGGGCTGGTGCGTGGCTTATAAGCGCCGCCACGTAAAGCAACGGCACCGTGCTTTTTAACGACTTCAGCAACAGCCATTAACTGTGCTTCAGATTCAACCGAACAAGGACCGGCGATAACCGCGAATTTGTTGCCACCGACAGAAGCATTACCAAAGCGAACAACGGTATCGTGCGCTTGTACTTCACGGCTAACCATTTTGTATTTGGTTAAAATAGGCTTCACTGTTTCAACACATGGGTAAGCATCTAGATTCAATTTTTGTAAAATACGCTCATCGCCTAATGCGCCTAATACGATACGTTCAACACCCGGCATATATAAAGGCTTTAGGCCTGATGCTTCAATACGGCTAAGGATTTCTTTAGCTTGTGCTTCTGTTGCTTTAGGCTTTAGTACGATAATCATGTTTTGACCCTTTTGAGTTTGATGCTTTTACTCTTGAGTAACGCTGGCATCACACTGATAAATTATTTGAAATTTTGGTATAAAAAAGCCCGCATCTGGCGGGCTTATGTCTATTCTGTCCGTTAGGAACAGCAAATCACACAACCCGTATAGAGAAGTGCCACCACCATGAGATGAAGAAAGCGCGAAGCTGTCGGTTAATTTGCTGTAACATGTAAAAGTCCTGTTTTGTAGAGTCTTACTACGGGTAATTGCGTACTAGTAAACTAGTTCGCTGATGTAAAGTCAAGAGATAAGTCAGAAATAAAATTATGTTATTTGATTTACACAGCCACACCACAGCATCAGATGGGTGCTTATCGCCAGAAGAATTGTTGAAACGAGCCGTTGAACGTAGAGTTGATGCGCTTGCGATAACCGATCACGATACGGTGGAAGCGCTATTGCCTGCTCAACGCATCATTGATGAACAAGAGTTACCTATAACTCTGATCAAAGGCATTGAAATATCTACGCTTTGGAGTAACTTTGATATTCATATCGTGGGGTTGAATATTGATTCTGAGCATCCAGCATTAACCGCACTTATTCAAGAGCAAGCCGAGCGTCGTACCGCAAGGGCGTTAGAGATGGCTGAGCGATTGGCGAGAAATAATATGCCTGGCGCTTATGAAGGCGCAATGGCATTAGCTAATGGTGCAACAATTACACGAGCTCATTTTGCGCGTTGGATTGTTGAGCAAGGTTATGCCAAAAATATGCAGGCAGTATTTAAAAAATTCTTAACTCGGGGAAATCCGGGTTACGTGCCGCCAGCTTGGTGCTCGATTGCTGATGCAGTCGCTGTTATTCATGCTGCTGGTGGTCAAGCTGTCCTTGCGCATCCCGGTCGCTACAAAATGACGGCAAAATGGTTAAAGCGACTTTTAGCTACTTTTGTTGAAGCGAAAGGTGATGCAATGGAAGTTGCTCAGCCACAGCAAGGACAACAAGAACGTCGCACCTTAGGGGATTATGCGATCACTTATAATTTACTTGCTTCTCAAGGCTCTGATTTCCATTACCCGTCTCCTTGGACGGAGTTAGGTCGTAATTTGTGGTTACCGAAAGGCGTAACAGAAGTTTGGCTTGATTGGGATGTTGAAAAGAAGCGAGTTGATGAGGCGGTATCGGCAGATCCGACATCGCCACCGGAGGATAAATGAGCCAGTTTTTTTATGTTCACCCTGAAACCCCGCAAGCCCGTTTAATGACGCAGGCGGTTGCGATTATTCGTAATGGTGGCGTTGTCGTGTATCCAACCGATTCAGGGTATGCATTGGGTTGTCAACTTGAGAATAAACAAGCGCTTGAACGCATTTGCCAGATCCGTCGACTAAACGATAAGCACAATTTTACATTGTTGTGCCGTGATTTATCTGAAATTGCCAATTATGCACGTGTTGATAATGCGGCATTCCGTTTGTTACGTAGCAATACACCAGGCGCGTACACGTTTATTTTCAAAGGTACGAAAGAAGTGCCCCGTCGTTTAATGAATCCTAAACGTAAAACGATTGGTATCCGTATTCCTAATAATGCGATTGCTTTAGCTCTGCTTGAAGAGTTAGGTGAGCCATTAATGTCGACCAGTTTAATTTTGCCTAATAGCGATGTTGCTGAATCTGACCCTGAAGATATCCGCGATAAGTTAGAGCATGCGGTCGATTTAATCATGAATGGTGGTTATTTAGGCGAGCAACCGACTACCGTGATCGATTTTAGTAATGATGAAATGGAAGTGTTACGAGTTGGCGCAGGTGATCCTGCACCTTTTAGCTAATGCTTCTACTATTTCCTGTTTGAATACGTATATCCAAGCTACCTCAGGGTGCAGGATTCTCGCTGAAACGAGTAACTTGGGTATATCTGTAAATAGATAGTCAGCTAGACTATCTTTGAGATAGCGTATTAGTGAATACTTTGGCATAATGCGCGGCTATCTTTAAGATGGCTTAAAGTGTTCTGATGAGTATTTCGACGCCTGTGAAGGCGACAAAGGTTTGTCTATAATGAGTGAAAAGTTACAGAAGGTGCTAGCGCGTGCTGGCCAAGGGTCTCGTCGTGAGATCGAATTAATGATTCAAAGCGGTCGTGTGAGCATTGACGGCGTAGTCGCGAAACTGGGTGATCGTCTAGACGATTTTTCTGTTCTCGTGCGTATCGATGGTCACAAGATTGATCTGGTTCCGCCTTCTGAGGAAGTGTGTCGTGTTCTTGCTTATAACAAACCTGAAGGTGAGTTATGTACGCGTCACGATCCTGAAGGTCGCCGGACTGTATTTGATCGTTTACCCCGTCTATCAAGTGGCCGTTGGGTTTCGGTTGGTCGATTGGATGCAAATACCTCAGGTCTATTGCTATTTACCACTGATGGTGAATTAGCTAATCGTCTGATGCACCCAAGTCGAAGCGTTGAACGTGAATACATGGTTCGCGTTTTCGGTGAGATTAACGAAAATATGGTTAAGAACCTAGTTCAAGGTGTTGAACTAGAAGATGGTATGGCACGTTTCGAAGACGTTGTGTATTCTGGCGGTGAAGGTATGAACCATACTTTCTACGTTGTAATCACAGAAGGCCGTAACCGTGAAGTTCGTCGTTTGTGGGATTCACAAGGCGTAACAGTAAGCCGTCTAAAACGTGTACGTTATGGTGATATCTATCTAACGAAAGATATGCCTCGTGGCGGTTGGATGGAGCTCGAGCTGAAAGAAGTTAACTATCTTCGTGAAGTGGTAGAGCTTGAAGCTGAAGAAAACACAATGCTGACGGTCGAAGGCCAGAAGCGTAAACGTGGTGTTCGTCAGATTCGTCGTGCCGTACGTCGTCACGAAGAACGTGTTACTGAAACACCTCGCGGTCGTCGTGGCCGTACGAGTAACCCTGATGAACGTCGTTCTTCAACACGTAACAGTGAAGTTGAAGGGCAAAATGCACCAGTTGGGAAGCGTAAGCCGTCAGGTAAGCCTTCAACGGCTAAGCCGACACGTGGCAAGCCATCTGCTGGTAAGCCTGCGCAAGGCAATCGTCGTAAAACAGACGAAAGCAATGAGCCAGCAGGTAAGCGTAAACCGTCAGGAAATGGTGCTCAACGTCGTAACCCGTTAGCGGGTAAGCCACGTACACGCCAATAAGACTCGTCTTAGTAAACAGACATAATAAAGCCGACGTGAATACGTCGGCTTTTTGTTGTCTGTTTAAAGTAGCGTTTAATTTAGCCTTTTGGTTGTGCATCAATGCACTGACCATTCACATCTTTGCTTTCTGGCCCCATTAAATAGAGGTACAGCGGCATTATGTCTTTAGGTGTTCTTAATAGGCCTGAATCTTCAGCTGGGAACGCTTTTGCGCGCATGCCTGTGCGTGTACCGCCTGGGTTAATCGCATTGACGCGAACCGTTGTATTGCACATCTCATTGGCTAAAATTTCCATCATGCCTTCAGTCGCAAACTTTGATATAGAGTAGGCGCCCCAAAAAGCACGACCTTCATGGCCGACTGTCGAAGAGGTGAAAATAATACGGCCATCTTCAGACTTTTTGATCAGTGGCATGATAGCTTGAGTCATCAAAAACTGTGCTTTAACGTTAACGTGCATCACATCATCAAACGTATCTTCACCGAGTTGGTCGAATGGGCTTAATACGCCAAGTAAACCGGCATTGTGTAATACACCATCTAAGCGTCCAAACTGTTCTGAAATAGTTTCAACCATATCAATGTAATGCTGCTTCGTTGCACCGCGTAAATCGAGAGGGATAATCGCTGGTTGGTTGTAGCCTAGCGTTTCAATTTCATCATAAACGGCTTCAAGTTTCGCAACGGTACGACCAAGCAAAATAACAGTTGCACCGTGTGCTGCATAACTAATGGCTGCTTGACGACCAATGCCATCACCAGCACCAGTGACCAGAATGACGCGATCTTTTAGAGAATCCGCAGCGATTTGATATTCCACGTGTAACTTCCTTATTGGTTTGTCATTATTAATACACCCAAATTACCTCAAGATGCAGGATTCTCGCTGAATCTGCGCACGTAAAGTCGCTTGGAAACATTACTTTTTGTTTTTCTATTGTATTGCGATAGCGGTACAGGTGGCAACTTGGTTACAATGGGAAAAGACCATCATTCTGTGATTGGTATCAATTTATTAAAACGAGGACTTAAGATTGGAATTTTTGTTTGATTATGGGCTGTTCTTAGCCAAGATTGCGACAGTCGTTATTGCGCTTGTCGGTATCCTTGTTTTAGCGAAAGGTTTAAACGGACGTCACGGTTCACAAAAGGGTGAATTAGAAGTCACAGACTTAACTGAGCAGTATAAAAATACGGTTCATCAATTAGAAGAACACTTATTTGATAAACCGCTATTGAAAGCACGTGATAAAGCGACAAAAAAAGAAGATAAAGAAAAAGAGAAAGCACGTCAGAACGAAATTAAAAAAGCCGCTAAAGAAGGCGATTTGTCTCATGTTCGTGAGTCTCGTTTATTTGTCATTGATTTTCATGGCAGTATTGATGCGCGTGAAGTCTCTTCTTTACGTGAAGAAATCAGTGCAATTATTGCTGTTGCGATCGACGGTGATGAAGTATTGCTTCGCCTAGAAACGGGTGGCGGTATGGTACATGGCTATGGTTTAGCGTCTTCACAACTTGATCGCTTGAAATCTGCGGGTATCAAGCTGACGATTTCTGTCGATAAAGTAGCAGCTAGTGGCGGTTACATGATGGCATGTGTGGCAGATAAAATTATTTCAGCGCCTTTTGCAATTGTGGGCTCTATTGGTGTTATTGCTCAGCTACCAAACTTTAGCAAAGTGCTGAAAAAGCATGATATTGAGTTTGAACAAATTACAGCGGGCGAGTTTAAGCGTACATTAACAATGTTTGGCGAAAATACTGATAAAGCCCGTGATAAATTCCAAGTTGAAATTGAAGAAACGCATGGTTTGTTCAAAGACTTTATTGCGATTCACCGTCCAGAGTTGGATCTTGAAAAAGTGGCAACCGGTGAGCATTGGTTTGGTAATCAAGCACTGAATCTAGGGCTTGTTGATGAAATCGGCACAAGCGATGATTTCATTACACATGCTTGTAAAGATCGTGAAGTATTAAATGTTCGTTTCGTTCAACGTAAGAAACTGGCAGAAAAATTAGCGGGTGCAACGGGTGAAGCGGCAGATAACTTGTTATTGAAATGGGTAAGTCGCGGTCAACGTCCATTCATGTAATATCTGATAGTATATTGATGGTTGGCTGAGTGCTTTTATTAAGCTGGTGTTATGCCAATGTAGACACATCTCTGACCATCTATTTATTCAGAATGGTATTAGTTAAACAATTGTAGTTAATAAGGTTTTTCAATGGATCAAAAGTGGGCGCTGTTTTCTTTTAAAGGTCGATTAAGACGACGTGATTACTGGTTATATAGCTTGCCTGTTCTCTTGGTTACATTACCTGTCTTTTTGTATACAAGCCCAAGTAACATGGGCAATAATCAAGCGCTGAATATATTGGCTATGGTTATTTTATTTTTTGTCTTTTGGGCATCATTGGCGCTGAATATTAAGCGGCTGCATGATCGTAATAAAAGTGCTTGGTGGGCGTTGTTGACCTTTGTACCTTTAATTGGTCCTGCTTTTGTTATTGTTGAACTTGGTATGCTCGACGGTATAAAAGGAGACAACCAATACGGTCCGGATCCAAAAGGGCGTTCTATGCCGTCGAAAGATGATGAAAAAGAGACAATAACCATCGATATGTAAACTGTTTAAACGCTTTTGTTATTGAAAAATAACCCGCTTATTGGCGGGTTATTTTTTGATTTTTAAGGTGATAATTCGTAAAGATAAACGTTGTTTTTTACTTTTTAACAACGATTTTTTTTATAATTCCTTGCGTCAACAAACAATTTACGGCTTAATCTTGCAAAGTAAACTCGGGTGACAACTTATGCGCAAGGTATTTAAACATGTTAAATACTGCTGTTGTATTAACGGTTGGAAGACCATTGTCATCGAGGAAATATTCACCTTTAAATACCAGCACATCAGATTTTTCTTCAACAGATGTTGCTCGCATGCCTTTAATGTAGGCATCGTGATCTTGAATCAGTTGATTGGCGATCAGTAAAAGGCTGTCTTGGGGAATTGATTTTTTATCGCTCATGATGAATGACGTCTCTGGAAGAAATACGTCATTAGTTTATTCATCTTGTTTGAATAAAACAAATCCTTAATAACGCTGGGTATATTTTCATTCAAATGTTGAATAGCGATTAAACAAAAAGCAATTACGGGTAAATTCTGTGAGCTATGGCTAAAAATCACCGTTGTGAATAGTCAAAGGCTGTTGTGAGGTGGTAATGATTAGCGCCTTTAATTACTTCATCTACTCTCTATATAGTGAAGTTTTAAACAGAATTTTTACCAATTAAAAGTGGGTTTTTGATTTTTAACGTATCATTAACAACTGTAGAAGGGGCGAGCAAACAGTTCGTTTTTCTTAAAAACCAGTTGACCTTCTTGAATAGTAGCCCAATATTGTAATAGCGTTGACGTGCCAATATTCTTTTTTTTAGCATGCAACTTTTTGTTTTTATTTAAAATTTAGCGAGCACGAGGACGTAGTAGAGTCATTATGGGTAAATCTCTCGTTATTGTGGAGTCCCCTGCTAAAGCCAAGACTATTAATAAGTACTTGGGCAAGGACTTCATTGTAAAGTCAAGCGTTGGTCACGTACGTGATTTGCCAACGGGTGCACGTAATGCCGGAAAAAAAGCGGCAGCACAATCAACCGCAGGATTAAGCGTTGAAGAAAAAGCGCGTCTTAAGAAAATTAAAGACCGTAAGTCTCTAATCGGAAAAATGGGTGTTGATCCCTATAACGATTGGGATGCGCATTACGAAGTGCTTCCGGGCAAAGAAAAAGTCGTTAGTGAACTGCAAAAACTTGCTGCCGATGCTGACTTTATTTACCTAGCTACCGATTTGGACCGCGAAGGAGAAGCTATTGCATGGCACCTTCGTGAGATCATCGGTGGTGATGATGCACGTTATAAGCGAGTGGTATTTAATGAGATCACTAAAAATGCAATTCAACAGGCGTTTGAAGAACCTGGTGAACTGAACATTGATGGTGTTAACGCTCAGCAAGCTCGACGTTTTCTTGATCGCGTAGTGGGTTTCATGGTGTCACCTCTTCTGTGGAAGAAGGTTGCCCGTGGTTTATCTGCTGGTCGTGTTCAGTCTGTAGCGGTAAAGTTGATTGTTGAACGTGAACGTGAAATTAAAGCGTTTACACCAGAAGAGTTCTGGGACATTCATGCGAATACATTGACTGTTGGTAAAGATGCACTGCGTTTGATTGTTTCTCAGCAGGCGGGTAAAGCTTTCCGTCCGGTTAATGAAGCACAAACCATGGCGGCTAAATCTGTACTTGATAGTGCAGAGTATAAAGTGGTCGATCGTGAAGATCGCCCAACGAGTAGCAAGCCTTCTGCACCTTATATCACATCAACACTACAACAAGCGGCAAGTACCCGTCTTGGCTACGGTGTAAAACGTACAATGGGTTTGGCTCAGCGTCTATATGAAGCGGGTTATATTACCTATATGCGTACCGATTCGACCAACTTGTCGAATGATGCTGTTGTAGCTGCACGTGAATTTATCGGTAGCGAATACGGTGAGAATTATCTCCCGAAAGAAGCGATAAAGTACGGTAGTAAGAAAAATGCACAAGAAGCGCACGAAGCGATTCGTCCTTCAAGTGTTGAAGTACAAGCTGAAAACCTTGAAGGTATGGATGCGGATGCAGTTAAGTTATACGACTTAATTTGGCGTCAGTTTGTATCTTGCCAGATGGTGCCAGCAAAATACGATTCAAGCACAATTACGGTTCAAGCTGATGAGTTTACGCTTAAAGCGAAAGGACGTATTTTGCGCTTTGCAGGTTGGACTTTAGTACAGCGTCCATCTGGTAAGAATGAAGATACGACATTGCCTACCGTTCACGTTGGCGATGTTATGAAATTAGAAGGCGTTGAGCCTAAACAACACTTCACTAAGCCACCAGCGCGCTTTACAGAAGCTGCATTGGTTAAAGAATTAGAGAAGCGTGGTATTGGTCGACCTTCTACATACGCATCAATCATTTCTACGATTCAAGATCGTGGTTATGTACGTGTAGACCAGCGCCGTTTCTATGCAGAGAAAATGGGTGAAATCGTTTCAGATCGTTTGGATGGAAGTTTCCCCGATCTGATGGATTTTGATTTCACTGCTCGCATGGAAGGTAACCTCGATAAAATCGCTGAAGGCGAAAAGAACTGGAAAGCTGTTCTTGATAACTTCTTTAGCGACTTCACGACTGAGCTTGAAAAAGCAGAGTTAGATGAAGATGAAGGTGGCATGAAGCCAAACAATATCGTTGTGACTGATATTGAATGTCCGACATGTTCACGTCCAATGGGTATTCGCACAGCATCGACTGGCGTATTCCTAGGGTGTTCTGGTTATGCACTTCCGCCAAAAGAGCGTTGTAAAAAGACGATTAACTTAGGTGATGAAGACGGCATTGTTAACGTGCTTGAAGAAGACGTTGAAACTGCTGCATTGCGTGCTAAAAAGCGTTGCCCGAAATGTGACACCGCAATGGATGCATACCTGATTGACCAAGATCGTAAATTGCATGTTTGTGGTAATAACCCAAGCTGTGATGGTTACATTGTTGAAAAAGGTGAATTCAAGCTGAAAGGCTATGAAGGACCATTGATTGAATGTGACAAGTGCGGTTCAGATATGGAACTGAAAACGGGTCGTTTTGGTAAATACATGGGTTGTACGAGCGAAGATTGTAAAAATACTCGTAAGATTCTGAAGAATGGTGAAATTGCACCACCTAAAGAAGATCCTGTACATTTACCAGAGATTCCATGTACTCAAGATTCTAATGCGTATTTCGTTTTACGTGACGGTGCTTCAGGCTTGTTTATGGCCGCAAGTACTTTCCCTAAATCGCGTGAAACACGTGCGCCGCTTGTGTCTGAACTAGTACGCTTTAAAGATCGTTTATCGCCTAAGTTTTACTACTTAGCTGAGGCACCGACAGAAGATCCGGATGGTCGAGAGGCAGTTGTTCGCTTTAGCCGTAAGAGCAAAGAGAACTACGTTCGTACTGAAGTCGACGGTAAGCCATCAGGCTGGACTGGCCTTTATGTTGACGGTAAGTGGGAAATTACCGATAAACGTAAAAAGCCGAAGAAAGAAAAAGCCGAAAAAGAAGATTAATAAAATAACCGCCGAAAGGCGGTTTTTTTTACGTTTATTATTATACCCAAGACACTTCAAGATGCAGGATTATTGCTGAAACGAACATCTTGAGGTGACTTAGTATAGTCACTATTGTTTAAATAATGCTGAGATATTACCAATATCTAGGAATAATTCTTAGTTGCTATTATTAATGATGAATATGTCATTAATCTCGTGTATTTGTTTAATCGCATCTGTCGATTGTACTTTTTTATGAGTATTAAATGTTAATAATGCGTTTGTTTTTTCAATTTAAAATAAGTTATAACTTTTTGGACTAATGTAATAAGCGTTACATCACAATGTGAATTAATATCCACAAATATAATCCGGCTTAATTAAAGCGAGGGATTAATTATGACAAAAAAATTAGATCTTATGCCCGTTATAAAAACGACACTCATTGTTATGGCTGTTATTTTTGTTTCGCAGGTGTTAATAGGTAAGAAAGTTATTTCATTTGGTTCAGTAGCCATTCCAATTCTACCAATGTTATTTGCTGTAATGATTGGTATGGCTATTTCATTAGTAATAGTTCGAGACAAAATAAAGTTATGGGGAAAAGTATTTACTGAGAAAGAAGAATCATTTGCATCTAATATGGTCGGCTTTTCCCTTTTAATTCTAGGTACTCAATATGCTGGAATGATTATCCCTAATATCGATAATATTTTAGAAGCTGGTGTGCCATTAATATTCCAAGAACTCGGTAATTTATTACCAATATTTATTGCGATTCCTCTTGCTGTTAAGTTTGGTTTAGGCCGTGAAGCTATTGGCGCATGTTCATCGATTAGCCGTGAACCCTCAATTGCTGTTGTTCAAGGGAAGTATGGAACGGGCACACCAGAGTATATTGGTGTTCTTGCTATTTATCTTTGTGGTTCAGTGATAGGCACGCTTTGGTTCAGCGTATTGGGTAGCCTTGGCTCACTTTCAGGCCTTCATCCGTTGGCATTAGCCGCAGGTAGTGGTGTTGGTAGTGGTTCGATGTTAAGTGCAGCATCAGGTGCTTTAGTGAGTACGCTAAGCCCTGATATGGCCGCTCAAGCATTGAGTATCGCGGCTGCATCTAATTTACTTTCATCAGTAATTGGTGCCTTGTCTCTTACATTTATCGGCTTACCACTTGCTGAATTCATGTATAAAATTTGCAACAAAAAAGAGGTAGCGACTAATGCTTAAATCTATTCATGATATGAAATTTGTGTTCCTTGCTTTAGCTCTGGCTATTTTCACAGAAACATTAACGACGGGAACACCTTTATTCAGTATGTGGGATAGTGCCGTTGCCATGTCGGTAATTGTATTCTTAGCATTAGTAACAAAGCATTATATTAATTCGCCTTTACCCGCGTTTGCATATGCAACAATTATTGGCATCGCAATTTGTTTACCTGACACTGTTATTCGAACTTTCTTTTTAGATTCAATTGGGAAAGTTGGTTTCTTATCTTGTTGTGTTCCGCTACTTGCTTTCGCTGGCTTATCGGTTGGTGGAAAGATGGAAGAACTTAAAAAGTTATCGTGGAAAATTGTTGTTTTATTCCTGATTGTATCGACTAGTTGTTTCTTTGGCGCATCAATTATCGCGCAAATCGGCTTCACAATGAAAGGTATTATTTAATGACGTTAGGTAAATTCAAATTAAATGTAAACGTATTAGAACTTCGAGAGTTTAGTATTAATACCCGTCGTCACCTTCATATGATTCCTGAATTATCAGGAGAAGAAGTTGAAACATCAACATATTGTAAATCACTGATGGTTGATTATGGCTATCAAGTAACGTCTTATGATGGATATACTGGTTTTATCGCTGATCTGGTTATTGATACTTCATTGAAGACTGTTGCATTTCGTGCCGATATGGATGCACTTGAAATGGATGACTTAACGTGTAATGAGCATTCATCGACGAATAAAGGCCGTGCGCATAACTGTGGTCATGACACACACATGACTATTGCGTTAACTGCTGCAAATTACTTGGCAAATAACCAAGAAGAATTACGTCACAATGTTCGATTTATCTTCCAAATGGCTGAAGAAGATATGCGTGTTGATGGCGCCAATAAAATGGTTGAACTTGGTTGTATGGATGGTGTTAATGAAGTTTATGCCCTTCATAATGACGCCGCACAAGAATGTGGCACCGTATTAGTTAATAACGGCATTATGTCTTCATATGGCTGTGCATGGACACTTGATATTCAAGGTGTATCAGCACATGGTTCAACACCACATAAAGGCCTTGATGCTATTCGTGAAGGTGCACGTATCGTTGAGGATATGGACTATATTGTAGCCAAGAAAACGAATCCATTTTCGCCTGCTGTTTTCGTCTGTGGGATGTTTAATGGCGGTACGATTCCAAATGCAGTAGCTGCAAATGTTCAGGCTCGTGGCACTATCCGCTCAATGGACTCTGAAACCGATCAGGTGCTGAAAAATAGCTTTTCGTCTCTTGTTGCTCAAAGTGAGTTACGTGGTTATACCACGTCGATGACTCATTGTGGTTACCCTGCCATTATTAATCATCAATTTGCCTACAACCGTGTTGTTCAGGCTGCGAGTCAAACGGTTCCACCTCAATTGCTTAATGCTAATTGTACACCAATGACTGGCAGTGAAGATTTCAGCTTGATGATTGAAGCGACAGACGATAAGTGTGGCGCTATGTTCTTCTTAGGGTCTGGTAATAAGGAAAAGGGCATTTGTAATTATCTGCATTCAAACCCTTATTTTGTCGATGAGGATTTCTTATTAGTCGGCGCTCAGATCTTTATTAACTTAGCGACTGACTAACAGAGCTATTCGCTCATGTTTGTCATCTAACAGAATAAATACCTACTCAGATACTAGTTGCGACTATGTACCTGAGTAGTTTTTTTAGTAACGTGGTAACTCAAATTCTTGAGATATCTTGACTATTTCATTGTTAGTTGAGTGTGCAATCACTTCCATTACTTCTTGTTTCAAGTGTGGGGCAAAGCTTTCAATGAAGTCATACATGTGCTTTTGCAAGAAGACATTTCTGCTATAACAAATCCAAGCGTCGCAATCAGGTATGATTCCTTCAAGAGGAATAGCAACAATGTCACCGTCACAAATTTGTTTAGCGGCAATTGTTGCAATGATACCGATACCGAGATCCATGCTTACATATTGCTTTATTACGTCAACATCCATAGCGGTCATGAAGTAAGTCGGTTTTATGCCTTGTTCTGCAAATGCGGTATCTTGTGCTATTTTCCCTGTCGATCCAGAATCATAACTAATCAGGTTGTATTTACTGATCATTTCGAGAGTTATGTCTTTTTCTTTTCTCAATGGGTGATTCGATGGGAGTATTAGGCTTAGTGACCATTTATAAGCTGGAAGAACGATAAGATCTTTATCTCGCTCTACATCTTGCGCAACAATAGAAAAGTCAGAGTGACCTTTTTTGATAATAGCGCCATTCTCATCGGGATGTGCGGCTCCAATGTGGAAAGTAATATCAGGGTGTTTTTTTACAAATTTGTTGACGGTCTTAGGCAATAAGAAACGTGCAATCGTGTTGGTTGTATAGATGTTCAAGCATCCACCTTCAGGATTGAGATAATCTCTGGAGATAGCGTATATCCGCTCTTCCACAGCCAAAATCTTCATCCCTTCATCAATTATCTGCTTGCCAATACTGGTAATCGCGTTTAGGTTTTTTCCTTTACGTTCGAAGATTTTAACACCAAGTTCTGCTTCAAGCAGGCCTATTTGCTTACTTACTCCTGGCTGCGTGGTATAGATACTTTTTGATGCTGCTGAGATATTTAGATCATGATTTACTATCGCTCTTAGATAGCGTAGCTGCTGTAGTTTCATTTAAACGTACCTGAGAATAAGTATTAAAAACCCCGCTCGATAGCAGGGCTTAGGTATTTAGTTACTTACTACACTCTATCGCTATACTGCTAATGGCAAATAGTGTTCCATTATGAGTCTTATGGCGATCCCTGAACATAAGTTTCAAAAAGTGATAAGAAGTATTAATGCGATCGATAATTCCATTATCAACAAGAATTGGCATATTCTCTACTCCTTGTTATCTCATTGTATTTATCCGGAGAAAAGCGAGCAAATCAAAGCTTAATGTGGGTTTGTTTGTCTATTTATAACCCTGAAATTAGTGTAATCGTTCATGATGCCATAATCAATGACAATCAAATACCAAGCCTAGCCAACAAGAGTGCATGGTATTAGACCGCTGTACTTGTAGCTGGTTATGCAGCAGGTATGCCGCTATGAAATCGGAACATATTGTCTTCTGAGTTAATTAACGCAGCTTCTTTTTCACCGATGATACGAATACGGTCTGAAATGTTGTGCCCTGCAATTTGTTCTGCGAGTTGTAAATAATCTTGATAGTGACGCGCTTCTGAGCGTAATAATGAAATATAGAATTTCTGTAATTCGTCATCTAAAAATGGGGCTAATTTAGCAAAGCGTTCACAAGATCGAGCCTCGATATATGCGCCAGCAATCAACTTATCAATTAACGTTGCAGGTTCGTGTGTACGAACCGCTTTCATTAGCCCTTTCGCATAACGACCCGCACTTAAATTACTGTAAGGGATGTTACGGCTCACCATGATATCTAATACTTGTTCAAAGTGGTGGAACTCTTCTTTGATTAAGCGAACCATTTTGTCGATAAGTTCAGGACCATGTGCAAAGCTTTCTTTGGCAACTAAAGGGGCTGACAACCCATTTTTTTTGCCATGAAAGGCGTCTGTATTTCGCACTCTGCCATAGACAAAATCTTCATAAGGTTTTGCCCATTCGAGTAATGCTTTGCCACTATCTGCATCTACCGCGTATTTGCGGATCAGCCACATGGCTGTTTGGCTTGCTTTTAGCTCGCAGTTACAGTGATCGACCAGTAATCCTGTTAAGTTTTCAGGTTTAATGGCTTCGTTTATCCAAGCATCAGGGGTTTCACAGTATAAGAACTGTTTGATAGGCGAGAGTAGCTCGTCAATCATCTGTTGAGTTTTATTCATAATCGGTTCTATCTAGTGGTATGTTTCTGCGTAAAGATTAAGTGCTTACTCGACTCTTATACCATCCTACATAAGTATTTGATCATTCTTGCTGGTTAAAACTCCTTATAACGTTGTTATGAATTTTGTAATTAGAGCCACTAGTTATCAGCAATTCATGCCTAGTTATAAGCGATTTTTCCTGCGCAATATTATGATCAACTACTTACCTAGAATGGTATTAGTGGCAATATGAAAATAGCGCAGCCGTAAAAAAGGTCGCACCAGCGACCTTTTCAATAATTATCGATGTTCAATATCTGCCTTATGCTGTCTGGTGTTTACCATTTGCGTTTTGGCTGGAACAATACATCCAATTCATCGTGTTCTTTATCAATGATTTGTTGGCGTTCTTGCTCGTGGTTTAGTGATTGACTATTATCAATTTCACTTAGCATAACTTGCAGCTTTTCACGGGCTTTATTGGCGTAGTTATCATTCTTGCTAGACAGAACATCAATGCCTTTTTTCAACAATTGTTTGGCTGTACCCAGTTGGCGTTTCAGACGAGCATCGTTAGCTCGTTTAACGACATTTTCAATGTTGATGCGTAGTTGAATACCTTCAAGGCGAGCATTTTCTGTTACAAAAGCTTGAGTCGCTAGGCGACCTTTACTGTGTTCATTTTTAATGACCGTTTTGAGGCGCTTAACCAGTTGTAACATGCCGATGGCTTGCTTATCTGTACTTGGTGTTTTGAAGCTTGCCACATCCGCATTAGAGTAATTAGCTTGTAAGTGTTTAATTTGTTCAGCAACATTTTTAATACGTGCTGGTAGGCTCTTTTCCGTAGGATCTGTATCGCTCATAGATTGTAAGGCAAATAAGATACGCTGATTTAGGCAGACTAATAATTCTTTGCTGTAAGGTAAGTGATGCGCATTACCAATTAGATCTTCAGTCGCATCTATAACGGCGATATGTTTTGCCAGTTCTTGTTGTTTCTCACTCTCTAAACGTTGGCGGTACTGAATAATAACGTTATAGCCAACGATCAATATCAGCAACAAGGCAAATAGGCCTATTACTAAAGGTATACTCATAAGATACGTCTATCTTCCATGCGATTTTTTTAGTCGAACTTGTAAGATACACCATCTATCTTTTGGGTGATAGCGAGATCCCTCAAAGTTAATAGGAATTGTGTTAATTTGAGTTATATGCCGATTAAAAGAGATAATTTAATAAAGATTTAAAGGCAATAAGTAGACCGCCTTGGTGTTAATGCGAAAAAGAGCAAACAAACATTATCAAAACCCGTACAATCGCTATGTAACAATATGAATTACATGGTTACAGACTGATATTAACCTCGTTGAATAGTTACCCCCGGAATATTCAATGCTTACTTGTAATTGGTATAAAATGTAATGGACTATAGTTGGGCGGTATCATGAAATTACAACAAATAAGATATATCGTTGAGATTGTGGACCATAATCTTAATGTTTCCTCTACTGCAGAGAGTTTATATACGTCACAGCCTGGCATCAGTAAGCAAGTACGTTTACTGGAAGATGAGCTAGGTGTTCAAATTTTTGAACGCAGCGGTAAGCACCTAACAAAAGTGACTCCTGCAGGTGTTGATATAGTGCGTATTTCTCGTGATATTTTATCTCGAGTTGAAAGTATTAAAGCCGTTGCCGGTGAGCATACTCACCCTGAAATAGGTACATTGAATATAGCAACGACACATACCCAAGCTCGTTATGCATTACCTCATGTTATTAAGTATTTTACGGCTCGATATCCCAAAGTGTCATTACACATGCATCAAGGTACGCCTTCCCAGATAGCAGATGCTGTCGGTAATGGTACGACAGATTTTGCTATCGCAACTGAAGCTCTGCATTTATATCAAGATATAATTATGTTGCCTTGTTATCACTGGAATCGTTCGATTGTTGTCAGAGCTGATCACCCATTAGCGAAAAAAGCAGATATTACTATTCATGATTTAGCCGCTTATTCGTTGGTGACCTATGTGTTTGGTTTTACGGGGCGTTCTGAGCTTGATAGTGCATTTAATCGTTCTGGTTTAACACCACGAATTGTATTTACAGCAACCGATGCAGACGTTATTAAAACCTATGTGCGCTTAGGCATTGGTGTTGGTGTTATTGCAAGTATGGCGATGGATCCTGAGGTGGATAGCGATCTTGTTAAGATTGATGCAAGTCATATCTTTGAAGCAAGCACGACTAACATTGGCTTTAAGAAAGGTACATTTTTACGTGCCTATATGTATGATTTTATGGAACGCTTTGCTCCGCATTTAACACGAGAAACGGTTGATCAAGCTGTTGCATTGAAAACGAATGAAGAAATTGAAGCCTTGTTTGCAAGTATGGATTTACCTGTACGCTAACCATTCCTTTTAGTTTTTAATGACAATGTTAAAAAAAACGCTGAGTTAGCGTTTTTTTTATGTCTGCTTACTGATGCCTATTTTGATGCTGGTGAGATGAAAGTGACACAATTATTTTCCTTGAATTAAATACGCTGAGATCACTCTGAATCCTGCATCTTGAGGTAGCTTGGGTATATCGGGACATTAGTATAAAATATCGGCCAATTAAACCATTCTGTATTTGAGAACGACTACATGGCTGGCTATGCCCAACAATTTCGACAACTTGATGATGTACTGTCGAGAAATAAAGCGTTTTGGCAATTTATGCCTTTTGCTGAAAAAGACAGTGTATGGTTGCAAACACACCCCGAGATGTGTGCATGGCTGAACAGCTTAACTGAGCAACAAATTGAAGAATTAAATGCAGATAGTGATAAATTGGTCGCCGCTTTATCTAGCTGGATTCCAGACGCTGCTGTGTTGCACCAATTATCGCTATGCCAACCATTATCATCAATGGATATCGATGTGCCCTATGGCTTAAATACGGGTATTCCAGGGCGAAAGTGGACTCAAATAAATGCTTTTAATGCGGCATTACCGCGTTTGCAATTACCTTGGTTAGAGTGGTGTGCTGGTAAAGGGCATCTTGGCCGTATTTTAGCGGCAACCCATGATATGCCAGTCACTAGTTTGGAGTGGCAGCAGCAGCTTTGTGTTGATGGTGAAGCATCTGCTAAGCAACTTAAATTACCGATTCATTTTGTACAAGCTGATGCATTTGATGAGAGTAGTGATACTCATATTCAATCCAAACAACATGCTGTTGCACTACACGCATGTGGTGATCTACATGTGTCGCTATTACAGCGAGTGGTAGAGCGACAAGGTGCTGCGGTAAGTGTGTCGCCGTGTTGTTATCATTTAATTCGGTCTGAAATATACCAACCGCTTTCGCATACAGCGAAACAAAGTACGATTTCCCTAAACAAACATGATTTACGTTTACCATTACAAGAAACGGTTACTGCAGGGAAGCGTATTCGACGCCAACGTTTTTTAGAAGTCAGTTTTCGTTTAGGTTTTGACTCGTTACAGCGGCATCTGCTAAATAACGACGAGTATTTACCCGTTCCCAATGTACATAAAGCATTATTAAATGAAGGTTTTGTTGCATTTTGCCTATGGGCTGCTGAAAAGAAAAATATAGAGCTAAGACCAAATATTGATTTTGAATATTGGCAGCAAGAAGGTGAACGACGACATGGCATTATTGAACGAATGGAATTAGTTCGTCAGCTATTTCGACGCCCGCTAGAAATGTGGCTAGTACTTGATCGTGTTTGTTATTTAGAGCAGTCAAATTATGACGTATCCCTAGGCACATTCTGTGATAAACCGGTAACACCACGAAATATACTTATTCATGCTGAGCGTAAAGATAGCTAGCAACGACAGACAAGGGCTAAACAGAAGATGGACACCACAACACTTATTTATTGTGCTCTCGCATTGGCTGCGGGTTGTTTTGTTCAAAGCACTGTCGGTTTTGGAATGGCAATTGTTGCAGCT
Organism: Photobacterium frigidiphilum; assembly: GCF_003025615.1. Taxonomy (GTDB): domain Bacteria; phylum Pseudomonadota; class Gammaproteobacteria; order Enterobacterales; family Vibrionaceae; genus Photobacterium; species Photobacterium frigidiphilum. The sequence continues at coordinate 158,322 of NZ_PYMJ01000009.1, read as the reverse complement.
CCAATTATTTATTTCTTTGAACCTAAATTTGTGCCGGGCGTAATTACGCTAGTGGGCTTTTTTCTCGCGTTGTTTAACATGTGGCAGTATCGCCACATGTTATCGTTTAAAGGCTTAACTGCTGCATTCGTTGGTCGTGTTCCTGGTACTATCGTTGCCGGTATTTTACTGATGTATATTACGTCTGAATCCTTGGCGTTAGTGCTGGGTATTGGTGTGTTATTAGCTGTTGTTATCAGTTTAACGAAAGTGCGTATACGACCTACGCCGAAAGCGCTTTTTTGGGCGGGATTTGCATCTGGTGTTATGGGAACAACTACCAGCATCGGCGGACCCCCAATGGCGTTAGTATTACAGCATGCAGAAGCGGGTAAATTACGCGCAAATCTTGCTGGGTATTTTGCATTTAGCTGTGTGTTATCATTAGTTGCCTTGTCTGCAACTGGGCATTTCAGCTGGTGGCATTTTAAGTACGGAATAATGTTATTACCTGCGTCATTAATTAGCACGTGGTTCGCATACCGAGTTCAGCATTTAATTAAGGCTGAGTGGGTGCGTTATGCCCTTTTGATTTTATGTTCTGTTTCTGGTGTGCTGGCTATGTGGCAAGGGTTGAGCCCTTTAATGGCATAAAGAAACTTATACCCAAGCGATTTAAAAATGCAGGATTGTCATAAAAAAGGTCTCGTTAGAGACCTTTTTTATATCGTTAGTTTACTGTGAATGAAAAAGACTATGATGAGGTAATTCAGGTACTTCATTCAGTAACGCAAACCCACTGGCTTCTAATTGATGAGCAGGCATGGGTTTCGCTAAATAGTAGCCTTGGCAATAATCAAAGTTACACATTTGCAAATATTGTAATTGCTCGATTGTTTCAACACCCTCGGCAACGACTTTTAAATCTAATTTTTCACAAATCGCTTTAGTGGCTTCGATAATTGCGCGGCTTCCTTTGTGGTTTCCTTGCACAAAGCTTTGATCGAGTTTTACCGTGCTAATCGGCAGATCTTGAAGTTGTGATAAAGACGAGTAACCGGTGCCAAAGTCATCCAGATATAATTCGATTCCCAATGCAGCAAGGTCTTCTAAGCATTGTTTTGCATCATCATACTCCTGCAGCATGGTTGATTCTGTTAACTCAAGCGCTAATTGTGCAGGGTTGATATTATAGCGCAGAATCATCGCTTCAATGGTGGGAGCCAAGCTAGCTTGTAATTGTGCTCTCGATAAATTAACACTCATCATGAATGCTTTATCATACTTTTTTTGCCATGCTGCCAGCTGTAAAAAAGCCGTTTTAAATATCCATTTACCCAGCGGGACTATTTGACCCGTTTCTTCGGCTAATGGAATAAATTCGGCGGGTGATACTTGACCTAATTCTTCATCATACCAACGAATTAACGCTTCAAATCCTTTCAGTTTTCGCGTTTTTAAATCAATGATTGGTTGGTAATACAGTTCGAACGCTTCAGTTTCTAACGCGAGGGTTAAATGATGGCGCAATATCATTTTTCGATACAGTGCTTCCGCCATATCAGGTGAAAAGTGATGGCTACAGTTTCTTCCTCGCAGCTTAGCACGGTGCATGGCCATATCTGCTTGAGTGACTAATGTTTCAATATTATCAGCATCATCAGGGTAGCTAGCAGTACCAATACTACAGCCAATCGATAATTCTCCCACTTCTTTTAAATGGAAGGGCTTATTCAGTTTGGCAATAATATCTTTAGCAAATGAAGGTGTGTTTTGAACATTACGGTGTTCAACTTGAATTATGAATTCATCGCCACCGAAACGCGCTAAGAGCCCTTTATGTTGCAGGGTTTCTCTTAAACGTATTGCTATCGCTTTTAATAACTTATCACCAATAGCATGGCCATAAGTATCATTGATCATTTTAAAACCGTCGATATCGAGGAATAACAAACTATAGGGCTGTTGTTGATGGTTTGACTCGTTTATCGCGTTTGAAATGCCACGGCGGTTTAATAAATCAGTTAAGAAATCATGTTCTGCATTATATTTTGCTTTCCTTAACTTCTCTTTTTCTGGGCTGATATTAGTAAGATGTAAGAGTAGTTGCTGTTTGTCTTTCAACCACTTTCCTTCTATATCAAACCAAAGGTGACTTTGACCCGTCCAGCATAGTTTTTTGTAGTGAATAGTACCGTCTGTTTTCGCTTTATTGAGCCATGAGTCAGCACTACTGATATCACCAAGAAAGTTTGCGAGATCGTGCAGATATTTACCGAAAGAAAGGGTAAAGGCATTGTTAGCACTGACTAATCTTCCTTCCTTACTAAAAAGTAAGGCAAGGTTTGAGCAATCAGTGAAGGCGAGGTCACGTTGTAATGTCGATTCTTCAGCGATGACTTCGACTAACATTGCAGTACGACCATCGGGTAACTTAAGACCAGAGAATACACATAATGCTTTTTTTAAAATTTGTTTTGGTGTGAAATTCCACCAAGTTTTAATTATTTCATCTTTATTAAAACGTAAGCGGTAACCATTTAATGTGGCTTCTACTGCTTCAGACATATCGTGAGCAAGATCTCGAGAGGTTAATTCATTTAAGGAATCGGCTTCCCAAAGCGGTAAAGCGCTTAAATTAGCCCAGATGATTGTCTTATTATCAATATCAAAAACCCAAATAGGGCTCTGAAGGTGATTGAAGGGGAAAAAAGTCTGATTTAACAACGGCACTATGACATTGATTAGCTCAAATGGTATTTGCAGGATAGCTTAAAAACGATGTTTTAAATATGAATTTAACCATAAAGCGTGATGTTACTTCATTTATGTTATTTTCAAATGATTAAGGGTTTGATAAGTGGAAATAAAATAAAGGTAAACTATTTCATTTCCACTTTGTGCTATGTTTTTTAGTTTAATGCGAGTTTTACTTGAAAACCGAAAAATTGACGGTCATAAGGTGCACCTGCATTAAGTGCAAAATTAGCTGCATTTGTGTCGCCAAACCATGGTGTGTAACTAAAGCTAACATCTGCATCGCCATTCCACATATCTGTTATCCAATAGTGGATATGACCGACAGGATTTAAGAAGAATAAGGTGACATCACCGACAGCCTTAGATCCCATGACCTCACCGCCGCGAGCCGTAATCTCTAGTTCTTTTTGGAACATCAATTCACCGACGGCGGCACCAAATAATGGTGTAACGATAATATCTTGAATGGAGGGTACTTCAGCAAACGCTTCTACACCATACTCCCAGAAGAAAGTAGACATGGTTGCGGAGTATAAAAATGACTCCCATTCGTCAAAACCCGAATGACGTGCTGCAGTATAATAAACACCACCAAAGTAAGGGTGCATAACATAGTTTAAAACGTGGTCATCTTGGTCCCAAACAGGCCCTTGACTGACGTTATCCCACCACTTACTACCGAGGTTGCTCAGGTTACGATCGTCTTCATCCCAATTGGTGACACTTTCAGGCAGTAATGTCATCGCAGCGACGGTCGCAAGGCTTAAGCCAAAGATGGTGTAAGACTGTTCAATCAGGTAATCCCAATCTTTTTCTGATGAAACAGAGAGGTGCATTGGAATTGTATTTACCGCATTATCTGCAAACAAAGGTGCTTGCTCTGTGTTGCTTTTATTATCGTAACCTTGATTTTGGAATGACTTATTCATTGTTATGTCATTACGAGTCGTATCACGCCCGCTAAGAGGGTTTACGTAACTCTTTGTGTCATAACTAAAATTGTTTTTTGCATCATTCCAAGCAAAAACGGATGAACTGAATGTACAACCAAGGATAAGTGAAGATAAAAGTGTATTGCGCAATTGATGCCCCAGTTTTAAAATATTTTGCCATTTGCTACTGCTGTTTACTTATTGGATCAGTAATTTTATTTGCGTCAAAACAGTTGGTTGCATATGGCAGGTAAATGCTAATGGCTCCAACATGTCGCCAATCCAATAGGTTATGCGTAAAGGTGTAGTGCAACGTGTTATGTGTGAGCAAATTATTACTGAAAACAGGTAAAATACCTAGTAATAAATATAAAGGGGAGTGTGTACAAGCTCTGGGGCTAAGAGCTTGTACAGGAAGAGATTTCTAATTAATTCAGTGGCTTATTGCATGGTGTTCAAATGGTTATCCGACGGAAGGGATGACACCAATCATTTGTAACAATTGTGCAGAGATGATGAGTATTCCAATACTTGTCACAGTAATTAATGCCGGTGTGCCTCCACGAACTTGATAAGCCGAAGTCTTTATTTCTTCATCTACTGGCGCGTTTACTTCTTTACCTACTGGTAGGGTGTTTATTTGCTTTCGCTGAGCTCGCACCATCGCAACAGGTAGGAAAATTGCCAAAATAACCAGTGCAATTGCCGCATAGCCTAAAGCCATAATAAAGCCTTGTGGGTAGAATAGGGCAAAGCAAAGAGGTGGAACAAAGGTCACCAGCGCTGTTTGCATACGACCTTTTACTTGATTATTACGATTTAAAATATCAGAGATAAAATCAAATAAGCCTAAACTCACCCCCAAGAAAGACGTTGCCAAGGCTAGGTCAGCAAATACTGATACAGATTGGCTAACGAGCGGGTTATGTAAAATATTGCTCAATGTTGCTATAAATGAACCCAGTGTTGTACTTGCCATTAAATCGGGCTGACCAAGCACACCTTGGCTTGCTACTTGCCATAATATGTAGACCATCAGTGGTGTTGCAGAGCCAACGACCATTATTTTACGCAGTGCTTTAATATCTAAACCAACGTAACGAACAATGGAGGGAATGCTACCGTGAAAGCCAAAAGAGGTAAAAATGACGGGCAGTGCTGAAATGATTAATCCTTTTTGAATCGGCATCTCAACCAAATTAACCGCTTGAACATGTGGCATTAATAGAACAAACATAACGGCTAATGCAATAACTTTTAGTGAGAATAATACGCGATTAACCATATCGACTGAATGTGTACCTATAGATACAACGATTGCAATAATAACGGTAAATCCAACTGTACCCACTTGAGGTGCAAGACTTAGCCCCATCCAATTCGTTAACTTGTCATTAAGTTGGCTGCCGCCACCGGCAATGTATGCCGCACATAATGCGTAAAATAGAAACATCATTGCGAAGCTGGCAATCACTTGACCTTTGCGACCCAATAATTGATGTGCCAGTGTATGCAATGTTGCATTTTTATCGGCATGTTGGTGTACCTCTAGCATTAATAGAGCGGTATAAATCATTAATGCCCAAATGCCCACCATCGTTAATGTTGCAGCTGTGAACCCTAACCCTGCTGATGCGAGAGGGAGAGCTAGCATACCCGCCCCGATTGTTGTGCCTGCGATGATCAGCGTACTGCCGAAAGTTTTACTCATACTCATTGAAGTCATTGTTCCCAGTTATATTTATGTTCATAAAACTTTACACTTAATCACGCGGTTGTGGCTATCGATAGTCAGTGTCGTAATGAAAGGTATTCACGTTTTTTACTCGTTTTTCAGTAGTAATGTGTAGGTATAAGGCAATTAACTTGACCTATATGCTGGGTAGTACCTTAATGCTAGTTTTCTTTACTGTCAACTTTTGATGGTTTTACTGTAAATCTAAGTTTACATCTGGTGGGTTGATATTTTCGATAAGAAATACTGAATTGATGGAGAAGAGTAACGCATTGATCTCTACTGCTTTAATCAGAGAACAAATTCTCGCTGAAACGTGCATCTTAAGGTAACTTGGGTATATAAATCGGATGACATACAAAGATGAGGGAAGCCATGTTACACGTTGCGATGATTAGCACCGGAGAAGAAGTGCTGCACGGAGATATAGTGGACACTAATGCTGCGTGGTTATCGCGTCTATTTTTTGAACGTGGTTTCGCGTTATCTAGACGTACGACTGTCGGCGATCAACTTGAAGGTTTAGCGGCGGAAATTGAGCATTGTAGCCTAACCTCTGATGTGGTTATCGTAAATGGTGGCCTTGGGCCAACAAGTGACGACTTAACGGCTCAAGCTGCGGCTATTGCAGCTGATGTGGGTTTAGAGCAATCTGATTACTGGGTTGAACAGATGCGTGAAAAGTATCAAAAACTCAATCTCGTTATGCCCCAGTCTAACTTGAAGCAGGCAATGCTACCCGAAGGTTCTGAGTTACTTGAAAACCCGATAGGTACGGCTTGTGGATTTGCGATGAAATTAAACCGCGCTTGGATCTTTTTTACGCCTGGTGTGCCAAGTGAATTTAAAAAAATGGCGCAAGAGCAAATCTTAACGCGCTTAAAAGCCACATATACTGAAACGGAAAAGTTGGATTGCCATCGTTTTTATACCTTTGGTTTATCAGAGTCAGGTATTGGCGATACTTTAGCGTCTGTTTCGCTGCCGAAAGGGTATGAGTTGGGTTACCGTTCGTCGTTACCGTTTATTGAAGTGAAGTTGTTTGCACCAGCTGCCGATACCAATGCACTTGCTTTCCAGCAACAGATGATTGATTTACTCGGTGAGAATGTCGTGAGTATTGGTCAGACACTTCCTGAGCATGTAGGTGCGCAATTGGTGGCGAAACAACTGACACTCGCTTTGGCGGAGCAATGCTCTGGGGGATGGCTGACTAATTGGTTGCAAGATTACCCCGATGCGAAAGCACAATTGCGTCAAGGGTGGATGTTAGGGGCGGTAGAAACGGCAGAGTTAGCCGCTTCAGATCAATTGGCGTCGGCATTGGCAATGGCAGCTGCATCACGCGAAAAAATGACTTCAGATATCGCGCTGGTTTCAGGGCCACTTTATGATGGGAAAGTGGCGGTTGCTATGGCGACCCCAGACGGTGATTGGGCACAAGTGATTTCGACCAAACGACAGTATGGCTCACGAGATATGCGTAGTTTGATCGCAACGGTGATGTTAGACATGTTACGCCGTTGGTTAGATGGTCAGCCTGTGATGGGGCAATTCAGCTCGCTGAATCGCGAAAGTGAGATATTCTTAACGAGCTGATTTCACGTCAGGAACAGCGCCTGCATAACAACGCCTATATAATGATGAAACAGCAAAAGAAAGTGCAGTTAGTCTGCACTTTCTTTTTGTCTTCTATTTATAGACAAAGTAACAAGACAGCACGCTTAAGAAGCGGTGGTCAGTGCCTAGGCTGGTTTAACGTGCAGGTTCGCGACATATTCATCTTCGGCCCAATACAGACGTTCTGCCACGTGTGCTTCTTCGTTAAATGTAACGTCGCGTAAGACTCGATCTTTGAAGGCGTGATAACCTGCTTTATCAATCAAGTGTCCCATATGCATGTACACTGGTGTCCCTTCTAAAATCTCTTTCTCGAAGGCAAACAAGTTGTTCAAGACTTGATGAATAACGTCTTCTGTTACCCAGTTTAAAAATAACTTGCCGACGCGCGGCGTGCGCTTTGATGTTCGTCCACCCAATTTCACCATGTACAACTGCTTGGGGTTACGTTGCCATGCCAAGGTTGGGCAGGCGAGTACACATTCTCCGCAGCCGATGCATTTGCTGACTTCTTTGGTTGCTTTACCATGTTTGATCGACAAGCAATTCGCGGCATGCTGTGAACAGACTTTCACGCAGGCACCACAACCGATACAGCGTTCTGATTTGAAGTCTATCTGTGCGATCCCCAGAATACCAAAGTCAGCCATGTTTGCTTTGGCGCAATCGTTGGGACAGCCTGCTAACACCAACTTGAGATGATAAGGCTGCGGGTAAACATGGTGCTCTAAGCGCTGGGCTAATCCCGTGGTATCGGTATTGGCTTTTTGGCAAATTTGACTACCTTGGCATGCAACAATATTACGTCCACCAATAGTCTGGTAACCCGCTTTGGTATCTTCGACATCAATGCCGCAGGTGGCAACAGTGATGTCTTCAATAAACGGCGCAAGGGCCTTATTTACTGCCGGTATATCTTGGTATTTAATTCCAGGCATGGCGAGTTTTTGACGAGTGGTGAGGTGAATGACACCATTACCAAAGGTCTCGGCAATATGCTGGGCAGTAGACAGTAAATAGGCTGGCATGATACCACCGGGAATACGCACGCTGATCATGCATTCTCCCCGTACTTTTGATAGGCGATAATCCCCATTGGCACGGGTTTTAATAATATCGACATCGAGACTCATGATGTTTTCCTTAATCTATCAATTGTTGGGTCTGATCAAAGCGGAACACAGGGCCATCTAAACAGACGTACTTATCACCCATGCGGCAGTGCCCACATTTGCCAACAGCGCAGGCCATACGGCGTTCATAATCGACCCAAATTTGTGATTGGGCTAGACCCTTCTCAAGGAACGCAGCAACCACAAACTTGATCATGATTGGTGGTCCTACGACGACAACTTGGAGTGTGTCGGGCTGTGATAGATCAAGCTCATTAATGTATTCTGTGACACGACCAATACGGAATACATCGGTAGCTTCCCCTTCATCTAGCGTGGTAATAAGGTTGTGTGTGCTACGCCATAAATTCATGTCATTACGATATAAGATGGCATGTTCATTTTTAAACCCTAAAATCATATCGAGTTGACTAATTTGTTCAGGGTGACGGCAAAAATGCGATATCAAACCTTTGACTGGGGCGACACCTGTACCACCTGCAACAATCACTAGATGTTTATTCTGGAACGCCTCCATAGGGTAGCCATTGCCATGAACACCGCGCATCCAAACCTTATCTCCGGGTTGTAACTCAAACAGTTTTTCGGTGACGAGACCCACTTTACGGATCAATAAATCGATATAGTCGTCGCCATAATCTGATACGGAAATAGGAGCTTCTCCTACCATGGGTAAAGAGACTTCTACAAATTGACCGTAATGGGTATCAAAGTCTTTACTGACACGAAAATTTCATTCTAATTCAGTATGCTTTTCAATTGATAAAATCTTATAAGCTTTTGGTAGTAAACGATTTTCAGGTTGTTGGTATTGATGAGTCTCTGATTGCGGTGTGGTCTCGCAACGACACCCTGTGTGTTGTACATCATGTGTATGACTAGACATGAGTGACCTCTATCTTTTGGTGGGTAGAAAATGCATGTTCTACTTCGTCATTGAGATGTTGCTCAACAATATCGGTCATACGATTGATGATGTTGGTGAACGAGATATAGTGTGGGCAGCGATCATCACAACGGCCGCAACCGACACACATGTGATAATGGCCTTGTCGGGCTTTGTAATCATTTACCTTATGCAAGGCTCGATATCGTAGGCGTTCACCTGTTTTGTCTCGAAAGCTGTGCCCCCCAGCCATATCGGCAAAACCTTTGGTCATACAACTGGCTTGCTGTCGTCGGCGTTCTCCCACTTTATGGTTTTCGTCATAGGCAACATCAAACATGTTGTAGCAACTGCATGTTGGGCAGGATGTAGTACAGCGACCACAGCCAATACAGCGGCTGTCATATTCACTCCATACTGGGTGCTTATGCAGTATTTGACGGATGAGATTGGGATCGTTGCATACTTGATCTGGTGTTCTGACCTTTGTGGGGTTGGATTGAACAAATTGAGGGGTGAATTCGATTTCTTTGCCTGTGTTGTTTAAGTAGTTTTGTAGTTCAGGATCTTTGGCCATGATAGCCACACCGTTGGCATCGAAGCGAACAGCAGCATCATAGTTATCTGTTGTATTGCTGTTCATCGATACACAAAAACAATTTTCAAAACTTTGTGCGCATTCTATTAATACCAACTTTAGCTGTTGGCGTAATCGGCGATAATAAATATCTTCATTATTGCCATTATTTAAATACATGTGATCAAGACGTTTAAGTGCATTAATATCACAAGCCCTAAGAAATATAAGGGTTGGGCGGGCTTCTATTTTTGACTCTCGTAATTCATCACCATTAAAGTGAAAGAGCGTCTGGGTTATAGGTGTTACTGCTTCTTTGGGTGAAAAGTGGGATTTTTCTTGCCACACGATATCACTGGCTTGGGTAACCGATAAATATGTTAAATTATCGGTGCCTGCAAAACGCCCCCCTTTATTTTCATACCCTGGGGCGAGAATATTATAATGAGGTAATAATGCCTGAATAACCTGATTCAGCTCTGTATGGGTTAAATAGGTAGCCATTAACACATGCCTTCTAGTTGTTCATTGTAAAGGGAAGTCGCTGCTGATGATTGGTCGAGTTCATTAATCATGCTCAGGTTCTCGGAAATTGAGACGGTTTCCCCGACAACAATTAGTGAGGGCATTGGAGGGGTATGCAGGGTTAAATACTCATCCAACTGTGACAATGTAGTAACATATTGCTGGTGGTTTGGATGCGTACCATTACTAATTATGGCAACAGGGGTGCGGTTGTTCATGCCGTATAACATCAAGTTTGAGGCAATCCAAGAAGCGCGATGTAGTCCCATATAAAATACTAAGGTGTGCTGAAGGTTAACCAATACCGTCCAATCAATACGGTAGTCATCGTTTTCACCTCGGGCAGTTACTACAGTGAATCCCCGTGAGATACCGCGATGAGTCAAAGGAATACCGCTGTAAGCACAACACCCTAATGCTGCAGTAATCCCCGGAATGATCGAGACTGACACATGGTGTTGGCTCAAATACAGTGCTTCTTCACCACCACGACCGAATACCATTGGATCCCCACCTTTTAGTCGGCAGATGTTCAATCCACGCTGTGCCATCGAAACCAGCATATGGTTAATACCGTGTTGAGTTGCCGATGGGTTGTCGTAGCTTTTGCCGACTTCAATGATATGTGTCCCTGGTTGCGCTAACTGCAAAATTTGTTTGGTTACTAGTTGGTCATGCAAAATGACATCAGCCTGTTTAAGCGCATTAACAGCTTTTACTGTTAGTAACTCTGGATCTCCTGGTCCTGCACCCACCAATGTGACATTGCCAACTACTGACGAAGGGGTTTCGTTAGGAAGAGAGGGTGCTGTTGATGTGGTGCAAGGCTTATTATCAGGGTGAGGACTTTCGATAACATACATAGTCATTACCTGCGATGGAATTTATTAAAAGAATAAAAGTAGGCATCAAGTTGCTGTAAATAGTCGGTGAAAGTGCGCGGTAAATCTATTCAAGCTTAATGAATGTAGGGTTAAGAAATAATGAAATGTAAAATAAAAAAAGGTGAAAATAATCACAATGCTGGACACTTATTGATATGTGTCAAATAAGATTGATACTGAATGTGTGTTTTAATGATGAAAGGTGGTGGAGGCTAAATAAAATATTTAAGACTGATAAATGAAGAGGGATATTATTTTTTAAATTTGAAATGTAGAAAAAGATATTTTTAATTAGTTTAAAATATAAAATAAAATCAAAAGGTTTGTCATACTTTTGTCAAATTTTGAGTATTTCATCACAGGCATTGTAAACAGTGTTTAATTGGTACAAAGTAAATGTTTACAGGGTCTCACACAAATGTGTTGATTGTGGAGGTTGGTTATATATAGCCAAATGCTATTGTTACTTCATGATGCTTGTCCGATAAAAAGCACCCAGCCGATTGATGATAAAGGAAAGACTTTATGACATTCAAAATGAAAAAAATTGCTCTTGCAACGTCAGTAGTAGTATCTGCGTTAATGCTACAAGCGTGTAACGATGCAACAGAGTCTACACAGGTGACAGCTGATGTACCTCTTGTTGAAGCCCTCGCAACTGATGCGGCTGAGGCTGAAATGAAATCATTAGATGTTAATGTTATTTACCTTGATCGCCGCATGCTACCACCAGAAGCTGTGTTAGAAGTGACTCTTGAGGATGTATCAAAAGCTGATGCACCATCAGAGTTGATTGTTAGTCAGTCAATGGAGCCCGCGTCAGCGCCTCCATACGCGATGGTATTGGATTACGATACGACAAAAATTGTAGATAAGCACCGTTATAGCCTACGTGCCACGGTTAAAGTACAAGATCAATTGGTGATGACATCAACCACCAGTATTGACCCTTTTGCTGAAGGGGCAACTACACCGATTGAAATTAAATTGGATCGTGTCGCACATACTAAAACCACAGACAGCGCACACAATGCTGATTTTACTGATACTTACTGGACGTTAATGCAGCTGGGCGGTCAAGATGCCAAATTGGGTGCAGCAGAAAAAGAGGTGTTTATCCAGTTTGCATCAGAAGGTAATGCAGCGCACGGTTTCTCGGGATGTAATTCGTTTAAAGGTGGTTTTGAAATAGACCAAGGTAAACTAAGCATGGGTCCTGTTGCTGCAACACGAATGATGTGCATGGACGGTATGGATCAAGAGCAAGCATTCCTGAGTGCAATGGGGCAATTTGCTAGTTACAGTGTACAAGGTGAAGCACTGACGGTGAAAAATAACCAAGGTGAAGTGGTTGCTACATTTGAATCTCGTGACATGAACTAAATACAGACAAAAATGCAGTGGAGGGAAGTCTTCATTGCATGATGTGTACTGAAGAATCTGATAGCAATACGGTTATGATAATCGTGAGGTTGTCAGGTTTTTTATATTGAGGGGGACTTACAGAGTTTTGGTAATACTGGTGGTGTGAACGAGTAGGGTGGCGGTTACATTGCTTCTTTGGTTGCTATGTATGTTAATTGGTAATCAAATTCGATATCGACATTGGCTTTAGGTGTTGAACGACAAGCAAGAATTTCGTTTGAACCGACAAAGGCCATCGCATCTTGTTGGTCAACTGCCCCAGACTTTAACTTACAACGACACGCACCGCACATGCCATTACGGCATTGATACTCAGGTTGAATACCGGCACTTTCTAATTGGGTAAGCAAAGATTCACGGCTATTGCCGTGAACCTCTTGACCGTTAACCTTAATGGTTAGTCGGCTCATAGCTCGAAGTCACCGAGATCGTCTGCACTTACATCGTTGTCGATTTGACCAACAAGGTAAGAACTTATTTCAGCTTCTTGTGGAGCAACCTGTACATTATCAGAAGATAACCATGAGTTAATCCATGGTATCGGGTTCTGATTAGCACCATGATAAGCCTGCTCAAGACCTACCGCTTTCATGCGCAGGTTTGTGATGTATTCAACGTACTGACAAAGAATTTCTTTGTTAAGACCAATCATCGAACCATCTTTGAATAGGTATTCTGCCCATTCTTTTTCTTGCTCTGCGGCTTCTTTGAAAAGATCAAAACATTCTTGCTGGCATTCTTGTGCAATATCAGCCATTTCAGGATCATCGTGTCGACCACGAAGAAGGTTCAGAATGTGTTGAGTGCCTGTTAGATGCAGTGCTTCATCACGTGCAATGAGTTTGATAATTTTTGCATTACCTTCCATTACTTCACGCTCGGCAAATGCAAATGAACATGCAAAGCTGACGTAGAAACGGATAGCCTCTAGAGCATTAACAGACATCATACAAACGTATAATTTCTTTTTAATGTCACGCAGATTAACAGTGATGGTTTGACCATTAACTGTATGCTTACCTTCGCCTAAACGGTGATAATCGCTAGTTGCTGCAATTAGGTCGTCATAGTACTTAGAAATATCACCAGCACGCTTGATGATATATTCATTTTCGACGATATCATCAAAGACAATCGCAGGATCATTCACGATATTACGAATAATATGCGTGTAAGAGCGAGAGTGAATTGTCTCAGAAAAAGACCATGTTTCAATCCATGTTTCTAATTCAGGAATAGACACTATTGGCAGAAGAGCAACGTTTGGACTACGGCCTTGAATCGAATCAAGCAATGTCTGATATTTCAAATTACTGATGAAAATATGCTTTTCATGATCTGGTAAGTTATTGTAATCAATGCGATCACCAGATACATCTACTTCTTCTGGACGCCAGAAAAAACTAAGTTGCTTTTCGATGAGTTTTTCGAAAATTTCGAATTTTTGTTGGTCATAACGAGCAACGTTAACAGATTGACCAAAGAACATCGGTTCTTTCATCTGATCGTTATTAATTTGACAAAAAGTGCTATACGCCATCATTTCCTCAATATTAAAGGGGAGCCGTAGCTCCCATTCAATGTAAATACTTAAATTTTACAGCTTACACAGTCTTCAGCATCGTCTTGGACGTCAGACGCACCATCACGGGTGTTGTGGTAGTAAAGTGTCTTCACGCCCAGTTTATACGCGTTAAGCAGGTCTTTTAGCAAGAGCTTCATTGGCACTTTGCCATTAGCTTGCTTACTTGGGTCGTAGTTAGTGTTAGCTGAAATCGATTGATCGATAAATTTCTGCATAATCCCAACAAGCTGTAAATAGCCGTCATTACTACCGATATTCCACAGTAGTTCGTAATTATCTTTATATTTGCTGTACTCTGGAACCACTTGTTTCAGTATGCCATCTTTAGATGCTTTTACAGAAACAAAACCACGTGGTGGTTCAATACCATTTGTTGCATTCGAAATTTGAGATGATGTCTCTGATGGCATTAATGCAGATAAGGTTGAGTTACGTAAGCCGTGCGTTTTAATTTCTTCACGTAAGGTTTCCCAGTCGTAATGAAGTTCTTCACTACACACATCGTCGATAGCCTTTTTATAGGTATCGATAGGTAAAATACCTTTAGAATACGTTGTTTCATTAAATGCAGGACATGCACCTTGTTCTTTTGCCAAGCCAACAGATGCTTTCAATAAGTAGTATTGAATCGCTTCAAACGCTTGGTGAGTAACATTGTTTGCACTGCCGTCAGAGTAACGTACGCCATGTTTTGCAAGGTAGTATGCATAGTTGATAACACCAACACCTAGAGTACGACGGTTCATTGTTGAACGGCGTGCTGCAGGTAATGGGTAATCTTGATAATCAAGCAATGCATCAAGCGCACGAACCGTTAAGTCTGCAAGCTCTTCCAAATCATCCAGTGTATCAATTGCACCTAAGTTAAAGGCTGATAGTGTACAAAGAGCAATTTCACCGTTTTCATCTTCAACATTATTCAGTGGCTTGGTTGGCAATGCAATTTCAAGACAAAGGTTAGATTGACGAATCGGTGCAACAGCCGGATCAAATGGACTGTGTGTATTACAGTGATCGACGTTCTGAATATAAATTCGACCAGTTGAGGCACGCTCTTGCATAAGAAGAGAGAACAGTTCGATGGCTTTAATTGACTCTTTCTTGATGCTTGCGTCTTGTTCGTATTTTACGTAAAGACGTTCAAATTCATCTTGATCAGCAAAGAAAGCGTCATATAAACCTGGAACATCAGATGGTGAGAATAAGCTGATGTTTTGACCTTTAATTAGGCGTGTGTACATCAGTTTATTGAGTTGAACGCCGTAATCCATGTGACGAACACGGTTTTCTTCAACACCACGGTTGTTCTTCAGTACCAGTAGTGATTCTACTTCACGGTGCCAAATAGGGTAGAACAAGGTAGCAGCACCACCACGAACACCGCCCTGAGAACAGCATTTAACCGCTGTTTGGAAGTATTTATAGAATGGGATACAACCCGTGTGGAAAGCTTCACCATCACGAATTTCAGAGCCAAGAGCACGAATACGGCCAGCATTGATACCAATACCTGCACGCTGAGAAACATAACGCACAATTGAGCTTGCTGTTGCGTTGATTGAGTCTAGGCTATCGTCACATTCTATCAATACACATGAACTGAATTGACGAGTTGGTGTACGTACACCTGACATGATCGGTGTTGGTAATGAGATCTTAAATGTCGATGTGGCATCATAGAAACGCTTAATGTAGCTAAGGCGCGTTTCTTTTGGATATTTACCGAAGAGACAAGCAGCAATTAGGATGTACAAAAACTGTGCACTTTCAAATATTTCGCCTGAAACACGGTTTTGTACCAGATACTTACCTTCTAGCTGTTTTACAGCAGCATAAGAGAAGTTCATATCACGCCAGTGATCGACAAAAGTATCCATCGTGGCAAATTCTTCAGCGGTATAGTCTTCAAGCAAATGGCTGTCGTACTTACCTTTATTTACAAGGTTCGTAACATGAGCAAAAAGTGTTGGTGGCTCGAATTGACCATACGCTTTTTTACGTAGGTTAAATATTGCAAGACGTGCTGCAAGGTATTGGTAATCTGGAGACTCTTCTGAAATCAGATCAGCAGCTGCTTTGATGATGGTTTCGTGGATGTCGGCGGTTTTTATACCATCGTAGAATTGGATATGAGACTTAAGTTCTACTTGAGATACCGATACATTGGTTAGGCCTTCTGCTGCCCAATCAATAACACGGTGAATTTTATCCAGTTCGATAGTTTCTTTACGACCATCACGCTTAGTTACTGTTAGCTGTTGATTCATTGTAGTTTGATTTCCCGAAATCCTTCCACTGCAGTGTTTTGCAAATTTTGATTTAAGATTAGCAAAGAATGCGACCTTTGCTAGGTTTTCTTATTGGTCAAAAACACTACATATTGGGGTGCTGAGCTTGATGGGTTACAAGATAGTGATGATTTGACGTTTTTGCAAGATGGTATTTTTTAACCAGCTGTGGATAACGTGGGGATTGAAATTTTTAGTTAGTGCCCACTAACACGATGCTGGCAGGCAGGTCAGTATTGAAGAGAATTGCAACAAAAGATCAGATGATTCTTTAGAAAATTAAAATATATTTATCTTGATTTTTAGTTGTTTTAGCACAAGGCGTCTGGCGTCAAAATCTTGGTTAATAAATGATTCAATTGAGCTGTTTTTGGTTTTCCAATGTGGTGATCAAAGAATAGGGGGAATTGAGAATATCGTGTGCATTCCATTGGCACGGGGTGTGTTCTGTACCAATATATCCCCAACCCGCGACATAGGCGTGCATATTTGCAGCTTGTGCTGCGATCATATCTTTTTCAATATCGCCGATATATGCGCAAGCAAGATGATCGACATTAAGTAATTCGCTGGCATAAAGTAGAGGTTCAGGATGGGGCTTAGCTACTTCGAGGGTATCCCCACAGACCACAACCTGCGCTTTCATGAGTTCAGGAAAGAAAGGTAACAACAGGTCAGTTAGGAAGCCTGGCTTATTCGTCATTATGCCCCAAGGCATATTGTGTTGCTCTAAATAGGCGAGTAATGGTTTTATGCCGTCATAAAGTGAGGTGCCAACACAAATTTTTTCTTCATAATAATCTAGAAAAGCTTGGCGTAAATTAACCATATCTAAATGCTGCGGGATCCCACCAAAACCAGCACTTAATAATCCTTTTGCACCATAGCTAGTATTTGCTTTTATTTGTTGGTTATTAAGCGGCCCATGCCCGTGATCGGCTAGCACTCGGTTAGCGGCATCGGCCATATCGGGTGCGGTATCTAATAATGTACCATCAAGGTCAAATAAAACGGCTTTTATCGTCTTCGACATTTTCTATATCCCTATAGCAAAGGTTTAGAGGCTATAGAAAGCATATACCTTTCTAGTAAGAAGAAGTACTTGTAGCCTGTTGAACGGCTAAAACTGAAAAGTAATTTGTGATGCAGGGAGTATTACCTAGAGTAAGATATTGTATGTAGATACAATAAAAGACGCCTCAGCGCCCTTTATTTCAATTTTTACACATTACGTTTTTGTAATTTATAGTTTCACTGTGTGAACGATGTAATTCACCTCAACACTTTTGCCTAACCAATAGTTATCAGTCAGCGGGTTATAATGTAAACCTGTGATATGACGATCTTGCAAAGGCGTTTGATCAATCATTGCGATAAGTTCAGAAGGGCGAATGAATTTCTTGTGGTCGTGAGTACCCTTTGGCACCAGTTTCAATAATTGTTCAGCACCGACAATCGCAAATAAATACGATTTAGCATTGCGGTTTAAGGTAGAGAAGAAAACATGCCCGTTAGGTTTCACCATTTTGGCGCATGCCGCAATAACAGATGCAGGATCGGGAACGTGCTCAAGCATTTCCATACAAGTAACAATGTCGTACGTTTCTGGATGTAACTCTGCTTGCTCTTCAGCTGTACGTAGCACGTAGTCTAATTTTGCACCAGTTTCTAATGCATGAAGGCGTGCAACCGTTAAAGGTTCTTTACCCATATCAAGGCCAGTAACATCTGCGCCTTCATTTGCCATGCTTTCAGCAAGAATGCCGCCACCACAACCCACATCAAGAATTTTTTTACCAAACAGCCCGCCAGCGTGGTCAATAACATAGTTAAGGCGAAGGGGGTTGATTTGGTGCAAAGGTTTGAATTCACCCTCTAAATCCCACCAACGTGACGCCATATCTTCAAATTTACTGATTTCTGCCGGATCGACATTTAACTGCTTGGTCATTCTTATCGCCATTTTCCTTAATTGATTGGCGGATTATAAGCCATGAACTGATAGAACTGAATGAGGAGAGTGAAAAAGAAAAGGAAAATAAGGAACTAAAAGCAGTGAGAATAATGGTATCACTGCTTAATATGATATTTATCGGATATATCTTTCTATTACTTGTTGGCGTTAAGTTATTCAGATGTACCAGTGATACTAAATGTTAAAAATTCAGGGCTGATAGAACCAGAAGAAAGGGTTAGTGCTGCCAAAATAAGTATAAGAATGTATTTTCCACCAATGATACAAAACCCGATGGTGTTGATTGCTGTGCCTAACATAACGACCTCACTTTTAAGTCAATTACAGTTATTGCTCAATATGCATGTTGTTTTACTTAGTACAGAAGTGATACTACTCGGTGCTCGTTTATGAAAATTGATAATGATCACTTTTCTATTCAGTGTGGAGTCAGCTTAGCTATGAATATGTATTAAAAGCGGGGTGGGTTGTTTTTTTACAATTGCTTACAACTTAATAAAGAGTGGCAGTAGATGTAATTAGAAAGTGATAGGGTTGGTTGATAATTAATCATTCAAAAGAAAATACATTCAGATGTTACTCACATAGTTTCTGATTTTTTCTGAATACGCTAAATTACTCACAACATACGTCGTGAAATATGTGCCTATTAAGTGTGAATTATGCTATATTCTCGCACCTTGCACGTATTAAAAATACGACAGAAATTACCTGAGGGATATTGGCTCAATGAGCGATCTTGCAAAAGAGATCACGCCCGTTAACATTGAAGATGAGCTGAAAAGCTCGTATCTCGACTACGCGATGTCAGTTATCGTGGGTCGTGCTCTTCCGGATGTGCGTGATGGCCTAAAGCCAGTGCACCGTCGCGTATTATTCGCGATGAATGTGCTAGGCAATGACTGGAATAAAGCTTACAAAAAATCTGCCCGTGTGGTTGGTGACGTAATCGGTAAATATCACCCGCATGGTGATAGTGCTGTATACGATACTATCGTACGTATGGCGCAACCATTCTCGCTACGCTACATGCTTGTTGACGGCCAAGGTAACTTTGGTTCTGTCGATGGTGATTCAGCGGCGGCAATGCGTTACACCGAAATCCGTATGTCAAAAATCGCCCACGAGTTGTTGGCTGATCTTGACAAGGAAACCGTTGATTATGTACCTAACTATGATGGTACAGAATTCATTCCTGCGGTTATGCCAACTAAGGTTCCAAACCTTTTAGTTAATGGTTCTTCGGGTATCGCGGTAGGTATGGCAACAAACATACCGCCCCATAACCTAGGCGAAGTGATCAATGGTTGTTTAGCATTTATCGATAATGAAGATATCACTGTCGAACAGCTAATGGATTACATCCCTGGACCAGACTTCCCAACTGCAGCTTTGATCAATGGCCGTAAAGGTATCGTTGATGCTTATCATACTGGTCGCGGCAAAGTTTACATGCGTGCCAAAGCGAATATTGAAGTTGAGAAAAATGGTCGAGAAACCATTATTGTCACTGAGATTCCATATCAGGTTAACAAAGCACGCTTAATCGAAAAGATTGCAGAGCTAGTTAAAGATAAGAAAGTTGAAGGCATTAGCGCATTACGTGATGAATCTGATAAAGATGGCATGCGTATTGTTGTTGAATGTAAGCGTGATGCGGTAGGTGAAGTTATTCTGAATAACCTTTACTCGCAAACTCAGCTGCAAACAACATTTGGCATTAACATGGTTGCACTTGACCATGGCCAGCCTAAGTTGTTCGGCCTTAAAGAAATGTTGAAGTGCTTCGTTAATCACCGCCGTGAAGTGGTGACTCGTCGTACTATCTACGAATTGCGTAAAGCACGTGAACGTGCACACCTTCTTGAAGGTCTTGCAATTGCTTTGGTTAATATCGATGCAATCATTGAATTAATTCGAAATGCACCAACGCCACAAGTTGCACGTGAAGGGCTACTTGCTCGTCCGTGGCAGCTAGGTGATGTTGCTGCAATGCTTGAACGTGCTGGTGTTGACGCTGCACGACCTGAGTGGTTAGAGCCACAATTCGGTATTCACGGTGGTCAGTACTTCTTAACTGAACCACAAGCACAAGCAATCCTTGAGCTACGTTTACACCGTTTAACAGGTCTTGAGCACGAGAAGATCCTTGAAGAATATAAAGGCCTTCTTGATGTTATCGAAGAACTACTTCTTATTTTAGGCAGCCCTGAGCGCCTAATGGAAGTGATTCGTGATGAGCTTCATGCAGTTAAAGAACAGTTTAACGATGAACGTCGTACTGAAATTACAGCAGCAAGCCATGACATCGACCTTGAAGACCTGATTACTCAAGAAGATGTTGTCGTGACCTTGTCTCATGAAGGTTACGTTAAGTACCAGATTTTGAGCGACTATGAAGCTCAACGTCGTGGTGGTAAAGGTAAGATAGCAACGCGCATGAAAGATGAAGATTTCATCGAGCGTCTGCTAGTGGCTAATACACACGATACTATTCTGTGCTTCTCAAGCCGTGGTCGTATGTACTGGCTGAAAGTTTACCAGTTACCATTAGCGAGCCGTACTGCTCGTGGTAAGCCAATCGTGAACATTCTTCCACTGGAAGAAGGTGAGCGTATTACTGCAATTCTGCCTGTACGTGAGTACGAAGCAGATAAGTATGTATTCATGGCAACCGCTGACGGTACTGTGAAGAAGACACCATTGACTGATTTCAGCCGCCCTCGTAGCGCTGGTATCATTGCTGTGAATCTTCGTGAAGGCGATTCATTGATTGGTGTTGATATTACTAACAGCACCGATGACATCATGCTGTTCTCTAAATTCGGTAAAGTTGTTCGTTTCTACGAAAGCGCCGATGAGAATGGTAAAGGTGGTGTTCGCGGAATGGGCCGAACTGCTGCGGGTGTCCGTGGCATGAAGCTTGCCGCCGGTGATAAAGTTGTATCACTGATTGTTCCACACAACGAAGGTGACGTACTAACAGTAACTGAAAATGGTTACGGTAAGCGTACAGCACTTACAGAATACCCAGCGAAGAGCCGTGCAACACAAGGTGTTGTATCAATTAAGGTTTCTGATCGTAATGGTAGCGTTGTTGGTGCAGTTCAAGCTGAAGACGGCGATGAGTTTATGATGATCACCAACGGTGGTACGTTAGTACGTACACGTGTTGCTGAAGTAAGTCGTGTCGGTCGTAACACTCAAGGTGTTACATTGATCCGTACTGCTGATGAAGAACTTGTTGTTGGCTTACAGCGTATTGATGAACTAGAAGTTGTTGAACTGGAAGAAGACGCTATCGTAGATGGTGACGTTGAAGTTGCAGTTGACGGCGAACAAGTTGTTGATACTGATGCAGCACAGCAGCCAGATGCAGAGCAAGACGAATCAACTGACGAAGAGTAATCTTGTTAGCTTGATACGTTAATAAAAACGCAGCCTAAGGGTTGCGTTTTTTTATGCCTGAAAAGCGTCAATTACTGGCTGATATGACCAAATATTACTGAGTTCTCCTTTTTTCTATAAATAGTTACGCTCAGAGCTTTTCAGAACTGAAATAAAGGTGTAAAAAATGATATACCCAAACCACTTCAAGATGCAGTGTTCAGCGAGAATTCAGTGGTTTTTAGGCAAGGCAGCCATGTGAGCGAATAGTGGTTCTATTTGGAGTGTGGCTAACGCAGTATAAAAGCCACTGAAACTCGCCCTTTGGGAGCTTCTCTGGAAACTCACTTCCGCGCAAAATGTGCTTGAAAGGGGATGCCATTCCTACACACATTTCGCTTGAATTGAATTCCCAGAGGAAGCTCTGAATCATGCATCTTGAAGTAGTTTGGGTATAAGTTGATCCTTGTCACAACGTCTTTTTAGCGTATCGAGTGACAGGTATAAAGTGAATATTCCCAATTACACAGCAGGAGCACGTTTTTCATCATGGAAAAAGTCTATAACTTTTGCGCTGGTCCCGCGATGATCCCAGCGGAAGTTTTAAAAAAGGTTCAGGAAGAGCTCGTTAACTGGAATGGTTTAGGTACGTCTGTGATGGAAATTAGCCACCGCAGTAAAGAGTTTCTAGCGGTTGCAAAACAGTCGGAAAAAGATCTTCGTGAGCTTTTATCGATACCTTCCAATTACCACGTACTTTTTTGTCATGGCGGGGCGCGTGGGCAATTCGCAGCCGTTCCTATGAACCTATTGGGTGATGCTAATACTGCTGATTATATGGACGGTGGCTATTGGGCACACAGTGCTATTGCTGAAGCCAAGAAGTATTGTTCGCCTAATGCGGTTGATATTACGTGTGAACGCGAAGGTAAAAAAGCCATTTTACCCGCCAGTGAGTGGTCACTTTCAGACGATGCTGCATTTGTGCATTTTTGCCCTAATGAAACCATTGATGGAATCGAAATTCGTGATTTACCTGAAACCGATAAGCCGATTGTTGCAGATTTATCATCAACGATTCTTTCACGTCCTATCGATGTTTCAAAGTATGGTGTTATTTATGCTGGCGCCCAGAAAAATATTGGTCCAGCAGGCTTAACGATTGTTATTGTTCGTGATGATCTTCTTGGTAAAGCCAAGCAAGAAATTCCGAGTATTTTTGATTACACCGTCTTAGTCGATAAAGAGTCGATGTTTAATACCCCCCCGACATTTGCTTGGTATTTAGCGGGTGAAGTGTTTAAGTGGTTGAAAGAGCTCGGTGGTTTGGAAGCCATGAAGCAACGTAACGATGCTAAAGCTGAATTATTATATAACTTCATTGATAGCTCTGATTTTTATAAAAATGATGTTCACGTAGATAATCGTTCTTTCATGAATGCACCTTTTCAGCTTAAGAAACCTGAATTAGACAGCAAGTTTTTAGAACAAGCTGATGCTGCTGGCTTGAAGGCGCTAAAAGGACACCGTGTTGTTGGCGGTATGCGAGCGTCAATCTATAACGCAATGCCTATTGAAGGTGTGCAAGCACTGGTCGATTTCATGCGCCAGTTTGAGCAAGAGAATGCGTAGTTTATAGATCTATCAATTGACTATACAAACCGTCGAAAGACGGTTTTTTTGTCTGAATTTAGTTTTTTTACCAGTCATTCACTAATACGTTGAATGATAATCACACTGCAATCCGCATTATAGGTTTCGTTACCACCGCCACGATAGATACCTTGACCCAACAAGGTCTCTATTATCCTTTTATCACTGTCTTATTATTAATAATCAGGCAGAGTCTTTACATAGTCATCTGCAAGCTTATCTATACTCTTCAGGTTTCAATTAAGTCGAAATGTATATTCCAGTTTGTATTTTTACGTGAATAACATTGTTTATAAAAAGAACAGTATTCTCAGGTGGTATGGTTATGGAACGATTGATATTGGTCACTCTAATTAGCGTGGCTTTAGTGGGTTGTGGCGGTGATTCTGATTCTAGTTCAGATACTTCTGCTGATTCACAAGCTACATCGAAGACATTAAATGGATATGTTGATGATATTTCTTATAGTGATAAAAGTATTTCAGTTAGCAATTTAACGATGAATGCAGACAATGCTAATGTTCAATATCAATCTCAAACTTACCCGTTAGAGACTATTACAAAAGGTACTCACATCAGCGCTGATTTAATGGGCAATATTGTAAATGAAATTAAATTAGATCCGGAATATACAGGTCAAGTGTCCGCAATTATTAACGATAATATTACTGTTAATAATACGACGTTTACTTACGCGGGGCTAAGCTCTGATATAACGGTGGGAGATTGGGTGTTAATTTCAGCTCAAGTACATGCCGACTCAAGCTGGAAAGTTACATCGATTAATGAAATATCAGCTCTATCCTTTTCTGAGATAGAAGGGTCGATATCTCAATTAGATGTAAATGCATTCACGTTTATGATTGGCAACGTGCTTGTTGATTACTCGAATGCCATTTTAGATGATATTCAAGTTATCCAAAATGGTTTGTGGGTCGAGGTCGATGGTCAATATCAAAATGGGCAGATAATTGCGTCTAAGGTAGATGCGGAATCGGCGTCAGATTTTGATGACACTGATGTAGAAGGCATTATTTCATGGGTTAATTCAACTCAAACTGTTTTTGAAATTAATCAGCGAACAACCATAATGGTTGATGAATCGACACGATATGAAGATGGTAACCAATCAATGCTAATGGTTGGTTTTAAAGTCAATGTTGATTTAAAAGTGGTTAATGGAAAACTCATCGCAATTGAAGTTGATTTTGATGATGATACTGGCATTCAAGGGCGAGAGTTTAACGTCGAAGGTGAAGCCTCATATAGCAACTCAGTCGTGAGTATTAACGGTATTGATTTTCCTATTGGGTCAAATACGGTGTTTGATGATGGTTTAACGATAAACTCCTTAGCCGGGCAGTGGGTTGAACTCGATGGGCGAGACGTTAATGGACAGTTTGTTTTAAAAGAAATCGAAAGAGAAGATAAAGACAACGAGATTAGCCTAGAAGGTAAGGTATCTGGAAATACGATTTGGGGCTATGCGTCATCCGATGGCTCATTAGGTTTATTTAATGGGCAATGGGTTGAAATAGAGTGTCAGCGTGATGCTTCTAATAACTTATCATTTTGTCGTTTAGATCCTGATTAAATTGAGATTATATTTCTACTGTATTATTAGAAAAAGCGCTAAGGCGCTTTTTCTATATATCGGTGGCATTCGGTTATTAGGCACAAATGAATAGCATTAATCATTTATGCAAAACGTATTGTTCAAATAACACTGAATAGATTGCTCACTCGCATCAAATTGAGGAGTCGGGACTTCTTTAGGATTAACCCACAACCAGCCTTCACATTTATCAGGTTCTTTTAGTTCAGCGTTGCCAGTGAAATCAGTCACAAGTAGTGCAACGCTTATGTAGTGTTTGCCGGATTCATGAAACGTCGCGAGGTTATTAGTTATAGCGATGACTTCAGGGTTACGAATAATAATCCCGGTTTCTTCTTCCATTTCGCGTGCTGCACACTGAGTGAATGTTTCACCAATCTCCATATGCCCACCAGGAATGGAATAGTAAGGGGCATGGCTATTTTTACGTTTACCAATCAGAATTTCACCCTTGTCATTTACAACAATAATACCAATGCCGACTTTAGGTGTTTCAGAGCTCACACTTGATTCCTTATTTAATGGTAATTTCGCGTTTAAACAAGTGTTACGAATAGCGAAAAGACGAAGTTTAGAGTAACTGCTGGTTAGACCAAAAGCTATATAAAGAAGGAATCGGTAAATGGTACTAGCGAACTGATGCATTATTCGCTAATCTGCAGAAACGCCCAAAATACAGGATTGAAGAATAACAGATGGAAAGTTTAACGTTACAGCCAGTAAGTCAGATCAATGGGGAAGTGAATCTACCAGGTTCGAAAAGTGTTTCTAACCGTGCACTATTATTGGCAGCGTTAGCACAGGGTACGACTCGCCTTACTAACCTTTTGGACAGCGATGATATTCGCCATATGCTGAATGCACTAAAACAGCTAGGGGTAAATTATCAATTATCAACAGATAAAACGGTCTGTGAAGTTGAAGGTCTTGGTTCTGCATTCAATGCGTCACAAGCTTTAGAGCTATACCTTGGTAATGCAGGTACAGCAATGCGTCCGTTAGCTGCGGCACTTTGCCTTAGTCAGGGTGAATTTGTATTAACTGGCGAACCACGAATGAAAGAGCGCCCTATAGGGCACTTAGTTGATGCACTCCGTACCGCGGGCGCAGATGTTACCTATTTAGAAAATGAAAATTATCCACCGTTAAAAATCACAGGTACAGGTCTTCACGGGGGAGAGGTTGAGATTGATGGTTCAATTTCAAGCCAGTTTTTAACCGCCTTCTTAATGGCGGCTCCTCTAGCAACAGCTGATACGGTTATTCGTATTAAAGGCGATTTAGTTTCAAAACCTTATATTGATATAACGTTGCACATCATGGCGCAATTTGGTGTTACGGTAGAAAATCGTGATTACCAAGAGTTCTTTATCCCTGCAGGGCAGACATACCAAGGTGCTGGTGACTTCCTAGTGGAAGGCGATGCGTCATCTGCTTCTTATTTTTTAGCTGCCGCTGCGATTAAAGGCGGTGAAGTTAAAGTGACAGGCATTGGTAAAAAGAGTATTCAAGGCGATGTTCAATTTGCACATGCACTTGAAATGATGGGTGCTGAAATTGAATGGGGCGATAATTATGTTATTGCTCGTCGTGGCGAATTAAAAGCCGTCGATATGGATTTCAACCATATTCCTGATGCCGCGATGACGATTGCTGTTGCAGCATTATTTGCAGAAGGTACAACGTCTATCCGCAATGTGTATAACTGGCGCGTGAAAGAAACGGATCGCTTAACGGCGATGGCGACAGAGTTACGTAAAGTTGGCGCAGAGGTTGAAGAAGGTAATGACTACATTACCATTGTACCGCCAACACAGTTACAGCATGCAACGATTGATACCTATGACGATCACCGTATGGCAATGTGTTTTTCGCTAGTCGCATTGAGCGATACACCTGTTACGATTAACGATCCTAAATGCACATCTAAAACTTTCCCTGATTATTTCGATAAGTTGGCAGAATTAAGTCAGCCTGCTTAAGTCTTTTTAATCAGTCAAATGTAAAGCCCACGCAACGTTTACTCGTTCTAGTAATAAGTTGTTGTCGTGGGTTTTTTACTATATGCACAAAGGTTATGATGAAATCTGGCTGTTCAAAATTTCAACGTTAATTATGGTGCACACGTTTATCTAGATTCTTTTCTCGATTCGCATATAACTTTTCGATTTTATTACGTATAATGCGTCCCCGTTTAGTAAGCAGTTTTGCTGTTTAACGAAAAGATTGCTGAAATAATTTCGGAGAAACTTATGTCTACTCATGCTCCAGTCATCACCGTTGATGGACCAAGTGGTGCCGGTAAAGGCACTCTATGTATGCTGTTGGCAGAAAAGCTAGGCTGGCATTTACTCGACTCTGGCGCTATTTATCGAGTATTAGCACTTGCTGCCATTCACCATGGTGTTGACCTTGAATCTGAAGACGGCTTAGTACCATTAGCTGCACATTTAGATGTGCAATTTAAAGCTGAAGGTGACTTAGTTAAGGTTATCCTAGAAGGTGAAGACGTTTCTGGCGAATTACGTAAAGAAGAAACGGGCATGGCAGCATCAAAAGTGGCTGCATTACCACGTGTACGAGAAGCATTGCTGCGTCGTCAACGTGCCTTCAGTAATGCTCCTGGTCTTGTTGCTGATGGTCGTGACATGGGTACCGTTGTTTTTCCTAACGCGATCGTAAAAATATTCCTAGATGCAAGTGCAGAAGAACGTGCTAATCGCCGTATGAATCAGTTGCAACAAAAAGGCTTAGATGTTAACTTTGGCAGCCTTTTAAGCGAAATTCAGGAACGTGATGACCGAGATCGTAATCGATCTGTGGCGCCATTGCGTCCCGCGGAAGATGCTTTGGTGCTAGACTCTACTGATATGTCAATAGAGCAAGTTACAGCCCAAGCATTCGCTTATATAGAAAAAGCTTTAGAACAAAAATCCTAGTCTACCGAATAATCGGTTAGGCGCTGTCGGTATCATGGATGACAACTGACTTTTTTATCAACCCCATGAGGTAGGATACCCATGGTTGTTTATCATATTGAAGATTAATTAAATGACTGAATCTTTTGCTTTACTCTTTGAAGAGTCTCTAAACGAAATCGAAACACGTCCAGGCGCTATCGTTAAAGGTACTGTTATTGCTATCGCGAACGGTTACGTTCTTGTTGATGCAGGCCTTAAGTCAGAATCTTCTATCCCAGTTGAAGAATTCAAGAACGCCGCTGGCGAACTTGAAATTGAAGTTGGTGCAGAAGTTGACGTAGCACTTGACGCTATCGAAGATGGTTTCGGTGAGACTAAACTTTCTCGTGAAAAAGCTAAGCGTCATGAAGCTTGGATCCAGCTTGAAAAAGCTTACGAAGAAGCTGAAACAGTTGTTGGTATCATCAACGGTAAAGTTAAGGGCGGCTTCACAGTTGAACTTAACGGTATCCGTGCGTTCCTACCTGGTTCATTAGTAGACGTTCGTCCAGTTCGTGACACTGCTCACCTTGAAAACAAAGAGCTAGAGTTCAAAGTAATCAAGCTTGATCAGAAGCGTAACAACGTTGTTGTTTCTCGCCGCGCAGTTATCGAATCTGAAAACAGCGTTGAGCGTGACGAACTACTTGCTTCTCTACAAGAAGGTATGGAAGTTAAAGGTATCGTTAAGAACCTTACTGACTACGGCGCATTCGTTGATCTTGGCGGTGTTGATGGTCTTCTTCACATTACTGATATGGCTTGGAAACGCGTTAAGCACCCAAGCGAAATCGTTAATGTTGGCGATGAAATCAACGTTAAAGTTCTTAAGTTCGACCGTGAGCGTACTCGCGTATCACTAGGTCTTAAGCAACTTGGCGAAGATCCATGGGTAGCAATCGCTAAGCGTTACCCAGAAAGCACTAAGCTTTCTGGCCGTGTTACTAACCTTACTGACTACGGTTGCTTCGTTGAAATCGAAGAAGGCGTTGAAGGTCTTGTACACGTTTCTGAAATGGATTGGACTAACAAAAACATCCACCCATCGAAAGTTGTTAACGTTGGTGACGAAGTTGAAGTTATGGTTCTTGATATCGACGAAGAACGTCGTCGTATCAGCCTAGGTCTTAAGCAGTGTAAAGCTAACCCATGGCAGTCATTTGCAGAAATGCAAGCTAAGGGCGATCGCGTAACTGGTAAGATCAAGTCTATTACTGACTTCGGTATCTTCATCGGTCTTGACGGCGGTATCGACGGTCTTGTTCACCTATCTGACATTTCTTGGAATGTTACTGGTGAAGATGCAGTTCGTGACTTCAAGAAAGGCGACGAAATTTCTGCAGTAGTTCTAGCAGTAGACGCAGAGCGTGAGCGTATCTCTCTTGGCGTTAAGCAGATCGAAGAAGACCCATTCAACAGCTACGTAGCTGATAATAAGAAAGGTGTTCTTGTAAACGGTACTGTTACTGCAGTTGACGCTAAAGGCGCAACAGTAGAACTAGCTGTAGGCGTTGAAGGTTACCTTCGCGCTTCTGAAGCATCTGTAGATCGTGTTGAAGACGCAACGCTAGTACTTTCTGTTGGCGATTCTGTTGAAGCTAAATTCACAGGCGTTGATCGTAAGAACCGCGTAGTTAACCTATCTGTTCGTGCTAAAGATGTTGCTGAAGAGCAAGAAGCAATGGCGAGCCTGAACAAGCAAGAAGAAGCTTCGTTCGGTAACGCTATGGCTGACGCTTTCAAAGCTGCTAAAGGCGAATAATTGAGCTTAGAGAGAAAAGGCTTTTAGCATTTTCTCTCTAAACGGTTATACTATTGAGAAACATACTAAAAACGGAGTGTTTATGACAAAGTCTGAATTAATTGAAAGGCTATGTAGTCAACAAACACATCTTTCTGCCAAACAGGTAGAAGATGCAATCAAGGAAATCCTTGAGCACATGGCGGGTACCCTTGCAGAAGGCGACCGTATTGAGATCCGTGGCTTTGGTAGCTTCTCTTTACATTACCGTGCTCCGCGCGTAGGTCGTAATCCTAAGACTGGTGATAAAGTTGAGCTGGATGGTAAATACGTTCCTCACTTCAAGCCAGGCAAAGAATTACGTGACCGTGTTAATGCTGCAATTGCTGCTTAACCGCGAATAGAACAAAAAAACGGCATACTACTTAGTATGCCGTTTTTTTATGTCTATTGATCATGGTCTGACGAGTAAATTTGCTGCATAATCAAGACATCAAATTATTGAACAAGCCTGAGGA
Organism: Photobacterium frigidiphilum; assembly: GCF_003025615.1. Classification (GTDB taxonomy): domain Bacteria; phylum Pseudomonadota; class Gammaproteobacteria; order Enterobacterales; family Vibrionaceae; genus Photobacterium; species Photobacterium frigidiphilum. The sequence continues at coordinate 128,144 of NZ_PYMJ01000009.1, read as the reverse complement.
TTTACAATGAAGATAATAAGCATTCTTATTTTAGTGGTTTGCTTTCTGATCACCCTTGCATTAGGTGCTCAAAACCAAGAACTTGTTAATTTTAATTATCTTGCCGCTCAAGGAGAATTCCAGTTATCGACTTTACTGGGAATTGCATTCGGTTCAGGCTTTGGGCTTGGTTGGCTGATTTGCGGTATGTTATATCTAAAAGCCCGCTTTTCTAAGAATCGTCTAACAAAGAAAGTTGTTAAGCAACAGAAAGAGTTAGATCAGCTTCGTGCCGAGCCGATTAAGGAATAACGTTTAATGCTAGAGCTGTTGTTCCTGTTACTTCCTATTGCTGCCGCTTACGGTTGGTATATGGGTAACAGGAGCGCTAGTAATCAACGCCAAGAGCAATCTCATCACATGTCACGTCAATACGTGACAGGTTTGAATCTACTGTTATCTGATCAGTCTGATAAAGCGGTAGACCTTTTTATAGAGTTGCTTCAAGTTGATAGCGAAACAATTGATACTCACCTTGCTTTGGGAAACTTATTTCGAAGCAGGGGTGAGGTCGATCGTGCAATTCGTATCCACCAAAACCTTATCGCCCGTCCCAACCTAACCATTGACCAACGAAACCTCGCATTACAGCAATTAGCAAAAGATTATATGGCTGCAGGTTTTCTTGATCGCGCTGAAAAAATCTTTGAACAGCTACTTGATGAACCAGACCATCGTAAAGGTGCACTGCAGCAGTTGTTGTCTATTTATCAACAAACACGCGAGTGGGAAAAAGCGATAGAGATGGCAAATCAGCTCGTTAAGATGGGAAAACCCAAACTTAAGCATGATATTGCCCATTATTGGTGTGAGCTTGCGATACTTGAGATAGGGGCACAAAATCAAGATAAGGCGAAGCAATGTTTAAAGAAAGCCCTATCTGCTGACAAAAACTGCGTACGTGCATCGCTAACAATGGCACGTATTCTGATTAAGGCTGGTGATTATAAAGCGGCGTCTAAGCAGCTTGAACGTGTTACCGAGCAAGAAGTTGATTTTGTAGGTGAAGCCTTGCCATTGTTACTTCAATGCTATGAAGCGACAAATAATGAATCGGGTTGGTTGAAATATTTACAACATTGCGTAGATATGAAAGCGGGCTCGACGGCTGAATTAATGCTCGCTGATGAGATATGCAAACGTGAGGGAGCTATTGTTGCTCAAACGTTTATGACTCGTCAGCTGACAAAAAATCCGACCATGAAAGGCTTCTATCAATTGATGGATTATCACCTTGATGAAGCAGAAGAAGGCCGAGCAAAAGAAAGTTTAACCAGTTTACGCCATTTGGTGGGTGAGCAGCTTAAAATGAAGCCTCACTACCGTTGCCATAAATGTGGTTTTGCCACCCACTCTTTATATTGGCAGTGTCCTTCGTGTAAAGGGTGGGGCACCATTAAGCCAATTCGTGGTTTAGATGGTGAATAATACCTGCGGGTATTCTTCTGGTTATAAAATTGAATAATGTAAAAGGGCTACCTTAATGGTGAGCCCTTTTTTTAAGTTGCCAAGTTAACTCTAAAACGAAGTCTAAGCAGGAGATTCAATGTTAGACCCTAAAGTGATTGTCGCACTCGACTACCCGAACCAAGATGCAGCATTAGCGTTTGTTGACCGTATTGAGCCGGGAAGCTGCCGTCTAAAAGTGGGTAAAGAAATGTTCACTTTATATGGCCCTGACTTCGTGCGTAAATTGCATGAGCGTGGTCACTCTGTATTTTTAGACCTGAAATTCCACGATATCCCAAATACCTGTTCGCGTGCGGTTGCCGCTGCGGCAGAGTTAGGGGTTTGGATGGTGAACGTTCATGCAAGTGGTGGCGAACGTATGATGGCTGCTTCACGTGATATTCTAGAACCGTATGGTAAAGATCGTCCTTTATTGATTGCAGTAACGGTATTAACCAGTATGGATGCATCAGATCTTGCGGGTATTGGTATTGCCTGCGCACCACAAGAACAAGTATTAAACTTGGCAAGATTAACTAAAAACAGTGGTCTTGATGGCGTAGTTTGTTCTGCTCAAGAATCAACGATGTTGAAATCAGCATTGGGTAAAGAGTTTCAGTTAATTACTCCAGGCATTCGTCCTGTTGGTAGTGCTGCTGGCGATCAGCGTCGTGTGATGACACCCGTTGAAGCCGTTAATGCGGGGTCTGATTACTTAGTTATCGGCCGTCCTATTACACAGGCTACTGATCCTGCTGCTGTATTAGCTGAAATAAATCAATCACTGGCTTAATTGTTTTACGATAAAAAGCAAACGTTTACTAATCCCGCTACTGCCTACTAGTAATAGCGGGGTTTTTATATTCAAATTAACATTTAATCTTGGGTGTCGCTTTACTGATTCTATTGGTTCTATCGTGTGTTGGGGCAGTGAAGTGACTATCTAATAGTTTCTTAGTCAGTGAGTGCTGTGGCGAACTGAATACTTCTGCGGTTGGTCCTTTTTCTACAACCTCACCATCTTGCATGACGATCACTTTATCTGAGAAGTGTTTAACTACGCCCATATGTTGCGATACATACACATATGACAAGCCCATTTCTTCTTGAAGCTCTAAGAGCAAGTTCAGTATTTGTGACCGCATTGACATATCTAGCCCATTTAACGCCTCATCAGCAACGATAATACATGGCTGAAGGATCAGAGCACGTGCGAGTGATACACGTTGTTTTTGACCCGTAGCAAGCATCTGAGGGTAAAAATACGCATGTTCAGGCAGTAAGCCTACTCGTTTCAAAGTAAGCATGATACGCCGTTCACGCTCTTGTGGGGTCATATTCGTATTTCGTTTTAATGGACCTTCTAATATGCGACCAATTTGGATGCGTGGGTTCAGCGATGTATTGGGATCTTGGAAAATCATGCGGATTAATTTACACCGAGTTTGAAAATCCTTAGGTGCTAACACTTCACCATTAACTCGGATTTCACCTGCGGTAGGCTCAACAACGCCAGAAAGCATTTTGGCTAACGTTGATTTCCCAGAGCCATTTTTCCCGATAAATGCAATGGTTTCTCCCGCTTCTAACTTGAAAGAAATCGGTTTAATTGCTTCAATAGTACGGCGGCGAAATAACCCTGCACGGTAGTGATAAGATTTTTGAAGGTTATCGACTTCAAGTAAAGAACTCATTTCTTTTTATCCTCCATATTCAGCGGGAAGTGGCAGCTGAATTTATGGCTTTTTATCTTCCTACGTTTGGGTACTTCTACACATTTGCGTTGTGCATGTGGGCAACGTGGACCTAATCGGCAACCAATAGGCAGATGCTGAAGAGGAGGGATAGAACCTGGCAGGGTTTCCAATTTACTTTTATGTGCCACATCTAAGCTAAAGTCAGGCATCGCTCGCATTAGTGCTTCAGTGTAAGGGTGGTGTGGTGATTCCAGCAATTGCTTTCGGCTACCTGATTCGACAGATTGGCCACAATACATCACGGTAATACGGTCTGCCCACTGTGTTACGGTCGTTAAATCATGGCTTACAAGTAATATGGTGGTATTGCCTAATTGGTTCATACGGCTTAGTAAGCGGAATATTTGTGCCTGTGTAATCGGGTCTAAATCATTGGTTGGTTCATCGGCAATAAGCAGGCGAGGGCGGTTTGCAATCGCCATGGCAATCATTACCTTTTGACACTCACCATCGGTCAGTTCATACGGGTAACTTTTCATTACGCGCTTATGCTCTTTGATACCAACTTTGTGTAGCAGTGCAATCGCTTGTTTTTGACGCCAATGAATACGTTGCCACCATCGACCTGAAAATGATGATGAAGGTATGGCCTCTTCTAATTGCTCACCAATATTTTCAGATGGGTCAAGGCAAGAAGATGGTTCTTGGAAGATCATCGCAATTTCACGACCCACAATCTTTCGACGTTCACGTGCTGATAGAGCCAATAAATCGACATCTCCTAGACGCAAGCGATCGGCCGTCACTTTCCAGTTGTCTTTTGTGACACCAGCAATGGCTTTAGCAACTAAGCTTTTTCCTGACCCTGATTCACCCACAAGCCCCCGGATTTCACCTTCGTTTATGGTTAAGCTCATACGATCTACCGCTTTAACCATACCTTGTGGGGTATCAATCTCTATCGTCAGGTTACGAATATCGAGTAATGGCATTTTAATCAATCCCCGCATTTAATGCTTGTCGGAGTCCGTCTCCTACTAAGTTTACAGATAAAACGCTAAACATGATTGCAAGCCCTGGCAAGGTTACGGTCCAAGGTGCTAAGTAAATTAATTCGATGGAATCTCCCAGAATTGAACCCCACTCAGGAGAGGGTGCTTGCGCGCCTAAACCAAGAAAGCCCAATGCAGCAATATCTAAAATAGCAATGGAGATAGCCCGCGTTAATTCAGTCGTAATCACGGTTAAAATATTGGGCAAAATAGAGTTATACAGTAGGTAGAAGTTGTTTGCTCCATCAAGGCGTGCAGCAATGATATAGTCTTTTTCTACTTCAGTGTGAACAGCGGTATAAACGGCACGAATAAATCGAGGAATTAATGCCAGCCATATTGCCAATAAAATATTGGTTTCACCTGGCCCCATATAAGCGACAACAATAATCGCTAATAATAAAGAGGGAATAGATAAAACAGTATCAAGTACATGGTTTAGTATGCTTGATTTCAAACCGCGAGTCATACCTGCAGTTACACCGATTAAAAAACCGATTAGGCTTGCGGCAATAGCGACTAATAGTGCATAGCCAAATGTGAGCTGAGAACCGAGTATTAGGCGGGTTAAAATATCTCGACCAAGATCATCGGTACCGAAAAAGAACTCAACATGACCTGATTGATCCCACGATGGTGGCATAAGCAGCTCCCCAACCTGATGGTAAGGGGAATATGGCACTAACCACTGGGCAGTAATGGTGATTAAAATCAGGATGAGTAAACACCACAAGCCAAACATCGCTAATGAGTTAGCTTTGAAATTGATCCATGAACGCTCCCATTGTGTCGGGATTTTTTGTTCCTGATAAATGTTATTTGATAGCATACCATTCTTTCCTTACAAGCGGATTCACAGCTGCACCAGCAAGATCTGACAATATATTGGCCAATAATATAAAGCTCGCCACTGTAATTACACCCGCTTGAATTGCCACATAATTTTGTTCTGCAATCGCGTTTAATAACCAACGGCCAATGCCCGGCCAATTAAAAATTGATTCTGTAAGCATTGCAAATGTCATCATGGTTGAAAATTGCATACCCAACTTTGGAATAATCGGTGGTATCGCGTTTTTCATTCCGTGGCGTCTGACAATTTCAAACATTGATAAGCCTTTGGTTTGCGCAACCTTGATATAGTTTTGTGTCATGACTTCAGAGATCGAGGCACGCGTTAGCCGTATCACTTCCGTTGTTGGTGCCGTAGCCAGTACCAGTGTGGGTAAAACGAGGTGTCTAATAACATCTGCTAGCGCTTCTGAACGGTAAGGTTTATCCGATAATAAAACATCAATGATCGCCACCCCAGTAACGTGATCGATTTCATACAACAGGCTGTAGCGACCAGCAACGGGTAGCCAACCAAGGTTGAGTGAAAACATTAAAATTAACAGCATCGCTAGCCAAAATAAAGGAATGGAATATCCTACGATGGTGATTGAAGATATGAGGGTATCAATAAATCGCCCACGCCTTACCCCGGCGATCGTGCCCAGTGGTATACCGACAAACAGCGATAATATAAATGCGAAAAAACACAGTTCTAACGTAGCAGGAAACACCATCATGACTTCATGTAAAATGGGTTCACCACTTTGATTAAGCCCGAGGTTGCCCAGCGCTAATCCTTCAATGTAGCTTAACCAGCCACTCCAAAATGGTTGGCTGCTCCATGCTGATGCTTCGTCTAAGCGTAGAATGCTAAAACCAATCATCGTCAAAATAGCGAGAGTGATGATAAAAAGATTTAATCGGCGAATGGTATATATAAGCATATTTTACTCGCTTCGATAAACACTGGAAAATGAGCGAGTACCGAAAGGACTCATCTGTAATCCACCTAATGATTTATGGTGAACCTGAAAGTGCACGCCATGCGCTAATGGAATTAATGGCACTTGTTGATCTAAAATATTTTGCGCACGATGATAATAATTTAAGCGTTGATCAAGCTTACTGGTACGTAAAGCAAGCTCGAGTAAATTATCAAAATCTAGGTTACACCAATTGGCAATGTTAAGCCCTGCCTGTTTGGCATCGCATGATAATAAGGGGCGTAGGAAGTTATCTGGGTCGCCGTTATCAGCAATCCACCCCGATAAGATAAGGTCAAAAGAGGCTGCTTCACCCATGCTGATACGATCAAGCTTATCTTGATGTGACATCGTTACCTGAATACCAATTGCTTGTAGACTAGCTTGAATCAGCTCTGCTGTTTTTCGAGGGCTAGGATTATACGGACGAGGTTCAGTGGGAACCCACATCGATAATGTTAATTTATTATCATACCCAGCTTCTTTTAATAATCTAATGGCTTCTTCAGGATCGAAATCCAATGCTTGGCTCTTGTGATTATAGGCCCATGACATAGGTGGCAACATGCTTTTTGCTTTGGTGCCTGTACCGTAATACACGGAATTGAGTAAATTATCGCGATTAATGGCAAAGCTAATGGCTTTACGTACGCGAATATCTTGCAAGATAGGCTTGTTATTATTGAGCGCTAGAAATGATACATTCATGCCCGTTTGCGCCATTAGTTCAAACTCTGAATTATCTGAAATGACGGATAGTTGGCTGGCAATCGGTGATGAGAGCACATCACATTCGTGACTTAATAGTTTAGCCAGTGAACCTGTGCCGCGTGACGATATATCGAACACCACTTGATCCATTGGTGCTGCACCTTGCCAATAGCCCCAGTGACGCTTCAAACGAATGAGATCGTTAGGTACGTACTGGTCTAAATAAAAAGGCCCTGTTCCGATAGGTTTCATATCGAGCTGGTTTAGCTGACCGGCCTGAAGAAGCTGTTGCCCGTATTCTTGTGAATAAATGACCGCATAGCTTGTGGCTAGGTTCGATAGAAAAGAGTTATCAGGACGGCTTAAAATAAATTTAACGGTATGGGAATCAATCGCGACAATATCATTGATTAATTTATCAAAAGCTAAACTTTCAAACCAAGGATAACGGCCACCAGAGATGTTAAAGAATGGGTGACTAGGGTCAATAACACGCTTAAAACTGAAAATAACATCTTGAACATTTAACTGACGAGTTGGGGTGAACCAATCCGTATTCTGGAACTCAATGCCTTTGCGTAGCGCAAGAGTGTATTCAAGTCCGTCGTCACTAATCGACCAGCTACGAGCTAATCCTGGTAGCGGTTGGTGGCTAACAGGATCTAGCACTAATAAGCGATCAAATATTTGAGCGGCAAGGGTATCTGTTGTTAGCCCACCGTCTGTTAACTGTGGATTGAATATTGTGGGTGTGTCTTGGCCACAATAAATGAAACCACGGCTTCGTATATCAGTATCTTTTTGTGGCTCAGAACAACCCATAAGGCTAACTAGGCTAAAACAAGCAAACAAAAGGCGAGTATATGCGCTCATATCGTAAAGGCGTCGAATGAAATCAAGTCGTTAAATTTAACATTTTCCATCACAGCCACCAAGTAATCATCCTTGATATCCACCTTTTCTTAACGTTATGTTGCTTAAATAACAGCCATGCTTTTAGATTTGCTGAAATTATGGAGATTAATTGCTCAACCTCAAGAGAAAACGCAAGAGATGCAGCTCAGTAAACATTACTCTTCGTTACTGCCGACTAGCTGATATTTACGTAATAGCCCTCTCAGTTGATGGTAGCTTAAACCCAATAATTCAGCGGCTTTTCTTTGGTTAAATTTGGCTTGTTCCAGCGCGTTACGCATTATTTCTATTTCTTGATCTTGTTGCCATTGACGTAAATCCATTGGGAAAATAACGTCAGTAGTTAAAGCATTTGTTGAACCTTCTGTTGTGCGAGTGTGATCTTGCTTATTGTGCCAAGGCGCATGAAAAGGGTTAATAATAATGTGCTCGACAGGTTCGTCTTCAAGGCTATGACGAAACACCGAGCGCTCAACCACATTTTTAAGTTCACGAATATTGCCAGGCCAGTGGTACTCGAGTAAGGCGGTACGTGCTTGTGGAGTGAAACCAGAAAAGTAACCAAACCCTAATTCCTGACACATACGTACGGCATAGTATTCCGCTAAAGGAAGGATATCGTCATTGCGTTCACGTAATGGCGGTAAATGAATAATATCGAAAGCAAGGCGGTCAAGTAAGTCTGCGCGGAATTTACCATCTTGGGCAAGCTGCGGTAAGTCTGCATTGGTTGCACAGATTAAACGAACGTTAGCTTGGCAGGTTTTACTGCCTCCGACTCGTTCATATTCCCCATATTCAATGACGCGTAGTAATTTTTCCTGCACCCCGAGTGGTGCCGTGGCTAATTCATCAAGAAACAAGGTGCCATCTTCTGCTCGCTCAAAACGACCTTGATGCCTTCCTTTTGCGCCAGTAAATGCGCCAGCTTCGTGACCAAATAGCTCTGAATCAATTAAACCGTCACTTAGCGCTGCACAATTAAGGGTTATTAAGGGCTGATCCCAACGACGAGATAAGTAATGCATTCGTTGTGCTATCAGCTCTTTACCGGTACCTCGTTCACCTAAAATAAGGATGGGGCGATTAAGTGATGCTAATCGAGATGCTTGATCTAGCACAGTAAGGAACGCTTCCGATTCACCGATTAAATTATCTTTATTGTGCATGGTTAATCTCGCTAAATATTGGCGCATTACCCCACACCATAGCAGCCTGTTTATTGATCTGTAAAGTTAAGTGTATGATTTTTATTGAACAAAAAGTTGGCACGCGACTTGATATATATTTGATGTGACATTAAGTTATTAATTATAAATCGGCCTTACGTGCAGGTTTAATAAAGGAGTTTTTATTATGGGTATTTTTTCTCGCTTTGCAGATATTGTTAATGCAAACGTAAACTCACTGCTTGATAAGGCTGAAGATCCACAAAAGTTGATCCGCCTTATTATTCAGGAAATGGAAGACACGTTAGTTGAAGTACGTACCTCATCAGCGCGTGCATTAGCTGATAAGAAAGAACTGCAACGTCGTATTAATTCGATTGAAGCACAATCAAATGATTGGCAGCAGAAAGCGAGCTTGGCATTACAGAAAGGTCGTGAAGATCTTGCTCGTGCGGCGTTAATTGAAAAGCAAAAAATAAGTGATGTAGCACTAACACTGAATGAAGAGTTCAAGTTAGTTGAAGAAACGATTGATAAACTAAGCTCTGAAGTTGCAGAGCTAGAAAGAAAGCTGCAAGAGACACGTGCTCGTCAACAATCACTGGTTCTTCGACATAAAGCTGCGGGCAATCGTCGTGATGTTCGTCGTCAACTTGATACTGGTAAAGTCGATGAAGCACTATCAAAATTCGAGCAATACGAACGACGTATCGATGAGATGGAAGCAGAAGCTGACAGTTACAACCTTGGTCGTGGTAAGAACTTAGAAGATGAATTTGCGAATCTTCAGGCTCAAGACAGCATTGAACAAGAGTTGGCTAGAATGAAAGCGAACATTAAAGATAAAGAGTAATATCATTCTGGATAAGTTAATAATCAGGTACTTATCTTGATGAATATCATCTACTCTGATTAATTTGGAACAACGTCGATTCTGCGCGGAAAGGAGAGAAACGAATGTCTATGGGTTTTATTGTTGGTCCGTTAATGGTGTTTTTAGTTATTGTTGCACCATTATGGTTGATTCTTCATTACCGCAGTAAGCGTCACGCGAGCCAAGGATTATCGGGTGAGGAGCATGAACAATTGCAAGCGTTAGCGGTCCGCGCAGAACAAATGCAAGATCGTATTTCAACGCTTGAGCGCATCCTTGATGCTGAAGCTCCCCAATGGAGGCATAAGTAATGAGTAAAATCTTATACCGTGATACAAAAAATGGAAAATTGGGTGGGGTGTGTGCGGGTATCGCAGAATACTTTGGTATGGAAATTTGGCTTGTCCGAATTCTTGCGGTATCGGCATTTTTACTCGGCGTTGGCTTTTTTGCGACATTGGCATATATCGCGGCGTGTTTAATACTTGATAAAATGCCGGAAGAACGTACACAGCAACAAACGACATATAAAGAACATAATGTGAAACAAAAGCCATGGCAAGCGGGGCAACCTGCAGAGCAGATTTTACGAAATGTAGAATCTGAATTAAATGGTATGGAAGGCAATTTACGCAAAATGGAAGCTTATGTCACATCTTCCGCATTCAACGTTGATCGTGAGTTTAAGAATCTATAAGGCATAGTCTATTTTACATAGCGCGCTAAAGAACCTATTACAATGAGCAGGCTTAGGCCTGCTTTTTCGTTGATGGTTAATTGCACTAAGCTGATGGTAGTTGTACTAAATGGGTGTAAATAATCAGTAATGTTCATCATCAGTTAATTTTACTTTGTGTATGCTATCTCCAGAATAAAAAGAAATAAGGCATGATATGAATCGTATTGGTAATGAGTTAAATAAACTGGTAAATCGTAGTTTAGATCGTCACGTGCGTTTAGCGGTAACGGGATTATCTCGGTCGGGTAAAACCGCATTTATTACTTCATTGATCAATCAGTTATTGCATGTCAGCACCAATCCACGTCTGCCCCTTTTTACGGCTGTACGTGATGGTAATTTGTTAGGGGCTAAGCGAGTACCTCAACGCGATATGCATGTACCAAAATTTGGCTATGATGAAGGTATGGGGTCATTGTTGTCTTCACCACCAGCATGGCCGGAACCGACTCGTGATGTTAGCCAAACACGATTAGCGTTACGTTATAAACCGCAGAAAGGCCCGATGAAACTGTTTCAAGAAACCGCCACTTTATATCTTGATATTGTGGATTATCCGGGTGAGTGGTTACTTGATTTACCTTTGCTTGATCTAGATTTCATGGCGTGGTCTAAACAGCAGACAAAGGTATTAAAAGGTAAACGACTGGAATTAGCACAAGAATGGATGGCAATGGGAGAAACATTCGACCCCTTTGCACCTGCTGATGAAATCTTAATTGAACGTATTTCGGCAGCATTTACCGATTACTTGTATAAATGCAAGGCTGAAGGCGGATTACATTGGGTTCAACCTGGGCGCTTTGTATTACCTGGCGAGTTAGCAGGGGCGCCGGTATTGCAGTTTTTCCCTATGATTTGGGATCACAACTATACCGAACAACAACTTCAACAAGCAGATGAACACAGCAACATCGGTATGCTGAAGAGCCGATATAAATACTATCAGCAGCATGTTGTAAAAGCGTTTTATCGAGATCACTTTTCAAAGTTTGATCGTCAGATCATATTGGTCGATTGTTTACAGCCATTGAATGCAGGAACCGAGTCATTTAATGATATGCGCCAAGCGCTGGATCAGTTAATGCAAAGCTTTAAATACGGGCGTAGTTCGTTATTACGTCGATTGTTTTCACCGCGTATTGATAAAGTATTATTTGCAGCGACAAAATCAGATCATGTGACGCCAGAGCAACATCCGAATTTAGTTAGTTTATTGCAGCAGTTGGTGAATGAAGCGTGGCAAACGGCATCGTTTGAGGGCATTAAAATGGATTGCGTTAGCTTGGCATCTATTCAAGCAACAGAGCCCGGCTTTGTCGCTCATCAAGGGTCACAAGTACCTGCTTTACGTGGGTGTAACCTTGAAGGGGAGTCCCAAACAATATTTCCTGGCGAAGTCCCCCGTCGATTACCTAACGAGAGCTTTTGGCAAAATAATGGTTTTGATTTTGTGAATTTCCGTCCATTAGCCCAACAAAGCGATGAACCATTGCCTCACATCCGTATGGATAAAGCGCTTCAGTATTTGCTAGGAGATAAATTGAAATGAGTGAATCTTTTCAAAATAAAGCATTCAAAACAAAAATCGTATTTGATGAAGCAAAACCAACAGATTCAGATGCAGAATTGACGGCTCAAGTGCAATTCGCAGAGAGCAATACTTTTTTGCCAGAAGTGAAAGATGATGATGATATAGAAGAGCAGCTTTCTCATACTTTGGCGAGTAAACCGAAGAAACGTTCGAGCTGGTTTAAAGGTTTATTGATCGCTGGCGCGGCGATGACGGGTTGGCAAACGGTGGATTATGTTGTTTCTGCGTATCAAACTGGCGATTGGTTAGCATTAGGTTGGAGCGTTATTGTTGCAGGTATTGCGACAATGGGAATAACAGCACTTGGGCGTGAATTATTTAAACTTCGCCGTTTAAAGCAACGTCAGACAGAGCGTGAGCAAGCACAAGTGTTGCTCGATGCAGACGGTATTGGGCAAGGTAAAGCTTTTTGTATGAAGCTGGCCAAGCTAAGTAATATTCGTGATGAACATGCAGGTTATGACCGATGGGTGCAGTCATTAGCGGCTACGCACAATGATCGGGAAGTACTAGAGCTGTATGACCAAATGGTACTGAGCCATCAAGACCGATTATCACGTCAGCTGGTGGCAAAGTATTCGAGTGAAGCTGCCGTAATGGTCGCAATGAGCCCGCTAGCGCTGGCAGACATGTTGCTGGTGGCATGGCGGAACTTCAAATTGATTGAGCAAGTCTCTGTCGTCTACGGGGTTGAGCTGGGGTATTGGTCTCGCATTAAATTAGTCAAATTAGTACTAGCCAATATGGCTTTTGCAGGGGCAACGGAAGTTATCGCTGATACGGGAATGGATATGCTATCGATGGATTTAGCGGGTCGAGTGTCAACCCGTGTTGCCCAAGGTGTGGGTGTAGGTTTACTGACGGGACGATTAGGGCTTAAAGCGATTACATTAATGCGACCATTACCGTGGCAACCCGATCAGCAGCCTAAACTGAGTGAAATACGACGTGATTTATTGCTGAAGTTAACGCATAAAAATGAAAGTTTAAAAAATAATTAATAGTAATAAATAACAACGAGATAATTGTATTTTTAATGGTGATTATTAGCTTGATCGGCTATAAATTGAATTTATAGTCGACTAATATCTCATCATACTACATCAGTGACTTGACTCATTTTCCGCTTCGTCGCACACTTCATAAGTGTCAACTATTCCTGACACATTAAACGAATCATCATAATGTTAATTGAAAGCGTAATTCCGCTGAAGTAAAGCGACGTTTATATCATAAGGCGCACGATATGAGGCTACAGGTCTTTTGTGAAGATCGACTAGGAATGACCCGAGAGCTGCTGGATATTCTTGCCAGCCAAGAAATTAATCTCAGGGGAATTGAAATTGATCGCATTGGTATTATTTATCTCAATTGTCCTGAAATTGAATTTGAACAATTTAGCCAGCTTATGTCGCAAATTCGTCAGTTAGACGGTGTTACAGATGTACGAAAAATTCAGTTCATGCCGAGTGAACGAGAACATAAAGAGCTAAAAGCCCTACTGCAAACGCTGCCCGATCCATTTTTCTCTATAAATCTCAGTGGCAAAGTTGACCTGATTAATGAAGCTGCAGAGCAATTAATGAGCAACGTAAGTACTGATGTTTTGGGTGAGTATATTCAAATTCTTCTTGGCTTTAATTACACTCGATGGGTCGAGAAAGAAGGTGCAAATAAGCGCAGTGAAATGGTCGTCATTGCGGGTTTAGACTACCTGATGGAAGTTATGCCTGTCTATGTGACTAATGAGAATGAAGAGTCTGTCATGGTGAGTGCCGTGATTTTACTCAAATCATTGTCTGAAGCAAAAATGCCGATTGCGATGCGTGAAATTAGTGGTGATAACGGCTTTGAACATCTAGTCGGTCAATCTTCACGTTTTAAGCACCTGTTGGTTCAAGCGAAGAAACTCGCATTACTCGATGCACCTTTACTGATTCAAGGTGAAACAGGAACAGGCAAAGAAATGTTGGCGCGTGCTTGCCACCAACGTTCCATTCGTCGTGAGCAACCATTTCTTGTCGTGAACTGTGTCTCAATGCCAGATAATGCAGCAGAAACTGAATTATTTGGTTTTTCGGGGGGCGCAAATGAAGCAGGGAAAAAAGGTATTTTCGAACAAGCTGCTGGTGGCACTGTTTTCTTATATGAAATCGGTGAAATGTCAGCACATTTACAAATAAAATTACTTCGATTCTTACAAGATGGGACTTTCCGTCGCGTAGGCGAAGAAGAAGAAATTAAAGTCGACGTACGCGTCATTTGCTCGACTCAGAAAAAGTTACCGGATCTTATTGCTGCGGGTGAATTCCGTGAAGACCTGTATTATCGCTTAAATGTGTTGGCCCTTGTTGTGCCACCATTACGTGAACGTACTGCTGATATTGTGCCACTTGCTGAGTTATTCTTAGCGCAATTTGCTCAAGAATTGCAGCAAGCTAAACCTAAAATTTCAGACAAGCTTTCACAGTACCTTAGTCAGTACGCATGGCCGGGTAATATTAGGCAATTACGTAACGTATTATTCCGTGCGATGACACAAGTCGAAGGACCTGAAATTACGATTGATGATGTTCAACTGCCAGAGAACGAAACAACCAGCATTATTAGTGACGAAACACTTAATGGCTCACTGGATGAAATCATGAAACGTTATGAATCAGGTATATTGTCTAATCTTTACAGTAGTTATCCATCAACGCGAAAGTTAGCAAAACGCTTAGGTGTCTCTCATACTGCGGTAGCAAATAAATTGCGTGAGTATGGTTTAAGTAAACGTTAATTCATTGTTTAATTATCAGGTAAATACCACACTGAGATGAGTGACAGTGTGGTATTTCTCTTTATTTAATAATCGTTGGTATTAACGATAGTTGACCTGACTCTAATGCCAGCAATTGAGATACAACTTCTTGACCGTAGCGATAATTGCACAATGAATTGTTGCTGTTAAGCACGCGGTGACAAGGAATAATAATCGGAATAGGGTTTACGTTTCTTGTTATACCAATCGCTGGCGCCGCACTTGAAGTGCCAAGTTTGTCTGCAATTTGTTGGTAGTTAAAGGTTTCGCCAAAGGGGATTTCAGTAAGAGTGTGCCAGACTTTTTGTTGGAATGGTGTGCCTTGAGGTGCCAAAGGGATGGTGAATTTTTGCCTTTTCCCACTTAGGTATTCTGTAAGTTGATTCGTGTAAGGTTTCATAGCATCGGGATCATGCTCCCAACTTGAATCGGGACAAAATCCAGCGCTACCCACAGTGAGTTGTCGTAACCCCTTGCTATCAGCAAGAAGGTAGATTTTTCCTAGTACAGTATCAATAACGTCGTAATACATCATAACAGCCAAAGTACACCATAAGGTTTAAGGGAATAATTTGTTTAACTCAATTATAAACCGCTCTACAACATTAGTGGTTGATGAACTTAAGATTCGTTTGATCGGTAACAAAGATTCTGCTCGAATTACAGCTTATTACCAAAAAAATCGAGCATATCTACAGCCTTGGGAACCGTTACGTGATGAGAATTTTTTCTTACCTGAAGGGTGGGAGAAAAGGTTGTTACAACTTAACGAACTTCATAAACATAATCTTGCTTATTATTTTGTTATTACGACGAAAGATTCAGATGACATAATAGGGGTTATTAACTTCAGTAATTTAGTGAAGCACCCATTTTATGCGTGTCATGTAGGTTATTCATTGGCAGAAGCTTATCAAGGCAAAGGTATTATGCATCGTGCTCTTGATGTAGTTGTCGAGTGGATATTTGAAGAGAAGCAGTTTCATCGCATTATGGCCGCCTATATGCCAAGAAATAAACGCAGTGGAAAAGTGTTAGAAGACTTAGGCTTTGAAAAAGAAGGCAGAGCGAAAGACTATTTACTGATCAACGGTAAATGGGAAGATCATATACTTACCGCAAAAACAAATCATAACTGGGTGCCACCTAAGTAGCTAACAGGTTCGACTAGCTGTTAACGTGCCGTGCATGATTCCGGCCGTTGTCTGTCTAGTTTTGTCTCGTCCTAAAAATAAAAAGGCTTGCTATTACAGCAAGCCTTTTGCATTTTAAAAATGGTTATTCGACAGTAAGAATACGCATATTGTTAGTCGAACCAATCGTATCCATTACGTCACCTTGGGTGATAATGACAAGATCACCCGTTGTTAAGTAACCATGCTCTTTAAGCACAACCAATGCATGTTTAGCCGCTTCAAGACCAGCGTCGCTATCACGGTCAAAATAGACTGGTGTTACACCGCGGTATAGTGAAGAACGGTTCAGTGTATTTTCGTTACGTGACATAGCGAAAATAGGTAAACCAGATGAGATACGAGACATCATTAATGCTGTACGACCAGATTCGGTCATTGCTACCATCGCTTTTACGCCTTCCATATGGTTTGCAGCATACATGGTAGACATTGCGATAGTTTCTTCAGGTGAAGCAAATGTGCGAGCTAAGCGGTGATTGGATACATTGATGCTAGGCTCTTTTTCAGCACCCACACAAACACTCGACATTGCTTGAACGGTTTCAACAGGGAAATCACCAGCCGCCGTTTCTGCTGAAAGCATTACAGCATCTGTACCATCCAATACGGCGTTAGCAACGTCCATGACTTCTGCACGTGTTGGCATCGGGCTAGTAATCATTGACTCCATCATTTGAGTCGCAGTAATGACGGTACGGTTCAGGCTACGAGCACGGCGAATTAACTTCTTTTGAACGCCAACTAGCTCAGGGTCACCAATTTCAACACCAAGGTCGCCACGAGCAACCATTACCACATCAGATGCCATGATGATGTCATCCATCGCTTCTGTTGTTGCAACAGCTTCTGCACGCTCAACTTTAGCGACTAACTTAGCTTCTAGACCTGCATCTAATGCAAGGCTTCGAGCATACTTCATGTCTTCGCCGTTACGTGGGAATGACACAGCAAGGTAGTCCACACCCATTTGGGCTGCAGTAATAATGTCGGCTTTGTCTTTCTCTGTTAGTGCTTCAGCTGAAAGCCCACCGCCTTTTTTATTGATGCCTTTGTTATTAGATAACGGACCACCAACGGTGACTTCGGTATGTACTTTATTACCACTCACTGCTGTTACTTTTAACTGAACTCGACCATCATCTAGAAGTAAAAGATCGCCAGTCACAACATCATTGGGTAGCTCTTTATAGTCAAGACCGACAGCATCTTGATGGCCTTCACCTTTTGGAAGGTCACTATCTAGCGTGAACTTATCACCGATAGCCAATTGTATTTTACCGTCTTTAAAAGTAGAAACTCGAATTTTCGGACCTTGAAGGTCGCCAAGAATAGCAATATGCTTACCTAGCTTTGCTGCAATTTCACGTACCATTTTTGTACGTTGAATATGATCTTCAGGGCTACCGTGAGAGAAGTTCATTCGAACTACGTTAGCTCCAGCGGCGATAATTTTTTCAAGGTTGTTATCGCGGTCAGTAGCAGGACCAAGTGTAGTTACGATTTTGGTACGTCTTAGTTGTTCAGACATTTGAAACTCCATCTTTTATTTAACGGCTCATTACTGCTATACGATCACATCGTGGATCAGTCACTAACATGATGAAATATTACTACAGGAAAAGGGGCGAGAAAGCTGTTCTTCATCAATAAACTGAAAAAAACATACATTTATTATGTAAGTATATGATGAATATTTCCTTACAATTATTGAATAATATTTATCTAAGTGTAGTTGTTGACTAATTGATTACTTAAATCAATCCAATATTTAGGCCGATACTCAATATGTTATGAAAAAAAAGCACGAATATTCATTCGTGCCTTCTCTTTATATAAATGATACTAATTTAGTATTAAAGAATATTCTCTTTTGAAAAACGAGAGTCTTTTAATGATTCTTTTACACGTTTTAAGTTTTCTCTAAAGCCTGAACCACGACGTAATGTAAAGCCTGTAGCAAGCACATCAATGACTGTCATTTGTACAACACGGCTAGCCATTGGCATATATATGTCAGTGTCTTCTGGTACATCGAGACATATAGAGAGAGAACATTCACGATCAAGCGGTGAATCTTTGGCTGTAATACCAATAACCGTTGCACCATTTTCACGAGCAATACGTGCGATATCAACCAAACTTTTGGTACGACCAGTGTGAGATATCATCACGACAACATCACCATCTGAGCAATTAATAACACTCATGCGCTGCATAATGATGTCGTCGAAGCATACAATGGGGATGTTAAAGCGGAAAAATTTGTTTTGCGCATCGTGTGCAACAGATGCAGATGCACCTAAGCCAAAGAACGATATTTTCTTTGCCTGAGTCAGCAAATCAACAGAACGATTGATTTGTACTGGGTCAAGGCTATTCTTAGCTACGTCAAGGCAAGCCATTGTAGATTCAAATATTTTTGATGTATAAGCATCAGGGCTATCATCTTCTTCAACGTTACGGTTAACGTAAGGCGTTCCATTTGCAAGGCTTTGAGCTAAATGCAATTTAAAGTCAGGGAAGCCTTTTGTGTCTAAGCGACGGCAGAAACGGTTAACCGTTGGCTCACTGACATCCGCCATTTTAGCAAGCGTAGCAATACTTGAATGAATAGCGGTTTGTGGTGATGCAATAATTACTTCAGCAACTTTACGTTCGGACTTACTGAAGTTATCTAAATTTTTTTGAACTTTTTCTAGGGTATTCATAGCGATTACCGCGTTAGTTACTGAATTACATTCGTAGGCTTAATTAAGATATAAAGCCAATATGGTGAAACTATACTACTTTTCATCGATTCGCTCCTAGTAGTTAGCTTTCTATTTTTATTATAGTTTGATCGGGATCGACTTTTTTCTTTCAGTTTTGAAACTAAATTCAAAAAATAAGGCTTTTTTTACTCTAATAAAAGGTTATTTTGTAGTTTAATTTCATATGCGGGGAATTAATTTACAGAGTGAAATAAATAAAAAGTTATTTTATACCTTTTGGCGTGCTTTGGTATTTTTATAGGTATAACAAGACAAGGTAATAATATGAACGTAAGTATATGCGGTTGTGGCTGGTTAGGTTTACCGTTGGCAAAACATTTAGTATCGCAAGGTTTCGATGTCTACGGCAGTAAAACCAATCTGGAGGCGGCTAAACAACTAGAAAGTGTCGGTATTCACGGAGTTGAATTAACTATTCCACTTGAGAAATCACACATTAGCTCTGAAATGAAAGCTTTTTTTGCCACAGGTTTATTGGTTATCAATGTTCCACCAAGGGGAAGAACAGTACAGAGTGATGAATATATTGCTTCGGTTTTATCATTATCTATGGCAGCAAAGGATAATGGTTGTAAGCGAATTATTTTTATCAGTACCACATCGGTATATGGCAATATGCAAGGTGAAATCACTGAGTCAATGCAACCAAGCCCTGATAGTGAGTCGGGCATCACACATTATAAATTAGAACAACAATTGCGTGACATCTGGGGGGATGATTTGGTTGTCTTGCGCTTATCTGGTTTGATTGGTCCTAATCGTCATCCTGCTAAGTTTTTATCGGGGCGCACTGGTATCAAGGGTGGGAAATCACAGGTTAATTTGATTCATCTCGATGATTGTATTCAAGCCATCACGAGTATTATTGTAAAGTCACCGGATGTAAAAACACTGCACCTAGCTGCACCTTTTCATCCAACGCGAGAAGCATATTACACTGCGAGTGCATTAAAATTGGGTATCGATCTACCGATTTTTGAGGAAGATTTAACACCAAAAGGGAAAGTGATTAATTCAGAAAGAACAATTAAAGTTTTAGGGTTATCTTTGAAGCATCCCGATCTAGCGGTATCAGCGTTAGACATTGCTAAACTTTGACGTGCTAGGTAAAAAAAATCCCGTTGAAATTCAACGGGAAAATGTTTTTACACAATAAGGAATTTGTAGCAGCAGTGGCAATTCAGACTATCAAGGTCAATGTAACGTAGTCACCCTTTCGGTAAGGATGCAAACCAGTAATCTCAATCATAGTAATAAGAGTGTGCATTGTTGAGTTAGTTCAAATTAATTTCAAAAAATAGGTTGTTTATTTCTTACTGACAGAAGAATGATGGTTAGGGTGATTTTTTTGTGTTTTTAAAGATAAAAAAATCCCGCTGAAAATAAGGTCAGCGGGAGGAATGTTCCATAAAACAATTAGGAGTTTGTAGCAGCAGTGGTAATTCAGACTATCAAGGTCAATGTAACTTAGTCACCCTTTCGGTAAGGATGCGAACCAGTAATCTCAATCATAGTAATAAGAGTGTGCATTGTTGAGTTAGTTCAAATTAATTTCAAAAAAGTGGATTATTTATTTCTCCTCCCTATTTATTCATAACCAACAGGGGGATGATGGTTAGGGTGATTTTTTTGTGTTTTTAAAGATAAAAAAATCCCGCTGAGAATAAGGTCAGCGGGAGGAATGTTCCATAAAACAATTAGGAGTTTGTAGCAGCAGTGGTAATTCAGACTATCAAGGTCAATGTAACGTAGTCACCCTTTCGGTAAGGATGCAAACCAGTAATCTCAATCATAGTAATAAGAGTGTGTATTGCTTAGTTAGTTCAAATTCATTTCAAAAAAAAGTGGATTATTTATTTCTCCTCCCTATTTATTCATAACAAACAGGGGAATGATAGTTTTTGTGTTTTTTTGTGTTTTATAAGGTAAAAAAATCCCGCTGATAATAATGTCAGCGGGAGGAATGTTCCATAAACAATTAGGAGTTTGTAGCAGCAGTGGCAATTCAGACTATCACGGTCAATGTAACGTAGTCACCCTTTCGGTAAGGATGCAAACCAGTAATCTCAATCATAGTAATAAGAGTGTGCATTGTTTAGTTAGTTCAAATTATTTTAGAATGATTTTTGATGGGATAATGAATGTTGCGTATTGATAGTGAAATGACACATTCTTTCGAATGTTTCATATGAATTTTTTGGCTGAAGATAATGCAAAAAAAACTCGCCGAATATCAGCGAGTAGAAGTTTAAAGTATTCAAACACAATAAGTAGGAGTTTCAGCAGTAGCATTGCTGATTAAAGGATCGATTTATTCGTGTGGGCGGCCAGCTCACAAATAATCCTTTAATCTTAATGTCAATATATAGGACTCGTGTTTTCAGGGTTAGTTCAAATTAGTTCTATTTAAATTTAGCAGTTAGTATAAAGTACTGATCTTACGATTTAATTAATATTGTCATTTCATTTAGGTGAAGTGTTTTTTATTGGAAACATATGATGCAAATCAGAGCATAGCAACGAGTGCTCTGGCACATTATCATCAAGCTACCTCAACACGTTGGATTCAGAATTCTCGCTTGAGGTAACTTGGGGATCATATCTATATGATGTCCTAAATCCCTTTTCTGTCTGGCACCGCCTTTCTACAATTAAATGTGCCAGTCGTGGTCTACGACGTATTGAAGGAGAGCAAAATGGCTCTGAATCTTGACCTAGATACCTATTTAAACCAGCTAAAACAACTTGTAAATATCGATTGTGGTACGCGTACACCATCTGGCGTAGCTAAAATTGCTGATGTGTTGACACCAATGTTTGAACAAATTGGGTTTCATGTTGAGCGTTTTCAATTACATAATGATGCTGGTCCTTGCCTAAAAATAACCAATAAGCCTGACGCGCAATTCTATGACGTGATGTTAAGCGGTCATATGGATACCGTCTTTCCTGAAGGTACTGTCGCTAATCGTCCGATGACATATGATGACGAGAAAGCATACGGCCCAGGTGTCACCGATATGAAATCTGGCATATTGAGTGCGTGGTATGCTTTACAGGCGATGACGCTTGAAGAGTTAGACCGGCTATCAATTGTCGTTGCCTTAAATTGCGATGAAGAGATCGGTTCTTTATATTCTCGCGAATGGTTAGAAACCATTGCACGTCAAAGTCGCCAAGTATTAGTGTGTGAAGCGTCACGACCGACTGGAAACCTTATTCGATCACGTAAGGGTAACGCTAAATATGAACTTGAATTTCATGGGGTTGCTTCTCATGCAGGTTCCGCTTTAGCTGATGGTATTTCTGCTATTTATGAGCTAAGCCATTGGTCGTTGGCAATTAAAGATATGGTTAATCTGAGTACTGGCACCACGATGAATGTGGGGGTTATTGAAGGGGGCATGGCTGTTAATGTTGTGCCTGATTACGCAAAAGCCATTGTTGATCTGCGTTTCTGGAATACAGAAGAAGCGGAAGCGATTGATAAAACGTTACGTGAAATGGCGGAAAATCCTTTTGAAAAAGGGGCAAGCGTAACTGTAAATCGTGTCACTTTTAAGCCATCGATGCAGCCAACAGCAGACACCGAAGCACTCATCAAATTGGTGAGTGAAGAGGCAGAGAAATTAGAACTGACGTATGGTTGGGAAGATGCAGGTGGTGGTTCTGATGGTAACTTTACTGCCGCTCTTGGCATACCGACGTTAGATGGTTTTGGTCCTATGGGGGCTGGCTTCCATAGCGATAAAGAATATTTGCTTATTCATTCTATTCAGCCTCGTATCCAGTTATTAGCCAATGTATTAAAACGTATCTAATACGTTATCTACATATAAACCATTGAAAAGCCTCTTTTTAGAGGTTTTTTTATTTAACCTCAACCTAGTCTATTGCGGTGATTTTAACGCAGTAAGGCGCGAAAAGGACAATGCTGAGCGGCTTCAATTATCCCGAGCTGAGGTTATTTAGACACTAAATAAAGAAAACCCATCTCTATAAAGGGACGGGTTATGAAGAATGTCTTCTAAGAAAAAGCAGTGGCATAATATAAGACCTGCGAGTCCAGTATTTGTTCCCAAAAAAGTGATCTTTTTACAAAAAAATATAATAGTAAAATTGATACCTATGCCTGCAGGAAATAAATATCATTGCTAGTTATTGATAACTCACCGATTTAGTCTTTCCGCGTCTTGCCTTTCTCTGCTCAATAAAAAGTACCTAGATGTATAAGCTTCTATATACGTTTTCTTTTTGGTAAGTAAAAGATCACTGTCACATTTTAGGATGTATTCCCATATCGGATACGTAAAACGAACGTTATTTAATTGATTTTAACTTGTTAAATATGTTGTCGGGATGTAAAGTTCAAACATGTGTTTAATACGGGTGAATGAAATGGCAGGAAAGGGAGAAACAAAAGGTCGTATTTTGGATGCTGCTGAACTGCTATTTGCTGAGCATGGATTCAAAGAAACCTCATTAAGAACGATAACAAGTAAAGCTGGCGTTAATTTAGCTTCAGTAAATTATCATTATGGTGATAAGAAAACTCTGGTCAGAGCCGTACTTAGTCGCTATTTAGAACAATTCATGCCTTCGCTTAAAAATGAATTGGAAGCGTTACTCAAGCACGATGAAATTACAATGGAAGATGTTTTTCGTTGTGCAAAACAGCCTTTATCATCATTGAATGATTACCGCCCTTGTGGCACTACTATCTTTATGTCGTTGATTGGACGAGGTTACACCGATGTTCAAGGCCACTTACGCTGGTTTATCATAACGCGTTACAACGATGTGTTAACCCTTTTTACGAGCGCGGTATGCCGTGCAAATCCTTCACTTGATCCTGAAACGCTTTTTTGGCGCCTGCATTTCACGCTGGGTGCAGCAGTATTTACCATGGCATCAAGTAAAGCATTGTGCGAAATCGCTGAAAATGATTTTTCCTGCAAAGTTGAAACTGAAGATCTTATTGATCGTTTAGTCCCTTATTTAGCGGCGGGTGTTGCTGCACCTATCGAACAAGGTTTGTCTTTAGTTTCATCTCCTAAAACCGGCACAGAGTAACTCGAATGATTTAACGTACCCCTACATTAATAATAACGATAAATGAAACAAAAGGACCTGAAAAATGAGCACTTTAACTAATTTGCGTCAACGCTACATCAGTGATCCCGCTTTTAAAATGTTTAAAAAAGTGCTGCCACCATTATCTGATACAGAGCGAGAAGCGATGGAAGCAGGTAGTGTGTGGTGGGATGGAGAGTTGTTTAGTGGTTCACCTAATTGGAATACTTTGCTGACTTACCCCAAGCCAAAGCTCACGGATGAAGAGCAAACGTTTATCGATACAAAGCTCGAAACTTTATTGGAGATGCTGAACGATTATGAAATTGTTCAGGAAGACAAAGATCTTTCGCCAGAGGTATGGGCGTATCTACGAAAAGAAAAGTTTTTCTCGCTAATTATTAGTAAAGAATATGGTGGTTTGAATTTTTCATCACTGGCTAACTCTACGATCGTAACAAAAATTGCTACGCGCAGTTTAAGTGCGGCAGTCACTGTTATGGTGCCTAATTCGTTAGGTCCTGGTGAGTTATTGTCTCATTATGGCACGCAAGAGCAAAAAGACTATTGGTTACCACGCTTAGCGCATGGCGAAGAAGTCCCTTGTTTTGCATTAACAGGTCCTGAAGCGGGTTCAGATGCTGGTGGTATACCTGATATGGGTATTGTTTGTTACGGCGAACACCAAGGTAAAGAAGTACTGGGTATTAAGGTTAGCTGGAACAAGCGCTATATCACCCTTTCACCCGTTGCAACCGTATTAGGTCTTGCGTTCAAGCTGCAAGACCCTGATGGTTTGATTGGTGATAAAACGGATATTGGTATTACTTGTGCCTTGATTCCGGCAGATCACCAAGGTGTTGAGATTGGTGAACGTCACGATCCATTGAATATGGCATTCATGAATGGTCCTACACGTGGGCAAGATGTTTTTATTCCGATGGATTGGGTTATTGGTGGGCAAGAATATGTGGGTCGCGGCTGGCGTATGCTGGTGGAGTGTCTATCTGCTGGTCGTGGTATTTCATTACCCGCGTTAGGGGCCGCAATTGGTCACCTAACCGCACGTACAACGGGAGCATATTCCTACGTGCGTAAGCAATTCGGTATGTCGATTGGTAACTTTGAAGGCGTAGCACAAGCAATGGGACGTATTGGTGGTTACACCTATATGTTAGAAGCGTCTCGAACGTTAACAACAACGTCGTTGGATCAAGGTGAAACTCCCGGAATTGTTACGGCGATTGCTAAATACCATATGACGGAAATGGCACGTACAATTTTGAATGACTCGATGGATATTCATGCCGGACGTGCGATTCAGCTTGGGCCTATGAACTACTTAGGCCACCATTACTTCGGTATCCCTGTTGCGATTACCGTTGAAGGCGCAAATATTCTGACCCGAAACTTAATGATCTTTGGTCAAGGGGCTACGCGTTGTCACCCATTTGTGCTGAAAGAAATGGAATCTGCTGCGAACCCTGATGCTAAGCAAGGTGCAAAAGAATTTGATAGCTTGCTATCGAAACACATCAGTTTTGCGGTGGGTAATGTCGCGAAGTCAGTATTGAATGCATTTACAGGTTCACGATTCAATTCAGCACCTGTTAGTGGTGAAACCGCGGTTTATTATCGCCATTTATCACGTATGAGTAAGGCACTAGCCGTTGCTGCTGACTTTGCAATGTTGAGTCTTGGTGGTGAGTTAAAGCGTCGTGAGCTGGTATCAGCACGATTGGGTGATGTACTGAGCCACTTGTATTTAGCCTCTGCAACCTTGAAGCGTTTTGAAGATGAAGGTCGTCAACAGCAAGATCTTCCGATGGTGCATTACGCGCTACAACATTGTTTACACCAGTGTGGCGTTGCCTTTCATGAAGTGCTTAACAATTTCCCACGTAAAGGGGTAGGTCGTACATTGCGTACCATTCTATTCCCGCTTGGTATTCGTTATGACGCACCGAGTGATGAAGTAACGGTTCAAATTGCAAAACTACTTATGACTCCAGGTGCACATCGCGAGCGTTTAACGAGTCTCTGCTACGTAGGCGATAAAGAGTCAGATCCGGTTGCGATTATGGAACGTGCGTTTGTTGCCATGTACAGCGTGAAAGATATTGAGCGTAAATTGGTAAAAGCAACGAAGGCAGGTGAGATCCCGCGCAAAGTTTCATTAACAGAAAAATTACAAATCGCGCTGGGTGCGGGTATTGTCACAGAAGTAGAAGTTGAAAAAATGCACAATGCTGACCAGTTGAGACAGCAAGCGATCCAAGTGGATAACTTTGATGCTGATAAATTCAAAAAAAGTGGTCTGCAACCAGGAAAGGCGGCTTAAGAGTTATTGTGCCATTTGTGTTCAGTAACTCTTTAAAAGAATAATAAACCTGGTGTCTCCCATGTGTCATGCAAGGATTGAAAAATCGATTGCATGGCACTTTTTTTTTGCGCAACGATCTGATCATTTACTTACCTATAATGGTATAACACCTCCAACCACTGTGTTTTTTTCAGCTTTTAGACATAAAAATAATGCGAAGTTGCCAGTAACCTTTTATCCTACAGTCAATTATGTAAGGGAAGTTGAAGATGATCATCAAACCTAAAATTCGTGGATTTATTTGTACAACAGCGCACCCAGTGGGTTGTGAAGAGAACGTTAAAGAGCAAATCGCATACACTAAAGCTCAAGGCCCAATTGCAAATGCACCTAAGCGTGTACTTGTTGTAGGCTCTTCTAGTGGTTACGGTTTGTCATCACGTATTGCTGCGGCATTCGGTGGTGATGCAGCAACTATTGGTGTTTTCTTTGAAAAGCCAGGTACAGAGAAAAAACCAGGTACAGCAGGTTGGTATAACTCAGCAGCATTCGACAAATTGGCTAAAGAAGAAGGTCTTTATTCTAAGAGCTTGAATGGCGATGCTTTCTCTCATGAAGCGAAACAGAAAACAATTGATCTGATCAAAGCCGACTTAGGTCAGATTGATATGGTGGTGTATTCGTTAGCATCACCTGTTCGTAAAATGCCTGAAACGGGTGAAGTTGTACGTTCAAGCCTAAAACCAATGGGTGAAACATACACAGCAACAGCCGTTGATACGAACAAAGATGTATTAATTGAAGCAAGCATCGAGCCTGCAACAGAGCAAGAAATCGCTGATACCGTTACCGTAATGGGCGGTCAGGATTGGGAGCTTTGGATTAATGCATTATCTGAAGCGGGTGTTTTAGCTGATGGTTGTAAGACCGTTGCTTACAGCTACATTGGTACTGAAATTACTTGGCCTATCTACTGGCATGGCGCACTAGGCAAGGCGAAGATGGACCTTGATCGTGCAGCATCAGAATTAAATAATAAGCTATCTGCTACTGGCGGTTCAGCGAATGTTGCCGTATTGAAGAGTGTTGTTACTCAGGCAAGTTCTGCTATTCCAGTCATGCCACTTTATATCGCAATGGTCTTTAAGAAGATGCGTGAAGAAGGTGTGCATGAAGGCTGTATGCAGCAAATCTATCGTATGTTCACTCAACGTTTGTACAAGGCTGATGGTACAGCACCTGAAGTAGACGAAGAAAATCGTTTACGTCTTGACGATTGGGAACTGCGTGAAGATATCCAGAAGCACTGTCGTGACTTATGGTCTAGTGTAACCAATGAAAACTTGTTTGAAGTTGCTGATTATCAGGAATATAAAGACGAGTTCATTAAACTATTCGGCTTCGGTATTGATTCTATTGATTATGATATAGACGTTAATACACTGATTGAATTTGATGTAGAAAGCATCTAGTCATATCCAATGTGTAAAAAAACCGCCTAAATTTGGCGGTTTTTTTATTTGGAAATACGAAGGTCGACAGCATCAGCTTTTCGGTAAATTAATGATAAAGGCAGCGCCTTCTATGCTTGCTGTTTCTACATGAATTTGGCCTTGATAACTTTCTACTATCTCATGACAAACCGATAGACCAATACCTTGACCGGGATTGAGTTGATCAGCACGAACACCACGCTGGAAGATTGCTTCTCGCATATCAGGTGTCACACCTGGCCCATCATCTTCAATACGAATGATATAATGGTCGCTATACTCTGCGACATTAATGCGTACTTCACTGATACAAAAACGGTAAGCATTTTCCAAAATATTACCGAGTAGCTCCATGAGATCGTCACGATTAATCGGTAATTTTAACGATGTGTCGAAGCTCTCGGAGAATTTTACCTGCTTATCGGCATATATCTTACTGAGCATACGAGAAAAGCTATCTATAGCGGGTTTAAGCTCCGTTTTGTCTTTCTGTAACCCTTGCTGACCCATCATTGCACGCTTTAGCTGGTACTGAACCAAATTGTCCATTTGGCTGATTTGTTCGAGTACCCGTTGGTTTAATTCAGCACGTGAAATGTCTCTGTCGTCTAGTAGGGCATTGGTTGCTGCAAGACGTGTTTTAAGGCTATGGGCTAAATCATCCATCGAATGGCGATAACGTCCTTTTTGGTCATTACTGATTCGAATTAAGCGGTTTAAGGCAAGGGTGATATCTTGTAACTCCACTGGGAAGTCACTATCAAGGCTGTCGCGTTTAGCATCTGTCATTTGATCAAGCTGTGTAGCCAGTCGACGTAATGGTTGAAAACTCCAATGAAATGCGGCAATTAAAAATGCGATGGCAATAAGAACAAATAAACCTAAATAAAAGGTCGTGCGTTTATGCAGTTGCGTGAGCGATGCCTCGTAGGGCCCTGCTGGGCGAAGTACGACTAATTGATAAATAGTGCCACGTTCACGGTCTCGACTCAGGTTATAAGCAATGTAGCTGCTTTCATCGGGTAGTTTAATCAATGTCGGTGTGGGTATTTCTTCTGGTAGATTGCGGCATATGTCTGCTAGATTTACGGTTTTAGCTTCATCAGAAAGCCATACCGTATTGTCATTTTGATCACAAACGACAGACATGTAATCACTGTCGGAAGGGTCGACAGAATCTATCCACTTATCGACATCTTTAATCAATCCAGCTCGATTAAGTTGTGCCACAACCATTGGCATCTGGGCCACTAACTCTGAAGAATAAGAAGCCATATAACTTTGTGAGTAGAGCTGGTTAATAACCCCTGCAAGTGCAGAGGTTATTAATACAATGATTGCTACAGATGTCACTAAAACCCGGCGTCGAAGGCGAGGTTGAAGAATGACGGTCTTCATTGAGCTTGCAGCTCAAAAATGTAACCCTGACCACGAATGGTCGTAATAGGGTTATCTTGTCCTGTTGCCATGAACTTCTTACGTAGTCGGCTTATCATTACCTCGATAGTGTTTGGATCACCTTCTTGATCTTCATAAAGCACATCCAGTAAGCGTTGCTTAGAAACAACCTGACGGCTATGGCGCATGAGATATTCAAGTAAATCATATTCAAATGCCGTTAGCTCAAGTAGGTTCTCACCGACAAACACTTGCTTTGCTAGTAAATCGACACGGATATCACCCGCAGACATTTCTGGTTTTACAAAGCCAGCACTACGACGAACTAAAGCACTTAAACGAGCAACCATCTCTTCTTTTTGAAACGGCTTAACTAAATAATCATCAGCACCCGCTTCTAGACCTGTTACTTTATCTTGCCAATTGGCACGCGCTGTTAAAATGAGAACAGGTAAGCGAAGCCCTTTTTTTCGCATATCTTTTATCAAACTTATTCCGTCACGATCAGGCAAACCTATATCGACAACCGCAATATCATTAGGATAATTTTGTGCAAAAAACAGACCTTCTTCGGCTGTGCCTGCACATTGGACTTGATGACCCAATTCACTGAGTTGAGATTTTAGATGATGACTCAGAATTTGATCATCTTCGACAATTAGGATTCGCATAATTTTGATTACCAAAGATAAATATATCTAATGAATATACTTAATAGAAAAGAAGCTTGCGAGATTAAGTGTAGGGAATGTGACTGAATAGACGCTGACTCATTAAATTTTAGCGATAACAAATCATTTTTGCATCGTTTAGCAACAATTACAGACCTTAAATCATGGCTCTTTCTATTAAAACGACGTGTGAATTAATAGAGAAAAGCCATGAAATCATATACCCATCATTAATTCATGATGATGATTAACGTACCAGCAATCGTTAACAGTACGTTGGCAATGGCATAAGTACCAGCATAGCCTAAAGCTGGAATTGTGCTTCGAGCATGTTCATTGATCATATCCATCGCAGGTGCACAAGTTCGAGCACCAATGATGGCACCAAATAAAAGTGCACGGTTCATCTTTAGTACGTAAGCACCAAACAGGTATGCCAATACAACAGGGATCACACTCACCATTAAGCTGGTGACTAAGACCATAGGGCCAATATGTGCAAATGAATCGAATAAATTAGAACCCGCACTCAAACCAATTCCTACCATGAAGACCATTAAACCAAGATCTTTCGCCATATTAAGCGCACCTTGGGGTACATAGCCAAAAGTAGGGTGGTTAGCACGTAGAAATCCTAATGTAATACCTGCAATCAGAAGCCCTGCGGCACTACCTAAACCAAATGCAACGTGACCAAATGCTAATGTAATCGAACCGATAAGTAGCCCGATGATGAAAAAACAGCAGAATGCTAATAGATCGGCAATTTGACTGTGAATTGAGATAAAACCAATACGCTCAGCAAGGCCAAGTACTCGACTTTTCTCTCCACTGACTTGCAAAATATCCCCTTTATTCAAAAGAATATTATGGTCCATCGGCATTTCTATTTGAGCGCGAACAACACGGTTCAAGAAACAGCCGTATTCTGATAAATTTAGCTCAGATAGTCGTTTGCCAGAGATGTTGTCATTCTTAACTACAATCTCTTCTTCAACAATACGAAGGTCGAGAAGATCACGGTCGAAAACTTCTTTTCCGTTTCGAAAGCTGGGATCCAAACGTGCGTGGCTGTCTGGGTAACCCACCAAGGCAATCTCATCTCCTTCTTGTAAAATAGCATCGCCATCAGGGTTAGCTAATATACCGTTTCGCCGTACGCGTTCGATGTAGCAGCCTGTTTGGCGGTAGATGCCCAACTCACGTAAGTTACGACTATCAATCCAGTTAATAAGCTCAGGGCCAACACGGTAAGCGCGAATGATCGGTAAATATACTTTACGCTGTCCCACTTCACCAATACCGCGTTCACGGGCAATTTGTTGCGACGATTCAGCCAGGTCTTGTTTCTGTAATTTAGGCATTAGTTTAGCGAGAAAAATAAGACTGATTAAGCCCATCAAATAAGACATCGCATAACCAACGCTTAGGCTATCAATGGTTTGTTTGATGATATCAGGATCGCTAATGCCAGATAATCCAGAATTCAATGCGTCTTTTGCACCTACAAGAACAGGCGTTGCTGTCAATGAACCAGCCATTAAGCCTGTCGCCAAACCTATATCAAGCCCAAGATAATGAGTCATGGTTAAAGTGATAGCTATGGCGGAAAGCAGCACAACAAGGGCGAGTAAAAGGTAGTGTTTACCGTCTCGGAAGAAAATACCAAAAAAGTTGGGGCCAGCCTCTATACCCACACAAAAAATAAACAGCATAAAACCAATATTTAATGCTTCAGTATTAAAGGTAAATCCGGCATTACCGAACAGTATGGCAGTCAGTAAAACACCAATAGAATTGCCTATTTGCATCTTAGCAAAACGAATTTTACCAAAACTTAGACCAACAGCGAGAACAACAAAAAGCAACAGGATATCATTCTGATGGAGAAGGGATGCTACATCGATATTCACAACATATTTTCCGGGAAGGGGAACACAACAAAAGTGACGAAATTCTAGCTGATTTTAGAGATTTGTCATATCAGAATTCCACATTTATTCGATTATTTTTTTCTTAGAATAGCTATTAGATAAAGTTATGCTTTCTGCTTATCTTAACGTTCATCGTGTGTTATAGCCCTAATATCTTCGTATCATTTGGTGGGGGTAAAGTAGAAGGTAGGAAATTAAGAGTATTAAAAAGGGCTGAAAGATCAGCCCTATTGATTTTTCTAACAACTATTACGCTGTTGTTTACTGTTTGCGATTATTGAAAAAGGCTTAGGTTTTCTTTTGCGTATACTTCAAATTCTGTGTAGCCACCAACGTGGTCTTGGTCAACAAAAATTTGAGGAACTGTTTCAACAGGTTTACCAACCGTTTTTTCTAGGTCAGATTTACTGATGCCTTCCGCATGAATGTCTACGTAACGGAAATTAAAATCGTCGCGCTCTTCTTTTAGTTTTTCAGCAAGGTCTTTTGCACGAACACAGAATGGGCAACCAGGACGACCAAAAATAACAACGAACATAATATCTCTCCTCAAATTTATTGTGTTTACTATAACTTGCCAACGACCGATGAGAAAGCGGGTTTTATCTCTTACTCTGATAGATAAAACCGATTGACGTTTTTTATATACATCTAAAAAGGCACGCTAACATGCTAATTAAGCGTCACTTTCATGACATATATTTGTGTGGTTCATCAATATTTTATGTGACGAAGAACTTATTCCTTCAAGTTGAAATTTTATAGCGGTCAAATATTGTTCAGAATCAAAATAAGTAACTAATATTCCGTAATACTAACTTAGGAATATGCTTATCAATTTAAATACTCACTTATTTTCAGTTAAGTAAAGCAGTCAGATAGTACATGCAATTTTAGTAACACGACTGAGTTTCAGGTGATTATTCAAATTTGTATTGTAGTTTGTGTAATGGAGTACCTATGTTTCAGTTTATGACATCGTCAAGGATTGTTTTTGGTGAAGGGGCGTTAATCAACTCATTCTCTACATTTAATCAATTTGGTTACAGTGTTTTATTGGTAACAGGGAAAGATAATCAGCGCTCTGAACCTTTAGTTAATTATTTAAAGCAACAAAACATGCGTTATCAGCAAGTGGCTGTATTGGGTGAGCCTCTTATTGCAATGATTGAAGAAATGGCTGCAATGGGTAGGCGTTTTCGACCTGATATGGTGATTTCTATCGGTGGTGGGAGTGTACTTGATGCAGGTAAAGCCCTTGCTGCATTGATCCCTAATCAAGGCAGTGTTTATGACTATGTGGAAGTGGTTGGACGTAATGTACCGCTTCAAGCTAAACCCTTGCCATTCATTGCGATTCCCACGACCTCAGGAACAGGCTCTGAAGTCAGTAAAAATGCCGTGCTTCGTTCAGCCCAAGAAAATGTAAAAGTGAGCCTAAGAAGCGCTGATATGTTACCCGATTTAGCGATCATCGATCCGACATTAACCTATGGTATGGATCCTGTTATGTCGGGATGCTGCGGTATGGATGCGTTCACTCATTTAATGGAAGCTTATGTCTGTGGTGCGCCTAATCCGCTTACCGATATGGTATGTGAAGAAGGGTTGCGGCGATTAGCGGGTGCTATTGTGTCTGCCTGTGAAGATGATGATCCTCGTGCGCGCTCTGATATGTCATTTGCGGCAATGTTAGGAGGAATGGCATTAGCTAATGCCAAGTTAGGTGCAGCACATGGGTTAGCCTCATCGTTAGGGGGCAGGCTGAGTGCGCCACATGGCTTGATTACAGCGCAACTTGCGCCGTATGTAATGCAAGAGAATGTGTTGGCGGCAAGAGAGGCTGGACGAGCCGATATACTCAATCGTTATCGGCAGTTAGCTTGTATTCTGACAGGTAGGACAGATGCCGATATTGCAGATGGCATTGCTTGGACAAAGCGAACGTTAGAGCGTTTAAATTTGCCACCTGTCTCTGAATATGGATTGTGCGATACCCTGTTTGATGAAGTGGCAGAAGACGCATTATTATCTAATGCAATAAAAGGAAATCCATTGCCGTTAAATAAAGAGCGTTTACAAGGTATTCTTGAGCAAATATGTCAGGAATGCAAAGTTGATATCTCGAACCAAGTATAATGAGCAATAGATGCGAATAATTTGCTCAATAATCCTATTTATTTGTATTTGTGATAGATTAAGTTGAATTAATTGATCTATCACTAGTCTTATTCTGTGGGGAAAGAAAGATTCAGCTGGTGGATGTAAACGTCAATGAACCATTGGTCGTTTATCTCTTGGTAAAGTGCCATTATAAATGTGATAAGGATGTCCATGAATCAAACGATCGACACTATTCTGCAACACCGTTCTATTCGTCAGTTTACCGATCAAGCTATTGATGCAGAACTACTATCGTCTCTACTCGATTGTGCAATAGCAGCATCGACATCGAGCTTCATACAATGTGTCAGTATTATTCGTGTTACTCAATCTGATACGCGTCAAAAATTAGCACACTTAGCGGGTGGTCAACCTTATGTTGAGACTGCAGCAGAGTTTCTTGTTTTTTGTGCAGATTTTAATCGCCACCAACAAATTCACCCAGAAGCGCAGTTAGGTTTTACAGAGCAAACGCTTATTGGGGCTGTTGATGCAGCTCTTATGGCTCAAAATTGTTTATTAGCTGCAGAATCTATGGGGTTAGGCGGCGTGTATATTGGTGGTCTTCGTAATAACCCAGAAGCAGTGGCTGATGTTTTAGCGTTGCCTCAGCATGTGATTCCACTTTTTGGGTTATGCCTGGGTTACCCGTCTCAAAATCCGGAAATTAAACCGCGTTTACCGCAATCGATTATCGTGCATCAAGAGCAGTATCAACAGGTGCTTAATCAGCCTGAATTACAAAATTACGATGAAGAAGTGCGTGAATATTACAGAAACCGTACTGGTGGAAATAAAGAAATGTCTTGGTCAGAACAAATTACCGATGCCCTAAATAAAGAGGCTCGACCATTTATGAAAGGCTTTATTAATAGTAAAGGCTTTAGTACAAAGTGATAGTCAGATACACTTAATACACAATAAATATCATGTGTGATAGCATTAATTTTTGACTTTATTTTAACCTTATTAATAGGTTTAGCTTATATAATCAATAAATTACACAGAAGATAATAATAAGTAAGAATATCGGATAAAGAATATGAACTATACGGGAAAAGTGGCAGTTGCTCTTGTGTTGACAGCATTGCTTAGTGCTTGCGGAAGCACTCCTGACAATGGACAAGCTGTAACATCGGCCATCAATACTGGCGATGCAGTCAAAAACGCACAAAATATTTACCAAAATTGGCAGGAAAAAATACAAAGTATTGAGCATTTACAGCTCTATTCACCCAATAAATATGATGTTGTTCAAGCGCATTGGAAAAAAGCAGATTCGATTTATCAAAGCTTTGCAGGTTCACCTGAGACGGCATTTAAAAGCTACTCTATTTTTTCATCGGCGACTTATCTTGAACGTTTTTTAGACGAAATTAATCAAGCACAGATAACGTTGACTAAGCTAGATAAACTAAAAGTTAAGTCAGACAGGGTTCTTGCACCAGCGATAAAGCAAATGGCTTACCTTAATTCTTTAGATGCTGCGCGTTATTATCGTAGTGAATATACAAGGCTAAACCGTTTTTATGCTAAGCTGTTCAATTATATAGATAATGATGATGTTTCTGATGCCCGAGAAGAGCAAGAAGAATTTTTAGAGCGTAGCTTTAGCTTAGAAATTAAAACAGTAAAGAAGATTTATATTGCACCACTTGAGACGAAGCTGCGTGATCTACGTAGAAATGATGTGCGTTATTATGCGCCGTTAAGTTACTCTCGTGTTGAAACAGAAATTACTGACGGTAATCGTATTATTGATTTAACGCCTCGAAATTTTAAAGCCATTGATAAGAAAGTTATCGAGATTCAATTTGAACTTGATCATGCCGCTCATATTGCGCTTGAAGTGAAAGGTCTACGAGATCGCAGCAAAGATGACTATGAAAATTTCATTCTAGAAATAGAAAATAAGTTACTGCGTATTTCTCGTGCTCTAGATAATCAAGATCTGCGCAATCAGCCAATAAGATCACAAGCGAAGTTGATTACAGAAGGCGTTTTATCTGCACGCAAGAGTAACTTTATTCAAACACAGCCATACTACGCTGATGATAAAAATAACGACACATCTATAGAGCAGGTAACAGCGTTAACAAAGCTAGTGGAAGCTCAGAAACAACAGATTCAACAATTACGGCTAGAAGCTAAGCCTGCACCAAGCATTGATGAAAGTGTAGCGACTCAGCAAAATGGCAATGCAGAACTTGAAATACCAATTAATGCAGCAAAGAATGCAGAGGTTGAAATTTCAGAGTAACTAATTGTACAAATATGAACAGAAAAGTAGCCAATGGCTACTTTTTTTGTTTCTACGTATTATCAACTTTCTTATGTTACTCATTAACGACAGCCTGTATTTAGAATTAGTAACAAAAAATCAATTATAAACTCAGTACTTCAAATGTGTGTTTTTTGTTGTTTTAAAGTGAGAGGTGAGTTTGTTTCATATATTTTTTTACCATTAACTTACAGTTGCTTATGTAGAGGTGCTTTGTGGGTTTTGACTGTTTGTACAATTGCCGAACATCCCATTAACACCACCGCGTTACTTCTCGTATTTCTAAATCTATTTTTTTTATCTTTGGTTGAATTTTCGCCATAATTGGGATTGATCTACTCTTCAGCATCCATTAGAATGCGCGGCGCATTTGTAATGCATCCATTTTTGAATTTTTATTGATTTTTTTGAATTTTACTCCTGTAGGGGAACTAAATGTCCACAAAACTAGCTAACCCAGCGCCATTAGGCTTAATGGGTTTTGGTATGACCACAATCCTTTTAAATATCCACAATGCGGGCTTTTTCCCGATTGACTCTATGATTCTTGCTATGGGTATTTTCTACGGTGGTATCGGTCAAGTGCTTGTTGGCATGATGTGCTTTAAGCGTGGTGATACATTTGGTACTACAGCATTTACTTCTTACGGTCTATTCTGGTTAACACTTGTTGGCCTTATAGTTATGCCTAAGATGGGCCTAGCGGATGCGAGCCCTGCACACTTCATGGGTTGGTACTTAGGCCTTTGGGGTGTATTTACTGCATTTATGTTCGTTGGTTCTCTTTGCTACCCACGTGCTAAGCAGGTTGTATTTGGTTCTTTAACGGTATTATTCTTCCTTCTTGCTGCACGTGATTTCACTGGTAGCGAGCTAATCGGTACAATTGCTGGTATCGAAGGTATTTTTTGTGGCGCAAGTGCAATTTACTTTGCAATGGCACAAGTATTGAACAACGAATACGGTCGTACAATTCTACCTGTTGGTGAATTGAAGAAAGAAAAAGTAAGCTTAAAAGCTGCTGCTTAATCTTTCGCGATAGAAAAAACCTCGTACTAGTGATTTGCTAGACGAGGTTTTTTTGTATCTGAATTTTGGCTCTTTACTGTGATGGGGTAACGTCATACTTACGTTTAAAGGATTCACAACATTAACTGGCTAAACGATAACCCTTCTTTAGCAAGGTGACGGCGCAATGTTGATTGTGCTGTAAATAGTGCCTTCGCCATATCACCGACGATCCACTGATGCTTCGGATCTACCGTTATTAAACGCGCAATCATCTCATCATAATTAAATCGAAAGACATTAAAAATATCGACATGAGCTTGTTTTAGGAAGCATTGTTCTAATCGCAGATCGCCCAATACGCTATGCTTAGAGCTGTTGAACGAGAAATTGGTGTTTTTTACAACAAAATATCGATATGCGATAAGAAAGCAATCAGAAAAACACCATCCCTAAAGCAAATTTAAGGAGGAGTTATGGCTCAGCGTTACGCTGCCCTTATTGGTGCGCTAGTTGCCGATGCTGCAAGTATGGGGACGCATTGGATTTATTCACCTGAGCGAATTAAAACGCTATCTGAATTATCACACTTTCCCTTTATTGAACCCAATGCGCTGCATTACAAAGACGTTGAAGGCTATTACGCTCATGATAGCTTAACGGCGGGTGAGTTAACCGCTTACGGTGAATGGTTGGCATTGTATATACGTTTACTTGCGGAACCAGAGATAAGTACGCATCAAATTCAGCAACATATTCTTGATTACTTTGGTCCTGGTGGTGATTTCATTGGCTACGTTGATAGCCCAACGAAAGCGTTATTATTGACCTTATTTTCACTCGAGCCTGATGATTGGCCTGAAGACTCTGGCAGTAGTGAAGATGATCAAAACCCAGCACTGTGTGCGATTCCTGCATTGGTTGCGCTTAAATACCCGTCAGAACAGTTAGAGCAAGAAATCGACCGTATTGTAGGGATTACGCATCAAAATGAACTGGCGTTAGCAACAGCCAAAGCATTTGCAAGCGCATTGAATGAAGCACTGCGTTCACGGCGAATGGAGCCTGTACTGAATGTACTAAAGGTGAAATCACCGATTGAAATTCAAGACCTGATTGAAAAAGTGCGATTATTAGATGGGGACGTTAACGATCTCACTCATGTTTTTTCACTCATTAGCCCTGCATGTCATTTAAAAGATAGTGTCCCCATGGCAGCTTGGATTCTACAAAACAGTGAAAGCTATACTGAAGCGATAATGAAAAATATTCAGGTTTCAGGTGATACGTGCGGGCGTGGGATCTTGATTGGGGCACTTGCTGGTGCATGTTATGGTTTTGGTGATGAAAAGGGGATACCTATCTCATGGCTCACCACATTGCAAAGTGGAGAGGCTCTCGCTGAAGATATTGAGGCATTGTTGAAGGCTGCAAAAAGTTAGCTTTTTATAAAAGAATGAAGCACGGTAGCCAATGTAATCCGCTACCGTTGCAACTTAAAAGCCACCCGTTACTGATGAGTAACGGGTGGCTTTTAATATTAAACAGTGACGGATTTAGCAGAGAACTTTAATAGCCAGACCACCTAGAGAAGTCTCGCGGTATTTAGCGTTCATGTCTTTGCCTGTTGCCAGCATTGTTTCAATTACTTTATCAAGTGAAACACGAGGTTCCGAAGAACGACGTAGTGCCATACGACATGCGTTAATTGCTTTCACTGCTGCAATACCGTTACGCTCGATACATGGAACCTGTACCTGACCAGCAACAGGATCACATGTTAGACCTAAGTTATGCTCCATCGCGATTTCAGCTGCCATACAAACTTGATCAGGGCTACCGCCCATCAGTTCAGCAAGGCCCGCTGCAGCCATTGAACATGCTACGCCCACTTCGCCCTGGCAGCCTACTTCAGCACCAGAGATAGATGCATTACGCTTATAAAGACCACCAATTGCACCAGAAGCTGCAAAGTAGCGTGTGTAATCTTTAGGGCCAACATTCTGGATGAACTTATCGTAGTAAGCCAGTACCGCAGGAATGATGCCACACGCGCCATTTGTTGGTGCAGTAACAACACGACCACCTGCTGCATTTTCTTCGTTTACAGCAAATGCGTACATGTTAACCCAATCAACAACTGTCATCGGATCAGTGCTTAGGTTTTCCGTCGTTATTAGTTGTTGGCGAAGTGCTGCTGCACGACGTGGCACACGTAGTGGACCAGGCAGAATACCTTCTACATTCATACCGCGTTCCATACATTCACGCATAGCTTTCCAGATATTTGCGAAGTAAGTATTAATCTCATCGTCAGTATTCATCGCACGTTCGTTAGCCATAACAAGTGCGCTAACAGAAAGGCCATTTTCTTTACAGTGTGCAAGAAGGCCTTCAGCCTTAGTGTACATGTAAGGTACTTTGAGGCTTGAAACTTGTTCTTTGCCAAAGTTTTCTTCGTCGACGATGAAACCACCACCGATTGAATAATAAGTTTTGGTGTACGACACGTCATCGCCAATCCAAGCGTTGATTGTCATACCATTTTCGTGAAGAGAAAGATAAGTTGTATGAAAATTCATACCTCCTTCACGAGGAAACTCTACTGTATGGCAGTGCATGCCAACAGGTAAGCGTTCTGTTTCTTCTACACGAGCGATAAAACCAGGAATGCTATCAATATCAACATGTTCAGGACTATTGCCTGCAAGACCCATGATGATAGCAATGTCTGTATGGTGACCTTTGCCAGTTAGAGAAAGAGAGCCATAAACGTCAACGGTAATTTTGGTTATATCTCGTAATTTGCCCATAGCGCGTAAGTCATCAATAAATTCCTTACCTGCTTTCATTGGACCAACAGTGTGTGAACTGGAAGGACCCACACCAATTTTGTAGATATCAAAAACACTGATCATGCGTATTACCTCAGTCGGGGGAAGCGATCTTGCCTCCGGCCAAGACTGTCATAGTTTTTATAATTCCCGCCCCTTCCTTGGCGAGATCACTAGAAAAGCAAAAAGAGCAGTTGGCAAATGCTTACTGCTCTTTTGTGTAGTCTATTCTACTCTAATTGTCTTAGAAGACTATGCGTTGTAGCACATTTTTTCAGAAGAAAAAGCCGTAAATGATCATTCATTACGGCTAGAGTAGATGTATCTTTTATAATGCGCCGTAGATTACAGAAGTAATCGCAGCAATACCACATAGAGCAGTGAAAGCCTGTACCGGTGCAGATGTCTTGTACTTAGCCATTGCTGGTACTTTGTACATAGCAAAAACAGGCATTAGGAACAGAATTGCAGCGATCATCGGTGCACCCATCGTTTCAATCATACCAAGGATGCTTGGGTTAACTACCGCAACCATCCAAGTTGTAATAACGATGAAACCAAGAGAAACTTTCTCAATTTTATTAACTGGCATCTTAGTGGTAGATTTTGCTAGACCAACAAGACCTTCATGTGCACCAAGGAAGTGACCGAAGTAGCTTGAAGTGATAGCAGCAAAAGCAACTAGAGGACCAAGAATTGAGATTAGCGGAGATTCGTGAATGTTCGCTAGGTACGATAGAACACTGATGTTCTGTTCTTGTGCGATAGCTAGTTGCTCTGGTGATAGAGAAAGAACAACAGAGAATACGAAGAACATAACGAAGCTCATAAGCATCATTGCTGCACCGCCAGTGATCATGTCAGTCTTTTTAACTGCATCTTCACCGTAAACGCGACGTTGTTCTTTAGAGAACTGGCTGATGATTGGGCTGTGGTTAAAAGAGAAAACAATAATTGGAATTGCTAGCCAAATAACCGAAGGCATAGAGCTCCAATCAGGGCTAACAGAAACCATTGTTGTATTCCACTCAGGCACTAGGTAGATAGATAGTGCTAGTAGAATAAATACTAGAGGGTAAACCATTGCAGACGTTGCTTTAAGCATCAGTTCTTTACCGAACACAACACCAGCAGTCATTGCTATGATTAGGCCGCCAGATAGCAACCAACGTGGAATTGAATCAATCCCCATTTGGTTAACTAGGAAAGAATCTACCGTGTTTGTGATACCAACACCGTATATTAGAACAATCGGATAGATAGCAAAGAAGTAAGCGAAAGTGATGATTTTTGCGCCAGACTTACCGAAGTGCTCTTCAACAGTATCAGTGATATCTGCTTCAGGGTTTTTTGCTGAAAGAACGAAACGAGCAAGACCTTTATGTGCAAACCAAGTCATTGGCAGTGCAATAAGAGCCAGAATAACTAGAGGCCAAAAGCCACCAGCGCCCGCTTTAATTGGAAGGAAAAGAACGCCAGCGCCTACTGCTGTGCCAAATAGTGATAGTGCCCAAGTGAAATCTTTATACGTCCAACTTGCTTTTGCTGCGGTAGTCGCTGCTGTATTCGAAGTGGTTTGCATGATTATCTATCCAAAGTGTTTTACGGAACGGGAATTAGGAACGGGGCGCATTTTCGCTATTTCCAGAAGTAAAACTTTGATCTTGATCCCGTTATGTAATTGGTGATATTTGCAATACAATTAAAGGTGATCTTGATCACGTAAGGTGTTACGAAGAAGTTAGGGAAAATGACGTGTTAGAAGGCGTATTTTTAATACCAAAGCTGTTTTGATAACAACTTAATCATTTGGGCAGTGGCTCCCCAAATTGAATAATTGCTGAATGGAATTGAATAAATATTGTGTAAGTGGCCATTTATCTGGAATTGCTGGCTATGCATATTCACTGGGTTTAATAAGTACTGAATAGGGACTTCGAATAACTCATCAACCTCGCTGGGGTCAAGCTTTGGCTGGTAATCTGCCGCTATTGTTGAAAGGAATGGTGTCACCATATATCCACTTATTGTAGGCAGAGCTGGCAGCTGCCCAAGTATATGATTTCGGCTGCATAATATTCCAGTCTCTTCTTCTGTTTCGCGAAGTGCGGTAGCAGCTAAATCTTGATCGAAGCTTTCATGACGACCACCAGGAAAAGCAATTTGACCAGGATGGTGTTTTAAGTGGTTTGCACGGCGAGTTAATACAACATTGTAGGTGTTATTACGGGGAACGAGAGGGATCAGCACAGCCGCAAGCTTAAAAGTATCTGTAGCAGATACATGCTGGCGTACACGCTCATTATGACTCTTGTCATAATCCGTGGTTGGCGCAAGCATAAAGCGGCTTAATATTTGTTGCTGACTGATCATAAACTGTCCGTGTTTACTGTAACTGCTTATCTTGTTAGCGATGAACGAGATCTAAGCAGTTACAATGTTACTATTCCAAGTCATTTGGTAATAGAGTAGTTAATAAAATAGACTACTGTCTTAAGATTGGCAGAATTCTACTTAGTTTGTCCAGTGTTTCCTGATATTCACTGTCAGACTTGCTATCTGCAACCACTCCACCACCAGCCCAAGCGTATATCTTCTGTTTTTGAGTGACTAATGTTCGTATTGTAATGCTAGTGTCCATGCGACCACAGCGGCTGATATAGCCAATGCTGCCACAGTAAATACTACGACGATGCGGTTCTAATTCTTCAATTATAGACATAGCCCGCACTTTTGGGGCGCCTGTAATTGAGCCTCCGGGGAAACAAGCACGTAATAAATCCGTTGCCGAGTACTGTTGGTCTAGTTCGCCTGTTACCGTGCTAACCAAGTGATGAACTGCGGGGAAACTTTCGATTTCAAAAATGCTTGGCACTTTGACACTACCGGGTTTAGCCACTCGTCCAATATCATTGCGTAGCAAATCAACAATCATCAAATTTTCTGAGCGATCTTTTTCAGCATGACGTAAATCGTCGGCATAGGCTCGGTCTTGTTCTACATTGTCTGAGCGTGGGCGCGTACCTTTGATCGGCTTCGTTTCAACGTAACCTTGGTTATGTTGGAGAAAACGTTCTGGTGACACAGACAAGACAGTACCGTGTTCAGTGCGGATAAAACCAGAGAAAGGCGCACCATTCGTTTTCTCTAAACGCAAGTAAGCTTGCCATTCATCACCGCGATAAGAAGCCTGAAAACGCTGTGCAAGGTTAATTTGATAACAATCACCAGAGAGTAAATACTCTTGGACTTGATCAAATTTGTTGCAGTAACTGCTAATTGTCATGTTTGCAGACCAATCAGTTGTTAATGAAAAATGTTCAGCTTGTTGTAATACGTCTTTTTTATGCTGCGTTAAACTGTTTTCTTTGTGCTGTTTTAGCCATTCTAAACGTTGACTACCAGAAGGAGAGACTAAAAAGAGCGTCTGTTCTTGGTGATCAGCAATCAATGCCCAATCATAAATACCCACTGCCATATCGGGTGCAGAAATATCGTGTTCAGCCAACGAGGCAATTTTTTCAACCCGTCGACCTAGGTCATACGCAAAATAACCCAGTGCACCGCCGATAAATGGCACATCAGTCATAGGGTTAAGTGAGGGTAATAGATCTCGTTGAATATGCTCAAGCAGATAAAATGGATCGTCAGTGCTAGTTTTTTCATCACCATTTAAAAATTTAATACAGGTTATTTCACCTTGTGTCTCTAAAGTGGCTAAAGGATCAGCAACTAGAATATCAAAGCGATTATCTGGGTGATTATTGGCAGCAGAACGTAATATCATCGCCCACGGCAGACTTGATAATGGTGAAAACCACTCAAGAGTCATTTCTGGGCTGTAATCAAGTTGCTCAATGCTTAGTTTGGGGTGTGATTTACAAATCATTTTCTTTTTTGTGACAGGTATTCAATTGGCGCGTAGCGCGAAGTTGAGCGCAAGAGTATCATAACCACAGCTTTTATTACGACGCCCAAGGACGATCCATCGCGTTTTATTTTCTAAAGGGTACACAGAAATAAAGTGAAATGGACATTTGTCATGTGGAGCATGGCCGCGTGATAGCATTTTGGTGAGCCATATTGATTATATGAATCAATATACTGCCGCTATAAATGAGAATCACACACTACATTGGAAGCATTTTGTAGTGACGAATTAAAGCTGGGCGCCATGGAATTATAATAATCAACGAGGGCAATTATGACCGTCATCCGTAAAGAAGATGTGATTAGTAGTGTTGCTGATGCATTACAGTACATATCTTACTACCATCCACTTGATTTTGTTCAAGCATTGGAAAAAGCTTATAACAAAGAACAGAGTCAAGCTGCGAAAGATGCTATCGCACAGATTTTGATCAATTCGCGTATGTCTGCAGAAGGTAAGCGTCCTATCTGTCAAGATACGGGTATTGTGACCTGTTTCGTTAAAATCGGAATGAATGTGCAGTGGGAGGGTGATCTTACTGTTCAGCAAATGGTCGATGAAGGTGTCCGTCAAGCTTATAACAACCCAGACAACCCCCTACGAGCGTCTGTTGTTGCCGATCCTGCTGGCACGCGTACCAATACGAAAGATAATACGCCAGCAGTTGTTCATATTGATATGGTGCCAGGTAATAAAGTTGATATTCAAATTGCAGCCAAAGGCGGCGGTTCTGAAAATAAAACGAAGATGGTGATGCTAAACCCTTCTGATGATGTAGCTGAGTGGATTGAAAAAACAGTGCCACTAATGGGCGCGGGTTGGTGCCCACCAGGTATGTTAGGCATAGGCATCGGTGGTACGGCTGAAAAAGCAGCAGTATTAGCAAAAGAGTCGTTGATGGAATCTATTGATATCCATGAGCTGCAAGAGCGTGGCGCGCAAAATGCGGAAGAAGAATTACGGTTAGATATTTA
Organism: Photobacterium frigidiphilum; assembly: GCF_003025615.1. Taxonomy (GTDB): domain Bacteria; phylum Pseudomonadota; class Gammaproteobacteria; order Enterobacterales; family Vibrionaceae; genus Photobacterium; species Photobacterium frigidiphilum. The sequence goes on along the minus strand of NZ_PYMJ01000009.1, from coordinate 83,235 downwards.
TAACCGTGTGAACAAATTGGGTATTGGTGCACAAGGGCTGGGCGGATTAACGACAGTTGTTGATGTGAAAATTAAAACAGCACCAACACACGCTGCGTCTAAGCCTGTTTGCATGATCCCTAACTGTGCGGCTACGCGTCATGTGCATTTTACACTTGACGGTACAGGCCCTGCTGAATTAACCCCACCGAAGCTAGAAGACTGGCCAGAAGTGACATGGGAAGTCGGCGAGAGTGTTCGCCGTGTTAACGTTGATGAAATAACTAAAGCTGATGTTCAGGAATGGAAATCAGGCGAAACGGTTTTATTGTCAGGTAAAATCTTAACAGGTCGTGATGCTGCGCATAAACGTATTCAAGATATGTTGGCTCGCGGCGAAGATTTCCCTGTAGATTTCAATAACCGCTTTATTTATTACGTGGGTCCAGTCGATGCCGTCCGTGATGAGGTAGTGGGTCCTGCTGGTCCTACAACGTCAACGCGTATGGATAAATTCACCGATATGATGTTAGGTCAAGCTGGCTTAATGGGTATGATTGGTAAAGCTGAACGTGGACCTAAGGCTATTGAGTCGATTAAAGAACATAAAGCCGTTTACTTAATGGCTGTTGGCGGTGCTGCTTACTTGGTTGCGAAAGCGATTAAGAAAGCACGTGTAGTTGCATTTGAAGATCTCGGTATGGAGGCTATCTACGAATTTGAAGTTGAAGATATGCCTGTGACTGTAGCGGTTGATTCTGCCGGCACTAATGCACACGAGACAGGCCCAGACACTTGGAAAGTCAAAATAGCTGAAATGGATGTCTAATCTATAGCTATTTGATACTAATTTACTTTTTTAAAGGGGCCGATTGGCTCCTTTTTTATACGATTCGATTGTATTGTATCTCGTTATTTATTTGTTTCTGATTTTTACTGAATAAACCCACCTTAATATCGAATTCGCCCATTTAACTTGTTAACCTTCCCAGCTTTTATTGTTTTTCTTATTTTTTAGTAGCTTGTTGGATTTTTGTTAGGTTTTATTGACTACACTACGTGTTTGTAGTCTTTTTATTAACGAATGGAATTTTAAGCTCGTGTTGAGCTTTGGCTAATTAGAGACATATAAGATAAAGCATTAGGAATTGCCTAAAAATTATAAGGATGGAGAGGTTTATGGGGCGCATAATAACAGCCACATTACTGTCATGTTTCATTTTGGCAGGGTGTGGTGAAAAACAGGTGGAGGTTCCTGAACCGGATTCTCGACCAGTGAAATTACAAACCGTATTGGTTGGTGATAATCAAACATTTCGTACATTTCCCGCCGTTGTTGAGGCTGGAGATAAAGCAGTATTAGCTTTTCGTGTATCAGGTCAACTTTCATCTGTTGATGTGAAGCCTGGTACAGATGTTAAGCGAGGGCAAACACTCGCCACCTTGAATCAAGATGAATTTCTATTATTGGTTGAACAAGCGCAAGCAAATTATGAACTCGCGTATGTTCAATTTAAACGTGATGAAGAACTACGTAAAACCAATGTTGTTTCAGAGCTTGATTATGACACCTCTAAAGCAGCCTTGAAGCAAGCAAAAGCAGCATTAAGTAAGCAGCAATCTAACTTAGGTTATGCCACACTTGTCGCGCCTTATGATGGTACTTTATCGTTATCACTTATTGAAAATTATGAATATGTGATGATGAAAGAGCCCGTTTTACATATTCAAAGTGCTGGTATCATTAATGTCACTTTTCAATTGCCTGAACACCTGTTTAGTCGTTTTCAAGGTCAATACGATCAAAACCCAAGCGTTATCTTCGATACCATACCTGGTGAAACTTACCCTGCTCAATTTAAAGAAATAGATACAGAAGCCGATAAAAAAACGTCAAGTTACACTGTTACCTTATCGATGGAACGCCCAACAGGGAAAAATATTCTTCCTGGTATGGCAGGTGCAGTCAAAGTCTTAATTCCGCAAGGCAATTTAGGTGCTATCTCTAAACGTGCCATCATGCAAGATGGAGATGCAATGTATGTTTGGCTTGTTGATAAAGACGGTATCGTTCATAAAACGCAAGTTGAATTAGATGATAAAAGGCACGTTATTAAAGGTCTAAACGACGGCGATTCAATTGCAACGTCAGGTATTAATGAACTGCAAGAAGGTCAGAAAGTGCGGGAATGGATTAAGGAGCGAGGATTATAATATGAAAAAACTATCCTTTATCGTTCTAGCAATAGGATCTGCATTGGCTTTGCAGGGGTGCGAAAAAACTGTTATCGAGAGTATACAGCGTGTTCAACCCGTTTATGTTGAGACTGTGGCATTGGCTGCAGAAGCGCCTCAATTGACCTTTCCTGCCGTTGCTGCGGCCGCTGATAAATCGAGCCTATCTTTTAGAATCCAAGGTGAAATTACCCATATATTAGTAAGACCTGGTGATTTGGTAAAAAAGGGGCAGCTATTAGCAGAACTGGACCCTCTTGATTATCGATTAGAAGTTGATAATGCGCAGGCTAAATATAATGTGGCTGATAGCCAGTATCGACGTTCGGCAAAACTTGTTGAAAATGGATACATTGCCCAATCACAATTCGACGAATTAAAAGCGCAACGCCGTATTGAACGTGCAAGGTTGAATATAGCAAATCTGAATTTGAAATTTACACAAATTAAAGCCCCATTTAATGGGGTTATTTCTCGTGTACCAATTGAACAATTTGAGAACGTGCAAGCAGGTCAACAGGTCATGAATATTCACAGTGCCAAAATGGTGGATATCCATATTCAAGCGCCCGATTTAATCTATTCAAAAAGCTCTGCAATCGAAATTGATGTGTCAAAGCCTGACGCTAGAGTTATTACGTCAAATGGTAACGAATATAAAGCAAAGTTGAAAGAATTCACGACAGAACCTGATCCAGAGTCTGGTTCATTTCTTGTGACGTTAACCATGCCAATGCCTGCTGATAACTTTATTCTAGATGGTATGGCTGTTGAAGTAAGAGCTGATGCTCAAAAGTTGAATATCTACAAAAAAGGCGAACCAGTTATTCCGTTAGAAGCCATTTTTAATGAAGACGGTGATGATTTAGTGCTTACCGATAAGTTTGTATGGGTCGTTAAAGAAGACATGACGGTAGAGAAACGCCGTATAACAACCGACAAAGTTGTACCAGAAGGTGCTCGAGTACAATCTGGAATAGAGCAGGGTGAAACCATTGTTGTAGCGGGTGGTAATCGTTTACGTGCCGGACAGCAAATTAAAGTTATTAGCATGGAGGCTGGACAATAATGAAGCAAGATATCGCAGCCTATTTTATAAAGAATAAAGTTGTTAGTTGGATGATTACCCTGATCTTTCTGATCGGCGGCACAATGGCTTTCTTCGGACTCGGAAGGTTGGAAGATCCCGCGTTTACGATCAAAGACGCGATGGTGGTAACAGCATACCCTGGTGCCACACCTCTTCAAGTTGAAGAAGAAGTCACTTATCCAATAGAAAAAGCCATTCAGCAATTAACCTATGTTGATGAAGTTAACTCTGTATCCAGTCGAGGTCTATCGCAGATCACCGTGACCATGAAAAATAATTATGGTCCTGATGATTTACCCCAAATTTGGGATGAATTACGTCGAAAAGTGAATGATATCAGACCCAACTTACCACCCGGCGTGGCTGATCCTTCAATCATTGATGATTTTGGTGATGTATATGGCATCATGCTGGCGATAACAGGTGATGGGTATTCCTATAAAGAACTTAATGACTATGTCGATTATTTTCGGCGAGAAATTGAATTAGTTGATGGGGTGGGAAAGGTTTCAGTTTCGGGGACCCAGCAAGAACAAGTATTCATTGAAATTTCAATGCAGCGTTTGAGTAATCTGGGTATCTCACTGGAGACAATCTATAGCACCTTAGCCACACAGAATTTGGTAACCAGTGCGGGCGCAGTAAAAATAGGGACGGAATATATTCGCGTTCACCCAACAGGTGAATTTAAAGATGTTGATGCCCTTGGTGATTTAATTATTACAGACACAGGTGCTGAAGGTTTAATTTATTTACGTGATGTTGCAACGATTACGCGTGGCTTTAAAGAGGTACCCGATAACCTTGTAAGCTATAACGGTAAAGTTGCACTTAATGTAGGTGTATCCTTTATTGATGGTGTGAACGTTGTAGAAAAAGGTAAGGGTGTTTATCAGCGTCTAAATGAGCTAAAAGAACAACAGCCTGTTGGTATTGATATTAGTGCTGTTTATAGTCAACCCGATGAAGTCGACCAATCTGTAAAGGGCTTTATTGTCAGCCTTGGTCAAGCGGTTGCGATTGTTATTGTTGTACTGCTTTTCTTTATGGGGATGCGTTCAGGTATCTTAATTGGCCTGATCCTGTTGCTTACAGTATTGGGTACGTTTGTATTCATGAACATAATGGCAATAGATCTACAACGTATTTCTTTGGGGGCATTGGTTATTGCGCTGGGTATGCTGGTGGATAATGCCATTGTAGTGGTCGAAGGTATTCTCATTGGAATACAAAAAGGGCGAACAAGGATGCAAGCTGCATCCGATATTGTTACCCAAACAAAATGGCCACTATTAGGGGCGACGGTGATTGCCGTTACAGCATTCGCACCGATAGGCTTATCTCAAGATTCTACGGGTGAATATTGTGCAACGCTATTTAGCGTGTTGTTAATATCACTGATGCTTAGCTGGTTTACAGCAATATCGTTGACGCCATTTTTTGCTGACATGTTCTTCAAAGGAGTTAAAAGCAATAGCGATGGTGAAGAGAGTGATCCTTATAAAGGTCTGGTCTTTGTTTTATATAAGCAATCGCTAGAAAAGTGCATGAAGTACGCATGGACAACCGTGATCGTATTGATTGTGATGCTAGGTGCCAGCCTATATGGTTTTACGCAATTGAAGCAGTCGTTCTTCCCGTCATCAACAACACCTATGTTTATGGTTGATGTATGGTTACCTGAAGGCACCGATATTCGTTCAACGAACGATAAGCTACAAGAATTGGAAGGATGGGTTAATCAGCAAGAGACGGTCAGTTATGTCTCTTCAAGTGCAGGTAAAGGTTCTCAGCGTTTCATGTTGACCTATTCGCCAGAGAAGAGTTACTCGTCGTACGGTGAACTGATTATACGTGTCGATGATTATGATGCAGTGATGCCGATGCTGCGTAAAGTGAGTGCTGAGTTAGATGCTAACCACCCTGATATTGAATACAAACTCAAACGGATTGAATTAGGTCCCTCATCTGGTTCTAAAATTGAAGCGCGTTTAGTGGGCCCCGATCCAACCGTTCTTCGTGGTTTAGCCCAGCAATCGCTTGATATTATGAGAGCCGATCCGGGGGCTTTCAACGTACGTCATGACTGGCGTGAACGTACAAAAGTGCTCGAGCCTATCTTTAACGAAAGCCAAGCACGTCGTTATGGTATAACCAAAGAAAATGTTGATGATTTATTACAAATGGCATTTTCAGGGTTATCTGTCGGTATTTATCGTGATGGCACAAACTTAATGCCGATTGTTGCACGTTTACCTGAGCAAGAACGTGTTGATGTAAGTAGCATCGAAGGCATGAAGATTTGGAGCCCTGCAATTCAAGGTTATGTTCCATTGCAACAAGTGATGCTAGGCGTCAATGTTAAATGGGAAGATCCGTTAGTGGTACGTAAAAACCGTAAGCGTATGCTAACGATTATGGCTGACCCTGATCCACTGGGAGATGAAACGGCTGCGACACTGCAAGCTCGAATTCAACCAAAAATTGAAGCATTAGATTTTCCTTCTGGTTATTCACTAGAGTGGGGCGGGGAATATGAATCATCGGCAGATGCCAAAGCATCGTTATTCCAAACAATGCCAATGGGTTATTTGTTCATGTTCTTAATCACTATCTTCTTGTTTAACAAAGTTAAAGAGGCTGTGATTGTATGGGCAACAGTTCCGCTTGCCATTATTGGTGTAACAACAGGGCTACTTATCTTGAATACGCCGTTTGGTTTTATGGCGTTGCTGGGCTTTTTGAGTCTATCAGGAATGCTTGTTAAAAATGGTATTGTACTGCTTGATCAAATCGAGATTGAAATTAGCAGTGGTAAAGATAAATACCAAGCGGTGGTTGATGCGGCGGTGAGCCGTGTTCGTCCTGTATGTATGGCTGCGATAACAACGGTATTGGGTATGATCCCTCTCTTACCTGATGTGTTCTTTAAGCCAATGGCCGTTACCATTATGTTTGGTCTTGGGTTTGCGACAGTACTCACTCTGATTGTTGTTCCTGTGTTATACCGTATGTTCCATCAACTCAAAGTGCCTGAAGCGCAATAGTGCTTAGCGCTTTATATTGAAGCAATAAAAAGGGCTCCTGCAGGAGCCCTTTTTGTATCTGTGAATTTTATATCAATCGAAATTTTTTAATATCAAAGGCAGTGCCATATTATGGCTATAGGCTAGATAACTTTCCATAGCATTGCTTCGCCAGCACGGATTGGCACCACTTCATCGCCACCAAAGGCCATTGTTTCAGGCACATTCCAGCTTTCTTTTTTGAGTGTAATGGTGTCTGTATTACGTGGAAGGTTGTAAAAGTCAGGACCATTAAAGCTTGAGAATGCTTCTAATTTATCTAAAGCGTCTGCTGCTTCGAATACTTCAGCATACAGCTCGATTGCCGCGTGCGCCGTGTAAGAGCCTGCACAACCACAAGCTGATTCTTTACGCCCTTGTGCATGCGGCGCAGAGTCGGTACCTAAGAAGAATTTAGGGCTGCCGCTTGTTGCTGCTTTAACCAGTGCGTCTTGATGAATATTACGCTTTAGAATCGGTAAGCAATAGAAATGCGGGCGAATGCCACCTACCAACATATGGTTACGGTTAAACATAAGATGATGAGCGGTAATCGTTGCCCCAACGTTAGGGCCTGCATGGGTTACAAACTCAACGGCATCTGCTGTTGTGATATGTTCCAATACCATTTTAAGATCTGGGAATTGTTCAACAATCGGTGCTAAAACTGTCTCTAGAAAGACTTTTTCACGGTCGAAAATATCGATATCGTGAGCGGTTACTTCACCATGAATAAGTAATGGCATGCCTGCTTCTTGCATTGCTTGAAGCGCAGGACGAATATGGTCAATTGATGTTACGCCCGAATCTGAATTGGTGGTTGCACCAGCAGGGTAAAGTTTGGCAGCGTATACATGGCCAGATGCTTTAGCTTTGTGGATTTCTTCTGCGGAAGTATTGTCGGTTAAATAGATAACCATAAGAGGAGAGAAGTTGCCCTGAGGGCCTTGGGCAATAATACGTTCGCGGTAAGATAGTGCCGATTCTGTATCAATAACGGGTGGGATCAAGTTAGGCATGATTATCGCTCGTCCCATATACCGGCTGATGTCACGAACAGTATCTTTTAATACGTCGCCATCGCGTAAATGCACATGCCAGTCGTCAGGACGTGTAATTGTAATCGTTGTCATATTTTCTTCCCTCCCAAAAAATTCGCCCGATTCTAAAAGCATACACGTACTAAGTAAAGGTCAATTATCGCACTAACCAGCAATTGTTGATTAATAACGCAATCGTTTGGCTTTAACCTAATATAAGTTTAGTTGAATGAGCATAATTCCAATTTATATCCCAGCCACTTCAAAACTCGCCTTTGGGAGTGTCTTGAAGTGACTTGGGTATATTCATGGTGGCTGTAAAGTAAAAAGGTCAGCATATGCTGACCTTAATAGTGGTGTTTTTTAGTTTATGATGCGTTGCTGGTTTTAGAGTTTAAATCGGTGTACCAGTGTATTTTGCTGATTGGCAAGTTCATCAAGTTTAGAGCTGGCCTCTGCCACTTCTTCCATTGAGCTAAAGTTTGCATCGGCAATATGACTGATATCTTCAAGGCTGCGCGCGATAGAACCTGTCGTACATTGCTGTTCTTCAGATGCTTGAGCTATTTGGGCACTCATCTGACTGATTTCCATGATAAGTGCTTGAATTTCTTCCATTGCACCATTGGCATCAGAGGCTTGTGTAATACTGCTTGTCATTTCAGTTACACAAGTTTGCATGACGCTAACCGCTTGTCCCGAACTTGATTGTAAACTTTGAATCATCTTTTCAATTTCAGATGTTGAATCAGTGGTGCGTTTAGCCAGCACTCTGACTTCATCGGCGACGACTGCAAAACCTCGACCTTGATCACCGGCTCGTGCTGCTTCGATTGCCGCATTCAATGCAAGTAAATTGGTTTGATCAGCAATGTTTCGGATCACATCAAGAATTGAACCGATATTACTACTCATTTCTTGTAGTTTAGAGACTGCAAGAACGGATTCATCTAAACGGTCTGAAAGTTGGTGTGCGGTGTGAATGTTTTTGCTCATCACATCACGACCGACTTCCGATGCTTTTTCTACTGCGTGTACGCGCTCCATCGATTGCTGTGCACTTAACGACACATCGGTAACAGATTGCTCCATTTCGGTCATGGCCGTTGCAACAGAGGCTGTTTGCTGACGTTGTTCATTTAATCGGTGTTTTGCTTTTGTCGTTGTTGTTTGGTTCTCTGCCGCAACCTTTGTTAGTCCCTCTGATGCTTGGCTTAGTTTTCTGAGTATTTCTTGTAAATTATCAGCCAGCGTATTGATGTGGTGGCTTAATTTATCGAATTCAATAAAAGTATTGCCGTTGATTCGCTGGGTCATATCACCATTCGTTAAGGCTTCTAATGTTTTTAACGTTGATACAAGAGGTTTACGAACGCAACCAGCAAGATACCAACCAATGAATATGGCCAGCAATGATACACAGATGCCGATTAAAATAGAGTTGGTATAGCCTTGGCTGTAGGTATTATTGGCACTTTCTATGGCTGAATCCATCTGCGAATTCGCAAGCGTTCTGAAGTTATCAAGTAACACCATTGCTTGATCAATTTCAGCGGCTAGCACTGCAATATTGTCGTATAGACGATTTCTTGCTTCTATATATTCATAGTGCTGATCAAGTACTCCACCTTTTTGCCCAATATCTAGCGTGTATTGAGCGACGGTTTTATCAAAAATGCGTTTTACTTCCGGTAATTGGGATGTAAGAGCTCGATATGATTGGCCAAGGTGGTTAACGAATTTTCTGTTATTTTTAAGCGCCTTTTCAATTTTAGCGATATCTTCAGTTGCGAGGGCATCTGATGTGATCGTCTCCGTTTTAGCTAGCTGATTAAAGTAACTCATTGCGATCATTTTTACGGAAAGATTATCTTGATCAGCAATATATTCTTTCATACGGACATTGAGTTCAGTGTGTAGCTGTTGAAAGCGGCGCGTGGATTGTTGGCGTTCCTCTTGGGCGAGTAATTGAACACGATAGTTGTTCATTGCACTGTGTGCTTCGTTGAAGTAACGCTCTTCTAATGCCGAGAGGTCTTCAAGGTAAGCATTTAATGTTGGGTTGCCTTTTGCCACTTTAGCAAGTTGCTCTCTTGCTTGTACAAACGCGTCTTGGGCTTGAGTAAAGTTAGTATCATAGGTTTGCATCCGAGTGGGATCTTGCGTGGTAAGGTAGTCCTTAAAAATTTTATCGGCAGCTAGCAGACTGACACTTGTTTGGTTTGTAGTGGAAACAAGCGGGAGTGCATTGGTCGTAACAGATTCAAGTTGTTGATGAATGCGGCTTGTTCCATCAAGCATCAGAACAATGGTGGCAATAAGTAGTGCGACCATTAGCGCAAACCCAGCATATATTCGTTGTATCACTGAGGCTTGTTTTTTTGATTTCATAATATCCCTAAAGAGTATATTTCAAGGTGAGCGTTCAATGCTGACTCACAACGTTAATTTAGAATGAGGCTTTATTAATTACATAGTATGAACTTGTCTGTATTGGCTTTTTATCATTCTTGCTGCTGGATTTTCAATCACTAAAGTAAGTCGTTAAAAACAAGGGGAAATCGACCTTTCATTACTCTATCAGTCTTTTTAAGAACGTTATTATCATCCTCGATAATAAGTAATTGATTGAACGCATACTTTGACGGCTGCATCAAAAAAAAATTATTTGATGTAAATTTCACTGGTAAATACGTTTAAAACAGTGTCCAATATTGCCCTGTGCGTTTTACTCAAGCATACTGATGACGTTAGTTTTAATCTAAACGGAGCTTGATATGGCAGAAGAAACTATCTTCAGTAAAATTATTCGCAAAGAAATTCCAGCAGATGTCTTGTATCAAGATGATTTGGTCACGGCTTTTCGTGATATCAATCCACGAGCACCTAGCCATATCTTAATTATTCCTAATAAGCTTATTCCTACAGTGAATGATGTAGAAGCTGAAGATGAAGTAATGATGGGGCGCATGTTCACTGTTGCACGTAAGCTAGCAGAGAAAGAGGGTGTTGCAGAAAATGGTTACCGTTTAATTGTGAATTGTAACCCACATGGTGGACAAGAAGTTTACCATGTTCATATGCATTTACTGGGTGGTCGTCCATTAGGGCCGATGTTAGTCGGGTAAAGTAAATGTAATACCCGAGTCGCTTTAAGGTGCAAACGTGTACCTTGAAGTGACTTCGGATGGCTTTTGTCTATTTTTATATCGCTAAACTTGGGTATATTCGTCAGCCTTTTTCGTTTTAATCGAAACAGGGCTAGTATTCTAATATCTCAGGATTTTTCATAGGATGTGGTTATCAAATTCATGTTTAAACATGCCACAGTAGTGCTGCTTTCTTTCAGTTTGATGGCCTGTGCTAACTTATCTACACAGAATTTATTTAGCCATTATAGTGCTGCAAATGCTGATTCGCACTTGGCGCTTGAGCAAGGTTTATATAGTAAAGCTGTTGATGCACTACCCGATGCTCCAGCAGGGGATATTCTTGATGGCATGGAGCGCGGTCGAATAAGTTTTGTTGCTCAGCAATATCCAACCAGTTTTGGTGCTTTTCAGCGTGCCGATATGGCAGTGAAAGAGCAGCAACGCCAAGCAACCATTCAGGTTTCGGAAGGCTTGAATCAGGCGGGAGCTTTGTTAACAAACGATAATATGATCACCTATGAGCCTGCCGATTATGAGCTGGGCTTTTTACATCTTTATTTAGCATTGAATTATCTTGAGCAAAAAAAGCTTGAAGGTGCCTTAATTGAAGTTCGTCGTGCCAATCAGGTGCAAGAAGCGGCACGTAAGCAGCGTGAGGCACAATTAAAGAGTGCAGAAAAAGAAGTACAGAAAAAAGGCATTAGCAATAATGTTGGCGCTGTACTCGCTCGTTATCCTGATGCAGGAAAAAAACTTGGTCAGGTGCAAAATGGTTACTTATTCTATCTGTCAGGGGTGTTGTATGAAGCCGATGGCAATTTGAACGACGCCTATATTGATTACAAGCGTGCTTTTGCAGTTGCACCGAATAATACCTTTATAGCGAATACCGTTTTACGTGTAGCAACAGCTTTGAATATGACAAACGATTTACCGACCTTACAAGCACGTTATGGCAAGTATGAAAAGCCAGTGCAAGGCAATGGTCGTGTTGTTATTTTTGATGAGCAAGGTGTGGTACAAGCGCTTGATAATTGGCGGTTGCCATTATGGTTACCTGATAGCCGTGGTGATGGTGCGATATACAACTTAGCATTACCTTACTATTCGAATAAACCAGTTAAACGTTTTACACCATTAAAGTTAGACAACCAGCCAGTGAATGGCGGGCAAGTCACGAGCGTGAACGATATGGCAAAAAATAGCTTAAACGAAGCACTACCCGCCATTGTTGTTCGACAATCATTACGCGTATTGGCTAAAAATGAAGTACGTAAAACAGCATCAAGCAAAGGAAATGATGTTGGCAATATTTTAGCCAATATCTTTAATACCTTAACAGAGCAACCAGATACCCGAAGTTGGCAGTCGTTACCTGCAAATGTGGATATCTATCATAAGGACTTAAGTGCTGGAGCGCATAACTTAAGTTGGAATGGACAGCAATTGAATGTCGATGTGAAAGCTAATCGAACAACCATGGTTTGGGTGTCTCGGCAAGGTAATCAGATTAGCTGGTGGTCGACGCTATTAGGAGGAATCTAATGAAATATTTATCCATATTGTTATTCGCTTTCGCACTCACTGCCTGTAGTACAACTACATCGGGCATCAGTATTGAAAGTAGTAACCAAAATGTCGTTATTGGTAATTCATCACTGGCGAATCGCTTATCCATTGAACGTGCAACAGTTGGTCATAATAATGGCTTAATGAAAGCAGGCGTACCTGTAACAAGCAAAATCAGTAGTGATTTAGAGTTACAATATCGTTTTTACTGGTATGACGGTCAAGGCTTAGAGATCAGTGGTAGTGATTCACCTTGGCGCCAGTTTGTCTTACACGGCAAAGACACCATGACATTGCAAGCAATGGCAAGAAGCCTAGAAGCCAAGCAATACCGTATTTATATTCGAGAAGCTAGTTATTAATTACAACCATTGAAGGTAAGAAAATGAAAAAAAGCATTATTGCTGTATTGGGTGTCGCTGTTTTATTAGGTGGTTGTGCGCAAAAGGTTAGCTATGGCGATGCGCAGCAGGCAGAAACAACAACGATTGAGTTTGGTTCAACTGATCTGCAGAAGATAGCAGAAGAGATGACAGATAGCATGCTAGCGTCTGGCTCTGTTGCGGCGATTACTGGTGCGAATCAGCGTCCAATTATTGTTGTTGATAGCATCAAGAACAAAACCAGTGAGCACATTGATACCGAATCTGTAACCGATTCGATCAGTACACGTTTACTTAACTCTGGTAAGTTCCGTTTTGTTGATATGACGCGTGTTGAAGCAGTACGTAAGCAACTTAACTTCCAAAATGATGACGAGCTAGTGAACCAAAGCACTGCGATTCAGTTTGGTCAAATGGTTGGTGCTCAGTACATGCTGTACGGCAACCTATCAAGCATTGTGAAACAAGCTGGTAGCGATAAAGACGTTTACTACAAAATGACAATGCGTCTAATGGATCTGAAAACAGGTCTGATTGAGTGGGCAGATGAAACTGAAATTCGTAAGCAAGAAGCTAAAAGCTTTCTTGGTTGGTAATCTCAGTTAATTAACACCAGTGATAAATGATTTAGGTTATTGCTTGTTCGTTATGTAGGTCGATATTAATGAGCAGGAATAACCTAATTTTCTTAGAACGGTCAGATAATTAATGGGCTTGGTATAAGTGGAATCATTCGATCAATCAGTGCTTAGTGCTCTAACCGATGTTGAATTTGTTACTGCAAAGCCGCTTTCGGGCGGTCTTAGCAATCGATGTTGGTTGCTTGAATTACGGCATCATATGCCGCTACACAAACCTGACAGCTTTCCACCTTCTCTGCGTTCGACACCTCAGCCAACAACCTCGACGATTCATCAGTATGTTTGGCGACCGAATGCGGCTTCATCCCGTGCTTTTGGGGTTTCTCGTCAACACGAATACCAAATACTGTCATTAATTCAGTCTCAGCATGTCGCTCCTGCACCGTATCGGTTATTAGAGAGCGGCTTATTAGTTGAATGGGTGATTGGGCACCAACACCCATTGTTATCTGATGTTGATTTAATGGCATTGCAAGCGAGGGTGCATCGACTCCCAGTACCTGCTTGGCGGTTAGATGTAAAATCAAAAATTGAACATTATTGGCAGTTCATACCTGAACATGTAAAAACGCCTCTTCTTCAGTCTGTATATGCTGATTTCCAACATAAAGCATTGCCAATTGGCTTTGCTGATACGTGTTGCCATCATGATTTAGGCCGTTACAACATTATTCAAACAGAAGACGGTGGGTATAAGATCATTGATTGGGAGTATGCTGCAGCTGGTGACCCATCATTAGATCTTGCGTTAACCATTAATGCCAACGGGCTAGATCCTTTAATGGCTGTGAATGCATATTGTTCAGCGCTTCAGATAACAGGCACTCAGGCATGGCATAACGCGATAGCATTGTGGCAACCGTGGTGTGAACTCTTGGCTTTATTGTGGTTTCTTGTTGGGGCAGAGCTTTGGCAGGATGACACATACACAGAGCAAGCCTTGCAGCTGCTTACTGCGCTTACCGTATAATAACGACTGCTTATTGAATCAATTCTCTCTGAATCGAGTATCTAGAGCTTACTTGGGTATATAGTTTATATATCAATTGAGCTGGGTATTATCTACGAATGACTAAAAATCGAACACGATGGGTGTGTTGTTTACTTATGATTATATTGCTTACTGGGTGTACGCTACGGCTTGGCTACAATACATTGAATTTTTGGATTACCTATTATCTTGCAGATTATGTCAGCCTTAACTCAACGCAAGAACGTGCATTTGAAAGAAATCTAGATATCGCTTTGGTGATGCACCGCAACAAAGAGCTGCCTAAATTCCACCGCTTAATTGATGAACTGCAAGCTGACTTGGCTAAACCGCTTAGCTTTAATCAAATTCGCGGCTATTATTTAAAATTCACTGAGGCTGGTAAAGAGTCTACAAGTGTTTTGTCTAAACCTTTTGCTGCAATGATTCAATCGTTAAGTGCTAGTCAAATTAATGAGCTAAATCAGAACGTAGAGAAAAAAATAGAGCAGGTCATAGCAAAAAGAAAGAAATTATCGCCCAAGGACAAAATAGTTATTCGGCGTGATAAATTACAAGATGCAGCCCGTGGTTGGATAGGCTCTTTGTCTAATAAGCAAAAAGCGATATTGCTTGAATTGACTGAATATCAGGTTGAAATGGAGCCTATATTCTTTTCAATATGGCGTGATTTTCTTCGTGATTGGCAAGAACTAATAAAAAATCGAGATAATCCAGATTTCGAATCTAAACTGAATGTGTTATTACAGCAGTTGATCGCTTTCGAAAATGCCAGTGTACAACTTGATGTTAATGTTTATTTAACGAGGCGCTTCGATGTATTACGTCGATTAAACCATACTCTAAGTAGTAAACAGACACATTATTTGAATAGTAGGCTGGTTGATATGCGAAAAGATACCGCTATGTTGATCAATGAAAAATGATGTTTTTGCAAACGGAGTCATAGTTTTCAATTTCAGCCTTTTAAACCTTATAAAACATGTTAGATTAAATTATTGTAACGAAAAAATGCATAATTACACGCCATATGGTGGTGTTTTGTTAAGAGCAAGAGGGAGAATATATGATTATTTATCTGCACGGCTTTGATTCAAATAGCCCAGGTAATCACGAGAAAGTGTTACAACTGCAATTCATTGACCCTGATGTTCGTTTCGTTAACTACAGTACTTTGCATCCTAAGCATGATATGCAGCATTTAATTAAGGAAGTACATAAACTAATAGAAGAGTCAGATGATACTAAGCCATTAATTTGTGGGGTTGGGCTGGGTGGATATTGGGCTGAGCGTATTGGTTTTTTATGCGGTATTAAGCAAGTTATTTTTAACCCAAACCTAAACCCTAGCGTCAATATGGAAGGGAGGATCGATCGCCCTGAAGAATATATCGATATCGGCACTAAGTGTGTTACCGATTTTCGTGAAAAAAATGCAGGTAATTGCCTCTGTATACTTTCAACTAATGATGAAGTGTTAGATAATCAGCTCACAAGTGATGCGCTCAGTGATTTCTATAAAATCATTTGGGATGAGACACAAAATCATAAATTTAAAAAGATCTCGCAGCATCTACAAGCTATGAAAGCGTTTAAAGAATAGTCTTAAGCCCTCCTACACCTCAGACGGATCATAGATCCGTCTGCCAGATTTAGTCAGTCTGTATATCCAAAAAATTCTATAAAATAAAGAGGAAGTTATTGTGACGCGTATTATCGTTGTAGGCGGTGGCGCTGGTGGTCTAGAGCTTGCTACAAAGCTTGGAAGAACACTAGGTCGTAAAGGGCGCGCCCAAGTCACATTAGTTGATCGTAAAGCCAGCCACTTATGGAAACCACTTTTGCACGAAGTTGCAACAGGTTCTATGGATGCCGGTGTTGATGCTTTAAGTTACCGTGCTCATGCAAAAAATCATCATTTCGATTTTCAGATGGGTAGTTTGAAAGAGATTGATCGTGAAAATAAGGTGATAACGTTAGCTGAGCTCCATGATGAGCACAACGAACTGCTAATGCCAGAACGTAATCTTGATTACGATATTTTGGTTATGGCGATTGGATCTACATCCAATGACTTCAACACCCCTGGTGTAAGTGACAATTGTATTTTCCTTGATAGTCCGGAGCAAGCACATCGTTTCCGTACTGAAATGAATAACCAATTCTTGAAGCTTCATGCGAATAAAGAATTAAAAACAGTTGATATTGCGATTGTTGGTGCTGGGGCTACAGGTGTTGAGCTATCTGCTGAACTACATAATGCAGTTGCTGAATTGCGTACCTATGGCTTTGGTGATTTAGACAGTTCACGTTTGAACGTCAATCTTGTTGAAGCTGGTGAGCGTATTCTACCTGCATTACCGCCACGTATTTCATCTGCAGCTCACAGCGAATTAACCAAATTAGGCGTGAATGTTCGCACCATGACTATGGTGACAAAAGCTGATTCTACTGGTCTAACAACCAAAGACGGTGAACATATTCCGGCACACATCATGGTATGGGCTGCGGGTATTAAAGCGCCTGATTTCATGAAGGATATTGCAGGGCTAGAAACTAACCGTATTAATCAGTTAGTGGTTAAGCCAACGTTACAGACAACGCGTGATGACGACATTTACGCAATTGGTGATCTTGCATCATGTGTGCAAGAAGATGGTAGTTTTGTACCACCTCGCGCGCAGGCTGCACACCAAATGGCAAGTCGTTGTTTCTCTAATATTGTCGCTAAAATTACAGACCGTGAGCAAAAGCCTTATATATACAGTGATCATGGTTCACTGGTATCACTGAGTCGTTTTTCTACAGTTGGTAGCTTGATGGGTAACCTGACGAAAGGCTCAATGATGGTAGAAGGGCGCATTGCACGTATCGTGTATATCTCTCTCTATCGCATGCATTTAGTCGCGCTTCATGGTGTATTTAAAACCGGTTTGATGATGTTGGTTGGCCGTATTAACCGTGTACTTCGTCCGAACTTAAAACTGCACTAATCGCGCTTTTATAACGTATTGATTTACATAAAAATGCCAGCCTTGTTATAACAAAGCTGGCATTTTTTATGCCGTTTCAGTCATGCCGATTCAATAATAGCAACCTAAATAAGTTGCTTATCACTCTGATCGTCGATATTTGTCTAGATTCACATTAGTTAATCTTGAATAATTCCACATCAAAAATCAACACAGATCCAGGGGGAATACTGCCCGCGCCACCGTTACCATATGCTAATTCCGACGGGATAAAAAAGCGTGTTTTCTCGCCAACAACCATCAGCTGCACACCTTCCGTCCAACCTTTGATTACTTGATTCAAACCAAAAGAAATTGTTTTGCCGCGATCAACAGAACTATCAAACACCGAACCATTAATTAATGTGCCGTGGTAGTGAACGGTTACTTTATCTGAAGCTTTAGGGTGTTCTGCTCCCGTACCTTCTTGTAAAACTAAGTACTGAAGACCTGAATCTGTCGTTTTTACACCGTCTTTGAGTTTATTTTCTGCTAGAAACTCTTGACCTATTTTGATGTTTCCGCCTGCTGCTTGTTTGTTGCTGTAAGAACGCTGTACAAAGAATATCACTAAGCCAATAAGGGCAATGGTAACAATAATTTTAAACACGGTGTTTTCCTAACGGTTAGATTTTAAATAAGTTTACTGTAATTAAGCTTGGAAATGTACTGGTTTAGCGTGGAAACAGATCTTCAGGAATCAAAGAATACACGAGCCCATTTTGGGTTTTTCCATGAGTAAATATTCGATTTCTTGCTTCACATTCAAATTGTGCATTACAGGCGATGGCTGTTTTTTGGCTCGGATAGTTATCAGGGTGAATTATGATTTCTAATCGCGTTAACCCTAAGGTCATAAAAGCAAACTGCGCGAGTGCTAAACAGGCTTCTGATGCGATACCTTGGCGGTGGTATGACGTCCGTACCCAGTAACCCAGGTTGGCAGAATTACACATAGGAATTAATGCACTGATAGAAACACTGCCAACAAAGGTATCGTCAAAACGATCAAAAATAGCAAGCTCATAGCTCATGTCTGTTTGCCAGCTTAATCGGCTAGACGCAATCCATTCATGGGCGTCGTGCTGATCGTAATAGGGCGTGCACCACTCAAGCCAAGGGCTTAACTGTTCAGTTGACTCTTGAACAGCAGTAAGATGAGCGAGTAAATCGACAGTTTTAAAAGGACGTAAAATTAATCGCTGAGTTGATAGCTCAAAGTCCATTTTCATTATAATTGTTTACCTACTCTTTTTTGTGGCGTAATAAAACGAGATGTTCTATCGAAGCATAGCATTGAATTAGCGCAACATTATGATCAACTACTTACCTAGAATGGTATAAAAAGCCCCCGCAATGCGAGGGCTAGTTGGTAGTATAAGTTAGCTTCCTACTCGGCGTACTTGAATAATAACGCCTAGTAGAGGGTTATCTAAGTAATGTATTTCGCCGCTGCGCATGCGTCGCTGCTGTGATAATCGATAAGGCTTCAAAAACTCTTCAACCTTAATGTTCTTTTTCACTTCTTGTAGGTGACCAATTTGAACATTACTGTTTACGTCAATGCCATTTCCTGTGGCAGTATCAGTATCAACATTCATCGCATTCTGTTCATTAACAATGCTTTCAAGTAATGGCTTCGTCATAATAACTTCACGACGACTTGGCTCTCGTAAATCGAGGTTGGCATCTAAAAATAAATAATGCTGAACATAGACTTGTAGCATTCCGTTTAATTGATATAGCGGATCTGAATTTGCCTCGTTAGCTATATCAGCGACATCGTTATTGGAATCGGATCGTAGAGGGATGCTGTTATCTGTTGTGATTGTAATACCATCATTGTTGGTATCACTGCCAATTGAACCTGCGTTTGTAGGCTGTACAACATCCTTTTTTGAACGGCCATCAGGTAAAAACTGCTCAGAAAAATCACGACCCGCAGTTATAAATAACTTCGGTGCGTTAGCCTGATTCTGATCACCTTGACGCCATGCAATGTGGGCAAGAGGCGTAAAGCCAGCGTGTTTTTTTAGTTTGTTATACTGGGTATTAAGTGCATATTGGCTAGACGGTAGAATAGTTACCCCTTTCGCTTTTAATGCTGCGGTATCTTCTAAAGATAGAGCGCCTTGCATATCAACTTGTTTGAGTTGTTCGGGCCAAGATTCGTTAACCTGTTCAGGGTTAATGTTTCGCTTGAATAGAATAACTTCTACATCAAACTGTCTCGCCGCAAATGATGGCCAACTAACGGCCAGAAGAAGCAAATAAATCAGTTTTTTCAAGGTAATCTCCGCACTTCAGTGCTTGTATTTCCAATTCATACAAACGGCTGATTTAGTAAAGTCAGCCGTTTGGTTTGTATGTTTTGGATTATATTGTGTTTTCTGATAATTGGGTTAGTAGCTGGTCCACAAACTTGATGCGTTCTTTGCGATCTGTCATTGGTGCCATGACTTTTAGTTTGGTTGGACCTTCCATACGGTAATGTTGAGGCTTTGATTGCAGTAAACCGACGAGAAAAACAGGGTTAATAGCGGCATCTTGTTCAAATTCAAGATATCCACCTTTTTCACCCGCCTCAATACGACGAATACCGACTGCAGCTGCTTTTAATTTTAAATTGTTTACCGTTAGCAAGTTGGTTGTTGCTTCAGGTAATAGACCAAACCGATCAATCAGTTCGACTTTTAAATCGTTCAAATCTTGTTCATCAATCGCACTGGCAATGCGCTTGTATAATGATAAACGCATGTTGATATCGGGAATGTAATCATCAGGTAGTAACGCGGGTAAACGTAGCTCTACTTCCGTCTGCTTACGTAGCAGATCATCAAGTGATGACTCTTTACCTTCTTTCAATGCTTCAACCGCTTGCTCTAGCATTTCCATGAACAGTGAAAATCCAATGGATTGAATTTGACCACTTTGTTCGTCACCTAATAATTCACCTGCACCACGAATTTCAAGGTCATGCGTTGCCAATGTGAACCCAGCACCAAGATCTTCCAGTGATTCGATGGCCTCTAAACGTTTGACTGCATCTTTCGTCATACGCTTTTTGTGTGGTGTTAATAAATAGGCATAGGCTTGGTGGTGCGATCGTCCAACACGACCCCGAAGTTGGTGCAATTGTGCTAAACCAAGGTTGTCGGCACGATTCATGATGATCGTGTTTGCTGTTGGAATATCAATACCGGTTTCGATTATGGTTGTACAGACGAGCAAGTTGAAGCGCTGGTGATAAAAATCGCCCATCACTTTTTCGAGTTCACGTTCACGCATTTGACCATGAGCAAAAGTGATACGCGCTTCTGGGATCAGTTTGGCTAATTCTTCGGTGGTTTTCTCAATGCTGTCGACTTCATTGTGCAGGAAGTAAACTTGACCACCACGTGTTATTTCACGTAGCACGGCTTCACGAATAATTGCGTCGTCTTTTTCTCGTACAAATGTTTTAATGGCTAAGCGACGTGCTGGCGGTGTTGCAATGATAGATAAATCACGCATACCACTCATAGCCATATTGAGCGTACGAGGAATCGGTGTTGCCGTGAGGGTCAAAATATCAATATCGGCACGAATGGCTTTAATTTTCTCTTTTTGACGCACACCAAAGCGGTGCTCTTCATCAACGACTAATAAACCTAAATCGTGATATTTGACTGAAGCGTTAAGTAGTTTATGTGTGCCGATGAGGATATCAATTTTGCCGTCTTCGGCATCAAGCATTACCTGTTTTTGTTCTTTCGCTGTTTTAAAACGTGAAAGCACTTCAACACGAACGGCCGTATTGGCAAAACGGTCACGGAAGTTTTCAAAATGCTGCTGTGCCAATAATGTGGTAGGCACCAATACCGTGACTTGTTTGTTGTTATCAATAGCAACAAACGCAGCACGCATCGCGACTTCCGTTTTACCAAAGCCAACGTCACCACACACAAGGCGGTCCATGGCTCTAGGCTGACACATGTCTGAAAGTACAGAATTAATCGCTAAGGCTTGGTCGTGGGTCTCTTCAAAAGGAAAACTACTACAGAAATCAGCATAAGATTCTCGATCTAACGTGAATTTAAAGCCAGGTTTTAGTTCGCGCTTTGCGTAAACATCGAGTAATTCTGCAGCAACATCACGTACTTTTTCAGCTGCTTTTTTACGTGCTTTGACCCATGCTTCGCCACCCAGTTTATGCAGCGGCGCACTATCATCAGCACCGCCAGAGTAACGGCTAATTAGGTGCAGCGATGCAACCGGTACATAGAGCTTTGCACCTGCATGGTATTCAAGCATGACATATTCGGTTGTTATACCACCAGCTTCTAATGTTTGCAGACCTTGATAGCGACCAATGCCGTGATCGATATGTACTACAGGCTGACCGATTTGTAGTTCAGCCAAGTTACGAATAATGGTATCGGCATTGACACTTTTTTTCTCATCACGACGACGGCGTTGATTAACGCGTTCACCGAGTAAATCACTTTCACAAATAAACGCGACAGAAGGCGATTCAAGAATGAAGCCTTGCTCTGCAGCACCAATAACCAGTGTGTAATCACTTGGTGCTTCAATGGCTTCTTCTAGACTAGCGCACACCATTGGGCGCATTTTTATACGAGCTAATAGATCCAGTAACGCTTCACGTCGACCTTCAGAGGCAACGGAAAAGACAACTTTGCCTTTGAATTGCTCGGTAAAACGACGTAGTGCAGCAAAAGGTTCTTTAAGTTGTTGATTGATGATTATTTCAGGTACTGGTGTTAACGTTGGATTGTATCGACCCGCTTTATCGGGTTCGTTTTCATGACGAATACGAACTTGTGGCAACGTTTTAAAACCGCGGAACATCTCATCTTTTGTTAGCCATAATTCTTTGGGTTCTAACAAAGGGCGCAAGGGGTCAACACGACGTTGATCAAAGCGGTGATCTGCATCTGCTAAGAAATGGTCAACGGAGGGTTCTAATTCTCCCAATGTTACTAATAAGGTTTCATCGGGTAAATAATCGAAGAGTGTTTCAGTTTTTTCAAAAAACAGAGGCTGCCAATACTCAATACCTGCAGGCCAAGTACGTTTGCTTACTTGCTGATAGATAGATTCGGGTTCACGGCGTGCTTCAAAGCGTTCACGCCAGCGCATCCGGAAATTTTCGATTGCAATTTCATCAGTTGGAAATTCGTGAGCTGGTAATAAATTGATGCTATCAATTTCACCGGTTGAACGCTGATTTTCAGGATCGAACTGGCGAATGGAATCGACTTCGTCATCAAAAAAGTCAATACGATAGGGTTGATTGCTACCCATTGGGAATAGGTCGAGTAATGAACCTCGGCTGGCATATTCGCCATGCTCCATTACTTGATCGGCATGGCGATAACCAGATGCTTCTAGCTGTAAACGAAGCTTATCAAGTGATAGGCGATCACCATTGCGTACAATTAAAGCATGCTTGCGAAGGTAATCACGGGGTGTTAAACGCTGCAATAAGGTACTAATAGGCACCAAAATAATGCCATCAGACTGGGTCGGTAACTTGTATAAACGTGCAAGGCGATCAGATGTAATATCTTGGTGTGGCGAGAAATTATCGTACGGCAGTGTTTCCCAGTCAGGGAATACATTCACCTCGACAGACGTGAACTGACTAATTTCTGGTTGTAGGCGTAGCGCTGTTTGTGTATCAGGCACAACAGCAAGAATAGGGCCTTGATGTGCGTGAGACAGTTCAGCGACAGACAGTGCCAAAGCAGCACCAGATAGGTTACCAATGAAACGGTTATCCCCTTTTTTACTCGGCAGGGGCAGTGAGAGTAATGATAATGCTTTCATGTGATTAACTTATGACTCTGTTCGCTGTTGGGCGCGTACGCGCAGTAATTTTTGCTGAATATACAAAGCAGCTCGGATCAGAAGATCACGGTCATCTTCTTGTAAACGGTTATAGCGCAGTGTGATCGGGTATTGAGTCTGCTTTTCATCTGAGTCGTCTTCATGCACTTTAGTTCCACATGCAGCTACGTTTGCATAACAGTATATTGCAGCGGGCGGGTGCTCAAGAAACAGCTTTACTCTAACAGATGTACCAACAGTAAAAGGGGAATTTGAAACAAAGGTCAGCTGACTCGCACCAAAACTGTCGGTGATATAACGAAAATCAGGGTTATCTTGTTGAGATAATACAAAAGAAAGCAGTAAGTTGATTTTACTGTTTTGGGCTGCAAGATAAGTTAGCAGTGCTTTATTGTCTTCCTTACCAAAACCTTTAAGCGTGCGTTCTGCGCTTTCTTCTAAACCGCTGCATTCGCTGGCGACACGAAATAAAGGCGGAATTTCCTGAATAAACGCTTGTTCATCAGGCAAGCACTCATCGCTTGCTAGAGGTTCTACGTTTATGGTTAGCCCTGTATGGACTGAAAAATATTCGTCCTGTTCCATGTCGCTCTCGTTATTAATTAACATTCGCAACTATTCCCTGTATTACAGGTCGAACAGCTATACGAGTGTTAGTATTTATTCATAATTACTCGATTATCACTTAGGTATTGCATTCGAGCAAGTAAACACATCTGACTGTACGTTTTTTACCCTCTGTTTTCACATTAGTTTTACGCAGTTGCATGGTAATCAAAGGCAGCAACGGGTATTCTTTCTTTACTTTATACAAGGGATGGTTTCTCTAACCTATGTTTCATCCAGTATCTTTTTTTATCGGTCTACGCTATCTGCGTGGTCGTTCAGGTGACCGATTCAGTCGCTTTGTATCATATATGTCCACGGCAGGTATCACCATTGGCGTGTTGTCTTTAGTGACTGTACTTTCCGTTATGAATGGCTTTGAGCAACAACTAAAAGACCGAATTTTAGGTGTTTTGCCTCAAGCTGTTATTTCTCAAGATGATGGGCGCATGCTTGTATCAGATACCGTTCCTAACTCATTGAAACAATTATCCCATGTTACTCATGTCACGCCGATCACCCGTGGTGAAGCGGTACTGCAAAGTGCATCGTCTTTAGCGGCTGGTAATATGATAGGGATTGATCCTAGCTATTATGAACCCATCGCAATGGACATGACGGTTGGGAAATTAGATAACCTAATTCCTAGCAGCTATCGCGTTGTTATTGGTCAAGCGTTAGCGAATCAGCTTGGGGTGCAAGTGGGTGATAAGATCCGCCTAATGGTAACCAGTGCCAGCCAGTACACACCATTAGGGCGTATTCCTAGCCAGCGTAACTTTACCATTGAAGGTTTCTTCGACACAGGCTCTGATGTTGATAAGCAACTTATTCTGACTAATATCCAAGATGCTGGAAAATTACTTCGCTATAAAGCGGATCAAATAACGGGATGGCGGTTATTTCTCGATGATCCTTTTGCTGTGACTGAACTTGCTCAAGTATCCATGCCGAATGATTGGCAATGGTCTGATTGGCGAGAACAACGCGGTGAGCTGTTTCAAGCCGTTAAAATGGAAAAGAATATGATGGGCTTAATGCTTGGGCTGATCATTGGTGTCGCTGCATTTAACATTATTTCAGCCCTGATTATGGTGGTGATGGAGAAACAAGCAGAAGTCGCTATTCTAAAAACCCAAGGTATGACTAACCGCCAAGTACTGATGGTATTTATGGTTCAAGGTGCAAGCAGTGGTGTTATTGGTGCGGTGAGCGGTGGTGTGCTAGGCATATTACTGGCGTCAAATTTAAACACGGTTATGTCAGTTTTTGGTGTGCAATATCTTATGGCAGGTGGGTCTCTACCAATCGTTATTGAACCTCTACAGGTTATGTTTGTTATTTTAGGTGCTATTTTGTTAAGTCTTATTGCCACTATTTTCCCTTCTTATCGTGCGGCATCTGTTCGTCCTGCTGAGGCATTGCGTTATGAGTAATTCGTTATTAGTTTGTCATGGTTTACGTAAAATCTATCGCGAAGCTCAGCTTGAAACTGAAGTGTTGAAAGGGGTTAGCTTTGCCATTGAACCCAATGAATTAGTCGCAATCGTCGGCTCTTCAGGTTCAGGAAAAAGCACGTTATTACACTTATTAGGTGCACTTGATGAGCCCAGTGATGGTGATGTGTTTTTTAAAGGTCAAAAATTGAATTCGATGAGCGCGAATAAGCAAGCGAAAATTCGAAATCAAGAGATAGGGTTTGTTTACCAATTCCATCACCTACTTGCCGATTTTAGTGCCATGGAAAATGTCGCAATGCCATTATTGATCGGTGGTATGGCAACAGATAAAGCCGAGTTAAAAGCAAAAGCCATATTAGACATGGTGGGTCTTAGCCACCGCTATGAACATCGACCTTCAGAATTGAGTGGTGGTGAGCGTCAACGTGTTGCCTTTGCTCGTGCATTGGTGAATAACCCATCAATTGTATTGGCTGACGAACCTACGGGTAATTTAGATCATAAAACGGCACTCGAAATCTATGATCTGATGTGCAAGTTAAATAAAGAGTCGGGCACAGCCTTTTTAGTGGTCACTCATGACAATGAATTAGCGGCGAAGTTAGATCGTTGTATGCATATGCAAGACGGTAACTTGGTTCAGGTTGAGGTAGCTTAATGTTTCGACCTTTATCTCTTTATATCGGTAGCCGTTTTAGCCGAGCGAAACAACGAAACCGCATGGTATCGTTCATTTCTATTTCTTCTATTTTGGGGATTGCCGTTGGTGTAGCAGTCATCATCATAGGGTTATCGGCTATGAATGGTTTTGAACGTGAATTACAAAATCGCGTATTGGCTGTTATTCCTCATGGTGAACTAGAAGCTGTAAAAGCACCGTTGACTGAGTGGCAACCCATACTTGAAACGGTAAAAAAACACCCACGAGTAACGGGTGCTGCACCGTATGTTTCATTTACTGCTCTGCTTGAAAAAGGCAGCAATCTAAAAGCGGTAGCAGTGCGTGGTGTAAACCCTGAAGAGGAAATACAAGTCAGTGCGTTACCACAGTATGTAAAAGATAACGCTTGGCAGCGTTTTTCTGCGGGCAACAAGCAGATTATTTTAGGGCAAGGCGTTGCTCAAAAATTACAGATTGGAGTGGGTGATTGGATTACAGCAATGATCCCAAATGCCGACTCAGAAAAAAAGCTACGTGCACCACATCGTATTCGTTTACAAGTGTCTGGCTTATTAGCACTTGGTGGTCAGATTGATCATAACTTTGCGATTATACCGTTAGCTGATGCTCAGCAGTATTTGTCGATGGGCGAGGGAGTCTCGGGAATTTCGTTGAATGTCGATAATGTGCTCGATGCTCAATCTATTGTTAGAGAAGTCGGCTTTACTTTGCCTGTGTATGTCTATTTAAAAAGCTGGACACAGAAATATGGCTACCTGTATCGAGATATTCAGATGGTGCGTACCATTATGTATTTAGTCATGGTGTTAGTGATTGGTGTTGCTTGCTTTAATATTATCTCAACCTTGATGATGGCTGTAAAAGATCGGGCGCCAGACATTGCTATTTTACGGACAATGGGTGCCACTGATGGGTTAGTGAAATCCATCTTCATTTGGCATGGCTTATTATCAGGTGTTGTCGGTAGCCTTGTTGGATCGATTATTGGTTCTTTCGTGGCGGTAAACCTGACGAGCTTGGTTAAAGGACTCGAAACGCTGATCGGACACCAGTTTTTATCTGGTGACATCTACTTTGTGGATTTCTTACCAACCGAGTTAGAGATTAAGGATGTTGCGGTTGTTGCTATAACGGCCATTATTTTAAGTTTACTTGCGACCTGGTATCCCGCACGCAGGGCAAGCGCCTTACAACCAGCACTGGTGTTGAGCGCAAAGTAGCATGCTGTTTTAGCTCGTAATACTCATCTAGGTTGCTATAAGTAAAAAACCGTCATTGCGACGGTTTTTTTGTTTTAAGGGAAGGTAGCTTAATCTCTTCAGATTGAAGTGGGCTTCTTATCTTTCTTAAAAAACCAACTGATAATAAGAGTCATAATGCCCAACCCTAGGGTTGCAAGGGGCGCTAACATAAGAGCTACCGTTGTAATGCGTGCCACCTTTTCAGGTAAGAAGGTGAGCGAGTAGCCGATACCTGTGAGCAGTAACACCCAGGCGATGGCACTTAACCAAGCAAAGCGAAAAAAGTGCACTTGGTTCTTAATCCGTATCCCCATCATCAAAGGCAATAGAGAACGCACGACAGGAATAAAGCGGGCTATAAAGAGTGCAATTAAACCGTGACGAAAAAGTAGGTTATCAACGGTTTTCATTTTTTGTGCAGGGACTAAATTTACCCAAGACTGTACTTTAGGCAAATGCTTTAGCCATCGTCCCTGCATATAAGCGACCCAGCTTCCAATAGCTGCCGCGAGCGTAAGCAGTAAAACAATAACTTTAAAATCAATGATTCCCATCGCACCTAATGTGCCAGCTAAAATGACGATACTGTCGCACGGCAAGGGTGCTGCAGGTAAGAACGCGCTTTCTAAGAAAATGACAAATGTTACGCAAAAATAGATCATTGCGATGCTTTCAGGGTTTTCTAGAATACTAAAATTTTGATGCCATAGTGCCGAGAAAATAGCCATGAATGACTCGAACATACGGGTTACCTTTCTGTTATTAATTAAATATATAAATAAATAGCGAGTTGAAAGGTATTGTTATGTTCGTGTATGAATGAATTTGTACTGTAGATTGTTAAAATGCTGGCTGTTAAGTACATATCGCCGCTCAGACAAAGCGAACAACTTTGTGAGAGCTTGTTCTGCTACTTTGTTTGTCGCTGACAATAGAGTGGCAAAGTAGAGATAGTACTGAATATCATGTAACGATGTAGGGAGGGTTCGCCATTGTCGTTTTTGTTCAACACGGAGGCTGCGTTGGGGTGGAATATAGGTTTCGTGATTATCATTCTGAACGAAAGCGTGTGCAAAAATGACTTGGCTGTTAACCGTTTGCTTGGTTACTTCCGCAATATTAACTGTTATCGACAATACTAAAAAAGTACTGAGTAACAAATAGTTTAATATTTTACGCAAAATAATTGCCCAGAAAAGAAAGCCTCATGTCTTTTACTCAAGTTTGAAAATAAAAGCAATCTGTTTATGGGGCGGGCTGCAATAGAATGAAGTATTTGAGTGTAAATAGTAACCATTGAGGTGTTTGAGTTGGAGAACCATAGACAGTCGTGAACTCGCTCTAAAATATAATTGTAGTGAAAACAAACATATTCAAGGTAAATGTGGTCACTCTCATTTTTAAGGGAATGGGTGCTTTTTTGCTTGCTGCATTATTTATATAAACGTAAAAAAACCTCGCGAGCGAGGTTTTAGTGAAATGCTGCATTCAATGCTTATTGGGTTTCTAAATGAGTCTCAGCTGCGAAATTTACGTTTCTTCCAGCTTCTTACTACCGAGTAACGCCATAAACCGCGAATACCAAAGTAACCGATTAAAGAAAAAATAATGCCAGTAGTAAAGCAGCCAAGCATAAAAGGTGGACCTATCTGGCTCATTTGATGAAGTAAAAACTCCCAAGACAGCTCAAAATGAAATGGCTGTTGAGGGGAGTTCATCAACCAAGCCCCTACCTTATATGCACCATAAAATAACACGGGCATCGTAATAGGGTTGCTAATCCAAACTAATACAATAGAAAGAGGGAGGTTTACACCAAATAGAATGGCGAGTCCGGCCGCCATTATCATCTGGCTGGGCAGTGGAACAAACGCCATAAACAAACCCACAGCAAAAGCCCCCGAAGCAGAGCGGCGATTAAGACACCATAGGTTCGGGTTATAAAGCACATTACCGAAAATTTTAAGAGCTTTTTGGCGCTTAATTGTTTCGTGATTTGGTAAAAAACGTTTAATAAGTTGTCTTGGCATCGATATACATACGCTTTGAAAACAATGAGCTGAAAGTCATTAATTGCGAATACTAAGTATTAAAACATAAAGCATGAAAATACTATTTTAAATCAACAGGCTTAAGGCAATACACAATGAACCAAGCGGTTACTGGCATTGCAATAGGGCTTTTGTTTCTTCATTGGTGGCATGCCATTCCAGATTATCTCTGGTTTGTGACAGCCATAATGCTAGGAGCCATAGTTTCTTATTTTTTACGTATTCATTTATTGATCTGGATTGCGTTAGGTGCCGCTATGGCAGCTTTAAGTGTAAATGTTTATACAAACTCAGTAAAAGAAATGCCCATTGACCGCGAGAATATTACCATAGTTGCTAAGGTAAGTAGTCTACTTAATAGTGATATCCCCACTAATACAATAGATTTCAAACTCTTAATGCTTAATTCTTATCCAATAGATTCACCTTATCCTTTAAACGTCCGCTTAAATTGGCTACAGCCTCCTGAGATGTATCAAGGTCAAATTTGGCAGCTAACAGTGAAGCTTCGCCGTCCGTATGGGCGATTGAATAGTGCAGGTTTTGACGCTGAAAAGTATTTCGTTGCAAACGGTATTCATGGGCGAGGCACCGTTTTAAGCGGAACGATTGTAGACAGCTCTTACATCGATAGCCTTAGTGTAGAACAAACAGCACGAACACCGAGTAACAATAGTTCGGTTATTACCTTACGGCAGCGTATTTTCACTCAGGCAATGACAGAGTTGGCTGATAAAACCCATAAAGCTTATTTAATGGCTTTAGGCTTTGGCGTACGGGATGCGTTAGAGCTTCATGATTGGCAACGGCTAAGAGACAGTGGTTTAGCCCATTTAATGGCAATTTCAGGTCTACATATCGGTTTGGCGATGTTATTAGGCTGGTGGCTTGGCAGTAAAATATGTGCGCTTTTGCCGGAGCTTCATCGCTTTATATGGTTACCGTTATGGAGTGGTTTTGCGTGTGCGCTGGGGTACGCATGGTTAGCGGGTTTTAGTTTGCCGACGGTACGCGCAGTATTAATGTGTGCAATTGTGATGATTTTAATCAGGTTACGCATTCAGTGGCCAGGCTGGAAAATTTTTATGGTTGCTCTGGCTATTTGTTTAATACTCAACCCGTTAGCGTCTTATGCCGCGGGCTTTTGGATGTCTTTTACTGCAGTCTTCATTTTATATCTTGCGAATTTGAGTGGTGTAAGGCAACAGCACACAGTTCCGACTGAAAACAATATTCACTATCAGAAAGACCTATTGTGGGAAAAGATGAAAGTATTAGCACAGTTACAGTGTGTGTTATTGCTATTTATGTTACCGCTTCAATGGTATTGGTTTGGTGGGATATCGCTACTTGCACCATTCATCAATTTTGTCTCTGTCCCTTGGGTGAGTACATTGACTGTGCCTTTGGTTTTAGCTGCCATTGCGACGGTGTGGTTTCCTTGGTTATCGAATGTTTTTTGGCAATTAGCCGATTGGACCTTATATCCTGTTATTTGGTTGGCTGAGCAATCTGTTGGCACGTGGTTATCGTTATCATCTGCGTGGTTACCTTTCCTTATCGGGGGAATGGCGTGGGCAGCGCTAGGGTGGTTTATTTCTTGGCGTAACTTCAAATGGATACACATCTCAATTTTGATTGTCTTCGTATCTTGGGGGATCCCTATATTTTTCCAGCAAGCGATGTCTACGTTGGTGACTTTTAATCAGTCGTTTTTAGCTAATGATGTTGATATAAGCCATGATGAATCTTCAATAGGTGATGTTGCTTCACCGCTATGGACAGTCAATATGTTGGATGTTGGGCATGGTCTTGCAGTGTTAATTGAGCGTAACGGGAAAGCGGTTTTATATGATACGGGAAACCGTTGGCAACAAGGCAGTATTGCTACATCTGTCATAGAACCCGTGCTGAGAAAGAAAGGCATTAATCAGTTAGACGGGGTAATTTTGAGCCATGCAGACAGTGATCATGCTGGTGGTTTCGATATTATATCTCAGCAGTTTGAACCAATTTGGAAGCGTAGCAGTGATCGTCGAGATGGTTTTCTTCCCTGTATGCAAGGAGCCCTCTGGCAATGGGAAGGGCTCAACTTCGAGGTGTTGTGGCCACCTAAAATCGTTAAACGGGCGGCTAATCCTCATTCTTGTGTCGTGCAAATAAGCGATCGGAATATTCATACAGTGAAACCAACCAACGTACTACTGACAGGTGATATTGATGCGATATCTGAATTACTTTTGGCTCGCCAATACCCAGATCTTGCGCCTGATATCTTATTTGTTCCTCATCATGGCAGTAAAACTTCGTCGACCAATACGTGGCTGGCAGGTATGTCTCCTGAACTTGCACTTGTATCAAGTGCTAAATATAACCCTTGGAATTTACCATCAACACAAATCAAGCAGCGTTATATAGATAAAGGCACCAGGTGGTTAGATACCGCACAAACCGGACAAGTTTCCATTGCTATAGAAGCTGGCAGCAGAAAAACGCAACGCTATCGACAAGATATTGACGATACTTGGTATCGACGTTTATTTGCGGATGAATGATGCTTTTTAGGCGTGAAGATGCAAGAAGTTAGGCTGATAATGTCGGTAGGCTTTTTAGAACAAATACAGCTGTATAATCAATGAGCAAAAAGTAGATAAGGCATGCATCAATGGCTTAACTTATTTGGCGCAATCCTCGTATCAGAGTAGAATGATACGAATTGTTTCTAAAATAAATGAATATTAATGACGCAACCTACTGAACAATCAACATTGGATACGTATAAACGACTTTGGCCGTATATCAGTTTCTATAAGGCTGGCTTATCAGTCGCGGTCGTTGCGCTAATCATTAATGCATTGGGTGATACCCTAATGTTATCGATGATTAAGCCACTTCTTGATGAAAGCTTCGGTGGATTAGAGAATATCGAATCAGACTTTCTTTCTATGATGCCATATTATTTAGTCGGATTAATGATACTGCGTGGCGCGAGTGGCTTTGTATCAACATACTGCTTGTCTTGGGTGTCTGGCAAAGTTGTAATGAATTTACGCCGTGGCTTGTTTAATCACTTCATGAAAATGCCAGTGAGCTTTTTTGATAAAGAATCTTCTGGTGCCTTACTTTCTCGAATTACTTATGATTCAGAACAAGTTGCTTCTGCGACAAGTAGCGCGCTAGTTAGCATGGTACGTGAAGGTGCATCTATCATTGGCTTAATGGGATTGATGTTCTGGAACAGCTGGCAGCTTTCGGCCATTTTATTGGTTATCGCTCCTGTTGTCGCATTCAGTATTCGCCTTGTGTCTAAGCGCTTTCGTAAAATTTCAAAAAATATGCAAGATGCAATGGGTTCTGTTACATCATCTGCAGAGCAAATGCTAAAAGGGCACAAAGTCGTATTAAGTTACGGTGGTCAAGATGTTGAAAAGAAACGTTTTGATTCTGTTAGTAATAATATGCGCCAGCAAACAATGAAGTTAGTGTCTGCGCAGGCGATTGCCAACCCTGTGATTCAGGTAATTGCATCGTTTGCTTTAGTGGTTGTATTAGTCTTGGCTAACTCTGAAGCATTACGTGCTGAGCTTACTCCTGGTACATTCGCTGTTGTCTTTGGTGCAATGTTTGGTTTGATGCGTCCTTTGAAAGCATTAACCAATGTTACTTCGCAATTCCAACGCGGTATGGCTGCTTGTCAAACCTTGTTTGAATTGATGGATCTTGAAACTGAAAAAGATAACGGCAAGCATGAAGTTGCGCGTGTAAACGGTGATATTCAAGTTAAAGATGTTACGTTCACTTATCCAACCAAAGATACGCCAGCATTGCGTAATGTGTCGTTTGATTTACCTGCAGGTAAAACACTGGCACTTGTTGGACGTTCGGGTTCGGGTAAGAGTACGATTGCGAATCTATTAACGCGCTTTTACGATATTGATTCAGGCGAATTGATATTAGATGGTCGCGAGGTTAAAGATTATCAATTATCAAACCTACGCGATCAGGTTGCAGTCGTTTCTCAAAATGTGCACCTTTTTAACGATACCATTGCAAATAACATTGCTTACGCAAGCGGTGACAGCTTCAGTCGTGCTGATATTGAAAAAGCCGCAGAGCTTGCTTATGCGATGGATTTCATTAAAGACATGCCACAAGGCTTAGACACAATTATTGGTGAAAACGGTGTTAGCCTTTCAGGTGGTCAACGTCAACGTTTAGCCATTGCTCGCGCATTATTACGTAATGCGCCAGTGTTGATTTTAGATGAAGCTACATCGGCCCTTGATACTGAATCTGAACGTGCTATTCAGTCGGCATTGGATGAATTGCAAAAAGATCGCACTGTATTAGTGATTGCTCACCGCTTATCAACCATTGAAGGTGCCGACCAAATCTTAGTGGTTGATGATGGTGAAATCATCGAACGTGGTACGCATGGTGAATTGATCAAACATGATGGTGCTTACGCGCAACTTCACCGTATTCAGTTTGGTGATTAATGGCTGCACTTATTGAAAAGTTTTGGTTTGGGCATCATCCGAAAGGTTTGATGCTGTTACTGAATGTACTTTTTTGGCCAGTGTTTTGGCCATTGAGTAAACTCTTTGGTTTTATCAGTGTTCGTCGCCGTAATAAGTACCAAACGGGTGAAAAGGTCGCTTATCGGGCACCAGTGCCTGTTGTTGTTGTTGGTAATATTACAGCAGGGGGCAATGGTAAGACGCCTGTTGTTGTATGGCTCGTTGAACAGCTACAAGCGAAAGGGCTTAAACCGGGGGTTGTTTCTCGTGGTTATGGTGGTAAAGCGCCACATTACCCTTATTTGGTGGAAGGTAATACTTCCACTGAGCTCGTCGGTGATGAACCTGTATTGATTCGTCGAAGAACGGGTGCACCTGTTGCGGTATCACCCATCCGATCTGATGCAGTAATGATGTTACTCGAACATGATGTTGATGTGATTATTACCGATGACGGTCTACAGCATTATGCACTCGCAAGAGACATCGAATTTGTTGTTATTGATGGTCAACGCCGCTTTGGCAATCAGCAATTACTGCCATTAGGACCATTACGTGAAACGTGTGATCGCTTAGCCGAAGTTGATTTCTTGATTTGTAACGGTGGAAAGGCGAAAAAAAACGAAGCACCGATGCACCTGCAGCCCTCAGCATTAATTAATGTTAAAACGGGCGAGCGATGTTCAATTAATGAATTAGAGAATATTGTGGCAATGGCCGGCATTGGTCATCCACCCCGTTTTTTTAAAACATTAGAAGAACTGGGAGTAACACCTGTACATTGTCAGCCATTTACTGACCATCAGGCATTCTCAGAAACGGAATTAAAACATTTGGCCCAACAGGGACAACATTTAGTAATGACAGAAAAAGATGCGGTTAAATGCCACGCTTTTGCGCAGTCGAATTGGTGGTATGTACCTGTAGATGCAGTGATACCCACATCGAATGCGACTGCCATTATTAATCGAATAATTAAGGTAAAGGAAGAATATGGATCACCGTCTGCTTGAAATCGTAGCATGCCCAGTATGTAAGGGTAAATTGAACTACGATAAAGAAAAAAATGAACTGATTTGTAAGTTTGATCGTCTAGCTTATCCTATTCAAGATGGTATCCCTGTATTGATTGAACCTGAAGCGCGAACGCTGAGTTCAGACGAGGTAAAGTAATGTCATTTACGGTAGTTATTCCAGCGCGTTATCAATCAACCCGTCTGCCAGGTAAGCCTTTGGCTGATATTGGTGGCAAGCCAATGGTTCAGTGGGTGTACGAGCAGGCTAGTAAAGCCGGTGCAGATCTAGTGATCGTAGCAACGGATGACCAACGTATTGTAGATGCCGTTAAAGCCTTCGGCGGAGAAGTTTGTTTAACGCGAGATGATCATGAATCAGGCACAGAGCGCCTTGCTGAAGTGGTTGAAAAATATCAGTTAGCCGATGATCATATTGTCGTTAATGTACAAGGTGATGAACCATTAATTCCTGACACCATTATTCGACAAGTCGCAGATAATCTAGCAAACAACAATGCACCAATGGCAACGCTAGGTGTCGAGATTGATCACGAAGATGAAGTGTTTAATCCAAATGCGGTAAAAGTTGTGTTGGATAAAGATGGCTATGCGATGTATTTCAGCCGAGCATCTATTCCTTGGGATCGTGATAACTATGCGAAATCACCAAAGGAAATTCATCATAATTTATTACGTCATGTCGGTATTTACGCTTATCGTGCCGGGTTTATAAATACTTACATCAACTGGGAACCAAGCGCCCTTGAAAAAGTGGAAGCATTAGAACAGCTTCGCGTACTTTGGTATGGCGAAAAAATCCATGTTGCTGTTGCTATTGATGCGCCTCCCGCGGGTGTTGATACACCGGAAGATTTAGAGAAAGTACGTGCATTAATTGGCTAAGAGTCGTAAACGTTCATCGTTAGCTGTAAATAGCCGTTATCCACGTTTCATTTGTTTATCAATAAGACGTTGATAGACAAATAAAAAGACCACTCAAGCGAGTGGTCTTTTTTTATCTTATCTTTTGAAAAGCCAACTTTAAAACAGATTACACTTTCGCAGTATCAGCCGTTGTATCTGTTTCAAGGTCTTGATTGAAGATGGTGTCATCAGCTTGACCCAGTACACGAGAAGTAATGGTACCGGCCGTCATTGCACCACTAACGTTTACAGCAGTACGGCCCATATCAATCAATGGTTCGATTGAAATAAGCAGACCAGCAAGCGCAACTGGCATATCAAGTGCAGAAAGAACAATTAGAGCAGCAAATGTTGCGCCACCACCTACACCTGCAATGCCAAATGAACTGATTGTTACAATTGCAATAAGCGTTGCAATGAAACCAGGGTCTAGTGGGTTAATGCCAATGGTGGGTGCAATCATTACTGCAAGCATCGCAGGGTATAAACCTGCACAGCCATTCTGGCCCATTGTTGCTCCGAATGATGCCGAGAAGTTTGAAACACCTTCACCGTTACCCAGTTGCTTAACTTGTGTATCAATATTCAGTGGGATAGTGCCAGCGCTTGAACGCGAAGTGAAAGCAAATAGCAGTACCGGAAGAATTTTCTTCAAGAAACGAATTGGGTTAACGCCGACGAATGAAACAAGAACCAAATGCATAACAAGGATCAGTGCTAAGCCAACGTAAGACGCGATCACAAAATTAATTAGGCTTAGAATATCAGCATAGTTAGAGCCTGCGACAACCTTGGTCATTAACGCAAGAACACCGTAAGGCGTTAGGCTAAGTACCATACGTACTAATGTGCGAACAATTTCTTGAGCAACGTTAATGAACTTTTCGAAGCTTGCACCCAAGTCAGGGTGAGTGCGCATAACACTCAGGCTTGCTACACCAATGAAAGCAGAGAAGATAACAACGGCAATGGTGGATGTTGCACGGCTACCTGCTAAGTCAGCAAATGGATTACCAGGAAAAAAAGAAATAACCATGTCAGCAAACGACACAGCTTCAATGTTCGTTAAGCGTGATTCAAGCATTTCACCACGTGCAATTTCTCGTGCGCCTTGCACAATACCATCAGCAGATAAGCCAAACATATTGCTAACAAGAATACCAATTAACGCTGAAGCCGCTGTTGTTGCCAACAGAATACCAATGGTTAACCCTGAGATTTTACCCAGTGAACCTGAGTCTTTCACTTTCACGATAGCGCCAATGATAGACACCATGATTAGCGGCATGATGATCATTTTCAGTAGGCTGACATAACCCGCACCAACAATGTTCACGTACTCAAGTGTGTCTGCAACTATCTGGCTACCACCACCATAAATAAGTTGTAATGCACCACCAAAAAGTACCCCTAAACCAAGGCTTGTAAATACGCGCTTAGAAAGAGTTTGTTCAGTGCGCTGCTGCTTTAGCAATAAAGCAATGAGTAGGGCAAAAAATGCCAAGTTGATAATGGGATAAATCATGGATGGAATCCTAAAAAAGAGAAATTAAGTCGTAAGTCCGTTTACTTACTTATTAAAAGGGTTGTGTCTAAAAATGTTTAAGAAATACCGACAGAAGCATCAATATGCTTAGGGCGTAGATAATATGACGTGAGTCGCAAAACCGTTAGTACTTTTAGGTGAATTTGCTATGTAAAAATCGCACATAATAAAACTTTTAGTAATAAGGGCCGTGATGTGCGCTTCAATCAGAAAAGCGAAATAAAAGAAGTATTTGCTTGGTGAATAAAAAAGGCCAGCAATGAATGCTGGCCTTATGTTTATTTGTTGCAGCAGATTGTATGGTTCGTTTTTTACTAAATATTAACGCAATTTTACTAAGACGCTTTAAAGCGTAGTACTGCTATCGTCTTCACTTAAAATTTCGACTGGGTTGATATCAGCATTTTTATTGGCTTCATCCGCTTTGTCTTTTTCAACGTTTGCTGCTGTATCGCGTATTCTTTGCCAAATCTGCCCCATGGTTTCATGCCAATAGCGCTCAGTCTGCTCTAGGTACTTTGCTTTAGGCGCGTATCTATCCCATGGTTGCTTAATCTTATTACTGGCTAAGAAATTCGTGGGTGCGGGGGTTGGGGTTAGCCCTGCCTGATTAAACTCATACAATGCGCGTGTCATATGGCTTGCAGAGGTAACGAGCACCATATTCTTATCACCCACAACAGAGGCTGCTTGAAACGCTTCTTCCCAAGTATCACGGGCAGTTTCAAGTAATAAAATATCAGATTTGTTCACCCCTAGCGCTAATGCGACTTTTGCCATCATACGTGCTTGGCTTATATCACTGCCTCCACCATAACCGGATAGAATCAATTTAGATCCAGGAAAGAGCCGATAAATGCGCATGCCTTCAGATAGGCGCATTAGGGCAGTACGAGATAATTCGGATGTTATTGGCATTGCCTTGTCAATAACATGCCCACTTCCAAGTACCATTATGTAATCAACAGGCGTTGACGACGGGACAAATGGTTGGTTTTCTGTTTCTAATGGGCGTAATAAGCTAGTCGCAATCGGTTGGAAAGAGACCATGAAAATTCCTAAGAACGCAAAAGCGATAAAGCAAGAAGCAAGTCCTTTTCGACGGGTAAACCATAAAATCAATAACCCGATAAACCCAAGAATAAGCATCGCGGGTAGGGGCATAAGTAAGGCAGATATCATTTTTTTTAGTTCAAACATGTAATGTCGTCCGAAATTTCAGCAATCAAGCTTGAAAAAGCATCACAAGCCTTTATTCCTATAACGCTTGTGAGAAAATAAGCTTCACTTTTTTTGAACCACTATCATAACGTAAAGTTGCCGTGATCGAAGATCGAAATTTTGATGATTTAGCGCAAAAATTTGCGAAAAACATATATGGCACTGCCAAAGGGCAGATCCGACAAACAGTTGTCTGGCAGGATATAGAGCAGATTCTATCTGGGTTCGACGGTGATATTCCGCTGCGTATTTTAGACGCTGGTGGGGGTATAGGACAATTGTCACAAAAAGTTGCAGAGTTAGGCCATCATGTCACTTTATGTGATCTTTCTGGTGAAATGCTGACACTAGCCGAGCAGGAAATTGCTAAAAATGGACTTCTTAAGCAATATCGCTTAGTTCATAGTCCTGTTCAGCATATTGGTGACCATCTTGATGAACCTGTCGATTTGGTGCTTTTTCATGCAGTGATGGAGTGGCTATCGGACCCAATAACGGTACTTGATCAATTATTGAAACAAGTCAGACCTGGCGGTGTCATTTCAGTGATGTTTTATAACTACAATGGGTTGCTATTTAAAAACCTAATTTGTGGTAATTTGACGCACATAGAACAAGGTATGCCTCATCGTAAGCGTTTTAAGCTACAGCCGCAGCAAGGTATTAAGCCTGATGAGGTGTATAGTTGCCTGATAAACGCTGGATTAACTATTTTAGGCAAAACTGGCGTACGCACTTTTCACGATTACATGCAAAATGCGATGGTTGGTGATTACAGTTTTGAACAAGTTCTTGAGATGGAGCAAAAGCTTTGTCGTCAGGAACCTTATTTGTCTTTGGGGCGCTATATTCACGTTTATGCACGTAAACCCTTGTGCGAAGAGATGCAAGTGAACGGCAGTAACTGTGAATAAGCACTATTTACCCTTATAAAAGAACATATTACCCATAGAAAAGAACATAACAGCACTAAGGACAACGGATGAGTGAAGTTTCCCAGACCGTTCCTGAGTTGGTGACTTGGGTTAAGCAGCATGATTTCTCGCTTAACTTACCAACCGAACGGCTGGCGTTCTTGTTGGCGATTGCTGTATTAAGTGGCGATCGCTTTGATGAAGAATTAGGGGAAGGAGAGTTGATTGATGCGTTCCGTATTGTGAGCGATTTATTTGATCAATCAAAAGAAACTCTAGCCTTTCGTGCCAACAACGCCATAAATGAATTAGTACGTCAGCGCTTAATTACGCGCTTTACCAGTGAGATGAACGACGGTGCAAGTATTTACCGTTTAAGTCCATTAGCGCTAGGTATAACAGACTACTACGTACGTCAACGTGAGTATTCGACGCTGAAATTGTCAATTCAATTAGCGATGGTTGCTGATGAAATTAACAAAGCAGCAGATGCCGCACAAAAAGGCGGTGACGAGAAGCACTGGCGACTGAATGTTCACGCAGTATTGAAATATTCAGTGGCAGAAATTTTTGACCGCATTGATTTAAACCAACGCACAATGGATGAGCAGCAACAGCAGGTGAAAACCAATATCGCTGAATTGTTGACTCAAGATTGGCGTGCGGCAATTACCAACTGTGAAGCATTGCTTAACGAAACATCAAGCACGTTACGTGAATTGCAAGATACCTTGCAAGCTGCAGGTGACCAATTACAAACGCAGTTATTGATCATTCAAGAAGAAATACAAGGCAATATTGAGCTGGATTTCGTTGATGGTATGATCTTTATTCTACAAACGAAGCTAGACCGTATTATTAATTGGGGTCAGCAAGCGATTGATTTGTGGATTGGTTATGATCGCCACGTACATAAATTTATTCGAACAGCTATCGATATGGATAAGAACCGGGCATTTAGCCAGCGTTTACGCCAATCGGTAACAGATTACTTCGACACCCCATGGCTTCTTACATATGCCGATGCCGAACGATTACTTGATATGCGCGATGAAACCTTAGTTTTACGTGATGATGAAGTAACAGGTATCGTACCTGAAGAAATGGAATTTGAAGAACTTAGCCTAGTCAATGATCAGCTTTCTGATCAAGTTGCTGAAATGCTAAAAGCCCATAAAGAAACAGGTGCAGCTATTAATTTGAGCTCGCTTCTGAAAGATTATTTGGCTCAACACCCACAAGCGCGACATTTTGATGTAACGCGAATTGTAATTGATCAGGCAGTAAGACTTGGGTATTCCGAATCTGACTTCAATGCCACTCAGCCTGATTGGGAAGCGATTAATGAACATGGAGCCAAGGTACAAGCCAATGTCATCGATAAATATTGAAGAATATATGCCTGAAAAACTGGCAAAAGCGATAGCTAACCCACTTTTTCCGGCGTTAGATAATGCGCTCCGATCTGGTCGTCATGTTTCTAGCGAAGATTTAGATAACCATGCTTTACTGATCGAGTTTGAGCGTGAATTAGGTATGTTTTACCGCCGTTACAATGCCGAACTTATTCGCGCACCAGAAGGGTTCTTCTATCTGCGACCACGTTCTACGTCATTGATTGGTCGTTCAGTCTTGTCTGAAATCGACATGCTGGTCGGTAAAGTGCTGTGTTTCTTATACCTTAGCCCTGAGCGCCTTGCCCATGAAGGTATTTTTACCAATCAAGAGTTGTTTGATGAACTGTTAGTGTTAGCTGATGAAAAAAAACTAATGAAGTTTGTTACACACCGTGCCTCGGGTTCCGATCTTGATCGTGAAAAACTGTACGACAAAGTGAAAACGTCGCTTCGTCGTTTACGTCGTATCGGTATGCTTATCCCAATTGGTGAAAATGGTAAATTCCGTATCAGTGAGTCGGTATTCCGTTTTGGTGCAGATGTACGAACGGGTGATGATGTGCGCGAAGCGCAATTACGCCTAATTCGTGATGGTGAAGCCGTTGTGCACCAACAAGAACCAAGTCAATCAAGCTTACTTGATGGGTTTGATGCGGATGACACTGAACATCATGATTCAGAGCCGACAATGCAAGAGGGTGAAATCTGATGGAACGCGGTAAGTATCAATCACTCACAATGGTCAATTGGAACGGCTTTTTCGCTCGCACTTTTGATATCGATAATTTGGTTACCACATTATCTGGCGGTAATGGTGCGGGTAAATCCACCACCATGGCTGCATTCATCACGACGTTAATTCCTGATCAAAGTCTTCTGCATTTTCGTAATACCACAGAAGCGGGTAGTTCAAACGCATCTCGTGATAAAGGCTTGCACGGTAAGTTAAAACCGGGTGCGTGTTATGCGGCATTGGATGTTGTTAACTCGAAAAAGCAGCGTATTATTTTTGGTGTAAAACTGCAGCAAGTAGCGGGTCGCGATAAAAAAGTCGATATTAAACCGTTCCTTATTCAAGGTTTGCCATCACACGTAAAACCGACTGAATTATTGATTGAAACCTTGTCTGAAAATCAGGCTCGTGTTCGTCAAATTAATGAAGTGAAAGAAATTGCGGGTGAATATGAAGGTGTGCAATTTAAAGCCTTTAATTCTGTTACGGATTATCACACGCAAATGTTTGAATTTGGTGTATTACCAAAGAAATTGCGTAATACCCAAGACCGTTCTAAATTCTATCGTTTAATTGAAGCATCACTTTACGGTGGTATTTCAAGTGCTATTACCCGTTCGTTACGTGACTACTTATTACCACATAACTCCGGTGTGAAAAAAGCTTTCCAAGATATGGAAGCGGCATTGCGTGAAAACCGCATGACATTAGAAGCGATTAAGCTGACTCAAAGCGATCGTGATTTATTTAAGCATTTGATCTCTGAAGCAACACACTATGTTGCGGCTGATTATATGCGTCATGCTAATGAACGTCGTAATAAGTTAGAAATAACGCTGAAATTACGTGGCGAATTATTAGGTTCACGCAAGATACTGGGCGATCAAAATAACTCACTGACTAACATGTCAGGCGAGCTAGACGAATTAAATGATCGTGAAAGTGCTTTAGAGCAAGATCATCAAGCAGCGTCTGATCATCTGCAACTTGTACAAAATGCAGTACGTCAGCAAGAAAAGATCGAACGTTATAAGGAAGATCTAGAAGAATTAACCGAGCGTCTTGAAGAGCAGGTAATGGTCGTTGAAGAAGCGGCAGAACAACTTGCAATGGCTGAAGAACAAGCCGTATTAACTGAAGAAGAAGTTGATAGCTTGAAGACGCAGCTTGCTGATTACCAGCAAGCATTGAATATGCAGCAAACCCGTGCCTTACAATATCAACAAGCGGTTCATGCTTTAGAAAAAGCGCGTGAACTGTCTAATGCTAATGATTTATTGGCTGATAACGCACCTGCATATTTGTCGCAACTAAAGCGTGACCAAGAATTACAAACCACCGCTTTATTGGCGCTTAAACACAAGTTGGATATGTCGTCTGCGGCAGCTGAACAATTTGAGAAAGGCCTGAAAATTGTCCAGACCATTGCGGGTGCGATTGATCGTGCAACTGCTGGTCAAAAAGCCCGTGAATTAATCATTCATGCTCGCCGCCTTCGTGCGGTTTCAGAACGAGGCGATCAGCTAAAAGGTCAGTATCGTGATCTTGAACGTAGTGTGCGTAATCAACGTCAAGCGGTTGAGCTGGCAGAAAGTTACAGCAAGCGTTTTGCAACTGTTATAGATAGCGAGTTAGTGTTAGCTGAAGAGCAAGCTCGTCATGAAGCAACGTTCGAAAGCCTTGAGCAAGAACAAGATACATTAGTTGAACAACGTAATGATTTACGTCGTCAAGAGCAGCAACTAGGCACTCAAATTAAGTCTTTAGAAGCATCGGCACCCGCATGGATTGCCGCATCTGATGCACTTGAAAAACTGTCTGATCAGGTCGATGCAGAATTAACAGACAGTCAGTCTGTTATGAATAATATGCAACAAACGTTAGATAATGAACGTGAAGTCTCTGCTCATCGTGATCAACTTGCCCAGCGTAAGCAGCAACTTGAGTTGAATATTGAACGTCTTGCTCAACCTGGTGGTAGCGATGATACGCGTTTACGTGGCTTAGCCGAGACACTTGGTGGTAGCTTGTTGTCTGAAATTTATGATGACATCACTTTAGCGGACGCCCCATATTTCAGCGCAATGTACGGCCCTGCTCGCCACGCTATTGTTGTACCAGACCTCAAAGATGTTAAAGATAAGCTCGCCGCATTAGAGGATTGCCCAGACGATCTTTACATTATTGAAGGCGATGTTGATTCATTTGATGATAGCGGCTTTGATGTTGATGAATTAGACGGTGCGATATGCGTTCACTTGAATGATCGCCAATTGCGCTACTCTCGCTATCCGAAGGTGCCACTGTTTGGACGAGCAGCTCGTGAGCAACGTCTAGAGCAGTTACGTGAAGAACGTGATCAGCTGATTGAAGACCACGCGAAATCGGCATTTGATTCGCAAAAGCTACAGCGTTTATATCAGAGCTTTAATAGCTTTGTTGCGACACACATGTCGCTAGCATTCAATGCCGATCCTGAAGCAGAATTAAAGCTTGCAAGAGAAAAACGTAATCAAGCGACCCGTCAATTAGCTGATGCCGCTGCTAAAGAGCAACAGCAACGCAGTCAGCTTGTCGCTGCGCGTGAAGGGTTAGCATTATTAGGTAAATTGAATCCGCTTGTTAATCTGTTAGAAGATGAGACATTAACAGCTCGCTTTACAGATGTAGAGCAACAGCTTTTACAGCTTGATGAAGCGCGTAATTACTTAGACCGCCATGGCAAAGCCATTACAGAGCTTGAAGGCCTAGTGTCTGCTCTGGAT
Source organism: Photobacterium frigidiphilum (assembly GCF_003025615.1). Classification (GTDB taxonomy): domain Bacteria; phylum Pseudomonadota; class Gammaproteobacteria; order Enterobacterales; family Vibrionaceae; genus Photobacterium; species Photobacterium frigidiphilum. The sequence goes on along the minus strand of NZ_PYMJ01000009.1, from coordinate 39,150 downwards.
GCGGATCCTGAGCAATTTGATGCGCTACAAACAAGTTATGTTGATGCAGATAGCCGCCTACAGGCTCTGAAGACACAGATTTTTGCTGTGGCAGATTTGGTAGAGCGTCGCCATCACTTCACGTATATCGACTCTGTTGAGTTAGTGAATAAAAGCTCAGAGCTTAATGAGCAGCTTAAAGCGAAATTGGTAGCAGCAGAGCATGAACGTACACGTTGCCGTGATGCCCTGAAACAAGCACGTGCACAAGCGAATCAGTACAACCAGTTAATGGCATCGTTAAAAAGTTCGCATCAAGCTAAACGTGAAACAGTGCTAGAGTTCGAACGTGAATTGCAAGAGTTGGGTGTTCGTGCTGATATTGAATCAGAAGAACGTGCACGCATTCGCCGTGATGAGCTTAACGAACGTCTACACAGTTCGCGTAACCGTCGCAGCGAGTTAGAAAAAGCAATTACATCCATTGAACTCGAAATGAAATCGCTGGTGAAACGCCTGCGTAAAGTCGGTAAAGACTACCAAGATATTCGTAAGTTAGTAGTGAATGCGAAAGCTGGCTGGTGTGCAGTATTGCGTTTAGCGCGCGAAAATGATGTTGAACGCCGTCTACACCGTCGTGAAATGGCGTACATGTCAGCTGATGAATTACGTTCATTATCAGATAAATCATTAGGTGCTTTACGTCTTGCGGTAGCAGACAACGAAAACTTGCGTGATGCTTTACGTTCATCCGAAGATATCTCGCGTCCAGAGCGAAAAGTACTGTTCTACATTGCTGTTTATCAACACCTTCGTGAACGTATTCGTCACGATATCATTCGTACCGACGATCCGGTTGAAGCGATTGAAGAGATGGAAGTTGAACTTGCGCGCCTTACTGAAGAGCTAACAGCACGTGAACAACGTTTAGCTATCAGCTCTGATTCTGTTGCGAATATTATTCGTAAAACGATTCAGCGTGAGCAAAACCGTATTCGTATGCTAAACCAAGGGTTGCAAAATATCGGTTTTGGTCAGGTTAATGGTGTACGTCTAAACGTTAAAGTACGCGAGACGCACGAATCATTACTGAGTGGCTTGGCTGAACAGCAAGATCAACACCAAGATTTATTTGGTAATAACCGCCTAACCTTCTCTGAAGCTATTGCGAAGTTGTTCCAGCGCCTAAATCCTCATATTGATATGGGTCAGCGTTCACCACAAATCTTAGGTGAAGAGTTACTGGATTATCGAAACTACCTAGAATTAAGTATTGAAGTAAACCGTGGTACAGACGGTTGGTTACAGGCTGAATCTGGCGCGTTATCAACGGGTGAAGCCATTGGTACGGGCCAGGCAATTCTACTGATGGTGATTCAAAGCTGGGAAGAAGAATCACGCCGTTTACGCGGTAAAGATCTTATCCCATGTCGCTTATTGTTCTTGGATGAAGCCGCACGTTTAGATGGTAAATCCATCGCGACATTATTCGAACTTTGTGAGCGTTTGGATATGCAATTATTAATTGCAGCACCAGAAAACATTAGCCCTGAAAAGGGAACTACCTACAAGTTAGTGCGTAAGATTTTCAAAGATCGAGAGCACGTACATGTGGTGGGTCTTCGTGGTTTTGGACAAGAACCAAAGAGCGAAACAAACATACAAGAGATGTTAGATTTGAATCCTGCATAATAGCTTATATATTGAAAAGGCCAGAGAAATCTGGCCTTTTTTATATTTCAAATATATTCTCGGCTTTCTCCCTGCCACGTAATTCCTTTTTTCTCCCCCTAGTATTGTCTTGTTTGTAAGATCATTTTCTCAATGTTTAATAACGGCCCCGATAAATTTATCACACCTCAAATTACTCCTAAAATTTCATTACCAATCTGATTTGCTAGGTGGGTATTAATGTTGGGTTCGGCCATCCAACATAACAATTTCTGTAATCTCGTAGGGGTGATGACATGAAAAAAATAATTTTAATGGTGCTCACCATGTTTGTGGTGGTTGGGTGCGGTGGTGGCGGCGGTGATTCTAGTACAACATCGGCTTCTGATAGTGATTCAGGTGATTCTGGTGGCGGAACAGCAACAAGCAGTGACGGTGCGAAAGCAGATGTGCCAATCTCTGTTGATGTCGTCGTACCGCCAACAGAAGTACCTGATGGTGATGAATTGCAAGCTTGTGTTGCTATCGATGCTGTAAGTGTGACGGATTTAGCCGGCACGATTACAGAGTGGACAACCAAAAGCATGAACAACCCAGATGAAATCAGTAATAAGCAATGTATTCCTGCTGATTCCTCTATTCCGGTTGATAATGATGGTTACCCAAAATTTATTGTGATCGATCTTCATGACTTAACTGATGTGGATATCATTCAGTTAATTTCTGATCAGTTAGTGGCAGCTGGCGAATATACTGGTATGTCGTTGTCTGTTATTCAGGGTACGTATGATTCACTAATAGGAGACACTCTTGGTCAGCCACAATATTACTCTTATGTTGGTGATGCTTTAAATAAACAATATATGGAAGTGGTGGATGAGCTGTCTTTTGATGGGCTAGATATTAATATCGATGTGCCAACGACTTATACCATGACATTTGATCTTAGAAGCATGTTGCAGATGCTCGAAAATGCGTATTACTTGAAAAATAAAGGATTACGTTTAGTCGATAATTTAATGGCCGCAACTATTTATGGTGATGTTGATCCGGCAACATGTGATTCTGCAGATAATGCGTATGTGTATCTTTATGACAGTGATGACTCTGGTTATGGTGATTTAGGGTCTGATAACCCACCAGTTCACACGGCGAAAGTGGTTGATAGCCAGTATTCAATGGGCTATGTGCCAGAAGGAACATACGATGTTATGTTAGCGTGTAATGCGTTGGCAGATTTACCTAATCAGATTGATTTAGATATCGATCTAGATGAAGATTCTATGCATGATGACCAATCTGTTAGTGGTGGGCAAGAATACTATAAGCCTTTCTAACTGAGCATTTGTTGTATGAGATAAAAGTCGAGAAACCTTTTAAGGTTTCTCGACTTTTTAGTTTTTATATCGTTTTTTGTTGGTGATTTATTCAGCGGTTATTCAGGTAAGGTGGGTCATTATAGTCCAATTTAATTCGATCGATCTCTCATTATTAAAATTCTAGAATAAAATACTAGCTAGCTTAACCTCCTGACCAAGCTGTAATTAAACGATAATGTCGTGGTAAGTGGTCACTTATGCTGTATTTTTGTGGTTGTTTTTTGACCGCTAGTTCTATAACTTCTCTTCTCAACGTCACCCAGTCATTTGAAAGAGACATTTTTATGCCAGCAGTTATGACCCTAAAAAAAGTTGTTATCAGTGCAATGTTCGGCTTTGCTGTAACTGGATATGGTATTTCAACTGCCAATGCGTCAGTTACCACGTCTCCAGCTAATCACCTACTTTCTACATTGAAGTATGTTGAGCTTGAAGCTGATCAGGGTGATACAAATATGCAGCTTTTTCTCGGGCGTGCTTATTTAGAAGGAACTAATGGTCTTAAGGTTGACCGACTAAAAGGTATGTATTGGTTACAGAAAGCAGCTGTTGATATGCCTGAAGTCAAAACTATGATTGCTGATTTATTTAAAGCAGGTCAGGTTGTACCTAAAGATGCGTCGCAAGCTTTATATTGGTATACAGAAGCTGCAAAAGAGGGTTCTGTACCAGCAATGATTGAGCTAGGCTCATATTATGCGTCAGGGGCTACGGGCTCAGTTGATTGTGCTAATGCGATTAAATGGTTCAATGATGCATCAAATGGTGGGTCGTTAGAATCTAAGCGTAATCTAGTATGGTTATATGCAACCTGCACCGACGAACGTATGCGTGATGGTGAACGCGCTCTTAAGTTAGCAAAGCAAGTCTTAAGTCGCACTGGAACAGGTGATGCAGGTGATTATGATAATCTTGCAGCCGCGTATGCAGCATGTGGTGAATTTTCAAAGGCAGTAAATGCACAAAAAGCAGCAATTGGTAAGTTAGAAAAAGACGTGCCGAGTAATAAAGCTGAGCTAGTAAATACACAGCGTATTGCTAAGTTCGAGCAACGTTTACAGCTTTATAAGCAAAGCCAAACACTTTATAGCGCTTCACTTTAATCATGATTTAATCGCTGATAAATAGATTCCTCATAAAAGGGCTGACTTCTAATACTCTAACGAGTTATGGAAGTCAGCCCTTTTTGATCACAGCTTATTTTCGTGACAAGAAGCCTATGAAAAATGACTAGCGACTTTTAAAAAGATATAAATTCATCGTTATTGCTTAGCAATCTCGATGGGGTTTGTGTCTTCTACTTGCATTAATTTATTATACTTTGCTACCGTCTGTTCAAATTGGACTTTTTCTTTGGTCGGAACCGATGACGCCATTGGAATCTTAGCCGTCATTGGGTTTACGGGTTTATTTCTAATCAAAAATTCATAATGAATATGTGGACCGGTAACTCGGCCAGTTTGCCCTGAGAGTGCAATTTTTTGTCCACGAGATACTTTTTGCCCTTTTTTCACTAAGATTTTACTGTTGTGCAAATATCGGGTTCGGTAATTTGCCCCGTGTTGAATAACAATATAACGGCCAGCATAAGGGTGGTTGGTGGTCATTACCACGAAACCATCACCAGTTGCTAATACTGGTGTTCCACTTGGTGCCGCAAAATCGACACCATTGTGTGGTGCCCGGCGACCAGTAACGGGATGACGACGGTTCGCATTAAAATTCGAACTAATACGCCAGCGCTTAGCGGAAGGGTAAGGTAAAAAGGCACGTTGCAGGCTTTCACCGTTAGCATCGTAATAATTACCGTCTTCATGTAGATAGGCTGATATTATTCGGCCTCGGTTTTCAAGCCGAATAGCCTTAATGTCGTGCAATCCGGTGGCTTTGCCTTCGATATATTGATTAGCAACGACAACTTCAAAGGTATCGCCAGCCTTAAGATCCCGCGAAAAATTAACCTTATCTTTTAATAAGTTTATGATTTCGTTAATTTCACTAAAATCCAGTCCTGCTTTTTGAGCCGATACCGAGAAGCTGCCATAAATACTGCCGGCAGCAACAGATGACTTCCATGTACCTGGTAACGTAATTTCAACAAACTCAAACCCACCCTCATTCACTCGTTGATAGTCAACGCGCTGAGCGGCATTAAATTCTAATTCTAATTTGTCTAGGCGCTGCCCCGAGTCATCTAACCAGAACCGTAAAAGGTGGCCTGGTCGCAACGTATCAATACGTAAATTGTCTAAGTCAGCTTCCATCACCTGTTGCATATCAGATAAGGGGATGCCGAGTTTTGCAAAAATCTCACTTAGCGTATCACCTGATTGAATCTGATATTCATAGCTAGGCGGGTTTACAATGTCTTTTATTGAGTCGTTGTGAGGGCCCGAAGCGGGGGCTGGGTTTACTGATGTGAATGATGCGATATCTAATTCGATGTCTTGAATAGGACTAGAACGAAAAGATAAAACTGTCGCAACAGTGACCAAAGATAATCCCGCAATGCTTAGTAATTTATAGTTAATAAACTTACTTAATACTGTCATTTTAAACGTCGACATAAATAGAAGTGCTCATCATTATTATTTTTTTGTGTTGTATTTGCGCCAAATAGGCACAAAATTTCACCATAAAAGCACAGCATTTCTGAACGGTAAATGAACTGACGTTTCGAGAGGTTAATTTATAAACAATTAATGATTTGAATTTTACAAGCAACTTCAGAGGGTTTGTTTTCTGTTAGTTTTCACGATAATCGACAATGCTTAAAACTGTAATGCAGCTCGGATGTGCTTCAAAATATGTGTGTTTGTAACATTGTTAACTATACTTTTTTAACGGTTACCTCATGAGTCGTAAGGTGAGGTGGGTGGCATATTTAGAATAGGATATTAGCAATGAGTAGCGTCGATAATGTTGCCGATAAAGATAAATCAAAATATGAGTGGCGATCATTTATTTTCATCACTGTTTTTCTCTTCCCCATTTTGTCTGTAGCGCTTGTTGGTGGTTATGGCTTCATTGTCTGGGCACTACAAATCTTCTTCCTCGGTCCTCCCGGCCACGGCTAATTCAAATCACAGTCAATAAACAGACAGGTTAAGATTATGATGAGTTTTATTAAAAAGCTGTGGGGCACTTTTTGGCGTCCTGCGGTGCATATTAGTTTAGGCATACTCACGTTAGGCGGCTTTGTTGCAGGTGTGATTTTCTGGGGTGGCTTTAATACAGCACTAGAAATTACCAATACAGAAAAGTTTTGTATTGGCTGTCATGAGATGAAAGATAACGTGTACGAAGAATTACAAACAACGGTGCATTGGTCGAATAATGCCGGTGTAAGAGCAACATGCCCCGATTGTCATGTCCCTCATAACTGGACGGATAAAATTGCAAGGAAGATGCAGGCTAGTAAGGAAGTGTTTGGCGCTATTTTTGGCACGATTGATACCCGCGAAAAGTTCTTAGCTAAACGGGGTGAATTGGCACAGCATGAATGGAAACGTTTTGCGTCTAATGGTTCTCTCGAATGTAAAAACTGCCACCAGTACGAAAGTATGAAGTGGGAAGAAATGTCGACTCTGGCGCAATCGCAAATGAAGCAAGCGGCCGAGAAAGATCAAAGTTGTTTGGATTGTCATAAAGGTATTGCTCACAGCTTACCCGACAATATGGATACTTCTGGTGGCATGGTATCGCAGTTAGTGTCGAAATCTCATAATACCAGCTACACCGAAGGGAGTAATTATTTCAGCGTTCGTTACTTACCTATGTATGAAGATGAAGCATTAACCCAAAGTGGCGGAGAACTGAATCCTGCTTCTGAAGTAAAAGTCGTGGCAGTGAAAGGCAATGCGATACAAATTGAAATTAATGGCTGGCGTAAAATGAAAGGATTTGGACGCGTTATATCTGAAGACTTTGGGATAAATATTCCGACTGCCGCTTTAAGCAAAGATGCTGCGAAAAATGACACGTTAGTACAGAAATTTGAAGAAAAAGAAGATGATTTAACCGGTCTTCCTTGGCAGCGCGTAACAGTGAAATTGTGGATGCCAAAAGAATCGTTAGTAGACAATGTAGATATGATCTGGAGTGAAACTAAGTCTGCTTACACAACCAACTGTAGTGTTTGTCATACTCAGCCAGCAGAAAACCACTTCGACGCCAATACGTGGCCAAGTATGTTTAACGGCATGCTAGCGTTCGTTAACCTCGACCGTGATAGTGAAGCGTTAGTGCTTAAATACCTACAAAAACATTCATCAGATTTTTCTGATTCTGGTCACTAAATAATACCATTCTGGATAAGTCGATAATCAGTTACTTGTCTAGGGTGGTGTAATAGAGAGAGGGATTTTTTATGTCTCTGAGTCGACGTAAATTTTTAAAAGGGCTAGCAACGACAAGCGCTGTGTCTGTGATAGGACCAAGCCTTTTGGTGCAAGCTGCCAACGCTGCAACAGAAGCTACAACCAATACTGCCGATGGGATCTGGAAGGTATCAGGTTCTCATTGGGGGGCTTTTCGCGCCCGTATTTATAACGGTAAAGTGCAAGAAATTAAGGCCTTAGAAATAGATAAGTATCCTACTGATATGCTGAAAGGCATTAAAGGTATTATCTACAGTCCATCGCGTGTTCGGTATCCGATGGTACGGCTTGATTGGTTGAAGAAGCACAAATACAGCGGTGAAACACGAGGTAATAATCGCTTTATTCGGGTGACATGGGATGAAGCATTAGACCTGTTTTATCAAGAATTAGAACGCGTGCAGAAAGATTATGGCCCTTGGGCGTTACATGCGGGTATGACGGGCTGGCGACAAACAGGGCAGTTCCACAGTTGTACATCACACATGCAACGTGCTGTTGGTATGCATGGTAATTTCATGACGAAAGTCGGTGATTATTCCACCGGCGCTGGTCAAACGGTTTTGCCCTATGTACTAGGTTCGACAGAGGTTTACGCGCAAGCCACATCATGGCCAGAGATTTTATCGAACAGTAAAACGATTGTGTTATGGGCGAACGATCCCTTCAAAAATACGCAGGTAGGGTGGCAAGCCGAAACACATGGCTCGTATGAATATTATGAGCAGTTAAAAGAGAAAGTGGCAAAAGGTGAGATCAAAGTGATCTCTATTGATCCGGTTAAATCAAAAACGCAGAACTATTTGAATTGTGATCAGGTTTATGTGAATCCCCAAACTGACGTGGCATTCATGTTAGCCATCGCCCATACGCTTTATAAAGAAGATCTTTATGATAAAAAGTTTTTAGAGACTTACGCATTAGGCTTTGATGATTTCTTGCCGTATGTGCTTGGTAAAGCGAAAGATAACATAGAAAAAACACCAGAGTGGGCCGAAAAAATTTGTGGCGTGAAGGCTGATCAGACTCGTGAACTGGCACGCCTCATGGCAAAAGATCGTACACAGATAATGTTCGGTTGGTCGATTCAACGTCAGCAACATGGTGAGCAACCTTACTGGATGGGGGCCGTTATTGCTGCCATGTTGGGGCAAATTGGTTTACCGGGGGGCGGCGTGTCTTATTCTCACCATTATAGTGGTGTAGGGATTCCTCCTACTGGCGCTGCTGGGCCGGGTGGTTTTCCACGTAATGTGGATGAAGGTCAAAAGCCCAAATGGGATAACGATGATTTTAATGGTTACAGTAAAACCATTCCTGTCGCACGGTGGCTTGATGCGATTTTAGAGCCGGGCAAAGAAATTAAATATAACGGCAGCAAGGTGATCCTGCCGGATACTAAGATGCTGGTGGTGAGCGGCTGTAACCCTTGGCATCATCACCAAGATCGTAATCGGATGAAGAAAGCATTTCAAAAGCTACAAACGGTAGTGACGATTGAATTTGCATGGACAGCAACATGCCGATTTTCTGACATCGTTTTGCCTGCTTGTACGCAGTTTGAACGTAACGATATAGATTTATATGGTGCGTATTCGGCGAGTGGTATATTGGCGATGCATAAGCTGGTTGATCCACTGTACCAGTCGAAAACGGACTTTGATATTTTCACTGAGTTAGCACAACGATTTGATCGTCAGAAAGAATATACACGTGGTATGAGTGAAATGGAGTGGGTGCGTATGTTGTACGCCGACTGCAAAAAAGCGAACAAAGCCAACTTCCCAATGCCAGAGTTTGAACAGTTTTGGGCTGATGGCATTGTTGAATTTGGCCCCGGAAAACCCTTCATTCAACATGCCGGATTCCGTGAAGACCCTGAAATAAATCCATTAGGTACGCCTTCTGGTTTTATCGAAATTTTCAGTCGTAAGATTGATCGCTATGGTTACGAGCACTGCCAAGGCCACCCGATGTGGTTTGAAAAATCAGAACGATCTCATGGTGGGCCACATTCAGATAAATTCCCATTGTGGTTACAATCTTGTCACCCTGATCAGCGTTTACACTCGCAAATGTGTGAGTCAGACGAATACCGAGCGACCTATACGGTACAAGGTCGAGAGCCTGTTTATATCAGCCCTGAAGATGCGAAAGCTCGTGGCATTAAAGATGGGGATCTGGTACGCGTATTTAATGATCGAGGGCAACTGTTAGCGGGTGCAAAAGTATCTGATAACTACCCAATAGGTGTTATTCGTATTCATGAAGGCGCTTGGTATGGCCCGCTAAATGAAAAAATTGGTGCGATTGATACCTATGGCGACCCTAATACGGTTACGCAAGATATAGGATCATCAGAGCTTGCTCAGGCAACCAGCGCCAATACCGTTATCGTAGAGATTGAGAAGTTCAAAGGGGAAGTGCCACCGGTAACAGCATTTGGCGGTCCAATATTTGAAAGTTAAGCGATTTTTCTAACGATCTTAAGAGTTGCTTCGACAGCTCTTTTTATTTTAATGCCAATCGAATAAGTATTTAATAAAACACGCTATGCTTTGGTATAAAGAGCATATTATCGGAAACATAAAAGAAACCATGATGAAAACAGAGCAATCAAGCAGCCCACAAATCAGTGAAACAAAAAACTCTACTCAAGAAGAGAGTGTTGCACCAACCCAAAAATCGGCACCGGTTTATGGTATGGGAGACGCTACTTTGCTAGCCGCTGGCGGTGAAGTGGGGGTTAAAAAACTGGTTGATGCTTTCTATGATTACATGGACACATTGCCGGAAGCTGAGGTTGTACGTGCGATGCATAAGCCCGATCTTACGGATTCTCGTGAAAAGCTCACTACGTTTTTAACCGGTTGGATGGGGGGGCCATCTCGTTATGCTGAAAAATATGGCAGCATGAATATCCCTGGTGCTCATCGTCATCTTTCCATTGGTATTGCAGAAAAAGAAGCGTGGCTATTGTGTATGCAAAAAGCACTTGATGACCAAGGTTATGATGATGTTTTTAAACGTTACGTTATGGTACAACTTTCTTTCCCTGCTGAAATGTGTCGTAACCGAAGTTAATCTTTTCTTTAGCACGTGTAGTACAAGGCACTAAAACCGTTCTTTCATCGTTATATAGCGCTCGCGGATATGTTCAATGAGCGCTTGAATTCGCTTTGATGGCTTTTTTGTATATGGATATACAGCGTAAATCCCCACCACTTTGCCGGAATGCTCCGGTAATATTTCAATCAGCTTTCCTGATTTAAGATCATCGAATACCAGACAAGTTGGCAAGTAGGCGATCCCGTTATTCGCTAATGTTGCTTTACGAAGGGCGACGGCGTTATCCGAAGAAAAGTTACCGTTTACTTTCAGCGTATAAGTTTCAGTGTTATTGCGAACGAATAGCCAATCAAACGGACCAGTACTTTGCTGGGTATACCCCAAGCAGTTATGGTGATGCAGGGCTTTGGGTGTTTCCGGTACGCCATGTTTTTCTAGGTAATCGGCTGAAGCACAGATAACCCAACGAGAATTGAATATGTGGCGGGCAATTAAGCTTGAGTCTTCAAGGTAGCCTGTGCGTATTACTAAGTCATAGTTTTGCGCGACTAAATCGACAAAGTGATTATCCATCGACATTTCAACTGTTAGCCCTGGGTGCTTCTGGCAGAAATCAGAAAGAGCTTCAGCAAGTAAGAGTTCTCCTGAAATGGTTGGAACAGATACTCTTATATTACCGGATAGGGCTTCATTATAACCGGTGATGGCATCAAAGGCGGACTGGGCAACTTGGTTAATATCTTTTGAACGGTGATAAAGTATCGAGCCTGGTTCGGTGAGCGTGAGTTTACGAGTGGTGCGGTAAATCAACTGTACCCCAAGTTGGTTTTCAAGCTTACTGATCCGCTTGCTGACGACTGATTTAGTGATTTTGTTTAGTTCAGCCACTTTGCTAAAAGAGGCATGTTCTATAACTTGGGTAAAAAGAACCAGATCATCGATTTGAGGCATTTGGATGTTTCTCGTCGTTGGGTTTGTATAAGTACGGGGTTGATATAAGTATAAAGAGGAAAAGGTCAGGCTCCTAGTTATGATATGAATAACTAAGAGTCTGGTCTTTGATGGTTCTAGGCGATTAAGTTTCGTACTTACATGTCGTCAATGATGACGTAGGTTGCGTAAATAGGGCCGTGTACACCAATAACTTTGATTAGCTCAATGTCGGCGGTTGAGCTTGGACCAGAAATAAAGTTAACGCAAGAAGGTAGGCGTTCACCTTTCTTGGCTTTTTCATGTAAAACCGCAGTGGCCTGAGTGAGTCGTGCAACGAGGTGGCTTTTGGGCACGACAAAGATAGATGCTTCCGGTAATAGACTAATGGCACGACCTTGCGCTGGCTGGCTGTATAGCACCATGGTGCCAGATTCGGCTAAAGCCTGTTCGGCGAAAACAATCCCCACTTTTGCACGCTCGGCAACCTCAATATTCGGACCATAGCCAAGTTTTGTATCCCAAATATGAACAATATGCTCAGGAGTATCAAGTTGTTCTGGGTCAAATATGGCCAGCAGACGAGAGTCTGCAGAGACTATTGTCTCGCAAGGTGCCTGAGTGGTATCAGTACTGTTATCCTCATCAGTACAGTACTTTTTACAGACGTCTGCAAGGGTAGCGGTAAGTGCTGCTTTTGTTGTTTCAATAGCCTGCGAACCTAAAGCCGTGCGGGTGTAATTAACGAGCACGTCTTTGAGCTCATCAGTACTAAACTCAGCCATTACTTCATGGTGGCAAGTATGCTTTAGCTTAGGACGCTCAACTGGTTCAGTTTGGCGTGGGCGCCCTAGTTTGTTCGCTATATTATCGAGAAAGCTGTCGCGGTTATGAATTTGACTCATGGTTACCACTCCTAAAATTAGTTACGGTTTTTGAACCAGCTACGGAAAGATTGACCATCAGGCTGCGGTAGATCACGCGCTTCAGTCCATTCGCTAATAGCCCCCATTTGCAAAGGCAGTTTACCGTTTCGGATCAAACCACTTGCTACGGTTGCCCCTATTTTTACCGTCTTATCCCACAAGAGTGGGTGAGCATTTATGATGTTAAAGGCGCCTACTGCAGCTCGCTCGGCAAGCGGGGTGATTTTTTCCTCTCCCATTTTCTGGCGGTGTTTGAGTAGCAGATCGGAAAGAGGGATTTTGACCGGACATACATCATGACAGGCTCGGCACAAGCTACAGGCGTAGGGCAGATCTTTAAAGTCATCGTAGCCACCTAATAGGGGTGACAGCACTGCACCAATGGGACCTGAGTATATAGACCCATATGACTGACCACCGATATGGCGATAAGCAGGGCAAGTGTTAACGCAAGCTGCACAACGTACACAACGTAGAATGTCGCGAAATTCTGAGCCTAGAATATCAGAGCGTCCATTATCGACGATGACAAGGTGAAACTCTTCTGGGCCATCAAGGTGCTCTTCCTCACGAGGACCGGTTAGTGCAGTTACATAGCCCGTGAGCGGAATACCAACCGCACTACGACATAGTAGGCTGATGACAATATCGAGTTCTTCAAAGGTAGGAACAATACGCTCCATCCCCATAACAGCGATATGGGTTTTGGGTAGGCTTGTCGCTAATCGCGCATTACCTTCGTTGGTCACCAGTGTAACAGTGCCTGATTCGGCAACCGCAAAGTTACACCCAGTGATCCCTATGTCGGCTTGCAAGAAGTCGTGGCGAATATAATCACGGACATATCGAGTCAGCTCTTCAGGGTCTTCACTGCCTTGATAGCCAATTTTTTCTTTAAAGATATCGCGGATCTGGTAACGGTTTTTGTGTAAAGCGGGTACGACAATGTGCGATGGAGGATCGCAATCATCAACTTGTAGAATGTATTCTCCCAAGTCTGTTTCAATGACCTCACAGCCATTACGTTCAATGATCTGATTAAGGTTAATTTCCTCTGTGACCATTGATTTGGACTTCACCACCTTTTTAGCATTTTTCGCTTTGATAATGCTTTCTACATAGTTGGTAGCATCACTGGCTGTACGGGCGAAGAAAACTTGTCCGCCATTGTTTTTTACGTTCTCGCTAAGCTGGTGTAGGTAGTAATCAAGGTTTTCTAGCACATGGTCGCGAATATCCATGCCCATTTCTCGCCACTGCTCCCAGTTACCCAATTTATCAGCCGCTATCTGGCGATTGGTATACATGCGGGTTTGGGCATTGGCGACAGATTCACGCATAAAGTCATCTTTCATTTGAACTTTGATGCGTTCTTTGAATTTTAGTTTGCTGGTTTTCATTGACATAGTGTGATCTCCTTAGCGGCTCATCAGCACATCGACAATGTGCAATACTTTTATAGGTTTGCCTTCACGGCTAATACGTCCACCAATATTAACCAAACAGCTAATGTCAGCACCGATTAAGTAATCAGGCTCAACCGCTGAAATGTGATGGACCTTTTCTTTCACCATTTCTGCGGAGATATCAGCCATTTTGACGGAGAACGTGCCGCCGAAACCGCAGCAGGTTTCCTGATTTTCGATGGGTAGCATCTCTAATCCTTCAACGTTAGCAAGTAGGGCTAATGGTTCTTCTCGTACATTGAGTTTGCGGATCAAACTGCATGATGGGTGGTAGACAGCTCGGCCTTCAAGACGAGCGCCTACATTGACTGTTCCTAGCTGGTTGACAATAAATTGCGTTAACTCGAACAGACGGTCGGCAACATGTTGTGCTCGTTCTGCCCATTCGGGTTCATCGGCGAGGTATTCAGGGTAGCGTTTGATCGATGCCGCACACGATCCAGCTGGCGTAACAATTGGCAGGTCATTGCATTCAAATGCCTTGATTAAATTTTTCATGGCCGGCTTGCTGCTTTCGATATACCCGCTGTTTAGCGAAGGTTGGCCACAGCATCCTTGTTGCTCGGGAAAAATGACTTCGCAGCCAAGCTGTTCAAGTAGCATGACCGTTTTTTTAGCCACTTCGGCTTTCACGGTATCGCATAAGCAGGTGACGAAAAAGTTTACCTTCATAATTGCTCCAGTTGACGGTGATCCGCCATGTGTTTCGTTTTGGCAACCGAAGTTGCTGTACTCGCCCTTGTCGATTAACTCTCGGGGCCGTAGGTTATCCGGCAGTCATTGCTGCCGGATTTATTGTTATAGCGGTGCGTATTTTGTAGGGTTAGATAAACACACTCACCACCGCGACAATCGCCCCATAAAGCATCATCGGAATGACTGTGCGTTTAATGATGTAACCTTCTTTGTTGGCGATTCCCAAAATGGTTGAGACGGCAATAATATTGTTGATACAGACCATATTACCCATCGCTCCCCCCACTGACTGAAGTGCCAAAATGGTGGTTTGTGGTAGATCGACAGTGTGAGCGATGGTTTGTTGGATCCCACCAAAGGTGAGGTTAGACACGGTTGCCGAACCAGAGAAAAAGGCACCGAGTGCGCCCAAGAATGAGGCGAAATACTGCCAGTTAGCACCCGTTAGTTCGGAGAAAGCGCGACCCGTTGTCATTATTGGTGAATTGTCGCCACCCATCATCATGAGTTTGACCATAATCAAAGCACCAATAAGGGCGATTAATGGCATTTTTATTCGGCTTGCCGTTTCGGTGAAGACTTGCTTAACCATTGGCTTGGTTAGGCTTAATACTGGAATTGAAATCAGTACAACCAATAAGAAAGGGATCAGGGCGGGCACATACAGGGTCTTATAGGCCCATGCCGTATCTGTACCTAAAATATTGGTTAGCTTGATGATCAGGGCTTGGCTGATAGATAGGTCACCGAATGCGCCTAGCTGGAAATTGAATAATGGCGTGGCATCGTTCAGCATGGATTTGATACCCAGCTGTTGAATGCGGGTGACAATCAAAATACTGATTAGAATCAGTGTTGGGCTCATGGCTTTGATAATTTGAGACCGTGAAACATGCTTAATTTTATTAAGATTGCTCTCGTTTTGGGTTTCTAAGCCGATATTAGAACGCGCAAGTAAAATGGAACCCGCCATACCAATGGCACCACCAATGAGTGCAGGGAACTCATAGTTCCACTGTGCGAGTAGAAAGTACGGAATAGTACAAGCCAACACACTTAATTGGATAAACAGTATATTACGGCGAATTTGCTGCCAGCTTACGACAAAGCGAAGCGCAATAACGGGAATAACAAAAGCAGCAATAGCATGCATCAGCGCAGAATTACGGCCTGTAATTAACAGCTCGGCTTCCGTAAGTCCAAGATTGCCAAAGCCAAACCATGTAGGCGTACCCACCGCACCGAAAGAAACAGGTACAGAGTTCATAACCAAGGCAAGCATAGCGACTTTTAATGGGTTGAATCCAAGCCCGACTAAAATAGGTGCTGCAATCGCAGCCGGGGTACCAAAACCAGATGCTCCTTCAATCATGAAGGCAAAAGCCCAGCCAATGATCATTAATTGGGCGACTTGATTTCGGCTGATTGTTTCCAACCATTGACGGATAACGTCTTCTGCACCTGATAATGCAATAGTACGATTAAGCAAAATAGCGCCAGTAATAATGGATATTGGCGTAATGGCTGACAGGGTTCCAGCAATAATATTGGCACCAAGAAGGGTGAAATCTGAACCAAAATAAAAAAGTTGTAGTAAACCAATAAATGCAGCTGTTGTGGGTAAAGCAATGTGGGATGGTAAAGCATTACGCTTGGTCATCATCCAGATCAGTAGCAAAATAGGGACTACCGAAATAATCAGGTTTAACATGGGTACTTTCACTCCATCGTGAATCTTATTGTTATAGAACGCCATTTCTCAGCAATGAAGGCTGGAATGGTCTTTTCTGTTTTGTAATTTTGTTTAACGAAATTGCAATGACGACGTCGTGAGTAGAATATTTTAAGTATCAAGAGGATTGGCGCTATGTTTTTTTATTGATGGTTTCATCAGACAAATCATCAATTTGTGATTGATGTTTAGATGTTAAATCAACCCTGTATCATTAATTCAGTACCTTTCAAACACTTACTTTTTTTCTGGTCTTTTTGCTGAGAACTGATTAGAGCAGTATTGGAAACAATAATTTTGTAGCAATGCACCAATAGAAGTGTGTGTTTAATAGCGGATTAGGGTGTTTTTACTGAATGATTAAAAATGGGAATGACGAAGGGAAAATGTAATGTCGTAAAATTACGACATTACATGGGGATTGATGAATTTCTTGTTGTAAACTTTCTCTAGATATTTACGATTCTAAGACAAGATTATGCGACGAGCTCTGGTGCATCTGCTTGGGCCCAATGAACACACTGCTCAGCTAAAATGTCGAGAGAATCTAAACAGTGCTGCGGTTGAGAAATTGTCTGCTCTGCGAGCGCGACAGGTATTTCGGTACAACCAAAAATAACGGCTTCAGCACCACGGTTAAGCATTGCTTCAAAGACGGGTTGCATAAGTTGCTTACCATGCTCCACATTCCCCGCTTTGACCGCATAGATCCCGTTCATTATTGCTTGCTGCTCTGAATCGGTTGTTTCGATAGCATCGATTTGCTGTTGAGCCAGTTTTGTTTGGTACATACCTGCCATCATTGTTGCTGTGGTCGCGAGTAGACCGACGGTGCGGTAGCGACGGTGTTTTGCTTCGTCAACAACGCTATCAATAATGCTGATGGTGTGCACGTTACAGCTATTGGTTAGGCGGGTGTACCAATAATGGGCAGTATTACAGGGCATGACTATACATTCGGCGCCTGCCTGCTGTAGCTGCTCCATCCCTTCTTTTAGTGCTGGATATGGATCTTCACCGTTGCTGATAAGATACGCGGTTCTATCTGGAATCTGCGGATTATTACTAACAAGCATCGGAATATGCTGTTGATCATTATGAGCAGGGGTACGTGAAATAATTTTCTGCATAAATTCAACAGTCGCTAATGGACCCATACCGCCAAGAATTCCTAATTTTCTGCTCATGTTATTGTTCCTACAGTATTATTAACTGCAATCACTATAAGGTGACGGTGGTTTGATTTGAAATGCCGTTGCTGAGGCTATTATGCCGAATCCGTATGACTAAATAATAAAACTGTGATCATGAGTGCTTGAAATATATCTGGATAGCTTACTCGTTTCGATATACTACTTTTTTATCTTTAGCTCAAATCTTATGAATATAGAAAGTAAGTGGTTAGAAGATTTTCTGGCGCTCGCGGATGTTAGAAATTTTTCTATGGCAGCAAAAATACGTAATGTGACCCAGCCAGCATTTAGTCGCCGGATTAAAGCATTGGAGCATATGGTGGGCACAGAATTGGTAGACAGAAGCAAGACACCTGTTTCTCTTACGCCCAGTGGTCGACTATTTCGGATAACAGCCCGTAGCCTGATGAACCAAATGGTGGATGGAATTGGTCAGCTGTCTGATTTATCAAAACTTGGCGGTAATATGGTTCGGGTGGCGGCAGCCCACTCGTTAGCAACCAGCCTTGTACCGTCTATTCAACCTAAGTTATTGGCAGGTAAGCATAGCCCCTTATTGAGTGTTGAAGCGATCGATGTCGATCAGGCGATTGAGGAGCTGCAAGAAGGTAGTTGCGATTTGTTATTAGCATTTGATGATGAGTTGCTTCGGTTACCACCCTATCAATCACTACAAATTGGACAGGCGGAGCTGTTGCCCGTTTGTGCGTGTAATAGTGAGGGGAAACCACTTTATCAGCTCACCAAAGACAAAGAAGTGCCATGGTTGGCATACAGTCCGAGTTCTTATATGGGGCGTCAAATTGAAGCTATTCGTGATCAGGTTAACCTGAAGGCAGTATTTTTATCATCGATGACAGATTTACTTAAAGTACTGGTACTCAAAGGGCAGGGAGTCGCTTGGTTACCGGATTATGCTATACAGGAAGAATTGGCGAGCGGGAAAGTGGCGGTTGTCGGTGAACCCTATCTTCGATTACCGATCACCTATTATGCTTATCGCTATCAGGCTCGTTTACACCCAGCAGGTGAGCAAGTATGGCAAACATTGCGCAACTTGAACGGTGAATGAATCGACGCAATTATACCGGTGAGTTTACGAACTCTTAAATTTCGGGAAAAGATGTGACTTCATTTCATTGGTTACATTCCACTACCAATTCCTAGGTGGAATAGGTTGTCGTCCTATCTTTCGCTATTCGTTATTCGTGCGTAGTGTTACCGTCATCGCTCTTACTGGTTGTTAAAAGAGACATTATTAAATGGACTTGTCGTTTGAAATTCTTGGGTTACTTTTTTTAGTGGCAGGTTTGGCGGGTTTTATTGATGCGATCGCTGGCGGTGGTGGAATGATAACCGTACCCGCTTTACTTGCTGTCGGTGTGCCGCCTGCTCAAGCATTGGCCACCAATAAACTTCAAGGTTCGTTTGGTAGCTTTTCTGCTTCGTTATATTTTGTTCGAAATGGTTTTGTCAGTTTGAAGGAAATGCGTAACGCGATTGTGTTTACGTTTATTGGCTCTGCCATTGGTGCCGTGCTTGTTCAGCGCATTGATGCGGGTGTGCTAACAAGTTTGATCCCTGCTTTACTGGTGTGTATTTCGTTGTATTTTCTATTTGCCCCTCAAACGGGTAAGGGAGGTGGCACACCAAAGCTGTCAGAGAATGCCTTTGCTTTCACTGTTGGTACTAGTATCGGATTTTACGATGGATTTTTTGGACCAGGTGCGGGCTCTTTGTTTACGGTTTGTTTTGTTGCTCTTGCTCAATTTGGATTGGTGGAAGCAACGGCAAGAACCAAGATTCTTAATTTCACGTCGAACTTTGCCGCATTATTATTCTTTATAATGGCAGGGCTACCGATTTGGGAAATAGGGTTGTTGATGGCGGTTGGTGGCTTTATTGGTGCACGTATGGGGGCCAAGGTAGTCATTTCTAAAGGGCAGAAACTTATCCGACCTATGGTCGTGATTATCTCGATGGTAATGGCGATTAAATTGCTTTGGGAACAGAATCCGCAATGGTTTCAATAAGCTTACTAACACGCTCTGATTGATAGCTCTTCGGGCGGTAGCATAAATGAACCGGACGGGTGAGCTCATCAAGAAACTCAAAATGATGGCAGTAAATTGGTTCGATTTTTAAGGTTTTGATGATCGAAACAGGTACTAATGCAGGTGCAACACCACCTAATGCCAGTTGTGCTGCAGCCGTATAAGAGTCCATCTCCATTAACGGAATAATGCCTGCTTTTTGAAGCAAACTGGCTTGGTTGGCATTTGATGGATTATTGAAGTCATTAACAAGTAGTTGCTGGGGCTGCTGTCGCAATGGTTGGTGACTAATAACAGAGAAAGGCTCATTGAATAGGTGACGGGTCGACAGGCCATGCTGGGGGGTTAAATGCCCGGCACAAAAGCCAATTGTTGCATCGCCAGATTGCACTCTCTCGATGATGAACGGGGTATGGTGAGTCGTAATGCTAATGTACGGGTCGTGCTGAATGTAAGCCCCCATCATATTACCCAGATAGCCAGCGACTAAGGTTTCGGAACAGGCGAGATAAATGGGAGTATGGTCTTGATAAGGTTGTTGATCAAAAATCAGCCCTTTTATTTCTTTATAGCTTGGTCCGACATTGTCAATAAGCGTAATGGCATCGGCTGTTAGTTTGATATGGCGACCAGCAGGTTCGATTAATTTCTTTCCTAATCTCTTCTCTAGTCTTGCAATACGTTTACTGACGGCTGATTGGCTTATATATAAACGGCTACCTGTTTTACTCATGGTGCCTTCTTTAGCCAACACCAGTAATGTTTCGATTCCTTCAAGTAGCACACTGTTATCCAATCATTGAATTATTGGAATCAATATAATCATGCTTTAGGCTGAAAGCTAGGGTTTGGGCATTTATTATTTAAGAGGTTGTGATTGAAGGGAGTAATGCGTTCACTGTTGGCGTATAAAAATGTGTTAATAAAGAAAGCCGATATAACCAGCCTTCTTTATTGAGCAATAACAATGAACAAAAGGAATAAGCTAAGTGGCTTAATTATTGTTCTGTCGTTGTTTCTTGCTGCGTAATGCTGCCTACTTCTAAAAGTGGTGCAACATTTAAATGTTCTGCATTCATCATCGAAGAGATACGCTGAACTGATGACAACAACAAAGATTGTTCCCAATCATCAAGATCTTGATATTGAGAGACAAAACTGTCTTGTAAAGGAAGAGGGGCTTTCGCAATAACCTCGATACCTTTTTCAGTTAGGTGTGCGTGTACTTTTCGTTTATCTAGCTTACTTCTTTCTCGTACCACTAATTCTCGTTTTTCAAGACGATCTAGAATGGTGGTTGCCGTCGCCTGGCTCATATTGGTGTTATTTGAAAGCTGGCGAATAGTGACTTTTTCTCCGGAATCACGGATAGCACGCATCAAAACAAGTTGCGGCCCAGTTAATCCTGCGTCTTTATTCAATTTTCTTGAGTGCAGGTCGATTGCTCGGATGATTTGTCGAAGGGCAATGAGAACTTCTTCGTGCTTGTCCATTTAACTCTCCAAAGATAATTTCCGCGAAAATACAACAAACTGAACTAACATGGAAGCTTTAGTTTTTGCTCTGGACGACATTTTTCATAACTCAGATATACTTGATTAAAATAGCGACATGCTAAGAACCATTATATTGATGCATTTCACGATATTCGTTTGATATAAAAAGTTTAGTGCACTAAACGATTTTCATCTCAATGATATATACAGCATGTATTTTTCGGTGTTTATTTGAAGAGAAAATGCTTAAATATGCAAATGTTTTACTGATGCAGGGGCGTTTTTTATGCCTCGTTTTTAATATATACCCAAGATACTTCAAGATGCAGAATTTTCGCTGAAACGAGCCTTTATCTATCAGTATGATAGCTTTTAAGCTTGAGAATAACGTGTAAGCACTCAGGCGTTGTTGTATTTTTGAAACAAGTTAAATTGCCAGTACAAGCTACATTTAAGCCCAAAGGCAAGCGTATTTGCCATACTTATGTGGTGCTCCTTGGGGAAATAGTAATGGCAATGATACGGCAATCATGTATTTCTTTACTGCTTAGCTCAATCATCAGCGTAAGTGTGTCAGCAAATGAGCCGGTGTTAACGCCAACACCAGCTCTTCTATCTGAGCAAAGCATTAACACACAGCAACAATTTATATCTGAGCCTGTGGTGTCACCCGAAACCGCATTGCAACAGCAAAAGTCGCTACTTTGGGTGAAAGAAGTTGCCGATGATCTCTCATCTATTCAATATATTGATAAACTCGCACAGCTTTATGCCTCTATTGCTTACACTCCCATCTGGCAAGATGCATTTGCAGCTACTGAACTTGAAGAGCAATTACGTATTGTCACTCTTTCGGGTGTTAGTTCTGATTTGTCTCGCCGCTACTCTCAACTTAAACATTACAAATTAGCGAATGATTGGCGCCAGTATGATTTATTGGCGACAGATACATTGTTAGCGTATATGAGTTATATCGAAAATTTGCCTGAATTTGGTCGTGGTTGGCTATTTGGAACTGGCGTCGATGTACCATTACCGTTGCCTACCGAGATGCAAACAGGGCGCTTGCTTGATGCGATTGACAATAATCGTATGCGTTATTTTGTTACCTCGCTTAAGCCTGTAAATGACAATTACAATAAAATGATACTGGCAATGCAGACACTAGAAGTATCAGAATCTGAACATTGGCCTGGGTTCTATCAGCAGGGGATTATCCGACTAGGCGATCGCCTTAAAGATCCTGACAGCCTCATCACTATTCTTGAAAGAATGGGAGATATAACAGAATACGATGCTGATAGAATGCGGACGTCTCAACTCCGCTCACTGACTATTCCACTTTCACTAGGGGTTAAAACATTTCAAAAACGACATGGATTAAAGGTCGATGGCGTTATTGGACCTAAAACGCGATATTGGCTAGCCATAACCCCAAAAGAACGTATTCGTGTTTTGGCGTTAAACGCTCAACGAGTACGTTTATGGCCTGCAGAATATAATTCAGTGTTAATTGTCAATATTCCGGGTTATGAGCTTAATTTATGGCTTGATAATAAACATGTATTCGATAGTAAAGTGATAGTAGGTCGTCCAAGTCGTCGCACACCTTTAATATCATCGAAGGTGAATTCAGTGGTATTTAATCCTTATTGGAATGTACCTAAGTCGATTATGCGAAAAGACATTTTACCTAAAGCTCGTCGAGATAGAAGTTACTTGTACCGCCATAACTATGCGGTAATTCGAAGCTGGAACAGTTCAGAGCAAATTCCAATACATACGATTCATCCAAGCATGTTGTATGCAAAAACGTTTCCGTATCGATTACGTCAAAAGCCTGGCAATAAGAATGCGTTGGGTTTGTATAAATTTATTATACCGAACGATAATTCGATTTATTTACATGATACCCCAGCAAAAAGCTTATTTAATAAAGATGACCGGGCATTTAGTTCAGGGTGCGTAAGGGTCGAGAATGCTGATGTTTTGGCATTAATCCTACTCAATTATTCTGGCGTTACAGAGCAGCGTTTTTATGAGCTCTCGGGACGTAAGCAAACCAAGACAATAGGCCTTCGGAATAAGGTGCAAGTACACCTCATTTATCAGACTGCTTGGGTTGATGACGGTGGGCTTGTAAACTTCCGTGATGATGTGTATTTATACGATAAAGTGAGCGGTGGTTCGCAAAGCGATCAAAAATATACATCAGCTTACAATCATTAAATTACTTATTTCTCAATAATTAGACACTGCTTTGATAAAAAAGCAGTGTTTTTTTGTCATTTTGCTATTTGACTGAACATTACCTGAACGTTATCTTGCTTGAGCTACTAAAGTAGTACACCTTTTTATTCGTTTGATTTTGGTTTTGTTTCGATGTCTGATTTTAATTACATGCGCCGTCAGCTTTTGATTGCTGGTGGACTCACGTTAGGTGCATGTCTAGTGCCAGGTATGGCGATTGCGAGTCCTTTTAAAGCTACCAATCCACGTAAGATTTCACTGTGTAATATTCACACTGGTGAAGATATAGACAGTGAGTTTTTTAACGGTGAAAGCTACATTAAAACTGAGTTAAAACGCATTGATAATATTTGCCGTGATTTCCGACAAAATGAAGTGGCTAAAATGGATAAACGTCTTTTTGATGCCATTACTGAAATTCAAGCAAACTTAGGTCATAAAGGCCAAGTTCGTATTATTTCAGGTTATCGCTCTCCGGCAACCAATAAGATGTTACAAAAGAAAGGTGGCGTGGCAACCAAGAGCTATCACATGAAAGGTCAAGCGATAGATTTTAACCTAGAAGGTGTGTCTTTATCTAAAGTGCGCAAAGCAGCCATCGATTTGCAACTCGGTGGTGTTGGTTATTACCCTAAAAGTAATTTTGTTCATATTGATACAGGCCCTGTTCGCCGCTGGTAATATGGCCTATTTATGCTTGATTGCGAGGGGATTCTCTCGCTTTAAATACATTTTTTATTTTGAAACTCTTCTTTTACTCTTAATTCTCCTATTATTTCTTCGGACTTTTAAGCCTTCGATATAGCCACTCTTCATTCCCTTTTGGCAGCAAGCATGGCATTCTTGCCTCTAGTTTTAATGTTATGCCAATCTCGACAAGTACTGATCATCTACTTATCAAGAATGGCATCAGTTTAGGAAAAGAGGACGTATGAGTCTCCAGTTTGAAATTGTTCCTGTTACCCCATTCCAACAGAATTGTTCTATTGTTTGGTGCGATGAAACTAAAGAAGCGGCGATTGTGGATCCAGGTGGCGATATCCACCTTCTTAAAGCAAAAGCTCAGCAGCTTGGTTTGAATGTGACACAACTGTTGTTGACCCATGGTCACCTTGATCATGTTGGTGGTACTGCGCCATTAGCCGCTGAATTAGATGTTCCTATTATTGGTCCTCATAAAGATGATGCATTCTGGCTTGAAGGTTTACCTCGCCAGAGTGAAATGTTTGGTTTCCCGTTAACAGAAGCTTTTGCGCCGACTCAATGGCTATCTGAAGGCGATGAAATTACTATTGGTAATCAGAAGCTTCAGGTTATTCACACACCAGGCCATACCCCAGGTCATGTTATTTTGTTTAATGATGATGCAAAAGTGGCATTTGTGGGTGATGTGCTGTTTAAAGGTGGCGTAGGGCGTACAGATTTCCCTCAAGGTGATTACCAAACATTGATCGATTCCATCAAAGGCAAACTGTGGCCGCTTGGCAATGATGTGACTTTTGTTCCGGGTCATGGTCCGTTGTCTACTTTTGGTAATGAGCGTGTATCTAACCCGTTTGTTGCTGATGAGATGCCATTGTATTAATACCAATCTAGGTAAGTATCTAAGAATAAGGGGATAGCAGTAGAGTCTCCTTATTTTCACATCAATCTTATTTATCATTTGTGTAGCTGTTGTACTTATCCTTAATGAAAGTGTGATTACTTTCACGCTTTTCTGACAAAACACCTAGAACTAGGAATTATTCCTAATTGTTTTAGGTCGCCTTCTCAAGCCAGCCTTCTTGGTAGTCTTTAAAATTCTCTACAAATCTGGTTCATCATCGCTTTTGGCTTTTTACAATGAAACACTTTCCCCCCCGATATGTGTTTTGTCTTTAATTGGTCATCGCTGGACAAAATAATAACTCTTCTTGCCCTGATGATATCCAGCGATTCTGCTTACTGAATGCTACGTAATGTTCATAACATTCAGTAAGCAGGCTTATTTTGAACAAATTTGTAGAGGGTTTCACATGTTAAAATTGTTGGAACAGGTCAGAAAACCGACCTTAGATCTGCCTGTAGAAGAACGCCGTAAAATGTGGTTTAAACCATTTATTCAATCATACTTGGTTGTATTTATTGGCTACATGGCAATGTATTTAATTCGTAAGAACTTTAACGTTGCCCAAAATGACATGATCTCTACCTATGGCCTGTCGATGACAGAGCTTGGTTTAATTGGTCTTGGCTTCTCAATTACTTACGGCATTGGTAAAACCGCTGTTTCTTATTACGCTGACGGAAAGAATACAAAACAATTTCTTCCATTCATGTTGATTCTGTCAGGTATCGCAATGCTGGGCTTCAGTGTCAGCATGGGCGGCTCAGGTGTTAGCTTATTCTTGATGATTGCCTTCTATGGCTTAAGCGGCTTTTTCCAAAGTACGGGTGGTCCTTCAAGTTATTCTACAATCACTAAGTGGACACCGCGTAACAAGCGTGGCTCGTATCTTGGTTTGTGGAATATGTCTCACAACGTGGGTGGCGCGGCAGCTGCTGGTGTTGCACTGTTTGGTTCGAACTACCTGTTCGGCGGTCACGTGGTGGGTATGTTCGTCTTCCCGTCCATTATTGCAATTGTCCTTGGTTTTATTGGTTTACGCTATGGTAACGATTCACCTGAAGCTTATGGTTTAGGTACTGCTGAAGAATTATTTGGTGAAGAAGCGAGCGCTGAAGATCTAGAAGCCGAAGAAAACCAGATGACGAAGCGCGAAATATTCATGGAATACGTGCTGAAAAATAAAGTGATTTGGCTACTTTGTTTCGCGAATATCTTCTTGTACGTGGTACGTATTGGTATCGATCAATGGTCTACGGTTTATGCTTATCAAGAACTGGGTCTATCGAAAGAAACGGCAATTACGGGCTTTACCTTATTTGAAGTAGGCGCATTAGTCGGTACGTTAATGTGGGGTTACCTATCTGATTTGGCGAACGGTCGCCGTGCAATCGTTGCCTGTGTTTCATTAGTGCTTATTATTTTCACTCTTGAGTTTTACCAGCATGCAACGAATGAATACATGTACCTTGGTTCATTATTCGCCCTTGGTTTCTTGGTTTTTGGTCCTCAGTTATTAATTGGTGTTGCAGCCGTTGGCTTTGTACCGAAAAAAGCGATCAGTGTTGCTGATGGCGTAAAAGGTACGTTTGCTTACCTTATTGGTGATAGCTTTGCGAAATTGGGCTTAGGTATGATTGCTGATGGTACGCCTATTTTTGGCCTAACAGGTTGGAAGGGTACATTTGCTGCATTAGATGCGTCAGCTGCGATTTGTATAGTGTTATTACTTTTCGTAGCCATCGCCGAAGAGAAAAAAATCCGACGTGAAAAACGCATACAAAAACAGCTAGTAACAGACGCTGCATAATTTGAATAATACGTAGAAAGAAGCCACCTATGAGGGTGGCTTTTTTGTATGAGGGTATTTTTTATCTTGAGTAAAATGTAACTACGAAAGATAAACTGCCCCTCGTGACAGTAAAGTGCAATCATAAATAAAACCGTGAAATATCATGTTGGTTGTTCTTTAGCATTTTTTCTACCTTGCTTGCGACGTAGGATGGATGTAGTTTAGCCTCCTTTTTACACTTTCTTGGGTATTTACAGATGATCAAAGTTGCACTGGTTGATGATCACATTATTGTCCGTTCTGGGTTTGCTCAACTATTGTCACTGGAAGCAGATATTGATGTTGTCGGCGAGTTTGGCTCTGCTTTAGAAGCACGCAAAGGATTACCGGGTTCAGACGCTAATGTGTGTATTCTTGATATCTCTATGCCTGATGAAAGTGGCCTTTCATTATTAGCCGATCTTCCTTCTGGTATATCTTGCATTATGTTAAGCGTGCATGATTCAGCGGCAATTGTAGAAAAAGCGCTAGAGTCGGGTGCGCGTGGGTATTTAACCAAGCGATGTAGCCCTGATGAGCTCGTACAAGCGGTTCGAACTGTGGCGAGCGGGGGGTGTTATTTAACGCCCGATCTTACAATGAAATTGGTGACCCCCAACCGCAGTCGACAACCCATAGAGCAACTGACCAAACGTGAACGTCAGATAGGTGAAATGCTAGCACTAGGTTTAGATGTTAAAACCGTCGCTGTTCGCCTTGGTTTAAGTCATAAAACGGTGCATGTACATCGTGCTAATGCCATGGATAAGTTGAATGTCAAAAACAATGTAGAGCTTGCGAAATGCTTCGAGAGTGAAACAGTGTAATGCGAAATTACGGCATAACATCTTTATGTGGTTGGTTACTGATATCTTGTAGCTGGTTTTGCTTATGGGTGCTTTCCTATTATTTCATCATGGAACCAGAGCTCGCGATTTTACTTTTCCCTTTTGCTCTGCGTCTTGGCACCGTATTACATACCCCCAAACGTTATTGGCTTGCGGTTTACGGTGCTGAATGGTGGTTAATGGTGTCATTGGCAATTTTACTCGATCAGCCGCAATGGTTGTCAGTGATAGCTGCCAGCTTGATAAGTGTGCCGATTATTTGGTTTGCACAAAAATATTATTATGGTTCTCAATGGCGTCGGTTGTGCGTTATGGGCGTCGTCATTTTTTCAACTGCGCTACTGAATGTATTAGTCTTTAGTTCACAAATGCTTAGTTCGCAAATACTAAGTTCTCAAATACTTAGCTTACAGATGCAGGGTGCACAAGACGCCGCATTGATCACAGCACCACTGTATTCATTATGGATGGTGTTTCTTGTGAGTGTGACTGGCGGTTTAATGTTGGTGCCAAGCTGCTATTTAATCTGGAGTTATTTGTTCCAGAAATCGTGGATCCCCTTAACGGTTAATCTTGTATCTAAACCCATTGAGCTAAGAAGCAGACACGTGGTTATCTATGTTGTGTTGTTTGCCTTAAGTATTGCAGCTCAAGTTGGGTTACCTGAAGAGTTACGTCGCTTTGCGCCATTTTGTTTAGCCATTCCTATTATTTTGCTCGCTTTTCGTTACGGATGGCAAGGGGCACTATTAGGTACATTGCTTAACAGCGTGGCCTTAATTGCCGCCCGTAGTGGCGTGAGTAATATGGAAATTACAGACTTATTACTGTCGCTGTCTGCACAAAGTTTAACGGGAATATTGCTGGGTATGGGTATTCAACGCCAACGTGAATTGAATCAAAAGCTCAGGCATGAGTTAAATCGCAATCACAATTTATCCCGTCAATTAGTAAAAGCTGAAGAATCCGTGCGTCGAGATATCGCCCGAGAGCTACATGATGAAATAGGGCAAAATATTACCGCTATTCGTACTCAAGCCAGCATTTTAAAGCGGGTTGAAAATACCCCGATGGGTGAGAGTTGCGCATCAACCATTGAAAGCCTGTCATTGAATATTTATGACACCACGAAAGGGTTATTAACGCAGCTACGGCCTAAAACGTTAGACGACCTTGGTTTAGAAGAGGCAATTCACCAGCTAGTGCGCGAGTTAGAGTGCGAAGCAAATGGGATTTCGACAACCATTATTTGGAATGAACCGACGGATGTTGATTTAGATTTAAGCGATGCGACCAGCGTAACACTCTATCGAATTTGCCAAGAAGCGTTAAATAATATGGTGAAATATGCACAAGCGACTGAAGCCAGAATCACAGTAACCTTCGAGCAAGATGTCTACTTAACCGTAAAAGATAATGGTGTGGGGTTTAAACCTGAAGAGACGTTACGTGGTTTTGGTTTACGTGGAATGAAAGAAAGGGTGCAAGCCTTAGGAGGGGAATTTACCCTTAGTAGTGATTCTGGCACCCAACAGCCCGGTACAGCATTACATGTTGTATTACCCAAGCTCTAAATCATGAACGTTCAATACGTTTCTTACGACACCATTATTTATTTTTCAAATGAAGACCTAAATATATGATCGGTTTTTTAAAGTCGGAACAGCATGTACAGCCAGTGAAAGATCCAAAGCAAATCGATGAGCTTTATAAGTACTGGCGCTTTCATATTATGTTTACCATGTATGCGGGTTATGCTTTATTTTACTTCACTCGCAAAAGCTTTAATTACGCGATGCCAGCAATGATTGCTGATTTAGGGCTCGATAAGTCAGATATTGGCTTAATGGGTACATTCTTTTATATTACTTACGGTGTTTCTAAGTTTCTATCTGGCATCGTGTCTGATCGGTCAAACCCCCGCTATTTTATGGGAATAGGATTGGTCATGACGGGTATCGTGAATATTCTTTTTGGCTTTTCTAGCTCTATCGTTATATTCACCTTATTGTGGATGGTTAATGCGTGGTTTCAAGGGTGGGGCTGGCCCTCTTGTTCTAAATTGCTGACAACTTGGTATTCCCGTTCAGAACGTGGCTTTTGGTGGTCTTTATGGAATACAGCACATAATGTAGGAGGGGCGTTGATCCCTTTACTTGTGGGTGTTGTAACGCTGCATTACGGCTGGCGATATGGGTTTATTATTCCCGGTATTTTAGCGGTTTTTGTGGGACTATTTCTTTGTTGGCGCTTGCGTGATAAACCTGTGACATTGGGGTTGCCGACTGTCGGGCATTGGCGTAACGATACGCTAGAGTTAGCGCAAGAAAATGAAGGATTAGGCTTAACTAACACAGAAATATTAAGGAAATACGTCTTAAATAATAAGTACATTTGGCTACTGGCTTTTAGCTATGTTCTTGTTTATATCGTGCGAACCGCCATCAATGATTGGGGTAATCTCTACCTGACTGAACAACATCATTACAGTCTAATCACCGCGAATGCTGCTTTGTCGTTATTCGAAGTTGGTGGTTTTGTTGGTTCTTTAGTTGCAGGCTGGGGCTCAGATAAATTATTTGATGGAAACCGTGGTCCCATGAACCTGATCTTTGCAATTGGGATCTTTTTATCGGTTGCGGCTTTGTGGTTAATGCCTCTGACTGGTTTTGTGCTTCAAGCGGGATGTTTCTTTGCGATTGGCTTTTTTGTTTTCGGACCTCAGATGTTGATCGGTATGGCTGCTGCAGAATGCTCGCATAAAGACTCTGTAGGCGCTGCTACAGGCTTTGTTGGCCTTTTTGCTTACATGGGGGCGGCTTTAGCTGGGTATCCTCTGGCGTTAGTTATGGAGCAATACCATTGGGCTGGCTTCTTTACGGTTATTTCATGTGCCGCTGCAGTGGTAGGGCTACTGTTGTTACCGTTTTTAAAAGCACAAACGTCAGATGTAAATGTAGTCGTTAGTTAGCGAGAGTCTGCAATATACCGTCGCGTCAGGCCAATAAAATCATTTATTGGCCTATCGAGTACGTCTTCTGAAATAAAAAAATCGTAACCGAGTAATTCACGGTTGTATCGCATTCTATTTGCCAGCATGGCTAACAACCCCTTCATTCTTTTACCGCTGGAAGTAATGTAATGGGTATCATCAAAAAGCATGTCTTCGATTTCATGGGGTGGGGGCGTTAATTGCTTGTACGCCAATATCAATAGCCCTCGCTGCTCTATCAGTATTTCACTGGCGATCCGAGGGCAAATTGTATTTAAAAATTCGTCGTAATCCTTAATCTTCACCCCCGCCCATGGCAAGGCTTGATGCCAACCTTCTTTTGAAATAGTTGCAGGGCCAATTTCGCTAATATTCTGCCACCTTGTTACCCATCCCCCCGTTGGGCTATGGTATTGCAAATGCATAAAAGTAAGGGTGAAAGACAGTTCGGTATCATTGGATTGTTTGATCGCGACGATAAGAAGTGTGATGCAGATGATAAGAATAATGGCTATAGCGGCACCATTGGCTTGTGGAAATAAAAACACACCAACACCAAGCAGCATTAATGCCACAAGGCTAAATATCATCAAGTATGCCCCTGATTTAGGTACTGGTGGTTTTATATATACCGTATTCAATAGTGTTCTCTTGTCTTTGAATCAGCGTTTTTAAAGTAGCCGATAGCATGTGTTTAGGAGATTAATGATGGTTATACGATTAAAATAACTACTTTAAATAGTATGGTGTAATCTTGGCATATCTGCTTAATCGAACCTCAATTACAGATGAAATATTTCGAGAAATAACCTCTAAAGCAAGTAAACTATGCAACAGGTCGATTAATAGGCTATTCATCTTCATTCTTATCGTATTAATTAACCATTTCACAATGGTTTACCCTATTTTATTATCATTTTTACAACAGAAAAACATCACAGCAGTAGGAATGATTTTGTCACTAATTGAGCGATCTTTTTGTTAAAAGTGAGAACTTCTCTTCTATTTTTGAGTAAAGTCAGGCTTTGTTGCATGTTAAATAACCGTTTGCTGGCATTCCTCTAACATACTTGGTATAACACGCGCTTACTTTTTCCCGCTGGAACAGTGGTGACTGAAAGTAGTGCAACGGAGTAGGAAATTTAATGAGAATCTCTCACAAACGTAAAGTTCAGCTTAAGTTACAAAAGCGTATTAAAGCGACTGTAGCGGTAGCAAAGCC
This sequence comes from Photobacterium frigidiphilum, assembly GCF_003025615.1. Classification (GTDB taxonomy): domain Bacteria; phylum Pseudomonadota; class Gammaproteobacteria; order Enterobacterales; family Vibrionaceae; genus Photobacterium; species Photobacterium frigidiphilum. The sequence continues at coordinate 7,431 of NZ_PYMJ01000009.1, read as the reverse complement.
AACAGCTGAGAAAGTTGTTGTAAAAAAAGCATCAACTGCAGAAACAGTTAAAGCTGCTGTACCAGCGTCAAAAGTTGTTGAAGAGCAAAAGCCAGTTGAAGCTACAGCACCTGCTGCGGCTCAAGTGTCTTTAACTCCAAAGCAGCAACAAGTGCTGGATATTGTTGTTAGCAATCCAGAAGGTCTAAATCCGAAAGGTATTGGTCTTCAGGCTGGCCAAGAAGATGCGAAAGCGGCTTCATGGGCCACTGGTGCGCTTAAAAAACTAGCTGAAGAAGGCTTAGTTGAGCGTATCCAATTAGCAGGTAATAAAGTGCTTTATAAAGCGGCTTAATTATAGCTAACCCCGCTTCTTAATTTTAAGAAGCGGGTGTCCCCACTCTTTTTTAACGTCTAAATTCCAATTTTTTTTCATTATTCTTACTTATAAGACTTTGGCATAATCCCTGTGCTTGTTATCCTTATTAGTCCCTTCTATCATGCGGTTTACCTCGTCATTTCTTACGAATAAGAATTCTATTCATTTCCTTGTTTTATTGATTGATACCTTTAGCTGTGTCACAAATATGACTATTTTTTGTCTCTCTGCTATAACTATTGATAACGAAGTGAAATTTATCAGGTACCTAGCCATGACACTCGGAGGCAATCTTTTATGACAATGATAAGTGCTAGAGAATTTTCTGACTGGCTTCGTAATCGTTTTGCTGAAGATGAGCAAGGGGTATGTTTAACGCGCGATGATATTAATCAATTGACGGGAAGGCAGAGCTTCTCGCTTGGATTTGTTCATGATATTCATTACGAGTTAATGAGACATGGCATGGCGTTTGTTACAGATACAACACGTGAAACTTTTTATTTAGTACCTATATCAACAAAACCTTGGCGAGCACAATTAGAGACTCAGTATGAAAGGGAACTTTTTTGTAATGTGCTACCTTTAGGTAAATCTGGCTAATGTGCGCAGCAGTCGCATCAACAAAACGATTATAATAAAGCAGTTAGGTTATTCGTAAAAATGTAAAAAAGGCGCTGATTAGCGCCTTTTTATTTGCCGATTATTTAGAGTAATAGCGAGCTCTTAAAGTACTGCTGCAATACCTTTACATAATGGCAGCATGTTGTTCTTTGTCATACCAGCAACACTAATGCGGCCAGAACCAACAATGTAAATGCCGAACTCTTCTTTTAGGCGATTTACTTGGTCTTTGTTTAGGCCAGAAAACGAAAACATACCATTTTGACGTTCAATAAAGCTGAAGTCAGCATCAACACCACAGTCTTTTAGTGTTTGAACGAAAAGTGTGCGCATTTCTTGAATGCGATCACGCATATCGGCGACTTCTTGTTCCCACTCATTACGCAATGCCTCATCATTTAGAATCAGGGTAACGATTGCTGCACCGTGTGCTGGCGGGTTCGAGTAAATAACACGAGCAATACTTTTCACTTGGCTAAATGCTGTTGCAGCTTGCTCTGCATTCGTACCTACAAGAGTGAACGCGCCAACACGTTCGTTGTATAGACCAAAGTTTTTAGAGAAAGAGCTCGCCACCAATAATTCAGAACACTGCTCGGCGAAAATACGTAAACCTTGTGCATCTTCTTCAACGCCCACGGCGAAACCTTGATATGCAAAGTCGAACATTGGCAGTAACTTTTTCTCTACACACAACGCCGCTAGCTGGTGCCACTGAGTTTCAACAGGGTCGATACCTGTTGGGTTGTGGCAGCAACCGTGTAGTAAAACGATATCGCCTTCATTTGCGTTTGCAAGATCAGCTAAAGCGGCATCAAAATCGATGTCTTTAGTTTCTGCATTGTAATAAGAGTAAGAAGCCGTTTCTAAACCTGCAGCCGCGAATACACCGTTGTGGTTAGCCCATGTTGGGTTACTGATCCATACTTTCACATCGCCTAGTTGGCGTTTAATAAACTCGGCAGCAACACGTAGTGCGCCTGTACCACCTGGAGCTTGTGCTGTTTGAGCTCGTTTGTCTGAAATAATAGTAGCGTTAGCACCAAATAATAACTGCTGAACGGCAAGACCGTACTCTGCTGTACCTGGAATGCCTAAGTATGACTTAGTCGTTTCTTTTTCCAGCAAAATAGCTTCTGCTTTTTTTACTGTAGCAAGTACTGGCGTGTTTCCTGACTCGTCTTTATAGATACCGACACCCAAGTTAATTTTCTCTGGGCGAGTATCATTTTTAAACTCATCAGTTAAGCCAAGAATAGGGTCGGCAGGCGCTGCAGTGATTTTTTCAAACATTAGTGGTCATCCATGCTAAGAAATAATTTGTTTAGTAGTCTATTTATACCCTTTGCAGTGGATTGTTGACAAGAAATTGTAACAATTTGGCGGTAAAAAAATCTGTAGCACGCCTTAGTTAGAACGTTTGCTTAACTTTTACTACATATCATCAATATTTCCCCTCGCTTTCCTTGTTGAAACTTTACCACTCAAATGGATATTTAACGTTCAATTCGCCGAATAATTACTATAAATGTAGTTATTTAACCAAAATAATTACAACTGCAACTTGTTGATGTGAGTCTGATCACGGTTGGTAGGGTAGTGTCTGTCATAGGATTGCATCCCGAAAGAAATCGTTCTAATACAATGATTTTTATCAGGTTATGTATCCAAAGTATAAAAAAGCTTTGTTTACTGTTAGATCATTACTTAAGTGAATATTAAGAGTGATTAGATTGAAAGGAATGCTCCAATTCTCCTAAGTGATTTTCGAAAAGTAAAAGACGATCATTTAATAGAATTGGAATTACTTTGGGAAAGAGAAATGGAAAAGCCACGCCTATCTTTTTGGCAAATATGGAATATGAGCTTTGGATTCATGGGGATTCAATTCGGTTTTGGTTTACAAAATGCCAATGTCAGTCGAATTTTCGAAACCCTTGGTGCGAGTATTGATCAAATCCCTATCTTATGGATTGCAGCACCACTTACAGGCTTACTTGTACAACCTATTATTGGTTACTTTAGTGATCGAACCTGGACGCCGTTAGGGCGTCGACGTCCATATTTTTTATTTGGTGCAATAGCATCATCGCTAGCGCTAGTCGTTATGCCGTATTCACCTTATCTTTGGGTCGCGGCTGGTATGTTGTGGATCTTAGATGCCTCAATTAACGTGTCGATGGAACCGTTCCGAGCGTTAGTTGCTGATAATCTACCATCCGATCAACGTACAGAAGGCTTTGCGGTTCAAACCTTCTTTATTGGTGTGGGTTCTGTTATTGCTTCTGCAATGCCATATGTGCTGAGTAACGTATTCAATGTTGCAAATACAGCACCTGTTGGTGAAGTACCACCGTCTGTTAAAATCTCGTTTCTTTGTGGCGCTGTGGTATTCCTAGGTTCTATCTTATGGACGGTTTATCGCACCAAAGAATATTCACCGAAAGAATTAGCAGTATTCAACGGTGAAGATATTTCGGATGTGAAAATGGCATCTGAACCCGAAGAAAAAGCAAGTATGAAAGAGATTCTGACTGATCTCCGTGCTATGCCTAAAACCATGATGCAACTAGCCATGGTGCAATTCTTCTCTTGGTTTGCTTTATTTGCAATGTGGATTTACACCACCTCTGCGGTAACCTCTCAAATTTTTGGTGCGACAGATAGCAGCTCTGCACTTTATAACGAAGGTGCTGACTGGGTGGGTTTATGTTTCGCGGCTTATAACGGTATTTCTGCGCTGGCTGCCTTTGCACTGCCATGGCTTGCAAGACGTACAAGCCGTAAATTTGTACATAGCCTGAGCTTAATTATTGGTGGCATCAGCTTAGCAACGGTGTCTTTAGTCGAATCACCTAACATGTTAATGCTGAATATGGTGGGTATAGGGTTAGCGTGGGCAAGTATTCTATGTATGCCTTATGCGATCCTTGCTGGTGCGTTACCTGCAAAGAAAATGGGGTTCTACATGGGGGTATTTAACTTCTTTATCGTATTACCTCAAATTCTAGCTGCAGGTATTCTGGGCTTCTTTACTCGCTGGGCATTTAACGGTGACACCATGATGGCAATCGTCTTAGGTGGGGCATCAATGGTATTTGCAGGTATGTTGGTTGTTTTCGTGAAAGATGAAGATGAGCCAAATAAAATACCGTCAGCAACCCAGCGTAGTTCAACGCTGAAGTCGCAAGCTACAACGGCTTAAATTATTTCTCTATAACATTCAAACAAGCCGACGATTCGTCGGCTTGTCTATTTCTAAGCATCTAAGCATCTAAGCATCTAAGCATCTAAGCATCTAAGCTTTCAGCACGTCTTGTCCTGAAATTGCCTTGTTAGAGAAGTGTTGGCTCAGAATTGACTGAAGTCAGGCGCGCGTTTTTCAAGGAATGCCGAAATGGCTTCTTTTGCCTCCGGTTGTGCTAATAAATCAAACAACAGCTGATTTTCTATTTCAATACAGGCTAATAATGGCTCGATTGACGATGCGTTTAATAAGGCTTTCGTATTGCGCATGGCATTAGGTGGAAGACTCGCTAATTGTTTGACGTAGGTTTGCGCTTTGTTGAATGGGCTATCAACCACTTGATTAACGAAACCGAGGCTCTCAGCTTCGCTTGCCATCATTGGCTCACCCATCATGAGCATTGCCTTTGCTTTTCTTGTGCCAATGATTTTTTCGAGCTGAATGCTAGAAGCAAATTCAGGGCATAAGCCCAGTGGGGTAAATGGGGTCTGAAAGCGAGTGTGAGGCGAGCAAAACACAAAATCGCAATATTGGAGTAGGGTAGTTCCAATACCGATAGCTGCGCCATTCACGGCTGCTACAATGGGCTTACGGCAGTTGAGTAGGGCAACCATAAAGCGTTCAACCTGTTGGCGGCTGTCGCTATTGTTTAAAGTACCCTGAGACATGTGTAAAAAATCATGCATGTCATTGCCGCTACAGAATACCTCGGTTGTGTGGGTTAATAATATTGCCCGTACGCTATCATCGTTATTAGCCTCAATGAGTATATTCGCTAAGGTTGTGTACATTTCGATATTGAGTGCGTTTTTAGCATTAGGGCGATCAATTGAAATAGTGTAAATATGTTGGTCATGTTGAACGCTAATAAAGTCAGACATAGTAAGCTTCCATTCTATAATTTATTTCCCCTTCACTATTCTGGCACAAATTCAAACATACGTTTAACTTTATATTTACAAGTTGTGCGTTTATTTTTCAGTTTTAGCTTCTTACTGCACTGTATGGCATTTGGGCTACTATTATTATTCTGGTTGAAGTACCTACATCGATAGAGCTACCTCAGTCAGATATTGACGCGATCAATAAGCTGTAATGCGTCTTTCTTATCTATTAATTTGATAATTTAATCGATGGAAGACGAGAAAGTGGTGAGGTTGTGGTGAAATCTGTTAAAATAATCGGCTACTAACTTTGCAGTGGATCGTTTTGATGCTGCTGCCATTGAACTAGGACATATTTGTGACCAATAACGATATCTTGCGCCGTATTCGCTTTACCTTTGATTTTAACGACAGCAAGATGATTGAAATCTTCGGCGCTGCTGAACTTGAGGTGACGCGCGAGCAGGTCAGCAATTGGTTGAAGAAAGATGATGATTCAGACTTTGTAAAAATTCGTGATATTGAATTAGCAACTTTCTTAAATGGTTTGATCAATGTTAAGCGTGGTAAAAAAGAAGGTCCTCAAGTTGAACCTGAAAAACGTTTATCGAATAACATGGTTTTCATGAAGCTGCGTATTGCCTTGAACCTTAAGGCTGAAGATATTGTTGATATCTTAAAGCTTTCAGGGTTTGATGTAAGTAAGCATGAGCTTAGCTCGTTCTTCCGCAAGCCGGACAACAAGCACTACCGTGAATGTAAAGATCAAATTCTACGTAACTTCTTACAAGGTATTCAGCTAGATATTCGTCCAGAATCAGCTGAATAAAGAGAAAGTAAATAAGTAAGTACAGATAAAGAAAAGGCTACCTATTATGGGTGGCCTTTTTTGTATTCGCGTGTTTTGGCGACTGTTTGAATGTTCTCTTTGTTAATACCACCAATGGCGACAAGCGGTAATTTACTGGTTTTAACGGCTTTGCTTAAGCCATCGATTCCCCACGCATAGACGGTGTCGGTTTTGGTTGGCGTCGGGAAAATGGCATGACCTTTTAGTGACATCCGTCTTCAACAAGATTAATGCGAATGTATTCTCGTAATACAGCCTCATCAAGATGGTAGAGCGTATCCAATAGGTTTACTTGTAAGCTACCTGGTCCTGCTGCATCACGAGCTGCTATCTCTCCAGCAATACCCAGTACAGCGGTTGCAGCTAAGCCTGTAGGCTCTCCAATTGCAGCGAATGCGCCAGTAAGTGCAGTGTGAGAGCAGCCCATACCTGTCACATAAGGCATCATTTCATGGCCGTTGTTAAGCGCAATGGTTGCTGTTGTGGTAACAATATAATCTGTTGCACCAGAGATCACGACGCTACAGTTATTTTGTGTCACAAGATGGTGTGCCGCGTGAACGGCTTTATCGCTGCTATCGAGTGCATCTACGCCTTTCGATTGAGCCTGTTCGCCTGCAAGAGCAATAATTTCAGATGCATTACCACGAATAGTCAATTGATCGGCTAATGCCACAATCTGCCGTGCGGTATTAGTACGTAGCGCACTTGCCCCACAACCGACAGGATCGAGTATGACTGGCTTATTATTGGCGTTGGCTTGTTCTACTGCGTAGATCATACGAGGAATCCAGACTGAGTCTAGGGTACCAATATTGATCACTAAACTGCCCGCAAAGCTCATCATCTCTGCCATTTCTTCTTGGCTATGCGCCATGATAGGAGAGGCGCCAATCGCTAGCAGAGCATTGGCGGTATTATTCATGACGACGTAATTAGTAATGTTTACCACGAGTGGCTTTTGTTGGCGCAGCGTATTTAAAGCATCACAGATAGACTGTGTGTAATCGAGGTCACACTTTTTCATGCATCCATTCCTTTTTGTTTATTGCTAGCCAGTGTTTATTACCAAGCAATGTTTATTGCTAGTCAGTTTTTATTACTAATCAACGTTATGACTAATCAAGGCTTATTACCAATTAATATCTGTTACTAACCCACGTATAACATGTCACGTCCTAAAATACGTTGACGGTTTATTGATCGGCCAGTAGCGCTAGCTGCTGGCCTTTTTCATGCACTTCATTTGGCGTTTGCATACCCAAACTCAGATGCGGTCTCATATTATTGTAGATATATATCGATTCATCGACGAGCTTAGTAAGCTCCCTGATGTTCTTACATTGATACAAGAGGAACTCTTGCTTTAATATCCCATTTACTCGCTCTGCTAATGCGTTTTGGTAACAGTCGTAACCATCTGTCATTGACGGTTTTATTCGGTGATCACTCAATGTTTGTTGATAGA
>NZ_PYMJ01000089.1 GCF_003025615.1 Photobacterium frigidiphilum | reverse complement strand
ACGCGATCGTCGTGTTGCCAATTACTGATGATATCTTCAGAGATCCAAATGTCGAACCGCCCGCGTTGCCTGAGAGCCTGATTATACTCCCGATAGTTATTTAGCGCGTAGGTATGCTTCTTAAAATGATGGCGTTTTCTGTCATTGTGTTTGTAAGGCATGTGTTAAACAGCTAACCGGAATGAAGGGCTGGTTATGATAACTGAACTCAGTGTTAATGGGGTTTTGCGCCCATCCCCTCGAAATTAACCTTAGGAGGCACTCACTTAAGTTATGATGATGAAAAATAACGATAAAGGGCAATCATCATCGCAAGTCTAAATACTAAACGTATTCAAATACTCAATGAATCCGAGATAAACGAACTTTACGTACTTCCAAACTTTAATCGCACGGATAGAGAAGATTACTTTTCACTGGATAATGAAACCCAAAAGCTCGTTAATGAGTTAAGACGCTTAGAAACAAGGGCTTATTTCATTCTACTTTTAGGATACTTCAGAGCGCGGCCAATAATCTTCAACTTTTCATTTTCTGAGGTCGTTTCAGATCTTGATTTCATCCGGAGTAAACATTTCAATGGCAAGGATGTGCCAATGGAAGATTTATCACCCACAACCAAAACAAAATTAATTAATAAATTACTTAAATATACTGGGTTCTCTTCGTTTCAAAGCAAAAACCATAAAACGCCATTAATTGAAAGACTTAACTATGTGGTGAAAATCAATTTAGAGCCTCGATATGTTTTTGATGAGTGTATTGCCTATTTTGGTCAAAACAGGATAGCGTTAGCCGGTTACACAACACTTCAAGACATAATTTCGTTAGTTCTAACTAATGAACGGAATCGAATTGAAAAAGTATTGCATGACAACTTATCTCTAGGTAACCGGGCTACATTACTCAAATTACTTGAATCTAATAATACATTTACTGATTTAGCAAAACTAAAGAAGATGGCCAAAGACTTCTCTACCAGTGAAATAAATCAGGAACTAAAGACACATAAGATTATACGCACCCTTTATCCAGATATTAAGATACTCATATCAGAACTGGAATTGTCACCTAAAAATCTTGAATACTATGCATCTTTGGTAAAGCACAAATCTGTTTACAAGCTTCGTCGTCATACTGATAGCCAAACCATTTTATACCTAGTTTGTAACAATCTATATTTTAGGTATAGAGAAACTAACGATAATTTAGTTTCAGCATTCATGTTCTTGGTAAGAAAACTCACTGAGTCGGCTAAGGCGTTTGCAAAACAACAAATTATTGAAGACATAGACATTGTTCGAACTAAACTAAAATCAGCGGGCGATTTATTAAAATATTTTATTGATGTTGATATCGATGATGATCTTAGTTTTGGTGAAGTGAGAACAAAAGCTTTCCAGCTGCTTCCTGCAGAAAGCATTCGCTTATTAAGTAATCATCTTGACAACAATGATTTTGATGGTCGTCAATACGAATGGCAGTTTATTGATAAGCAATCTTACAAGATAAAAAAACTACTCCGTTCCATTTTTATAGCCATTGATATTGAGTTTAATCAACTTAAAGAAGAATTGGCAGAGTTATACAATGTTGCACACTTAGAATTGACTACATTTAATATCATTAAAACTATCAATCTCGATGTGGTCCCAAAATCAGACGGGACTTATATGGAAGGCGATAACACAAACAAAACAGCAAACCGTTTCGAGTATTTTCTTTATCGAAAAGCCGAACAGCTATTTAGAAGCAATCTATTAACGGTGAAAGAAAGTGTCAATAACAGAAGTCTTGCCTCTGACTTAATCCAATCCAAAGAATGGTTCTATAAAGACGAAATCATTGAAAAAACTGGACTTGATAAACTCGTTGCTCCCATTAACCATACTTTAGCTGACAAACATCAGCAGTTAGAACGAAAGTTGAAGGAAGTAAGCAATCATATTTTTAATGGCGAAAACAAATATGTAGAGTTCTTATCTGGTAAAAACGAATTGAAGTGGTCAATCCCGAATCGTCGCTGGCAACAATCCATTGATAACCCTCTCTATAACCAAATACAACATATGGGTATTGTCGAGTTAATGTCATTTGTGAATCAGAAAACTGGATTTTTGAATGCTTTCACGCACATTTCAGCCAATAAAGAAAAGGTACTGGTTAACAATGAAGATCTCATTGCTTGCATCCTCGCGAACGGTACTAATTACGGCCTATATAAAATGGCGAATATCTCCGACCGCTCAATGGGGAAATTACGAAGTGTTGATGACAGTTATATTCGGCTTGAAACGTTAGGTCAGTCTAATGATCTGATATCGAATGCTATCGCCAGGCTGCCAATTTTTGAGCATTATCATATCGATGATAAACAATTATTTTCAAGTATTGATGGTCAAAAATTCGAATGCCGGATCAATACATTTAAAGCTCGCTATTCATCAAAATACTTTTCAAAAGGAAAAGGTGTCTCCGCATTAACGCTTGTTTCAAATCATGTTCCCGTAAGTACACAGGTTATTGGTGCTAATGAATATGAAGGGCATTTTGCTTTTGATCTACTCTATAATAATTCATCTACATTACAGCCGAACACTTTATCTACAGACAACCATGGTACCAACAACGTTAATTTCGCTATTTTAGATTTCTTTGGTTATACCTTTGCTCCTCGGTACGCAAAAATGAAGCGGACTTTCTTTGATCTGTTTGAAGTTTCTGAAGAGAGTGGAAGATACATTCAGCTAAAAAAAGACATTAACCATTCATTGATATCTAAAGAATGGGACGCAATTCAGCACGTTATCTGCTCTTTAAGCAGAAAGACAACAACCCAAAGTACCATCATTCGGAAATTGAGTAATGGTAAAAGCCGAACATTAGCAGCGCTTCATGAGTATGATCGACTTATAAAGTGTATATATATCCTAGAATATATCGATAATTCAACGCTTCGGCATTATGTTCAGCAAGCCTTAAATAGAGGTGAAGCTTATCATCAGTTGAAACGAGCTATTACTTCAGTTAATGGCAACAAGTTTCGTGGAGGTAATGATTATCAAGTGTCTCAATGGAATGACTGCGCGAGATTAATTTCAAATTGCATAATTTATTACAATTCAGCGTTGCTATCAGCATTTCTTCAAATACACAAAAAGAACGGTCGGCA
>NZ_PYMJ01000088.1 GCF_003025615.1 Photobacterium frigidiphilum | reverse complement strand
GCCTATTGCCGTTGTTAAAGATACGATGAGTGGAACCAATCAATGGACCGCGTTAGATGGTACTCAATCATCGGATCCTGACGGCAAAATAGTCAGCTACCATTGGAGTCAGGTTAGTGGACCAAAAACTGAGATTGCCTACCCAGATAGCAAATATGCATACACCTTCACACCTAGTGCAGAAAACACACTGACGTTTAAGCTAACGGTAACCGATAACGAGGGTAAAACGTCTTCATCGATTGCTAAAGTTATGGTGAAAAGTTAGTCGATTAAACTCTACCGCCGAGTACATTAATTAAAGGTGCTTGACGGTAAAGGATTTCGATGAGCATGATTATAAATCAAAAAAATTATGTATTTTAATGCTTGAATAAATCATAGATTAATTATGGTTGCATATCACAAATATGCTTACGCATAAATGCATATTAAATAAAGTCATTCACAAAAATCAACATCTATTCATTGTTATTTAATCATAAGCAAATATTTTTATGATAAATATCAACAATTAAGATGTTTGAATTTCCTGAAAACAATTCAATCAATATTTACCTTGTTGTTTGGATCTTATTGATACTTTAAACAAGTAATAAAAAGGGATCGTTATGATCATTAAAAAAAATATATCAATATTAATAGCATCTTTATTAGTTACTACGACGGCTTTTGCTAACAGTACTGTTATTAATCAATCACCACTATCGCCAGCTGGAACTAACCTTATAAAAGATGAACCAGTACGAAGGTTATCAATTACAAATGAATCTATAGCCCCTATTTCAATCCCGCCTCCAACATTAGATAACATTCGAGAAAGTACTCTCATAGAAAAAAATATAATGATGGATATCTCTGATAATGAAACCTGTCAAAACTATGATAATTTCTCTTTATTATCGGGTAAAGAATTATTTAATTTTATTAGAACTGTTCCCCGAGATTGTATTGACAAATTGTACACTCGCAATGACTCAATTTCAGTAAGCACTTATCAGCCATCAAAAGTAATCGATATTGCGCATAGAGCAACTCAAATTGCTAGTACATATGATTCGTCAACTGGCGATGATATGTATAACTTATTTTATTACTTACGTGGTGCTTTCTTTATAGAAAATAGCAATGAAAAACTTACCTATAGCGATAAACTGCCCAACCAAGCAATGCTTTCGTTGCTTGAAGCTTATAGCCGTAACCCGCATATTTTTGATATCTCTGACAATAATGATGCAACGTTAGGAGCATTTTTCACAACCTGGGGTAGCAGTAGTAATCAAGTCCAAAGTGTTAAGATCGTTACTCGTTACTTAAATGAATTCGGCCCTGAACATCTGAAAAGCAGGAGCCATCGAAATGCATTAACGAGTGCATTAACATTGTTATACCGAGCAAGTTGGGATGCAACATATACCAAGGCGGCAGAGCAACATATTGAGCTACGCCAAGCTTTATTAAAAATTGCGAATTCAGAATATATCTATAACTCCGAATACAGTTATCAATCAACAGATGCATTGAAAGAATATGCCCGTTTTATTGAATATCAAAAATACTGGAAGCTACCTGAAACATTAAAAAATGAAATAAATAATGGTATTGTAGGTTTTATGTCACGCTTTGAGCGCTTCTCTAAACTCTGGTCATCTGCTGCTGCACGCCTTGATCATTATAATTCAGGAGAATGCGAAAAATTTAATATCTGTGGTTGGAAAGAAGGTTTGGCTAATCAGATCCTCAGCATTCATTATTCATGCAGTGATACAATCAAAATTCGTGCTCAAGAAATGACCGAGCAAGAATTACAACAATCTTGCGATTTATTAGCGACAGAAGAAATCTTATTCCATAAAGTATTAAAAACAAACAACCAGCCAGTGAATGATGACCACAATACTAGTCTTGAAGTGAATATTTTCGATTCGTCTGATGAATATCGTCAATATGCTGGTGATATATTTGGCATCAGTACTGATAACGGTGGTATGTATTTAGAAGGCGATCCATCGGCTGAAGGAAATCAGGCTCGCTTTATTGCTCATGAAGCGACTTGGCTCGATGACATTTTGGTATGGAACTTACGCCATGAATATATTCATTACTTAGATGGTCGCTTTAACAAATATGGTTCATTCAACCAATTCCGAACGGATACAGGTAAATCAGTTTGGTGGTCAGAAGGTTTAGCTGAATATATTTCCCATCAAAACCGTTACGATGAAGCGATTGATTTTGCACGTCAACGCAACCACAGATTAAGTGAAATAATGAATAATAACTATTCAAGTGGTTCAGAACGTGTTTATCAATGGGGTTATTTAGCAGTACGTTTCATGTTTGAAGAAGCACCTGAAATGGTAGATCAATTGATGAGTTATGCTCGGACAGGTGACGCAGATGGTTGGTTAAACTATATCAATTCGTCTATAGGTTCTTCATTAGATAATCAATGGAATGATTGGTTGTTATCCGTTCAAAGTGATGATAGCCAACTTATCGATAAAACACTAACACCAAGTAGTTTGCCTGATAGCTGTAAGTATCAGGGAGCTTATGGCTACGGCATCGTGAATTATGGTGAAACCCTGTGCGTTGATAGCCAAAACGGTAAAGCATCTTATTATTTTTACGTAGACGATAATGTAAGCCGTATCAATATTAACACCGACTACGGCAATGGTAATATCAAACTTTTCTATAATGCAAATACTTGGGCAGATAGTAGTCATTACTCCGAGAAATCGATGAACGTTGGATATCAACAATCATTGACCATTATTCCATCCCTAACAGGAAACTGGCAATATGTGACTGTAATTAGCGAACCTTCTACTCAAGGTGTTAGTTTAAAGCTGAATGTAACAACAAAATAATTAGTCTTATTCTAAAATAGTTAGCGGATTATTGATTTATTAATAGTGCTAGTTGCTGGCCTAAATGTTCAGGTCGATATGCTTAAGCAAGCGCTTACCCAATTGAATGACAACTTATCCAGCAGCTAGCATAAATTGATTGCTGAGTTATGATCTCCTCTGCACGGCTTTGTTGAATCGCTCAGATAACACTCAATTATTCCATTAGCACTGAGTTCAGTTATCATAGCCAACCCTTCATTCCGATTAGCTATTTAACACATGCCTTACAAACACAATGACGCCAAACGCCATCATTTTAA
>NZ_PYMJ01000087.1 GCF_003025615.1 Photobacterium frigidiphilum | reverse complement strand
CATATGCCTGCACAACCAGACATAGCCACAAACACAAATTAGCTCCTGCTACCGCGCTTGTGTATTTCAGATAGACTCGTGGTTCATTTAAGCTTCCATGCTCGCCCTGAACTCCGGGCACACTGTAGGTCTCATCCATTCGCCACGAACCAGAGACAGCACGCTTCTTGCCATTACGGAACGCGGCTTCCAGCTGAGGGGCATACTCCAACACCCAGCGATGGATAGTTGCGTGGTCAACTTGAACCCCGCGCTCTGCCAATAACTCCTCGATATCCCGGTAACTGAGCTTGTAGGCCACATACCAGCGGACCGCCATTAGAATAGTGGCGGAAGGAGACTGTTTGTTGGCGAAATTCAGGGGTATCGGGGATCTCAAGGTCAGATAAAGAAACAGGCCTATCATCACTGATAAGCCTGTTAATTTGTCATCCGTTCGTCAAAAGGGGTGATAACAGTAAGAATTGCTATTAGTTGAGCACCAAGATGCGACAGAACCAAATTCCTAGTGAGAGAATGAGGATTTACAAAACAACCCCCATTGTCCCCAGAGTTACCTTTCCTTTTGTATGCAAACTGTGCTAAATATTCCATAACAACTATTAATTAAACCTATTTGTTAGATTGGTACGCTTAAAGGGTTTAATTTCGCTTTTGCTTGTTGTATCTTACATCCATGCTAATGATGAGGGGTAACTATGAGCACTATTCTCGATTCTCTGGATCTCGTTTCTGAACGGATGCAACAAGAGCAAGCCAACCTGAAAGCTCTTATTAAAGAAAAAATGCAGATTAAGGTCACGGATGCAGAGCTAAACGATAAAGTCGACCGCCTGATTTATAATCACTGTTTAAAGAAGAAAGAATTACAAGAGTTGTTTGGTCTGTCGCGAGTGACATTTAATACGCGTATTGACGAGGCAATAGAGAGTGGTGTGATTGGTCAGCCGATTATTCAGGGAAGAACGCATTTATATAATCGATTTGATGTAAAGAATTTCATGGATCATATGGCGTTACCTCGTTATGCCGACCGTTTTAATTCGATTGTCGTCGCAGTTGAAAACCATAAAGGCGGTACAGGAAAATCTACAACGACGGTTACTTTGGCTACAGCTTGTGCGCTAGATTTAAATCTTAACGCTCGTTGTTTGATCATTGATCTCGATCCGCAAGGCTCCACAGGGCAAAACTTGATTCATCAGGACAGTGAAGAAGCGGTATATATGACGGCTGTCGATGTTGCGTTATCTGAGTTGGAGCCTGAAGGGGATTTTGCTCAATACCTTGAACAAGGTTATGAGAAGAGTGAGCTAATTAAGGCTATTCCCTTTAAAACGCATTTACCCAATCTGGACGTCATACCTGCCTTTCCTTCTGATGAGCGTTTTGTTGATGTTTATTGGGGGCAAGATGAAGCTGGTCAAAGTGAGTTGTTATGTGCGTTAAGAGAAAAAATTATTCCTTCCTTGCGTGAGGAGTATGATTTGATATTTATCGATACCCCTCCACAAAACTCTCCGATTCTCTGGGCTGTGAATGAAGCGGCTGATGCGGTGTTAATTCCGGTAACACCACGAGAATTCGACTTTTCATCAACAACTAATTATATGGCAACGATGCCGAGTACTTTTAGAGAGTTACCCTCTAAAGGTGAGAATTTAAAGTGGGCAAAGTTATTACCTGTGAATTTTGATGAAAAAAGTTCGCATGAGGTGAAGGTTTTTAATAAGTTATTACGCTCAACTCAAGGTCATTTGTTGTCGACGGCTATTCGTCATTCTGAAGCATTTGTGTCTGCGGCGGAAAGTAACCGAACTGTGTGGGATATTCGCAAATCAGAACAACTTTGCTCTGGTAAGCAATTGGACTTGGCTCTGACATCGGTCAATGCTGTTTATCATCAATTCATCACCGAGATGAAGCAGCTAGCGACGAAGGGGTTATAATATGTTGAGACCACAAGAAAAACGTACGGGGTTTAAGCAAGGTAACCAATTAGGTAAGTTAGCAAAAAAAGAAATAATGACAAAGGTGCTCACGTTTGCCAGTGGTGCATCTGTGAATGCGACCCGAGTGGTGATTGATGCCGATGCTATCGAAAGTAAAACGGTTATCCATGCGTTAAACCCTCGTCGTCAATCCTCTCTAACATTAGATTCTGTTCGCGACATTTTACCTAGCATTAAAGATGAAGGGGTACATACGGAAGGTGTGGCGATCATTAACTCGCAAGGGGTTTATGAATTACTTGATAGCTCTCGTCGCCGCTTTAGTTGTCTTTTAGCAAATAAATCGCTTCCTCTTTGGGTTATCGATAATGGTGTTATTGAAGGCGATTTAGTTGCGTTTATTAATACGACTCAGGCAGTTAAAGGGTTGTCTTATCGTGAACTAGGTGCGAGTTACCCTGCGATAATGAGTGAAAAAGGGCTCAATAATATTAATGAGCTTGCTGAGTATCTTGGTCTTGGTCGTGAGACGTGTCGTAAACGGTATGTGGCTGCTGTTATTGCTGATGAGTTGATTAAGATTTTCCCTGATTGTGAAGGTATACCTAACAGTTTTTATGTGAAAATTGCGAAGGTAGAGAAAGTACTTAAAAAAATGAATTACTCAGTGTCTGATTTTGTTCATCGATTAGATTTACGGACTGTGGATGGTTTGGCTTCTATAGAGGGAAAACAGAAAGCGATATGTGACTTAATGAGCACGCTTGCAAGCACCTTGGATGATGGGGAGACTAAGAAGTTAGTATGGGCAACGGAATCTTTGGCTGAGTTTGATGAAAAAAATAAGTATGCCAAGGTATCTAGAAGTAGCGATAATCGTTGTTTGAAAATTGAACTGAGTCGTCTTTCCCCTGAGTTATATGTGGATTTAGTGGATTTCTTAAAGACAAAAATCAGCGATTAAGAGCTGTAATGCCCAGCTTTTTGAAAATGGTTTTTCTGGGGACAATGGGGGTTGTTTTTAATTACCCCCTTAAATTAATCAGTTAACTAGCGGCCTATCTCTGCTAATAATACTTTAGGCTATCAAGGGAGGTGCTCTTTGTTTCTTGGAGGTGTCGCTGTCAACGATGAATCTTATTTAGCACCCCTTCGGGGCAACCATGCCCTATTTCTCACGCTCCCTTTCGTATGTTCCATTCTCATATCGCTTGTGAAACTCAGCCAACTACGTTGTCTTCACCAAAGGTAACGGTCAGGGCTATCAACAGCAATCCTTCTCCTACCGTCGAACTCACAACATCAAGAGCTTTCACCTTTTCCTGCTAAGTGTTTGTAATCGTCGCTACCGGTCTCATGAGTCATTGTACTTCCTGCGTGTCCATTCATTTC
>NZ_PYMJ01000086.1 GCF_003025615.1 Photobacterium frigidiphilum | reverse complement strand
CTCTATTTACTATCGCGACACTAGCACTACCAATGTGGCATGCAATGCACCGCCTACATCATGGTATGCACGATCTTAAATTCCACACTGGTGTGGTTGGTAAGATCGCTTGTTACGCGACAGCGTTTCTAGTATCTGCTTTAGCCATTATCTTTGTATTCATGATCTAGTTATTAACATGGTTACCTGTTTAAAGGTATTCCAGTCGTTTTGTTAAACGGCGAAATGCTTTCTATTTAAGGATAAATAATGTTTTATGTTCATATGATGCTACTGCTTGCCGTAATATTTATTGGCATCCGCCACGGAGGCATTGCTTTTGGTCTCCTCGGAGGGTTGGGGGTATCGGTTTTAGCGTTTGTTTTTGGTGTTGCTCCTGGTACACCACCCATTGGTGTGATGTTGATTATTTTGGCTGTAGTCTCAGCTTCCGCAACTTTAGAAGCTACGGGAGGATTAAAACTCTTAGTCAAATATGCAGAAAAAATGCTGCGTAAGCACCCTAATAAAATTGTTTTTCTTGGCCCGCTTAGCACTTATTCATTAACAGTTCTTGTTGGTACTGGCCACTCTGTTTATCCTCTTCTTCCTGTTATTTACGATGTGGCCTACAAAAAAGGGATTCGTCCAGAACGCCCAATGGCGATGGCATCGGTAGCATCACAAATGGGAATTACAGCCAGTCCAATTGCAGCAGCCGCAGCAGTTGTTATGGCCACCGCCGTTGATAATAACCTTGATATAGGTTTGCTCAATGTACTTATGGTGACGATCCCTGCAACGTTGACTGGTCTGCTAGTTGCCTGTACATGGAGCCTTCATCGAGGAAAAGACCTCGACAAAGATCTCGAGTTCAAAGAGCGCTGTCAAGACGAAGAATTCCGAAAAGGGTTAATCGATAATGATGCGGAGGCTGAAGACGGTTCAACCGAAGATAAGAAGGCGAAAACAGGATTAACCGTATTCGTACTGGGTATTGTTTCGGTTATTTTTGTCGCGATGTTTGGTAAAGATCTCGGCTTGCTTCCTGACGGCGTTAAAATGTCTGTAGCCATACAGTTCTTAATGCTGTCGGTTGGCGCCATCATTTTGTTAACCACTAAAGTTCAACCCAAGAAAATTGTAACTAGTCACGTATTTATTGCCGGTATGACTGCCGTTATTATTATCTTTGGTATTGCTTGGATGAGTGACACGATTATTAGCTTTCATAAGCCGTACTTAATAGAGATGGTGCGTGACATTGTTAACCTTCACCCATGGACATTCGCCATAGCAATGTTTGTGGTTTCTATTTTCTTGAAGAGTCAAGCTGCAGTATTAACCATCATGTTGCCTCTGGGCTTTTCTCTTGGGATACCATCTGAAGTCATTATCGGTGTATTGCCAGCGTGTTACGCCTATTTCTTCTTCCCATTCTACCCCAGTGATCTGGCTGCTATTACCTTTGACCGTTCGGGCACAACGAGAATTGGTAAGTATATTTTAAATCACAGCTTTATTATTCCAGGCTTTATCGGGGTATCGACTGCTACGATCGTCGGCTACTTTCTGTCAATGGCGATTAATTAATCGTGGGCAACTCGCATAGATTTTTCTTTAGCAAGAATAAATGATGTTAACCACCCCCGATTCTGGAATCCATAAATCGGGGGTCATCGAACGATAATGATTAACGAGGGCGATAATGACTGTTATCACTAAACAAGATGTGATTAGTAGCGTGGCGGATGCGCTGCAGTACATCTCATATTACCACCCGTTGGATTTTGTTCAGGCTTTGGAAAAAGCCTATAAAAAAGAACAGAGCCAAGCGGCGAAAGATGCGATTTCACAAATTTTGATCAATTCGCGAATGTCAGCAGAGGGCCGAAGACCTATTTGTCAGGATACCGGTATCGTGACCTGCTTTGTAAAAATAGGAATGAATGTACAGTGGGACAGCGATCTTACCGTTCAACAAATGGTTGATGAAGGTGTTCGCCAGGCCTATACAAATCCAGATAATCCCCTACGAGCGTCTGTTGTTGCGGATCCTGCTGGTGCACGTAAGAACACGAAGGATAATGCACCTGCGGTAGTCCATATCGAGATGGTACAGGGAGATAAAGTTGATATTCAGATTGCGGCTAAGGGGGGAGGTTCTGAAAACAAAACCAAAATGGTGATGTTGAACCCGTCTGATGATGTCGCTGAGTGGGTAGAAAAAACGGTTCCGCTAATGGGTGCTGGTTGGTGTCCACCGGGTATGTTAGGTATCGGTATCGGTGGTACGGCCGAAAAAGCGGCTGTATTAGCGAAAGAATCATTGATGGAATCCATTAATATTCATGAACTTCAAGAGCGTGGTGCGCAAAATTCAGAAGAAGAATTGCGTTTAGATATTTATAATCGAGTAAATAGACTCGGTATTGGTGCTCAGGGGCTTGGTGGCTTGACAACGGTTGTTGATGTCAAGATCAAGACAGCACCGACGCATGCCGCATCTAAACCTGTTTGTATGATTCCGAACTGTGCAGCTACACGTCATGTTCACTTTACATTAGATGGTACGGGCCCTGCTGAATTAACGCCTCCTAAGCTGGAAGATTGGCCGGAAGTGACGTGGAAAGTGGATGATAACGTTCGCCGTGTCAACGTGGATGAAATCACGAAGGATGATGTTCAGGAATGGAAGTCCGGTGAGACCGTCTTACTGTCTGGTAAAATCTTAACGGGTCGTGATGCGGCGCACAAACGTATTCAAGATATGCTGGCGAGAGGGGAAGATTTCCCTGTTGATTTCAATAACCGCTTTATCTATTACGTCGGCCCTGTCGATGCTGTTGGTGATGAAGTGGTCGGGCCTGCCGGTCCGACAACGTCAACGCGTATGGATAAATTTACCGAGATGATGCTTGGCCAAGCGGGCCTTACCGGCATGATTGGTAAAGCTGAACGAGGTCCAATGGCGATAGAATCGATCAAAGATCACAAAGCGGTATATTTGATGGCCGTTGGCGGTGCAGCCTATCTTGTTGCAAAGGCTATCAAGCAAGCACGCGTGGTTGCGTTTGAAGACTTGGGTATGGAAGCAATCTATGAGTTCGAGGTCGAAGATATGCCTGTGACGGTAGCGGTAGACGCTGAAGGTGTTAATGCACATCAGACCGGACCAGACACTTGGAAAATCAGAATTGCCGAAATGGAAGCATAAATCTTATCGGGTTTAATGTGGTGCAAGTACTTATGATTACAATAAAAAAAGGGTTAGACATCCCAATCTCAGGGACTCCTACCCAGGTGATAAATGATGGTAATACCATCACAAGAGTTGCCTTACTTGGCGAAGAATATGTTGGTATGCGTCCTACA
>NZ_PYMJ01000085.1 GCF_003025615.1 Photobacterium frigidiphilum | reverse complement strand
CCGTGCGCCAACTGGCCGAAGCGGGCTGGGGCCTGTTCTTTGTCTATGAAGGCCATTCGCCCATTGCCCAAAAACTGGCGCCGTCCGTGCAGCAATTTGCCGACACCCACGGCATTGAGGTGCTGGGGATCAGCTTAGACGGCCAACCGCTGGCCAGTATTCACCAGAACCGCAACAACGATAACCGGCTATCGGTACCGTTCAGCCCGGCGCTGGTCCTGGTACATCCGCAGACCCAGGAAATGAAACCCCTCGCCTACGGCTTTATCGCCCAGGAAGACTTATTAGGCCGATTTTTGAATGTGGCCACCGACTTTGCTCCCGACTTTTAAGGATCCGAACATGAACCGTTTTATCACCGCGACCCTGTTACTGATGATGGTACTGCTTAGCCCAGTGCAGGCGGCCACCGCCGACAGCCATCCCAGCTACAACCCGAACGAATACGCCGTCGTCTTCTTCTTTCGCTCCGATTGCAACTACTGCCACCTGTTTGCCCCGACCCTCAAGCAATTTGAACAACAGACGGGGCTTTATACCTATGCCTTCTCCTTCGATGGCCAGGGCATGAAAGGCTTTGAGGTTCCGATCCCGGTGACCAAAGACACCGCCGAAGAATTCTTTGATAACCCCCGCAGCGCCACGTTGCCCGCGACCTTTTTAATCAACGTCAACAGCCGCAAGTTTGCCCGCATGACCCAGGGCAACGTGTCCCTGCAGGGGCTGCACGAAACCTATACTCAAATCCGCCGCGACCCGGCCGTGATAGAGGCCCTTCGACCATGAACAAAACCCTGATTGCCACGGCACTGCTCGTGGCCACGTTCTCCTGCCGGGCCGACGTCAACGGCTCGTTGAACAGCTTCTTTAACGGACTCGGCTACAGCAATGTGACTAACCCGTCGTCCTTCAAGGGGCAAACGGCCAACTACTACACCGGGGGCAACCTGTTTGTGCGTACCCCTGTCACCAACGCCCAGTTGGTCAGCATCACCCTACCCAAAATCAGTGCGGGCTGTGGCGGCATCGATATGTTCCTCGGTGGTTTCTCACACATCAATTCCACCGCCCTAACACAGCTGGGTAAAAGCATTGTCGCCAATGCAGTGCCCTTTGCGGTCGATTTAGCCCTGCAGACCTGGGCACCGCAACTCAAACAAATTCGTGATAACCTCCAGTCCATTGCCGACAAGTACCTCAACCAGTCCATTAACTCCTGCGAAGCCGCACAGGCAGGGGTATCGGCACTGGCGGGCTTTGCCGGGGTGGGCAGCCAGAAATACATCTGCGCCACCATGGGCACCCAGAACAATGCCTTTGCCGACTGGGTCGCCGGTCAGCAGGAATGCGGCGCGGGCGGCCAGGCCGATACCCAGCTCAACCACGCTAAAAATGACCCCGCATTAAAGGACATGGTGCGCAAGAGCCATAACATCGTCTGGTCGGCCATTCTGAAAAATGCTTTTCTGGCCAGCGATACTGACTTGGCGCAATTTCTGATGTCGATATCGGGCACCTATATCTATGATACCAACGGCAAGCCCAAGTACTACAGCTCGCTGCTCACCCACAACAACAACCTGATCAATGCCCTGCTCATGGGCGGCAAAGCCAAAACTTACGTGTGCGACATCAAGGCTGCCGACAAATGCCTGCGCCCGGACGGCAGCAAAACTATCACCATCAGCACGCAAAAAAGTTTGCAGAACCGGATCTTCCTCATCCTGTCCGGCATGACCAACAAACTCCTGGCAGACACTCCGCTCAGCGCCGATGAGCAGTCGTTTTTGGAATATACCACCCTGCCGATACTGACCTTCATACGCGACGCCCTCGAAGCCGGACAGCCGCCCAATATCGCCGCTTACTCCACCGCCATCAGCGTCCAGTTCGTGACGATTTACCTGCGCAACATGCTGACGATTGTGAAGGAATCTCTGGCCGGGACCAACAATGACGCCAAGGACATCGCGCGGATTGAAGACGGCATCATCAATGCCAACCGTTTTCTCGACGGCCTGGAAAGCAAGGCGATGTCCGCCATCATTGCCGAGCAGCAGCTCATTCAGCAAAACCGCGAACTGCGCCGCCAAGTGGAAGGGCAACTCTCTGCCAGGGCGCGCGCCAACTTACAATTTGGGAGCTAATCATGACGCTTGCCGTCTACACCTACAGCAACGGGGATGTGGCCAAAGAGGTGTTCAATGCCATCGCCACCTTCTTTGCCACCGACAGCTTTGCCAGCATGCTGCAAATCTGCGCCTTCTTCGCCGTCATTGCGACGGCATGCCATTTCTTCATGACCCGTGATGTTAACGCTATCCCCAAGTGGGCAGCGGTTTACCTGCTCGTCCCTTTGTTGCTGATCAACACCAAAACGGGCATTCAAATCATTGACCTGACCGACCCCAGCGGCAACTACGCCGTGGCCAACGTGCCCATGATAGTCGCAGGCCCGACGTATTTGTCCTCAACCTACATGTACGGGGTGACCACCGCCGTAGAAAGCATTTTCCACTCCCCGAGCGACGAGCAATACAGCAAAACCGGCATGGTGTTCGGCGCGAAACTGTATCAACTATCACGCCAAAGCCAGCTTGAGGATTCGCAACTCAAAGGCCACTGGCTGCATTACATGCAAAGCTGTATTCGCGGGGACATCACCCTCAACCAAAAATATACTTGGGAGCAACTGGCCAATGCACCCGATATTTTTGCGTTCCTGGCAAATCACAGCCCTTCACCGCTGCGCCGCATCCAGATGGAACCGAATGATTTTCCGACCTGCAAGGAAGCGTTACCAAAACTCAAGGCCGGGTTTGATACGGACGCCCAGCAGGCGCTGTCGCTGATGGCCCACAAAATGTACGCCAACAAGGTGACCACCAACCAGGCACGGTTTACCACGGGGCTGCAAGGCAGCTATGCAAAATACGCCAACATCAGCCGCACCGCCTCACAAATCACCACCCAGAACATGGCCATCAACGCCATTCGCAACGGGCTGGCAGACGGGGCGGCAGTGAACAACAACACCGCGGCGGCGTTTAATTATGCCTACACCCAAAACAAAATGCAGACCACCTCGATGTGGGCGGGCATGGCCTTGCAGGCCCGTGAATACCTGCCGATGATGCAGTCAATTTTGTTCTTGCTGTTTGGCTGCGTGTCATTTCTTGTGGTGGCATTAGCCATGTTACCCGGCCTGACCTTTACGGTACTCACCAACTATATTAAGGGATTCGTGTACCTGGGGACGTGGCCGATATTATTTGCCTTTATTAACTTCATCATGACCACCCGCATATCGCTGAGCACCTCGGCGGTCGCCAATATCTACACCGGCATCACCCTCAGCAACGTTGATGCGATAGCCGAAATGCACTCGCGCTACGCGGCCATGACCGGGATGTTAATGATGAGCGTGCCGATTATTGTGGGCTTTATCGTCAAGGGTGGCGCATCGGTCATGAGCAGCATGTCGCACCAGGTTGCAGGGATGATGAACAGTGTCAACAGCCGCACGTCGGCAAGCGCGGCCAGCGGCGACATCAACCTCGGCAACGGCCAGGTCGATAACTTCTCGTTCAATAATATGAACGGCAACAAAACCGACACCTCGGGCCTGAGCCGCACCCACGGCATGAC
>NZ_PYMJ01000084.1 GCF_003025615.1 Photobacterium frigidiphilum | reverse complement strand
CATCGTCTAGCGATTATTACGCAACGGCCATGCATGAACTGACTCACTGGTCTGGTCATAAAAGCCGTTTAGATCGTGATTTAAAAAATAGCTTTGGCTCAAAAGATTATGCGTTCGAAGAATTGGTGGCTGAATTGGGTGCAGCGTTTTGTTGTGCTGATTTGGGTGTGTTTGGCAAGGTGCAACATGAGGACTATATCGCGGGGTGGCTTAAGAAATTGAATGACGACAAACGGTTTATTTTCAAGGCGGCCAGTCTAGCCAGTAAAGCCCATGCGTTTTTATTAAATGAGTAATGAAGTGCCCCTTCTGACAGGCTATGAAAAGAAGGGGCTAGTCATCAAAATCTATACGGTAAGGAATATCAAATGATTACTACAAATCATAATAAACAAACGTGTATTAACCGCAAGCAAAAAATTGTATTAGCCTCAACGTTATTAATACCGCTGCATTGTAATGCTCGCTCATGGTTAGATTTTCAATTGTTCTGCGCAGAATTACAGCGGGTTGTTGGTGGTGACTATCATGACTAATAACAATCGTTCTCCAATAACAGAAGCACAATTTGATAGCGTGGCCATGAAAACACAAGCTGGGCAATTGAAACAACGTAATCGGGAATATGGGGTTGAGTTTTCAATTTGGATTAATCATACCTTGGTGATGAGCAGTGATGTCGATAAAGAAGGTGTGAGGCAATATTGGTGTTATTTGTCATAACATCAATTCTGTTTTTCTCTGTCACTCAATATAAGTAAATAAAACCTGAAAGATATTTATTTGTCCGTCCGTATTGGTTTTTTAATGCTGCCACCGTCAACGCTAATAAATATCTTCGTTTTATTCTTTCTCGTCATTGTTTAAATGATAAGTCGCTGCGAGGTCGTCATGAATACTGTCTCCCTTATTAATGCTATGCATACCCTTCGTTGTTCACATCGTCAGGTTAACGGTTTATTGTTAGCGAAAAAGAAAATTAATAAACAACTCACCATGAGCCGTCAATACACTGCATTGTGTGAACGCGATAAAGTGCAATTGCGGGCCATGGGGATTGGTCAACGGGTGTGTGATAGGGTTGGTGACCAACGTTTCTATCATTATAGTGATTTGCAATTACTGGAAGAGTCATTAAATATCGCGACAGAATTGCCGTGGTCAATCACGTTGTTTAATGGTGGCGCTTGGATAAATACAAAATTCAACCGTTTGGTGCCCGCATTGGTTTTTCATATCACCTCATCGGGTAAATATAAGCTGTCTCTTTTTTCGCTAAATATTAACCGAGGTGATAACCGCGTAATAATGGACCGTTATTGTTAAGTTATTCATGGTTATATTGTTAAGGTCGCACTTGTGCGGCCTTTTTTATTTGTCGTCATAAAAAGCATGACGGCATGCGCTAGGCCTCTTTTTTGTCTTCGACAGGTAGCCCTATTTTTTGTGGCATGATTGCCGCCGTATAAAGAGCTGCCTAGCAAGACGATGGTTTTCTTTTTTATTTGGCCTTGTTAAGGTTTCGCCAATTGAAGGATGATGGCTTATTGATGATTAACGGGTTGGCTTATATGCCGCGAGCGGCATTGAGTTGTTTATGTTGAGTGATGCGTGGTGTATTACTTATGCTCTGTTAATGCGACGCAGTGTTATTTAAACGAAACACTCAGAATAAGAATGTGACGCGGTCACGCTTTGATTGTTGTGGGATACTCTCTACCTTTTCCTCTGTTGTCCTGGTGCATTCTGCACCGTTGTTTCTCCCTCGTTACTTTGTTTTCTCTTACCTTTCCTTTTCTGATTTCAGTTGGCAATCAGTCTGCCTGAATGTGTCTACTGGGTAATGAACCCCTAAAAAGAAAGAAAAAGGATGATTGATTCGGATGGGTTGGATATTGCAATAAAATAAGACTACACACCTCGTTATCTCGACACGTCGAGATGGTTGTTGTTAGTGGGTTAAGTGGCTGAAAGTAAGGTGTTTTGTTCTTTTGTTATCACGGTGTTTTTCCGTAGTGTTCCGCTTTTCTGTGCGTGTGAGAGCCGTACCGATATCGCGTGGAATGCCACGATATTACGTGAGAGTCGATAATGCCCAAGGTCACATTACAGCAAGAAAGGGTTGATAACATGCCCCCATCGACAAAAATGGTGGCGTATTACGATAAAAAATTCCCTGCTTTTTTCCTGCGGGTCTACCCATCAGGCAAGCGGGTGTTTAACGTCCGTTTTCAGCATCAAGGGTTACGTCAGTTACACCGTCTTGGTGATGCTGCTGATATGTCAGTGAGTGAGGCACGTGCCGCTGCGAACGCCCTGATTGAGAAAGTGCGCTACGGGGTGGAGAAAGACGCGCCGTTATCCACCTTGACCTTATCGGCCTTTGCCGAGGAATTTTTCCCCCGTTACGCGCGGCATTGGAAGGCGTCCACATTACACAACAACCGTCAGGGGTTCGAGCGTCACATTGAACCGGTGTTGGGTAAGGCCATGGTTGCGACCTTAACGCGTCAGCAGGTTGAACGGTGGTTCAGTGGGATGTCAGCCACCAAAGGCATGGCCAATACAATGTTGCCGTTGTTATCGGTGATGATGCAACAAGCGGAGACTTACGGTTACCGAGCGCCCCAAAGCAACCCGTGCAAATCCTTCAAGCGTTACACGCTGGTCGCGTGTGAACGCTATCTCACTCCCGATGAATTACGCCGTTTGTGGTCGGTACTCGATATCCATCAGGCCAGCTCACCCACGGCGGTGATGATATTACGTTTGTTAATACTCACAGGGTGTCGAGGCAATGAAGTGCGCACCGTGAAATGGAGGCACTATCGCCAAGGGCATTGGTATTTACCTGACAGTAAGACAGGGGCGAAAACCGTCTTTTTGTCCTCGTTTGTGCGTGAGTTGCTGGACGATTGGCCGTCAACGGGGGCGTACCTGTTTGCGGGTAAGCAATCTGGTGAACCGTTCGAGTACTTCCGTTTAGTGGCCGTGTGGCATCAGGTGCGGGAGGTAGCACGGCTTACTGACGTGCGATTGCATGACTTGCGCCATACCTATGCCAGTATTGCCCTGCAAGATAAAGTCAGCTTGTTGAGTATCGGGCGGCTATTGGGGCATTCGTTGCCCGAAACCACCTTGAAATATGCCCACCTTGCCAAAGGCGATATTCAAAACGCGGCCAATAATGTGGCCAATGTGATTGCAGGGGGGATGCAGTCATGACCCCCGTCCGTATTACCCAAAAAACCATTACCTCAATGCAGTCTACATCCCGTGCTTATACGCTGTGCGATACCGTGCTTAAAGGCTTTGGGGTCAAAATGTACCCTGATAAACGGCGCATGTACGTGGTGAAAGCCACCGTTGACGGGCGGCAGCGGTCACGGCTCCTCGCCCCTGTCAGTGCGTTAACCACCAAAGAAGCGCGTGTCATGGCGCACAAGCAAATCCAAACCTGGCGGGAAGAAAATAACGCGCCCCCAGTGACGGCCTCGCCGCGTTTTGATGTGTTTGTCCGTGAGACATGGACACCCTTAGTCTGTGAACAATGGAAAAGTGGCACACAGGCCACCTCCCGCAGCGCGTTGAATAAACGCCTGTTGCCGACGTTTGGCCGTTTACCGTTGCACACCATTACCCATGCGGCGGTACAACAATGGTTTGATGCGGTGAGCGTGAAAACCAAAGGGGCGGCGAACCGCAACCTTGACGTACTGCAATCGGTGTTCAAATTGGCCGTGATGCAGGGGTACTGCACCCTAAATCCGGCCATGGGCATTAAGCTGCATATTTTCATCCATCCCGATCGCTCAATAACACTGATGCCGATCAGCCAATACCATTCATGGCGATCACCTAATAACATCGATGCCGATCACTTTGGTTAAAAATGTTATTGAGCGATCGACTT
>NZ_PYMJ01000083.1 GCF_003025615.1 Photobacterium frigidiphilum | reverse complement strand
AGGGTTCTCTGACTAAAAGAACGGTTTGTCACCAGACTCCTCTGTAACCCTTGGTATCAAAGGGATACAACCAAAATATCGATTTTAAAACCCACC
Organism: Photobacterium frigidiphilum; assembly: GCF_003025615.1. Lineage (GTDB taxonomy): Bacteria > Pseudomonadota > Gammaproteobacteria > Enterobacterales > Vibrionaceae > Photobacterium > Photobacterium frigidiphilum. The sequence goes on along the minus strand of NZ_PYMJ01000083.1, from coordinate 3,942 downwards.
ATTGCGCACTAGTTAAGTGGCTGAATTTTAAGATGATTTATTTTCAAGAGAATTCATAAAAATTATTCTCTTAAAAATCTATCTAGACCTTCTCACAAACGTTCGTTTGTGAGAACGATTCCCAGATCAATATCGATCATCTATTTTACTGGCTTTCATGTTCTCACAAACCCATCTTGAAATTAGATTCTCATCTAAGTACTATTTAATGAGTTTTGATAATTTTGAGTGGTTATGCAAATAGGTTACGCACGAGTTTCGACTAAAGACCAAGAATTAGACTTACAAATTAACGCCCTTAATCACATTGGTTGCGAAAAAATTTACCAGGATCAAGCAAGTGGTTCAAATGCCGCTTCGCGTGAAGGGTTACAGTTGGCATTGAATGATCTTCGTCAGGGGGATTGTTTTGTAGTTTGGAAGCTGGACCGGCTTGGACGTAGCGTTAAAGACCTGATAACTATGGTGGGTCAATTTGAACAACGCGGGATCCACTTTAAAAGCCTAACTGATAATATCGATACTTCCACGCCAGCAGGTCGATTTTTTTTCCATATGATGGCCAGTTTAGCCCAAATGGAGCGAGAGTTACTTGTTGAGCGAACAAAAGCGGGGTTGGATGCTGCTCGCCAACGGGGGCGAGTTGGTGGCCGTAAACGACGAATGACCAATTCTAAACTCCAATCAGCGAAACGACTTCTGGCTGATGGTATTCCGGTGAAAGATGTAGCCCAAGATTTAGGGATATCAGTGCCAACATTATATAGGTGGTTACCAGCATCTGAGCGTTAATCACTTTTTTGCTCTTACTTTAGGTGGCTATCAGCTATGGCACGTCTTGCTATATTAACAAAGGATGAGATCGAATCGCTATACACGATCCCGACGCTCGATGATGAGGAGCGTAGCTTCCTCTTTAGTCTGGATGCTGATGATAAAAGGTACCTTGAACGATTAGGAAGCACACCAAGGAAGATTAACTACATCCTACAATTAGGTTACGGTCGAGCCGTTAATTATTTCTTTAAATTCAGCTTTCAACAACAAAAGCAAGATGTGGCTTTTATCTTACGCCACTACTTCCCTGGGAAGCCTTTCCCTAAAAAGCAAATATCCAAAAATTATCATTACGACAACCGCGCAGAAGTAATGAGCAGACTTAAGCTCGTGGCGCCAGACTCCGACTTTGAAGCCTGTCTGTTAAGAGAAGCCAAATCACTGGCTAAGCGACATGCTTTACCTAAATTTGTGCTGCAGGAATTGCTTGATTCTTGTTTGCATAAAAAGGTGATTAAACCTGCTTATTCTACTTTACAATATATGGTGTCTGAAGCACTTAGGTATGAGCAACAGCGCCTGACTAACAAGCTCTATACGGCAGCAGATAAACCATTGCGGGCCGCGCTAGATACGCTATTAGACAATGAAGATCTATTCTACAATCTTACGTTATTGAAAAGAGATCAAAAAAGTTTTAATACCACAGAAGTTAAGCGCTGTGTGGCAAAACAACAGATGCTGAGGGAGATCTACGCCGCTTCACAGCGGTTAATACCTGATCTAGGGATCTCAGAGCAAAATATTATTTACTACGCCAATTTGGCCGAATTTTATACTATCCAAAAACTTAAACAATTAAAAAGTATCAATTTAGTTCGGCTCTATTTACTTTGCTATGCTCACCGCCGATTTCTAAAAATTAATGACCATTTGGTTGCTAGCCTGAATTTTAAAGTGAACCTTTATACGGCTTCCGCCGATGAATACCAACGTGCAAAAGTTGATACTGTCGAAGCGGTAGATAAACTGATGAGAAGCCAAGCTTGTGACGTGCTTGCGGTCAATATTAATCAAAAAATCCCGGATGAGAAGGTTCGAGAGCATGTTTTCTCAATCATTCCTCGATCGGATTATAAACAATTTTTAAGTGATTTTAAAAAGCCGAATTTAAACCGTGAGTATTACCGTTGGGAGCACTACGGCAAGTTGTCTTCAAAGATAAAAATGAACTTACGCCCGTTATTTAATGCTCTCGAATTTACTTGTGCTATGGATGAAATGTCAAAGTCAGTTGAATTCTTAAAGCAACATTTAGCTCATCATCATGCCTTCAAATCATATCGATATAACGATGTTCCTATGGGCTTCTTTCCAAAGTCAGCCAGAAAATTCCTGACCTATAAAGCGCGAGATAACCATGGGCAAGTGCTAAAGAAAATAGACGGCAATCGTTATGAATTTATGGTTTATCTGCAGCTATTTAAAGGACTGGCTGATGGTACCGTGTTCGTTAAAGACAGTAATGGCTACCGAGCGCTTGAAGATGAATTAATTGATATCGAATACTGGACCAATCACAAGCATACGCTTCTCGCTGAGCTTAATATGCCGCTTCTCTCCATGAATATCACAGCGTTATTAGACAGACTTGAGACATGTTTGGAGCAGAAATATATTGATGTTAATCAGCGGATAGAAACAGGAGAAAACGCCACTCTAAAACTGCGATACAACAAACGAAGAGAGCGGATAAAATGGACGCTCCCCTATGTACGGTTTGATGACGGAATTAATAATCCTTTCTATGAAAAGTTACCTGTATCGGGGATCGGAGATGTTCTTCGGTTTGTCGATGAACAAACCGATTTTTTGGCGGCGTTTACTCATCTGCAGCCTAAATATGCTAAAAGCATTCCTGAAGCAGAAGTACTGAACGCCTGTATACTTGCCAATGCTACCGGTTTAGAAACCAAAAAGATGAAGGATATTAGTGATATAAAAGAAAAGGATCTGGATAACGTTAATAAAAACTTTCAACGTAGCCAAACTCTCTGTGCTGCCAGTGATGTGATTGTGAATCACACAGCCAAGCTACCTATATTTAATCAATATAATTTATCAGACTATGGGGTACACGCGAGTGTTGACGGGCAGAAATTTACGACAAGATACAATACGATAAAATCACGTTATTCAAAAAAATACTTTGGAACGATGCGGGGCGTGGTTATGTACTCACTCAGTGCCAACCATATGCCTCTATGTTTAAAAGTTATCGGGGCTAATGAACATGAATCTCACTTCTTACTCGATATAGTAGAAAGTAACACCTCTGATGTAGAGGTTACAGCGGTTTCGGGTGATATGCATAGTATTAATCGGGTGAATTTTGCTCTGATGAACCTGTTTGGCTATAAATTTATGCCTAGATTTACCAAAATAGCAGAAACAGCTGACAGCAAATTGGTTGGCTTCCATAAGGCATCTCACTACGAACAATATATTATCAAACCGAGTAAGCAAGTAGATAAATCCCTCATCATCAAAGAATGGGACAACATACTTAGGATCTTAGTGTCGTTGGCCTTAAAGCAAACGACGCAAAGCCAGATTGTTCGTAAGTTATCGTCTTTTAAAACCAATCCAACACTTAAGGCGCTTATCGCCTTAGATCAAATTATGATGTCTGATTATTTGCTGGACTACATTGATAGCCAAGAAATGCGAACGGTGGTGCAATCTTCTCTATGTCGTGGTGAGTCTTATCATCAATTAAGTGCAACAATAGCGAAAGTCAGCGGTGGTAAGTCCCTTAGAGGTAAAAATGAAATAGAATTGGATATTGCGGCAGAGTCGATCCGGCTAATAGCCAATGCAGTGATTTTCTATAATGCGACTTTATTATCTCACCTTTATCAATTACATCTCGCAGAAGAACCAGACAAAGCTAGTAAAATCAGTCGATTATCACCAGTTGCATGGCAGCACATTAGTTTCATTGGAAAGTATGAATTTTACAACCGAAAAGTTTCTATTAATATTCAAGAGGTTATCGATTTTCTGCTAAGCGATATTGAAATCGATTTTTTGGCTGCAGCCTAGTGATACCAAGGGTTACAGAGGAATCTGGTGACAAACCGTTCTTTTAGTCAGAGAACCCTT
>NZ_PYMJ01000082.1 GCF_003025615.1 Photobacterium frigidiphilum | reverse complement strand
ATGCGAAAAAGATTAAATAAATTGACGCAAGCCGATCACGTCAGTTAGATTTTACGAAGGTCTACAATCGAATGAGATTGTGATCGCCATCGATGTTATAGAGCGATCGGCATCATGTTAATACGCAGGTTGTAACGCCGAACATAAGTTGCACCACGGTTAACTAACCAAGCGCACTGAACCTCATACCAAAACTGCGGAGTAAAACGTGTCAACTTGATGTTTTTGTTATGTTTTTACACCAAAGAAGAATCGTATCAGCTCTTCCTCCGCTGGTTTCAAGTCTTTAACACCATCTGAAATCAACCAAGCCTCATCACTAATCCAGATGCAAAAATCTCTGTAAGATGAATCCAATGCCGTCGAATTAATGTTCATTGCGTGCAGTTTATTTACTACGTCAAAGAACTGTATTTCATCTTGTTTATATGAAATGAAAATTTGATAAGCAACTTGTTTAAAGGCTTCATTTTCATCTTGCTCGCCGAGTGACGACAGAATACTTAGTTGTTCATGAAGCGTTTTAGCTAAAGATAATTCAAATAAGATTTCATCAGGATCATCCGAAAACCTAATTTTATCATCAGCCCATATAACTAAATCATCATACGAAATCATGGCACATAGGGCTTCAAACTCTTTTATTTTGTAATCCAATAAAGCCGACATAATTCCACCTAAAACATAACGCCAGCCATAAGTTGCGCCACGACAAACTTACCAAGCGCCCTGAACTTCACACCAAAACTGCCGAACTCTACGCGTCAATTTGATGGCCTTGTTATATGCTTTTCAACCACTGAGATTGTATATCTTTTCGTAAGATCCAACGAAATAGCTTCCTGAGTATTGGAACCTTATATTCGACCTCAATTTTATAATCACATTTGTCGCAATAGATAATAACTGACAGAACTTCAAATAATACAGTTCGATATTTCCTAATCATTTCTTGGCGATATAAATATTCATCTAAATTTTTATGAAATTTAACATTCAATTTAGAGTTTTTACAAAAATTGCAATTCAAGCCTTCTATAGTATTACAGTGATTTAGAAGGATCTTTCTTGCATCAATTTCGTAAGAACTTGCTCCAGCTGGATAGCCACAACGATCACATTTACTTAGAGTTTTATCTACTCCACGATCGCATACCAAACAAGTCCAATTATAACCGACCATAATAAAACCTCTTGAGCATATAACGCCTAACATAAGTTGCACCACAGCAAACTCACCAAGTGCACTAAACTTCATACCAAAAATGCGGAGTAAAACGTGTCAACTTGATGTGCTTGTTACAACCGATATAACTCAATAGCTTAGAACCAAAATACAGCGTATGACTTCCAACAACAACTCGCCTTTTCTCTTTTGCGATTCACTCAACAGCACATCATAATCACAGAGTGGATCACCACTTAAAGCGACTTAGTAAACGCTGAAGCCAAACAATACAGATGAGGACTATTGTTGCGGTACGCGAAAATTGATAATTACACAGCACACTTGGCAATGAACTTAGACCCACAAAATTTGAACCGCAACGGGCGTAATAACCAACAACATCAGTGAATAATTGCGGCCAAAGAACTTATTGAACACGGTGGAAACTTGGTTAGAAAGCCTTGTATAAACCAAGCCTTGAACCACAATAACCGACAAACGAAACTCACTGCATTTCGACTGAAAAGATATTAAATAAGCTGCCACTTGCCGAAGACCAAACCATAAAGATTAGGGCTAAGATGGAGGTTGTAACGTCTAACATAAGTTGCACCACGGCTAACTCACCAAGCTCACCGTACTTCATACCAAAACTGCGGAGTAAAACGTGTCAACTTGATGTTTTTCTTATGTTTCAGAGTCTTGATGAAAGTAAGGATGCGCTAAAAAACCTAGCACTGACAGTGACATCATCAAAGTCCCAAAAACGATTAATAATTCAAGCCAAGAATAAAGCGCTTTGATACTGCTTGTACTTAAATTCTCCTTATATTTGGAAAGCATACACTTCGAGTAGCTTTCAATTTTCACATCACATTCCATATCAGATATTGATTTGTATTGTTTCTGTACGGAAAACTCGACTTCATATTTTAATTGATATGCACTGGCTTCTATTGGTATTGCTGTAGTGGCTACATATTGAATAGATATCAACCCAACAGTTATTAAAGCTATGCCGCCTTTGAACAATAATGTATACCCAATCACGCTTGTTAAATTATCTACAAGGTATTTTCCCTGAAGCACGATAATGTCTAAAAATTTGTTCATCTGATTCCTTTCTATACTCGTGAACTAAGTGAAACATAACGTCTAACATAAGTTGCACCACGGCCAACCCACCAAGCACACCGAACTTCATACCAAAACTGCGGAGTAAAACGTGTCAACTTCATGTTTTTGTTATGTGCGTTCTCTAATTTTCAATTCTTTTTTAAAACTTGATTCCTGTATGTACCAGAAAGCTAATACAATAAATGGTGAAAATAAAATAATAAAAATGAAATTACTCATATTGTCATAGAAAAATGAACCCGGCCAAATATTGTCATCCATAATGAAAAACCCAATTAATCGTCCAATAAATATTGCTAACGATATAATTAAACTTTGAACAACAAAATATCTAAGCTGACCTTTTTCCTTAATCTTAGCCCAACGATTAAATTGCTTTTGATTCATAGAACCTCCTAAAATAAGATCCGCATTTAATATTACAGACTTAGCGCATAACGCCTACAATAAGGTGTGCCACGTTGAACTAACCAAGCGCACCGAACTCCATACCAAAAATGCCGAGTAAAATGCATCACCTTGATTGTTTTGTTATGTTTTTCTTTCTACTGAGTCGCACCAACATTCAAAGTAACCATCGTTGAAACATACATCATTAAATAATTACTTCATTGGAGTTATTGTTAATTTTATCTCCATAAACTCGGCGTACTCACTTTCTGATAAAATTAGCAATTGCTCATATGGAAATGTAGATGAAACAGCTTTAATGATTGCTTCCTCGAAACTTGGTCCACCATTGTTTTCGACTACTTCAACATATTCAAGATTAGAGTTATTGTCTAATGAGAGGTTAACAACCGCTTTCTTGCCATAATAATCTTGTTCTAGTATCAAATTTTGCTGAATCCTATCAACGACTTTAGCAGCACAGTTATTTACTGTATTGCATTTATCTTGCCTTGATGAGCACGCAGATACAGAAAATATTATGAATAAAACTATCAGAAAATGCCTCATAACTCTCCCAAAAACATAACGTCTAACATAAGTTGCACCACGGCTAACTCACCAAGCACACTCAACTCCATACCAAAACTGCGGAGTAAAACGTGTCAACTTGATGTTTTTGTTATACCAATCAGTGATATACGCTATTGTAATCTAACTTTGCCTATGTCATTTACCTGTCCAGCACGGTACTTAGGATAGTAAACCCAATATGTTTTACTATCGTTAGAATCTCTAGCTAATTCTAAATATATTACCTCTTCAGAGGTTTGAATTTTAAAGCCAAATCGTTCAAGTGAATGTGAGTTTGTACCCAGAACATATGATATCTTTTTTAGTGCTGCCACAATCTCATCGTTGTTGATATGTTCTTCTGATGTTGAGCTGATAATTTCTTGTGTGAGCTTCTCACGTAACTCAGAACGAGCAACACTTGGAAAAGTAAAGGTAACTGAAAGTGTCACTATGAAGATAGCAACCATACCAAGAATAATTCTAGGGTTCAGGCGTTTTACAAATATCATCATAGAGATGAAAGAGATGACCGAAATCAAAACACCAATACCACCAATTGTGAACAAAAAGTCTAAGATGCTCAGAAACACATTTCATCCTTATATTTTATAATTTCAATGACGGCGGGATAACATACCCAGGTATAACGCCGAACATAAGTTGCACCACGACTAACTCACCAAGCGCAGTGAACTCCATGCCAAAACTGCGGAGTAAAACGTGTCAACTTGATGTTTTTGTTATAACTTTTGTACATCACAGATGTAAAAA
>NZ_PYMJ01000081.1 GCF_003025615.1 Photobacterium frigidiphilum | reverse complement strand
AATAATGACCGTGACCCTTGCCGCGGATCATAGAGTCAGCGACGGACTCACAGGGGCTCGTTTCTTACATGCCCTTGCCAAACAACTTCAGCAACCGGAGGCATTATGACTTCACTCGACATTCCGACCCATATTGCCAATGCCATCAAACGTATCGCCCCTGAAATTGATTTGCTCGATATCGATCAGGATGAGGACTTACGCGAAGAGTGTGATCTGGACTCAATGGACTTCCTTAACCTGCTGGCCGACCTGAAACAACAAACCAGCATCAGTATTCCCGAAAGCGATTACCCCAAGGTCAGAAGCTATAACCAGCTGTTGGCCTATTTGCGAAACCACGTCGAGTAAAGCCAGCAGGATCTGGTGACGGCCTCAATAGATACAAACAACTAGGGACACAATATTAGGAGCGACAATGAACATATCAGCCTCGCAGCCTCTGATTTACTGGTACCGACAACTTCGAGCCACGGACGTTGACCTTGTCGGCGGTAAAAATGCCAGCCTAGGTGAAATGCTAAGTCAACTCGACCAAGTCGGCATTCGAGTGCCCAACGGCTTTGCCACCAGCGCCCAGCTCTACCGTGACTTCTTACGCCAGAACCAACTTGACACGCCGATCAGCCAGTTGCTTGCCGCCATGGACAACGGCTCCATCACCCTTGCAGAGGCAGGCCAGAAAATTCGTCGCCTGATCCTTGAAGGCCACTTCACCACAGAGCAAGAACAAGCCATCACCGACGCGTATCATCAACTGGGTCAACAGGCAGATACGGATCCCCTCTCCGTGGCGGTACGTAGCTCCGCCACCGCGGAAGATCTGCCCCAAGCCAGCTTTGCTGGGCAGCAGGAGAGCTACCTCAATATTGCAGGCGCAGCGCACGTAATTGACGCCAGCAGAGAGTGCTTTGCCTCGCTATATACCGACCGTGCGATTGTCTATCGCCAAGAGCAGGGCTTTGTCCACCAAAAGGTCGCCCTATCGGTTGGCGTACAACAGATGGTGGAGTCTGAATGCGCAGGGGTCATGTTTAGTCTCGATACTGAAAACGGCTTTCCCGATGTGGTGCTCATCAATGGCAGCTGGGGGCTGGGTGAAACCATCGTTAAAGGCACCGTCACTCCTGACCGATTTATGGTGTATAAACCGCTGCTCGATACGCCAAACAAGCGCCCGATCATTGAAAAACAGCGCGGTAATAAGCGCGAGAAAATGCTGTTCGCAAGCGCCGATAGCCTTGAGCCAACAGTGACAACGCCCACCAGCATCGATGAGCGCAACCGCCTCATACTCAGTGATGACGAGATCCTACACCTGAGCCGCTGGGCGGTGACAATCGAGCGCCATTATGGTTGTGCCATGGATATGGAGTGGGCCAAAGACCGTCATAGTCAGCAACTGTTCATCGTCCAAGCCAGACCAGAAACGGTTGAGACATCAAAAGACAGCGCGGTACTGGTGAACTACCAACTGGAAAAAACCGCTGCGCCGATTTTATTGCAAGGATCGAGTGTCGGGAGCGCCGTCGCTTGCGGTAAGACGTTTACCCTACTTTCGCCCGATGATATCGACCAGTTCCCCGATGGCGCGATTCTGGTCACCGAACGCACCGACCCCGACTGGGTGCCAATTATGCGCAAGGCCGCGGGGATCATTACCGACTCTGGCGGCCCAACCAGCCATGCTGCAATTGTCAGCCGCGAGCTGAAAGTGCCCGCTATCGTCGGCACTGAACATGCCACTCGTGTTCTGTCATCAGGAAAAATGGTCACCTTGAACTGCAGCGAAGGTACAGTGGGTCAAGTGTATGACGGCATCATCAACTACACCACCCAGCAAATTGATCTCAACACCCTACCTACGACCCAAACCCAAATCATGATCAATGCTGCGATGCCCGACGGCATTTTTCATTGGTGGCAGCTCCCAACAGCAGGGATCGGCCTGACCCGAATAGAGTTCATAATCTCAAGCCAGATCGGACTCCATCCGATGGCGCTGATCCACCCAGAACTGGTCACCGATCCCGCAATAGCGCAAACCCTGCGCCAACGCTGCGCGGGATCAGCAACCCTGCCCGATTTCTTCGTCGATAATTTGGCCCTTGGGGTGGGTAAAATCGCTGCCAGCCAGTACCCAAAACCGGTCATTGTTCGGATGTCTGATTTCAAATCGAATGAGTACCGCGGCTTGATAGGCGGCGAGTTCTTTGAGCTCCATGAAGAGAACCCAATGCTCGGCCTGCGCGGCGCCTCGCGCTACTATCATCCTCGTTATCAAGAAGCATTCCAGCTCGAATGCAGAGCGATTATCAAAGCACGCGATGAGATGGGCTTTGACAATATTATCGTTATGATCCCATTTTGCCGCACGGTCAGCGAAGCCGATAAGGTACTTGAGGTGATGGCCCTCGCGGGACTGAAGCGCGGTGAAAAAGGGCTGCAAGTGTATGTGATGTGCGAGATCCCCTCGAACATCATCCTCGCCGAGCGTTTTGCCGAGCGCTTTGATGGCTTTTCTATTGGCAGTAACGATTTAACGCAGCTGATATTGGGGATAGACCGTGACTCAGCCGAGCTAAAACCGATGTTTGATGCCCGCGATGATGCGGTTAAAAAAGTGATTGAACAGGTGATCAAGGTCGCCCACAGCAAAGGCTGTAAAGTGGGGATCTGCGGTCAAGCACCTTCAGACCACCCTGAGTTTGCTGAGTTTCTGGTAGCGTGTGGCATCGACTCCATCTCCCTTAACCCTGACTCCTTTGCCAAAGGCTGTGAGGTGATCGCAAAAGCCGAACGCACGCACCTCAATAAGCGAGACTAGTCAGCAATAGACCAGAATCAACGACAGAGCCTGAGCAGAAACCGGGGGGTAGGCTCAACCGACCGCTTGGTATTGCCGAATGTCGGCCCACGTAAAGGTGGGTCCATCGGTACAGACATAGCGATCTTGCAGATAACAGTGACCGCACAGGCCAACCGCACAGTGCATTCGGCGCTCAATCGAGAGATTTATCGCGTCTGGCTGAATACCGTAAGCAACCAGGTACTCCGCTGCCGCCTCCATCATAGCCTCCGGTCCAGCCATCAGCACCAGATCGGGCTGGGTACCAAAGCTATGCAGTACCGTCGGCAGTAGCCCCAGTACCGTTCCTTGGTAATAATCTGGATCGCTCAAGCCAGCGGTATCCTCTACCACGTTGAACAGTGGAATAAAGTGCCGCCAACGCGCCCGCTCTGGATTAAGCATCAAAGTGGCACTGTTTCGCGTGGCATAAATCACTTCAAGCTGACGATAGTTTTGCGTTTCAATCAGCTCATTTATCACACTGGCCAGTGGCGCAATACCACAACCACCGCCGATGATCAGGATGCGCTGATCAGCCATGGCTGCCATCGGCCACCCTTTTCCAAACGGGCCTCGTGCACCGATAATATCACCGACGGCGCACTCAAACAGAGCGTGGGTCACACTGCCCATCTGACGCACCAAGGCACCAAACTTCCCCTGCTCATTTGGCAACTCGGTAAACGTAAACGGCGCTTCCCCCACACCGGGCAGCGATAACATAAAAAATTGGCCACTTTGCGCTTTTTGCCACGCTGATAGCGTTTCCTTTTCAACGCCATTTTCAAGGCCATGCAAACGAAAATGATAATGGCGAGTATCTTGACCATCATCATAAAAATCGACCACCTCTATCGGTACGGGAGTCATGTTAAACATCATCTGCAATCCTTTTCATTATCGAGTGTACGCCAATGACACTGGGGCAAGTCTGCTCACAACGCCCGCAACCAACACAGCCGTAACGGCCAAATTCTGGGAGATAGTCTTCACTAAATTTGTGATACCAAAAGCGTTTTACCCGCTGCCCCGCTTGTTTGGCTGGGTTGTGAAAGCTCGCTTCACGCTGAAAGCCCTCATACAGGCAGGAGTCCCAAAACCGCACTTGGCTAACCGTCTCCTCACTGTTGTCCGTGCTAGAACCGGTATTGACGTCAGCGCCAGCATTGGCAACATGCCGAGTACCAAAGCAAGAGCAGGTGGGGCAGAGCGTGGTACACCCTGAGCACCCCAGACATTGGATCCCCACCTGCCCCCAGAATGCGTCCGAGACCTGGCCACGATTAAGCTTAGCGATGCCATCGAGCAGATAGGTATGATCTGGAAATGCCTGCTCGCAGTGGCTGATATTGTCCCAGCGCTGGCCGATATCGTTCGTTGATGCCGGCGTCAGTCCAATGCCTTGCAGCGCCTCGTTGCCCCCCTCTGTCAGCA
>NZ_PYMJ01000080.1 GCF_003025615.1 Photobacterium frigidiphilum | reverse complement strand
GATCGCTCAATAACATTTTTAACCAAAGTGATCGGCATCGATGTTATTAGGTGATCGCCATGAATGGTATTGGCTGATCGGCATCAGTGTTATTGAGCGATCGGGATGGATGAAAATATGCAACAAACGAAATTCACTGCATTTCAACTGAAAAGATATTAAAAATGCGACCACTTGCCGAAGAGCAAACCATAAATATTATGGCTAAGATGGAGGTTGTAACGTCTAACATAAGTTGCACCACGACCAACTCACCAAGCACACTGAACTCCATACCAAAACTGCGGAGTAAAACGTGTCAACTTGATGTGCTTGTTACAACCGATATAACTCAATAACTTAGAACTAAAATACAGCGTATAACGTCCAACAACAACTCGCGTCTGCTCTTTTGCGATTCACTCAACGCTACCAGATAATCACAAAATCGATTACCACTTAAAGCGACTTAGTAAACGCTGAAGCCAAACACAATACAGATGAGAACTTTTGTTGCGGCACGCGAATATTGAAGGATGCTTTACCTACTTGGCAATGAATTGTGAGCCACAAGATTTAAACTGCAACGGGCGTAATAACTAACACCATCAATGGAAAATTGCGGCTAAAGAATCTACTGATTTTTACCAAGCCTTGAACCGCAATAACCGACAAACGAAAATCACTGCATTTCGACTGACAAGATATTAAAGAAGCGACCACTTGCCGAAGACCAAACCATAAAGATTTGGGCTAAGATGAAGGTTGTAACGCCTGCAATAAGTGGCACTATTTTACGCCACTCTTAAACTAATAACCGTAATCATTAAACCAATTTGAACCCAAACTGCCGAGTAATAGTGTCCATTTCATTGCCTTGTTATGCATGCGTTACAAGTAGCTAGCATGCTTGATGAAAAGTTACTAACTTTAGTTAGTATCACTTATATACATAGGTGAGAAAATGATAGCGCTGTATACTATCACTAGCAAAGCTTGTAAGAGCTTTCAATAAATGCCATCGTTTAACATGTTAGATAATTCGAAAAATTAAGTAAACGCGAGATAAAGAACTTATGATTACAATCATCGCGATAGCAATGTTTTGTTATACCGTTTATACAAGAAACTTTGGTACAAAACCCTATATAGTAAAATTAATGGTTACATTATTTTTACTGATGATAGCAACTGACGAAACTTCAAATTCATACTTACAGATATTACTTGTAGTTTTACAACTAACGTTAATGGTATTTTTTGTTATACCAATGAAAAGTAAGTAACATAATTTATCAATAGGATTATATTTTATAATCCTATGACAGTTCTGAGATTTCAATAAGCTAAACATGCATAACGCCCTGTTAAGGTGTGAGCAACGCAATTCCGATGCTTCCGCATACCACCTTAAACACTAAACGCAACACATAGTAAAAATACCACGCGTTGCGAATCACTCTTAAACAGTTTGTTAGGGTATCACTTTACTGCCGAATGGGCTGTTATTATGCGGCCACTCTTCAACATAAATCCTTTAGACATAGTTACATTGTCCAAATCAACCTTTGAAAAATCGCCCTCACTTTCACAATAACCACTCTCATTAAACTCAATTAAGGTGAATTGTTCTAGAGGTACTCTAGGTTGAAAAAGTCTCTTCAAAAAATGAGGGGGGGAATATGATTTTTCAGCAGCGTTATTATACTTGTTCAACTGTTCTAACAACGTTTCTTCTGATGTATCAATTACGATTACCTTTAGGCTTCTTTGAAGCGGCTCCTCATCTCTCATATACACTGCCATAGAATAATCTGTCGTAATTAGTGTATGTATCGGTATCGTTACCAAGTAGTCATCTTTTGTTTTCGCTTCAACTTTAAAAGACAGCGGAAAGGCTGAGTTGAGCATAAAGGCATCTTCATAGTTGATAATTAGCTTTGGGTTTACATGATCGATTGATAATGTCGAGTTCTGCCTATAGCCAGTATCTGAATATGAGAGCTTAATGTCTTTTGAAGTATTAATGGCTTCATGCCTCAGTGCGTCGCTACCTATAACTCTTAAACTGCGATGAGCACTGATTAGTATTTCCACTTCGTTAACTGTCGCACTTCCAACGTTCTCTATCCTAATGGGTACGGGCATCAAGGTGACTGGTTTTTTTTTGATTGGGCCTGCAAGAATTAAATAGTCTAGGAAGCCCCCCGAGACACTGTCATCCAGACCAAATAGCGATAACTTTAAATCCCCTTTTTTGAACACCCCTTGATGCAAATCCACTTTCTTTTGGTATCGATTTGACTTTCTTGCATAATACATTGCAACAAAGATAGAAACCATTGTCCCAATTAATGAATAAATAGCTATTTTGTCAGAAAAGTCCATATCACTCCTGTTATTAGTCACTTTGTGATAGCGCATGTGTACCCTAACGCCGCATTAAGTAGTGAGCAACACTACCACCTTACTAAACCATTACACCGTAACCACAAAACTCAACTTGAATTGAAAATGCCGAGTGTTGCGAATCTGTCTTAAATGCCTTGTTAGGGTAAAATTATTTTGGGCACTGAAGGCATTGTTATTTCATTGGTCTCTTCTTTCGACTTATCGGAAACATTTATCAATTTTCTTAGATCTCGAATCACCTCATATACAGGATCATTCCAACTTTCGATAAGGTATTTGATCGTATTCCCAAGCCCTATATTTATATACGACCTAGGAGGGGTATTATCTTGCGAGTATCTTCGGTTAAACACCCAGTCGAACACATCTAATATGTCAATAAAGTCCTTAACAACATTATCTTTACTAGAAAAAGTAATTACAGGTTTGGATCCATTTTCTGACTTAACCACTTCTATCTGATTATGGTCATTCTCATCGCTAACACCTATACCAAATTGGCTAAATTCGGGTTTTCTATTCCAATATGAAGATCGGTGAATATCTGAGGAATACTTTCCTTCTACTTCACCTAAAACAGAAATTTCATAATGCTCTATATTATCGGACTGTGGGTCATCAAACTCATAACCTAAAAGCAAACACATGTCGGTATCTCTCGCTCGTTTGTACTCATTAAGACTAAGGTTACGTGTTCCAAGCAAAGGAGCATCTACCTCTTGGATAAAACGATTACCACTCCGAGAGTCACTGCCCGTAACATACCAGCCATACCATTTGAGATCTTGTACCAAATCTATATTATGAATATCCGATAAATATGCTAGCAAATCACCCACCGCATCTTCCGCTTCTACTGTTCTCATGTAGTGCGCAAGCAGGTATTGTAAGCCCCAATTTCTGAAATACCTGCGCATATCCGAAATAAACGATATGGAAGCATGAGCCCTTAAACTCGCCATTGTAATCGGTGCTTTTGAGCTATCAATATTTCTCGAAAAACTAACTTCAGAATTTTTATGTTCATAAAAATATTCCAAAAATGACAATGCATGCATTGCCCAATACTGGTCATTATTAGTAATTATCTTGGGCTCTATGATTTTAATTAATTTTTCTGAATCCATCAATACAACTCATTCTTGTTATCGAAACTCATATGAATTTAACTATGTACTTTACGCCAATATTATAGATACTTTCAACGCGGTACTTTCTTCTTCAATTATATAACAACCAACAACTTAGTAACCATTTGCGTATCATTTTTTGCCCTAACGCCGAACATAAGTTGCACCACGGCTAACTCACCAAGTACACTGAACTCCATACCAAAACTGCGGAGTAAAACGTGTCAACTTGATGTTTTTGTTATAACCGATATAAATCAAAAACTTAAAACCAAAATACAGCGTATAACTTTCAACAACAACTCGCCTGTCTCTTTTACGATTCACTCAACGCTACTCAATAATCACAGAATGGATTATCACTTAAAGCGGCGTAGTAAACGCTGAAGCCAAACACAATACAGATGAAAACCTTTGTTGCGGTACGCGAATATTGAAAAATTATCTGCCTACTTGGCAATGAATTTAGAGCCTCAATATTTGAACCGCAACAGGCGTAATAACTAACACCATCAATGAATAATTGCGGCTAAAGAATCTACTGATTTTCACCAAGCCTCAAACCGCAATAATCGACAAAAGAAGCTCACTGCATTTCGACTGACAAGAGATTAAAAGAGCAACCACTTGCTGAAGATCAAACCATAAAGATTAGGGCTAAGATGAAGGTTGTAACGCCGAACATAAGTTGCACCACGACTAACTCACCAAGCGCAGTGAACTCCATGCCAAAACTGCGGAGTAAAACGTGTCAACTTGATGTTTTTGTTATAACTTTTGTACATCACAGATGTAAAAA
>NZ_PYMJ01000008.1 GCF_003025615.1 Photobacterium frigidiphilum | reverse complement strand
CTTACGGTGCAACATTCCTGATGTTTATGGAATACGCACGTAACGCAATGCGTATGGCTGCACTGATGAAAATTCAGAACATCCAAGTGTACACGCACGACTCAATCGGTCTGGGTGAAGATGGTCCGACGCACCAGCCAGTAGAGCAAATTGCTTCACTGCGTCTAACACCTAACATGAGCACATGGCGTCCATGTGATCAGGTTGAATCTGCTGTTGCTTGGAAACTGGCAATCGAACGTAAAGATGGCCCTACAGCGCTCATCTTCTCGCGTCAGAACCTAGCACAACAAGCACGTACTGACGCTCAAGTGGCTAATATCGCGAAGGGTGGTTACATCCTGAAAGATTGTGAAGGCAAGCCTGAACTTATTCTTATCGCGACAGGTTCTGAAGTTGAGCTAGTAACAGAAGCTTACGCACAGCTAACTGCTGAAGGCCGTAAGGTTCGCGTTGTTTCTATGCCAGCAACAGACACATACGATAAGCAAGATGCTGCTTACCGTGAATCAGTATTACCGTCTGATGTGACTGCACGTATTGCAGTTGAAGCGGGTATTGCTGACTTCTGGTACAAGTTCGTTGGTTTCGATGGTCGCATCATCGGTATGACAACATTTGGTGAGTCTGCACCTGCAGGCGAGCTATTCAAGATGTTTGGTTTTACGGTTGAAAACGTTGTTGATACAGCAAAAGAGCTTTTAGCTTAATTGTTGAATAAATCAGCGTAGAGAGAACTGTTTGTATCTTTCTCAATGAAAACCAATTTTTTATAAAAACCGAGTGTATTCTCGGTTTTTTTTCATCCCCGTTATACCGCCTACACTCCGTTCTTCTCCGGCTATGCTCATCACATACATTCACTCAGGAAATGGCATTCAACAAGCCAAGAAAAATGATGATGTATATATCAGTAACCTCCTAACGAACAAAATTATATTTTCCATTCAACTCACAGTTCACATTTGGTCACAAAAAAACCATCAAAATTGCAAAAATACTCTGATTTTTAACCCTATAAATTCATACTGTAGGATATGCTCTACATCTTTCAGGTATATTGAATATCAGATTGAACATTTACGTATTTAACGAACCTAATAAAACAGCTTGTTATTATGCCTATGTACAGGCAAAAAGACGTAAAGTAAGTTTTACTACTCATATATAAGGTATCGACTATGACGTTGCAATTATCAGATCTTCTTCCGATTCTAAGCGAGCATGACGGTTGGCAGATTGAAACCAATGAGCAAACGCTTGTTCTACGTAATGAAGATAACATCGAAGCGTACCTTGCCGTTGCGGGTGAGCAGATTCTTGTTGAAGTATTATTATTTCCTCAAGACCAAGTAAAAGATGTGAATGCGTTAAACGATGAGATCTTACGCACGCACATGATGTTCCCATTATCTACCATTGGTCTTAATACCATTGATGGTCACAGCTATTACATTGCATTTGGTTCTTTATCTTCTCAATCCAATGCACAAAGTGTTGTTATTGAAGTAGCAACTTTATTCCGAAATGTAGAAGCATTTATCGAACTTTACCAAGAACACCTAGCGGAGACAGTATAATGAGCGTTTGGAAAAAATTATTTACCGCAATTAAAGGCGGAGCAAACGACGCAGCAGAATCTGTAGCTGATGGTCAGGCACTGCGTATTCTTGATCAAGAAATCCGTGAAGCAAAACAGGAACTTCGCCGTTCAGACGAAGCACTTGTTAGCATTGTTGCAAAGCGTAAAATGTCACAACAGAAAGTGGAAGCATTCAACAACGGCATTACAGAATATGAAGGCCATGCACGTGGCGCAATGGAAAAAGGTCAGCAAGAACTGGCTCTTGAATGTGCACATAAAGTGGCGGCACTGCGTAGTGAACAGCAAGCTGAGCAAACATACCTTGATCAGTTTATTAAATCAGAACAAAGCATGCGCACTAATATTGCACAAGCAAAAGACAAACTACGCCAGCTAGAGCAACAAGTTGATATCGTTAAAGCTAACGAAGCGGTACAAAAAGCACAATCAGCAGTATCGGCAACTAACGTAGGTGCCAATGCTAAAATGCACACTGCGGTTGAATCACTAGAGCGTATTAAACAACGCCAAACAGAGAAATCAGCACAACTTGAAGCTGCAGCAGAAATGGCTGAAGAGCAATCGGGTGGTAGCCTTGATAAGAAACTGGCTGAAGCTGGTATCACAGCAGGCGGAAAATCATCGGCAGAAGATGAACTTGCGCGTATTTTAGGTAAGTAATTAGACTATCCTTCGTTATAATATTGAAGGATAGCGACAAGGAGGTAATTAATGTCGATATGGATTCTCTTTCAACGTTGGGCCGTAAAAAACTTAGGGCAGTTGAATGGACGAAACCTTTTACTTACCTTGCTTGGTTATAGTGCAATAAGCTGGCTATTACTTGTGATAGCCGGTGAGCGTGCACTTACGCACTCACTTACCGATTTTGTTTATTATCTATTCGTAACAGCATCAACCGTTGGCTATGGTGACATGTCACCCACAACGGTAATGGGTAAGTGGGTCGTTTCTTTATTCATTATTCCCGGTGGTCTTGGGTTATTTGCACTCGGTATTGGGCGTATTGCAGGGGGTTTCATTTCTTATTGGAAAAGTGGCCTGTTGGGAAGACGGAGTCTTAAAGTGGACAATCATATTTTAGTGCTTGGCTGGAATGCGCAACGCACCTTGCATCTGATAAAAATGTTGCAACATGAAGAAAAAGGCAACCGCCCTATCGTATTATGCGTGCGCCCTGAAATAGAAAACCCATTACCGGGTGAAGTTGAATTTGTCCGTGTAGCTAGCTTTACCGATAATGAAGGTATGGCACGAGCAAGCATTGAACAAGCAAGCTGTATTGTGATTGATAACCCCGAAGACGACGTCACGCTATCGGCAGCCTTATACTGTGCCAATAAGAACCCTACCGCACACCTACTTGCCTATTTCAATGACGAATCCTTAAGCCAGTTGCTTAAGCAGCATTGCCCGAATGCTGAATGCATTCCTTCTGTCGCAGTAGAGATGCTAGCAAAAGCAGCTGTCGACCCAGGCTCAAGCGAGTTACACCACGAATTACTGAGTACGGATCAAGGCATGACTCAATACTCGGTCACTTACCCAAGTGGTTCAGCCATTACGACTATCGATATTTTATTCACGCTCTTTAAGCAAGAACACGATGCGACTCTCATTGCGATTGATACGGGGGATGGCGTAGAGCTAAACCCTTCGCTACAGCGTGAAGTACCACCTGAGGCTAAACTTTTTTATATCTCTGATGAACGTATTAACCAGTTCAATTGGAAATAATAAATCTCTTTTGACCTTCTTCTGAAACCGTTTAGGAACCAACATGTTTAATTGGTTTAAAAAGAAAACAACGCCTGAAGTTAGCGTACCTAAAAGCCCAGAAATCTTAGGATTAAGGCTTGGTGGGGCGTTTGAACTTGATGATCTTAAACTTCGTCTTATTGAACCCGATCTTGTTATCGAGGGGGCATCACGTACTCAGCTGATCAAAGCCGTTGGTGTCGTTCAACTTGATGAGCAAACGCGTTTAATCCGTTATTACACGGATGACGAAGGCTTTATTCAAGTGTTAACCCAAGGTGAAACAGAAGCCGATGTCAGTGAAGTAAAACTGTATTACTTCTACGATACCAAACCGATTGATACGGAATCGGAGTGGAAGCATTTACTCCATAACCAAATTGTACAGCCAACGTGGGAGCTCGAAGGCCATACATTTGATAAAGTATGGGACAACAGTAAACCTGTCGCGATGACAGAAAAAACATGGCTCGAAAATGGTTCAATTAGCGAAACGGATCAATTTGTTATGATCTATGAGCGTGAAGTGGGCAATGACATTTATGAATCGGTTTTGGTGTCAGGCGAAGAAAAGATAATCCACAACCGTGCCGAACGCTGCTTATCCACGAGCACTGGTATTAATCTATCCCCTACAGACTTTAAGCTCATTGGCTAGTTTGTAATTACTTACTTATTTAGGAATCCACATGGATGTTTTAGCAAATTCACTGGCAGGCCTTGGCTCTTTTTTTCTATATTTCTTAATGTCACTGGCTTTCTTGATGTTGTTTAAATTTGTCTATGTGCGTATTACGCCACACGACGAATGGAAACTGGTCAAAGAAGACAAAAATATCGCGGCGGCAATCGCGTTAGCAGGTTCAATTATTGGTTACAGCATTGCGATTGCAAGTGCTGCCAGTAACTCGGTTAACTTAATCGACTTTGCCGTTTGGGGTATTGTGGCTTTGCTTGCTCAACTTATTGCTTTCGTTATTGTACGCTTTGGTTTCATGCCAAAAATTGTTGAGCGTATTGAAGCCGGCGAAGTACCAGCAGGTATTCTTATGGCAGCAACCTCTGTATCTGTTGGTCTACTGAATGCCGCTTGTATGACTTACTAGGAGCAGCCAAAATGAAACGAAGTAATCAGGTTGTACTAGCCAGTATGCGAAAGAATTGGCGCACATATTCTGTTGCACCAGTCACTGTGGCTTTTGCGGGTATTTTATCTGGGTGTACTGATAACAGTAGTGAAGCATCCATTTATCAAGGGTTAAACGATTGTGTCGATGACAACCCTAGTTACACCAGTGAATGCCAAGCTGCCTATCAAAACGCACTAGCAGAAGCAGAACGCACAGCACCGAAATATCAAACACAATACGACTGTTCAGCCGAGTTTGGTAACAATGCCTGTGTACAATCACAACAGAACAATTGGTTTATGCCTGCAATGGCGGGCTTCATGTTCAGCCGGATGATTAGCAACAACAACCGTGGGTATTATTCACAGCCGATGTTCCGCTCATCATACCCTGGTAGTATTTTTTATGATCGCTGGACGACGGCAGATGGTAATGATTACGGCCGTAGTAGCTATAAAAAAACCAAAGTCCGAGTCTCCAAAGATCAGATGAAACCCAAGGCAACAGTCAACCGTACGATCTCTCGTGGTGGGTTTGGCTCAACGGTTTCAGCGAAGTCGAGCTGGAACAGCAGTAAATCATCATCAGGTAGTAAAGGATGGGGCGGATAAATCCTCCCTTACCAAAGCACCTTTGCAGCACCAATTTACACTAGCGAGCCGAGTTATCATTTATGATTCAGGCTCGCTTTCTTCATTAATAACCTCAGGAAAAGGATTACTAAAGATAGGGTTCACTAAAAACGCTTCGTCTGTTAATGCTTCAAGAAACACCACTAACGCCTCTTTCTCTGCTTGATTAAGATTAAACTGCACCGGACGGCCATTAGAAGAATTTCTTCGCCTTAGCGCAGGGGCTAAATTAGGGTGCGCCTGAACACCGCTATTATAAAATTCAATCACTTCAGCTAAGCTACTAAAACGACCATCATGCATATAAGGGGCTCTTACCGCGATATTACGCAATGAAGGCACTTTAAAGAAACCACCTCCCACGCCTTGATCTGCACTTGTATTGGCATCTAACCCGTTCACGTGTTTATTATCGGCCGAGTGCGCTGATGTATGATGACAAGAATCACAGCCAAGTGAATCTGAATTATCACCCGGTACACCAGAAAATAAACTTAAGCCTAATAATTCTTGCTCAGAAAAAACAGCACTAAAATCCGGAGTATCAGAGCCTCCTGCCGTAAAAGCTTGATCATATTTAGAACCGTAACTCACCATAGAGCGAATAAACTGCGCTAGTGATCTTGATATACGATCGCTGGTAATGGCCTCGTCACTGAATGCAGCTAAAAATAGAGGAGCATAAAAACTGGTAAGTCCCAACTTAACTTCAAGGTCGAATAAATTCATTCCCATTTCAACACTATCTTGAATGGGCATTAATACCTGCTCTTCTAGCGTACCCGCTCGTTCATCCCAGAAGAAACGACCTCTAGAATAATAGGTGGCATTGGTTAACCCCATAGAATGACGACCTGTTTTACCACCATCAAAGCCATTACTCAGCACTTCAGGATCGGAGAATCCATGCCGCTGAATATGGCAAGATGCACAAGCAACAGTATTGTTAGCCGACAAACGAATATCATAGAAAAGCACTCGACCAAGCACTGCTCCGGCATTTGTAACTTTATTGTCCGCTGGCGTGTTATCTTGATCGATCACATTACCAAAACGAGCGCCTGCATCCATGTAATAGCTTGGTCTCGCATTTAAATATGCTTCGTAATCGTGGTTAATACTCAAATCTGGCAGTGGTAAACCATCCTTATCGAATAGCTGTACTGGTGGTGGTTCGATAGTATCGTCAGGAGATTCGATAATATCATCAGGAGGAGAGGTATTATTTTCCTCAGCATTTTCAGTGCTTTCTTCTGCATTTACAGTACTATCGGAAACGACAGTGGGAGTTTCATTGTTTAGCTCGTCGTTATTCAATGTGTCATCAGAACTATCATTACAGGCAACAACAGCAGTCAAAACAACGACCATAACCAATACATTGGAAGTAGTCATAAGATACCAAAACCTAGCAAACTCATTATTATTAATTTATACAGGTATCTATCTCAACAAGGATAAGTCGTATATTCTTTGTTAACTGTAAAGCAGTCAAAAATGCTTATATTTATTACTATAGCTACCCTATAGATCAGGTTACATTTAAATGGCAGGTCTTAATTCTGATTAATGAGATAGTCAAAGCAGTATCAATATGTTGCTAATATCTGTGGACACTAATTGTAAGCGATATATCTATGTCAGATGAAAAGCAGAACGATAAAAAGAACTAAGAATCAACACCTCATCAACAAAGCTTTATTTTTGAATATGCCAACGCATCTCTTTTAATCCATATTGCGACAATGTGTGAAAATAAACGGTTTGCTCATCTAAAAACACCCCATCAGTACCGATGTATTGCCATAAATAAGGATCGTATAATCGCTGCTTGATGTTAATACTGGTTTTATTCACATCAAGTACAACCAAACCCGACGGGGCAATGGGATAGACAACTCTTTCCACTACCTTATGTGGCTCTACTTCATTTTGGTAACCAATAATCGCAGGCTGAGCTTCACGAACAAAAGGGGGTAACGTATTGAGTGTATTTACAACTAACCCTTGCTCATCAATTAAGTATGCGAAACCTGTATTATTTTCCGTCGTGCCAGTAATTAAGAATCGATTCACGGTAGGCAAAAATTGCACATCATACGTGTAGTACTGAACATCACCACGAAGTGCTATTGGTTGCTTAATCAAAGTGTTTTTTATTGGGTCGTAAATTGAATACATTAATTGTGCATTCGTTTTGTCATCAATAAATCGCTGCCATACTAATAGTGCAACGTGCTGAGAACCCGCTAATAATGGCCACCAATCACGATGCTGTTTATCAACAGATACCGAAAGCTGCCCTAGTTCTTTTCCTATTGAATTATAGGTTTTAAGCAATACATCATCACCCGAACCAAGATCATCAACTCCACCGCCGTCTACCCAACCTTCTGAAAAAAAGATAACAAAGTGATTATCAACAGCAGCAACATGCCCCGAATGCCCGCCATCAAAAGCAACTTGTTGGTAAGGGGCTATCGATTTAAATTGAGTATCAAATACGGCATAAGATTGCATTAATTCATGCTTAGCCTGATAAGCATCTTCCATAGTCACCATGATATGACCATCACGGCTTATAGCAGAACTCGCGGGCTCTTGAGCAGTATGATCAGGTGCAGAGATTAATAATTCAGGAGAGAGTCGCGTAGAGGCATTGGAAAATGAAGCCATATATACGTTATGGCTCCATTCTTCATCATTATTTGTTAATTGTAATTTCTCAGATACAACAGAAGACCAAATTGACACATACTGACCATTCGGTAACGGCAGAATATCTAAGCCATGCTGAAAAGCACGAAGATCACGATCTTCTGCATGTCCAACAAACGAAAAAAATAAGGTAATTATTAGCAAAAGCTTAACGCTAAACCATTCAATTCGTTCGCCAGTCATACTCATAGATCTCAGCATGTATTTACTCTCAGCCTAAAAATAATTCGAGTATGATAAGATTAATACATAAGAAAAAAGTCGTAAGCGAAACTTGCATTGATGGCTTTTTTAAAGCGCTCAGATAACGTTCAATATTTCATTACCACGAATATAAGGCTGGGTTTAATTATCATAACCAGCCTTACAAAGGCAATAACGCCAAATACCATCATTTGAGCCTGTTAGACAAAAATATTCGCCAGTACAAAACCAAACGGTACAGCTGCCACGATACCCAACATGCCAGGCAAGAAGAACGGATGGTTGATAATGTAGGAGCCATTCCACCGACTGCTGAGGAAAGATCCTGTATCATCCGTTGCAATGGCGAAAGCCGTTGTTGGGTAAATATTGGTCATATACAGCGCGCTCACCGCAACAAAGCTGCCTAAGATTGTAGCCGGGTCAACATTTAGCGACGCTGCAATTGGTACCAACAAAGCACTGGTTGCCCCTTGGCTAAACAGCAAAGCCGATGTGCAAAAGAAGACGACCGCCAGCAGCGCCGGATACTCATTCAGTACATCACCCGCCAGTATTTTTATCTCAGGAATATGCACCCCAATAATGGTCGAGCTCAACCAAACAATACCGAGGATCACAACTAAGCTTTCTGCACCATCAGCAAAAATCGGCGCTTTCTTGATTGAAGTAAGCTGAACCTTACACACCATTGCCATAATAAAGCTGGTTAGCAGCATCACAATAACGATGATGTCACGAGAACCCAAGGCATGACCTAGCAGCGGTTTAAACAACAACAAGGCGACAATAAATAACACACCGCCAAGGAACAGCCACACCGAACGCTTGGCTTCAATCGTCGGTTCAATCTGTTTCTGCTCTTCCGGCGTAAAGTTTACCAACCCTTTCTCGACACGTTCTTTGAAGATTGGATCATCTTTCAGCTCACACCCCTGCCGACTTGCTACGAATGAGGCAACAACAGTACCAAACAAGGCAGCAGGCATGATCACGCTTAGCGCAGTGCCAAAACTTACCCCCATCGTTTCAACCACGACGTACATCGCAGCGGTCGCTGCCGAAATCGGCGAAGCGGTAATCGCGATTTGAGAGGCAACAACTGCCGAGCTTAGCGGCTGGCTAGGACGAACCCCGTTTTCCTTGGCGACTTGCTGGATAACATTCAATACCGACATTGCCGTATAGCCCGTACCTGCAAGTGTCGTCAGCACAAAAGTAGTGGCCGGAGCCAGAATATTGATGTACTTAGGGTTATTACGCAGCATTTTTTCAGCGCAATTTACCATGTAATTCATACCGCCCGCTTGCTGCATCACCGACAGCGCCAAGATCACGGACATAATGATCAAAATCACCGAGACCGGAATATCTCCCGGTGGTAAGCCAAGCCCAAAAACAGCAATCGCCATTCCTAAACCACCCGCCAGCCCTACCCCGATACCACCTAAACGAGCAGCAAGAATAATCGCGCTTAATAACAATACTATTTGAAATATAATCATTGGATACCTCCTTCCACTCCCGTTATTAATTCAGGAGTTGGTTAAGTTCTTCATACGTTGCAGTTTCTAAATGCGCTAATACTGTCAGCCAGTACAGGCATCGATTTTCGCCATATTTGGCTACAACACAGGCCATAAACTTCCGGTCTATTTCTTCCTGTAAAAAGGGCTTTTCTGGGTTACCTTTCGCGAGATCGTTATCGAGGCTGATCATCTCGCCATTTTTTAGATAAACCCTGATTTTGACAGGAGCCGTACCGATAAATCCCAGTTCTTCGAGTTCGGGATCAATACGCATCTGAATCTTCGGCATCAGCGCCTGAATACGCTGATCCAATACCGCTTCATCGGTAAATTCAGTCAAACCCACCCCACCATGAATCAATCGAGCAGCAAGGGCATATGGCATTGAAAACTTAGCCTCAATGGCATTTTGGGGGCAATTACACACCAGCTCTCTTGGCCCCAATAAGCTCACGCCAACCTGTAAATACTCAATGTCATCAGCACCTAGTGACCTTTCTTGCAAAAAAGCATCCCAACAATCAATGGCAGGATGGCTGCCGCTACAACACGGATATTGCTTGAAAACCAGACCATTTTCTTTCAGATCCCAGTATTTACCCAATGTCACCTCAGCCCCTTCGAGGGTAGTAATACCGGTGAAACACTGAGCGAAACCATCAGCAGACTCAATCACATTGGGCTTCCCTGTTACGCCAATCATTGCCAACTCAACGGCATTGATACCGTTAAACGCTGCCAACCCTGCATGCATCGCTTTGGTTTGACTACCGAAGTTGCCCCGAACGCCGGATGCCGACGACGCGGCAATCGCCAGCGCATGAGCTAAGGTATCTTCATCAAGATCAAGCAGGATCCCAGCAGCAACAGTTGATCCAAAAACACCAATCGTCGGGGTGGTATGCCAGCCCTGCTCAGACAACTGCGGCATGACCCATCTTGCTATCTGATGTTGAGCTTCAACGCCTGCGATATAAGCTCGTAAAATGCTCGCACCATCCAACTTCCGCTCTTCGGCTACAGCAAAGGCCACAGGAGCGACAGTCACAGTTGGGTGACCAATCGTCGCCCAGCTCACATCATCAAAATCAAGGGCGTGAGATGCAGCCCCATTCGCATAACTGGCATAAGCCATATTGCTTTTTTGTTCAGTGCCAAACACATTACAATTACCCTGTGGCGCACGCTGAATGGCAAACTGTTGAAGATTTTTGGCAACTGGCATATCGCTACCGGCAATAGTGACAGCAACATAATCGGTCAATGCTGTTTTGGCGATATCGATAACTTCATCAGGAATATCTTCAAACCGAAGACCCACGCACCAACGTGCGATTTGCAGTATTAAGGAGTCAGCCATTATGCCGGCTCCTTAGTATTAACCTCAGAGTTCAAGTTTTTCTGAGGAGTCGCTATTTCCTGTTGATAACGAGTGACTGCCGCCGCACTGGCTTTGGGATCAGTCATAACCATCGGATCCAACAAATAGTCAGCCTGCTCTGGCGTTAGCAACTGCTCGTCTAATACTACATCTCGCACACGTAGGTTCTGTTCGAAGGCTTTCGCAGCAATACGGCATCCTACTTTGTAGCCAAACAGCGTCGCTATCACCGTGGCTAATGCAGTGCTTTTCTCCGCATATTCACGGCAAACAGGCTCGTTGGGTAACAAGTCTTTCAGACATTTTTCAACAAACAATGGAATAGCATTAGTTAGTAAGTTACACGACTCAAATAGTGCCTTGATAATAACCGGTTCCCAGACATTGAGATCCAGCTCGCCACCTTCAACCGCCATCGTGATAGTCACATCATTACCAATTACCTGATAGGCAATTTGATTGATCAGTTCTGGCATCACAGGGTTAATTTTGCCCGGCATAATTGAAGAGCCTGGCTGAACAGCGGGTAAGAATAATTCGTTGAAACCAGCACGCGGACCACTTCCCTGAAGACGAAAATCAGTTGCCATCTTAGATAAAAATGCAGCCAACTTTTTCAGTTGGGCTGCAACTTCAAGGTAGGTATCGCCATTTTGCAAACCGTCGAAGAAGTTATCTTCAGCAATAAACTGTTCACCCGATATTTCCCGAAGCTCGATATATACCTGCTCTAGGTAGCCCTCATGTGTAGACAAGCCCGTACCAACCGCCGTAGCACCTAACGGTAAATCAAGTGTTTGTTCGCTTGCTGTTTTCAACGATTGATGCAGACGGCGAACTTGATGTAAATAGCCGCTGAATTGCTGGCCAAGAGTAATCGGCACCGCATCTTGCAGGCAGGTTCTCGCCAGCTTCACCACGTGATCAAATGCTTGGGTTTTCTCTTCCAGCATGACTTCAAGTGCAGCGACCTCTGCGATCAGCGCATGTAAATTAATACGGCAAGTCATCTTCATCGCTGCAGGGATCACATCGTTAGTTGACTGCCCCATATTGACGTGAGTATTGGGATGTACAACATCATAGCCTTTCTTTCCGGTAAGAATTTCGTTAGCGCGATTTGCTATCACCTCGTTGGCGTTCATATTGGTCGAGGTTCCGCCGCCACCTTGAAAAATATCAATCGGGAACTGATCATCGAAACGGTGATCCATCATTTCCTGTGAAGCCTGTACAATCGCTTTAGCCACAGTGGCGTCTAGCGCACCAATTTTGCAGTTAGCTTTAGCTGCAGCTTGCTTGATAGCCGCTACGGCCCACAAATAATGTGGTACATCTACTGCCGTACGACCAGATACAGCAAAGTTATCACGGGCACGAACAGTCTGAATACCGTAGTAAACCTCATCGGGTAACATCATCTCGCCTAATACATCAGTTTCTTTTCTCATCGCTAAGCCCTGCATTTTTAGATATTTTGGAAATACTTTTTAAGTACTTTCGGAATAACTAGGATTCTATGCCATGGCTTTTCTTGATTTCTTGACGTAGCTCCGAACTTAGCTAGCAGTGGAGAATATAATACAGAGTATTAGTTAAACTTATAATATAACCACATATGGACAATATTGCCTTTGATCTTCGCCAACTCAGAACCTTCATTACAGTGGTCGAGACCGGCTCATTTAGCAAAGCGGCCCAACAGCTTAATCAAACCCAATCTGCGGTTTCACAGCTGGTTCAGAGCCTAGAGCAGATACTTGACAGCAAACTGTTAGACAGAAGTAAGCGTCCAATCAAACTGACACTGGCTGGACGTGAACTGTACGAGCAGGGCAGCAAACTACTGGCTGAATCGCGCAAACTGCAAGACTGGATGCACTCGATAGAAAAAGGCAAGCTACCCCGATTGCGTATTGGCATGGTCGATTCAGTTACCCAAATTGCGGGTATAGAGTTACTCAAATATCTCCAACCCAAAGTTGCCCATATCAACCAGATAACTGGCACCGCACCAGAATTGCTAACCTCACTTCAGTCAGGCAAAACCGATATCATCATCAGTATGGCTAATCAGGATATCCCACAGGATCTCGCCATGTTCCCACTATTGGGAGAGCAATACGTCGTTGTTACCCCTGCAAACTGGGAAACGAAAGACATCCAATGGCTGGCAAGAAACAAGCCTTATATCGCCTATGAAAACTGGACACCGACAGGAACCCAAACCAACAATTGGCTACGCTGGCGTAACTACAAGCCACAGAGTCAATTCTCTCTTGATCGCGCCGATAACGTGCTGGGGATGGTGGCAGAAGGATTGGGGTGGTCGCTTTCCTCACCCACGTTTTTGGCTCGACAGCTTGAGCTACTGGATAAACTGGAATGCCAGCCATTACCTGCTCCTGGCATCACCCGACAGTTAGCCGTCATCAGCCGAAAGGGGGAATTTGGCAGCTTGATTGAAGAATTTGTTGAGGATATTAGGAATATTGTTCTCAACCAGAAAGTACAAGAAGTGCAAAGGCGCTGGAATTGGATTAACGTCGAAGGGCTTTAGCGCCAATAATGAAATAAAGAAGAACGGTCAACAAGCTTCTCCTCATCGGAATTATTGAATGCTATCTTTACCGTTTCAACCAAACCAGCACTTAACAATCAGTCACTGACGTTGTTCAGCATAAAATGATGAGATGTTATATTAAAGCCTTCACGAAGATAAAAGCGATGAGCACCATAACGCTGTACGCCTGAATCTAAATGTATTTCTCTACATCCTTCGTTTTTAGCGTACATCTTTAGCCATTCAATCATGTGCTTTCCCGCCCCAACAGATCGTGTGTCTGAATCGGTAACCAAATCATCAACGTATATTGATTTACCCCACGCCAATTTTAGGTTAACTGTAAAGCCTGCCACACAAACAACTCGCCCATCGAGTTCGACGTAAGCGACTTGATATCCCTGCTTTTGCTGTTGAATAATTTGTTCACACAATGAAGCAATATTAAATGCAGGGCGTAATTGCACAAGAACAGTGGCAGCCCTTTCTAATTCTTGTTGGGTTTTAGCAATATGTACTTCCATGATTCCCTCCAGTCAATTTCATAAGACCAATAAGACCAACTATCATAATTACAGTTTCTGACGTTTTAATGAATCTGTTATCTCAATTTCAGCGTTACTTATTATTGTGAGTTAAACACCAATGGAATTGCTGCACCTTTGTCATAAACATCTTGCCACCAATACGCCGTTTTCTCTGCTAAAGGCAGATCAATAGAAGCACCTACCATCGGTGTCACTAACTCAACATCATATTTAGCCGCTTCTGCAATCAAATCATTTACAGGCTCATCCCACTGATGAATAAAAAGTTCATACGTTGACCAATGGACAGGAAACAATTTATCAGCTTGAACATCTAAATGTGCCTGCATGGTATGAGATGCTTGCATATGCCCCCAGCCTTCAACAGGATAACCACTGTCTTCTTTTAAGTTGGCTGCAACTTCAATAAAAGCCAAATCGAACGGACCTAAGCGTTCGCCTATTTGCTTAAAATGCTCACCATAAGCAGTATCGCCACTAAAAAACACACTACCAGTATCAGCCTGAATTGCCCAAGAAGCCCATAGCGTTTTGTTTGAATCAAACAGCCCTCTACCTGAATTGTGGTTGGCTGGTGCCGCAGTAATGGTTACCGAATTTATTTTCTGACTTTCCCACCAATCAAATTCTTTAATATTTGTTGGTGGAACACCCCATTTTTCAAGGTGACGTCCAACCCCTAGCGGCACAAAAAACATCACATCTTTGTTGGCATAAAATCGGGCTGTATTTTCTTCTAAATGGTCATAATGATCATGCGAAATCACAATCACATCAGGTAATGGTAAATCTTCACGGCTTACAGGGGCCGCAACATTACGCTGAAACATTCGGGCAAAAAAAGCAGGGGCTGCATATTCAAATACAGGATCAATTAAAATACGTGTTTTGTCGGCTTCTATAAATAATGACGAATGCCCGAGCCAAGTCACACGTAATTGCTCACTAGGGTTTTGTAATCGTGTAATATCAACATCTTGATACGGTAATGCTTGTGAAGGCTTATATTGGCTACGTTGGGCAAAAAATTTCCATAGCGTTTCTACAATACCCTCTTGGTTTTCAACCTGTGGAATACGAGAAATAACTTTGCCATCAAAGAATTGAGCAGATTGTTCAATACGCGTGTTACGTAAGTCAGCACTCAGAACATGCTCCCCCGTAATCACATTATCATTACAGGCAGCTAATCCAAGTACACTCATTAAAGGTATCAACGATGTTTTCAACTTGGTATTCATATTTATGCTAGCCTCAAAAGTAAACGACGGTGTATACTTTTAATAATAACGTGAACCAATAAAAAGTAAACACATGCGTTTACTTTTATTTTTAATATTGAGTGATATATGGTTAAGGTTGCTGAAATAAAACAAGAAAATATTATTCTGGCTGCTATAGCCCTTTTCACTGAAAAAGGGTTGGAGCAAACCAGTATGGAGGCGATCTCCAAAAAAGCAGAAGTCTCTAAACGAACGCTTTATAAATATTATCCAACGAAAGAAAGTCTATTTAGCATGATTATTGAACGCCTATTCTCAAACATTCATGCCATTACTGACGTTCAATTTAATACCACAACATCAGTAAAATCTCAGCTTACCGCGATAGCAGAAACAGAAGTAAAGTTACTCTGTAGTGATGACTTTTTGTCACTAGCACGTATGGTTTTATCTGAGTGTATGCGCTCAAGTAAATCTGCAACTATCATGCAAGAAAAAGTTCAAGATTTAGAAGGGTGCATTGGATTAACTCGATGGATAGAGGCAGGTATTGCCGCCGATAAACTGGATGTCGCTTACCCTGAAGTGGCTTCTGAACAATTTTTTGCTTCAATCAAAGCTATCGTTTTCTGGCCTCAGATACTGGTACACCTTCCACCAGCTACTGCAGAAGAACAACAAATAGCGATTGAAACATCGGTTACACAATTTTTATGTACTTACCTAAAAGAATAATGATTTAAAATCAGTTAAAAATCGGTGACCAACCTTTTGGATGAGTACCGTACTCGCAGACTCAGTTTGGCTATCACACTGAAAAGTGTCATATTCTGGGTGACGTTAACGCTTTAGCACCCTTTGTATGCAGTAAGGACAATCACGAATGCTCAGAATTGACAGTAAGGAACGTAAACATTGGCGTGAATTAGCCGCCGAATATGGCTTTGGCTTTCACTCGATGTATGAAGACCCTTATTGGGATGAGACCGCTTATTATCAATTCACGTTAGAGCAAATTGAACGTGATATCGAGGATCCAACCGAAGAGATACACCAGATGTGTCTTGATGTGGTAGATACTGTCGTACGAGATGAATATTGGTTACGTAAATTCCAAATACCAGAAGCCATGTGGCAAAACGTATTAGATTCATGGCAACGTAAAGAACCCTCACTTTATTCTCGCTTAGATTTTTCCTATGACGGTACAGGGCATGCGAAGCTATATGAAAACAATGCGGATACGCCAACGTCTCTTTTCGAAACTGGGTTCTGGCAATGGTTGTGGCTTGAAGACCAAGTAAAAAGCGGGGCTATTCGCCGTGATGCCGACCAATTTAACTTACTGCAAGAGCTGCTGATCAATCGCTTTAAAGAGTTAGCGCATTCTCAGCCTGGTCAAACACTGCACTTTTCTTGTTGTCATGACACAGAAGAAGATCGCGGCACCGTGCAATACATGGAAGATTGTGCAAAAGAAGCCGGACTATCTACTTCCTTTGTTCACATCGAAGATATTGGTTTGAACAATAAAGGGGAATTCACCGATATGGCAAGTCGCCCTATTCGTTGGATGTTCAAACTGTACCCTTGGGAGTTTATGTTCCGCGAAAACTATGCAGAAAACTTAGCCGATGCCAAAGTAAACTGGTTAGAACCGATGTGGAAATCAGTCATTAGTAATAAAGCACTGTTACCCCTTTTATGGCAAAAATTTCATAATCACCCCAATCTATTGCCCGCCTACTTCCCGGATGACAAAGGGCTTAGTAGCTTGCGGGACTACGTTATCAAGCCGTTATTTGCACGTGAAGGTGCCAACATTTCCATCGTCCAAAATGGCAAGCAAACCTTGCGTGTTGACGGTCCTTACGGTGATGAAGGGGTGATCTATCAGGCATACCACCCTTTACCTAAATTTGGTGATTATTACACCCTAATTGGCAGTTGGCTGGTTAACGACAAACCGGGAGGGATCTCGATAAGAGAAGACAAATCAAAAGTCACTCAAGATATGTCGCGTTATTTGCCACACATTATTTTGTAGTTAGCACAAACAAGGGAATACAAAAGAAATGGATCTCAAACCTATTCATACCGGGCAATGCCATTGCGGTGCCGTGAAATTCGGGACCAATGTGGGATGTTTAGAGGGTATTAACCCGTATGAATTAGGTGAAGTGCCGGTTAGTGATGGTGTGAATCACCCAGCAGATCGTCAATCACAGAGCAAATAGAGTAAACAATTCGATTCATGGTTTCATGAAACAGATCTGCTTACGTCAATTGACGAAATTGCCCATTAAACCCTGCAGTAAAACGTTCTTCTCCTAAAGAGCCCCCCTATTAATCAAACAATCAATATGCGCTAAGTAGCTTATATATAAGGTAATTAGTTATAATTGAATGGGGGATTTTTTTACATCTCGCACGTAAATCACCCAAATTGGCACACATTAAGCTAACTTAGATCAAGGTAACTGTATTTCTATTTGATTTATGCATGTCTGGTAATTTACACATCAAAAAATTCTATGCATCATTCTTTTTCAAATTTATCGGTGGAGGAGAAGTCACTATGACTTACTCTGAATGTACATGTGGAAAAAGATAAAAAATAGCAGTATTAGCGTCCAGTTACGGTTGGTGATTAGCCTCTTTTTGATTATTTCATTTTCTTCAATCGCAACCATGGTGTATCAAAACGCTTCTGATGTGTTGTTGAAAGAAACCATGGAAGAACATCAATCAAAACTTAATGCGCTGGCTGACACGATTGCGAGTCAATTTGATATATATTTAGACAATGCCAAGCAGTTAGAAAGTGCTTTTCGTAATGGTTATTTGCATGGAATTACGTTTAATGGTGAGCTAACCCAGTATCAAGGCCAACAGGTCGTTAATGCCTTTATCAATGGTCAATCTTTGGTGGGGAACATAACAACGATTGATCGCTTCACTCAAGACACCGGTGCTGTAGCAACTTTATTCCTTGCCTCACAAGGTGACTTCTTACGAGTAGCCACCTCACTAAAAACTCAAAGTGGAGAGCGTGCGGTAGGCACTTTATTAGGGAAAAACCACCCTGGCTATGCCGCTTTGAGAAGTGGTAAACCGTACTACGCAAAAGTTACGCTGTTTGGGCATGCTTACTTAACATATTATTCCCCGATCAAAGATACTCATGGTCAGGTTCAAGGTATCTCTTTCATTGGATTACCGATTGAAGCCGCAACGAAAGCTATTTTTGCAAATCTAGGCAATATCTCTTGGGGTGACACTGGGTATACATTCGTAACAGATAATGATCCTAACCGACTTGGGGTATACCTTTACCACCCTACTCAGCCAGTGGGTAATAAGTCGATTATAGCTATTAGCGATTACAATGGTGATAAACCGTTTGGTCAGATCTTTGAACAGACAAGTGGGGTGTTATTTTACCCCTTTGAATATCAAGGTGTGATTGGCGAAAAATATGTGGTGTACACCGAAGTACCAGGCTGGAACTGGAAGCTGCTGGGTGGCACATTTGTCAGTGAAGTAACCAAAGCTAGCCAAGATCTGTTGAATTTGATCATCATGATTTCTGTGGTGGTCGGCACAGTAACATTTGTTTGTTTGAGTATTTTACTCAATAAAATGACCCGCCCACTGACGGAGCTTTCTGGTTATATGGATCGTCTGGGGGAAGGCGAAGTTAGTCTGTCTATGTCGGGCGGAGAAGCGCAGTCTCACAATGAAATTGAGCGCCTAACTTATGGTGTGCGTCATATGGCACACAATCTTAATGAGCTTGTTAGTCAAATTCGCACCACCAGTGATGCAGTTCAAACGCAAGCTGATAGCGTTTCAAGTGATGCCAGTGCCTGTTTATCGCAGTCTGAAAAGCAACAGGATCAAGTGGAACAAGTGGTCACTGCCATCGAAGAAATGGCATCGTCGGCGCAATCTGTGGCGCAGCAAGTAGAAGAAATAGCATCCAGTGTACGATCAGCCAATGAAGATAGTGTCTCGGGTTCTGAGTTGGTGGGGCAGGTCAGTGTCGAAATTGCGAATCTCAATGAACAGTTACGTCAGTCGGCAGAGGCGATCGATAAAGTTAGCCTTGAAAGTGACAACATTCAG
This sequence comes from Photobacterium frigidiphilum, assembly GCF_003025615.1. Lineage (GTDB taxonomy): Bacteria > Pseudomonadota > Gammaproteobacteria > Enterobacterales > Vibrionaceae > Photobacterium > Photobacterium frigidiphilum. The sequence goes on along the minus strand of NZ_PYMJ01000008.1, from coordinate 210,786 downwards.
GCCGTGACACGTATGATTGATGAGATAGCAGGACAAACGAACTTGTTGGCATTGAATGCAGCCATTGAAGCTGCGCGTGCTGGTGAGCAAGGACGTGGGTTCGCGGTGGTTGCTGATGAAGTGCGTACGTTGGCGCACCGTACGCAAGAATCTGTGAAAGAGGTTGTTGCCATCATTGATCAGTTACGTTTGTGTACCAACAGTGCTGTGACCATGATGTCAGAGAGTCAAACGAAAGGTCAACGAGTGACAGAGCAAGCCACTCAAGCGGGATTAGCGCTAGAAAGTATCACAATGCAAGTGACGGCCATTGCGGCGCAATCAGAAGTGATTGCTGCGACCTCTGAAGAACAAGCGCATGTGTCACAAGAAATTGCAGCAAACGCGACGGAGATAAGTAATCTTAATCAGCAGAGTCGTGATGTTGTCGCTAAAACATCAAACAGCGCAGCCACATTGCAAGGTTTGTCGGGCGACTTGAAACAACAGGTGAACTACTTCCATTAATTACGCTTGAACATGTAATTTTCATCAAATATCAGGAGGCCTTTGGGCCTCTTTTTTTAGAACTAACGAATTAATACATTACGTTATAGCCGTGCTTAAAAAGTAATATTGCGAGGTATAGCAATCACTGGGCGTGTGATTCCTCCCAGCTTCTGGATTTCAAGAGCACTTACACGACGCTCATAAGCCTCTAAAGCCACTTGGTCTATTGCTCTGAACAATTCATAGCGAGAATCATAACCCCACAAATGCATTTGAGTCAGCATTTGGTTCACAACAGTATCGTATTCAAAATGAACATCGCCCAAGCCACTCATCCCGTTTAAACCGTAATTGATACGATCTTTTATCCACTTTTTTCGCCTTGTTAATTCCATCTCTATTTGTATTTTATTGATTTCTGATGCTTTTAAAAACTTATTAGACTTTACGACTAAACCACGTTCGTTCATATCTTCTAAAAAGTCCAACAATCGAATATCGCCATTTCCTTTGAGCTCTTTTAGTCGTTTTTTCTCATCTACCGACATATAAGGTTCTGGCGACTGAACATAATTACCGCTTTCCGCCACTCTCATCAAACCTTGCAAGTTCCCTTGTAATGTTCTTTCGCAATCACTTCGATACCAAGCCTTTCGACGGCTGATTAAGCTGACTCCTAGCGCTGAAACCGTGTTGTCATAAGAACCATCAATTTTCGTTGAACCGTATTCCAACGGTACCGTATTTGTTGTACCACAATAGTAATTAATCAAATCACATTGATATGATTTCAATACACTCGCGTGAGTCATTTCGTGAATGAAGTTTGGCATATCATTTTTTCGATATGTTACATGCGCTCCGATTAACTTTTTAGATACAGCATCATACAGCGGCATTGCATTCGGGTTTGGAGCCTCGCAATAACTGATTTTAAAATCTCGACTCTCAGCTAAACTAATCAATTCTTGGGCTATTTTTGCAAAAGTAGTGGCTGATGCAGCCCCTGCAACGATTGATTTTAATTTTGCTACGTTTAGGCTAATTTTCATTCACTTCTCTCACGCTATAATTTTTATATTACGTTAGTTACGTATTTATACTCGCACACTAAATTTTGGCTGACTAAATAGGTTGAAATTCCGTTATTGTTAGTTTTTTCGTTTTAAGTTTCGAAAAATCAACACCTTCGACTTTGCATGAAGACTCTGCTGCAGCTCTCGAATAGCCTTGCAATGCTGGCTTTGACATACCTAACGCTTCACCAATATTCGGATCATAAAAATCAATTTTTCCTTTCCTACCCACATACATAGCTGTCGCATGAGAGCCACTCGACACGTAATAATAATTGCCTTCTTTAAGAGAAGAATACGCATTATTGAATGGGTAAACACTGGTGTAGACTTTTCCCGTCGGTTTGCAAGTACCTTTCAACGCGAGAGTAAGTTGATCTTGTAAGCGATGCGAGCGTTCAATGTCAGCTTTCAAACTGGCGATAATCTTTCGCTCTTTTTCAGGAGTGATGAAAGCTTCCGACCTTGCACTATCTAACGTGCTAACGAAACTATTTCCGACTACTCGATACTTAGTCCACTCAATCGCCAAGCCTGCACACACACCAAACCAAAACGCAGGGCTAATCCCATTTGCCCCCATAGTACCCCACAAGAGTGAATGCTGGCCAAGGTAGTTGATTTCAGCTCGGCTTTTTTCTGCCGCCTTTACAAATTCAATCTTGTACAAATACAACGCTTTTTCCAGCATTGCTTTCTTTTCTTGATTCATATTTGTACCTGCATAAAGTTAAGGCCAATCAATACAGAATTGGCCTTTTATGATCGCTGACTAAATATAGTCAAAGCGACCTTCACTAATTATGTTTTCTGGTTCACATAGCTTCTATAGAGATAAATATTTACTCTCTATCATTTCTTATATGGGTTCTCCAACACACTGTGAATTATTTTCGTAGGTGACATAGCCATATCCAGCAGGTCCTTGTGCATTTGTAAACCAGGTTCAAATTTTACAGAGTATTGGTCTGAATACTCTTTAATGTAACCTAATGCTTGATTCTTGATATTATTAATATGAACGGTGCCTTTGTCGAAGTTTGACTGAGAGTAACCTTTTAAGCGACCATACCGATCTAAGAGAGACAAGAACACCATAGGATGAGCAATAGTATTCGAATGCATCAAAAGAGCTGTCAAAATAGGGCTCAAAGCCATAGATTCAGCAAACCATTCATTAAATGAATCTGCGTTAAGAGCTAAACTATTGGAATGAAGTAATTTATCTCTTTCAATTTTAGCTTTTTTCTTTACGCGGTATAAATTAACTCTTTGAATTATATAATCAATAGCGGTAGCAATTCGCCCCAGTACATTTATTACATAATTAACAACACTTCCGACTGCTGCAACGGCATCACCAGCGGCTTGTACCGCGATCTGACCAATTTTCACACCAACATCTTTTATACCAAGAAACCCTTTACAAGCCATGTGAGAAGAGATGTCATATGCAATTATATCTGGATACCCATCATTCAATCGTACACCACGACCTGATAGTTTAAGCGAGAAATAACTTGTTAACCCTGTAACCGCTTTCTTTGCTCCTTTATATATGTCCGCGGCATTTTGCACATAACCTAAGCCTGGAATAAGGGAGCTCAAATCACCCACTATTGATGAGACTAGCCACAACGAAATATCTACCAAATAATTAGTGACCCATTTAATATCTTTATAAGCTTTTTTAAGTTTATCTAGAATATTACTACAAAAGCGTTGAATCAACTTTTCGAGCTTCGCAATTAAACTGTCTTTGGTCGATATTACTTTTTCTTTAATTGACGTTCCAATTGATTTGAAAAATTTGACAGGTCTGCTTTGATGAATTGCAGTGCTTACGCTCTCCGCTACTTTAGTCACTTTTAACAATACTTGAGATTTCTGCAAGATGTCGCTAACCTGTTCCTTAATCAACCTTTTTGCAGTCCCACAGGCATCAGTAACTGCTGTCGTGTCCATCACAAAGTTCCCGATAAGGTCTAAGCCAACCGTAGGTGCTCTTTCAACCTTTAAACTTGATAAATAGTTTATTATGGTTACTCTTCCTTCATAGGCTAGCTTTTCTTGAGCTTTCCAGCCTTCCATATCTGTATGTTTAAGTACTTCAGCAATCGAAACAGGCATAGTGCCTCCTATTTATTATCATTATGTAGTATTCGGTTCATTCAACTATTTCTTATTGAATTAATGTTGTATTGAACCAATGTGTTAGTGAGCACTTAATGGAAATGGCTCGACTCCGTATTTTTTTGTCCGAAATAAAACTTATGGTCTGCTCGATCATTTTTGATAAAGCGTACCAATCATCACTAACAGTAACTTCACCTAACCCTTTTAGTTTATTTTCAGGTGAATACCCCTTTGACACCTGCCAGCAATCTAATCCTTGCCTATTTGTTCCTAAAGGAAAGCTCGCACCAAAATCAATTAGTCGAATAGAGCCGGTTTCAGGTATAAACAAAATGTTTGATGGCTTTATATCACCATGAACCCAGCCTCTGCGATGGCAATGGTCAATTGCTCTAATGATTGCAGGCAACACATCCAAAAATTGGCTGATTTGCTCTATTGCAAATTTACTCAAAGGAATTGCATTTCTATAATATTTGCAAAACAAATATTTGTTACCGTTATCTACACGCACTAACTCCTGGATATAAGAACCTTTACAATCCATAAGAGCGGAGTGCTCACGTTGAAAATCTTTTTCTATGGCATAAGATTTCCCAACTTCATCCCAATTAACCAACTCATTAACAACAAAGTGAGTACTCGCATTTTTGCTAGTTGATGACACCATTCCTTTCACCTTTTACAGTTTTGAAGGTAAAGAAAACGAAGTAAACAAAGACTTATCCAATGTTTCATCTGAGTCACGTAAGGTGTAGTCAATCACGATGCTGTTATCGTTCAGCTTGTAATTCCATTTACGTACAAGGCGAGTCGCAGTTTTACTCGAATTACCATCAAATAAGGCTCTAAAAAGCGCCCATTGGCCAGTATAAGATCGCGTTGCTACTCGGTTCTCGCCTTGATAGAAATTGGTTGTTAGATATCCATCCACCGCGGTAGAAGGCCAAGTAAGCTCAGTCCACACTCTTGGTCCATGGCGATAACTAAATACGCTTTCTGACTCGCGAATTTGATACGCCGTTACTGAAGTACTCATAGAGCTTGGGCGGAAGGCGAATTTAAGTGCTAACTCCTGACCAGTTGGGCCAAAAAAGGTTTTACGCAGTTGGCGGGCCTGGCGTAATTGCTTTCTTGTTATTGCACTAATTGGCAGTGTTACCCCATCCACTTCATTGAGCTTTAGAGTTCCGTTATCCCAATACACAAAAGGTTTGAGTAATGTATCGACATACTGGTCAATTCGACCTTGAGGTTTAAAGAACTGCACAAAATCATTGAGATCGACTTCTCCTCGACCTTGAACTGAAAACGGAAAACGTCCTTCAACTGCCGCAGCGTAAAATTGATAAACTTGCTCATTCCACTGCTTATTCAAGTAGCCAATACTCCCAGAAACGACCTGCTTCCAAGATTGTTCTGCAATGCTTTTAGTCCACTTAGCTACCTGGCTAGGAGATTGACTTCCCTGACGTTTAAACAATTCGATTGCGTCTTGGCTTCCTTCTGCATGCGCAAGAGAATAAGCATGAAAAGCTTTTCCAGGATTTGAACTACTGAGTGCACTATCAAAATAAAGATTGAGTGCATCAAACTCTTTAATCAGTGCATCAATAGGGATTGGACCCCCTTTCTTTCCTGTACCATTAACGTAATTTGCGTAGTTGATAAAAGCTTCATTGACGGCATATGAAGGTTGTAATCTTAGTAACTTGTCACCTACCGCTCGGTTGATTCTGTCTGCCTTTTTCAGCCCTTTAGCGACTTTCTTTAAGCCAAGCTGAGAAGCAATACGTTTATTACCTTTAGTATCGGGCTGCTCTTCTACCGCCAAGGTCGTATTCACAACCAAGGCACCAAGTACGTCTAAAATAGGGCTGGTTGCTGGCTCACGCGCATTTTTTAATGCATACGCGAAATCAGAACTTGAGCCTAATTTCTTAATATGGATGTTATTCAGGAGATCTTTCCAGTGATAGACATAATCAGAAAAATACAGCCTTTGTATCTGTTTACTTAAATCTGTTATTTCGGTAATTGACGTTCCTGACGAATCGCCTTGAATCGCTTTAAAGTCACTCAGTTGTCTACGAAGTAATTCCGATTTGGCGGTAAGATCAATTTGGCTATAACCTTGTTTTGTGAAAATTTCTGGCACTAAATAACCATGAAAGCCATCAGAAAATTCAAACATTGAGTCAAATTTTTCACCTAACTGTCGGCGAATATCCACTTGTTTACGGTATTCAGGCAGGCTTTTAATGCGCGCATAGATCAATCGTTCAGGAGATAAGCCGTCAAGATTATTCGTCGCAACCGCAATCAGCTCTTTGTTAGGCGCAATACTTCCGCTGTAGTTGCTATTAAATAAGTCTTCAATAAGCACTGATAGTGTATTGATGTCAGTTGATGAAACGTCACCTTGATCTTTTAGATTATCGAGCAAATATGTTTGTATCTCATCCACATCAAGATATTGCTTATCAAAAAGCATTTGGTAATAACGAAGTATTTCAAAGATTTTACTCGGGTTACCCAAGCTAACGTAGACATATAGCTCACTACTAATTAGCTCTTCAAGTTTTGGTAACAAGATAAGATTAAGCTGCTCTTGATAAGTTGTATAAATACGATCGGCAGTATCGCCTTGCTTAATGCTGACTTGCTGGTACCAAGCTTTAGGCATGATCCCAGCATCAGCCACTACGCGTAATTCATTAAGAATGGCAATCATATCCGACCAAGAATAGTTACTTTCAAGTCGTTGAATATCACTTACATACAAGCGTAGTTGTGTCATTGCATCCGCACGCCACTGCTCGTCTTGATTCCAATTGTCTTTCAGGACTAAGCCGACCATAGAAACCGCAGAAAGCACGAATAACAGTGTGGCGCTGCGCGCTACAAGATAGCCAGCATGACGCCATTCATTCACCCCTACAATGCCCTTTTCAGGCAGAATGACATGGCTAAATAAACGTGATGAAAAGTAACTGCGGCGTCCTGGAGTTTGCTCTCGAGTTAGCAAGGAATTGAACTCAGCACGTTCTGCAACGGTTTGAGTCAATAAATCGAATTCATTTCCCTTTTGACCAGACGAGAGTAAGTAAGAGCCTCGGATCCATACCGCTTCACGCACTCGGTTTTCTCGACCAATATCAGTTAATAATTCTTCAACACGATCAAAAAAGATGCGTAACTGATATGGTAAAGCAATAACAGAACCCGACTTTTCACTGCTTATATTTCTCAAAAGCTCGAACTGTTGAGTCGCCAAAGATTTCAATAACCCTTTGCGTAGTTCTTCAAATTTGTACTTATCGAAGCGTTTTGATGTATCGCAAGGGAATGTCACCCCGAATGGATTCTCAACATCACACCCAGAAAAGCTTTCAAAAAATTCGACAAAATCAGCGATGGTATCGGCTTTAGAGAACAGGCAATACACTGGTAATGTGAGGCCCAATAAACCGCTCATAGAGAGCGTCGCTTCTTGATAGTTTGAACTGATTTTTTGACGCTCTTTACGATCACCTTGTAATAAACGATCACAACCGATCACCGCGGCAATACCATTCAAACCTTGTCTAGGGCGATATTTTAATAGTTGCTGCGCGACAATGTTCCACAACGTTTCATCAACACCTTCACTATCAAAAATACGATGACCAATTTCGATAACGACCGCATGATCGTTGCTCCAAAATTTTAAATACTGTTCACTATCACTATCTTGAAGGTGTTTATCTAGAACAGGTTCTAATCCGTTTTGTTGCAATAGCGCGCTTTTGGCTTCTTTTTCACCACCTAAAACGATATACCAAGGCAAGCTATAAAGGCTGTCGAGCTTATTCGTTCCATGACCACGGATTTTTTTTGTCGCTAATTTAAACAGCTGCTGAATAACTTTAGTATCTTGCTTAAGCAAAATATGTTGTTCATGTACATCTTGATTATCGCGTTGTTTTTGTCTCCATTTATACAGATATACCGCTATAACGGACAACACAATCACGCTAACCACAGTGATGCTAACCTGTAGCCACAACCACTGTACTGTTGGTAATAACAGCCATACACATGTGATCCCAGCTAAAAGGGTAATCACCAATAATGTGGTGAGGAATGTCTTAATCATATTACTTCTGCGCTCTTCTAATCATGGCGTTCAAACCAAAACGAACATTAAGCTCATTTTTCAATTTACGGATCACCGTCAAGTTGTCACCAGCGCGTAAAAATAGCTCGATCCCGTGCTCAGTTTCGCGGGTAAACGCTTCATAACCCGCTTGCTGCAATTCAGCCGACATTCGCACGGCATCGGATGAACGAGTGAAAACGGCTAAGACCACTTCCCATTGGATAACCGCCACTTTTGGTTTCGGTGTTTCATTACTGATCGGATTCAGTTCAACTTGATCGATATCGGCATCGGTACTGATGTAAACGAGATCATTATTTTCACTTTTCAGGCTGACACCAGACATATCGATAGCGCTAAATTGATGCAAAATAGGCTGACTTCGGTTCGAATACCAATACTCTGATGCGCCATAACTCATACCAAAAAAAAGAAAAACTAAACCCATCATTTTGCCAAAACTGAGCATTCGCCATGGCTGTTTACCAATAACCAATTCTGGCGTTTTAGGGATCAGTAATGTGTTTTCAGCGCGGTAATGACGAATGATGCCATACACGTTCGACTTGATTTCGTGCAGTTGATTTTCATCTTCATGACGATAACGACCTTTAAAATTAAGCATCAAAAGCACATATTGCAGCTCAAGAAAATCCACTAATTTGGCGGGTTGTTGGCTCGCTTTATCAAGCAACACAAAAAATGCTTCTCCACCATTACGTTGCGAAAAAACTTTACTCAATAAAGAGTGATTTTCCCAACGCGCTTGTTCACCCCAAGAGGTATAAAGAATGGCTTCATCAAAAGCTGCGCATAATACAAAGCAGCTTTTCTCGATAATGCTCGGGTGATAATCAAGATAAAGACCACGCTGACGAAAAGCCACAATGGCATCAAGCACACGTTGCCTAAAGCGTTCGACATCTCTTGGGCTCGTTTGACGAGGCAAAGTAACCAACATACCTAACAGCTCTGTCGCAGCATTGAGTAATGAGCTTTCGTATACGGCAAAGTTCTCAATTAATCGCTCTGTACCGGATAGTTCAGCCGTCAGCGTACTAAGTTCATTTGTATTACGGATAGTTTCAGCCGCTTTACGCTGCACGACTATCGTTGGTTCTTCGTTAAATAATCCAGTCATCGAATGCCTACCTAATTACATGAAACTCGACTTGAATATCTTCAATTCTTTCGTCGATATGCAAGGCGATCGGTTCATCTTTTTTCACTAGCGATTGCCAAAGTTCAGACTTGGTATCGAGCTCAAAATAGGCGGCATCGTTCTTCGATTTCAGTTCCGCTGGAGCGTAAGGCAAATTACGTAAAGAGACGCCAGAAAGTGCATTACGCACCAAGCCTGCAATATCGCTATTGCCCGCAAGCTTCGTAGCCTGAGGAAACTCTTCACTCAAACGAGAAGCGCCAATAATTGACGTTGCCACCAGAATAAAGCGACCTTCGTTGTATAGGCTTCGATCTTGAACAATCGTGCGCAGCAGGCGACGACTCGTAAATAGCTGAGTGTCCCATTTGAGGGTAGTTACGTTATCAATTTGAACTTCACGCAACAGCACGAACAACTCTGAAAAGACCGCTGAAAATACGCCATACAGGTCATTTTGATCCCAAGGCATAAACGTTTTTGGCATCTTACCTTCAAGCCCTTGCAGTTGCCCTGCCATTGAGGTGCATTCCAAATACAAATACTTAGTCAGCAACGTTGGATCTTCATTCCATTGCTGCAATTTAGGCATCCAAGCACCCAATGCTTGTAACCATAGGTAATCACGCATTAGAGCTTGGTAGCTTTTACTGCTATGTTCTTTTTGTAACCTTGTTGAAATTGTACGTGCGCGGTATTGCACCTGTGAAAATACATCCGCCACGCAATCTTTTAAGTAATTAGATTGCCCAAAATGCAAACACTGAGGCACAAATGCTTGATTCAATATCACCGCACCTTCAGACTTATGCTCACTAATATCAGCGACTGCAATCAGGGTGTAATCTTGCAGCTCTTGCCCTTCCAATTTGAGCTCAATATTAAGTTCGGCTAACTCTAGCTGTACCGGTTCGCTATGTTCTCGACTGCTATCAAATACGCGATGCTCAAGTGGCGCGTTTCTTAAACGCTGTCCTTCGCCAACATCAACAACACCAGGCATAGAAAGAGGAAGAGCCAGATAGACTTTTTTATGAGCGGTGTTTTTCGGCACATCTAAAACCAGCCCACGCTTAATTTCGAATGGTGTGCCATCAGGAAAAATACCCTTCGCTTTACGAACAGACACTTTACCAATATTCAATATTGAACGATCTAGCTCTAACAGAGTAAGACCAAAACATTGCGCCGTCATTTGACCCGCATATTCACGAGTAAAGTTCTCAATGTACCGTTCTTGCTGCTGAAAATGCTGTGGTGAAAGAAACATGCCTTCACTCCAAACCACTTTGTTCTTATCCATAATTATTCCTCTTCACCCGATATAGACAGGTTGATGCCATCTAGCACGATATTGATTGCTGATGAACCCAATACTAAGGGTTGATAAATGGCTTTGTTTTTTGCTTCACGATAGTCGGCAAACCCAGCAATAACGCCGATATATTTAGCCTCAGAAGCTAAGGGAAAAGCCTCATTTCGCTCTTCACCAGGCAGAAGACTTGCCAGTTCACGAGTTAACAGAACTTCTGCTTTAAGTACGCCTTGCGCATCGTTATATAATTGAATAAATTCAGCTTGTTCAAACGCTTGGCTGTCACTCAATTGATAGACTCGAATTTCTATCGGTGATGGTTTACCTTCAACATTCGGGTTGATATTGGATGCCGCTTTAATCTTCAAAAACAGCTGAGGGGTAGTATCTTCTTGTCCCCAAAAACTACAGCCTGAGAGCAATGTAATCATCACGACAATAATCAGTCGGTTCATTGATTTTCTCCTTCCAGGTTTCTTTGCAAGCGCATCGCATCTTGAAAGTACGCATGAAACTTGATTTGCCAATCACGATTGTCCATCTGACGACTAAAATAGCGCTTATACATATCCCAATACTTAGGTTTACTTTGCCAAAAGCGCGGCGCCATTAAGTCATCAAACATAGACTCAAGCCCTTGTGGTGAAATATCAGTCAACAGACGATTAAGAGCCATCTCTAATGCTTTATCCATCTGTTGCTGCATTCGATCTTCACTCGAACGGAATTGAGTCACAGAACGATCTTGCGAAGAAGATGAAATCGGCGGTGAAATATCATTTTTTGAACTGACGAGAAAAGTCGACTGAAAGTCAGACTCGGCTAATGGATCATCATCCAACGCACTAAAGTTCATATTAAAATCATTTCGTTGTATTTTTTTATGTGTAGTAGCAACTTGAAACGGGTCATCTTCAACCACATCAGAATGTCGCATTTCTACTTCAACTGGCTTTTCGCGTGTTGTCGAAATATATGCAGTCGCTTGGGATGCATGAGGCTCGAAACGTTGACCCATGTCGAGATCATTACCACTACTAAATGGGTCATCACCAAAGGCACCATTCTCCAGAGAAAGCTCATTAAACTCTTGGGCGCGGGCTTGATCGGGAATAAAGCACGACACTAATAATCGGTAACGGCCAACATCAAGTACATCACCATCATTAAGCACAGATTGGTTACCCTTGCCGAGCGCGTTACTTGACCCATTGATAAACAAGCCGTTGGTACTGTTGTCTGCTACCTGATAGCCACGATGTGTTTTGTTGATCACTACGTGTTTGCTTGATACTTCACGCCTTGCATCACCGAGCTGCATTGTTACTCCGTAAGCGCGGCCAATATCGCCGCCTTCTTCAGGAAATGCTTTATTCCATTCTGCAATACTTTCACCGTCTGGAGAGCTGATAATTCTTATTGATAATGGCATGTTAGTTCCCCTTACACTGTTGTGTAGCACGGTTAAATTCATCAACAAATTGTGGATATTCTTTTACAAATGACTTTGAAAAATATGCGCCTAACGGTTGCGATTTCACCCGTGTTTTTGAGATCGCTCGATAGCTAATTCCCATCTGTTTAATGGTCTCTTCTATCACTGCGTCATTGCCTAAAATTGCGCCGACCTCCCCTTTTAACATCAGGTCAATCATCGCTTTGGCACTGCGTGGTTTCATCGATGCGCGATAACCATTTTTCTGCAGCCAAAACCATTTGTTTGACCCAAATAGGGCAACGACTTCAACTTGGCTTTTAAACATCGCACTATCAACATCCGTGGCATCAGATAAAGAGAACCAGCTCCAATTTTGTTGTTCAATTTGGTCTGAGTAGATAGCATATTCGTCTCGCTTAACATTATGAGACGCTAAGAAGAACCCATGTTGAGCACCCACTTCTGTCAATAGCTGAGCTCTATCCCAACTTGTCATTGTTATTTGATAAGGCTGTTTCATCGCACGCATTACGCACTTAATTTTGTCTATTCCTGGTCCTTTCATCACACCATTTTCTTGGTATTGATAAGGGAACCATTCCTGCGTAGCGAGCAGTAAACGTTCTGGTTTTCCATAAGCGAAAGCCAGTTGTGAATAACTGAACAATCCTAACAAGGCAAAAATGATGACAATATTGCGGTTCAGCCATTTGGCTAAATAAATAGGTAGCGAACATCGAACTAGATTATGTAAACCAATCATTGAATTTCTCCCCGCATTGTCATGCCCGCAGCGCGAATAGCATTACCATCTGGGGCATAAAGATCGCTTGCCATTTCGATTAACACGAATGGGATCTGCGCTTTAATTGCTTCAGCTTGCTTAAAGTTGATCGAGATATCTGGTGGCGATAATACGCCCACAGGCAGATCTCGCGGCAAGACGCCATCTCGCAAAATTCTGACCCCATAGAGAGCCGCTTGATGCGCGTTATTCTCAAAGCTGACACCAACAGACATCAATGCACTTTGCTCAGTGTTGTTCACCGCATCAGGTACGACAGTCAGAAGCGGTATGCCTTCGGCCAATTGATTAATTTCGTCAATTCGGTCCAAAAGGCTTGAACTACCGGTTAGCCATAAGATTGATTGGTTTGGATCTAAGAGCTGCATTTGCTTCACTTGGGATTGCATGACCATTTTTAATGAAGAATCCGCTTGGCTTTCATCGACTTCGAAGGTGACGACTTCAATTCCTCGTTTTTGTGCTTCTTTCTTTAACGGTAAATATTGAGTGAGATAAGCACTGGTATTTTTCTTCGCGTACAACACACCAATTTGGCTTAATTCAGGTTTGAATTTAAGCAGAAAATTCAACGTAATATCCGCAGGAAGGTTTAATGACGTAAACGCAAAGTTGTTATTGCTGCTGAGATAATTATTCGTTAATCCAAGTAAAACCGGATCTTTTGCATTGACTGATACCACTGGTAGTCGCTGGCCCGCGTACAATTCATGCAGCTGTACGGTTGCCTTAGAACCAACGGTATAAATCAAATCGGCCTTACTTTCCGCCAGTTTTGTCCATCGCATGATCGCATCGTCTGTTGCGGGAAGCAGGAATACTCGAAAAGTCGCATTACCTAACTCACGTCTAAATACATTGAGCATGGTGGCTAATGCCGTGTCATACGAATTGGCTTTACGTGAAACCAATACCCACACTTTCGGATATTTATTACGCGGAATAAAATCGACATATTGCTCGTTAGTTGTCGTTTCCCACGCGAGTTGGGTCGACACCTCTAAATCAGCACCTAACCAGTCGGGAATATCAGCCGATACTGGGAAAGATATCAACGGCAGCACAAGCACACTTAACATCGATATTAGAAGGCGAATTCTCATGCGCTGGCTCCTTGCTTGCTTGGTCGGTCAAATAACCAAAGCGAACCACTCGCCACTAAGAAGAAAACACTTAGCACCCAAAATGTTGCACTGTTACCGACAAGCATCAAAAGTTGCCCTACCACAATTGCGCCTAATACATGACCGAGTCTTTCTAAAAATCGATACGTGGTCGCAACCATGTTGGCATCATTGTCACTGGTGGTATTCACAACATGGGTGACGACAGGGGCGTTTACAAAACCGTGAGCTAACCCCATAACCAGCATTGATCCTGTCGCGATTAGAACCGCGTAAGCACTATCTTGTACTAAGAAGACGGTGCCAAGCATAGCCAGAGAGATAGACGCAATAAGATTACCAAGACACAACGCCCATTTAGTTGAACCAATGCGGTCAATCATCGGGGCAACTTTGCCACTAACAAACAAAACAGCGAAAGCATAAGCCATTAATACTTGGCCAATGCTCTCTTTCGTCACGCCTTTTTCGCTAAGTAAAATAGGCACTGCAAAAAACACTACGCCAGTCAGCATCATCTTGGTTGGAATACCGACCAACACCATGGTGCGCATAAACGAAGGGACACGAAGTAAAGCAGCACACCCACTTAACATAGACTGAAGAGAGTCGCGTAAACTTCCACCCATCTGCTTATCAGGAACCATTGAAGGTAACACCATGCTAAACACAAACATCAAACCACCGACCAATGCCGATAATAAGAAGATTCCGTTGATACCAAGCGCATCCGCTAACAAAGCGCCAATACCCGCACCAGAAATAAAGCCCGCATTAAAACAAAACACAATGATTCCGGCAGCTTGAGTTTTATTGGTTTTATCGCTAAATCGTAAAATATACGCTTGAATCGCCACAAAAATCGTTGCCTGGCCGACGCCTGAAATAAAGCGAGCAAGCAAAATAAGCGCTAGGTACTCCTCGTACATTAACAACAAGCAGCCAAAGCTAGATAGCACGATGCCACTCGCTAATACGCGGCGAATATCAAATTGCTCCACCAATCTCGATACTGGTAGTAGAGAACAAGCAAAACCCACAAAGTACAGGGTAAAGAAATAAGAGGTCCACCCCGCATCTAAGCCATTTGCTAGCGCTACATCCGCCAGATATTGAGGTAATACTGGAGCCATTAACGACTCCATTAATACCGTCACTAACAGTAATGGCTTCACTTGTGCCAATACCACTTCCGCCTGACTGTCATTATCTGAACGGCTGAGTAGTCGGATAAAAGCAAAACAAATAAACGCACACCCAGCAAAAAGAATCGCAAAATTCTTCAGAATATTAATCAACTGAGACAACAGCACTTTAGGATGAAATGAGATCGTTACTTGATTACCCATCGAATCTGAAATAGGGAACTGAGCCACACTCTCGGCTCCCATCATTTCACCGTCAGTGGCGCTACGAGCAATAACCTGAGATTGGTGCTCGACAGTAATACTGGAGACTTCATCATTCGCCTGTCGAAAACTTGCCAACATCTCATCCATGCCGCTCACTCGTTCAGGATCGATACCGAGATTAAGCACTGGGGATAAACGATGAGTAACAATATTAGCCATTGAATTGGCTTTATTTTCTAAGCCTGATTTATATAAAGCCCCTACCATCAAAATGACGCTGAACGACATCGCGATGAACACGACACCAAACGCTGTAAAATAGATTTTTGCTTGTTGGCTTTGCAGAACCATAAAGACAAATAATGCGACTGAAATAGCGATTAACCACGCCATCGGAGCAAAACTTTCGTTGATAGCTTTTGTCACTTCTACGTCACTGAGTAAAACCTCTAGCGAGCCTACCTGAGTAAACTTATTACGTAGAGGTATCGATATTCGACTGGCCTCAAAATTATCGGTGGTATAACGATAGAGCTCTTGCTGACCAGAGATAACGCGAATATCTACCACGGAACGATCCGCATCTACAATCGGCGACAGCACTTTCTCTAACCCAGCAATATCTTGTAGGGGTACGCCAGAACTTAAGATTTGCTCTAAACCAATTCGCGCCGCTTCTGTTTGTGCCAATACGGCGTCGCGGCTTTGTTGTTGGTAACCTTTCAATGCTTGCGCATAACCAACCACAAAAATAAGTGATAACGAAACGAAAACCAATAAAGCGCCTAAAATCAATCGGCTATGTTGTCTCAAAGTCTGCAAACTCACGTTTAAACGCCAGCCATTTGATCAAACTGTAAGTTAAAACAGTGTTTGAGCGCCATTGGACGTTTTGACTTTAAAAATGACAAACGGTTGAAAACCAATGATTGGATAAGATCAGAGTAATTCATCCCTTCGCGTGCCAAATCATGACAGACTAAGCTAACCTTACTGCCTTCAGGTCGTTTAAGATCAGGTTTAGGGTTGGTTTCTAGAACATACAAGTTGCCTACTTCGTCCATACGTAAATCGACGCGTACTAATGTTTGCAATCCCAATTGCCGATAAATTTTTTGTCCAATATCCGCTAACTGTGCACGTAAGGCTGGCTCATTGACCGCCACTAAGCGATCTTGAGTAATGGGTTTTACATCCATCGAGGTAAAAATAGGTTCGTCAGCTTCTAATATGCGCTCTGTAATTGAGAAGGCTAATGGCGTTGTCGATTGAGTCAATTCGCCATTTTTAAAAATATATTCCCCAGCAACGGCAACCACAAACTCTCGACCTGGCAGAAATGGTTCGATCATCACGATGTTATTAGTCGCGTTTTTCACCTTGCTTACGACTGCTTTAAGGTCTGCGCGATCGAATACCGGATAAACGTGTATCGAAGCACGGCCAGAAACGGGTTTAACCACAAATCCATGCGGGAAATTACTCGAAATATCATCAAGTGCTTGCTGGTTACTTTCGCTATCAAAATCTTCATCAATGCCGATAGTGATAAATGGTGCCGTTGGCAGGCCTGCCGCTTTAATTTCATGTTTAAACAGGTGTTTATTATCTAAAATGCCAGCAGTCATTGGCGAATGACCGACATAAGGTACACCTAACATTTCTAATGTCGACGGCAAGTGGCACATAGCATCAAAACCTTGCAGTCCACCACTATTAGTGATCACTAAATCGATTTTTTTACTTTCTAGTTGCTTAGCTAAGTGAATGTCTTCCGCTAAAACTTCAACTGAACCGAAGCCAGATTCACGTAACGCATTGGCGATATCATGCGCCACAGGCGCATAAGTCTTCGTCGAACGAGGGCTCAAATTCTCAAAAATATAGCTTTGTGTTTGCGACTTATCACCACCGTGAATCACAGCAATCTTAAGGTTATTACGGATCCACTCTAACTGAGTGAGTGAAAATACTTCGTTTTGCATTTTATTTACCTACAACAAGCGCCATTCAAAGACCAAAATTGCCAAAGCAAGTGAATAGTCGAATAGCAAAAAAGTTATCTTTATAATCGTTATAAATGGCAGACCACTTACGGACCCATCCATCTCGTATCACTCATTGTTAGAGTGACTGTATTTACTCAATATCTATTTGGAACTGATGATTATCGATACTGATATTGACTGAGTTGATAAGTTCACCTTGGCTCATTTTTACGATGCACTGATTCGCGAGTTCAGGCATAAGTTGTCGATTGATCAACTGTTCAATCGCACGAGCACCAGTTTCCGGCGACTGATTCATCGAGATTAATAAATCAATGACTTGTGGTTCGTAAGTAAACGTCGCGTTGTAATGAGCTGTCACACGCTTCTCTATGCGTCGTAGTGATAATTGCGCGATTTTCGCCATCTCTTCATCATCAAGAGGAAAATAAGGAACAATCGTCGCTCGACCTAAGAATGCCGGTTTAAAGAAACGCTGTAATTCAGGGAAGATTGCCTGCGTGAGTTCAGGAACTGCAGGTCTTTCATTCACACAAGCATTAACGACGGCACTGTCTGCCGCGTTCGATGTCATGATGATAATGGTGTTACGAAAATCAACATTTCGACCTTCGCTATCAGAAATAGAACCCTTATCAAAAATTTGATAGAAAATATCGTGAACACCTGGATGTGCTTTTTCCATTTCATCAAGCAACAGAACTGAGTAAGGATTTTTACGCACGGCTTCTGTCAACACGCCGCCTTTGCCATAGCCAACGTAACCAGCAGGAGAACCTAGCAACATCGAAACTTTGTGTTCTTCTTTAAATTCAGTCATGTTGATAGTGGTAATATTGCGCTCACCACCATATAAAATGTCGGTTAACGCCAAAGCGGTTTCAGTTTTACCCACCCCACTCGGCCCGCACATCAGGAATACACCGACAGGTTTACGAGGATCGGTTAAGCCAGCACGAGACATACGAATCGCTTGAGATATTTCGGCAATAGGCGTGACTTGACCAATCACACGTTCACCAATGTGGCTTTCAAGGTGCATGAGGCAATCCACTTCTTCAGCCAGCATGTTACCAACAGGAACACCAGTCCAAAGTGCAATCACTTCAGCAATAGTTTGTTGCGATACTTGTGGTAACACCAATGGCTGCTCACCCTGAATGTTACGCAGTTCCGCCATTTTTTCGGCTAGCAGGGCTTTGCTCGGGTGCAAAGCGATGTCGTTTCCTTCAACGTACAGTCCATCAAGTTCATTTTGCAGCTCAATGATATGCTCAACTAACTGCTTCTCTTGATCCCAGCGACCAGCTAATCCTTCTCGACGCAGCTCTAGTTCTACTAAATGAGTCTGCGCAATATCAATGCGACCATCTTCAATCGACCATAAAGCCGCTTCATGAAGTAAGGTCTCGATCTCATTTCTGGTGTACTGAATTTGCTCTTCAATCGCATCCAGTAGACTTGGGGTTGCACTTTGACTTAAACCAATCCGTGAACACGCGGTGTCTAACAGGCTAATGGCTTTATCAGGGAGCTTTCTTTCCGGTAGATAACGAACAGAGAGTGATACCGCAGCATCAATGGCTTCTTGCATCACTTTCACATTGTGATGTTTTTCTAAGCTCTTTTTAACGCCACGTAGCATATGTACTGCGTTATTTTCGCTGGGTTCATCAATGGCAACGACTTGAAAACGGCGAGTCAACGCAGCATCAGATTCAAAATATTGCTTATATTCAGCCCACGTTGTAGCAGCAAGTGAACGAAACTCACCACGCGCAAGAGCTGGTTTTAGAATGTTCGCAGCATCATTTTGTCCGGCAGCGCCACCAGCTCCAATGAGGGTATGAGCTTCATCAATAAACATGATGATTGGCGTTGTTGATTGCTTAATTTCATTGATAACGTCTTTCAAGCGGTTTTCAAACTCACCCTTTATGCTTGCGCCGGCTTGTAGTAGTGACAGATCAAGGCTTCTTAATTCTACATTTTGCAACGCAGGCGGCACGTTGCCGTCGACAATTTGTTGCGCTAACCCTTCCACGATAGCCGTTTTTCCAACCCCTGGATCGCCAACTAAAATCGGGCTATTTTGACGACGACGACACAAGATATCGATAGACTTGCGAATTTCGTCACCACGGCCAGAAATAGGGTCTAGCTGACCATTTCGAGCTGCCTCGGTTAAATTTTGCGAGTACTTATCCAGCGCTGGCGTGCCTGCGGCGTTAAGTGATTGCTCCATGCTTTGGGCCGACGTCGACTCAAGGTTACTGGGGGTTGTAGCGACCTTCGCTTGAGTTTTTAACCACTCAGACGACAATACTTTTAGCCATTGGCTTAATGGGCCGTTATAAGCCCCTTGCTCAATGCGTTGCTTAAGAACCAACAGTAGGTGATATTCATTTACCATTAATTGAGCGTGATTTAGCGATGCGATCATCCACGCGTCTTTAATCATTTCGACTAACTGTGGCGATAAAGCGGGTGATGCATCATTACCACGACCGAATGTAGATAAGTTGTCTTGTAACTGCTCAATTAAGCGCTCTTTCGCTATCGCGGCTTTATCTACTGCAGCAGACCAACCTTGAGACGACTGTTGTAACAATTGAATGAACCAATGTTCTAATTCAACTGCATAATGCCCTTGTTTTACACAATCGCCAGCAGCAGACTCTAACGATGCCTTCACGTTTGGTGCAAGTCGCTTTACCAGACTTTGTAATTCAATGTTTATCATTATTTGTCCTAACTAATCGTGAGTGGCATATCTACATATTGCTTTTTGTTTTCTCGACTATTCATCCAAGCCGACTGCCCTATCCTTACCCCTTCCTCTGCAATGCTAGTAAGCTTGACTCGGGGTAAATACTGGCTATTTACGCTCATGTATAAGTTGTATTTGATGTTGATACCCATGTAACTGCGCACTAAATGATCAATAGCTTTGATCATTTTCCTATCTTGGCGGATAGCCAAGTAGTGGCGATAATCTTTCGGGCGAATTTTTATACTCAATTTTTGACCTAACATTGGCGTCGTTTTACCCAGCAACGCTCCCATTCCCAGTCGTGTATTCTGACCAGACTTCCCTAACTTACTTAACGAACATGGTGTCAACGGCTGATACTCAAGTTCGCTATGATCAATTTGAAACTCCGCTTCAAAATAGTCTTCTAGCAGTGCCTTCATCGAGATAGGACAAGTGAGCTTCAACCCAAGCAATCCGGTGTACTGAATAAGATGCTGTTGCGGTAAAAACTCACTATTCTCTGCCACACCACATAAGCTCGCCAGCATAGACGTCAGCGAATGTTGATGACGATTCCAAGCAAACGTTTCTTCTTCCATTTGACTGGTTAAGTCGTGCTTTAACTGCGCTTGGCAATAGAGGCGAAAATAGCGATTATTGAATGTGTCAAAAAACTCAACCGCCGCTTCATTACCCAAGTCAAATTTGGTCACTAGTGCCTGTTGATACATGGAACGAGGCATGCTGGCTTGGCTACCAGAAAGGCCAGATAGAGAAGTCTTCACCACATAATGATTAGCGCGATCCGCATACACTTGCGTAACTTGGCTATGATAATGAGCGGGTAGCTGCTCAACACTGAACCTAACATTAGGACGAACACCTAAATGATCCGCCTTGTGCTTGAACCATTGCCATACCCGCTCAAGATCCGAACGGTTTTGCATTGCATCAAAACGCACTAGAGGAGACTCTTGCATCCGGTTCTCCTCGGGAAGGTGATATACAACGCATCTTGGCCTTCAAATTTGATATCCACTTGGGTAAAGCTGTTAAAGCCCGCAAAGAAAGCAAAAAAGTGATCAAGTAGATGGCTAAACATGGTAATTCCGCCGTTAACATTGGTCGGATCGAGTGTCACTGTAATTTTGGTTCCATAGGCAAAACACGTTCGACCTGAAACTCGGATCGGCGCCACCACTTGCTCTTGATCTATTGCAACTAAAGATTCGATATAGAGCTGGTTTTGTGAACTGTGGTTGTGGTTATACAGTTCAAATACATTTTTTAAGGTTGATTTTGGATCGTCACTGCCCAGAATGGCGTGATAATTAAAGTGAAGATGGCACAATAATGACCACACATTAGTGCTGTTATCCTTACTACGAATGGGCAGCGAAGGGCGACGAAGCAAGCTCATCTCAGCGGGGATCGTGATCGATTCCATACACTCGACTGAACTATTTATCGGCAAAGAGCCCACTCTGCTACCGTTGGTCACTGTCGCGTTAACTAGCCAAGTTTGTTTTTCGCTTTTTAGACTGCTATGTTCGAGATCGGCAACCTTCAATGCACTCTCTAGCTCGCCGCTTTCATGTAACTTTTGCACTAACTGCCAGCGTAAACCGCTTTGTGAACCACTGTATTTTTCGCCGTATATTTGAGGGATAGTGACGAGATCAGACGTTGTAACGTCGATAACTTCATCTATTGAAAAAAGCTCTAAGTCTTGAACTTGTGTCGCATCAAGAACTATCGGATAGTCTTTTTGTAAAAAATCTATTTCAACAGGATCTGCTACCATGTGATGCAAGTTAACGATCGGGGTTGAAAACAGAGAAAAGTGCTCAGTAGATAGGCTTCGTGCAACATCGACACTTAATTCATCAACGTAAATTTGCAGGGTAAAACGGTTACTCACACAATCCTTTAATGCCTGATTAAGCTGCACGGTAAAACCATTGAACCGGTCTGAAAATACAAAAAATTCAGTCAATAATTTAAAACCACCGAAGCTGGCAGCCTGATAAGGCAATATCGTGTCATCCACATCAAAGCCAATAGGTTGGATTGATTGCTTACCCAGAATATGAGTACTCTTTTGGGTTCGAATACAAACTTGAGAAGTACCATGAACCAATAAGTCATACAGCTTTAGAGCAAAACTGCTTTCACCTTTTAGAGTCAAGTTAAGGCTTTCCATCGCGAGCAAAGAAATATCAATGCCTTCATCGACTGCTGAAATAGTGATTTCAATCAAAGCCTTCGCTTGTTCGGCCCCTGCTGGTTTTACCGTTTCAAATGGTGCGAATGCGACCTTTACTGTTTCAATTTCAACTGGAAATAAATCAACATCTTTGGTGGTACGAAACAGTGCTTTATTGCTGGTATCACCAATTTCAAATTCTGTGCCTGCCGGAATACTGTGTGTTGCACTGGCGTCGCTAGTCACATCAAAATTGAGCACACTGTATGATGGAACTGGGCGTAAATAGTGTGGAAAGAGCAAGCGAATTAAACTATCGGTTAATTCAGGGAACGACTCATCTAATCGCTTTTGTAAACGACCATTTAACAGAGCCACACTTTCGATTAAGCGCGTTATTTGTGGATCGTCAACACCATCCTTTGTAATACCTAAAGCGCGAGCAGAACTAGGATGACGATCTGCAAACTGAGTTGCTTCGCCACGAATAAAACTCAGCTCTTGTTCAAAGTATTGCAGCAATGAATCAGACAAGGTTCGACTTCCTTACATCAAGTTTATTTCGACTGAAATCTAGCAAAGAATCCAGAACAATCGCTTCATCGCCTTGCTGTGAGTGCATAATTGCGGAAATTCGAAATTGCAGTTGATTAGTTCCTGCTGATTGTTCATTAAGTTCAATATCGACCTGAGCCAATCGTGGTTCATATAAACGGATCAGTTCAGCGATATCAGCGACCAACACATCACTATTTGATTTGCTTTGTGAACGAGTGGTATTGCTTAGACCTATATGCACGATCGAACCTTCCACTAGATTTGCTTCGCCTTCAACAGAAGACCAAATCGGAGCTCGACTAGAAATCAATGCACATACATTTTCTATAATGGCATCGCGCAGCCCATCAATATCGTCTTGCCAGCTACCATCAAGTTTTGCCATTAGGCTCATGCCGACTCTCCAACTTCTTGGCTCGATACTGACGCTTTAAGTACAACTTGCGCGTCCATCATTTCATACTGGTATTGAGGTTGAAGCATGATCTGACATTGGTACCTTGTGTTGTCTCGTGGATCTTGCTCAATGCGAACTTCACAAGCTTTTAGCGGAAATCGCGCCATAATGGAGTCTTCACCATAATCAACTTCACTGATGTAATTCTGCAACCAACGCTCTAAACTACGCTTACAATCTTCAGCACTGTCGTAACGCCCAACCTGATCACGAATTTGAGCTTTTATATAGTGACCAAATCGGCATGCCATTAAATTGGTTTGCAACATACCAAGCATTCGCTCCGTATCGTTTTTAGCTTTCCAAACAGACTGATTGCTAAAGAATCCTTTTTGCTCGGTGAGATACAAGCTCGACAAAGGGACAAAACCTTGTTCAGCCCAAAAACCATCGTCTTCAGCATAAATATCAACCTTGCCGCACAAGGGCTGATCCATTTGAGCAATCGCACCATATAAACCCGTTTCGTTATATGAACGTAAAAAACCAAACCAACTAATTCGATCAAATTCACGAATAACATTCATCGCTAACAAGTACGCACTATTGCCCCACAACGAATGCAGCCTTGTGTTTGGCTGGTTATAAATAAAGCCAGCCACACAATGATGATAAGGTTCGCGTTGCAAATATTCAGGCAGAGCAAGATGCAAAAAACGTGATGCTGGGTTATCACGTAATAGTTGCCATGAAATAAAATCACGGCTGTCTAAAATACGCTTAGCACGTGAACTATCGTGTAATTGGCGATTGATATCATCACCAAAAAAATCTTCATCAACACCTAATACCACTGGGCATAACGAGCGTTCGGCCAATTCAGCTAACAGCTGTAATGTGTAAAGATCATCATACTCACCGTCATCGCCATAATCAGATGTAACGCGGTGATCAACGACCACCATTCCATATGGCGTTCCGCCTGCGGTATCAAATTCATTGGAATACAACTTCTTAAACAGCGCTGTCTGTTTTATATCGAAGGAGTAATTGAGATCGTTAGAGACCATTTCCCAACTAAAATCGAGAAGACGGATCTTTACGCGGCGATTCGATACAGGCAGGTGTGTCAACGTCTGCAACCCTAACCAACTTGATTCCAGTTGCTTAAAATGTGGATGAATCATCACCTCATTGAGTTGTTGGCTGATTAAGTCATCTAAGCTTGTTATTACTTGAATTAATAAAGCTTTGAATTGGACAGTCGCCTCGCCTTGAGCAAGCTTTAATAGCTTCTGCCACGGTAAATCAGCAGATAGAAGGGGGGACACTGTTGTTTTATTATGAGTTTTCATCGACTGTCCAATTCAAAGCTATCCGGAGATTTTCATCCCCGAATCGGGTTAACCCGGAATGTTTGCAACCATGCGTAGCGAGGTCGATAACTCTTCCATTTGTAACCAAGGACGAAGGTATGCAACCGCTGAATATGCACCAGGTCGCCCTGCTTGCTCTTCAACTGTTACTTTTGCTTCTACAAGCGGGTGATGTGCTTTCGCATCATTACCGATTGCATTTGGGTTCACATATTGATGAATCCATGTGTTGAGATCTTTCTCTACATCGCTTGGATCTAGGTTTGAACCAATACGATCACGACCCATTACTTTTAAGTATTGAGCAATACGGCTACTCGCCATCGTGTAAGGAAGACGTGCTGAAATTGCCGCATTAGCCGTCGCATCAGGATCAACATATGTCTTAGGTTTATGTGTCGTCTGTGCGCCCATAAATACCGCGAAATTGGTATTTTTATAATGAACTAGAGGAAGGAAACCAAGATCACTTAGCTCTTTCTCACGTTCATCCGTTAGGTTCACTTCAGTAGGACATTGCTGAATTAAATCACCCGCATTTGAGTAATGAGTAAAATTAGGTAAGTTCTGAACTTTACCGCCATTCTCTGTTCCACGAATTGCAGTGCACCAACCGTATTGTGTGTACGCTTGAGTCATTAGAAGACCGAATTCATAAGCAGCATTGCTCCATACAAAATCTGAATCATTCTCTACAATTTGTTGACCATTATCGCGCGTATTTAGCTCTTCGAATTCGAATGACTTAACGGGTACTGTGGCCGCACCATATGGTTGGCGAGCCATTGTCTTTGGCAGTGTTAATGCCACGTAGCGAGAATCGTCACTTTCACGGAAAGCGTTCCAACTCGCATAAGCTGGAGAATCAAAACCAGCTGCGACAGGCTTGCCATCTGCAAATCTTGCAAATGAGCTGAAATCAAACATGCTTGCGTTTGCAGCCGCAATAAATGGTGAATGTGAAGCCGAAGCTACTTCGCCCATATAACGCATCAATGCAACGTCTTCATCACCGTAACCAAATTCGTAGTCACCAATTAAAGCGCCGTACGGTTGACCACCAGCAGTACCAAATTCTTCTTGGTAAACCATGGTAAAGAAACGGCTGCGATCGATTGCTGGTGCATCTTCGAATTGCTCAAGCAGTTCATCTTTTGTGTAATCAGCCAATTTGATCTTTAAATCAGGACCAAGTTCGCTATTTTTTACTAATTTTTGTAGACCAAGCCATGTTCCTTCCAATTTTTGGAAGTCGCTATTTTTCATTACGATCGACAGCTGTTGCGAGATCTTGCTATCAATAGCGCTGATGGCCTTTTCAATCGTTAACGTTAGATTGTTATCCCACGTTACCGTACCTTCAAGTGCTTGAGAGGTTAAAATACCCAGCAATTCTTTGGTTGTATCTACAGGTGTTTGTGCTGTTGCTGTTATGGCTCGATCCAAAAAGCTCGCTGTTTCAGTCTCAACATTCGCTTGTTCGAGAGTTTGTTGTTCAGTAGACATTATTCTGCTCCCTCGTTGTTGAGCCCTAATTCTTCAGCTAAACCTTGAATTGCGTCCGTACTTTGCAGCACTTCTTTCAATAGTTTTTCTAAATCACGAGAACGGTCAGCTTTGCTTAAAAGCACTTTCAACTGATTACGTGTTTCAACCAACTGTTTTAGTGGATCAATTTGCTCAACCAATTTCTCTGGATGAAAGTCTTTCATTGAGCGGAAGCTCATGCTGACTTCAAATTGGCTGTCATCATTCGCTAGCTTGTTATCGACTTTATAAGAAAGCGTTGGATGAATCTGTTCCATTACCGTATCGAAGTTATCTTTATCAACGCCAGTAAATTCACGTTCTTCCAATTCCACTTTGTCCGCTTCAGGCTTATGCCCTGAAAAGTCACCAATAACACCGACGACAAAAGGCAATTCTTTGGTTTCTACTGCGCCATTTGTTTCAACATCATAAGTGATGCTGACACGGTTTTTGCTCACACGTTTGTGCTGTGAATTTAATGCCATAGATGGGTCCTAATAGATCATTGTATGATCGTAATTAAGTGCCCTACCTAAGGTAAGACACCTAGTAATAATTACTTCGCGCCAGACGTCATTTTGCCAATAGGTAGGTTGTAAGTCACAATCCCACCAGAAACCATGTCACCGCCGTCTTTCTCATAATTATGTTTTTGAGAAATTTCGATGTAAGAAAGAGCTAAACTTTCGTACGGTTGAGAACCATCAGAGCCACTTACGTTGTAAGAAACTAAGCGTGCTTTCGTTAGTTTAATTTGGAAATATACTTCTGCACCTTGACCATCATGTTGAGGTTTGGTGAATGCAATTTCGACTGTTTTCCCTTCTTTACCTGGATTAAATAGGTAAGAAAGTAGATCTTCTGATGCACCGTCAACTTGCTTAGAAACGTTAACTTCGCTCATCGCAACCATGCCTGAATCGGCGTTGTTACTATTACCGATATCCATAGCTACATTACGTACCGCTCCCCAAGAATATGAAGAGATTGCAAACCAACCCTCATCTTTCCCTTCTAAAGCTTTAACATCAGTAATTGTCGCGCCACCTTTTACATCTAGGCCTTCAACGCGCATGTATATACTTGCCATGATCATTCTTCCTTATTAGTGAGAGCCCTTTACCTTACCAATCTAGTGCTGTTGTATTAGATTGTGCTCGGACTTCATTCTTTCTTGGTAATTGAGTATCAGCAGTGGAAGCTTCTGATACGAAATCTTCAGTTTTTACAGTTTCCATTTTTACAGGAGTCACGTTTGGTGAAGAGGCTGTAAAAGCTGAAGGTTTTTTAATGTCGACATTGGGTACCTCTACATCCGGTAGCAAAACCTGATCAAGATGGTTCAAACCTGCGGCATTAAAAATTTTATTCAAACTGGTTCCATCTTGCTCTTCCATCATTTCTTGCAGCAATTCAGGTAGAGATAAGTACCCCCAACGGATCGCCTTTTCGAGTAAAAAGGAGACAGGGCTATGAGGTTCGCTTTGACGAAAATAATCCGAGACTTCGCGTAGTAAATGAAACGCCAAATCACGATTCATGCTGTTGTTTGAAGCTGTTTCAGCTAGATTACTCGAACTTAAAATTAATGAGTTTTGCTCAGAATTCATTAACGCCTTCTGATCACTCGCCTGCTCCGAAGGTTGCGCCTCTAGCTGAGTAACCTCACTATTTACATTGGTATCTTGCTTCTCTTGAGCTATCGCGTTCTTTTTCGGCTCATATTTCATATTGGTCAATTGCTGCAAAGCGTAATCATATTTAGTGAATAAATTTTTCAGAAAACCAAAATTGGGAGCACTTACGCCAGAGGATTGAGAATGGGATAAGGTCGTTTTTCTTAAACGTTCCAATTCAGTTAAGCATCGATGAATGTTTTCAAGCTTTTGAAGTACAGCAGCACGCTCATGCGCAACATTAGATAATACTTGCTGTTTTAATTGGCTAATAAGACCTTTTTGTTCTGAACTCTGATATTCAAAAAATGTAACGCCACCAACCAAAGGCTGTAAAAGTAATGGTGCGTAAACCAGACTACTTTGTTCGCTGTCACCAACCATCTGAAAAAATGCTTTAACTTTCGCTTGTGTTTGCTCAGCAACTTGCCCTGCTTCGGTATCACTTTTCAATTTTTCTGTCGCAACAACCGGATTTAGCGATGTCCATTGATGCTCAACCAAATCAGCAAGCCAATTCAGCGTATTTGCAGCACTACTTAATGATGAGTCGAGTAATATTTGTGACGTGAAAAACCAACCTATGAGTTCAATATCTCGACTAACATTCGAAAAACATCCAAACAAAGACTCTGACAACATAAGCCAATTTTGGTAATTTTCTTCTTTCAGTCCATCAAGATCTTCGAGGCTCGGGTTTTGGCTTAATTTACGTAGCGACGTTTGCGCAACATTAAATTCGTTACGTAATGGGCGGAAGGAGTTTTTATTATTTTTTAAATATTCCCCACACGGCAAGTTTTCAGATATAGGCTCGATTAACTGTGAAGCATTTTTAAAAGAAAGCAGCATTTCAATCCAAATTTGATTTAATTTCCCGACTTTACAAGTTCTTTTTCATATAAAACACGCACTAGAAAATTGACACTTAAATGTTGTAGTGTCCATTCAATCGCGACAAAATTGATTGCATAATAAATCTAACGACATTAAATTTTATAAATTACATGAAAACTATTTATTCTATAAATAAACTTAAACTCAAAATCATTGGTGAGGATTATAACCAAACAGCATACATAATGCCCGATTATTTATACACTTTCTAACTAGAAACTTAGAAGATTGAAGAGAAATCACAATTCAACCTTACAATAAATACAGTAAGTTATTGTTTTACATTATAATAAATAAAAGCAGCCTTTTAAAGGAGTTCTCATCCAACCAGTTTGTGAGTAAATGTTTTTGTATAAATATTATAAACATAGTCTCATAAAAATAAGTGGCGTTGTATCATGAATGTTATTTTAGAGCGATTACTCAGCTTTTGTGATTAATTAAAACCCCTTCATACCACACGTGTTAATTAGAGAATGTTAATATAAATATCATTCAAATTAAATAGAGGTTATATTGCATTGTGGTTGAAATTACTTGATGATTTACTAGCAACAAAACCTCTGGATACACAGCCAAATCATAGCAATTAAATAGTGTTTAATTTCACTTGGGATTTATAAGGATTAATGACAATTATGATCAACGATGAATTGTCTTATAACACTCGTCCGCTTCAGGTTAAACTGTCAAATAGTCAAATTTATGTCGCTTCAAAATTTGAATCTAAAAATAGCCTTTCGCAAGGCTCTCAAATGACATTATCTGTAGCGGCGAATGATGAAATCGACTCAAGTATATTGGGAAAAAACATCACTATTTCTTATAAGCAAGAGAGTAGCACCCGTGTATTCGTAGGTTTAGCCACCAGCATCGAACTCTCTGGCTACAATATTGAGAAATCGTTATATTTTTATGAAATAGAAGCCCAAGATCCTCTCAGCCTATTGCACTTTCGTATGAATCGGCAAGTGTTCCAAAATATGACAACCAAACAAATCTTAAACTCACTATTTGGTGATTCAAGCTTTAGTAGTTTCTTTAAGTTTTCAGTTTCTGGTGCAGGTAAAAAACATGATTATTGTATTCAGTTGGATGAAAGTGATTTGTGTTTTGTCCAACGATTACTTGCGGAAGAAGGGTGGCATTATCACCTCGATAGTTCAGGTAATAAGCCGACGATTGTCATAGGTGATTCAAATCAAACGTTTAAATCTATAGACAACGAGAAGTTATATTTTCGAGATGGCAGTCAATCATCAAACTATCAACTTTCTAACTGGAAAGTAAAAACCAAAGTCGGCACCGCAAAACTGACTTTAGCCGATCACAATCAAGAATTAGCTGAAGTATTTGATACTGGAATACGCAAAAGTGCACGCAACGAATCTCCTGCTGCTCTTTCTAGCTATCATTATGGACAAGGCTTTGAAGACAAAAGTGACATTCGCAATGCTGTAAAACGCCAAATGGAAGCGATAGATGGGCGTAAGGTTGTTGCTTCCGCCACATCGACCATTAGTAATTTATCTTGTGGTGCAAAATTCAAACTAGATAAGCACCCAGTGCCTAGCCTAAACCAAGAATACCTGGTCACTCAGATTACCCACTATATTACCACTGACGAATCTGGGCGAAATGTTTGTTACGAAAATCATTTTCAATGCTGTGATGTCAAAACACCCTACAGACCAGCGTATATCCATTACCCAATTGCACAACAAATACATACCGCAACCGTTACAGGACCAAAAAACGAAGAAATTTATAGAGATAAACTTGGCCGTATTAAGGTGCAATTCCATTGGGATTTAGTCGGCAAAAATGATGAAAACACCTCATGCTGGATACCG
The DNA here is from genome assembly GCF_003025615.1 of Photobacterium frigidiphilum. Lineage (GTDB taxonomy): Bacteria > Pseudomonadota > Gammaproteobacteria > Enterobacterales > Vibrionaceae > Photobacterium > Photobacterium frigidiphilum. Next base: position 180,491 of record NZ_PYMJ01000008.1, on the reverse strand, counting down.
GTTTCTCAAGGCATTGCCAGTAAAGGATTTGGAGTCCATTTTCTACCTCGTGTTGGCGACGAGGTTCTCATCCAATATATAGATGGGAATCCAAACCGTCCGGTAATTATGGGTTCAATTTATAATAAGACTAATACTCCCGCCTATTCATCGGCATCTCAAAGTGGAATCAAAACTCGAACAACGCCAAAAGGCAGCAGCAAGCAAGGTAACGAGCTACGGTTTGAAGATCAAAAAGACAAAGAACATATCTACCTTCATGCGGAGAAAGATCTATTGATTGATACAAACAATGACTTAACGACAACCGTGAAAGGCAAAGTTACATCAACCATCGAAAAATCTGCCGAACTCATCGCAAAAGAAAACATTAGCATCACGACAGAAAAGCAGTTGCTTATGAACAGCAAAGAAAATTTGTCCGCTAAAAGTGACAAAGATCTTCAACTAGAATCTGGTGCTAATTCTGAGCTGAAAGCAAAATCATCCGTCATTGTCGATGGCAGTAAAATTTCCATTACCGGAAAAAGTAAAATAGAGCTAAAAGTTGGTGCGAGTAAAATTGAAATATCCGCAAGTGGGATCAAATTAGATGCCCCTCAAATTTCAATAAATGGAAAAGGAAAAACTGAAATAAAAGCAGCAATGGTGAGCATTGAGGGTAAAGGCAAAACAGATGTAAAGGGCACTCTCGTTACTTTGAATGGCAGTGCCATGACACAAGTAAAAGCTGGTGCAATGGTACAAATACAAGGGGCAATAGCCAAAGTTAACTGATGAAACTATTAAAAATACCTTACACTGATGCAAAGCAAATTTTAGTGCTTTTTGAAGCAAGTGCGGCCCTATTACCACTCGCTGAAGAGCACCATTTACCTTACGACCTCATATATGCGGCTCTTGACGATGAATTATTTTCTGAAGCGGTAACATACCTCGCTCATGCGCTGCCTGTCCGTGAATCTATTTGGTGGGCAAGCTGTTGCGCTTCAAGTCGTCACGATTGGAATGAGGCGGAAGAAAATGCCATCCAATCAGCCAAATCATGGGTACATACTCCCGATGAAACCAATCGTCGATTCGCAGAGAATATGGCTGAAATATCAGGGTTAGATTCGGGAGCTGGCTGGGCTGCGCAAGCCGCATTTTGGAGTGGTGGAAGTATGACTAGCCCTAGCGATCCTATTGTTCCGCCTCCAGAGTATTTATACGCACAAGCTGTCGCGGGCTGCATTAACCTGACGGCGGTTCTCCCTGATGGCGAAGAAGCAAAAGAGCGTTATAAAGTATTTATCGATATTGGTATAGACATTGCCAAAGGTGGTAATGGTAAGGTTTAGGAGGCTTAAATGTTACCAGCAGCAAGAGCAACTGACATGCATATGTGTCCAATGCAAACCCCTGCCATCGTGCCTATTCCACACGTTGGCGGCCCTCTTTTACCTCTACCAACAACAGTGCTAATTGGTAATTTACCAGCAGCTACCGTGGGGCAAATATGCATCTGCGTTGGCCCACCTGATAGCGTAGTAAAAGGAAGCGCTACGGTTCTTGTTAACAACAAACCAGCCGCTCGTATGGGCGATTTAACTGCGCATGGCGGCACTATAATTATGGGGATGCCAACAGTGTTAATCGGCGGTTAATAAATTCGGTAACATCACACAAGAATCTTTGTGTAAGAAATAGAAATCCAATGTTTCATCGAGCTTCTGTGCGAATACGTTGATAACAACGCAACTCATTGGATGTAAGGTGAACCATACTAACGAAGGCACTAAAATATGATTTCAGGGGCATAAGTGTTCTCTGCGATTTTTGTTGAAATGGGCAGCTTGAGGTAACTTGGAGTAACCTTGGTTAATGTGGGAACGCCGCTCTCCAATGTTAGATTCAATTTTTTATATTTCAAAATAAACCTTTACAATATTCGACATTAAGATATTATCCATCTCGCTCTGTTGTTCAGAGTTATTAATGAAACATCAAGTAAAAGTAAAACCTCAGAATTTCTTCGTTAGTGTTGTTATCCTCAGTGTTTCCCTTAGCTTCATCGTAACATTCAATAATTCAAGCTCTCAGCACATCACACTATCGTGATAATTTATGAATTTAAATATTAAGGGACACTACATGTCTAATACAACAACTGGTCTAGTAAAATGGTTTAACGAAGATAAAGGTTTTGGTTTCATTACTCAAGACAACGGCGGCGCTGACGTATTTGTTCACTTCCGTGCAATCGCTTCAGAAGGCTTTAAAACGCTAGCTGAAGGCCAAAAAGTATCTTTCGAAGTAGAGCAGGGCCAAAAAGGTCCTCAAGCAGCTAACGTAGTAGCGCTTTAATTTCGAAAGTCGACGTAAATGGTTTAATTATCATTTACGTCACTTTTTACCATTATTAATCAATAATTTATATCGTATCTTCGAAAATATTAACATTTCAAACATCTGCTTTTTGTATATGTCGTTACGTTTCTTATTCACTTCGTTATATTATAATAATTAAAAACATTAACATTAAATATCAATGGCTTAAGATCATATTTAGGTTTGTACTTATTGTGATTTGCCATGCAGATAATAAAGCTAAGGATGCTTATGTCTCGTTCAATCGGTCGCAAAAGATTTTGGTACCAACAATCTCGTGAAGAAAATAGCACAACAAAAATAAAGGTGAATAAATGATAGTAAACTTTAATATTTTAAACGGTGGAATCTCTTGGAAAGCATTAATCCACCAATTGAATGGTGATATTTTATTGCGTCACATTTTAATGAAAGGCAATGTAGATGATATTAATCTTAAACTTTCATATTGTGAAGAAACATGTGAAGGAAGTATCACGAATAGCAACAATCAACTGATTGGTAACTTTTCTATTTCTTTCTAATACCATTCGATAATTGGCATAATTATTAATTAGATTTTCAGAATGAAAATTATAAAAAATAAACCTATTTAATAGTTATCTCGTCGTTATCTTTACTGCATGAATGCAGACATTGACATAGATTTCAAATCTAATCTACATTATAATTCACCTGTCTGCAGCAATAGTCGCGACATGTTATGTAGGTTGATATAACATTCAAAACAAACATCCGTGCGCATGTCATTTATCGTGTAACAAACTCCGCTAAAAAGTAAACGCTGCCAACAAAGCCCTTACCCAAACTTATCATTTTCTACTCAAAACTCGAGTTTAAAGAGATCTATTTCACATAAAGTAGCAATGATACCTTCATTACAGTAAAAACGCTGGCCCCACCTTGGAAACGTTTCCATTCGTTATTTACACTCTGTATAGAATTAGGACTCAACAATAAAAAATATATAAATAAAAGTAGGAAAACCATGAAAGCAATTTCAGACATTATCCAACGACGCGACTGGGAAAACCCTCAGTCAGTGAATATTCACTGCCTTAAGGCTCACAGTCCGCTTGCAAGTTACCGTGATATTAACCATGCCCGTGATGGTATTCACACTCAGCGTCAGTCACTGAACGGTCAATGGAAATTCAAACTGTTTGACGCGCCAGAACAAGTAGAAGATGAGTTCATTGACGTGCAATTCAATGATTTAGCATGGGGAAATATTACGGTTCCTTCCAACTGGCAACTTCAAGGCTACGATAAGCCGATTTATGCCAACGTTAAATATCCGTTTGAAGTTAACCCTCCTTATGTGCCAGCAGATAACCCAACGGGTTGCTACCGTACTTATCTTATTCTGACAGAATCCGATCTCGAAAACACCCAGCGCATTATCTTCGACGGCGTGAACTCGGCTTTCCATTTATGGTGTAACGGCAACTGGGTAGGTTATAGCCAAGATAGCCGCTTACCAGCAGAATTTGACCTCTCCAAATATTTAACTGCGGGTGAAAACACATTGGCTGTAATGGTGATCCGTTGGAGCGACGGCAGCTATCTAGAAGACCAAGATATGTGGTGGCTAAGCGGCATTTTTCGCGATGTGACTTTGCTAGCAAAACCAAAACACTGCATTGAAGATGTATTTATAACGCCCGACCTTGATGCATGTTACCGTGACGGTAGCTTGTCGATCGTTACCCACATTTCTGCACCAGAAACCAGCCAAGTTCATGTGCAATTGTTCGACGGTGATCAAGCAGTCACAGAACCTTCTATTGCTCGCCCACACAACCGTCGTATCGATGAACGCGGCAGTTACGATGATGTCGTATTCCACACGCTACATGTTCATGAACCACAGCAATGGACGGCAGAAACACCAAACCTTTATCGTGTAGTGTTATCGCTGCTCGATGCAGAGGGTAACCATTTAGAGAGTGAAGCGTATCAAGTTGGTTTTCGTAAAGTGGAAGTCAAAGATGGTCAGCTACAACTCAACGGTAAGCCGCTGCTTATTCGCGGTGTAAACCGCCACGAGCATCACCCAGAGCTGGGTCATGTAATGACCGAAGAAGATATGGTCCGCGATATTTGCTTGATGAAGCAGTACAACTTCAATGCAGTACGTACCGCGCACTACCCTAACCACCCTCGTTGGTATGAACTGTGTGACCAATATGGTTTGTATGTTTGTGACGAAGCGAATATCGAAACGCATGGCATGATACCGATGAATCGTCTGTCTGCAGATCCGCAGTGGGCACACGCGTACATGAGCCGTTATACGCAAATGGTAATGCGCGACAAAAACCACCCATCGATCATCATTTGGTCTTTGGGTAATGAATCAGGTCACGGTAGCAGCCACAACGCAATGTACGCTTGGTCAAAGCAATTCGACCCATCACGCCCTGTTCAGTACGAAGGTGGCGGCGCAAATACACCCGCAACAGATATTATTTGCCCAATGTATGCGCGCGTGAATACAACCATTGAAGATGAAGCCGTGCCTAAGTGGCCAATCAAAAAATGGATCTCTTTACCGAATGAGCAACGCCCTTTGATTTTGTGTGAATACGCTCATGCAATGGGTAACAGCCTAGGTAGCTTTAACGAATACTGGGATGCGTTCCGCGAATTCCCTCGCCTACAAGGTGGTTTTATTTGGGATTGGGTAGATCAAGGGTTAAGCCAGTGGGATAACGACGGCAAACACTTCTGGGCATACGGCGGTGACTTCGGCGACACCATCAACGATCGTCAGTTTTGTATCAACGGATTAATCTTCCCAGATCGAACACCGCACCCAACGTTAGAAGAAGTTAAATTCTGTCAGCGCATGATCACGGTTGCTTTAACGCAACAAGACAAACAGCAATGCAGCTTAACGGTAACCAATGAATACTTGTTCCGCAGCACAGACAACGAGCAACTCAATTGGAGCTTGCTAGAAAACGGTGTTGAGATTCAATCCGGCCAATGCACATTAGCGATTGATGCTGGTAACCAACAAACTATCGATATTGCTTTGTATTTCCAACCCAAAGCAGACGCTAAATATCACCTCAACACAGATATTTGCTTGATCAGCGCAACGCCTTGGGCACAAGCGGGGCATGTGTCAGCCACAGAGCAATTTGCGCTAAGCAATACCAGTAGCCTAACGCTGCCACAAATCAGTACTTTGCCCACGCCTCAATTGAGCGAGCAAGGCTGTGACATTTTCGTCTCTAGCCTAGATAAGAAACACCAATGGCAATGGAACATAAAAAGTGGTTTGCTAACAAGCTGGATGGTTGACGGACAATCTCAACTACTTCACGCACCAGAAGATAACTTCTTCCGCGCACCACTCGACAATGACATTGGCGTAAGTGAAATCGATAATATCGATCCCAACGCGTGGGTATGCCGTTGGGATGTGGCAGGTATTGGTCGCTGGGAACGAGAATGCGTCAGCTGTACCAGTGAATCATTGAGCCAAGCGGTGAAAGTGACGTCAACCTTTGCTTACCATCACAACGGAGGCGTTCAAGCGATTACTGTTTGGACTTACACGCTGGGTAACCAAGGTGAAATGCATATCGATGTGGATGTAAAATTGGCGGATCACTTGCCTCCAATGCCACGTATCGGTCTGGAGCTGGCATTACCGCTACCAAGCGATAATACGACAGTAACTTGGCAAGGTTTGGGGCCTTTTGAGAACTATCCAGATCGTTTAGCTGCAGCAAGATTTGGGCAACATACCCAGAGCCTCGACGCAATGCATACCCCATACATATTCCCGACTGATAGCGGTCTACGCAGTGGTACTCAATGGCTCAATGTGGGTAATGTGGAATTTACTGGTGACTTCTTATTCAGTGTGAGTCGATACAGCCAGCAACAATTGACAGAAACGAAGCACACCAACGAGTTGACGCTAGAAGATAAAATTTATATACGCATCGATCACCAGCATATGGGGGTTGGTGGTGATGATTCTTGGAGCCCAAGCGTGCACAAAGAATTCCAACTAACGGATAATGCATACCGTTTCAGTATTATGCTAAAGCCCCAACACAACTAAGTACCATCGACTAAAAGTATAATTAATCCCCAAGCCGGCTTGGGGATTTTTCATTCCACTATAAAATATTGTGCTTGTACTCCCAACTTCGATTTAGAGGAATTTATTGGGCTCTAGACAAATACCTCTCTTTCTTAATTCGTGTAATTTGAAATCTGTACTGCTAACTATACTTTCAATAAGCAATAAATCAGGAGCCCTGACTGTATTGCACATGCTGATATTTCAAGTCATCGAAAGAATTTCAATTTGATTTGAAATACGATACTAATCCAGATGTTAAATAGACGCAGACTATAGCGACAAAGCACTGCGCGTAACATTGTCTGATAAAAGGCGACGATCATGAAATGCATTCAAGCTGCAATCATGGCTTTCTTGATTTCACTCTTTTTTACATCATTCGCATATGCTTCATACCAACACGCTCCTCCTCGCGAGCGGCTTCCTTTAACCTTATTGACTCCATCATCACCCGCAATCACATTTGAACAAGTCACCTTCAACCTCGAAGTCGGTACTATTCGAAATAGCGACTGGGGACAATTTAAAGTCATACCCGACCAACTCTACGATCGATATAGCGCCCCCTTGGGTGCTGGCTACATCAACGTTTTTCTTAATGGGCGGCGACAAGATAACAGCTGGGTCATCAACAATCTTTTTGTTCCTTCCGCGCCTGAACAACATAAACGGTACAAGCAGTACACAGACTCACCATCGAATTCATCGCCAGCAGTGGTCGCTTCTTACTTTGATTTACGACCAGGACAAACAGGCAGTGGGATAAAAAAACGAGTGAATGCGACGGTCTTATTTTCAACCCAACCGCTACCGACTATTATTGATATCGCACTGTTGGCGCAACGCTTTCCCTCATCGCGCTTTACCGTATTACCTACGCATATCAATGCTGAAGGTGCAGGTGAAATCGACGGCCGAATGCGAACAACCCCTCAACGCTCATCAGCGCCTCGCTCATTGGCTTTAGGTTTTCCTCCACAGGCCATTGAACCCAGTTCAACACTGCCTGACAATCTCCTGTTTCCAATACAAGTCATTCAAGCCAGCGACCAAAACCTGGATGCAGCAAGAAACCAATGCGTGCCAATGGCAAATGCTAACGCCTTACAATACCTCGAAGATCGCTACGATAACTTACCTCTAGTGTGGCGCTTACCTGAATTTCATATTCGCGGTATTGGTCGTATAGGTGCAGCAGGTGATGTTCTTTTTTGGGAACCCATACCCGAAAATAGCTTGGTTGCCAATGTAGATACGTTTGGCCGACGCAACGGTGTGCATGGTCTCGACAGTGGTGGCTATACCAGCCTGTGTGGGCTGATTCGTGGAGTATTGGGTTACCTAACACAATCGGGTGATCAAGCCATCACAACAGTGCGCCACCAAGGCAGTGGCTCTCTGGAATTAGGAGATAATGGGGCAGATTGCGATACAGAGACCATGTTATTAGGTGGTATGGTTTCGGTACGCGATGGCATCGAACCGACATGGGAATGGATGTTCGAGCAATTACAACTGGGCCGGGCCGTCACTATTATTTACAGTTGGTATGATTTCCAAGGCGAATGGCAGGGAGGGCATAGTGTACGGGTATACGGTGCCTCTGAGTTTGATGGCCGCCGTTACATATACACCTTAGATGATGCCGATCAAGGCGATAACTTCAGTAATGTCAGCGATCCGAGAAAACAGCAATGGGAGGTGGCCGATACAGGTAGCCCAGGTCTTCTTGGCGTGCCAAATGGTCGTTTAAACATGGATGGCATGAACTGGGAGATCACCTTTGCCCTTTCTCTCGAAGCCAAACCAACCTTGATACTGCCTTAATACACTCAGGTACCTTTTGCCATCCACAGGTATGGACACCAGTGGATGAGTACAAGATCATGATATTAACCATATTAGTTAGTTCCCTGATCCTTTGCTTTTTGAGCAGCCAATACCCGTTTGTAGATACATGGTTAACCGAAAAGTTAGTGTTGTTAGTGGCCTATGTCGACTTTGCCATGCTTGATGAAAAATTTATACTTTTTCGTCACTCAGAGTGAGTTGAAATGTATGAGCATATCTTGTTGTTCGACTTGCTTGATGGGGACGAAATGCATTGATGGTCTACTGGCAGCCTCCGTGATGGCTGCGGCATCGTTAGCGTCATTTTTGTTTGTTTTAACAAACGGTTTTACGAACTGAGGGCTAATGAGTTTCACTGTATGCCCAGATTGTTGGAAAACACGGGCCCAGTAGTTGGCTCCTCCACACGATTACATGACAATCGTGCATCGTCATGCTCATCTTACGGTAAACCCTTTAGGAGTTCTGTACATCGACATTGTAGAGGAACACAGAAAACTTAAAGCTAATTTCGAGGATTTACTCTTTGAGAGCAATGGCAAAACAACAGGATTAGTTTGTATTAAACATGGCAAATCAAAGCATAAACGTTGGCATGTTGATCTTTCTAGTAATGATGCCAAAGAACTCACCACGCTAATTAATAGCGCCAGAGAAGAGTATGAAACTCTAATGCGGGATCTTTAGTTGAATTGGTGATGAACGTGCGCGATCGTGTAACGCCCAGAGACAACAAAGGCCGCCAGTGGCCTGTCTTTTATACACAAATCCCCAGCTTAAAAACTGGGGATTTTTTGAACTTCATTTTAATATAGCGATCTGATCCTTTGTTATTAAACCAAGGATGGTCATTATGCATATTTCGGTTGTAGTCTTAAGTACTCACATCAATCGCTGATGTTATTCTTTTTAAATCATTCAGGAATAATTGATGTACAAGATTACAATGGTCTATTTTTTGCACAAGGCGCTGTTTTATATCTGTTGCGTCTTGATATATTTTCTTACTTAACTCATCACCTTTCATGTGCATTATACGAGATGTTGCTGTCGCCAAGCTGGCATATGACATAAAAGGAAGAACAAGTGATCCTTTGCCGTGTTCTATTTTTATCCACCCTTCGGCTTCTAGTATTTTAAGGGCATTTCTTAAAGTACAAAGACTAACACCAAGAATTTCAGACAGCTCTTTCTGATTTGGTAAAAAAAAGCCGTCAGCATAAACCCTATTAATAATACATTCGATAATGTAGTTTTGGGCTGTTACTACAGGTAGCTCAAGCATATATATCACTAAACCAGTATTTAAACGCTGTCGAATTATACTCAAAACGCATCGTGAGTTCCCGTTGGAGTAATACAATATTCTGCATTTATTTTCAGTAACCAACTTAATACAGTGATCCCTCCAACTGCATTCACTGTATTCACTGTATTAATGAATAATAAGTCATGGTGACCTGCATATATACAGATATATATAAAACCAGTTAAAGCAATGAATAATAAACGCAATTAATAAGCATGAAAGAATCATTGTATTCACAAAAAGAATGATTTTTTCAACACAAGATCACAGTTTATAAATTATTTCCGGAAAGTATATTTCCATTAACTACCATCAATTACTCATCGGAGGTCAGACAAGGAAGAATAAATGAAACAATTAATTGTTCTACTCACTCTTTGCTTCGCAGCAGCCACATGCCAAGCATCAACCAGTGCGAATAATGCAACCCAAAAAGGCTACACAGAAACCCAATATCCCATCGTTTTAGTGCACGGGTTATTTGGTTTTGATTCACTTGCAGGGTTTGATTACTTTTACGGTATCCCTCAAGAACTCAGTAAAAGTGGTGCTAAAGTTTATGTCGCCCAAATATCTGCCACAAATAGCTCAGAGCTACGTGGCGAACAACTGCTTTTACAAGTTGAAGAAGTACTTGCTGTAACAGGCGCTGAAAAAGTAAATCTTATTGGGCATAGCCATGGCGGACCAACAGCACGTTATGTCGCATCCGTCGCCCCGCAATATGTCGCTTCAGTAACCAGTATTGGCGGTGTAAATAAAGGTTCAACTGTTGCCGATATCATGCGAGGAACCATTCCTGAAGGCTCATTACCAGAAGGGATTGCGGTTAAATTGGCTGGAGGATTAACTACACTCATTGGCCTACTTTCTGGTGGTAGTGACTTACCTCAAGATCCACTGGCATCACTTGAAGCCTTAACCACTGCAGGTTCTTTAGCGTTTAATCAGAAATATCCTGAAGGGATCCCAACATCAGACTGTGGCGACGGTGATTGGGTTGCCGATAATGGGGTGTATTATTACTCATGGACGGGCACTTCAAACTACACCAACATACTCGACCCTATTGATCCTGCAATGTTGATTTTAGGCTTCGCATTCGATGAACCGAATGATGGTCTAGTAGGTCAGTGTAGTTCGCACCTTGGGAAGGTTATTCGCGATGATTATAAAATGAATCACCTTGATGAAATTAACGGTTTACTAGGTATTCATCACTTATTTGAAACGGATCCTAAAACCCTTTATCGCCAGCACGCTAACCGCCTACAGCTACAAGGATTGTAATCATGAAAAAGACCGCGTTAAAAATATCTATCGTTTTTGCTACCTGTATTACTGGTATCTGTATTTTTGCCGCGGTCATATTCAACTTGCACCTGTTTAGCACAGATAAAGCAGCCTTTTTATCAACGACGTCAGCATCTATGCAGACACCTTTAGCAATCAAAACCGCATCGCAAAACGATACCAATGTTGATGTTGATTCTAACCGAGATACCTTCGAATATTTTCTCTCTGGTTTAGGCGAAAAAGACATTGATACTCTAAAGAAAAATTTCAACGCATTTAATGAACAGCAAAACCGCACAGTTAAAATCGATGAGGCACTGTTTCAACAATATATCGACTATAAGGCGGCATTATTTGCCTTAGAACGTTCTACGAGTAACGGTGCTGCCTCGGTAAACTCTCAGCTTTCGGCAATGCATCAGCAGTTATTAGAGATACAACAACAATTTTTCACTCCCGAGCAGCAACAAGCTTTATTTGGGGAAGAAAACCAACTACGCGAACTTGCTTTAAAGCAACAAGAACTCAAACACCAAGCGCAATCACCCGCAGACTACCAACAACTTTGGCAAGATGAAGTAAACCAGTTACCCCCCAACTTACAAGAAAGCTATCGCAACGCTAACCTACTCAACCAATTAGAATTAACCAAAGATATGGATACGCAAAGCCAGTTCCTAATACGAGAAGAGCTCGTGGGCAGTGAAGCAGCCATGCGACTCACAAATTTAGATCAGCAGCGAGAAAGCTTCAAGCGGCAAGTCGATGAGTACTTAGTAGTACGAGAAAAGATTTTGCAAAACGAAAACAATAACCAAGATGACAAACTACTAGCCATACAAACACTGCGAGAACTCATGTTTGAATCCAGCCAATACCGCCGGATTCAAGCACTAGAAAATATTCATGATCAACAAGTAACCCAATAGATTACTGTTTTTCTATTACCAACTCAGCTTCCTTGGCATAACGGTTCGCCAGTATTGCGCAATATAATATTTGAATCTGGTGATAAAACATAATCGGTAACAAGATCATACCTAACATTGGGTTTGCACCGAATATCACTTTCGCCATTGGCACCCCAGCTGCCAGTGTTTTCTTGGTGCCACAAAAAACAGCGGTTATCTCATCTTCACGGCTAAAACCAGCACGGCGAGCAGCCCATGTAATACTGTGAACCATCAGCAATAAAACCAACGTGGCAGCGATTAACGCAACGCCCAATGTTTGCCATTCAAAATCATGCCAAATACCATCTGCAACAGAATCACTGAAGGCATTATAGACAATCAGTAAAATAACCCATTTATCAATTTTATTAATAATTGTTTTTCTTTTTTCCAGCACTTTTAATGCAATAGGTCGACAAAGCTGCCCTACAACCATCGGTAATAACAGCAATTTTGAAATGGATAATACGGTATCGAGAATATCGAGCTTAACCCCTTCCATCCCCATGAATAGTTGAATGAGAAACGGCGTTATTAAAACGCCTAGCAAACTCGATAACGATGCATTGAATATCGCCGCAGGCACGTTTCCTTTGGCAACACTGGTCATTGCGACAGATGAAGAAATTGTACTCGGCAAGACAAACAAATAGCAAAAACCAAAAGCCAATGCCGATGGCATAACAGCTTGAAAGGCAGGACCTAATAACAACCATAATAAGGGGTACACAATAAACGTCGCGCTTTGCACAAAGATATGCAAACGCCAATTGCTAATACCCTGTTTTATTGCTTTTGGCGATAAGCCAACACCGTGTAAAAAGAAAATTAAAGCGATACCTAAACCTGTAATGGTATCAAGATGCAATAAACCGCCCGATTGCCCTAATGACGGTAAGATAGCAGCCAATGCAATTGCAGCTAACATTCCCATTAAGAACCATTCTTTTTTTATGTATTGAATACAGGCAGATCCCATATTATATCCTTTCGATAGTGATGACTTTCTATAAGTAGGATACTAATATCATTATTTCTCGCTATCGATAAGTTGCTAGTAAATGTCGAATAAAAGACAACATCGCTCTATTCCCGCATTAACACAGTTACCACGCCCGGTGTATGCTCGCAGTGAAAACTGGGATCACTCAGGAACGCAAACACTGTGGCATTCGCACGCATGGGGGCAATGGTCTTACGCAATAAAAGGCGTGCTGGTTGTGCATACTCACGCGGGTCGTTTTGTTGCACCACCGCAATACGCCATTTGGGTGCCTGAAGGGGTTGAGCACCAAGTTATTTCAAGCGGTGCTGCTCAAATGCGCAGTTTATATATACGAACGGGGAGTTTAATAAATTTATGTTGGTACAACGCATGTGTTTGTGAAGTCAGTTCTTTGGCAAAAGAACTCGTATTGCGCTTTGGTTGTTTTGATAGTGAGTACAAACTTAATGGAAAAGAAAATCGCCTCGCAAATGTACTATTAGATACACTTGATGATTTACCCCAAGCACAAACACAATTACCGATGCCAAGTGATAAGCGTTTATTGGCTATTTTTGATTACCTACAAGTTCACACTGGTGAACAGATTAATATTGATCAGATTGGTCATAAAGTGGGGCTATCTGGGCGTAGCGTCAGCCGGTTATTCAAACAAGAAACAGGTTTAACCTTTCAACAATGGCGACAACGCTTACGGCTACTTTCTGCATTAAATTTATTAGAACAAGCGATGCCCGTTACCCAAGTCGCCATGGAGTGCGGATATGAATCTTTATCTGCTTTTGTTGCTGCGTTTGGAAAACAGTTTGGCGAAACACCGGGGAAATATTTTTAGCTGTTTATCAAAAAATGATTATTAATAGGCCACGTACTCAATGAATACCTTATTCTGTTTTCGATCGCATGAACTGGCTTGGCGTGTCACCTAAGTGTTGTTTAAAAAAGCTGATAAAAGCACTGTCACTCGAAAAATCCAACGCAAAAGCCACATCAGAGACACTCTTACCTTCCGCTAATTGCTCTATCGCGCCATGTAACCGCCATTGCTGTCGCCACGCTTGATAAGACATACCTGTTTGCTTGGTAAAAATACGGGTAATGGTTTTCTCGCTAGCACCTATCTCGTGTGCCATTTGGTTCAACTGCTGAGGATTTTTATTACCCGATTGCAATGAAACTAACCACTGAGTCAATCGCCCATCAGTCGGTAATACTAACTGTAATGATTGCTCGGGCGCTGCTGCTAACTCTTCAATAAATAACGCAGAAATATTATTTTGCAGTTGAGCTGGCATATCCCACTCCCACATCGCCATTCTTTCGATAAGCGCCTGTAGCAATGTATTAACCCCAATAATTTTCATTTTACTTGGCAAGGCTGGAAAGGCCGCCACATCAAAATACACTGAACGATACGCGACAACGTTACGCATTTGAGCACAATGAGCAGTACCCGCAGGTATCCAAGCGGCTCTGGTTGGCGGTAACACGCACTGCTTATTATCTAATGTAATCGTCATACACCCCGCTGGAGCATACAAAAGTTGTGCTTTTTGATGTTGGTGCATACCCGAATCGTGACGACCAACATCGGCAGCAATGCCAATAATCGGCGTATCTATATCATCGACATTAAATCTAGAGTCATGGTCAATAATCATCATTTAAGTCCAATTTTTGATGTTCTACTTTTTATGATTATAAACGGACAGGTTTACTTACACTATACAGGCTTACTCTAAACGGGCTTGTAGCGACAACAGCTATCCAACAGTTTCCTTAGTACGGTACGGCATAGCATGTAAATATAACTAACATCATAAAAAATAATGATACTGTCACCGTAACCATGACAATTCCATGACTATCAGCCTTTAGAATACAACGCTGAAATTAAAAGTGCATTTTATAAATTATTTGAACGATGATTTATTAAACAAATATATTACATATAACAAGCAAGTGTATTTACCTTGCTGTATATGAATTATGGAGAGTCACTCGCATGCAAAAACGATTAGCCTTGGTTTTATCATTCTGTGTTCTAACTGCGGTTGGATGCTCACAAGAATCGACGCAAGCAACGACAGTAAAAGAGAAAAGCATCAACCCACTTTGTAATACCGAAGCTGGTATGGCAGGCGGGTGGCAAGATTCAGCTGTAACACCAGAAGCAACAGCAGCGGTAGACAGTGTGTTAGCCATGATGAATACTTCTGCACAATTATCCAAAATTTTGGATGTAAAAACGCAAGTTGTAAACGGCATAAACTATGCGATTGATTTTGAGTTAGCTAATGGTGAAGTGTGGAATACGCGTGTATACCGAAGTCTTAAGGGTGAATACGCCATGACACAACCAGCAGTACTTGGCAGCATGACGCAAGATTGCCAGTAATTTTTATCTAAGCTGGCGTTGAGGTTAATACCGATAAGGTCGCCCTTGTGGCAACCTTATCGTTTTAAATACTGCCTATATGTAATATAGAATACATAGCTAACAGCTAAAGTGACAAAGTACCTGAAAGAATCAAATACAAAGCAGTAAGAGCTCCTCCGATAACCATCGCAGCTAAAACCTTTTCAATTGGACTAATAAGAAAACTTAGCCCGCGTTCTTTTCTTGAACGGAAGAAGAATGGTAATCCACACGAATAAAGTAATAGCGACAATAATAGGTAGTCTAACCCACCAGCGTAGATCAGCCATAAACCGTAGACAGAGCCAATTGATGTCATCAGCAGTAAAGAGACCGCATGTTGTTTATTCTTAAGCGCGAGCTTCAATCCAAAACTAGCACACAACAAGTATGGTATTAGCGCCATCGATGAGGCCAGTTGAATCAAGATATTATAACCAGCATCATTAACATAATTAATGACTAAAAATAGCGAGATAAGGCTATTAGTCAGCCACATTGCATTGGCAGGTACTTGTTTGCTGTTAAGTTTACCAAAAATAGATGGTGCGGTATTTTTAGACCCTCTAGCTGCAAGAAAGAGCATTTCACTGGAAATCATTGTCCACGCCAGTAATGCCCCACCAACAGAGACAATCAACCCGATATTAATCAGTACGCCTCCCCAAGGGCCAACTGCAAATTCAAGAACTTGCGCCATTGATGGGTTTTTCATTCCCGCAAGCTCTGCTTGTGGTACTACACCGAGTGAAAGTAAAGAAACACAGATAAGTAGAGTGATTGTAATAAGAAACCCTAAGATCGTTGCCCGGCTTACAACCTGCATATTTTGAGCGCGGGATGCATAAACCGTGGCACACTCAATACCTAAAAATACCCACACAGTGTAAAGCATGGTGTTTTTAACCTGACTAGTCACAGAACCAAGTTCAGGTGATCCCCAAAAATCGATTTGGAACGTTTCAATTTTAAATGCTAATGCAACGAGTAAAATAAATAACAGAATGGGAATTATTTTTGCGATAGTCACTATAATATTCAGTGTCGTTGCTGATTGAACACCGCGTAACACGAAAAAATGCAATACCCACAACGTAATGATGCCGCAAATCATAGCGGGAAAAGTACTGCCGTCACCAAAGAAGTCAAAAGCTTGAAATGAACCGAGTGCACTGTAAATGACGACAAGGTAACCAACGTTACCAACCCAAACCGAAATCCAATATCCCCATGCGGCATTGAAACCAAGGTAATCACCGAATCCCTCTCGAACGTAACCATAAACACCATCATCAATATCTGAACGGTTGATCGACAACCATTGAAATATTTTTGCCAAGGTTAACATGCCAAAGAAAGTGATAATCCAAGCAATAATAATCGCGCCAGCTCCCGCACCTTCAGCCATATTTTGCGGCAGACTGAAGATCCCACTCCCCACAATCGCTCCAGTTACAAGAGCTGTCATTGCCAACAACCCTAATTTACTCTCACTCTGTCGAGCCATCTTTCTTCTCCCTTAAAAAGGGGCATCCCGCCCCTCTTTGTGATGGTCTAGAACCGTAGTGACATACAGCTGACGCCGCCATCAACTTTTCGGTACTCTGAAGTATCGACAGTCACTACGTTATATCCCAGATCACGGATCTTGCTCTCTGAAATCGGATAGCCACTTGGCATAATGACGTTGCCATTCACCCAAATACAGTTAGCTGCGTAGCTTTCGTCTTCAGGAATTTCGATAATATTAAGGTGTGAGAATTCAGGCTTATCAACAAATTCACCGGCAGCCAGTAAATTGCCATCTTCAAGGTAGGCCAACCCTGTTTTCAGGTGTAACACCTTCTCCATTGTGACTAAACGGCCAGTTAGACCGTGCTTTTCAAGTATGGCTACCAATTGGCTAGCACCTTCAGCATTAGTACGTGCCGATAGACCAATATAAAAGGTGTCTCCGACCATCATGACATCACCGGCATCAAGCGTACCAGGGGCTTCAATTCGCTCGACGTTATCACCATAGAAACGACGAAGAGCAGGTTCAATTGAATCAATTTCCCCACGACGACTATCCGCCCCTGGACGAGTCACGATACCGCAATGCTTGGTACATAACGCAGGATCTTCAACAAAAACAGAATCTGGATAATTTTCGAGGGGAGGAAGTAACAATATTTCAACACCGCACATTCTGAGCGCATCTAAATAGGCTAGATGCTGTTTCATCGCTAGCTCGTAGTTTGGTTTACCATCATCTGCTGATGAAATACCATCGATAAGAGCTTTACAAGGGGTACGCGCAATAATGTAATTAAACATAATCAGTCCTTTTATTATCCGTTTTTAACGCTAAGTAATTACTTATAAGCGAGAACTGTGCCACAATGAAATTAAACATTTAACACATTAAAATTCAATGAGTTATACCGATAAACACAGAAAAACAACAATTAATGCTATGCCGAAATATCGTCAGTGATGAAATTTCAGCACCTAATGAAAATGTTATTGATTAATAAGACATTACTGTGAATCGCTTCGCGATATTGGCCGTAAAATAATGATTTAATATGACGATATTTCGTCAGCTTGGAGCATGGTAATGATAGAGAAAGTCTCAACACCTTTACTGCCTTTTCTTTCCCAAATAATGGCAGTATTCGATCACATGTCCAGCTCGTACATTATTATCGATGCGACAGAAACGATTATTGCCTACAACGAGATGAGTGCGAAACTTGATGGTGTAGAGGTAGAAAATATACTCCATAGAAAATTGCTAGATGCTTTTCCCAGCCTGACAAGAAGCTCAAGCTCAATGATTATGGTACTAAATAGCAATGTGCCTATCTGGAACAAAGCACAGAGCTACCAAACACCTGCAGCTAAAGTGATGACTCTAACCTCGTCAACATTCCCCATTGTTAACGCTGATAATACGATAATGTTTGTCATAGAAGTTGTTCATGATATCAGTAACTTAAGGGAGTTAACCGACCACGTTATCCATTTGACTGAAACCTTAAAGGAAACGCGTTCTCTTTCTAATCAAAATCTACAGATTGTAACGCAAAATAAACTCTTCAAACGGTTACTCAAAGATGCGAAATGTTTCGCTAAAACACCGCTCCCAGTCTTGATCGCGGGTGAAACGGGCACGGGAAAGGAATTAGTGGCTCGGTATATTCACCAGAACAGCGCGACAAAAGATAATACGATGGTAACTATCAACTGTGGTGCTATCCCGTCAACCTTAATTGAAAGTACACTATTTGGAACAATAAAAGGCGCGTTTACCGGGGCAGACAATAAAAAAGGACTATTAGAATTAGCAAATGGCAGTACGCTGTTGCTCGATGAAATCAACTCAATGCCTATTGAAGTACAAAGTAAACTACTGCGAGTTGTTCAAGATGGTTATTTCCGACCTTTGGGGGGGAATAATGAAAAAAAAGTAACCATTCGTTATATCGTCGCGATGAATGAACAACCAGAGGTTGCGATTCAAAAAAAACAATTACGCTCAGATCTATTCTATCGTCTCAGTGTTTGTATGGTTGAACTCCCCCCGTTGCAAGATAGGTTAGATGATATTCCGCACTTGGTTGAATTCTTTATCCGTAAACATAATCCATTGTTAAATACTCACATTAATGGCTATACACCGGACTTTATTCGATCTCTTGAAGCACAGCCATGGCCTGGAAATGTAAGGATGCTAGAAAATGTAGTACTCCGTAGCATGTTAATGTGTTCACAGACCAATGATGATGCACTGAATCAATATCACCTCGACACATTAACGCAGCCTTTCACCGCGATAGAGCCCATAACGCATTATCAAGAAAAGTCGCCGATAAAAAATAGAGAAATCCCTGAATCACTCACCGAACACCTTGCGAGCTATGAAAAACAATTATTATCGAATGCAATGGCGCGATATAAAAACAACCATAGCGAAGTGGCGAGACAACTGAAAATACCCAGAACAACACTGCAAAGTAAACTACGGAAATATGGGATAACAACATGATCTTATTTGCTCCGTTAACCAGACTGCTTCAAAATGATGTTTTATCTGTCGTCGCTTTAAGTGAATATCATGCGTATTGATGATCTAAAACTGTTCACAACTGTGGTGCAACTGGGTAGTTTTACGGCTGCTGCAAATGCCATGGATTTACCACGTGCCAATGTGAGTCGCCGAATTGGTGAGCTTGAAAAATCACTCAATGCTCAACTTTTTTTTCGCACCACTCGAAAATTGCGCTTAAGTCAGCATGGTGAAGCTTATTACAAAGAAGTCTTAACCGTTTTAGAAGCTTATCAAAAAGCCAATGATACGTTACTTAAGCTTGATGATCGTCCGGTCGGTAAAGTGAAGCTGGGGTTATTACCTGAAAGTGACGAAGCCATTCAGCATATTCTCTACCAATTCCAAGATATGTATCCTGAAATTGATCTAGACATTCGCTCGACCAACAGCTGTTATACCGATATGTATGAGCAAGGGTTAGATCTTGCTATTCATGCAGGAAAACTTCATGACTCTAGCTTTGTTGCCCGTCATATCGCTCAACTCGGCCGAATGCTCTTAGCCAGCCCAAGTTATATCGAACAATACGGCATGCCCAGTACATTGGCTGAACTCGCCACTCATCAATGCATTTGTTATCGCTGGCCAGATGGCACATTAGAAGATAATTGGGACTTGATTGATGAAGAAGTAAAAGTTAAATCTCGCCTCGCCAGTAATAATATCGGCTTTATACGCCGAGCCATGCTAGATGGACGGGGAATTGGTATTTTACCTCCACTGCTTGCACTTTCCTCTATGGAAAGTGGAGCTTTGGTTCGCGTTTTACCTCAATATCAATCTCGTGCAGATGACGTGTGGTTATTGTATCCAGATCGTCACGGTATCAGTCGAGCCACCCGTTTATTGATTGATTTACTATTACAAGAGTTACCAAAGAAACTTTAATTGTCATGATTATCGAGACAGTTATTCATGCGTTGGCATGATTATCTATTGCAATGAACCGATTAGACTGACCCCCATAATGACAGTGGGAGTCAATAATGAAAAACTTATCGCTTATAAAACAAGAAAGTAGATTTAAAAAGAAACTCGCCTTATGCCTCATCGCGCCAATTACAGCGGCTATCTTATCAGGTTGTACTGATGCACCTGCCATGACGGCAGATAAATCCCCTCGCCCAATTCAAGTAATACAATTAAATGCGCTCGATAGCACCAGTGTTAAACGCTTTTCAGGTGTGCTTGAATCTGCTGATTCTGCCAATCTGGCTTTTCGTGTTCCGGGTACCATTACCGAGATATTATTTAATGCGGGTGACACTATTCAGCAAGGTCAGGTTATTGCCCGCCTCGATCCGAATGATTACCAAGTTACAGTATTAGAATTAGACGCCCGTTTAGCAGAAGCAAAAGCAGCCCATAAACTCGCCACCATTGAACTAAAACGCGTGAAACAAGCAACGAGAGATAACGCCATTGCTGAAGTCAATTTAGATCGTGCAATCAGTGGCTACGAACGCAGTAAAGCCATGGTACAAGTCGTACAGCAAAATCTGAAAAAAGCCCAAGATGCGTTGTCTTATACCGAGCTAAAAGCCCCGTTTGATGGTGTGATTGGTCATCGTTTCTTTGACCAATTTGAACAAGCAGCCCCTGGCATTCCAGCTTTTACCTTGCATCAGCCTAACCAATTACAAGCGGTGATTGATGTACCAGAGAATCTAGCCAATCAATTTATTTCGATGAAAAGAGCTCAAATTCAGCAGCGCCAAAGCCAAGGTAATAGCAACCTTCAACAAACAGAACACACTAGCCAGCAACAAATAAACGTAAGCTGGTACGGCAGCCAACAATCGATTCCTGCAACCTTAAAAGAAATCAGTACCATTCCTGATCCGATCAAACAAACCTTCACCGTCACCTTTTTATTAAGCCAGACTGACGATAACTTATTGGCCGGTAAAGCCATTCAGCTTGATGTGCCTTTTCAGCAAATGAACAACCAATATTGCGTGCCATATTCCTCGCTGATATCAAGCAATGATCAGCAGTCTGTTTTTCTCGTTAAAGACAATATTGCAGTACAAACGCCAGTATCAGTTAATGCCCTCAATGCAAATAAAGCCTGTATTACAGGCGAACTACAAGCAGGCGACAAAGTAGTGACTGCGGGTGTGCATTTTTTAGAAACTGGTATTCAGGTTGGCAAAACTGAAACAATAAACATCACCCAATAGGAACAGAACAATGAATTTGGCGGAATTTGCTATTAAGCAACGTACTTTCGTGGTTTTTTTCTGCGTATTGTGTGTGATTACAGGTATTGGTTCATATTTTAAACTCGGCAAATTAGAAGACCCTTCTTTTACCGTAAAAAGCGCCGTGGTAGTAACACTCTACCCAGGGGCATCAGCGCAAGAAGTAGAACAACAAGTCACCGATAAAATTGAAACTCGATTACAAGAAATGGGCTCAGTATGGAAACTGCGTTCATTATCTCGTCCGGGTAGTTCGATGATTTTTATTGATTTGCAAGAAGCAACCAACTCTAAAGATCTGCCACAACAGTGGGATTTACTGCGTCGTAAAGTGAATGACGTAAAACTGACCCTGCCAGCCACTGCACAAATCAGTATTGTGCAAGATGAATTTTCTGAAGTGTATGGCATGTTGTTTTCTGTTTATGGTGACGGTATCGAACCATCAGAATTACGTTTGTACGCCAAAGAACTTCAACGTCGTTTAAAAACCGTTGACGGTATAAAGAAAATTGAGCTTCATGGTGTCCGTAATCAAGTGGTTAATATCGATTTACCTGACGAGCGTTTAGCGGAATACGGGATTTCAGCCGCGCAAGTTGTTAACCAACTGACCAGTCAAAATATGACGTTCGATGCGGGCAGTTACACTGCAGGCGTTGAGCGTATTCGAATTGATCAAAGCAGCGCATTTAAATCGCTCGATGATATTCGCAATTTAATGATTAAAGGCGGTGTAAGTAAATTCAGTACAGGCTTGATCCGTCTTGGTGATATTGCCCATGTTTCGATGGGTTACCAAACCCCGGCATTATCAGAAAGTCGTTTCAATGGTTACGATGCCATCACCCTTGCTGTTAGCCCGATTAGTGGTGTTAACGTCGTGTCTTTGGGCGATTCAATCACCAGCATCATTAATGTATATCAGCAAACATTGCCTATTGGGGTCGAGATTGGCACCATTGCTTTTCAACCTGATGAAGTCAGTAAATCAATCAATAACTTTGTGACTAACCTTATCGAAAGTGTCGCGATTGTTGTTATTGTTCTACTGATTTTTATGGGCTTTAAAAGCGCTGTCATTGTCGGTTCAAGCTTATTGCTGACCATACTCCTCACCTTAATTTACATGTATGTCGCAGGTATCGACTTGCAACGAGTCTCGCTTGGCACATTCATCTTAGCGCTCGGGATGTTGGTTGATAATGCCATCGTCATCACCGATATGTTCATTGTTAAACTCAATAAAGGCGTAGATCGCACTAAGGCGGCAATTGAATCAGTGAAAAGGGCTGGCGTACCTCTACTAGGTGCTACCGTTATTGCGATTATGGGCTCGAGCCCTGTTCTATTTTCAAAAACAGATTCTGCTGAATTTGCCAGTTCCGTCTTTCTAATTGTCTGCTCATCGCTACTGTTTTCTTGGCTCATTGCCATGACAGTGACACCGCTTATGTGTTGGTTATGGATTAAACCCAAAAAAGTCAAAGAAGGAGCATTATCAGATCCGAAAGCCTCAACTTACTATCGCGCTGTATCTTGGACTGTCACGAATCCGCTAAAAACATTAGCATTATTGATCCCATTATTGGTTGCTACTGGTATTGCAGTACCCAAGGTAGCAATTAACTTTATTCCTAGCTCTGATCGCCCAATGGTATTTCTTGATTACTGGCTGCCAAACGGTGCCAAAATAGAGCAAACCTCGACAGATATGCAGCGTATAGAACAATGGCTAATCAAACAGCCAGAAGTCACGACCATTTCAGCTTATGTCGGGGCGAGTGCGCCTCGTTTCTCGGTTACCGTTGAACCAGAACCTTATGATCCAAGCTATGGTCAAATTGTTATTAACACTACAGACTATGAAGCTATCACGGCATTAACTCTTCGAGGTGATGCATGGCTTAAAGCTGAGTTCCCGTATGCAGAACCACGTTTTCGTCCTTTAAAGCTCGCAACCAAAGATAAATACAGTATTGAGGCGCGCTTTATTGGCCCAGACCCTGAGGTATTGCAGCAATTATCAACACAGGCCCAAGCTATTATGGCGGCTAACCCTCATACCAAATATATCCGTGATGATTGGCGTCAACCGAGCAAAGTCATTGTACCGATCATCAATCAAGAGCAAGCCCGTCGTGCAGGTATAAACCGCACCGATATTGCGCTTGCGATGAAACGTGCAACCGATGGCGTCACGTTAAGCCAGCTTCATCAAGGGGATGAACTTATCCCTATCAAACTACGAAGTGCCGAAGCCAATATAGGATCGATGGAAACACTGCCCGTTCGTTCGCTTATCGGCATGCACAGCGTACCTTTAGGGCAAGTGGTTGATGGCTTTGAGCTTAAGACAGAGCAGAGCATGATTTGGCGACGTAATCGCTTACCTGCAATCACGGTACAAGCCGATGTCAGTGGTGCAACTGCATCTGATGTGCGTAAGCAACTGGCTCAATCGATTGAATCTATTGCATTACCTGCTGGCTATCAGTTTGAGTGGGGAGGTGAATACTACGATGAGCACCGTTCTATCACTGACACTTTAAAGCAAATGCCTAAAGCGATGCTTATTATGGTCATCATTATGGTTGCCTTGTTTAATGGTTTTAAACAGCCCGTTATTATCTTAATCACACTTCCTCTTGCAGCTACTGGCGCAACATGGACCTTGTTATTATTGGATAAACCCTTTGGATTTATGGCACTCATTGGCGCTATCACACTATCGGGCATGATCATCAAAAATGGCATTATGCTGATGGATCAAATCGAATTGGAGCGGGCTAATGGCCGTGAACTTGATGAGGCCATTAAAGAAGCCACACTCAACCGAACCATGGCAATCTCAATGGGCGCACTCACCACCGCTCTGGGTATGATTCCATTATTATCTGATCGCTTATTCGACCAAATGGCCGCCACGATCATCGGAGGCTTAGCCGCAGCAACGGTACTGTCACTGTTTGTGATGCCCGCGTTGTATCGTTTGTTCTATCGCCCGAAAACAAAAGCTCAAGCAGAGGAGAGTCAATATGAAAACGCTTAAGTGGTCTCCGATTGCACTTGTACTTACATTGACGCTAACGGGTTGTGCTGTAGGGCCTGATTATCAAAAGCCAGAGCATACGATTGACACTGAGTACTTATACCAAGATACAAACGGTACCGTACAAGATGGTCTGCACAATGTTCAATCTCAAGTCAATATTCAACAGAATAGTACGCCATGGTGGTATCAGTTCGATGATGCTGTTTTGAATCAGTTGGTAGCAGATACCCAACAACAGAACATCCCCTTAAAAATGGCAGCGGAACGCATTAAAGCGGCGCAGGCTTACCAACAAGCCATAGAATCATTTAAAGTACCAACCGTCAGTCTAGGTGCTGGCTACAGTACGGCTCAGTTCAGTGACAATGGTCCACTATTAGGCCCAGTTGTTTCAGCCAATAACCCACTGGGTGTGCCATTAATGGATGCTCAACAAAGTGGCTTTTTCGCTGGTGCAACCATTGCTTGGGAAGTGGACTTATTTGGTCGTATCGATAGCCAAGCTCAAGCCGCTTTTATACGTAAAGAACAAGCCATCATTTTTCGTGAAGGCTTAAATACCGCTATCACTGCCGATGTGATTCATAACTACCTGCAAATGCGAGGGGCACAAGAGCGAAAATCCATAGCAATACAAACGGTGAACGATCAAAAAACCACACTTGCATTAGTGAATAAAGTACTCGCGAGCGGGTACGGTTCTGAGTTGGATTTGGCACGCGCGAAAGCCATGTTAGCCGCATCGAAAGCCGTCGTGCCACAGCTGGCAACAGCTGAAAATGTGCACCGCCAACGACTCGCTATTTTACTTGGTGACACACCGTCACAAATGCACCAGAGGCTCAAACAAACCTCGGTAAACAAAATGCCAGATATGACAGGCTTGATCCCAGTAGGATTACCGTCAGACCTGCTGCAACGCCGCCCTGATTTACGCATTGCAGAGCGCGAAATGGCAGCGATAAATGAGGAATTAGGCGCAGCGATTGCGGCTAAATATCCGAAATTTTTCTTAACTGGCGCACCTGGTCTTGTGGCGAGTGATTTCGATGACGTATTTAGCAGTAGTTCAACCGCATGGATTGCCAGTGTAGGGGTTAGTTGGAATATTTTTGATGGTGGGCGCAGCGATGCCATGGTCGATATTCAAGAAGCCCGTTTTAAAAATAGTGCACTCAGCTATCAATACGCAGTCAACAATGCGATTGGCGAAGTAGAAACTTTGCTACAAGGCTATGGTAATAGTCAGGAATATCAATCGCTAGTATTAGAATCTAAGCAGCAAACAGATCGTGCTGTATCAAAAGCTGAATCGTTATATGAAGCCGGTTTAGTGGATTATTTATCAATGCTAGATGCACAGCGTCAGCAGCACTTATTACAAGATAGAGTTGTTACCGCACGCTTACAGACGGCTCAGGTTGCGGTGGGTTTGCACAAGGCTCTTGGCGGTAACTGGCAACTCAATTCCAATATGACACAGTAGAAATGAATATGTAGTACGGGCTTTTGAAATGAGATGTTGTTTGACTCCCACTCTAACGACATTGAATGACCGAAAGTTCGTACTACCCTTTTAACGACGGTTAAGCCGTGCTTGCACACGCTGAAACCAATATTGCCCTTCATTTATTCCACGCACTAAACCATTTATTGAGCGACGCGCCCAGCGAAAATGCTGAATCTCAATAGGGTGAGTTGATGGCTGCCGACCAATACCAAGAAAAGCTAATTGCTCTGGCGTGCATGAATGTAAATAACTGGATTCAATTAATAACTGACGAAAGCGCCCCCAACGGATAAAGTTTTGTGATAATACAATATCGCTGGTAAAAAAATGGAAAAAGGCTGCATTGCGCTTTTTAAAATTTGGAAAACTTTGTTGATGTAATCCTTCAGGATCAAACAAGAACACCGTGCCTGCTTTTCCTGTGACCAGTGTTGGAGGTGATTGCTCGTCAATAATGCCATGTTCATCTCTCACATCTCTGTGTGAACCTGGAATATAAGCAAAAGCCCCCGAATCAACGTCATCAAGATACAAGCCGAGCTTCAATGACATCGGCTTTTTCTGCTCATTATAGTGATCGCGACAATACCATTCATCTCGGTGAAGGGGGTGAAAATCATCCTTAAAAGGTAAACTTTGCCACCCTTTTGCTTCTTGTAAACAAGCCGATTCACCTAAATAACGTTTTACTAAAATCTGCAATAACGAAAGCAAGACTACATCCACAAAACCTTGTTCAACCGTCAATAATTGATCAACCATCAAACGGCGACGATCTGTTTGATGATACCCTTGCCACGCATTAAAACTAGGCTGTTGTAGCTGGCATTCAAATGCATATCTTATTGCACTTAATTGTTCACTTATTATCAAATCAGGCAGTACTACGACACCTTGATCTTTCAATTGTGAGAACAGATTTTCATGCAATTGCATCATTAAATCCCCTATAACCATTCGCGATTCAGAAGCCAATAAAAAAAGCGTTAATACATATTATTCACTATTTAAATAGCGAATGATTTTTCCAGGATTACCGCCAAACAATACATTTTCAGGAACATCTTTCGTCACAATACATCCGGCAGCTATAACAGAGCCTCTACCAATATGAACCGGCCGTACAATATGACAATTGGTACATAACCACACATCATCTTCTATCACTAAATCTGCCATTTTAGGGTTATCACGTTCATCAATGCTCACACCATGACCGCTATGACCACTTATCATCGTTCTACCTGCAATCATCACGTTATTACCAATAATGACTTTTGTACCAACGGTAATACCGGTTTGCCAGCCGATATGGCAATCATTCCCAATCACTAGCTCGCACTGTTCATTATCAGGGTGACCATGAATACTCATCGCACCATTAAGGCACGTATTATTACCAATAGAGATAGAGACAGGGCCAGCAATGAGTGGCATGCCATTTTCAAGTTGCAAACCGTTTGCGTATTGAGTTAATCGTGATTGCATCATAGGAATATAAATAAATAAATTCATACAACGGTGAAAAATAATACCCATCAACGTGTAACATATATAAATAGGTTTATAGAGTATTGTGAGTGATGGTAGCTGTCCGTGTTTTACAAATTTCACAATACGATAAAGAAGCTTACTCACTAATGAATCTTGTTTTTTTATATTCCGTCTGAGTGTATTAATCATATGTCGCTCCTTTATCAAAGATAAACCCTACTCATTACGTTAATTAAGCAGCTCAGAATAGAGTGCATGAGTTTGATTTATTTGACGTGTTAAAGAATAGTGTTCATGAACCCACCAGTGCGCTTTAATGCCTGTTATTCTTATTAATTCAGGCTGAGACAATAATGCTTTAAGTACATTTTCAACGGCACCTTTATCATTAAAATCAACATACCAGCTATGGTTACTATGTGAAAACAACTCACCTAATCCACCTGTAGGCTGGGCAAGAACAGGACGTCCCATCGCCATACTTTCAACAGCTACATAGCCAAATGCTTCTTGCCATTGGGATGGAACAAGCAAAAGGTGTGCACCTGTTAAGTCTTGTTCAACACACTCTGAAGGACCAAGGTAGGTAATGGATGAAAATTTCTTTGCCGCCTGTTTGACCTCTTCTTGCATAGGGCCATCACCAATAATACTGATATTGGCAATCTTTGATATTTCAGAATCAGAGAATAAATACAGTAATTTGCAAACACCTTTTTCTTCAGATAAATGACCAACAAAAAAACAATTTAACGTAGTAGAAACAGGCGATAGCTCAGCATAAGAAAAACGCTGTAAATTAATACCATTATCGATTCTAACCACAGAGTAACTTGGAATATCGCTTATAAGCCAACGATAAATAAACGATGAAACCGCCACTGTACGCCTTAAAAAAAGAATAAGTATTCTACGTTTCACCTTCATCAAAGCAGATTGTATTATTGACCGACATTTCACGTTAAGAGGCTGTTTTTCTTTGGGTAACGATTGATGCGCAGTCAAAATGATATTCGAACAAAGTAGTCTTGAACACAATAAGTACAAATGCCCTATACCGTAAAAATGGAAGTGAATCATATTTGCAGGACTTCCTCGCAGCAGAAGCATCAACTGAACTACATTCGACACGCGTTCGTATTTATATCCTTTGTTTTCCAATGCATTCCTAGCATCTCTTGTAATATCTGGCGTAACGAGCACAAAGTGATATTCTGTCGTTTCTAACTGATACAAATAATCAAAAAAACTTGTTCCCTTATGCAAAGTAATATCACAAACAAGGTATATCGTTTTCATTTCATACCTCTCACGAACACTCACTAAATTCAAACCTTCCGTTTCAAATAACGCTTTAATTTCAAATAGCACCCACTGTAAATACACATACATAAAGCATGCCACGTATATAAGGGGTCTTTGGTATAAGGGAACGTTCTTACTATGAATGAGGCTGTGAGAATATGAAGAAAAACATTCGGATGCTAATGAGAAAATCATAAAGCAGGTAGAAAAAAACATATAAAAAAAGAGGGCTAAAAAGCCCTCTTCTTCATGATTTACTTATACAGTGATGGTTCACCCTCTGGGCGTGTTTTAAAGCGACGATGTAACCACAAGTACTGCTCTGGGGCTTCCATGATGGAGCGCTCAACAGCCTTATTAACGTAAGCGGCAGCAGCATCAAGATCTTTATGCGGAAAGGCATCTAATGGTGGGAAAATCTTTAATGTGTATTTTCCTGAATCGCTATTTCTAATCATGGCAAATGGCACAGCCGCACAACCAGATGCATCAACCAATAGGCTTGTACCTGTTGTTGTACAGGCATTTTCAACTGCAAATAGCGGTGCAAATGTCGAACGACGACGACCATAATCATGATCAGGCGCGTACCAGACCAGCTCGCCCTTACGTAAAGCACGCAGCATGCCTTTTACATCTTTACGATCAATCATGTCTTTGTTCGAGCGCGAGCGACCTTTATATTGAAAATAATCAAAACAAGGATTGTTATTCGGGCGATAAACACCAACACCAGGGGTGCTTAAACCAAACGCACGTGCACCTAACTCCAAATTCATCGAGTGAATAGCTATCAGTAAAACGCCCTTACCTTCAGCCTGCAGTTTTTTGATATGCTCTATACCTTCAACTTCAACATGACGTTGCACACGCAGGTCAGGCCAAAACCATGCCATTCCAGTTTCAAATAACGCTAAACCTGTATTTTCCTGATTCTTATGAATCAAGGCATCGCGCTCTGGTTCAGACATATCAGGAAAACACAGCTCTAGATTGCGCTTAACTGTTTCTCTACGACGGGATGCAAGGCGGAAAGCTAACCAACCGACACCTTGCCCCATGCGGAATTGAATAAAATAAGGAAGCCAGCTAATCAGATATAAAATCGATATCATCATTAACGTCGGCCAATAGCGTGGATGTAAAAAAGCTTTCTTAAACGTAGGGGGGATAAACTTACTCATAATTTGGAATTAATTCCTTATTCATTGCACATAAAGAACGCTTGGCACTCACAATAAAAAACAGTGTATTATAGCCAGTTTTAATAACTTAAGCCTAATGTTTTCCTAGTAGATGTTCACAAAAAAAATAGTTTGACCGGGAAATCATGAAGTATAGCCATAAATTTAAAGACTGTACGTTATTGAATAACACTGTATTGATTGATAGATATACCCAGCAATACATTGTGCTACTGCCGTATAATATACTTCACAATAATATCATTTCATTTCTGAATAAAAGCTGAAAAGTGACTATTCAGTCAGTCATCTGCCCACTCCCTCTTGGAATCTTAGATTGCTAAATCCAATGTGAATTCATCACTTTCTCTGTATTACCAAAAATTTCCTGAAACATTGAGATAAAACTGCTCTTTCCCAAATTCGTCATCGAACCCATGTGCATAACCCAAGGTAATCGGTAGCGTTAAACCATATCCTAACTTTGCTTCAATGGTTATTTGTACACCAGCCCCCGTTAACTGTTGAATATTATTACTCTCCTTCCACGCAGCACCTGAGTCAATAAACACTGAACCTGAAATATCGCCAATACCAACGGGATACAGCCCCCAGTTTCGCTCTAATCGACCCAACCACGTTTCTATCTCTAGCCGTTGAGTAGCGTAGCGATGACCTCGCTGTACCGATTCATCGTAGCCACGTAGTGCTTGGGTATCTCGTCCAAATAAACGCGATTCTTCAAGAAGATCGGTTCCTCCTAATCGGAATGGCTTCGCGCTATCATCGGCATAACCAAACCCTAATCGCCCAGTTAACGTGGTTCTTCCTGGCAGATCCCATGTTCCTCGCCACTGACCTTGATATTTTTCGCCGCTATAATCCCCATCAAATAACGCATTTGTTTCCGCAATAAAATCCGCATAGTGCCCCCAACCAATACCGGGCACATTTAAATATGTTTCGCGGTTATCGAACGTAAACGCAAAGCCGAACAATGATTCATCAGCAGTACGATATGGCGGAAGGCTAGACAAGCTAGGTTCTGATACCAGTGATTCTTTTTCCCAAGTAACACCAGCATGTAACGCTAAATCATCTTCCCACGCCGTGAACATGTTATTACGTTGCAATAATATATTGTCATCTTGAGTAATACGCCTGCCTGTAATCTCATTACCTGCCGAGGTGTTTTGTATAAACGTTTCAAAATTATGGCTACGTTCATAAGCAAGTAACCAACGATTGTCATAACGATAACCCATATTAAAATTGGCGACATCATTGTCAAAATCCCAAGTACTTGAAACCCAATAATTGTACCGACTTAATGCATCAGAGCCCGAGGTAACAAACCCAACTTCCGTTGAGTTATCATCAATAAAAAGTAATGGCAACCATGTTCGTGGGCGTAAACTTGACCATGGTGTATAAGGTTCAACTGCCGATTTATCACTGGTATTAACCACAACTGGCGGGTAATCATAACGACCTTGCTGGCTGCTCACCGTAAATGTTGTTAATGGCTTAGGCTGCTCAATAACCTTCAAGTGATACCCATCAGTACCATACGCTTGATAGGCTAACCCTAAATAAGGCTGCCACTGTGGCTGAAATGCCCCTCCGATTTCACGCGTCCATTGCGTTACTTCACCAGAGTTGGGGGCGATAACAAAAATATTATATATCCCCTTATAATCAGCACTGTATGCAATGCGCCCATCGGGTAAATAGACTGGACTATTTTCAGTTGCCTTTGTATCGGTAAGGGGCAGCCAATCTATATCTAAAAGATTATCAGTTTGAAGAGAAGTAATAGGCAGGCGTGCTAAATTCCACCCTTGATGCGGTCGTTTCATTGACGCAACGACAAAGTCCCCTGTCGGTGAAATGTCAAAACTACCTAACACATCACCTTGCTCACCGCGCCACACTAAGGATGTATGTGAATTTCCCGCATCAATTAACCACAGTTCACTTAATCCATCGATATTACGACTCGCTAATAACTGCCGGCCGTTTAACATCCAGCGTACTTTGCGAAAACGCAGTCTTTCTGTCAGTCTTATCCAGCCATTATCTTGATAGAGAAATAAATCATTAATTTGTCGACCATCAGTATAATTAACAATCCGTGATACAACTAACCCGCCAGTAGGATGCAGATCTAACGCTGTGATACCTTTGGTATTAGCGATATTTTGCCATTTCCCTTCAGACTGGTCGCTATTATTGAGCCGAGAAATAACCGCACGACCTTCACCATTTTCACGGGCAACTAACAGCCCATGATTACCCGGTGCGGTTACTTGTAAATACGGGTTGATAGCAATATCACGCCCAGTTACTGCCTGCTGAGCAAGTTCTCTTATTTGTGTGTCATAACGTATTTCAAAATCCTGTTGAAAGTCATCCCACAATTGGAAAAAGCCTTTACCAAATACTGTTTCAGCAGAGCCATTTAATAAAAAATAGGGGAGTAATTTTCGGCTGTAATCCTGTAGAAAAAGCGCCAGTTTTTCTTCACCATACGTTGCCACAAGGTATTCAATAAAATATGCACCATACAAATATTGCGATCCTAGCGGCCATTCACGCGAAGCCACGACAACCTGTTCAAGATCGTTAAACTTACCGCTAGCTACTTCCATCCGCATTTGCATGTCATAAATACTG
Organism: Photobacterium frigidiphilum; assembly: GCF_003025615.1. Lineage (GTDB taxonomy): Bacteria > Pseudomonadota > Gammaproteobacteria > Enterobacterales > Vibrionaceae > Photobacterium > Photobacterium frigidiphilum. The sequence continues at coordinate 147,655 of NZ_PYMJ01000008.1, read as the reverse complement.
CCTTGCAATCGACCATAGCCCAGTGCTTTATTTGTTTCTAAGTAAACAGCTAATCCTTCAATAAGCATCGAAGGCGTTAAGGCATGAGGAAATAACAAGCCATTACGACCAAGTACCTTTCGGACACCTTTTACAGCCCCTGCACCTAGCTCCATGTGCATGATGTGCGCGTATTCATGACGAATAAGCATGTGTAACCATTCATCATTCGCCTCAAGGCCATTAGCATCTTCTGGGGGGCTCATGAATAAACGGATTTGTGCAAAAGGAAACGGCGTTGCCCAGCCATTAGAAAAATCAAAATCATCGACTAATACAATTTCGGTACGGTTTTCTGGAGCATGAATAAAAAATGGCAGCAGCTCGCTGTGAACACGTTCTGCAATATCTAATGATTTAGCGGCTTGTGATTGATGCCCGTCACGAAAGTGAATGGTAAAATGTTCAGATTGCTGGCTTAACCATGTTTGATTTTGGCTATCCCAAGAAACGGATTGTGCTGCCATGGCACTAGGAAGAATTAAGCCGACACAAAGTAATATGCCGACTAATAGACATATATGTGTACCAATATAAACGGTTCTTTTGAGAGTACTTCCCTTTACACTCATCAAGGTTCCTTATTCGATTAATCCGATGCAGAATCATCATTACATTGAATAATATTATAGGATGGCACACTTGAGATGGAGGTGCCACCAGAGCTCTTTATGCGCTGCCATTGTTTAAGTGATGGCTAGCAACCTATACTTAATACCTCTGCTTCTATGAGGTATTAACGATGACTTTTTTAATCACATGGCAGATCCATCAGGGCAAACTTCACCCGATATTGGCACACTTTTCTCAACTTTCCGACGAGCAAGACACAGCAATGATGGGGGATGAGCTTAAGATGATTGGGCGATGGCATGATTTGGTCAGTGGCACAGGCGTCGCAATCTGTGAATCTGATAGCGCTGCAGCTATATCAGCGTATGCGCTGAAATGGAATAATGATATGGATATCTCAGTGCAAGTAGTCGTGGATGATGCAGCGGCGAAAAAACTAGGAGAAAGCTTATTGTTATAAGGCTCAGTTCAATAGCCTTTATCTGGATAACGGTGAAAATTTGCTTTATCTAAGCGCCGCAAAGTGTAAGTACTACTGATGCCTTTCGTTATTGATGAGCGCTCTACAGTTCAAGTACGAAAGGCACAATTTATAGTATATACCCAGCTACCATTAATTAATCACGGCTATTTCACACCCATTTGCACCTTGTATTTACTGACTGCACGTTCAAATAAATCACGGTCATCATCGTCTGAAATATTATTGCTCAACTCTGCAAATGCTTCATAACCCGCTTTGGCATTCTTCACTTTCCACACGGTATAAGCTGCCTGCTTATCTAACTCGATGCGATTTCTCTCTGTTTGGGATAGAAGCGATAGGTTTTGCATAATTGATCTCTACAGCATTACGATTAATAGCCGATCTTATAAGATTTTAGCTGTAATACCAATCGAATCATTTCCCCCAGCCCACTAAGATCTTTACCTACGCTAAAAGCCCAGTACAATTTTAAGAATAACAAAGAAAGCCACAACCACAGCCATCATCAACATTACGCTCACAACGGGGCTAATGGTTGATGCGCATGGGTTGGTAATAACATCGGCAAGCTTTGGCTCATCTTCCGTGCGATCTATCGGTGCTGTAACTAAATCAGCAATATGATAGTGGGCAGTCTCGATCGCTTCTTCACTTGAATCGATTACCTGCGCGCTGAACCAGTGTTCGGTATCGACCAGTTGTTCACCCACAACAGGCAACGACTTCATCAATGTGCCGCATCGACGGTCAATAACCGATACCATGATCTGGTTGTCTTTTTCACCCAGCACCCAACACGGAAAATAATCACCATCTAATTTCACTTTACTTGGATACGGGTAATCAACTTGACTAACCGCCTGTAATAACCCTTCTCGTTCTGAAAATACAGACTGTAACCCTTGCAAGCCACGCTCTAACCAATGGCTCATATTATTGCGATAAACAGACTGCCGTAATGGTGTAACCCGCGCAAATCCACGTGCAATATATTCAATAAATGCATCTGAGATCGGTTGTTTATCTGTCCACATATCCGGGGCATTGATTGGCGCGACATCAAGGCGGTGATAAACCGTTCCATTAGCCGCAACCAACTTAATTTGATTACCACTACCTTCTGAACACTCGACACACCATGTACTTGCAAGCTCTGCGAATACGACAGGGTACACGCGTTCAACAGTCGCCAAATAGTGCTGATAATTTGTCATAGTACCCTCTCTTAATACACTGAAAAGTTAAGTAAAACTCAAAAACTAATCGACTTTAGTTCCTCTTCATCATAATAACCTTCTTGATCATTAACTTTGACTTACCTCCTAGCTTGATAATTTTTTATACCATTTTACTTTTCATCATCCACTGCATCGCTATTAAGAGTCAGAAAAAATCACTAACGTTAAAAACTAATCTCATTTAGTTTAGTTCGAACACTCTACTAGGACATATGCACCAGACAAAAAAAATGCCAGTCATACGACTGGCATTTTATTTTCAATTAAAACTAATTAGGCATTAATCAAACTCTACAAGATTCTTCTCATATTGGTCGAATTGCTTTTGGATTTTATCTGATGGCTCACCTGTTGTCAGGCTCACAATCACGACTGACAATGTCGCTAAAATAAAGCCAGGTACGATTTCATAGATATCGAAGATACCACCAGTAATCTGCTTCCAGATAACAACCGTTAATGCACCGACAATAATACCGACTAGCGCACCATTACGGTTCATACGCTTCCAGTAAAGACTAAGTAACAGTACAGGACCAAATGCAGCACCAAATCCAGCCCACGCATAAGAGACTAAACCAAGTACCGTACTATCAGGGTTCATTGCCAACACCAGTGCAACAATAGAAAGCCCGATAACAGCAACACGACCTACCATTACGATTTCTTCTGATGAAGCATCAGGGCGGAATACTTGCTTATAGAAATCTTCTGCCAATGCAGAAGACGATACTAATAACTGTGAATCTGCAGTACTCATGATAGCCGCAAGAATCGCTGCCAATAGAATACCCGCAACCACAGGGTGGAAGATTGAGTTCACAAGTAACATGAAGATCTTCTCACCATCGGCTAGCTCGCCTGCCAATTGGTTATCAACATAAAGAATACCAACCAAGCCTACAAGTACCGCACCAACCATTGATATTGCAGTCCAGATAACCGCAATACGGCGTGCTGTTGTAATATCAGCATTGCTACGCGTTGCTTTAAAACGGGCAAGAATGTGGGGCTGACCAAAGTAACCTAAACCCCATGCCGCTAGAGAAATAATAGCAATGGCAGATAACGGTTGGCCTTTCACATCATTGAACAGAGTCATTAGCTCTGGGTTTTTCAGCTCAAGTGCTGCAGTAAGATCACCAACACCACCACTCATGGCCGCAATAGGTACAATAACCAATGCAGCAGACATCAATAGACCTTGTACAAGGTCAGTCCATGATACGGCTAAGAAACCACCAAACAAGGTGTAAGACACAACACAAACGGTACCGACAATAACCGCAATGCTGTAATCAAGACCGAATACTGTTTCAAATAATTTACCGCCTGCAACTAAACCTGAACTGGTGTAGAAAAGGAAAAACAGCAAAATAAAGAATGCTGAGATAGTTTGGATCAGTTTAGATTTATCATCAAAACGGCGCGCTAGAAACTCAGGAAGTGTTAGTGAGTTATCAGCAGTAATACTGTAAGTACGAAGACGCTTCGCACAAATTAACCAGTTCAGCCATGTACCCAGTAGCAAGCCACCAGCCAACCAAAGAGATTCGATACCAGCAGCATAAGCATAACCCGGTAGTCCCAGTAGTAACCAACCACTCATATCAGAAGCACCAGCCGATAACGCAGCCGGCCATGGACCTAACGAACGGCCCCCTAAGAAATAATCAGATGAGTTAGATGTACGTTTATAGGCGATATAACCAATTGCCATCATAGCTATCAGATAAACGATAAACGTACCTGTAATAGCAAAGCTGTTTTCAATCATTGTCGAGTTCCCTCACTTATTTAAATACCCATTCATTGCGGGTATTTTATTTATTTACTGAATATTCTATTCAGCATGTTTACTTGATTAATCGGCCTATCACTATTTCCTTCAGTCACACGACATAATTGAGGGAAATAACCATAAGCCAGCCAACCACTAAAAATTAATGTTCACCACTGCCCAGTTCAAGCAGTGTTGCATTACCTCCTACAGCGGTAATATTAATGGTGCGTGTTCTTTCTGTAACAAAACGCAAGATGTACGTTGGGCTACCAATAACAGGTAACAACTCACAATCTGTTTCTGTTACTAGCTGGGCTAATAAACCATCACGTGCAGCTAACTGACGAGCCAAAGCTTGTGAAGTTGATAACTCACCCGCATAAGCCACACCCGCGATTGCAGTATGGCTGGCCAAATCAGCGAGTTGATCACAATCTACCGCGACGGTAACACCGTGCGGACAGCCTGCTTTTTCAAGCTGTGATACCAGTTCTTTGCCTGATAACGCACTGCCAGTTGGCAAGCATATAAACAGGGTATTGCCTGTCACTAATACCGCTGTAATTTGCCCGACAATTGCCGTAACAGGTGCATCAATATCAGCCGTTACCACAAATGCACCACGACCTGCACTGTACAGTTCGTTGGTTTCACCTGTTGGCCCTGGCATTAATAGTGTTTCCCCCACATGCTCTAACGCATTGCGGCATTGAAACTCCACCATCGATTTCGCATTGGCTTCTAGCTGGCTAGCCCACTGCGTTAAAATGGCAGTACGCTCGCTGTAACCTAAACCATTCCAGCTTTCCCATGTTGATAGGCTGCTATCCACCATGGTTTGAATATTTGTAGTCATAACTTCTTCCTTCTCAATTCAGACACAGCGGCTATTACGCACTCAGTACATCTTTCGTGAAGCGGTATAGGTAGTGTGGGCCACCCGCTTTTGGACCTGTGCCCGATAGGCCTTGTCCGCCAAACGGCTGAACACCCACCACAGCACCGACTTGATCACGATTGATGTAGCAGTTACCCACCCGAGCGCGTTGCTCGATACGGCAATAAGTACGCTCGTTACGGCTGTGAACACCCAGCGTTAGACCAAACCCTGTGTGATTAATCTGATCAACAACCTGATCGATTTCATTCGCTTTAAAACGAACAATGTGAAGAATTGGGCCGAAGTTTTCATTTTTCAAAATATCAATACTGCTAATTTCAAATGCTGTTGGTGCAACAAAGTCACCCAACTTACATTCATCGCTCAGCTGAGCTTGAGCCACTAGTTTCGATTGACTTTTTAATGCCTCAATGTGAGTTAACAGCTTTTCTTTTGCCGCGATATCAATAACAGGGCCGACATCAGTACTGTGTAACTCAGGGCGTCCGACAGATAGCTCAGCCATCGCACCTTTGATAAGAGTAATTATGCGATCCGCAATATCGGCTTGAACAAATAACACCCGTAACGCAGAACAACGCTGCCCAGCAGACGCAAATGCAGATCGCACCACATCACGCACCACTTGCTCTGGCAACGCGGTACTATCAACAATCATCGCATTCTGCCCGCCAGTTTCAGCAATAAACGGAACCGCTTCACAATCGCGTGCGACTAAAGAACGGTTAATACGTTGGGCTGTTTCTGTTGAACCGGTAAACGCCACGCCAGCAATACGCACATCCGTTGTGAGTGTTGCGCCCACTTCAGCACCCGTACCTGGTAATAATTGAATTGCGCCAGCAGGAATACCCGCTTCTAGCATTAATTCAATCGCACGGTAAGCAATCAACGAGGTTTGTTCAGCAGGCTTAGCAACAACAGTATTACCTGCAGCCAATGCAGCAGACACTTGCCCTAAGAAAATCGCTAGAGGGAAATTCCATGGGCTAATGCACGCAAATACACCACGGCCTTGATAGCTCAGCTGTTTGGTTGAACCATCAAAACTTTTAATTGATTTTGCACTGGCTAATTCAGATGATGCCTGTTCACCATAGAAGCGACAGAAATCCACGGCCTCACGAATTTCATCAATGCTATCTTGAATTGTTTTACCCGCTTCTCGATGACAAAGGGCAACCAGCTCACCGGTATGAAGTTCAAGCAAATCAGCTAAACGCTGTAAGCACTCACCACGTTCTGAAGCAGCAACTTGTGACCATTCTGGATAGGCTTCACTTGCTACATCAATTGCTTGAGCAACTTGGCTTGCACTGGAAAATGCAACCTGTCCTACACTTTCAGCACGATTATAAGGAGCGGTAATGGCGTGTTGTTCGCCATCAAGCGTTACGCCATTTACGATAGGACCAGCCTGCCATTGATGCTGACTAAATGCCTGAATAGCAGCATTGAACGGTGTCCACTCAGATTCAATATCAATATTGATGCTGGCAGAGTTTTTGCGGCTCTTACCAAAAATCTGTGGGGGCAGTGGAATAAGGCTGTTATTTAACGAAGGGCGAGAGCGCAAGGTATCTACCGGATGCTCTGTTAATGATTCAATCGGGCAATCGGCATCAACCAAACGATGAACAAACGAGCTGTTAGCACCGTTCTCAAGTAAACGACGTACAAGGTAAGGAAGTAAATCTTTATGGCTGCCAACAGGCGCATAAATACGTACATTCGCTTGGTACATGTCCATTGCATGATTATAAAGCGCATCACCCATGCCATGCAGACGTTGGAATTCAAAATCGCGGTGATCAGTCATCGCTACAATAGCTGAAATTGTATGTGCGTTATGGCTCGCAAACTGCGGATAAATCACACCACGTAAATGTTCAGACAATAAGAAACGAGCACACGCAAGGTATGCGCTATCTGTTGACTCTTTACGGGTAAATACTGGGTAGTCACTAAAACCGCTTTGCTGAGAAAGCTTTAATTCACTGTCCCAATAGGCGCCTTTCACCAAGCGTAAAGGAATAACATCGCCTTGCTCTTTGCTTAAGGCCGCTAACCATGCCAATACAGGTAGTGCACGCTTAGAGTAAGACTGAACAACGATACCAAATCGACCCCAGCCTTTTACTGCATCTGAACGGTATAGCTTTGCAAATAACTTTAATGACAACTCAAGACGATCGGCTTCTTCTGCATCAATCGTAATACCCACATTCAATTCACGCGCTCGTGAAAGTAATGTAAGCACTGATTCATACATTTCATCTAATACGCGGGCTTCATTCGCTACATCGTAACGCGGGTGCAAAGCAGATAGCTTGATAGAAACGGTTGGATCCGGCGATTGTTGATTGCTGCCTTTTTGGCTTGCATACCCATCACGACCAACAGATTCAACCGCCATGATGTAATCTTTAAAATACTTTTGAGCATCTTGTGCCGTTAATGCCGCTTCGCCCAGCATATCAAATGAATAAGTGAAACCTTTGTCACGGTTACTCTTACCATTTTTCATTGCTTCTGAAATCGTACGCCCCAGTACAAACTGGTGACCCATGATCTTCATCGCCTGATTCATCGCTTGACGAATCACAGGCTCAGACATTTTATTAACTAAGCGATTAATCACATGAGATGGTTTACCGTCTTCTTTGGCATCCATTGTGACCACTTTCCCCGTCAGCATCAGACCCCAAGTAGAGGCATTAACAAACAGAGAATCAGAATTTTTAAGGTGGGATTTCCAATCAGCAACACTTAGCTTGTCACGAATAAGGGCATCAGCCGTTGCGGCATCAGGAATACGCATCAAGGCTTCTGCTAAACACATCAGCAAAATACCTTCTTTGGTATCTAGGCTGTACTCCAATAACAATGCATCAATCATTTGAATCGCATTTTTATCAGCACGTACGCGCTGAATAAGTTCAGCAGCATTGTCTGTCGTGTGTTTACGTTCTACATCTGACGGCTCAGCCAAAGGTAATAGCTGCTCTAGCCATAACGACTCATCAACAGAATAGAGCGGCGAAATCAGTGTCCAGATTTCGTTTAACGGACGCTCAATAAAGGATGGCTGAAGTACATCTGCCGCATTGAACATAATCATTCCCTCAATAATGAATCCTGAAGTTTATCGATACCCTCAGGATAAATGTTACACCAGTGTTACTATTGAGGGGATTCTATTTTCCACGGCTCTTCTAGTCTTGTCATATTCTCCGTTAATTTTTAGAAAAAGTCCGTTTTTTAACAAAATTAGACACAAAACATCATCAAAAAACCTTGTTTCATACAGATTAAAGTAAAATACCTGCAAAAAATGAACATGAAAATTTACGTAAAAACAGTGAATATTCCTACGTAAGTATGAATATGATAACGAAAGAGGCTAGATAAGAAGAGATACTGAGAAGAGCTAAATAAATACTGAATGTAAGCAATAAAAAGAGCGAAATTTTTAACTAAGCTTTTGAATTAAATGAAATATAAAAACTGCCGTACTATTAATCTAATAGATGATGTTATACGTTATTTTTTTTAAAACGCGCGGGGGGCATGCCGTATAAACGTGAAAACGCTTGGGTAAAGCTACTCTGACCCGAGAATCCACAGCTTTGTGCCACCTGAGCTAAACTTAACTGTGATTCTTCCATCAATTGTTTTGCCGTTTCGAGACGCTTTTTTAAAACATACTGATGGGGTGTTACACCTGTTTGATTCTTGAACAATAAATGAAATTGGCTTTCACCTAAAAAAACCTGTCCCGCCAATTGTGTTACAGAAATTTTACGCGTTAGATGCTGAATAATATATTGATCGACAATATCCATATTCAAACGTGCACTATGGCGATCAGATGCTAACGGCTTAAAATGTCGCTGCAATACGCACATCAGTGTATCGGTACATGCTTTACTTAATAACAGATCATCAGGATGTGCTGTCATTTCAACGGTGAGTGCGTTAATAAGATTTTGAGCTTGGGTATCAAGATGAAAATAGCTCGACTGATCAAATAAGCGCTCGACACGATCCATTGCATAAGAAGGTTGTAAATAACCGTAGGTTTCTTCAAACGAGTGTTGAGATACGGGTATATTCAGGACCAGAATTTCATTTCGACCTAAACCAGAGAATGCGTGTTCAGAATCGGCGGTCACTAAACACCCCTGACCAGGGCAAACAAGATTACCATAGCCTTCGATATCAAATTCTGTCTGTCCAGATAGACCAATCACAACTTGGTTATAACCATGATTATGGTGTTCCATCTGTTCTGGCAGTATGACAATTTCTGAATGTCTAAACTTAGTATTCATCTATAACAAATAAACCAATAATGAATAAACCATTGTCTCAGTAACCGTGCCTACACTCTAGTTTCTTTTCTCTTAATGAACAATCTCTCTTCTAAATATATACCCAAGCGACCTCAAGATGCAGGATTCAGAGTGATATCAGCGTATTTAACTCAAGGAAAATGTGTGTAGGAATGGCATTCCGCTGGAGTAATACAATAAGTGCAACACATTTGACACAGAAGTAGATACGCTGAATCACTCCCGAAGGGCGAGTTTTGTTGGGCTCTATGCGGTGTTACTTATTTTCAACGTAGAACCACTAGGTCTATAAATAAGTGCCTTACCTAGAGCCCAACAAATTCTCGCTGAAACGAGCATCTTGAGGTAGCTTGGGTATAGTGCTTTCGCCACGTAAACACACCGGAAAAGTGATCAAGATAGCATTCTTTACGGGCAGTGTGATTTCAATTTCAACGATCGCGCTTATTCCCTTATGCTACAAGGGCTCACTGGTCATTATGCCTCACTCGAAAGCATATCGATAAAATACCGTAAAATGTACCTAAAATTCACATAGATAAGTAAAATCAATAACTTAAATAGATTACATACTTGATCATCGTTCCAGCTTTTTAGTGGCATAAGAAAGAAGAGCTCTAAACTTGAGATGAAAATAAGATCTGCCCTTGATCATTGATCCGAATCGTTAACGATCTAAACATAGGATCCTTCTTGATCATCGTTCCAATTGAAATGACACCCCCCGTTAATTCGCGCTACTTGATCATTGTTCCGTAAGCAAACAGAGTACTCAACAATAATTCAAACTCCAACATAAGCTTTTAAAAACAAATGCTTAGCCAAAATATCAATACATTATAGATTGAAATATCCATTCGTCGCTCTTTTTGTGTTACAAATAGTTCGATTAATAAGGATATTGAAATGAACGAATTCTGGATCCAACTGCAATACTCATTTTCTGTCACTGGACCTATTTTTATCATGCTCGGTCTCGGTATTGCTCTTAGACGCTGGGGGATCATTGAAGAAAAGTTCATTGAAACGGGGTCGAAACTCGTCTTTACCGTCACGCTGCCAGCGCTATTATTTTTAAGTGTGGTAAAAGCAGACTTAGCGCAAGTGGGAAATATCAACCTATTGCTATTTGCTTTAGCGGCAAACACCGCTACTTTCATCATTTTTGAGTGTTTAGCGCATTGGTTAGTAAAAGATAAAGCAGAAAGAGGCGTAATTGTTCAGGGGGCATTTCGTGCAAATACCGGAATAATTGGTCTGGCATATGTTTCCAATGCCTATGGCGAAAATGGCTTAGTGGTTGGCTCATTATATGTTGCTGTAATAACGGTACTTTACAATATTCTTGCCGTAATAACGCTAACGCGATCTTCCCCTGGCAACCAATCACTGAATACTGGCTATTTATTACGTTCTATTGTAAAAAATCCTTTAATTATCGGCATTTGTGCTGCCGTTCCCTTTTCCTATTTAAATATCAACATTCCAGAGGTGTTCCTTAAATCAGGGAGCTATTTTGCTGATATGACACTGCCCTTGGCGCTACTGTGCACTGGGGCAAGCTTGGATCTGAAACAACTGCGCCAAGATTCTACTCATGCAAAATATTCAACCTACGGGCGCTTGATCATCGCTCCGGGATTAATTTCGCTTGCTGGCTATATATTGGGCTTTAGAGGATTAGAGCTAGGGGTTATTTTCTTGATGAGTGCCGCACCAACTGCAGCAGCAAGTTATGTAATGGCACGTTCAATGGGGGCAAACGCTAAGCTAGCCGCCAATATTATTGCCCTTACAACGGTAGGATCACTGCTTTCGTGCAGCTTAGGAATAACTATTCTCAACAGTTTCAACCTATAAACCAGTGTGATTATTAACGCTTATTCTCTTTGATCATTTCGCTTGTGACTTTTGGCTAAAGCGACGCTTCGACCACAATGATTTAATGTCGTTAAGGTAATCACTGCAAGGAGAAGCCATTAAGAGCTCAGAATGATTTGCTTCCAACCACCCATTTAGTAATCTTTTCGCATAAACAGCAGCCAGTACGTTCGCTATTGCGATCCCAATCCAAATAAATGTGAGCCCTATCCAAGCTCCTACAACCGCAAGGGGAAGAGTAAAGATGATGGCTTTCACTAAGGTTAAACGTAGCGACAAGTTTGCTTGCTGAACCCCATTAAAAAATGATGTCGTGATAAGCGCCAATCCAAAAGCAGGAAAAGATAAACCCACAAGATTGAAGTACAGTTGCCCATATTCAATAATTTCTTTGCTGTCTGTAAAAATACCAATAATAGGCTGAGAAAATAGCACCATAATGGCAAAAAAGAATAATCCCCAATAGACCGTCATTCTGCCGGAATACGCAATCACTTGATCTAATCTCTTGTACGCTTTAGCACCATAATTCTGGGCAACAAGTGGCGTTACGATAACACTCAACGCCAGTATTCCAGTTAAGATAAGTGATTCAATGCGCGTTACAATCCCATAAGCTGCAATGGCATTATCACCATATTGAGAGACCATGCGAGTGATCACCGCAATGGCTATTGGGTTTAGAATCTGTGCAGCAATCGCGGGGGATGCGATGAGCATAATTTCTTTAAAATAGACTTTCGCTTGCGAAAAAGAATGCAGTGATGATAGAGAAAACAAACCTTCTTTAATCAATACTAAAAGCATTAACACAAAAATACTCACCCAAGAGATGAGTGTCGCTACCGCAGCCCCTTGCAAGCCTAAAGCAGGAAATAATCCAATACCAAAAATCAAAAAGTAATCAAAAATAACATTGATGATCCCACCAATCGCCATAATAACGGTTGTTTGAATCATGATGCCTTTTGACATCAGCGCGGCATTGCCAATTAAAGTACCGACTAATGCAAACATGCCAATATACAGTGGCAACATGTAGCTTGAAATCATCGCGATGGTTTCAGCTGTCGCACCAAGCAATGAAAAAGTAGGCTGAATCGTGAAGGTTCCCACCACAGCAAGTAATACACTGAAAAGCATAAAGACAAGAATTGAAAGGGTTGTTAGTGATTGTGCTTTGCTTGAATCCCCTTCTCCTAACGCCTTGCCTACCACAGAAGACACGCCAGCAGCCGTTCCCATGAAGAAACTGACAATAAAGATATAGATCGGATAAGAAAAGCTAATCGCGGCAAGTTCTTTCGTGCCAAGCTGACCAATGAAGTAGGTATCAACCAGTTGAAAGAGAAAGGTCATTAACATCCCAAACGCTGCGGGCGCCGCCATTGATATCAATGTCTTTTTTACTGGTTTATTTAGAAGTCCCGTATCCATGGTGCCCTCTCTCTATGTTTCTATTACTTGCTTTTCTATTTCAGATACAAAAAGGGCGTATTTATACGATCTTTGTTGGCACTAGAATCGTAAAATACGCCCTTGCAGTGTTAACTAAACAGTCGGTTATTCAGCTAAAATGCTTTTAATAAAACATGCCGCTTCAGCTATAACTGAGCAACTACTGTTGCTAGCTTATCTTGCAGTTCAGCATTCGTTAGCTTGCCTTGTGCCATATCGAAGTTATCGTAAAAACTAGGTATCGATAAAGAGCCTTTCACGTCGGCCGCAAAATACGGCGCTGAACCTGTCGCCGCCGCCAATACAGACGATGCACCACCAGGACCCGGCGATGTTGCTAGCATAATAACAGGCTTACCTTGGTAGACTTTCATGTCGATACGAGACGTCCAATCAAACACATTTTTAAATGCTGCTGTATATGAACCATTGTGCTCGGCATAAGAAATAATGATGGCATCAGCTTCGCCTAGTTTCTTGTAGAAACGTTGTGCAGGCTCTGGCTGTCCCAGTTCTTTTTCTCTATCTTCACTGAAAATTGGCATGTCAAAATCATTTAAATCCAAGACTTCTACTTCTGCATTTTCAACTAAGCTTGCTGCGTAAGTTGCCAATTGTTTGTTGATAGATGTTGAGCTGCTGCTTGCCGCTAAAGCTAATACTTTCATGATGATTCCTTTATATTTATTTTTTAAACGCATTCAGTCCGATATATTCAATGAACTCAATAACATTTTTATCTGGGTCTCGGATAAAACAAGATACGCCTGTAGGGTGCTTCATTGCTTGACCACTTAAAGGTATATCCAGCTTGCTAAGTTCAGCTAAGGTATCCACCATACTGTCGACTTCTATCGCAACATGGGTATACCCTGTATGTTTGGTCTCAATATCCATCAGCTGATTAACATCATCATTCTGATCCACATTAAGAATAAAGTTAATATTGATACCTGCAGGGTGTTCAACAATCGCAACAGGCTCTGAACCGCTAGGACCCGTAATATATTCAAACCCTAACTTGGCATAGAAATCTCGCGCGATTTCAAAATTACGAACACGTAAGCCAATATGATTAATGCGGGTAATCTGTTTCATCATATGATCCTTTCTATGCCTGTTTGTTCCATGGACTAACTATACTTTATACACAGATGTTGATTAATAGCCTAAATGTGTAATGATTATTTCCATATGACTTCTAATAAAAAATAAAGAGATAGATTCAATGGCTTTTAACGCGGCTTTGTTTGATGGCATGGTGGTTTTTACAGAAGTGGTGAACAGTGGCAGCTTTACACAAGCTGCGTTAAACAGTGGTCATTCGACATCTTACATCAGCAAAGAGATTAATAAACTAGAAGCCCGTTTAGGAATAAGGTTACTTCATCGTACAACGCGCACTCTAAGCCTAACCCCTGAAGGTGAGCTCTACTTTCAGCAATGCCTGCAGCTCATTGAAGATGCACAAGTCGCCGAGAATGCGATTACAGGCCAACAAGAAAAACCGCAAGGGCGTTTAAAAGTCAGTTGTCCTGTCAGCTTTGGTTTATCAAATCTACGTCCAATTCTGTCTCAATTTACCGAGCAATACCCTGAAATAGTTTTAGAATTGGATTTAAACGATAGAAAAATTGATATTGTCGCTGAAGGATACGATGTCGCAATACGTGCCTCAAAGCAGCTTGATGATTCGAGTTTGATTAGCCGCCGAATAAGGCGTTCTTATGCTGTTGTTATTGCCTCTCCTGATTACCTACAAAAACACGGTACCCCCAAGCACCCAAGTGAATTATCACAACATAAAACCATTAGTTATAGTTATATTCGCCAAGGTAACTCTTGGGATTTAATAGACCAAGACGGGCAAACAATTCATATCCCCATTAAAAGCCAAGTGGTGACCAATAATTCCTACATGGAATTAGCATTGTGTATGGCAGGCCAAGGGATCACAATCTTGCCGCATTTTCACTTACACGATGAAGTAGAACAAGGAAAGCTAGTTGCTCTTTTCACTGACTTTCCTCGCCTGCCGATTGATATTTTTATGGTGTATCCAAGTCGTAAGCATATGTCTGCTAAAGTACGGTGTTTTTTAGATTTCATTATGGAACATTTAGGGGATTAAGGTTACCTAGCCTTTACAACAGATAACCCATCTCAAATAACACACCACAAACACTTGATAATAATTCTCATTTGCATTTAAATATACCGATACTTTTCTTTTTCGCGATTGAACATTTCGGAGCTATTTATGGCATCGCAGATCAAACAACCAAGCCAGCTACAAGAGCATACAAAATGGCGCTTAACAAATAAACGCCTCATCCTTCCTATTGTCTTGCTTGCTCTACTCGTGGTGACGAATACCAGAGAGATCACTATTTCTGTTTTATCTGATGCTTTTTGGCAAGTCGCAACTTATGTTGCAGCTACCCTTGCTATCTACCATGCGATTTCATCACGATTAAGTAATACCAATAAGCTGACTGGGTTACTCAATAGAAGTGCTTATTTCCAGGTTTTATTTTCTGCCTCTATGGGGGCTTTACCAGGGTGCGGGGGGGCGATTGTTGTTATTACGCAATATGTAAAAGGTCGACTCAGTTTTGGTTCCGTTGTTGCCGTACTCACCGCAACCATGGGAGATGCAGCCTTTTTATTGCTTGCAGCCCAACCTAAAACTGGCTTATTGGTTATCAGCATAGGATTTGTTGTAGGTTTGCTCTCTGGTTGGATTGTCGATGCTATTCACGGTGAGCATTTCATGCGACCAGCCATTAAAGACGCACCTATCCCATCTTGTGCTAATAAAAAGGAAGCACATCAACCCCCACTAAAGTTACAAGGTCACTTTTGGAAGTGGCTGTTAATACCAGCCTCGGTTATTGCCATTATGGGGTCATTCCAAATTAACATTGATCATTTTTTTCATCTTGAAGCAGGTACGATCAACATTATTGGTGCAGCTGCGGCCATTGTTTCTATTATTTTGTGGGCGATAAGCCGAGACATTACAGATTATGAATCTGCGGTATCCGAAGATCCCAAAGAGCAAACCAATACCCTTTTTCAACGAGTCGCCCAAGATACCAACTTTGTAACAAGCTGGGTAATTTGTGCTTTCTTATTATTTGAATTAACGATGTATTGGACCGGAATCAATTTAGCATCAGCATTTACAGAATGGTCTGCTTACATTCCCCTAATGGGTGTTGTTATTGGTTTACTGCCAGGTTGTGGTCCTCAAATATTAGTCACCAGCCTCTATATCAGTGGTGCAGTGCCACTGTCTGCACAGTTGGGCAATTCAATCAGCAATGACGGTGATGCTTTGTTTCCAGCGATTGTACTTGCACCTAAAGCAGCCCTGATGGCAACGATATATTCATCGATCCCAGCAGTGATTGTTGCTTACGGCTATTACTACCTTTTCGAATAAGAAATCACTAAATATGAATTTTTCACGTATTTTGCACGGCAAGTTAATCAATTAGCCGTCAATAAATACGTATATTCAGGCAATAAAATAGCAAAAATTAAGATATAAATACGACAAACAAATATTAGCCGAGGTGTCAATAGGTGATTTCCCCCCTTCTTTGTTGGTTCTCTCTCGGTTATAGTTTCTTTCGTAGACAGGGAGCATACTTCACTGCTTTCGGTCTGCAGTATCCAACTTTGGATACATGCCAATAGAGTTTACTTTTATATATACCCTCATATTTTAGATATGAACTTTATTGGATACCTCTTCTACACGTCGTACAGGATTGTGCTCTTCGGAGTCAAGCTCTTGTCTTTGCCGGTCTTATGACCGGCTTTTTTTTACTTTTATTTACGATTTTGTTTAATAAACACTCTGCTTCTGGTTGTAACATTTCTGCTATCTATTAGACTAACTCTCATTCTCAATTTAATCCTGATACTGCTAGGCTAAACCAGTGAAAGACAACATTGACCCATCCTTGCTCCATATTTTTAATCAACTTCCTGGCTGCTGGGGGTGTAAAGATGAAGATTCTGTCTTTGTTTACGCTAATTCAGAATACGGGAAAATAATTGGTGTTGAGCATCATTTAGATTGTATTGGTCGCACTGATTATGACATGCCAAGCCCAACCATTGAATATGCTCCGTCATTTCAAGAACAGGATTTGCAAGTAATGACATCTGGTCTGCGCATGCGAGTGCTTGATATACACCCTTATTCCGACGGAAGTTGGCGTGCACACTTATTCACAAAAACACCGTGGAAGAATGAAGAGAATAAAACGGTTGGTACTATTTTTTCAGGTGTAGAACTAACAGATACTGCGATTCTAGAAGTCGGACATTGGATTTGCCGAGCCGCAGGTATTAGTAAAAATGATCAGGCTTCATTTAGCTTAGATTTACATAATCAAAAAGTAGCCATTAATACTCGTGAATCTGAAGTACTTTTTTTATTACTTTACGGAAAAAAGCCTCAGTACATTGCAAAGGTACTTAATGTCTCAGTAAAAACAGTAGAAAACTATGTGCTGCGGTTACGTGAAAAATTTAACGCCAACTCCAAAGCAGAATTAATCGATTTAGCATTAGATTTAGGTTTTGGATCGCATATTCCAGAAAGCATGTTAAAACGCCAACTCTCTGTAATACTTAAAGAATAATAAAAAACAGAAATATTTCACATAATCTATAAATCTAAGTTTACTTGAATGAAGCTATACCTTTAAATAATCAATTATTAGATCAAATTTAACTCACTTAGATAACGCTAAGATACGTCCCATGAGCCAGCCATACAATATGGCAATAAAAGCTGAAGCAATACAATTAGTGCATCAGATTATTGATTATCATTGGGAAGAATATGAAACAATTTACAATTACTTACGTAATACATCCACACTTTAATATACCGTTTAAATTTAACATTTCAGCGACCTCTGAAATTGATTCGATCAAAAATGCGGAAGAGACATTAAGTACACGCCACCCTGAAGGGGTTAGCATCGTGACTTCAAATGAGCAGTATTGAGTTAACAATATTTTTGATCAATATAAAGCGCAGTATATTCAAATAAAACAAATAGAAGTGTAGTTATTTCACTACACTTCTATTTTATAACATTTAGTTACATTTAAGGTGCTAGACGATCAATATTCCAATGTGATGATTCATGGGAATATATAAAACGATCGTGCAGACGGTTTTCTCCACCTTGCCAAAACTCAATCGAGTTAATTTTCACACGATACCCACCCCAAAAAGTAGGTACAGGTACTTCACCTTGGGCAAATTTTTGTTTCAATTCTAAATATTTGCCTTCTAATGCTTGTCGTGCAGAAATTCGATTACTTTGCTTACTTGCCCAAGCCGCTATTTGGCTTTCTTTAGGGCGAGAGGTAAAATATTTCATAACCTCTAACGAAGACAGTTTTTCGACCTCGCCTGTAATATGAACTTGGCGTTCAATAGCATGCCATGGAAAATGCAGACTTATCTTTGAATTATGGCTTAAATGAAGTGCTTTACGACTACCCAAGTTGGTATAAAAAATAAAGCCATCACGATCAAAATGTTTCAGTAAAACGATACGTTGAAAAGGTTGACCTGATTCATCGACAGTAGCAACAGTCATCGCCGTTGGATCAGCAATTTTGGCATCTATCGCCTGCTGCAACCACTTCTCAAATAAAGGTAGTGGTTCATCTGGTAAATCATTACGACGTAGTCCACCTCGCGTATACTCACGACGAATATCAGACAAATCCATTGTTATCTCCGTTTATTGGCTCAAGCCTATATACAATGATAGAAATTGTGCGCTTTGCTAATACGAAAAACAAGTACCAGCCTAACCTTTGCTTCTTTTCTTCAATAATTTATCCCTGATATATACTATGATGTTAGATCTCTGCAAGCGACTTCTTGTTTTCCAGACCTAAAATTTGTTAGCGTTTCATTCTAAATAAAAGCTAGGTGCTAACGTGCAAAAGAAAAAATACCTCACTTTACTCATCATTATTGGGCTGCTGCTTAGTGGACTAATAGCCAATGTGACTTATCAGCAAGCAAAAACACACCTTTCCGATAAAATTATCAATGATGTAAACCAACTTGGTGAAAAGTTAGATGCCCAGCTATCGCGTTATAGCCAATTACCCGAGGTGCTATCTAACGACCCACGACTATTAGCACCGCTTATTTCAGATAAAACATCGGCTATTCCTATTTCGCAGCAATATCAAACAACCAGCCGTCTATTACAAACATGGGCTGATAATATAAACGCAGATACCATTTACCTCATTAACCAAGATGGTAATACGATTGCGGCCAGTAACTGGCAAAGTGACAAAAGCTTTGTTGCTCAAAACTACGGCTACCGACCTTATTTCAAAGAGGCGATAGCTGGAAATCTTGGTCAATATTTTGCTCTAGGCATCAGCTCGCAGAAACGCGGTTATTATTTTTCAGCCCCCGTTTATGAGCAAGATAACATTATTGGCGTATTGGTGATCAAAGTCGATTTGTCTTTAATAGAAGATATTTGGCAATACGATCAAATTGAGTATGCTATTGCCGATCAGCAAGGCGTCATATTTTATAGCTCTGAAGATAACTGGTTATATCGTTCACTAACTATTTTAGATGACCAACAGCGAAAACAAGTCGTTGCTTCACGCCAGTATGGTGAAACAGAGCTCAATGCACTCAGTGAATACCAAGATTTAGCGACCTTTGATCGCCAAGAAATAAGCAGTATAAAAACGCCTGATAATGGAAAAGAAGACGCCTATATTATTGCGCACCACAGCATGGATAAAGCGGGTTGGATTATTTATGGATTTAGCCCAATCAATACTGCCTATCTATATGTTATGCAAGCTATCGTCATCTTTACTGCTTTTTATATGCTGCTATGTTTTGCCCTTATGTCTTGGTTACAAACCATACTGACTAAAAAAGAATTAGCACAACTCAATGATAAATTAGAACAGCTAGTCATTGAACGAACACATAACTTATTAGAAACCAACCAACAACTACGCGATACTATTGAACAATACGAGCGTAGCCAAGCAGAATTAAGACAAACTCAAAATGAATTAGTACAAGCCGCAAAATTAGCGATGCTCGGCGAGCTTTCTGCCAGTATAAACCACGAAATCAATCAGCCATTAGCTGCAATGCGCACCTATGCGGAAAATAGCCGCAAGCTTTTGATAAAAGAGCGCTATGATTCTGTCGCGAACAACATCGATAAGATAATTAAGCTTAATATAATGGTGTCTGAAATCATTGCTCGATTTAAAATTTTTGCGCGAAAAACATCAATAGAAACCAATAGTTGTACTGTTGCTGCTAACTCAATACGTTCATCTATTAGTTTATTACGCAATAAACTGATCAAAGGCGGGGTGATTTTACGCTTAGGCGAACTACCAGATAACATACAAGTTAACGCAGATGCCGTTCAATTAGAACAGGTGCTTATCAACCTATTGCACAATGCTATTCAAGCACTAGAACATACGTACTCACCTCAAATCGGTATACAGTTAACTGATCAAGGTGACAGTGTTGAAATTCGTATCTGGGATAACGGTCCGGGTCTCGATGAATCTCAGAAACAACGTATTTTCACCCCTTTCTTTACCACAAAAAAAGATGGATTAGGCTTGGGACTCACTATTTCGAAAAGGATCATCGATTCATTTTCTGGAAGCCTGATCATTCAAGATCATAGTGAAGGTGGTGCAGAATTTATCATCAGCCTGCCTTGCATTACTAAGGATGTACAATGAACAAACATGTTATTTTCATTGATGATGAGAAGCCAATTCGTGATGCACTAGGGCAAACATTAGAACTCGAAGATTACGATGTAAATTTATTTTCAAGTGCAAAACCAGCATTAGATATTATCGATAATCATTATACAGGCGTAATCATTTCAGATATCAATATGCCAGGTATTGATGGCTTAACCTTCTTAAAGCGCGCCTTAGCCATAGATCCGGAACTATCTATCATTCTTTTAACTGGCCATGGTGATATAACCATGGCCGTAGATGCCATGCGGATCGGCGCATATGACTTTCTAGAAAAACCTTTTTCAACGGAGACATTACTCGACGTAGTGAAACGAGCAGGCGATAAGCGCGAGCTTATTTTAGAAAATAGAGAACTGCGCCGTGAATTAGAAGCACAAAGTGGTCCTGGGCCCCGAATTCTAGGCAGTAACCCACAAATAAAACAATTACGCCGAATTCTAAGTCATATAAAAGATACCGCTGCCGATGTAATCATTCAGGGTGAAAATGGAACTGGAAAAGAGCTTGTAGCCCGCTTCCTACATGATCATAGTGCCCGACAAAATAAACCTTTTATCACAATCAACTGTAACGCCATACCGCAAACGATGATCGAAAGTGAATTATTTGGTTTTGAATCCAGCATATTTTCGAGCGGACAAAAAAAACGTTCAGGAAAGCTTGCGCATGCGAATGGAGGAACACTTTTCTTAAATGAAATTGAATCGATGCCTGCGCCTCTTCAAGAAAAACTGTTACGCGTTTTGGAGAATAGAAATGTTGAACCTTCAGCCATCAATCAAATGATGGATCTTGATATTCGCTTTGTTAGTGCAACCAAGAAAGACTTAAAAGTGATGAGTGAACGGGGTGAATTCAATCAAGACCTTTATTATCACCTAAATGTTGTGAGTGTGAACCTTCCCCCTTTACGCGACAGAAAAGATGACCTATTGATCTTATTTCAAAATTTCACACGTACGGCATCAACACGCTATGGTATTGAGCACCCAGTAATTAGCCCAGAACAACAAACTAAACTGCTCGAATATGACTGGCCGGGAAATGTGCGTGAATTACGGAACCTTGCTGAACGCCTCGTTTTAATGGGAGACACGGTAAGCCTGAGCAAAGAGGGGGAGATAAGTGATGAGCAATTTAATTTAACCCTGAGCGATCGCGTGAACCGGTTTGAATTCACATTACTTTGCGATGCGTTAAAACGCCATAATGGGTGTTTGAAAGAGGCGCAAGAAGAACTCGGCCTAGCAAGAAAAACGCTATACGACAAAATGAAGAAACACGGTATTGATAAATACGATTTTAAAGTAACGCATTAAATTATACTGGCGTTAGCCGTTACTTCACTCGCAATGGGTAATACTGTTCGCTCGGTAGTATTACCAATATCCTTAATGGCTCATTAGTCCTCATAAACCCAGCACTTCCAGCCTAGAAACTTCAAACAACAACAGCCTATCAGTTCACTCTAGAATCCTAAAATAACCCCATAATTTACATGTAACTGCCTCTTCTTACATTTTGTATTCGACTCATATATCGAAAATGACGTCATTAGAAAAAACTGTGTGAATGATTGGAAGTAGATTTGCTAAATTATATTTATCTATCTCGTACTACCTTCAATTCAATCATTTAATCTCAATTTTAGTATGAGAAAAACGATTCAATACTAGGGCGTATTGGCGTTTCAAGATTCGGCCAGCTAAAAATAATCTTAATCACGATGGTTGAAATAGCATGACTTTATACAAACAACTTACTTTAGGTGCAATCGCTTGTAGCTTTACGGTGTGCTTAATTTTATTTATGGTTCTGTGTTTCTCAAATACTACAGTATTAAAGAACCAACAAGAAAACTATATAGAACAAATACTATCGTCAAATATCACAGTATTAACATCAATAATAAACCGTGATATTCCCCAAAAAGAAAAAACACAACTCATTGAGTCAGTCTTAAATAGCCTCCTAGATCAACCTATGATCAGTAGCGCGAGTTTCCAAGTAAATTCAAATTCTTTTGATAAAAATTTAACGAATAACAATCAAAACAACACTCGTGCTAGCATGCCAGCGTGGTTTAAATTCATCTTTCCGATTAACTCATTAACGGTATCTAAGCAGCGAATAGACCCTTTCGTAACACTAACGATTACCACCAACTCAGCATATTCATACCAGCAACTGTGGTCAAAGACATTACACAGTGGATTCATAGCATTCGTGCTTTTTTTCATTAGCCTTTTCTTGACCATACCTTTACTTACTTATGGTTTGCGCGCATTAAAAAAAATCACGGCATATTCTGCTCGACTACCTTACCAGTCAATCTCATTACCACCGCAGCAAGATTTACGAACAATTGTCAAAATGATGAATCAGATGCACGCCCATCTAGAAGTTAACTTCAAAGAGCAAGCTCACGAAGCCGTCAAATTACGAGAGCGCGCGTACCGTGACGAAGTTTCAGGGCTTGGGAATCGTACTTTTTTTATTAACGAATTAAATTCTTGGCTTAAAAAATCACATAACGGCGGGCTGGCAATAATAAAGACGACCCTTATTGATGATAATTATCACAACTTCGGTTATGAATCTGGCGACAGCCTCGTTAAACAAATCGCATCTAAACTTAATGAATCCATCATTTATTCAGACTTAATTCTTGCTCGTTTATCCATTGATGAATTTGCTATTTTAGTGCCTAACATTACCGTCGAAAAATTAAAATTAATGGGTGAAACAATATTAAGTGTTGTCGAAAAGGTACAACTTGATTCATCTATTCAAGACGAGCAATCTACCCGTGTTGGATTGCTACTAAACGATATACCCACCACAGCAGGAACTTTGCTCACTCAGCTCGACAATGCATTATCAAAAGCAGCACAGGATCCTCAGCAGCCAGCGGTGTTAGTTAAAGGATCTCAAACTGAAACAGCACTGGGGAAACAGCAATGGAAATCTCTCTTGTTAGAATCCATTGCCAATAATTACTTTGCATTTCATTTTCAGCCCGTCATATTTAAAGAAGCAGATATTTACCATTTTGAAGTGTTAACATCGATAAAAAAGGGAAAAGAAGAATTTAGCGCAGGACAGTTTTTGGGTGCACTTGAAGATCTTGGGATTGGAAGCTTATTTGATCGACACGTTATACAAGATATTATTAAAAAATTAAATCACAACAGAAAGCTAGGTCCCCTCGCTGTAAACCTGACTTATAGCAGTATAAGTGATCCAACCTTCATCAGATGGCTAGGCAGCCTACTTCAAAATAACAAAGCACTTGCTGGGCGATTATATTTCGAAATACCAGAATCCAGTTTTATTAGACAACCCGATGCAACCGGTTTATTGTGCTCAGCCATTCAGTTTAATGGGTTTGGGTTTGGCGTCGATAACTACGGACGTCATTTCAAATCACTAGATTACCTTAATGAATTCCGCCCTAATTACGTCAAAATCGATTTTGCTTATACGCATCAATTAAATGATCAAACTAAGTCGGATTTGTTAGCCTCTATTTCACGAACAGCTCACCGATTAAATATCAAAACAATCGCAACAAGGGTTGAGACAGAAACACAGCTAGAAAGGCTTTCCGAATTATTTGTTAACGGATTTCAAGGCTATATTATCGAAAAAAGAAATGGAGTATTGGTTGAAAAAAATATGATTGGTAGTTCAACAGCCCCTAATAGTATTAAGGTGCTATAAGTAGACTTCAATTTACAGTGTAAAGCAAAATAATCAAAAGCGAATTTACAGTGTAAACTAGGCAATTAAAGAGGGATAATTTCTAGTTTATTAGCTGAGTACTTAATACTACAGGGGCCGTGTTCTTCGTTAACATTCATTGTTAATCTTTCTAAACGGCAACTTACACCAGAAAAGAAGTGGTTAAGCGCAGCAATAGACACAGCACCACGCACCTCTTCATATTCGCTTTGAAGGCTTCGGTAATGTTCTTTTAACGAGGACATTTTATTTACGTGCTTCTCCTTCGTCTCCATCACCTTCGTTACAAGTTCACTTGGCCTTTTGGTACTCGGTATCTGCAGCAATTTAAGTTCGACCTCACGAATTTTATTCTTTTGAATTTGTTCGTCTTCAAGCAACTTAAAAGTATCATTTAACTGGTTACGCAAATCATAGCATTTACTAAAGGCTGAGATTTCTGTCGGTGTACCAGCCAAGGCACCAATATTAAGTGCTTTAACACTGTAAGCCGCCTCGATAATCCCACCACTCAATGTTCCATGGCGTTTGAACTGATCGAGTACAATGACTTCGCCTTGAGAACGGATATGACAATGTAGCGCATGGAGAGATAATTCCACATTGCTTCCAGCATCAATATCAACATATTGGGCAAATTTGCTGGTTACCTTACCCTTTGCTTTAATATAACAGGCTAGATGCCCATCATTACTATGCTGCGGCTTCCCAATAACACCATTAATAACGACGACATCACCGCCAGCATTTAATTCAGCAAGTTCAACAAAGCCACTCACTGAAATATTACCCGTCGCTGTCACTTTCATCCCAGACGTAACATCACCCTGTACAACAACACTACCATCAAAATTAATGTGTCCAGTTGTGGCATTCACACCTTTAACAATTAAGGCATCATCAACTTGCATCCCATTCTTTGTAATTAAAGGGATACCTGATTTAGTTGCGACTAATAAATTTTCATTATTATCACTAATAGCGGTACCGTCACCTACCGTAAACGGCACTTCTTGCCCAGCAACACAATCAAGATCATTACCAATAACATTAAAACCGACCACACCAGGCGTTGCTGGCATACGCCGCATAATTGCTTGGCTTATTGTAACCGTTACCATTTCACCAAGGTTAAGCATATCGACGGTACCATCAGCCTTATGCTGCGGTCGTAATACACGCTGACTGATATCTTCAACTAAGGGCTTAAATTGGCTATCGGTCCCATTTTCTGCTGGTTTACCAAAGGCAACGGTCAAAGTCAGCTTCTCTCCAGAGACAAGTGATTGCCCTTTTGTTAGTAACTCTTGCAGCTGAACTTTGCGAATACCTTTAATAATATGATTATCTTTCAGTGCCGAAAGTAGCTCTTTCGCAGTCATCCGATTGCCACCGTAAGCACCAACTATAGTCATTGAAGCTGTCATTAGGTCTGGCGATGTTTTTACAATTAGCGTCGCAGAGCGTTTTTCTGCAATAATAATGGTTTTAGGTTCAACTGAAATATTCGATGCAGAGTCACTGTTGAGAACTTCAAGTGCAGAATCAATAGCATTTTCAAAGATAAAAAATTGATTCGCATTAATATTTGAAAGTGCAGCGTATACATCCCCTCTCGACACCTCCATTTCAGCATCATCCAACGGCTCTACACGTAAAGAGACAGTATGACCTTGCTGAGACAGCTGGAGAGGCTGTTGTGACATAGCGGGATCCTTCACTCTAAATTATATCCATTCGTTTAAAAGCCATAAATCGTGATATTCAGTCAAACTTCAACTATTACATATTAACCTAACAATCAGTATAACAGGAGTAGACGAGTCACAATTCGGGATGAGAGACAATGGAGAATATCATTGAAGGCTCTCTATCGTCATAACTCAAACCACTGTTCTGTAGGGAAGCTAAAAATATAGAATATAAACATTAATAATTCCCATGATCCACAGAGGAAGCATTTGTAATGCTTTGTATATCGTAGTGTTAGGTACAAATAAACGAATTAAAAATACCATTAAATGAATTGGCATATGCATATAAAGCAGAGGTAAAGAAGGAATTTTATTACCCTGACTATTCAGGGCGTGTTAGCAAACAATATAGCCGCTTAATTAGATTAGATCTGCAATCAGCAAACTCAGTTCTTGATCTGTTAATCTGTCATTTTGATGGAATTCATATGTATAAGAATCAGCACTATCACTAGCCATTTCTTGCATTGTAATATAACCGTTCATTTGATGAATGCCTTGCAAACTCAGCTCGTAAGATCCCAATACATCTAATTCACGGTCAGTAGCTATTATCATACTATTACGGCATAGACGAACAATCGATACTTTAAGCCCCACATCATATACATGTGAATCAGTGAACATCACATGTTTATATAAACGTGCAGCCACACCACCATTGCTTAATGTATAAGAAATGTTTGCTCTAGTTATCGAATGAATAGGGTCCGATAGCTGCTTAAGCGCTTTACTTTGAATTTTGACTAAACTCATGACTCTCTCCTAAATACAATGATTCCTTTTGTATCTCGAAATCCCTTGTAAGCATGAAACATGATTTAAAAAAGGTTCTGTTTCTCGCAAGACATAATGCTAGTCAAAACAACCCTCAAGATCTTAACTGTAGACTATAAATTGACGACAAAGTAATTTTTTGCAGTTAATACATTTGGTTGTATTAAAAATAAGAGAGGAGGATTTACAGTGTAAATAGATTTTATAGAATAAAAATTTACACTGTAAATAGAAACACGTTAGAGGTGAGCCAACTCTGAAATCGTACTTTTACCTCTCTCTTCAAGGAAGTTCAGAAAAGATCGAGGATGACGAGTTATAATACTCTCGATTGGGAAGTTAACTTTTTTCAATAATGGTTCAACACTTTCAAAGTTACCCACATCAGCAGCGAAGTGAGCATCAGATCCCGTTGTAATACGACCACCAATTTCTTTTATATACATTGCTATGTCTTCACAGCGGATTTCGCTACCAACACGTGAACCACTTAATGATGAATTATTTACTTCCATCACAACGTTGTGCTTAGCCGCTTCTTTAAAAACAGATTCAAAGTCAAAATCGTAATTGGGATTCCCAGGATGCCCAATCGCATCAACACGCCCAGATCGAATAACGTTTAACAATGCTTGGGTATGATCTGATTTATTGGTGTACCTAAACACGGGTTCATGAAAGCTCGCCATAACCCAATCTAATTGATTGATAATGCGCTCATCTAAATCAATCTCTCCCTCAATGTTTAAAATATTCGCTTCAACGCCACGTAGAACAGCAACCCCATGAAGAAGACGAGGGATAACCCGTTGGTTTGCGAAATGCCAAAAATGCGGAGCTCCAGGCATCGTCGGGGCATGATCTGTCACGCAGAACATTTCCAACCCTCTTTGCGAGGCTGCCGCGGCATTTTCCAATACCGTACTATATGCATGGCCGCTAGAAATTGTGTGCGTATGTGTATCAACAAGAAACTGCATAATGTCCTTTTCCTACAATGAAGATTGATAATGCTGGGTAATATAAGAACGTAAAGCATGCTCTGCATGTTTTCGGCTTGGTAATGAAAACTGCGCAACAACCGTATTCCAACTCTGTTTCTGAAGCACTTTAACCACAGCTAAAGCCGCAGTAGGATCATGAATAAAATCGTCTGAAGTGACCCATTCAGATAACCAAGATTCAATACTCGCGATAGCCAAATCATACCCTAACCCTCCTCGACAATAACAACTTAATTGAAGGTCACGAAACAATGATGGCAACGGCATATACTTCGCAATATCTAACTGCGCAGAAGAGTATTGAAAAAGAGAAATGAATAATTCACTCTCAAGGTTGTTAAATTGCTCTACTCGTTGACTTAAGAAGTTTGCAGCAAACAGTGAAACAGCACATTGCTGCCAAGATTTCGCCGCGTCAGATATTGGTTGAACAGCTAATAAAGAATGGGTACCGCTAGAAGCATCTTTGGTGACACCTAAACGAATAGGTAAGAAACCAGCTTTACGCCAAAAAGACACCAACTCAGGGGCAGCAGCAAAACTGGTTCCGATATAATCTAACTGTTGTTGACCAGCCCATTTTTGAGTAAAGCCTAATAATGATGAACCAATGCCTTGTTGTTGTAAAAAAGGATGCACAGCAATACGAAGTATACGTGCACAATACTGAGTAGCCCCTTGAGGAATTCCTATATGAGCCGCAATTGATTGCGCTAATAAATGTCCCTTTACTCTCCGCTTGCCTAGCATAACTTGCTGGGCTAATTCAATATCGAAACCGCCTTCAAGAGAAACTAAACAACAACCAACAATGCTTGCTGCCTGTTCACTATCACCCACGTCATTCTTCAACTCTGCCACTAATAACTGTATATTGGCATCATCAAGCAGTTGGCTAATATCATTAGGAGACGTTTGATAATGCGCATTAATTAAAAGCCCAAACAACGAAGATAACAAAGCTTCATCAACAATGAGTTCTTTCGTTGGCACCGTGCGATACGTAATTTCTGAACTCGCTTTTGTAGATAAGCGATGCCTTGGCATAACATCAGTATCGAGTAATAAAGCACTAAATACCCAATTTTCTAGGGGGTCGTTAATCGCCCAACGAATAGGCTGAGTGATCGATAACTGACGCCATTGTGGTGTTTGCAGATCAAGTTGTTGACGGAACTTAATTGCAAAACCTCGCCCTGTTCCTTCATAACCATGAATCGTACTTGCAAAAGCCACGCGATTATAATGCGTCAACATCTGTGAAAGTAAAGGTGCTGGAATGGCGGCGGCTTCATCAACAATCAGGAAATCTATGTCGGGAAGTGCTGTCAGTAATGTATCAGGGGCGAAAAAAACCATGTTGCCAGATTCAAACGATAGGCTCTTTTGTTGATGATAATCGATACCTAATGCATCTGCGGCTCTGGTAAATAAAGTATTCACATTCGCAAAACTTGGCGATGTCACCCCAATACGAATTCTACGTTCTGTCATTAAACTTGCAGCAGCGATACCTAACGCAGACGATTTCCCTCGGCCTCGATCAGCAGTTAAAACAAGAGGACGTTTTCTATGTCCAGTCACCACTTTTTTAATCGCTTCAACCGCCAATGTTTGCTCTTGAGTTAAACAACTGAAGCGTAAATCTTGATAATCATTTCTAGAAAAATAAGAAGCAGGAAGTTCTGGAAGGCAAGTCTCTGACTGCTGAATAAGCAAAACTTCAGGTTGAGATAACAACCGAACTAAGCGCTGAATAAAAGGCAATTGTGTTTGCGTATCATCAAACCAGCAACTCGGTACTAATAACAGTAATAAGCCCCCCCCAATAACAGTGCCAGAAAGTGCGCCAAATGCATCAGCGTCAAAGCCGTTGTGCGCATTAAAGACTAAACAATGCGTTTCTTGCCCTAAGAGCTTTTTTGCTTTTTTAATCGATAATGAGTCAGCGTTTTCAGGCGCATTCTCCCCCACCCAAAAATAGCTTGGGTAACCTGAAGTAAAGGAATTAGCAGATTCAGCTCCCCACACAAGGTCACCCGCTAATACCACTAAATGACGGCAATTAGCGTTCTTTGCTTGAGCTATTAATTGTGATGAAAAAGGCAATAAATTAGACATGGTCATACTCATAAAACAACAACCTATTGATCATAGCACCCGATGATATACCCAAGCTAGACCGCTATCTAATCTAGTTAAATATCAGGTATAAAAAAAGCCACGTCGACTGACGTGGCTTTAAATAAAAATCAAAATAGCTTATTTTAAATAATCATTTAAATAAGCCAAAATATCTTCGACTTGGCGATCACTCATTTTTTTTAGTTTAAGTTGAAGCTTGTCACCATCACGAGTAAAGGTCACTTTTCCTTTAACCAATTCTTGGGCTTTTGCCTTTTCAACTAAAGGCTTGGGCTGTAGTGAGTCCCCCATTTGTTCAAGTTGAATCGTGACTTCTCGCGTAATTCGAGTGATGCCCTGCGCATCAATTCGTTTCCACATCGCACTGTCAGCAGACGTTAATTGTTCGATTAGCTGCTGCTGCTGTTGCCCTGCAAGGCCAAAGTAAATACGGTGTAGTTTAACGATGGTCGGTCGACCTAATTCACCAACACTTGGATATGCCAGTAACAATTCCATTGGCAAACTTGCCGCTTTTAATGCACCACTTACCAATGCTTCACTACACTGACAATATTTAGCGAGCTCTTTTTGATCAGAGACTTTGCCATTATCAAGCAGCACCTGCATTTCTTTGCCGCGTTCAAATAATGACAAAGGTTTATGTGCATTTGCGACATCAGATAGAAATTTAGCATGTTCTGTATTAATGCCTTTTGCGACATAAATCAGAAAGTCTTTTTCAGCTAAAATACATGACATACGACGACGGCTACCGTCGAGTACTTCAATTTGTCCATCTTCAAGCCAGCGACCAACAGCAGGATACTGCTGACCACGATCTTTTAATGTAGTAAGAATATCGGCTAGTGCATGCTCAGTTAAAAACGCTTGCTCACGTGCATTTTGTGAAAAAACCTGTGTTTTCGTTTTTACTTCTGCGGCATTAATTTTAATCAGCTCAAAAGCAACCGTTTCTTCACCTGCAATCGCAAGTTCAATCACAGCGGCTTTATCTTTTGCAGCTGTTTGTGCTTCTGTCACATTGGTTGCACGGCGTTTATCCGCTTTACCAAACAGACGAGCATTAAGATCTTTGGTTTTAATCGCCATCTGTTATGTTACTCCTGGTTTAAATTTGCCCAGTGACTATGCATCACTCGCTCTAATTCCAAACCAACACGCTGAATTGCATCTTGTGCTGTTGAAAGAGTTTTCTTACCCCCTTCAAACTCAGCAGCTGTTAGATCAAAAACAGTACTATATGTATCAGCACATGTTTCAAAAGCACGGCTTCGAGGAACTGTCGCCATCATTACTTGCTCTTGAAGCAGGTAATTCATCTCGGTTAATACCGATACTTGCTTTTTATTGTCATCTTCAAACATTGTTGGCATAAGTCGAATAAACTCAAGGCCATGCCATTCTTCCGGAAACATTTCATAAACAGTCGGTAAATGCTGGAAAAAGTTAACAGTTGAAGCCCAATCAAGACGTTTAGCTGCACATGGAATAATCAGTGCATTTGATGCATACATCGCATTCCAAACAAGTGGATCAATGTGTGGGCCAGTATCAATCATGATGATATCGAATTCATCAGCAATAGGATCGAGCATGCGCTCTTTTAGCAAACGAACGATATCTAAGTCTTGATTTACCGCCAGATCTTGCCATGCATCCGCATTAAACATCGCATCTTCTGGGAAGGCTGCAATCGTCTTTAAGTTAGGATATTGGGTAGGTAATACCACATTATCCATCAAGAAATCCCTATCCATTTCTTGACCTTCCGGCACATTTCCAAGCATTACATCGACGGCAGAATAGATGGTATCTTGCTTGCCAACACTGATTAATGGGTTCAAAAATAGACGCAATGACCCCTGTGGATCGAGGTCAATTAAACAGATACGGTAACGCTTATCAAGATCAAGCGCCAAACAAGCCGCAATATGAACGGCAGTCATTGATTTACCGGTACCGCCTTTTTGGTTTTGGACGTTAACAACCCAAGGCTTTCTTCCCGCACCTTCACGTTCATGAAAAGCAGGCTTTTTAGCAGCCGTCATTAACTTATGCGCTTCATCTAACGTGATTGAATAATGATTGGCATTGTTCTTTGTAAATTGATGCCCCGTTGCTTCCATACGAGAAATTGCATCGTCAAGCTTTCTGCGCGTTAATCCAGAACGCGTTTCCATCAATGCTTTTGACATTGGAGGGAAGTGTTCATCACGGCGTTCTTCTAATACGATCTCAATTCGATCAGCTTGAACCTGTTTTGTTTGCTCAGCAATATTGAGCAAATTCTGTATCGTCTTTTCCCTATTCATTTTTATTATTCGCCATTACTGTTGACTGCAACCCATTGTACAGCAAAGTAAAACAAGAACAATAAAAAGCTGAACATATAGATGTGATGTTAATCTCAAGTAAAAAACTCCGTTAATGCAATAAAGCTAAATTTTATAATAAATAATTGTTTGATGTTTACTGATAATCACACATCAAACATCAAACATTAAAACTGTTACGGTGTCACCTCTTTACATTGTAAATCATTCTTGAAGAAGAAAGAGAGAATATAAAACTTGCTAGCGGAAGCGTGATAAATAGCGCCTAAACTACGGCTAGTGTAATTTCAATTATTTCAGGCTCATTTTCAACATGAAATCAGATAAAAACATACAACTTAGTTAAACTTGGTTCTAAATCGACGAAATAAAGAGGGTAGGGGACGAAGTCAGTGTGCAGACCTTTTAAGAAGACATACGATTGAATTGGCAATTACTTGATCATCGTTCTGGTTTAAACCGCACTATATCGAAACAATGATCAAGAGCGAGAAGATGAAATATACAATGTAAATTCAATAACTATGATACGAATAAGATCGGAAGTATGATCAAGGGCGATAAACAATAGCTATCAAACTTGGGATCCAGCCGGAAGCATGTATATCAGGTGATAATTTACGGTGAACGTAGGTTACAACTAGGGTTTATAATCAATACAGGCGCTAACAAAGCAAGATAATTGCGTTAAAATATCAATAAATCGAAATTCAAACACAAACAATAGCACTTGATCATTAATCCATAAGCGGACACATATAAAATCAGTAACATCTTACGGTAGGTGTCATTTCAATTTAAGCATAATAGAGCGCTAAAACCATTGAAAAGGCACTACGAGTGATAAAAGTAGGTTGAAAAGCGTTTCCATGATCATCTTTCTGCGCCAAAAAACGGGGGTTTTCATCAATAAAGTTTAAATTAGCCTAAAGCCTGTGGGTAACTTTGGGGATAAACTGTAAACATATCTTGATCATCGTTACGAATCGTTAGTGATCATGGTTTCATGCTTATAATGATCATACTTCCAGCACTTTAATGATCATGCTTTCAATGCTTTGTTGATCACTGTTCCGTACGATTCATGATCATACTTCCGAAATGACTCTTTTTTTAACTCCTTACAATCAAAGGGTTACACGTATTTCTCCAGCCTGATCATTAGATCAGTTAATCATATAGATCACTTTAAACATAAAGATCAGTATTTAAATCTTTAAATAAAAAGAACTTTCTTTCTGGATCTTTTTAGATTATTCTTTCGGAAAGATGATGCTTCTACGGCTAATGACAAATGAAACCGGCTCCAAATAACAATAAAAAAGTAATTGAGAAAATTCTGATCCTCGATCCTCGATCTCACAAAGATGGACATTTATTTTCAATTCCGTCGGCTTTGGTTGATTGGTTACCGCAGTATCAACATTTCAAAGGTGTGACCAAAAGCATCATTGAATTATTAAACTTGATCTCATTACGAGGCCTATCGACGAAAGACGGATTGGTTTCAACAACTGAACTTGTAGAAGCAACAGAAGGTCAACTAACACGTGCTGCCATTCAACAAAGGCTCAGAGCTGCTGTAAATGTTGGTTTATTTAATCAAGAACCTGTTCGATTTGAACAAGGCCTTGCTGGTAAAACCATGCTTCATCATTTCATTAATCCAGCTTTACTGATATCTCAGCTTGGCACTGGCAGTTTGTTATCAGAACAAAGTAAAGAAAAAGATAAACAAAAGCGCTCAAAAGCATTAGCGCAAAATCATGTTAATCGACGTTTGTTAAGTGAATATGGGTTAGGCACTCCACCATCAATGCCTGATGAGGCGGATCAAATCGTTGTTTCACCCACCAGCTGGGCTGGGATCATTGATCAAGCGTTAGCCCCACCGCGTACTAAAAAAAGCTATCAAAAGTCGATGGTTGCGATCAGTGGTACCAAAGCAATCATTGAAACACGATCTTCAAAGTCGATCATGACCGTTGATGATCTGATGACGTTATTCGCGTTATTTACGCTAACGGTTCAATATCATGATCATCACTTATCTGATTATGAGATCCAATCTCGCACCTTGGGCAATAAAACGCCAGTCTATATTACCGATATTCTTGCCCTTCGTGGTAAAAAAGACAGTGGTCCAGCCCGTGATTCGATTCGTGAAAGTATTGATCGTATTGAATTTACAGACTTTCAACTGCATGAACTCACTGGCCGTTGGTTAAGTGACAACATGCCAGAAGGCTTTAAAAGTGATCGTTTCCGTTTTATTGCACGAACAATCACAGCATCAGAAGAAGCACCACAAGAAGGCGATGATGGCGAGATCCGTATTAAGCCAAATCTTTATATTTTGGTGTGGGAACCGTCATTTTTCGATGAGTTGTTAACGCGTGATTATTTCTTCTTGTTTCCACCTGAAATCTTACGCCAGCATACTTTAGTCTTTCAGCTGTACACATTCTTCCGTAGTCGTATGTCACGCCGTGCCAATGATTCAATGATGCTTAGTGAGTTAAATCAGAAGCTGGCACGTAATATTGAATGGCGCCGTTTCTCGTCTGATTTAATTCGTGAACTACGCAAACTCGCTGAAGGTACAGTGACGGCTGATGTCTTTGCGGTCAATTTGTTTGGTTATCACTTAACCATCAAACCAGAAGATATTACTAAACGTTATTGTGATTATCAGATCGATATTAAGTGTGATGCTGCTGAAGTGATCCGTTATTCTCGTGCTAAAACCACCAATGAAGGGAAGCGGAACATGGCACCAACGATGCCAAACCCACTTCGTAACGAGATCATGCCTAAAAAGCAGCTTGATCAGTTATCCGAGATCATTGATGGTGAATTTGAACCTATTCAACGAAAAGAAGGCAGACCGAAAGGCCGTTTAGGGCGTCGAGTGAAACTAAGAAAACACTTAGTTGAAATTAATGCCGATGAATTAACAATAGTTTTATCCAAATATACGTCATCAGAGGCGCTACAACGCAGTATAACGGCGTTATCTGCAATGACTGGTCACTCAGCGACAACTGTCACAGAAGAGTGTCAGGCATTCTTACAGAAGCTTGAGTGGTTATATGTGGGTACTGAAGTTGTTAGCTATGAAACACTGAGTAAGACGGTTGAGTTATACAATAATCAAGAAGGTGAACGACACTTATCCATTGAGCGTCTCATTTCCGGCCTTGCAGTACGCCGTAAGGTTTGTAAGCTAGTGCATGAAGGACATGTCAATGAACAAGTATTGGCAGCATTAGATGATGTTGCTCGTGGCGTTTATTCATAATAAGTT
Source organism: Photobacterium frigidiphilum (assembly GCF_003025615.1). Lineage (GTDB taxonomy): Bacteria > Pseudomonadota > Gammaproteobacteria > Enterobacterales > Vibrionaceae > Photobacterium > Photobacterium frigidiphilum. The sequence continues at coordinate 112,037 of NZ_PYMJ01000008.1, read as the reverse complement.
ATTTGTCATTAAGCCTATTTACACTGTAAATAATTTGAGCAATTCGCTTTAAAGTCATTCAGCAAAAAAAAACGTGTAAATATACCAATGGGAGGCATCGCTAAGATGCCTCCCATTTTTATTGATTAGCCTTTATCTTTTAATCATACAATCGCTAAACACGTATTTTTTAGCGTTTACTTTTAGCTGAATCCCCGTAAATTAGTAGTGGAATAGTGATACCAATCTAGACAAGTCTCTGATCATCCTTGCTAGTTAAAATTATTTGACCATTTACTTATCTAGAATGGTATTGCACTTTTACCGATGTATAAGGACGTATTTTGTTTAAGCAATATCGAATGCTAGGAAGTGTTTTTTGCCTTGTGGTGTTTAATCAAATGGCATTTGCCCAAGTGACCACTGATGTTGAATCCAAGCATGATAGGAAAAAAATAGGGTTAGTGCTCAGTGGTGGTGGCGCGAAAGGTGCTGCACATATTGGGGTGATCGAAGTGCTTGAGGCTAATCGGATTCCAGTCGATATTGTGACTGGTACTAGCATGGGCGCGTATGTTGGCGGCATGTATGCCATGGGGTTAGATGCAACAGAAGTTAAAAATCGTACTTTTGCAGCAGATTGGGAGGGGGGATATAAAGAGCGAGTAGGGCGCAATGATTTAGTACTGCGTCGTAAACAACAAAATGATGATTACCAACTGCATACTGATCTCGGTATTTCCCTTGAGGGCGAGTTTAAATCCAAGCCGGGAGCATTTCAAGGGCAGGGTATGGCAGTGTTGCTCCGTTCATTAACTCACAACCTACCGACGTTAAAAAGCTTTGATGACTTGGCTATTCCTTATCGTAGTGTTGCGACGGATATTGCTAAAGTTCAATCTGTTGTACTTGATTCTGGGCATCTTGCGACGACCATGCAAGCGTCCATGACCGTACCTGGTGCGTTAAAGCCTGTTATTTGGCAAAACAAACAATTAGTTGATGGCGGGGTGGTGAACAACATGCCCGTGGACGTGGCTAAAAGCCTTGGTGCCGATGTTATTATTGCCGTTGATTTACGCGACCCTCTATTACCTGAAAGTGATCTCAATAGTGCGTTAAATATTATTTCTCAGCTAACCACTTTCATGACAAATTCAAATACAGATCATCAAATCAGTTTAATGCAAGAAGGTGATGTGTATTTACAGCCAGATGTGGCGTTCATGACCGCACCTGATTTTGATAAGATGGAATTGGCCTACGTAGCGGGTAAAAATATTGCGCGAGCTTCTTTACCGCAATTGCTGGCATATCAGTTGTCTGAAGAAGATTACATGGCTTATATCAAAGCGAAACAAGATCGTCGTAGCCGTTTATCAAGTCGACCTGCTTATTATATCGATAACATTGTGTTGGATAATCATACTTTGTTGTCGGATCAGGCATTGTTGGCATTATTGGATCTTCCTGTTGAACGGGTTATTTCGACCGAAGAACTTGAGAAAGCGGTAGAGCGTTTGCATGCGCAAGATAACTTTTCGCGAATCACGTATTTTATTGATCAAAAAGATGATGAAAATATTTTGAATCTCGATGTGACAGAAAAATCGTGGGGGCCTGGTTACCTTAATTTTAAATTTTCATTTGAAGATGATTTTACCAATCGTTCTGATTTTTCGTTTGGTGCACAGTATATTTATACCGATTTAACCGATCGTGGTGGTGAGTGGAAACTGGAATGGGAAATAGGAAGCTGGAAAAAAATAAATACTGAGTTTTATTTTCCTATTGACGACAAACAAGAGTACTTCACCGCTTTTGGTCTGGGGTGGAATAACGAAATACGTAAATTTACCGCAGGGAACGACTCATTTGCCACGCTGGAACCTGGGCTGTTTAATTTCGAGACTAAATATGAAGATGTGAATACGTTTGCCGAGATTGGCTGGAATATACGCCCATGGAGTGCTATTAAAGTGGGTTATCAAGGGCAGCGTGGTGATGTCACATTAATCGACAATGATGGTACAAAAGAAAAATACAGTGCGTATGGCCCTTATATTGCTGCGACTCACGATACGCTTGATAGTTATTACTTCCCATCAGCAGGTTTACTGGTTGATGCTCGATTCGGACATAGTCAAACCAGCAGTCAAGTCGGTAGTAACGACACAGATGATAAGACATTTTATTACGATATTAATCTGATGAAACCTTTCTCGTACGATAGGCATACAGTATCAGCGCTAGTGAAAACGGGTGGCTCAGATTCGAATGAATTACTGCCGATATACGTACAAGATCTTGGCGGGTTGTTCAATCTATCAGGGTATCATCGCTACGAATTAAATGGCCGTTACCGTGCTTTTGGTGCGCTTATTTATCGTTACCGTTGGATCGATAATGACTTTGGCATCTTCTCTACCCCGATTTATCTTGGCGGATCATTAGAGCAAGGTGGTGTGTGGAATGATAAGTCAGACATTAGTTGGAATAGTGCGATTACTGCAGGCAGTCTCTATATCGGGATTGATTCTCCGATAGGGCCTGTTTACTTAGGCTATGGTCTAGCGGATGGAAAAGAGAGTTCGGTCTATTTCTCTTTGGGGGGCTCCTTCAAATAATGAAAGCGATTGATTAACAACATGAATATTTTGACATTAGGCTGACATTTTATGTTAGAGAAAGGGCAAACTGGTTAGTGATATAACCTTTGTCCCTTTCAATAAGAGCTGCGGGATGTTGAATGGTCTGTCATGGATGGTAGATATTTAATGTTCATTTCTGTTGAAATGTAAATTATGAGTTTTTGCGAGCCATGTATATGGCTCGCTTTTTTTTAGACCTTCGCTATTTTGGCTGGCAGGGCCTGCCTTGCTGCCGCACCGACTACCCAATCAAGTAATACTCCTTTCCCTTCTCGCGTCGGATCGGTTAAGCCTATATCGTTAATATTTACGCCGTCAGCGTTATATCGATTGATTGGCTGAACCTTATCACCAATGGTGTGCGATCTTGCTCCTAGCTCTTTGTGACCAAAGCCATGCTCGATGCCGAGAGTGCCTTGTTGTACCCCTTCTACGATTATCGCGATAGCGACTGTCGAATTACTCGGGGTGGTAATCGTGAATTGATCCCCTGTGCTTAACTCCCACTTCAGCGCATCTTGTGGGTGTATATACACTGGGTTTACCCCCTTAATTGAATTTAAGCGCGGTGATAAATTGGATACTGCACTGTGAATATTGGATTTGAAGTTCGTTAGAGTAAATGGCCATTCTTGTTCGGTATATCGTTCACGAAGCGGCGTGCCATCAGCCAGTTTTTGTGGGTACCACGTTGGGCAACCAGAATAAAACTGACCCGATAGTGTATTCCGTGAAGTACCCAATTTTTCATTCCAAATCGCTAACGGTTTTTGCCATTGATACTTCATGAATTCACCTTTATAGCTTTCAGAGGCATCTTCAAAGCGTCCACCACGAGATAGAATAAAGGCGACTTTACCTAATTCTTCTTCCGTCAAAACCCGCTGCATGTCGGGCAGTAGGCGTTCTAACCCTGATAGGTATATATCTTCTACACTGGCGGCGGGTACGCCTTTTGCGACATACGCTAAATTAGCAGCCGATCGTAGGTAAAAATCATCAGCATTATTAATGGCGTGCCAATTGCCTTGTGCATCTTTAATCGCGTTGTCGCCAAAGCCTCCTAACGATAAACGCTTGGCAATATCGATGAAAAAGTTTTCTAAGTTAATGGTGCGTCCATCGGCAGTTTTCTCCGTAAGAGGCTTCACGATTGGCCAGCGCGCTGTCACAGCTTTGGTCGGTACACCATGCCATGGGCTAGTCATGCCCCAGCTTTCATAAGTGACGGTATCTGGCACGATATAATCAGAAAGGGCGGTTGTTTCATTAATGAATGCATCGACTGATATAATTAATGGCAGTTCTTTAGGATCTTTGAGTTTTTCACCAATCAGATCTTGTAAGCCTGGCACACCATATAAAGGGTTGGCCATATGATTGATCCACGCTTTTAAACGGTAAGGATAACCATCGATCGCGGCTGATAAATGTTCGGTTAATAACGGGGCTGAGATCGGATACCAAGGTGCACGAGTGGGGTAAGGCGATGTGCCTGCCGTGACTTTTCGTTTGTATTCGCTGGTTTTTTCGTAAGGGAATTTGCTACGTGATAAAAACACGCCTTTAGGCCCGACTTTACCTGGGAAGGTGGTGAAATCATAACGTGGCCCGTTACCGGATGTTGGGTAGCCACCAGCCTTGGCCATTACACCGCCTTTTAGGTTGATATTACCAATCATCGCGTTCAGCATCAGAATGGTATAGGCGTTGTAGAAACCATTGCTGTGCATGTTGCCGCCGTGGGTATCGACCACAGCTTTAGTGCCGTGGGACGTAAAGCGCTGAGCAAGGCTTATTATCTGAGTTTCTGAGATCCCACATTGTTCGCTGTAGTATGCGATGTCGTATTTAAAGGCTTGTTCTTTTAAATGCTGAAAGGATGATTTTACCCTTACTGTGCCTTGTGTGGTTTCCATTTCTGTATCAACAAATAACTGAGCAGGTTCTGCTTGGGTATTGATACTTAGGGTATTGGTTTTTGCATCCATTACAAGATAAGCATCTGCTTCTGAACGCACTTCACCGCCATAAGGCATACCCATGTCGGAAGCGCGTAAAAAAGAACCAAATCGCGGATGGCTTTCATCACTGATCACCAAGTGAGTCGCGTTACACCAGTGCGCCGTACCAGCTACACGCATGGCTTGGGCGCTAGGCTGTGACAAGAAAGTGCGGTTGTAACGTTCGTTGGCAATGATCCACTGAATCATTCCCATCACAAGAGCGGAATCGGTACCAGGTTTGATCGGTAACCAGTTATTGTTTAACCCTGCCGCTAAACTTGATGAGGCAGGTAGAGCAGGTGAAACGACCACATATTCAAAACTGCCATTGGTACGGGCATTAGCGAGTTGCCTTGCTTGGCGTTTAAAAGGGTTGCCCGCTTGTGCTGGAGACATTCCAATAAATAACGCAAATTCAGTATTATCCAGATCGGGTTTTACGTGTGAGAACTTATCTAAATCATTCATCAGCGCGCCAGAGCCAGCGCGGAAGGCATAACCACAGTACGATCCGTGATGACCAAAATTACGTGTACCAAAGCTGTTAAAGGCAAAGCGCTTTAGAATATCATCACGCCCTTCATTACCGGCATTGGTCACTAATAATTGATTGGCTTTAGGGCCGTATTCAGGGTTATTCGGGTCGACAGGGGTGGTTAAGTCGCGAATGGCTTTTAATCCATCAACATGGCCTTCATTAAAGAGATTGCCCCCTTCAGTCACTTCTGTGAGTAATTGTTCATAGCTAATGGGGATCCACTTTCCTTCGCCACGCTTGCCAACTCGCTTTAACGGCTGGGTAATTCGATATGGGCTGTTACGTATTTCCAACATGCCATTGCCACGCGCGCAGGCAGTTGAACGCCCGGCTAAACCAGCTTCACCTGTTAGCGATAGATATGCCTGTTTTACTGGGGTGTTAAATGGGATTTGTTGATCATTTGATAGCGGATGATAAGGATTACCTGAGATACGTAAAATCTCATCCGTTTTATTATCGACACGTACTCTCACGCCGCATAGCGTCCAACAACCAAAACACATCGAAGGGGCAACACGCTGATTAGGGTTTGAAATTAAATTCCCGTTCTCATTAACTTTGTATTCAGGCTCCAGCGAATTACCAAAGTGAGCATCTTTGGTAGGTACACCTGATGTACCTGTTACCAAGCCTTCTACCATGTGTTGAGCAGTCGAAGAATACCCCGCTGCAAATGCAGAGACACCACCGACAGCCAATCCTGATTTGATAAATTGACGACGTTTCTTATCCATAATGTTGCCCTCTACAGTACGTGGTGCGCAGACGGCGCAACAGATGAAGATGAAAGAGTTCGGGAAGTTTTAGCTTGATGCACGACTTCGCTTAATACTGCTGCGAGTGCAATCCACAAACCGGCCATGGCGATAATGCCCAATAGCCCTGCTGGTCCCATTGGCAACTCATAAGGATAAGTGCCAGCATCGTAACGAGGGATGGTTTGTACATCCATAATAGTGACCCAGCGGAGATACCAGCAGCTGATTAACGTGATGGCGCTGGTGATGACCAATCCCACTTTGCTGGTGGAAAGAGCGGTAAAGTGAACGGCAATACAGCATACAAACAAAAAAGTGAGAACGGTTAAACGAGTAACCCATTGCGGATCGTTGAGTAACGCTAAGCTATTACTGTTCACTACCCATAGAGGCAATAAGATTAATGCCAAAATAGCGCTTAATAAGGTGGTTCTTTTAAGCAGAATATTATCACCGTTAGTAAGTGCTGGTTTTGCTGTGAGGCTCGGCTCGGTTGTGAGCAGCAACATAATTCCGGTTAAGCTAATCGCCCCCAGAAAAGCGGTGACAAACCATAGCAGTGGTGAAGCCAGTTGATGCCATAACGGACGGCTTTGAAGTATCGCAATTTCAGCACCGGTATATAGCGCAATGGTTAAACCAGACAGAGCCGTTAATACGGTTAATGAAATAAAAACGTTGGATGATACCGTCCAATTGCCAAGGGTTAACTTACTGGCGAGTTTAACGATGCGGTAAGGGCTGTTTTCGAGTTGTTGAATATCAGGACGCAAATACAGCCATGCGGCTAACACTGCTAAAATAGAAAAAATCGGCAAGAATAACGATCCATTCGACATCCACGACCATGATGTTAAATGCGTAAAGAAGTGCCAAGCACGTCCCGGTTGGTGAAGATCAGCGGTTAATGCTAGCGGACCGACAACTGCTGAAATGGCTAACACAAGCGCAAGGGCTGCACGTAATACATGGCTCGTGTGGTGTTTAAATACACATGCGATGCAAAATAAAATGGCTGCGGCGTAAGCTGATCCAATATAGAAAAAGTATTGTACTGCCCACGGTAGCCAAGCGATGTCCTGCGGAGGAACAAGAATTTCAGTTATGTTCATTATTTCTCTCCTTGAGGATCGTAAATCGCCGCTTTACCGTCAATGTGCGAGCTGAATTCAGTGTTCAAGCCGATATAGAACACATGCGGCTTGGTGTTCTCTTCTGGTTTCAATACTTTTATTTCGTCTTTATGTTCAACGAGTAATCGGTTTATTTCGCTGCTTGGGCTATTTAAATCCCCAATGATCCGCGCACCACCTACACACGTTTCAACACAGGCGGGCAGTAAACCTTGCTCTAACCGGTGGGCGCAAAACGTACATTTATCGGCTGTAAGGGTTTCTTCATTGATGAAGCGAGCATCGTAAGGACAAGCCTGTACACAATAGGCACAGGCAACACAGCGCTTGTTATCAACCATGACAATGCCGTCTTCACGTTGGTAAGTGGCCTGTACTGGGCAGACTTTTACGCAGGGTGGGTTATCACAATGGTTACACAGACGAGGCAGCATAAAAGACTTCACCTGTTTCGTGCCTGTACTACCATCATCAAGGGTAACTTCATATTGCTTTACGGTGGTGCGGAATTGGCCAATAGGCGCTTGGTTTTCAATACTACAGCCGACTGTACAAGCTTGGCAGCCGACACACTTACGCAAATCGACCACCATGGCATAGCGTTTTCCTTTCATGCCTTTGCGGTCAGGTTGATCGTTGTTTTTAAATTTATTGCCCACCACAATGTGACCTGTTGAGGTGTTGCTTGCTTGTACGACAGGAATTAATGCGGCACCCGCGGTTATTGCGCCAATGCCTGATAACAATCGTCTTTTACTCGGATCCATACTGCATACCTTGCTCATTAGTAGAGAGACAAGGTGATTGTCGGAAATCGACGGTTCTTCGCCTATTGTGGTTTTCCACATACCCTATTTAGGATTGATCTAAGACAAGATAAAACAGTGTTATTCCTCACGCTTCGCATCATCCTTGGTGAGGTTAGTGTCATAATGAATCAAGAAAGAGCCCGTATCGGCAATCATGATCAAGTGGGTAAATGAACGAAATGAAGTGTTGGATAGTGCCTAGCCTTAAAAGAGACTCACAAAAAAAGAAGCCCCAAAAGAAGCAAAGATTATGCGTTGCTGGTGGATATTGGCTTAACGTGATCGGTTATTCTGTGGTGACTCTTGCTGCTATCGCTTTTCCTCACACTATTTTCGCGAAAGATCCCCAGCCTGCCAATAGTGCCATTAATCAAATAGTTGATGTCGGTATTTTAGCCACAAGAGGTAATTTAGAAGCTTTAAACCGTTGGCAGCCAACCATGGATTGGTTAGAACGTAAAATTCCCCGTACTGAATTTGTATTACACCCCTATACGCTTGAACAAATGACAAATGCGGTAAAAACTCAGACGGTCGATTTTGTGATCACCAACCCTGGGCAGTCTGTTCGATTAGGGCGTCAATATCCCCTTTCTTGGTTGGCAACGTTAAGAAGTCAGCAACAAGGTGGCACGACATTGGCAATAGGTTCTGCTTTGGTAGTGCGTAACGACTCCCCATATTTCACGCTTACTGATTTAGATAACCAGCCAGTGGCTGCGGTATCTGATAGTGCATTTGGCGGCTATTTAACCTTACGCCGAAATATGCAGCAACTGAGCTTAGATCCTAATCGCTTTTTCTCGACTGTCGATTTTATTGGTTTTCCACTAGATGCCATTTTGTACAAATTACGTGATAAACACGTAGAAGCGGCGGTACTACCTGTTTGCCAACTAGAAACAATGGGGAAGGAAGGGTTAATCGATTTTAGTCAGTACCGAGTTTTAGATAACCAAGCGCCAGTGGGCTTTGGCTGCCATGTATCAACTGTGTTATATCCTAATTGGTCTTTTGCCAAAACAGGTAAAGCATCTGAAACCTTAGCCAAGCAAATTGCGCGCGCACTGTTGGATCTTCCAGAACGGGATCCGGCGGCAACCGCCGCACATTCATTAGGTTGGTCGGCACCGATCAGTCAATTAAAAATTGATAAGTTGTATCAAGATCTTGATCTTCACCCGTTACAAAAGCCATGGTGGCAAGAAGCATTAACTTGGCTGAAGAGTAACCAGCAATGGGGTTGGACGTTTTTACTCTTTGTTGTTGTGCTCAATTTGTATCACTTTTTACTGGAGTACCGTTTTAGCCGCAATCAACGGCTATTAATTGCGACTCAAAATCGATTAAAAGAAAAAAATGCCATGCTAGAACATGCCCAAAGGGTGGCAATTGTCGGCGAGTTAGGCGGCAGTATTGCCCATGAAATCAACCAGCCGTTATCTGCTATTCGTAACTATAGCCAAGGTGGTTTAGTGCGAATAAACAAAGGATCATCAGCGGAAGATCTTAAAGTGGTATTAGAAAAAATCCAACAACAAGTTATTAGGGCGGATGATATTGTTCAGCGGTTACGATCCTTGATAAAAAAACGGCCGATCAACAAGCAATACAGCAATGTGCAGGCATTGATCACCGATGCCGTCATGTTGCTAGATCATGACTTAATTAAGCATCAAATTACGTTATCGGTGACAGAAAGCGGACAAGTTGTGCCTGTCTATCTTGATCCGATTGGTTTTCAACAATTACTGTTGAATCTAGTTAAAAATTCGATGGATGCTTGTGTGCTGGATCATCAGAAGCTGTGCGACCGGGAGCTGCATACTCAAGAAAAATATCAAATAGTAATTGATACAGAATACCTACCAGTAGAAAAACAGATGAAGCTGGTGGTAACGGATAATGGTATTGGATTGGAAGAGGATGCAGCGTTGTTGCAGAGTGCTTTTTTTACCACAAAAGAAGAGGGATTAGGTTTGGGCTTAGCTATTTGTCGTGATGTGGTTGAAGATCACCACGGTACATTAATGATGACCGCTAATAATCCCCATGGCTGCCGTATTGAAGTGCGGTTGCCTTATATCGCTAATACCGAAAATTAAAGAAGGAAGCCACACGTGAACCCATTACCAGTCTTTGTTGTTGATGATGATGAATCGGTACGTGATTCATTAGCCTTCATGCTCGAAGGGTATGATTTTAAAGTTGAAAGTTATGCTGATGGTGTAACGTTTCTTGATCAAGCGAATATTGAACAAGCCGGTTGTGTGGTGTTAGACATTCGAATGCCAATCATGATGGGACAGCAAGTTCATCGGCTATTAAAAGATAAACACAGCCCCCTCGCGGTTATTTTTTTGACTGGGCATGGTGATGTGCCCATGGCAGTTGAAGCGCTTAAACATGGTGCGATTGATTTTTTTCAAAAACCTGTTGATGGTGAAAAACTAGTGGTTGCGATTCATCATGCTGAAAAACAATCCTTACACAATCAAAGCCAACTGTTATTACACAAAGCGTTTGAAACATTAACGACTCGCGAGCAAGATCTTCTACGTTTATTAGTCAAAGGTTATAAAAACCAACAAATATCCGATGAATTATGTATTGCTGTACGTACGGTTGAAGTGCACCGTTCTAGCTTGATGAAAAAACTCCACGCGAAAACCATTGCGGAATTAGTCATGTTTTATTCGCAAATTAAAACGTAATTATTACTAGTAATTACAGCGTTGCGTGGGGGTACAGGTGTTAATTAAATGAGTCTGAAATTCGCGGTTGGTATATCAATACTGAAGACTATTTTTACGGGTGATTCATCACTTGTACCAAGTGTGATCATGGCTGAAAAATTGATTTTACCTTCTATCACGTGAATGACTTCTTATGAGTTACTCCATACAATTTCGCATAATATCCACGATAAAATACGGCTTAATGAAATGGTAAAGACTGAAAAAGAAAAGATGTTATCTGGCTTAATATATCAAGCGTGGGATGAAGAGCTAACCGCCGAACGCCATAACGCCAAAGGGTTATGTTTTAAGCTCAATCAAACCTGTCCGACTCAGAAAGATGTCCGACAGGGTTTGATTAATGAGCTACTTGGCTATAACAGCGACGCATGGATTGAATCACCCTTTAACTGTGATTATGGCTACAACATTAAAGTAGGTAGCGGTTTTTATATCAATCATGGCTGTACCATTCTTGATGCTGCACCTGTGACTATCGGTGATAACTGTCTGCTAGCCCCTGGCGTGGTTATTTCAACTGCAGGTCATCCGCTTGATCCTGTAGAAAGAGCGAGAGGTGATGAGTTTGCTCAAGCGATTACGATTGGCAATGATGTATGGTTTGGTGCCAACGTTACTGTATGCCCGGGTGTGACTATTGGCGATAATGTTGTTGTGGGTGCTGGCAGTGTGGTGGTAAAAAATCTACCTGCAAACAGTGTGTGTGTCGGATCGCCCGCTAAGCCTATTCGTTATCTTAAAGAAGGTGAGCGTAAATAACCTCAAGGTTGAAGATATGATGAACTCTCTCGAACATGAACTTTGCTTCATTACTGCGTAGGTGCCTTTCTTGAAATTATGGCGTTTGGCATCACTGCGTTTGTAAGGTATGTGTTAAATAGCCAACCTGACAAAGAGGTTGGCTATGACAACTGAGCGTTATGGAAATGGAATTATTGAGCATTATCAGAGTGCTTCAACAAAGCCATGTTTAGGGTGCATCAACAGTCCAATACTGACGTGATACTTCTTTACTATCTTTGAATGTTACTTCAAGGGCCTTCTTACCGTTTTCGTACCAGCCTGTCATGACACCGTCACTATTCTTACCGTTGGTGAAGTTTGCCACTTCACGTTTTTGGCCGTTCACATACCATTCAGTGGATACGCCATTTTCTTTGTCTTTTTTAAACATCGCTTCTTCAGACTTTTGACCATTGCGGTACCATTCTGTTGTTACGCCGTTTTTCATATCATTTTTGTAGGTTGTCTCAAACGATTTCTGGCCATTTTCATACCACTTAGTCATCAAACCATTTGTTTTTCCATCAAGATAATGTGCTTCACCACGCTTTTCACCACTGGCGTACCATTCAGTGGCCACACCGTTTTCTTTTCCCTCTTTGAAGGTCACGTTAATGGCTTTTTGACCATTGTCGTATTTTTGTACATACGTACCAGAGAAAGGCTTCTCTTGATTTATTTGATAGGCAACACCGTTACGTGACTGCAGGTAATCAACGGTGGCTGCTTGTGATAGCCCCGCAAATGAAAGTAAAAACAGCGCTAGAGGAATCGTTTTTTTCATGTCATCACCAAAAGAAATAAATTCTATTTATAGAGAGTCAACGTTGCTTCAAATTACTCACAAGCAAGATGAAGTACCGAGAATAAGACAGAGCGACTTCAAGCAAGTTCACATCACAAAAACAAAGATTGTCATTACTATCAATAATAAAACGTAATTTAGTTATGTCGAAAAATCACTTTAATAAACCAATGTGCTGATTTATATCCTAAATGTTGAATTATTTATTTTTTACCTTATTACTCGAATTCTATCCGTTACATTTTTGAAAACTTACATTTCAGCTGAAGACATATCGGTGAAACATTTTGTCACATTTCATGGTTAACGTTTATTGCATAAATTTAACACTGCTTATTTGTACGCAAAGTAGGCAATTCATCAATTAAGTTCTGGTGCTTTAATATAAGGTTAACATAATGAAAAAAGCTCTGATTACACTGTCACGCTCTGCCAATATACCTTCAATTTTACGCTTGATCATGCTTCCGTTAATGCCCTATTCGTTCAGCAAGAATAGAGTATCGGACAACGGTTATCTGCGAATCAATGTAACTAGGGGATCATGCTTGATTAATACCTAATCGTTGGCGATATTGTTCAGGTGTACAGTTGGCGTGTTTTTTAAATAGAGTAATAAAGGGTGACGCTTGGTGGTATCCGAGTGTTAAGGCTATTTCTTTTATAGATAACCCTTTACGCAGTAAATGTAAGGAATAAACATATTTACGGCGTTGTCGCCATTCTGTAAAACTCATCCCGAGTTTATCTTGGCAGTGCCTTGCCAAGGTGCGTTCTGTTGTATGAATGGTTTCAGCCCATTGTGCGAGTGTTTTATTATTGGTTGGATTCTTTTCAAGTTCGATCAAAATGGGTTTGAGTAATTTGTCGTCACTGGTTGGTAGAAATTGTTGATGTTCTTTAGCATTGATTACCTGATCTAATAACACTCGAACTAAACGATGGTCTTCGGGGGTTTTAGGTACAGAGACACGGCGCTCACGCAGGCTATTAATTATCGCACTGACGATTGGGTCTACTTCTAATAGGCAGGTGTAACTAGGTAATCGAATCGCAAGAGGCTGTATTATATTCATCGAGCAATAGTTCATACTGCGACGCATATGGCTTTCATGCTCAATACCAGCTGGTACCCAAACGGCGTATTCTGAAGGTAATAAAAAATGTTTACCTTCAGCGTGTAGCTCTAATATTCCACCATTGATTAATTGCAGTTGTCCCCAAGAGTGTTTGTGCTTTTGCGTTGTCGTATTAGGCAGAAAAACTTCATGACCAAAAAAAATATCGCCAGGTGGATTATCATCATCAAACAATGGTCGATAAATTTTAGACATCAAACATAGCCTTATTAATAAAGAGGTATATAGATTTCAACTAACATAATCCTCTTAAGCATTCATAGCAACTTAAAGGGGAAATGAATAGATGATGGGAAATTTTCACTTGGGTTGGCTGCTGAAGTGAAGGTTAAATTACATTATCTAACGAGTTTTAGTGTTGTGAAAACATAACTACGGTTTATATATCAACCATCGATAGCCTTATGTATTCCGCTGCCACCCAGTGTTTTAATACAAACAACAAAGACGCTTCCACTTACCGTACTGAAAAATCGTAGTGAGCTACTCACTCTTCAGGGCTTGTTTAACGCGGACGGGTTACAAGTAGGCACTCTTAGGATATTGATATGAAAACTATATTTAATTTGTATGCATTAACACTCGCGGTATTTGCTATTTCATGTGTTGTACTAATGACAGAACCCGGCCAAGTTATAGGTGTGCCAAGAGACTGGTTATTGGGCTACTTCCGCTATATGCCTTTATTTTGGGCTGGACAAATTGTTGCATTAATTATTCTTTGGATTGCGAACATTCGTGGAAAGTTCTGGAATTCACTATGGATGTGTTTAGCGTCTATTGGTATCGGTGTGACTTTTTGGGCACAGTCTTACGCTATGCCTACCGCATTCCCGACAGAGCAATTAAACGCTAAATATTACTCTGTGGAGGATGCGAACATGTTTATTCCTGAGGAAGATTCACGAGTATATGTAACGGAGATTAATGGTGAAATTCGAATCTTTCCTCGTTACCACCTTCAAGTGCCTCATGTAGCAGGTTGGGAATCGGAAGGAACAGGTTATGCGATTACTTACTGTGGTCTTTCTAATCTCCCAATGGTCGTTGAAACTGACTATGGGCTTGGTACTTCTGATTTGCAGGTATTAGGCCAAGCGCATAACAATCTTATTTTTAAAGATGTAAATAATGGTACGGCTATCCAGCAGATTACCATGCAGTCAGAGTTTACCGATCACACGACCACGGTTCATCCCAATACTCAAATGGATTGGGAAAAAGCGAAAACGATGTACCCTGATGCGAAGGTATACATCTATGGTATGGAACGTTTGATTGATAGCATTTTGTTAGGTCTATTCGAGAAACCGTTACAGGAGCAGCGTGACATTGATAACCCAGATTTCATGTTCGACACGTTGAACCTTGCTGATTCACGTCTTAACCCTAAATCAGAGATTCTAGGATACGATAATGGTACACAACAAATTGCTATCGACCCTGATTTTGCTCGTGCGAATGACGGCTTTGTCTTTGAACTAAATGATGATGTTCTGCAGATTTCTACCGATGGTGATGTGATAAAACTTGTAAACACAATGGGCGAACAAGTAGCGACTCATAACGGTGTGCATTTTGGTATTTGGGCCCAGTTCTTCCCTAATACAGAGGTACTCAAATGAAGTATTTAGCAATCGTTTTATTGTGCACATTAGTCGTGTCTATGACTGATATTCACCAACCTTACGAACGTTTAATGATTAGAACGGGTCAGATGCAAGTAGATGCCTTAGCATCTAACAGTGATGATTTATCATTATTTGTAAAACAGAAATATGATTTGCTAGTAACCTTAAGCAACGATTAAATCTAAGTTAATGGCTGATAAGTATTCTTCAACTTATTCAGTCACCACTTTTTTAAACGGGCTTTGAGTGGTTTGTAAGGAGGCATAGACAGGAAGATACCTGTCTATGCCTTGATGAACAGTAAAACTAACAGGTTGTTAGTTACTGCCTATGTTCAACCCATTACTTATCCAGATAGGTATAAGTAATTAGTTCTTTTGTACTGATGATTGTTTAAATACATTAACGTAAGAAGAATACAGATCGATACTGATACTACTGCTCTGGTCTGCAACAAGTTCCAGCTCACCAGTTACTTTATTGTGTCCTAAGTATTCCTTAGTAAACAAGTTGTTAAGTTGATTCGTTCCTTCTTTCCATTGCCAACGTTGAGATAGATTTAAACCACAAGCTTGAAGTTGATTCAGGTTTTCACCGTCTAAACATAGCTTAGTATTTTGTGCGCTAACAAACTGTCCTAATTTGTTATAAATGAAAGCTTGCTGGAAATTGTCTTCATCACACGTTTTGGTTACTAGGTTTTGTTGGTAATCACCCGCTATACATTTGTTATTAAAGCTTGCCAGCTGTAAGTTGACCGGACGACCACCAGTAAATACAGGGTGATCCCAATCAACCACAAAGCTCACTTTCTTGCTGATACGTTTAACTTGGTTATCACTGTCTTTAGAGTAATAAGTGCGGACACCAAAGAAACCAGTCACACTTGAACGATATCTAAAGCCAGTAATATCAACAGCAGAATCTACGGATAAGGTTGTTGTCCCTGTTTCCGTTGGTGATGCTTTGTAGATCACCTCCATTTTAGGTGTAAAACTTGCGTAACCAATTGGATTAATACGACTTAGGTCTGCTGGTATCCTCAAACGAGCTGAAATACCGTGAGTTTTCACGTTTCTGATAGACTCAGCAGTTGGGTATTGTTGCCTTGCCCATTTAAATGCAACATGTTTTGCACCTTTAGAACTTCGTTCAACCCGATAATCGCGTGTATCGAATGACAACCATTTAGATTCACTCCAACTCGCATTGGCATCTAACTTAGCTTTAGGGCCATCTTTGTTAACCTCAACACCACCGCTAATACCAAAATTAAATGTTGATACTTCTTTTTGGCTGTAATTTGCATTGAGGTTTGAGGTCGGTACTGTTCTTAATATATTTGCTTTATTATTAGAGGCGTCGAAATTAAACTCATAATTTCTTGCTATAGCTGTCGTAACAAATTCCGCTTCATTCCCACCTTCTGGCCATGGAATACCGCGAGTTACTAAATATCGAGGTGCAAGCTTATCGTTTAGCTGAATACCTGTCCCTTGAGTTGAATCATCGATACCAATTCGAACAATTTTGGCATCTGGTGTTGCAGAACCTTGAGTCCCGAATCGCAGCGAACGTTGAAGGTTTACTTTATAAATCAGAGAAATATTGGCATTTTTACAACTACGATAACTTTGTTCCGGACCATCAAATGTATTCCATGTCAGGTTGCACTCTTGATCAGAGATTTGACGTCTGGCATTGAGGTAAAAAGCCACATTTGGAATAGTGTTATCTTGATTTGAAAGTAAAGGTGCACTGCGTTTTGTTCGTGATGATCGCTTGGGCTTAGCTTCTAACAGAGTGATATTTGGATCATCTACTCCGTCAAGCTGAGAAAACATCAACTCGCCTTTATATGGGCTAATGATGATCATATCACCAGATAAAAAGACCCCGATACTTTGACGTATTTTATCTTTTACACTATTTTTATCTTCTTCATTATCAATATTACTAAAGTCTATAAAATAGCGTTTTTCCTCATTCAAAACTTGCGTCTTTATCTCGGTTAATGAAGGTGGAATAGCATCATTCTCGAGCAAGTATTCAGCGTTAATGTAATTTACTGCGCTGACATCTTGCAGGCTACTTAGCATATTAATGGCAGAGCCTGCGGGCTCATTGATTTCTACTGCACTAGCCGTTGTAGTTGTCATTAACGCTAGTATAGCAAGCGTTATAATATTGGTTTTTCTTATCATAATTGTTTTCCTAGCTATATCGTTTAATGGAATGCTTAAATGCATTTCAGTTATTTTGAGATACAAAGCTTCATTCAAAATTCTATTAACAATAGAAACGAGAGTGTTAATAGAAGAATCTTGGTCAAAATCAAAGATTCAATTCACCTAGCCGATGAATTGGAACATTAATCTACCCCAAATATTTAAATTAAAGATATGAACAATGATTTCAGCCAGATAGACAAGCAAGTAGCCTGTTTGATTTAGCCAATATGTATGCCCTTAAGGAATACCTATAGTATGTGATGTCTGCATAACCATACAAATAATGCCTAAAAAAGAATATTTAGCAATATTTTGCATGTATCGGTGCAAAACTGCTTCCAATTAATACTAGAAATTAAAAACCTAAATCAGCTCTATTGAAAATAATGAGATTGAACACTCAAGAAATTATTTTACTTTATAAATTAGAGTTTATTTTAGATATCGCGGGCTTGTCGGTAAGGAATTTGAGTATTTATTACTAGAATATAGGCTAGTGGAACAAATCTAATCGTTGAATCAAATAAGGACTAAACTAGTCAAAGTCACAAAAAATTTAATGCCAACTGTAATTAAATAAAATCTGATTGAGGCAATGGCAATTAATATCGAAAAAGGTTTGAAAAATGACATCAACATAGCCTCGCTAATTGGTATTAACCACGCAGAGATGTAGGTGAACATGGATCTAAATTTACTAACAACATTTTTGGCTGTCTATAAGCACATTTCAATTACTATCGCAGCAGAAGAGTTAGATGTATCACAGCCAGCAGTGAGTGCTGCGCTAAAAAGATTAGAAAGTGTAATAGGTAAACCTCTATTTGTTAGAGAGGGACGAGGTATCTCTCCGACTGGTGCTGCTGTCGCGTTGGCAAACAAAATTGAATCCCCGATAACGGTATTAGAAACGATTGGTCAACAGCAAGAGTACCTTAATGTCTATTGCAGCGAAGTGGTATTGCATCTAGTTTGTCATGTGGAAAATATAAAGCTAAGTGAAACACCATTGGAAGAAAAAGCTATCTTTGATGATCTCTTCACTCAAAAAGTCGATTTAGTTATCGATGTAATGTCTAGCAAGCAACATTCACTTATTGTGGAAGAGTTTCATCAAGAAGAACCTACATGTTTAACAAGGTTAGATCACCCTAGAATTCAATCTCAAATTACGCTAGAAGAATATTTTGCAGAAGAGCACATAGCAGTAAAAATCACTCGAAACAACACAAATACTATTAATAACCTATCTGAAAAACCCGTTGAACCGCGTAAAGTGAAAATTGAAACTGGCTCATTATCTAGTATGTTAATCTTATCTTCTGAAAGCGATTATATTGCTTCTTCTCCTCGCTCAATTGCAGAAAAATTGGCTCCTAAACTAAACCTTCGAATTCATAAATATCCTTTTGCGATAAAACCAGTGAAGTTATATATGATCTATCATCGGCGCTATGCAAACGATCCTTTTCATAAAACAAAGCGGGAAGCATTGAGAGTCGCTATTACTCACCCTAGTCATTCTTTGGGCTGACTGTTTTTTCTATTCACTCGCTTTGGCGAACAGCGCTCTAAATGGTATCCTTCCTGCCCAGTTTTAGCGTTGTGCTCGGAAAAGTAATGAATTTTAATCGTATTGTCTGTTTTGACCTCGAAATGTGTTGTTGGAATGATGGCCGGGATCCAAAAACCGGTGAAATCATTGAAATTGGGTTAGCGGAATTGGATTTAGATACTGGTGAGATCGTGCGACGAACTCAACATTATGTAAAACCTGAGCATGATGAAATCTCTGAGTTTTGTACCGAGTTAACTGGTATTAAACCGCAGGTTATTCATAAAAATGGTAAGCCTTTAGCTGAAATCTTACGCTCTATCGAGTCTAAATTTGGTGGTAAACATAAAATTTATGGGGCATGGGGACACGACGATCGTATTTTACATGCTGAGTGTGCAGCGAAAGGTTTAAAAGTCCCTTTTACTGAGTACATAAATTTAGCGATGATTTTTCGGTTACAGCGTCACGTGAAAAAGAAGCGTTGCGGTCAACGTGCTGCTATGGAAATCGCAGGTCTTGAGTGGGAAGGTCGACAGCATTCAGGTTATGTTGATGCGTATAACCTAGCTCGTTTAACAAGAACGCTTTTTTGCGATAGTGATACTCAAGAAAAGCATAAGTGATCATGCTTTGGTATGGGTTGTGTTGGTAATAACCCATACCAAATTTACCCCTTAAACCGTATTTCTCATAATGAGCCGGCCTGGAAGCATCATAGCGTATATAGTCTGCAGGATGTATTTGCCTATCTAGAACTAAAAATCACCTCTGTTGAAAACCTTATTGGATGAGTTCATCCGGACAAGCTTCGCTTCATGGTACAGCAGGGTTGGTTTGATGAAGCCCAGCGAGCTGCTGGCTGGCATCGAGATGATGCTGAATCTTGAGTTCAATAAAGCCACAGACCTCCTCATTTTAGACAACATTGACGAGTGCCTGAACGCAGTCACAAGTTGCTGAATTTAGCTACACTTTGAACATACTTGTAATAACAGTCAGCCACAGCTGTAAGGATACGTGCTATGCCGGTCGATTCCGAAAGTCCGCTAGGTCGTGAGCCAGAGCAAACAGCGCAATCAGTACTGAATGTCATTAAAGAACTAGTTAAAGAACTGCGGCAAGGGCAGGAGTCCCCTGAGCCGATTCAGCTCGATTGTGATTTTGACCGTGATCTGGGGTTTGACAGCCTTGCCCGTGCCGAGTTGATCCAACGTATAGAACAGCAGTTTAAGGTAAACCTGCCCGATCAAACGCTGGCAGTGATAGAAACACCACGGGATTTGTTACGGGAACTGCTTCACGCAGAGAGTCAGGACACAGCTTTAGTGTCTGAACAAATTATCAGGCAGATTAAGCTCGGGGCCGTCGAATCCGCGCCTGAACAGATGGATACCCTGCAGCAAGTCCTTGACTGGCATGTGAAAGAGCATCCTGACCGTCCGCACCTTTATGTTTATCAGAATGCCGATCAGGTAACAGAGATCAGCTACCGGGCATTGCGGGATGAAGCATTGCGGATTGCATCCGGGCTGGTGAAGCAAGATGTTGAACCCGGTCAGTGCATTGCCATTATGCTGCCGACCAGCAATGACTATTTTTACAGTTTTTTCGGGATACTGTTTGCCAGAGCCATTCCAGTTCCTATCTACCCCCCGGCACGGCCTTCACAGATAGAAGATCACTTAAAGCGCCATGCCCGTATTCTGCAAAACTCTCAGGTGCGTATTCTGATCACTGTCCCGGAAGCCAAGCCGCTCTCGCAATTGCTTCGGCTTCAGGTGCCTTCTATTCAAGCCGTGGTCACTGTTCCTGAGCTAAGGCAAGCCGCCTCCGGACCGCTCTCTATGCGTGATGCTCAGAGTTCGGATATTGCTTTTTTACAGTATACATCTGGCAGTACCGGAAACCCCAAAGGAGTAGCTTTGACGCATGCCAACCTGCTTGCTAACGTGCGGATTATGGGCAGAGTCGTGTGCGCCGATTCGACCGATGTTTTTGTCAGCTGGCTGCCGGTATACCACGACATGGGGTTGATCGGTACCTGGTTCGGCAGCCTGTATCACGCTATCCCCTTAGTGATCATGTCGCCCTTGTTGTTTTTGTCCAAACCTCAGCGCTGGCTGTGGGCGATACATCATCATCGCGGTACTTTGTCACCGGCACCCAATTTTGCGTATGAGTTATGTATCAACAAAATCGACGATGCCGAGCTTGAGGGATTAGATCTCAGCACCTGGCGGCTGTCATGGAATGGCGCTGAGCCTGTCAGCTCGAGCACGATACGTCGCTTTACTGAGCGATTCGCTAAATATGGCTTTCGCCCCGAAACCATGTCACCAGTTTATGGATTGGCAGAATGCTCTGTTGGCCTGACCTTCCCGACCAGTGTGCGTCTTCCCCTGATTGAGCGTATCAGACGTGAGCCAATGGAGCGTTTTGGCCGGGCGATTACGGCAGCAGCAGATGAGACGGATGTCATGCAGATAGTGGGCTTAGGTCAGCCGCTGCCGGGACACCAGATCCGTATTGTTGACGAATTTGGCAGAGAGTTACCGGAGCGGGAGGAAGGAGGGCTGGAGTTTAAAGGGCCTTCCGCTACCCAGGGGTATTATCGGGATCCGGAAAAGACGCAACAGTTGTTTCATGGTGAATGGCTTGATACCGGAGACCGAGCCTTTATGGTTGGTGGCGAGCTGTTTATTACCGGACGGAGCAAAGATATTATTATTCGTGCTGGTCGAAACATTCATCCCCACGAACTGGAAGAAGCGGTGTGCAATATCCCGGGGATCCGAAAAGGCTGTGTCGCGGCATTTGCCAGTCATGACAGCCATTCCGGCACTGAGCGGTTGATTGTACTGGCGGAAACACGTGAAACAGACAAAGTGCAGCAACAGCGACTACAGCAGGAAGTAAACAACCTTTCTCTGGATCTGCTGGGTAGTCCCCCAGATGAAGTGGTGATCGCACCGCCTCATACCGTACCTAAAACCTCCAGCGGCAAAATTCGTCGCGCAGCATGCAAAGATCTTTACGAGCAAAATAAACTCGATGCCCGGCAACGTGCCGTGTGGTGGCAGACGCTTCGTTTGATGATGGCAGGAATAAATCCTCAGCTGAGGCGCTACTGGCGAATAGTTTCAGATTTTAGTTATGCAGCTTACATGTGGCTGGTTATGGCCGTCCTTGCGCCATGTGTCTGGTGCCTGGTTGCGGTCGTTCCCAATAAACGCTGGTGCTGGTCGGTTGCCAGGCTTGGCGTTCGCTTACTGATCTTGTTTACCGGAACCAGGGTAACGATGAAGGGGAAGGAAAACCTGCCTGATAATACCCCCTGTATCTTGGTTGCTAACCATTCCAGCTACCTTGATGGGCTGATAATGGCGCTGGCAGCCCCGACAGAATGTAATTTTGTTGCCAAGGCGGAGCTATTGAAAAATCCTTTCGCCCGCATTTTTCTGTCCCGGCTGGATACCGAATTTGTTGAGCGTTTTGATAT
Source organism: Photobacterium frigidiphilum (assembly GCF_003025615.1). Taxonomy (GTDB): domain Bacteria; phylum Pseudomonadota; class Gammaproteobacteria; order Enterobacterales; family Vibrionaceae; genus Photobacterium; species Photobacterium frigidiphilum. Next base: position 89,755 of record NZ_PYMJ01000008.1, on the reverse strand, counting down.
GCAAAAAAGTGTGACCGATGCCCGGCGGATAGCGGCCAATGCCAGGGACAACCGCTCCCTGTTCTTTTTTCCCGAAGGAACCTTATATCGAATGCCCGGACTTCACGAGTTTCATATGGGGGCGTTTATAGCTGCGGTCGATGCTGCTCTGCCTGTCGTGCCAATCACCCTTTGTGGTACACGCTCAAAACTGCGTGGTACATCTCTATTTCCCAGACGGGGAGATATCAGCGTGACGATTGGCAAACCGCTGACTCCACAAGGGACTGACTGGAATGCAGCCCTCGCTCTGAGGGATCAAGCCAGAGCTGAAATTCTGAGCCATTGTGGTGAACCGGATTTGGCACACATAGAAAAGTAAGATTAAACCCCCTTAAAGGCAGAAGATGATCAGGTAGTTATGTAAAGCGTACGTTCATCGTAATTTCTGCTAAAAACACGATATTACCTTCAGTATCAGTCACACTTACAGGTACTAATTTATCCCCGTCAGTATTCCAATCAATATTTCCCCCGTCAGCCACAGCAACTAAATCTGTTTTTGCTTTTTTAAGATATTGAACAGACATGCCAGTTGGCAACCAGCGACTCTTAACAGGTACAGAAACATCGGTCATCATTCCTGCCGCGAGCTCTGCCATATTACACATAGCAATAGCATGCACTGTTTTAATATGATTTTGCACTCTTCGACGTTTCTTAATACTTACGCTTGAATAGCCAGGTTTTAGCTCGGTGACTAAGGGTTTTATGGAAGAAAAATAAGGCGCCATACGGCAAACAATGAAAGTAAATAGATGTTGTCCGAATGGTAGCTTGGTTATTCGACGATAAGTTTTAAGATTTTTACGCATTGAAAAGTCCTTTTCCAAATAGCACTCTGGTCTGACCACGCTACATTTTGTGTGTTTAAAAATCAACCATACGTTATGGTCATGCCTCACAGTTTTTACACTGTTTCTTATTAGGAAAGATTCAATTATTAAATGCATGATTTATTTTTTATATTTAAAATCAAAGTCTTATTTTGTTTTTGTTCATGATAGTTCAATGGGTGAAATCATTTTATCCCGCTGAAATAGTAAATGTCTGACAATAGAGTCTATATGTCTGATTGCAGATATTTATATCTTTAGTGACGTGTCAGAATACACTTAAGAAAAAGATGTTATCCCGATAAAAAACGAACTTATACAAAAAGGCAATCAATGTTCTACCTACTTCCCTTATTAACCGTTTCTATCTGGGCAGGGAATGCCATAGTAAACAAACTTTCTTTTAGCGTGATTGATCCAGGAGCGATCGCATTCTATAGATGGTTTTTTGCCATGCTGGTGCTGACCCCATTTTTAGCAAAATCTATTTGGCAGCATCGCAAAACGATTAAACCGTACTTACCAAAATTAGCGTTTTTGTCTTTATTAGGCATGGTGTTAAACCAGTCTTTGGGCTATTTTGCCGCCGCGACAACAACAGCGACAAATATGGCATTAATCATATCGTTAGTGCCGTTGATCAGTATGTTTTTAAGTGTGCCATTACTCAGCCAACGTTTATCGCCGCTTGCCATTGTTGGGGCAATATTGTCATTGGGTGGGCTGGTGTTGATGCTAAGCCACGGTAATCTCAATCAATTAGCGGCGCAAGGAATCACCCAAGGTGATGGTTTATTGCTGATCGCCGCGTTTGTTTATGCACTTTATTGTGTTTTACTGAAACGCTGGCAAATGCCTCTCACAAATTGGCAATCAGTGTATGTACAAGGTGTTCTTGCTGTCATCATGCTGTTTCCAATGTTCTTAAATAGTGAACGCATGGCGATTACTGCAGAAGCATTTCCATTAGTGATGTATGCAGCAATGCTGGGTTCATTAATTGCCCCTTGGTGCTGGTTGTTAGGTATTCAGCGTTTAGGTGCTGATCGTACTGCAATGTTCATGAACTTGATGCCAGTCATTACAGCACTTATTGCAAGCGTAGTATTGAATGAGCAGTTAGAGTCTTACCATTATATTGGTGGGGTGATGGTATTAAGTGGCGTCGCGTTAGCCCAAAAGAAAGTCAAAGCACGTCAACAAAAAATGGCGACAGCATAGCTGTAAAGTGAACTAAAAAACGCGATAGTGAAAATAAAGCGGTAGTAACGTGTTTTATTTAAACACCGTTATTACCGTTTTTTGCCAATAAAAATTGACCTGAACGTGTGTTTAAATATTTTCCTTGGCTGATTTTTTGCTGACCGTTTACCCATAAATTGTGCAGACCGGTTGCATACCTTTCTGGTTGCTCTATCGTTGCATGATCACAGAAATCAGCGCCAAACATAGCAATATCGGCATAATAGCCTGGTGCTAATTTTCCCCGCTTGTGAAGTGAAAATGTCTCTGCGCTTAACGCCGTCATTTTACGAATCGCCTGCTCAAGCGACAGTAATTTACGTTGAGTGACAAATTGGTTAATGATCCGTGGGAACGAGCCGCTGACTCTCGGGTGAAGCCTGCCTCCGAGTAGGGTGTCTGAGCCAACCATCCCCTGTGGATGCTGAAAGATCTGCTCAACAAGTGCCTCATCCATAAAATAATCAATCATCCGGACATTACCCTGCTCACTGATGAGAAGATCTAACGCAAAATCGACGGGATGCTGATCAGTTTGTTGTGCACATTCAGCAATAGAGATCCCTACCCATTTCTGAGCTTCTTGGCTTTCAACTTCGCAAATAAGAATATTTTCCCAACCAACTAACGCGGGTAGGTTATCCCAAGGTTCGCTTGCCTGAGGTAAAACACGTTCAGAAAGCCAGTCATGGACTTGTCGTCTGACAGTGGAGGTATGTAACTTTTTCATCAATTCATCCGGTGCGTAGGCGCGGATCAGGGCCGGAGGCAATATAGAAAATAGCGTTGTACTTCCGTAATGGTAAGGATATTGGTCGAAGGAGATCTGATAACGTTCGAGCAATGATAGTAACGATGATAATTTTCCCGCATTACGCTGGCCAATTAGCTTCAGGTGGGAAATATGTAACTGGCAGCCAGCTTGTTCAGATAATACGATCATCTCTTGTAGCGCTTCAAGGATCTGATCACTTTCACTGCGCATGTGTACAACAATTGGTTTCTGATATTTAGCCGCAACCTGAGCGACGGTTAACAGTTCATCGCGATCACTAAATAGAGCAGGGTGATAGATCAATCCCAGACTGACCCCTCTGGCTCCAGCCCCTAGGGCTTCATCTGTCAATTGAGCCAGTTTTAGTCGCTGATTTTTATTCATCGGTATGCTGCTGTTACCACAGATTTGATAACGCAATAAGCCATGCGGTAAGAAGGCGGATACGTTAACTTCTAATCCCTGCTGCTCAAGGGCTGATGTATAACTGGGAAAATCGTCCCAGCCCCAATCGATCGGTGGATTACCTATTATTAGACGCTTTCTGTGTTCAGCTTGCAGTTCCTTTGGCAACGGTGAAACACCAAGACCACAGAGGCCGACAAGTTCGGTGGTGATGCCTTGCATTATTTTTGGCTTAAACCCTTGTGGTAAAAACGTTGCTAGATCGGTGTGGCTATGAACGTCAATAAATCCCGGCGTCACAAAAGCACCATCAGCATCGATGACGTGATCAACCGCTGTTGTGATAAAAGGGGAAATGTCAGTAATGACTTGATTATTAATTAATATATCACTTTTAAAAGCATTACTACCACGACCATCAATTACCGTCGCATTTTTGATTAACTGACGCATTATTGTTACTCCATCATCAATAACATGCCAGTACGGCACTCGAGTAAATCCTAATTTTATTCGTTATTATGATAGATCGTTTTGTGTGACAAATGTATGGGCTGGCTTTGTTTTTATGGGTTTAATGTAATTTCTACAAACCCGTTATTACCGTTTTTTTTGTTTATGCGATGAGAAAAGTAATAAAATAAATAGGTTATAAAGTTCAACGAAAAATACAGAACATTGTAAATCTAATGTTGCATTTATGATTTTTATAACCTGTTATGTTTAAACAACTAGATCATAACAAGTGAGTACATTATGAAAGTTGTTGTTGAATTCCAAAAAAATGGTATCTATCGAGATCACTACTGGGAAGGGTACTTTCACTCTGTTAAAGGTCAGCTGCGTGAAGTAACACCGTCTTATGCGGCACAGTTAATTAAAGAGTCGAAAGCAACGTTGTATGTGAAAGACTGATAAAACTTATATCAAACTAGATAAGTACCTGATCATCCTGAGCAACTATCTGATCATTTACTTATCTAGAATGGTATTAAATGCCACATGATTGAAGGTTATTTCGCAAACCGGATTGTGGGATATGACCGCCGTCACTATCTTTATTGCACGTTTAGCTACTGTGTAATTGAAGGTACATTGGCAAACTGTGGCAACCATTGACGCTGTGCAGTAAACATTTCAGTAAACATCGCATCAATTTGCTCAAGGGTGCACACTGTCGCCGTTACCGGATCCAGAGCCAGAGCATACCGTGCAGCATCAAGATCACAAGTCAGCGCCGCTTCAACAATTAACTCTTGTACCGCGGTATTGGTTTTGATCAAACTAGCGCATTGCATAGGTAAACGGCCCATTTTCTGCGGATGAATCCCTTGGCTATCAACCCAAATCGGTACCTCAACAACACAGTTTTCAGGTAGGTTATCGATCAACAAACCTGCAGACTGGCGATTCGGCACATTACCATTGATTCGTGTCCGTTCACCGCTGACCATCGCGTTAATCAGCTTAGGTGCATTCAGCATATTTGGCTCAATAGTAAACTTTTGTATCCCTGCCAACTGGGCGTCAATTTCAGCTTCACCAGCAGAATGGACTTTTTCTTCCAACGCCAATAAATCCCAGCGCTGAGGGAGGAAATGATTAATCATCTCTTCATTTTTACGGAAATAGGGTAGGTAATCGCTACAGTGCCAGTGGTTTTCGGTACACCATAAACCAAAAAATTTCAGTACTTCACAGCGCACACCATCAGCAGCGTAGACCTTCGGGTTATTAACCAATTCACTGATTTTAGGCTGCATATCCTTGCCATTCGCCATCATTTTGGTTATCCACGTCATGTGATTAATGCCCGCGAATTCATAGTCAATGTGCGAAGGTACATCGTGATACATCAGTCGTTGCCAGCGTTCGGGGGTTGAAGGGTGCTCTACCCAGTCGCCTTCGCCTAAATACCCGACAAGCTGAGCTGCGGTATAGCGCACGCCATAACACAAACCGATAGATTTAATCGGGCTGGAATCCTTTGCTGCCCAAGTTAATGGCGCGAGTGGGTTGGCATAATTGATAAACAATGCCTCGGGGCATACCTCTTCCATGTCTCGCAATATGGCCAACATTGGGGGAATATGGCGTAGAGCGCGGAAAATGCCACCCGGCCCCATGGTATCGCCAACTTCTTGTATCACACCGTACTTGGTCGGAATCTGCATATCCAGTCGCCACGGCTCTAAGCCTCCAACCTGAATGGCATTAATCACAAAGTCAGCACCGGTCAACGCCTGACGCCTATCTGTGGTCATACTGATCCGAGCACGAGTATTAGCCTGCTCAGCCATTTTACTAATAAGTTGATGGCTTCTTTTAAGTACCTCAGGATCGATATCCATCAACACCAAGTCAATATCGTTCAATGCCGGATAAGAGAGTAATGCTGAAGTAATCTGACGGGTGAACATTACACTACCCGCACCGATAATGGTTATTTGAGTCATATTTATACCTTATTAAAAAGTAACCGTCGCCATGATCCTATGTGCTGTTTTAACAGCATGCTATGGACCATTAACGAAACAAGAATGGTGACGCCGTAGATTAGGCGAGTCCAAAAACCCGCCAACCCGGCACTGATGATTCCGGCTTCTAAAATACCGATAATGCAGGCACCAAACAGTGTGCCCATCAAGGTGCCGCGCCCGCCGAGAACAGAGGTGCCGCCAATGAATACCGAGGCAAAAACCAATAGCATGTAACCCTGCCCCTGATTAGGCCACCAGCTACTCATCTCAAGGCTGACAAAGACTCCGACTAAAGCCGACATCGCGCCCATCAGCATAAATAACAACAAGCGAGTCCGTTCAACCGGTACTCCCATCACTTGTGCTGCTGTCGGGTTATCACCAATAAAATTGACGTTATCACCAAAAACATGGTGCGAAAGGATCAGCCAGAGCAGGAAAATCACCAGCAAGGCCCATAACATCTGGGCAGGAATCACTTCGGCAATACGGCCAACCATCAGAGTGTGAATCCAACTGTCACGAATTTGCGGAATACTCAGGGCGAGACCGTCAGCCAAAACGGTTGTTAGGCCACCCAGAAAAAACTGGGTGCCGATGGTTGCAATGATCGAAGGGATACGAAAATAGACCACCAGTATTCCGTTCAAGATGCCACAAGCTAAACCTGCAGCAATCGCACATCCTAGGGCCAACAGAGGGGAGTTTGTCGCCTGAAAGATGGCAGAGAAAACGAAGCCTCCCAGCGCGACAACCGCGGGGAAACTCATGTCGATTTCACGCGCGATAATTAGCAACGTCAAAGCAAAAGCCAGCATAGCCGTGAACGGAATCGTCGACATGAATGCGGTGTAAATTCGGCCATGTAGGAAGGTTTCTGGGCTACACACCGTAAAGAGTGCCCATAAGGCGACAAGGATTAATGCAGTCAATGACGGTACACGGTGACGAGTAATAAATGAATTCATCATGCTCCCTGTCCTACAGCATCTAATAGTGCCAACTGTAATGAAGACAGAGTCATCTCTGATTTTCGATATTCTGCTACCATACTGCCACGATCCATCACTACAAATCGGTCGGCTACACGATAGGCGTCATTCATGTTATGGGTGATTAATAGGCATGCCCTGCCTTGCGATTTCAATGTTTCAATAAAGCACAACACTTTTTCGACCTCGCCCAACGACAACGCCGTGGTCGGCTCATCTAATATCACCACCCGAGCATCAAATAACATGGCACGACCGATGGCCAATCCTTGACGCTCACCGCCTGATAGCAAACTCACAGGGGCATCGATATTGGCTCCGACGCCACGAAAATCTAATTTCTTGAGGAGCAGAGCGGCCTGACGACGCTCTTCTTTGTGATCAATGAATCCTAGCCGGTTACGAAGATGCCGGCCAAGAAATAGATTACGCCAAACGCTCTGCTGTTCGCCGAGAGAACCAGATTGATAGACAGTTTCAATGCCTAACTGACGGGCATGTTGTACCGTATAGCGATGAGTCGGCACCTTCTCACCACCAATCATTAACTGACCACTTTCAATTTGCTCGGCACCGGCAATCAACTTGATGAGGGTTGATTTTCCGGCTCCGTTATCACCGAGCAAAGCACATACCTCACCACGATGAAGTGAGAATTGAATATCTTTTAACGCGTGGACCTGGCCAAACCATTTGTTCAGCCCAGTCAACTCAAGCACTCGAGCCGTCATTAACGAATGCCTTTTGCAGCCAAGGGCGCAATAAAATCGATATTATTCTGGCTGACAAATCCAGCGCCAGTATTGATATCTAGGCCAGAAAACCCATAACGCTTGCTCAATACAACCTGTACTACAGACAGGTACCCCATCAGATATGGCTGACTATCGGCAACGAGCTGGACGTAATCTGTTTTAATCGCATCTGCAGTTGCTGGCGAAAGGCTAAACCCTGCCACATACAGTTCTTGTGGGCGAATACCTGCATTACGCAAGAAGTTACCCATTTGTGAGGTAAGCGCTCCATGATCTACCATAATCAGCTTCACATTTGGATTGCGTGCTAGGTAGGCCGTGATTACATTGGTTCCCAGAGAAGGGTCTTTATCTGTTTCTGGTGAGATTTGAAGAAAATCGACGGCTAAACCTGCTTCTTCAAGAGTGCTGATCAGCCCACGTGTAGAATCACTACGCTCGGCAATATCTTTGATCCCCCAGACCATCGCTTGGTCACCTGCCTTGAACTGACCGCGACGTAATGCTTCTTTGGCCAAGTGAATACCGCGTGCAGCGTTACTCACTCCGACATAACCAAACCCTTTACTCTGTTCATTTGCCATCGTGGTTGGAAGGGCTGTATCAACTGACGTAACTTGAATGCCTTTGCTAAATGCTTCATTAACCAAATTATCGTAGGCACTGTCACCAGGGTGCCCCATTACAACAATACCCGTCGGTTTGGCAGCCAGTGCTAGCTTGAAATTTTCAATCATCTTTTGCGGTTGCCAATCTGAGTACATTACACGTAGATCGACCCCTAAATCATCCGCTGCCTGTGTCGCTCCATTTTGAACAACTGTTGCGTATGGTCCTCCTACTGGTCCGCCGACATCAAACCAAATTGACATGTCCTTTCCTGACGGGGAGGCCGCTGCTGTTGAAGAGGATAACGAGAAAACAGCTAAAAATAGAGCAGCTAATATAGTCTTTTTTGATTTGCCAGATAAAATTCCATAAATATTCATAACAACAATACTCCTGATTGGTATATGTACAGGTTGCACATAATACGCCTTGAGTATTGATGTTTAATCAAAAGAATATTCTTTTTATGATTCTCGTCTCATTTAGTAGAAGCTATTGATAATATAGAATAAAAATAATCAATGGCAGGTTTATACAGCAGCATCATTTTGCGGTAAAACTACTTTGCGAGAGAGCTCAGAAGTTTTATTCGCGTAGCTAAACCATGTCGCATTAATTGATAACGATTAGCTACGTAGGTCATAAACGTCATAACCAGCCCCAACAGCTACACCTTCGACAATACCGCCGTCAATTAGGCCAAGAACGGCACCACTAGCCACGCCAAGTAATGCGCCATTTGCTATACCCGTTTTTTACCGCTTCGCCTTTATCCCTGAGCTCATTTTTTAGTGCCTTCGTTGGTATTGAGCCTGATCACCCTCATTACTCTGGTTTGCAAAAAAACACGTATTTCTTCGATAAATTATTAGAGGGGATTAAACAGATGTGTGAAAAAGATGCTTATGGACCACTTTAATCATAGCCACGCTCCTTTCATTTGATATGCAATAAACAGAAGGTTCGGAGTCCACCGGAAATCGCCCTAAAACTGTCACAATCTCTCAATTCAGCGTGTAGGAATAGGAATAATTCGCCAAAGGTATATTATGTGTCAGCATAATAATAAACATACGCCGTACGGCACGCGAAAGGCAATTCATTCTGGGAAGATAATCCAGCGACAAAGCATGGCAGCATACTGAGAACCGATGACTTACAAAATTTTGATTGTAGAAGACGACCCTATTATTAGGATGAAGATTAAGGGGCACTTCGCCCAGGCTGGTCACACTGTTTTCGAGGCTGATAACGGTGTTGGGATGAAAGAGATCCTTAACCGCGAGAAAATTGATTTGATCCTGCTGGATATTAACTTACCAGGAGAAGACGGAATACAGCTCACCCGTGATGTGAGAAACACATCAGACATCGCTATCATTATGGTCACTGGTCGAACAGACCCTATCGACCGGATTTTAGGCCTTGAAATGGGGGCCGATGATTATGTAACCAAGCCTGTAGAACCGCGAGAGCTGCTGGTACGTGCAAAAAACTTGCTATGGCGCATTCAGCTTACCCGTGACGCTTTAGAACAGGCAGAGGCTGCCTGGTCGCAATTGGAAAAGGATGATAGTACATTCCGGTTCCTGGACTTTGAATTTGATGTTGCTCAGCGTCAGCTGTCAAAGGGTAACGATATGGTAAAGCTAACCAAGGCGGAATATGAGTTGCTGGTAGCTTTTATCACACACCCTTGCAGGGTGTTAGGTCGAGACCGGCTGCTAAACCTGATCTCTCATCGGGTTGATACACCGAGCGATCGTACTATTGACGTTTTGATCCGCCGGCTGAGAAACAAGATGGAAGAAAGCATCAAAAACCCCAAGATTTTTATCACCGTACACGGTGAAGGTTACCTCTTTGCGCCAGAGGTCGCTTAGACCCGTGAATATAACAATAAGAGCCAAGCTTTCATTCATCATGTGTGCCTCATTGCTGACAGTGAGTGGTTTTTTTATCACAAGCCTTATGAATACGGAAAAATCTGTTCTTGAGGCGGAACAAAGCAATGTGAGTGTTAAGGTTGCTAAGTTATTGAATGATAACTTAAAGGGTCAGGTTGATACCGTTACCCGCTCCCTTTCCTATTATTATGAGAATTCGAAGCTGGAAAATATCAAGGCAGAATTAGCGACTGATATCACTACGTTTAGAGACACCATTGACAGTATTTATAACAACAGTGATTCTGTTGTTGATGCAGAAAACAGCATTTATGCTTTTATCAATGAATACCGCTGGGATGGTGGCCGATATATCTTCGCCTATGATGCCTCGTCGGGTGTTGTCAAGGCTAATGGGAGAAAGGCCAGTGATATTGGAAGCAAGCAAAACAATGCTAAAGATAGCAAAGGTAACTATTATACAAGAGATATTATCCGCACGGCCAAAGCCAATGCTATTGGGTTTAGCCGTTATCACTTCTCAAACCCGGTAACCCAAAAAGTCGAAGAAAAACTAACGGCATCGGTTTACTTCAAACCTTTAGACTTGGTTATAGCGACGGGCGAGTACATCAGTACATTACAGCAAGATGAACTTGAGGCGGCTCTTGATACCATCAGTTCATCTAAATACGGCCAAAATGGCTATTTTTGGGTACAGGACGAGAATGGCATGATCCTAGCTCATCCCAATTCGTCTATTGTTGGCACTATCATTTCTTCAACGACCCAAAAAGTCGCGAACAGTATAAAAGGTCGACCCGAAGCTTTTGTTAAAACATTTCACAAAAATCCGACCACCAAACTAGCAGAAAACAAATTTGTCTATGCCAGGAATATTTTCCCTGAATGGGGATGGACCATAGCAACGGGGACGTATGATAGCGACATCACTAGCATTCAAGATGGGCTGACTCGCGCTACGGCAGAAATTTTTAATGATAAAGTGTACATGAACATTACTACTGCCGCTGTACTGCTGATTATTGCTCTGCTGGTCGCAACATGGTCGATTAATAAGATTGTTAGAGGCTTAGTGATCCTCAAAGAACGCATTGATACCTTATCGACAGGTGAAGCAGACTTAACCTCACGGATTGATATCACTTCACATGATGAGTTGGGCGATATTGGCAAGTCGGTAAACAACTTCATTATTTATCTGCAATCCATGACCCTGGAAATTTCGCAAGCCTCTGCAGATATTACTGACGGTATCAAGCACGCCTCTGAGACGGTCGTAAATCCCCAAAAAGCCAATGACCAACTATTGGTAAAAGATGATGTGCTTGAGGCACCTGGCAGTATGACAGCCGTAATAAGAAAACTGGCGGCGGGTGATCTCTCCGTCGATATTCCGCAGGGGGAGAGTGACGAGATAGGCCACCTCGCGGATGCAATATCGGTATTTAAAAAAAATGCGGTAGCCCTGCGAGAGCACCAGAATGAACTGCAAAAACTGGTAGATGAACGTACTACACAGCTTACAGAGGCCAATAATGCACTAAATAGTGAAGTTGCCAAGCATGCAAAAGCACGAGAACAAGCGGAACAGGCCAACAAAGCTAAATCGACTTTCCTTGCCCATATGAGCCATGAAATCCGCACCCCGATGAACGGAATAATGGGGACGCTACACCTCCTTGATGATACAGCCTTAGACAACGCACAAAAACACTACACTAAAACCATCCTTTCATCAGGTGAAATTCTGATGGGGGTACTCAATAATGTTCTGGATTATTCTAAAATCGAAGCCGGATATTTCGATATTAATGAAACCAACTTCCACACCAACACGATGGTGGGTAATGTTGTCAATATGCTTAAAGCCAGAGCCAAAGAAAAGAACATCAAACTAACCTATGCAGTCGCAAGCGATGTCCCAATTTGCTTGCATGGTGACGCCAACAAGATCATCCAAATTCTCACCAATTTAGTGGGTAACGCCATTAAATTTACCAATATGGGAAGCGTTATAATCCGTGTGTTGATCAAGGAGCAACTGGCGGAAGAACGATTTTTGCTCATGTTTGAGGTGCTAGATACTGGTGAAGGTATTCATGAGGAAAAACAGACGGTTATCTTTGAACCTTTTGAACAGGCAACTCAATCAGAACGCGGTACCGGATTAGGTTTGCCTATCAGCAAGCGATTCGCTGAGATGCTTGGCGGGGAGTTAACGGTGTACAGTGAACCGGATATCGGTAGCCGGTTTATTCTCACACTGCCGTTGAGTGCAGCCGAGGAGTGCGATCCAATTTCCACAGACGAGCCTGTTTCCCTTACTGTCCCGCCATTGAATATTTTGCTGGTAGAAGATAATGAAACGAATGTCCTGATCGCTAAAGGATTCCTGGACAAGCTTGGTCACAAGGTTGTTGTAGCCATGTCAGGAGAAATGGCACAACGCGCGATAGAGGATCATGATGTCGATATCATCTTAATGGATATTAATCTACCGGATACTGACGGTGTTACGCTGACGGGTAGATTGAGAGAGAAAGCAAATCGCTATATACCCACTATCGCCTTCTCTGCTCATGTTTTCCGGCAAGAAATTGAATCGTATCTTGAGGCCGGCCTCGATGGTTTCTTAGGTAAACCGGTACAGTTTAAGCAGATGCAGACTGTCATCGCTAATATCTATAACGGCCAATCCAGCAAGTTCGATACGGTCGGGGACGTGGGTAAGGAACTTGCCGTCACTCTTTTTGACCACTCGGTTTTGGAGGAGGACAGACAGATCCTCGGAGATGGGCTGGTACACGAGATGGTGGATCTGTTTTACAAACGCTCGGCCACCCTGATCAAAGAAATAAAAACAGAGAGCTCAGCAAAAGCCCTTGAGTTGCCAGTCCACAGCCTTAAAAGCTCCGCTGGAGCAATTGGCCTAATCGCCCTGAGTAAAGCCTGTGAGGAACTGGAAATAGCTTGTAAGCAGGGTGCTGATGAACTGGAATTAAATACATTGTCAGCGGATTTACTTGCAATCTATGCTCCTTCTATCGACAGACTGAAAGAAGAATTTCAGGTAAAAAACAAGATAGAACGCCGAGCATTCAGTTAACTCATAATGGGTTTCTGATAAGCCTCATAAGAACAACGTATTTCAAATGACATGAGTACAACCGAAGGTTTAGCTACATGAGTTTAACAATAAGAGCCAAGCTTTCATTCATTATGTGCGCTTCATTGCTAACAATGAGTGGTTTTTTTATCACAAGCCTTATGAATACGGAAAAATCTGTTCTTGAGGCGGAACAAAGCAATGTGAGTGTTAAGGTTGCTAAGTTATTGAATGATAATTTAAAGGGCCAGGTCGATACCGTTGCCCGCTCCCTTTCCTATTATTATGAGAATTCGAAGCTAGAAAATATCAAGGCAGAATTAGCGACTGATATCACTACGTTTAGAGATGCCATAGACAATATTTATAACAACAGTGACTCTGCGGCCGATGCCGAAACCAGCATTCACGCTTTTATCAATGAATACCGCTGGGACAATGGCCGGTATATCTTTGCCTATGATGCCGCCTCAATAGTGAACAAGGCTAACGGAGCCAACACCAGCATTATCGGCACCAGCGCTTATGACAAAAAAGACACCAATGGCAACTATTACGCACAAAATATTGTCAGTGCAACCAAAGCCAATGCGATTGGCTTTACCAGTTATCACTTCTTAAACCCGGTAACCCAAAAAGTCGAAGAAAAACTGACGGCATCGTTTTACTTCGAACCGTTAAACCTGATTGTTGCAACGGGTGAATACATCAGTACATTAAAGCGAGATGAACTAGAGGCAGCTCTTCATACCATCAGTTCATCTAAATACGGCCAAAATGGCTACTTTTGGGTACAGGACAAGAACGGTAAGATCCTGGCTCATCCCAAGGCCGACATTATCGGTACTGTCATTCCGTCAACAACATCAAGAATTGCCGACAGAATAAAAGGCCAATCCGAAGCCTTTGTTAAAATTGCTTACGAAAATCCGACCACCAAACAAACAGAGAACAAAATTGCCTATGCCAGGAATATTTTTCCTGAATGGGGCTGGACGATTGCTACCGGCACTTATGAGAGCGACATCACTAGCATTCAAGATGGGCTGACTCGCGCTACGGCAGAAATTTTTAATGACAAAGTGTACATGAACATTGCTACTGCCGCTGTACTGCTGATTATTGCTCTGCTGGTCGCAACCTGGTCGATCAATAAGATTGTTAGAGGCTTAGTGATCCTCAAAGAGCGCATTGATATTTTATCGACCGGCGAAGCCGACTTAACCTCACGGATTGATATCACGTCACATGATGAGTTGGGCGATATTGGCAAGTCGGTAAACAACTTCATTATTTATCTGCAATCCATGACTCTGGAAATTTCGCAAGCCTCTGCTCATATCACTGACGGTATCAAGCACGCCTCCGAGACGACCGCAAACACCCACAAAGCCAATGACCAAGCACTGTTGTTAAAAAATGATGTGCCTGAGGCTCCTGGCAGTATGACAGCGGTAATAAGAAAACTGGCGGCCGGTGATCTTTCTGTCGATATTCCGCAGGGGGAGAGTGACGAGATAGGTCATCTCGCGGATGCAATATCGGTATTTAAAAAAAATGCGGTAGCCCTGCGAGAGCACCAGAATGAACTGCAAAAACTGGTAGATGAACGTACTACGCAGCTTACCGAGGCCAATAACGCACTAAACAGTGAAGTCGGCAAGCATGCAAAAGCGCGAGAACAAGCGGAACAGGCTAACAAAGCCAAATCGTCTTTCCTTGCCCACATGAGCCATGAGATCCGCACCCCGATGAACGGGATAATGGGGACGCTACACCTCCTTGATGATACAGCCTTAGACAACGCACAAAAACACTACACTAAAACCATCATTTCATCAGGCGAAATTCTGATGGGGGTACTCAATAATGTCCTGGATTATTCTAAAATCGAAGCCGGGTGTTTCGATATTAATGAAACCAATTTCCGCACCGATTCGATTGTGGGCAATGTTGTCAATATGCTTAAAGCCAGAGCCAAAGAAAAGAACATCACACTAACCTATGCAGTTGCAAGCGATGTCCCAATTTTTTTGCATGGTGACGCCAACAAGATCATCCAAATTCTCACCAATTTAGTGGGTAACGCCATTAAATTTACGAAACAGGGAAGCGTTATAATCCGTGTGTTGATTAAGGAGCAACTGGCGGAAGAACGATTTTTGCTCATGTTTGAGGTGGTAGATACTGGCAAAGGTATTCCTGAAGAAAAGCAGGCTGCTATCTTTGAGCCATTTGAACAGGCGACTCGATCAGAACGTGGTACCGGATTAGGTTTGCCTATCAGCAAGCGGTTCGCTGAGATGCTTGGCGGGGAGTTAACGGTGTGCAGTGAGCCGGATATCGGTAGCCGGTTTATTCTTACTCTGCCGTTGAGTGCTGCCGAGGAGTGCGCTCCAATTTGCACAGACGAGCCTGTTTCCCTTACTGTCCCGCCATTGAATATTTTGCTGGTAGAAGATAATGAAACGAATGTCCTGGTCGCTAAAGGATTCCTGGACAAGCTTGGTCACAAGGTTGTTGTAGCCATGACAGGAGAAATGGCACAACGTGCGATAGAGGATCATGATGTCGACATCATCTTAATGGATATTAATCTACCGGATACTGACGGTGTTACGCTGACAGGTAAATTGAGAGAGAAAGCGAATCGCCATATACCAACTATCGCCTTCTCTGCCCATGTTTTCCGGCAAGAAATTGAATCATATCTTGAGGCCGGCCTCGATGGTTTCTTAGGTAAACCAGTACAGTTTAAGCAGATGCAGACTGTTATCGCTAATGTCTATAACGGCCAACCCAGCAAGTTTGATACGGTCGATGACGTGGGTAAGGAACCTGCCGTCACTCTTTTTGACCACTCGGTGCTGGAGAACGATCGGCAGATCCTCGGAGATGGACTAGTGCAGGATATGGTGGCTATGTTTTACGAACGTTCGGCCACTCTGAGCAACGAAATTAACATTCAGAGATCTGCAAAAGCCCTTGAGCTGCCAGTTCACAGCCTTAAAAGCTCCGCCGGAGCCATTGGCCTAATTGCCCTGAGTAAAGCCTGTGAGGAACTGGAAATAGCTTGTAAGCAAGGGGCAGATGAGTTGGAGTTAAAGACATTGTCAGCGAATTTACTTGCTATCTATGTTATTTCTATCGACCGGCTTAAAGAAGAATATTAACGAAAAAACAAGGGTGAATGCCAAAGTATTCTGCTGCTTAATGGCATGCCCTTGTTTTATTGCCTCTTTTTTGCATACTGCACTTACCGTTAACTTGTCCTGATTTTTCCGTATGATTAAGACACCTCTCATAATCAAACATCTCTTACGCCTCGACAAAACGAACTGATTCATAACTAAGTTACTGATATTTAGGCAGCAAAGCCGACGCGCAATAGCGGGGAAAGGCAATCTGTTCATATTTTTACGCATTTCTTTAATACTTGTTCTCAAAAAAAATGCATGATTTGAATATCAACTGATTGCATGTAAGTTGTTGCATAAGCTGAAAGGAACTTCTGAGACAAGAAGTACTTCTGTTGTATTTTTAGAAGGATAGAAGATATGTCACTACCAAATGTAATTCTAACTGTGCTGAGCAATCGCGACGCAACTGGTTACGATATCACCAAAGAATTCTCGCGCAGCATCGGTTATTTCTGGAAAGCGAGCCACCAACAGGTGTATCGCGAATTGAATAAAATGGCCGACAACAACTTGGCGACCTCCCGACTTGAACCGCAAAATGGCAAACCGGATCGTAAGGTCTACTCCATTACCGAGCTCGGACGACAGGCTCTGTTTGAATGGTTCCAGGAACCTGCTCGCAATCCAAAGATCCGCGATGAGTTCTTGGCCAAACTACTGGTTTGTGGCGTTCATAATTCAGAACCATTGCAAGAACAGCTTGAGGCACTCATTCAAGAGTCTCATTCGCTAATGAACAACTATGATGAACTGGAAAAAATCCACTTCGCGAATTACAAAGAGATGGATCGCCAGTTTCGTCTTGACCGCCTGACCCTGCGCCGCGGCATGCATAACCGCCAGGCGTGGATTAACTGGGCAGAAGAAGTCCTCATTGAACTTAAAGCAATCGAAAGTTCGAAAAGCAGCTGCGCGGGAGAAGTTCGTCTTTGTGGATAGATTGCCGGAAGTGGATGTGCTTGGTTGCTTCTTATAGCACGAGTGTTTAAAAGGTTGTTGATAATATGTTGAATAATAAAAATGTAGTTCGACAACCGTCATGAATATATTCTCTTTAGCGACGTAATTTAAATCTAAAAATAATATTTTTTCAAATGTTGTGTGTAGAACAAAAGGTTCAGCCCCATGAATATAACAATAAAAGCCAAGCTGGCCGCATTGCTATGCGTTCCATTGCTTACCATGAGTGGTTTTTTTATCACAAGTCTTATTAATACGGAAAATTCGGTTCTTGAGGCAGAAAGTAGCAATGTCAGTGTGAAGGTAGCTAAGTTGTTGAATGATAACTTAAAGGGGCAGGTCGATACCGTTACCCGCTCAATTTCTTATTATTATGAGAATTCGAAGCAAGAAAATATCAAGGCAGAGTTGGCGACTGATATCGCGACGTTTAGAGACACAATTGAAAGTATTTATAACAACAGTGCTTCCGCTGTCGATGCAGAAACCAGTATTAACGCTTTTATTAACCAATATCGGTGGGGCGGTGGCCGTTATATCTTTGCGTATGATGCCGCAACGGTTATTAACAAGGCTAACGGCGCCAACGAAAGTATTATCGGCACCAGTGCTTATGATAAAAAAGACACCAATGGCAAATATTATGCGAGAAATATTGTCAGTGCAGCTAAAGCCAATGGAATTGGGTTTACCAGTTATCATTTTTTAAACCCGAGAACTAAAAAAGACGAAGAAAAGCTGACGGCATCGGTTTACTTCGAACCGTTGAATCTGGTTATTGCAACGGGTGAGTACATCAGTACCCTAAGGCAAGATGAACTTGAGGCGGCCCTTAAGACCATCAGTTCATCTAAATACGGCCAAAATGGCTACTTTTGGGTACAAGATAAGAACGGCAAGATCCTGGCTCACCCAAAGGCAGAAGTTATCGGTACTGTCATTCCGGCAACAACATTAAAAATTGCCAACAGCATCAAAGGCCAATCCGAAGCTTTTGTTAAAATCGCTTTCGAAAACCCGGCCACCAAACAGACAGAAAACAAATTTGTCTATGCTCGAAATATTTTCCCGGAGTGGGGCTGGACCATTGCCACCGGCACTTATGAAAGCGATGTCACTAATATTCAAGATGAGCTGACTAACGCTACGGCAGAAATTTTTGAAGACAAAGTGAATATGAGCATTGCAATTGCCGCTGCACTGCTGGTGATTGCTCTGCTGGTCGCGGCCTGGTCGATCAATAAGATTGTTAAAGGCTTAGTAATGCTCAAAGAGCGCATTGACACTTTATCGACCGGCGAAGCCGATTTAACCTCGCGGATTGATATTACGTCACATGATGAGTTGGGTGATATTGGCAATTCGGTAAACAACTTCATTATTTATCTGCAGTCCATGATCCTGGAAATATCGCAAGCCTCTGCTCATATTACTGATGGTATCAAGCAGCTTGATGTGCAGTCAGAGCAAAATAATCAGGCGTTAATCCAGCACGCGTCAGAGACGGATCAAGTCGTCGCGGCTATTACTGAAATGAGCGCAACGGCTGAAACCGTCGCACAGAATGCTACCGAGACAGCCGCTAACACCCAAAAAGCCAATGATGATGCGCTGTTGGCAAAAGACGATGTGCTTGAGGCGTCTGGCAGTATGATTGTTCTGGTGGATGAAGTGGGTACGGCATCATCGAGCATTAATACCATGAACGAGAATACTCAGCAGATTGTCAGTGTGCTAGGTGTGATTGGTGAAATTGCCGATCAGACTAACTTGCTGGCGCTCAATGCCGCCATCGAAGCAGCACGCGCCGGAGAGCAAGGACGAGGCTTCGCGGTGGTTGCCGATGAAGTACGATCGCTTGCTGCGCGTACCCAGTCTAGCACCGCAGAAATCAATGAGATCTTAACGACATTGCGTCAGGATGCCTCTAGTGCGGTAGCTGCAATGGAAGTGACGAAAACAAGCTGCGAACGTACAGCTGAAAATGCTGAGCGGGTATCAAACAGCCTGGATGCGGTAACCGGATCCATTGTCGAAATCAATGATCTCAGCACCCAAATTGCAACCGCTTCTGAGGAGCAGAGTTCGGTAACCGAAGAAGTAAGCCGTAATATGAATAACATCCGCGAGATGGTTCAGGAGTTGACCCAAAACGGACAAGCTACGGTAGACAGTACTCAAAGCTTGGCAGCTGCCAACACCCAACTGAACACTCTGGTCAGTAAGTTTAAATTGCAATAGGCTTTTCAAACACAGTAATAGAGACAATTTAGCTTAAACAATCCGCTTATAAAGGCTTCTAAATCTAGAAGCCTTTTTTTATGCCGCCATTTCAAGTCATTGTTATCAAGCAAGAATAATTAACAACAATATCAATTAATAGGGTGATCCACTGCAGAGCGGCATTATTGTGCAAGCGACCAGGCAGTGATGGGTTGCAACAAAACACGTATTTCTTCGATAAGTTATTAGAGGGGATTAAATTGAAAAACATAATATACTTCACAGTATAAATTATACTAAGTAGTATTATTGTTGTTGTGTTAATCAATCAGATGTGTGAAAAAGATGCTTATGGACCACTTCAATCATAGCCACGCTCCTTTCATTTTAGATGACAAAGCGGTGAGTGAATTATTACCTAAACTAGATGTTCAATCGCTCATGAAAGAGTTGTTTACAGCGATCGCAAATCAAAAGGCGGTTCAGCCAAATCAAACACTCACCCCTTTTCCTGATGATAAAGGGGACTACATTACTTACCTGGGTGCGCTAGCCGATGAAGGCGTATTTGGTGCTAAACTTTCACCGTATATAGTGACGGAAACCACGCCGGTTATTACTGCATGGACGAATTTGATGTCGATGAAGACTGGGCAACCACTACTGTGGTGTGATTCTGGACAACTGACGGTAGAAAGAACGGCAGGAACAACAGCCCTCGCGATTGATTGCCTTGCACCTCAACAAAGCCAACAATTGGCTATGGTCGGGGCTGGCAATGTTGCATTAGCTCATCTTCGTCATGTGTTAGGTCTGCGTAATTGGAAAACCATTTATGTTTTCGCGCCAGAACTAAGTGACGATCTAGAACGCCAATCGACTGTTCGTGCCATGGACTCAAGAATCGAAATATCAACTTCCGTTATGGATGCGACAAACCAAGCGGATGTCATCATGCTCTGCACCTCTTCAGCGACCCCAGTGATTGCTAAAGCGCATGTAAAGGCATCGGCACTGATCACTTCTATCAGTACCAACGCTGTGAACGCCCATGAAATTCCACCAGAAATGCTTAACGATATCGACGTTTATTGTGATTATAAAGAAACGACACCGAGCAGTGCGGGAGAAATGTGTTTAGCGGTTAAGTTACACGATTGGGATACCAATAACATAGTCGGAGACCTTGCAGATCTTGTTTCCGGAAAGTGTGATATGCCTGATTATAAAAGACCTGTTTTCTTCCGTTCAATTGGATTGGGGTTGGAAGATGTTGCGATCGCTTATGGCATTTGGCAACAAGCTCTTAAAGGTGAATAACCTAAAATACCAGTTACTTTTAGACCATGATTAATGAAGGATATGCTATGAAAATCAAAGAGTTTGGTGTCGAGATTTGGATGAACGAATACGAAAATAGCTGTATCTATAATTTAGCAGAAACGTGTGTGGAGTCGTTGACGGTCGAGCAGCTACTCGATATGTCGGGTAAGAGAGATTGTATCATCGATGAACTGTTACCCATGAAGCTGACATATGGTGCGATTGAAGGCTCTGATCGACTGCGTGATAATGTGACCGCGCTTTATCATAACCAGAAGCGCAGCAATATATTGATCACCCATGGTGCGATTGGAGCGAATGCACTGATTCATGAAACCTTAATTGAACCGGGTGATCGTGTCGTATCTGTGCTTCCTACCTATCAGCAGCATTATTCGATCCCAGAAAGCTATGGCGCAGACGTACAGGTGCTAAAACTGAAAGAAGAAAATCAATTTTTACCCGATTTAGAACAGCTACAAAAACTCACGACGCAAAATACTCGCCTAATTACTATCAATAATCCTAATAACCCAACAGGGGCATTGATGGATGAAAGTTTATTAAAGCGAATTGTAGACATTGCTCGAGCTTGTGACGCATATATCTTGTGTGATGAGGTGTATCGAGGCACCGATACTGAAGGTAATGGTTTTACGGCTTCGATAGCCGATCTATACGAGAAGGGGATCAGCACGGCAAGCATGTCGAAGTCGTTTTCCTTGGCTGGATTAAGACTTGGTTGGATTGCAGCCCCTGAAGAGCTGATTGAAAAAGTCTGCATCCACCGTGATTACAATACGATAAGCGTTGGCATGTTGAATGATCACTTTGCTTGTATTGCGTTAGAGTGTCGTGACGCCATCTTGCAAAGAAGTCGCGATATTTGTCAAACCAACCGAGCTGTATTGGATGCTTGGGTCAAAAATGAACCACTTATTAGCTATGTAAAGCCAACATCGGGAACGATAGCGTTACTAAAATATGATTTAGACATGTCCTCGCGCGACTTTTGCGTGAAGTTACTTGAATCAAAAGGAGTGATGTTTACGCCCGGAAGTGTATTAGAAATGGAAGGGTATGTACGGATAGGTTATGCCAATAACCCACAAGTACTAAAAGAAGGTTTGAAGAAGGTTTCTGAGTTTCTCGCTGAAATATCACACTAAGATATTTAAATTCATGCCCTTAGTTTGTTGAGGGCATGATTGCTATTTTTGACGTGCTTTTTTGATCTCACGTAAATAATTGAAGACTGTCGCGCGTCCCATACTTAATACATTCGCAACATAATCCGCCGAACTTTTCCCTTTGAAAGCCCCTTCATCAAACAGTGCTTCAACTAATAACCGCTTCTCTTGTTGTGACAATGAAGAGATGGTTTGATGTTTACTTGCGAGCCAAGCATGAATAAAGCTATTTACTTTATCTTGCCAGTCATCATGAAATAATTTTTCAGGTTGTGGAATAAGGTTTTTGATCGGCAACAATAGGGCTAATGCTTCTTGCGCGGCTTCGACTGGCGCCGTATTCATATTGATACATAACATGCCGATTGGGGTATTTTTTGCATTCCTCAGCACCACACTCGTTGAGCATATCTTTTTACCATCCCAATTTAGTTTTTCATAGGGACCAATTACCGTTTCCGCTTGATCGAAATTAACGTCTTCTAATGAGGACGGGTCACCTATTTTTCGCTTAGAGATATTATTGGCAATATAGACCACACTCTGACTGTCCAGATCGTGAATAATGACTTCAACATAATCTGAAAACAGTAGCGTAATACCATCGGCAACAGCTGCATATTGCTGCAACAATATGTCTGCATTCTTAACGCTTTTACTTTGTTCCATCGTGATAACACTATTCAATATTTACTGACAGAATACTACCTAGCTAACTTTGTTTTGTATAGCTTCCCTCCTCGATTTTTAGGGCCGTAAACACGTCTAAACTATGATTTTAGCGATATAGAAGCGGTCCTGGTGATTAGATCTTAATTTGTCTTCTAAGTTGAAAGCTCACTTGTTCAGAGAGAGTACTATCAGAAGCTGAAGTAACAGAAGATATTCATAAAGGCGCTTCCATCGATACACTGAGTGTCAGTATTAAAGATGCATCGATCAGTATGCTCTACAAGAAACGCGTATTTTGGTTTGTGTTGCTTGTGTTTGGAAACCTATTTTCGGGTGCTGGCATTGCTTATTTTGAAGATATTATCACCTCCTATATTGCACTTGTTTTCTTTTTACCATTATTGTTCGATAGTGGTGGAAATGCAGGCTCTCAATCATCAAGACTCATGGTTCGCACTTTGGCTGTGGTTTTTACATGGAAGGTAGAAAACAGAGTACAGGGTCTGATAAGGGAAGGTGGATGATGTTGCTGTTATTGAGATATAAATTTGGTGAAAAGTAGACATAAAAAATGAGGGCAATATATACCCCCTTTTATCAAATATCAGAACATGAATCGAACTGATTATTCGTTAGTATCGTCGCTTGCGCTGTCTTCTGTGCTGTTGCTTGCACCTGGAGCCACGTCAGTTTTTTTAACGCGAATTTTATTACCAGCAACTTTTAGGCCGTTAAGAGCTTGCATTGCAGCTTTTGCTTCGCCAATTTTAGGCATTTCAACAAATGCAAAGCCTTTTGAATCGCCAGTCTCTTTATCCATGACCAATGAGCAAGATTGCACTTTACCGTGAGTCTCAAACATTGCCTGAAGTTCAGCTTCAGTTGTGATGCGATCAAGGTTGCGAATTAATAGTTTCATGGGTGCGCCGTGTAGTTATAAGTTAATAATTTTTATTTCGTGAGGATTGTCGCAGATATTTGAGAGTAAACCAAGAAAAGGACGCATTCGAAATGCACTGTAATCATTTCCTCAATGCTAAATAGGGCATTCCATTATTCGCGGTGTCACTATCGGGCTAGATTGCCAGTGCGATCCACAGTAATAAAGGCAATGTGATGATGGCAAAAAAATTGCCGAATAACACCATGGATGCAACATTTTCAGGTTCGATATTAAAGCGTTCAGCAAACAAGAAGTTCATTACCGCAGGTGGTAGCATGGTGAATAACACCATCATTTGCAGTTGTTGATGTGGTAAGGGTAAAAAGAAATAAATAACAGCAAAACTAATGGCACCAGTGGCTAAGCTAAATAGGGTGGTCATTAAGCCTACCCGTATACCTGATTTATGTAAGTTAACCATTTGTGCGCCCAACGACAACAGCATGACTGGTATAGATGCTTGACCGAGTAAATGCGTGGCTTCATATAAGGGTTGCCATACCGGAATATTCAATAAATTAAAAGCTAATGCTGCCAGCGTCGCCAGCAAGAGTGGTGTTTTAAAAAGTTGTTTGAGCGAGAGAGATTCTTTATTCGTCAGCAACGCCATGCCTAGAGTGATGTGTAGGGTGGTTGCAACTACAAAAAGTAATACCGCAGCCCCCATTGCCGATTCACCAAAGGTATAGCCAAACAATGGAATGGCAAGGTTCCCGCTGTTTCGAAACATTTGTGGTGGTGCCCACGCCTTGAAAGATAATTTATTCATGCGGGTAAGTGGGATCATTAATAACCCCGGCAATAATACTGCACATGCAGCCGCGACCAATAGCCATAACTGGGTGGTATCGGGTTTCATCATCACTAAAGATGAAAAGATCAATGCAGGACAAAACACATCCATATTAATCCGGTTAATAGGTTTGAAATCGGGTTTAAGTAACTTCGCTATGGCATAACCCACAAGTACAATTGCAAAAACTGGAAAGAGTATGCCAATAACTTTTTCTAACACGTTAACATCCTTGTGATATGACTCATCTTACCTGAACGCGATGAATATTCAGCGTAGTGGGTGCTGAATGCATAAATTTCAATCACTTCATTTTGTGGTACAAATAGATTTCATGCAAGGAAGTGGAGGGGCTTGTTTCGAGTAATTATCTTATCTATCAAAAAGCCGCTTCTTTGCGAGAACAAAAGAAACGGCTTGATGTTAGTGAACTGTGGCTATTTAGTCGTTAATGGTGCTGCTCTTTTGTCTTTTCAGGTTTCATTTCCATCTGATATGTTGCTTTTTCAACTGCAACCTCAATAGTAATTTCCCCCGCGTTTTTAAAATGCAGTGTCAGTGGAAATCGATCGCCTAATTTTGGCACCTTAGTAAGGTTAAAAAACATGATGTGGTTGGCACCCGGTTTTAGTGCAGTACCATCATTTGCTGGGATCTCAATATTTTTAACTTCACGCATCTTCATCATGCCGTCTTCATGAATATGAGCATGTAATTCTACTTTGTCTGCAATTGGGGATTCAGCACTGATCAATCCATCATTTTCGCTGCCATGATTCGTTACATTGAAAAAGGCTGCAGCAACCGATGAATTGGGTGGTACAGCTTTTGACCAAGGGTGGTCAATTTGCAAGTCTCCCACTTTGTAATCGTGCGCACTTGCAAAGCTTGATAGAAATAGTGCGCTACTAAATAGCAGGGTGATGAATGTATTTTTTTTCATGACTTTCTCCATGTTCCACCTCGTTATGCTTGTTTTAAAGTTGCATTGTGAATGGGTGGATATTTTCTTCTAATTGTTAGCTGATTTTTTTAGTTTATTTTTTATCGCAATAAGGCGGAGACTGTTTAGGAGCATAAGTAAGGTACATTTTTTCATAGCAGAAAAAGGGGCAAAGCGAGAGCCTCTTAAGCGTAGCTACAACCAACATGGCGAATAGGATGAATATACCTAAATACGCCAATAATTCTGCGGGCTGGTGGTGCTTTAAGAGTGGGCAGTGAAATTGGTAGTGTTGGTATTGATTGTGATTAAGCGATGATTTGTCACTGGAGAATGCTGATTGTTGAGCATTCTTTTGCAGTAACGTACTTGGGTCTATCCATCGCAAACCTTCTGCTGTACAGATTAAGATCTTTTCAGTCAGCGGTGCCGTTAACCAATTACTATTACCAGAAAATGCGGTTGGGTTAAGCACTACAATGGACGATAGAAAGCCGTTTAGCACGATCGACAATATGATAAGCGCACTTACCCTACTACTATTTTCACGAAAACTTCTACGGTTAGCTTCCAATACGTTTATCACTTCCTTGTATAATGCTGAGCATGTTATCAAAAAATAGCGCAATATCGTAACTTGTTGTATTAATTGTTTTGTAGTGGTTAAAGTTTAGTGGCTTTTTAAGCTTGGCCGAACTCATTGTGATTAGTTTCATCCCACATATTTAAAGCAAGTGGTTTCCTCCGTACTGAGATATAAACTGGAATATTGTAATAAGAATAATTTTTTGTTTGGGAAATAATAGGTATTACAGGAATAACAGAACTGGGCCAAGACGATCTTTTAGTTAAGCAAGAGCTACTCTTTTTCATGAATTTAGTGTGTATCACCGCATTGATGCAGCCTGGGTAAATACTTTCGTGTTCGCAATCCCGTTAAAAGAGGAAAATGAAGATTGCGTTATATTTAGGGATGAGTGACAAATGAATAGTATTTCGAGAAGAACGCTATTAAAAGGTGTCGGGCTAACAGGATTGGCTGGTGGAACTGGAGCCTGGCTTCTTACCGAGCAGCAGACACCAGAGGAGGCACTTGATGACTTGCTAGAAAATGCATTAACTGCTCTACCGGCGGCCAGTATCAGTGCAGCGCTAATCAAAAATGGTGAGTTGGCCTGGGGGAAAAGTGTTGGTTATCAGAATTTGGAGAATAAAAAGCCTGCAACTCTTGAAAGTATATGGCCAACCATAGGCTCAGTCTCCAAGTTAATCACTTGGACTGCCGTGATGCAACTGGTGGAAAAAGGTCAGATCAAACTGGATGGGGATGTTAGTGACTATTTAGGGTTTGACTTACGTAATCCACATTTTCCTGACACCCCAATCACTCCCTATCAATTGTTAACCCACGCTTCATCTTTGTCTTCGCGAAGAATGACATCAGCACCAGACAGCATGGCAGATTTTTTCTGTAAAGATTATTCCGTTGATCTGAAAGGCTGGATTACATCTTACCTCGCCCCTAACGGCATTAATTACAATCCAGATCTGGCTTTTGACCTATATCGGCCGGGAGACTTTGCGAATGTGACACCGGATCCCATTGGTGTGATCGCCGGTTATTCAAACCTGAATGCTTTATTAGCAGCCTATCTGATTGAACAAGTGACAAACCTCTCTTTCGAGGAATACACGCATAAATATATTTTTTCTCCATTAGGAATAAAAGATATTGGTTGGCAGAAGAACGATTTGGATCAACAAAAAATAATTACACCGTATGAAGCGAAAAATAGCCCTCGTGCTCCAGTCATGGCTGTATTTACCCAAAGTATGAAAGAGCGAGGTTACTTAAGTCAGACCGCGATACCATTTGATGGAAATAAAACGTATTTCGCCTTTGATGATTGCAGTTATTTTTCTCCTTTTAATGCAGCTGGATTATTAGGCTCTTCCACAACGGCATTAACCACCTTTATGCAGTCATTTTTGCCGCAGTACAATACCGAGACGCCATTACTTAAAAGAGAAACCATCGAAAGTATGTGGCAGGTTCAGCGCAGTGATCCACGAACGGGCAGCGTGCTTGGGCTGGGGTGGTTCCAATTTAGAACGACCCGACACGGCACATTCTGGGGGCATGATGGTGGTGGGCCAGGCATTTTGTCACGCGTTATGATTGATCCGGAAACTGGAAATGGCGTTGTGCTACTCATTAATAACTTCTTTGTGGACTTCCGACAAAGAGCCTTGTTGCTTGATCAATTGTGCGCATCGTTAAAAACGGCGTGACTATTGAGTCATCCAAGTGTTTTTTGTTTTTTTGTGCAATAAGCTGGAGTAGTAATGATCAAGGAAAATGATTACATAAAATTGGGATTAAGAATATCTGTCATATTAGTACCCGTGATTTTAATATGTTGGATTGTATTTTATCCATCTAAAGTAGATATGAGTTCTTTTAATTGGACTCAAAAAGCCAGTCAAAATGACTGGAAAGTAAGCTTGCCTGAACAAGAAGGTTTTGATCAAAACACACTGATTGATTTACATAATCATGTAACTTTACGTAAATCAAAAAGAATACAATCGTTACTTATCACTCGTAATGACCAGTTAGTTTTTGAACAATATTACCCTGTTAGAAGCTCAATAGATGGCACTCCCATGCCAGATCCCTATCCATCAGCACCTGATACTTATCACCAAATGAGATCTGTAACAAAGACGATAACATCAACTCTGATCGGTAATTTACTATATAAGAAAGAAATATCAGATATCGATACACCACTATTTGATTATTATGCAAATGAAAACATTCTAGATTTAGATAAGAAAAAGAGTATTAAATTAAAACATGCCTTGGACTTTAATAGTGGCCTTGATTGGAAAGAATGGGAGGAAAGGAATAG
The DNA here is from genome assembly GCF_003025615.1 of Photobacterium frigidiphilum. Classification (GTDB taxonomy): domain Bacteria; phylum Pseudomonadota; class Gammaproteobacteria; order Enterobacterales; family Vibrionaceae; genus Photobacterium; species Photobacterium frigidiphilum. The sequence continues at coordinate 61,444 of NZ_PYMJ01000008.1, read as the reverse complement.
TGATGCTATGAACATGTGGCTATCTGATGACCCATATTCCTATATTTTTGGGAAAGGTATTGCTTATCAGCCGGGTGAAAAATTTGTTTACCAAGGTGCTATGAGCGTACTACTAGGCGGCGTTATCGAAAAAGTTACGGGGATGGATCTTAGACAATATGCGGAAACAGCATTATTCAATCCGCTTGAAATATCAAATTATGATTGGTTTACTCATGAGGTAACTGGCGATTATTTAGGTTCATCTGGATTATATTTAAGATCTCGTGATTTTGCTAAATTGGGCCAGTTATACTTAAATAAGGGCCTTTGGAATGGAGAGCGTATTTTTTCAGAGCAATGGGCTGAAGAGAGCTTAAAACCAAAAGGTAAATTTTGGCCTGAAAAGACCATTGAATATGGTCATAATTGGTGGTTCCCATTTATTACTAAAGATGGAGAACAGTTAACAATCGCTGGAATGAGAGGAGCAGGCGGACAGGAAATGTTCATTATTCCAGATTTAGAGTTAACGTTTGTTATTACATCAGGAGCATATATTGATCAGGATGAAGATTATCCATTAGAGTTGATTGTAAATTATATTTTACCATCTATTGGTATCGATCATGCTCAGTATCAATCAAAAATATAAGTATTGAAGGCATAACGAGCAAATCGCAACATTATGCATAAGTACAAGTATACTTATTTTCAAATATAATTTAGGCAGCAAGCGCGTAAAATTCATCCCAAACAGATAAACGTTCAGGGTTGTCGAGCTGCCGATTTCGACCGACAATAAACCTAAAAGGGTGATTGGCGTATCGATGCTGGATGAAGTGTTATTTATAAACACGGTATTACAGGGCTCAGATAAGCCTTTATAAGGTTGATGCTCGGAAGAATGGCATGTCAGATAGCCGTTAATAAAACTAATAACTTAACCTTGAGGTGATGATTTTCCGCATTCATCACCGATATTACGCGTGAAAACGTCAATTTCTGCTTCAACAAGACATAACCTCTGCAATCGCTCTTGATAGACTTTTAATCTCGAAAACAAATCTCAAAAACTATGCACGAAAATAAACTCGAAAATATTATGTGTATCTTATAAAAGGACGATCATCTATGCCACTACTGACAGGCACATTGACCCATTTTGCTAACCCCAACGCGCATTCAGACACTGAGTATTCTGTCGAACAGCACGCTATTTTAAGTGTAGAAAGTGCAGAGCAAGCCATTCGTGATATTACGCAGTGGCCGGGTTACGCTGTCACGCCATTGCATTCGCTGAATGATATTGCGGTATCAGCAGGGTTTGGAAAGCTGTGGTACAAAGATGAATCACAGCGCTTTGGGTTAAAAAGCTTCAAAGCATTGGGTGGCGCTTATGCCGTGGCACGTCAGTTACAAGCGGTGCTGGCGATTCGATATGGTAAAACCCCCACAATTACGGATTTATTGGCTGGTAAGTGGCAATCTGAAGCTGCTGAAATTGTGGTGAGCTGCGCGACGGATGGCAACCATGGTCGTTCAGTTGCTTGGGGTGCACAGATGTTTGGTTGTGGCTGTGTGATTTACATTCACCGCGATGTATCGGAAGGGCGTAAGCAAGCGATGGAAGCTTTTGGTGCTGAGGTGGTTCGTATCAGCGGCAATTATGATGAATCGGTGCGTTTGGCTGACTCTGAAGCTAAAGCGCATGATCGCGTGATTGTGTCAGATACTTCGTACGAAGGTTACATGGAGATCCCAAAAGATGTGGCATTGGGTTATACCGTGATGCTGGCTGAAATTGTGGAACAACTGAATGATGAAATCCCAACACATGTTTTTGTACAAGGTGGCGTGGGCGGTTTAGCCTCAGCAGTATGTGGTTACTTTTGGGATTTATGGGGTAAGCAACGCCCACGTTTCATTATCGTAGAACCAGAACAAGCAAACTGTCTTCAGCAAAGTGCACAGGCGGGCAAACCTGTTGTTGTTGGTGGCGACCTTGATACCTTAATGGCTGGTTTGGCGTGCGGTGAAGTGTCGAGCTTGGCGTGGACTATTCTGGAAAATGGCGCTGATGACTTCATGACACTCAGTGAAGATGCGATTCCACTAGCAATGCGCTTACTTGCGAAAGGCTATCAAGCCGATACTGCAATTGAAGCGGGTGAATCTGCAGTGCCGGGTTTTGCGGCGGCTGTATTAGCCCGCCAACATCCTGAATTTGCACAAGCGATGCAATTGGACACATCAAGTCGCGTGTTAGTGATTGGTACTGAAGGGGCGACCGATCCTGACTTGTATAAACAGCTTATTTCTGAATAGTTAATGCTTAATAGTAATTGGCGAATGGTTTATTAGTCGTTACTTAATAGTAAAAAACGGTGTGAAGCTGATCTTCGCGCCGTTTTTTATCAATCTTGCTGGTCATCAATTGGGATGGTCAGACCCACTTTGACTGGATCCATCACTACATTGGTCTGAAAGCTTTTGATGTTGGCATTATCAAAGAAAGCTTCACGGGTGAAATTATCGTATCCCTCCATATCGACTGCCGTCACAATCAAAATGAAATCTGAACTGCCTGTTACGTAATAGCATTGTTGAACGGATCGGTTGGCATTCATCTCTTTTTTAAAGTTGTGCATCAAATCTACACGTTCGCGTTCTAACGTTACTTGAACCACAAAAGTCATCGCATACCCAATCGCTTTGGGGTTGATGACTGATACGTCAGCTTGAATGATGCCCTGCGCACGCATACGTTTTAAACGACGTTGAACTGCAGCTGGCGATAACCCTATCTGTTCTGCAATCTGATCTGACGTTGTGCGGTTCGATACTTGAACAATATCCAAAATCTTACGATCGAAATTGTCTACGGAAGGGGTCGGTGAATGAGCCATACCAATGTATTCCTTGTTTTTTGTTGTGAAAATATTGCTCGTTTTATTTGTTTTTATGTGACCGATCTAAAGGTTATTTTTATCACGTAACGTACGTGTTTGGCTCGGTAATGAAAAAGTACTATAGCGCAATATGCGGAAACGGCATTATTCAATCCGCTTGAAATATCAAATTATGATTGGTTTGCTCATGAGGTAACAGGAGATTATTTAGGTTCGTCTGGATTATATTTAAGATCTCGTGATTTTGCTAAATTGGGCCAGTTATATTTAAATAAGGGCCTTTGGAATGGAGAGCGTATTTTTTCAGAGCAATGGGCTGAAGATAGCTTAAAACCAAAAGGTAAATTTTGGCCAAAAAAAACAATTAAATATAGTCACAATTGGTGGTGCCCATTTTTAATCATCGACCACCGCTCCACGCAAGCGCGTATAGACCTTGCAACGCCAAAGCCCAACGTTAATATGATGCAGTGCTAGCGCGTTGGAATGGCTGCCGTTAATAATCTCTTTTTTTGACTGGCCATGTTAGCCAATGGCTTTCTGAGAAAAGGCTCTCGCTGCTTTTTAGTGACAGCTTTTGCCATTCAGGTATGAAAAAGTGGCAAAAATTATCGGCATGATAAAATAAAGCCACTAACTTGTTCATCGCGGGTTCTTTATGTAATGAGTCCTTCTTAGTCGAAAGGACTCATTACAGAATCTGCTTTTAGTTCCCTAAAATTTCATCTCGAGTTCAGGCTATTTTAAGTAATAACGAGGGTTTGCATGCCCCCATATGGTATATAATTCAGGGAAAATTAATTTTGAGTAATCTTCCATTTCAGCCACACTAATCTGTGCGTTTTTTTGTTTGCCAAATAGTGTAACTTCTTGACCTTGTTTCACACCTTTTATGTCTGTGATATCAACAATGGAGGTATTCATTGATGTGACACCGACGACTTTCGCACGTTGTCCATTGATAATGACGTCGGCCTGATTTCCCATTCTACGAGGGTAACCATCTGAGTAGCCAACGGGAAGGTTTGCAAGTACGCTATCTCGCTTGGTTATATACGTACTGTCATAGCCCACGGTCTGGCTGGCAGGGAGCTGGTGTATAGAAGCGATTCGAGTTTTGAAAGAAACAATCGATGGGTATTCTGGATTAGTAGGCAGATCGCCATACAATACACCGCCAGGGCGCACCATATCTAGTTGCGCTTCAGGTACATTTATCGAAACATAAGAATTAGCCACGTGAAGAGTTAATTCGTCACGTTTTAAATCAGCTTGTTTGATGAGCCAAGATGAATTTGTTTGAAAGTCTTTTAATTTTGCTCGTACTTCATCAGCATTGTAGTTTGGAAAGTGCGTCATTATGCCGACAATGTTTAAGTTAGCTTGCGTTGCAATATCAAGAGCTTCTGTTTTTCCTTGCTCAGTGGACATGTCAATACCATTTCGACCCATTCCACCGTCATTCAATGCTAAATGGACGTTGATTTGTTGATTGCGCTCTACTCCCAACTCAGCGATGAATTTTGCTTGTTGGTGGCTACCAATCAACTCTTCGATATTAAGATCTAAACTCTGCTTGATCTCTCCTAAACTCGCAGAGCGAACACGGATTAACTGCCCTTTAAAGCCGCTTTCTCGTACTGCTCGAGCTTCAGCGTTACTCGCAATCGCCACGCAAGGAATCTGTTGTTCAAGAATGGTTGGCATTAAGCCAAATATGCCATTCCCATAAGCATCGGCCTTCATTACAGCACAAATTTTAGTATCAGCTTTAATGTGTGATTTGAACTGTTCTATATTGGATTTAAACTGACCCAAGCTTACTTCTAACCAAGAGTTTGATTGTTGAATTGATTGCTCACTTGGTAGATTTTGATCAATGACTAGTGGTGCGCTGTAAATAGAAAATGATGGAAAAGTAATCGCCAGCGATAACAGCGTTATTTTAAAATTCATGGTGTCTCCATAACGATAAATTAATGAGATTAATTGAGTTTGAAACGATTCATTGCTTCATGTAATGAGGAAGATAATTGACTAAGTTCATTGCACGCTAACGCCGTTTGTTTTGATCCTTCGGCGACTTCTTGAGAGGCAACATGGATTGTTTCTATATGGCGACTTAAATCTTCCGCCACAGAATCTTGTTGGCTACAAGCACTTGCGATCTGTGTGCCCATATCAGAGATGTTGGATACGGAATGCTCAATCGAATTCATTAACTGAAGAGAACGGTGGCCTTGTTCTGAATAGGTTTCAATACATTCACAGGATTTCACTGTTGCTACTTTAGCGTGTTTGGCAAGTACTTGTAGTTTTTCAATAACCGCAGTTATTTCTCCAGTTGAGTCCTGAGTGCGTCCTGCAAGAGTACGAACTTCATCAGCCACGACAGCAAAGCCTCGGCCAGATTCACCAGCTCGTGCTGCTTCAATGGCTGCGTTTAATGCAAGAAGGTTGGTTTGATCGGCAATGCCACGGATCACATCAACGATAATGTTAATTTGGTGAGACTGCTCTTCTAACGCTGATACCGTATTGCCTGCATCATCAATAACTCCGGCGATTTCTTTAATAGAATCTACCATCGCTTTGTTGTCTTTCGCTCCATCTTTCGCTTGTTGATTAGCTTCACTAGCCTGACTTGCGGAGTGCTCAGTGTTGTAGGCAACATCGGCAACTGACGCTTTCATTTCTGTCATAGCTGCTGCGATTTGAGCAATTTGATGCTGTTGGCCGTGCATTCCTTTTGTGGATGTATCTGAAATGTGAGTCATTTCTTCTACTGCACTGCTTAGTTGTGTTACTGCCGAAATAATTTCATCGATCAATTGACGCAAGTTATTTTGCATTTGTGATGAGGCATCTGCTAACGACCCAAGTTCATCATTCCCAATTGCTTCACGATCTAACTGGGTTGATAAGTCGCCTTTTGCAATCGCATTAGCTTGTTTTACAATTAGAGATAGTGGCCCACAAATTAATTTAGAAAGTAATAAGGTAATACCAATCATGAAAATAAAAATGGCTAGGTTGCTGTAAGTTGACATTTGAGACAAGCGACTAATCGAATCAAGAATTTGTGCGCGGTTGCTATTCATTGCTTGTTTTAGGATGTCAGTTAAGATGCTAACTTCAGTTTCGATGATTTTAAATGAAGGATAAGAGTCGGTCAGAAGAATTGAGCGAGCCACTTTCTTATTGTTGAGTAACATAGCGCTGTTGAAGTTATCTATATAATTAATGTAACGCTGCCAACCACTCATAAGACGTTTGTACGATTCTTCCTCTTCTCCGGGCCAAACGGTTTGCCCATAAGCACGGAGTTCTGCTTCAATGTTTTTACGAATTTCTTTATTTTGATTGATCTTTTGGGCTATGGTTTCTTTGGATCCTTCCATGATGAATACTAAAAATTGGCTACGTCGTAAGTTCGCAATTTGATCATGTATACTGTCAACTTTTTCAGATGCGGGCAGGGTATCATCAGTATAATTTAGGAGATTACTGTTGATATTTGTTAGCTCATTATGTAAGAAAAAGGAAAAAAGAAGAATCATCATCGCAATGATTGAGAATGCACCCGCAATTTTTTTACCAATTGTTAAGTGTTTTAGGAACATGAATGTATTACCTATGATCTAATGTGTTTGTTGATGAAAAAATAATTTTTATTCATTTTATTTGACCATCAAAGGCCAGTGGAAATGTTATCGAGTGGTTGATAAATACAGCGATAATATTTGAAAAGGTAATGATGGATAAGAGTGGTATTAATGCGCTAGTGCTAACACTATATTAATCCCCAGCTCTGATTAACAGGGGAAGTGTTCAGCCTTGTTGCATATGAAAATTAGTACATTGTTACTTATTACAAAATTGAATTATTTCTATTTTATTCAAGTATTATGTTTACGTAAGGCTTTGTTGTTGGTTAGATTATCTAGTGCACATGATGTAGTAGTATCAAATGCATTGGATGGTATATCAGCGGCACTGTCACAGTATTGATTGAATTCGTCAAACCCTATGAATTTACAGCCTTTTTTAATGGTGATTTTATTGTCATGAATATTTGATTTTATTGGTTCACTGTATTCGTCTTTCATCAAAAAAACACCTTTTTGCATCAGTAATTATGGGAATATTTAGTCGTTATTTTTACGATACTACTCACTGCCTCATAATATATAATTGCCATCCAGTTTTTGTTTTCCATCAGAGAGCGGGACATTACGTTACCATCTTGTTGAACAAATAAATCCACTTCATCATCAAAATAAAAACTTTTAGAATAAAAGCTCGTTAATAATGAACATAGCCTTTTCGTCTAAGAGATCAAAGGTAATTATCAACAGGTAAAATACCCAGTGATGATATCGATACCGATATAGTCAATAATTTAGACCGCAAGAAATTTATGAACAAATGCCATCGGAGTTTAAATATATACAATGCCTTTGAGGTTTTTAAATTGTGATGTTTATCTGTCGATTAATATCCTTTTAACTTTGACGGCGGGAAGGTTACTTATTTTTAGTGTTAATATCAATAATTAGTATGACAAAACATACGCTTATGTATTTTAAAATAGGCATTCAAGCCTGTGCATGTAAAAGTTTTTGTTTCTAATTGTATGATTTAAAGGTATTAATTATTTTTTAATCAAATTAATAAGATTTATAGATAAACTGGTATGAACAGTGTTATTAGATTTAGTTGCCGACTAGGATTGTGAATAACGTTATAAATATGACGGTGTGCCATTTATTTGTCGCCTATTTTCAAGGCGTTTTATATCAATAAATCGTCTAATTTTCACCATAAGTCTACTCAAATTTAATAATGGTTTATATTTATATTGTTCACCTAGTCGTGTGAACTTGGTTACCACCGAACCTTAGCTAGTTTAAGAGGGGCTGTTACAACTAATTACATAAGGTTGTACTAGCCAGCGGTAGGGGAAGTTTTTACGTATAAATAACCTCAACGCTGAAGAGGTGGTTCATGACGGCGGATTTCTCGCATAAGAGTTTGAGGCTCTTATCTATATAGGAAAGGCGCTTTAATTAATAAAGCACCTTTAATTTATGCCCTCAATTTCTAGAGTTTAATCGACTAACTTTTCACCATAACTTTAGCAATCGATGAAGACGTTTTACCCTCGTTATCGGTTACTGTTAGCTTAAACGCCAGTGTGTTTTCTGCACTTGGTGTAAAGGTGTATGCATATTTGCTATCTGGATAGGCAATCTCAGTTTTTGGCCCACTAACCTGACTCCAATGGTAGCTGACTATTTTACCGTCAGGATCGGATGATTGAGTACCATCTAACGCGGTCCATTGACTGGTTCCACTTATCGCATCTTTAACAACGGCAATAGGCGCTTTGTTGCTGTCTTCTACACCTTTTACTGTTATCGTCTGGATTGCTGAGTCAGAAGCCCCAGTTTGGTCGGTAATGGTCAGCTTAAATTTCAGTACAGAACTGTAATTAGGCGTGATCGCATAAGCATAACGACTATCAGCATAATCGATACGGACTTTTGGCCCCGCAACTTGTTGCCACAAATAAGTTACTTGGTTTCCTTTCGGCACAACAGACTTAGTACCATCCAACGCTACCCATTGATGAGCTTGCGCGGTGATATTTTCGATTACTCGTGCCTGTGGCGCATCGCCCTCAACTTGTATTTGACCTTGATACGCTTTGGCATTGTGCTCGGTAACCGTTAGGCTCATATTTCCTTCAACAGGTACATCAAATTGCGCCACACCATTTTGATCGGTCGTTACAACATGAGCTTCACCAGATGCAGAAACCAACGCAACCCGAGCTTTCGCTAAGCGTCGCTCCCCCTCACTAACAACAACATCAAACTTGGCTTGTGAGCCTTTGGCTAACTGTGATGGATAAGTCACGGTTAATTGGTTTGGTCTTTCAGTTCTTAGCTCAAGCTCCGGATCACCAAACCAGCTAAAGAAACGCGCGGTTAAAATCGCGTGGCTATCTTCAGCGCCATAATGGCCAAACAAACGATCTTTGGCGCGGTTCAACGCCATTGCAGGACGCCAAGAGACAGGATAAACAGCGCTAGACCACGCGCCGTCATAGTCATCCCAAAGGCTGTCTAAAATAGCGGCATGCATCAGATCGTTATAACCGGAGTAGCTTACTCTTACTGCGCCTGTAAACCCAACGGCACCACCATTGGCATTGCGCATCCAAGACTCAGCAAATGAATCTTTTCCGTCAAACCAACCTGTAGCGCAGTTCAAGCTAAATACAAACGGGGCCATATTGCCATTGGTTAACGCATTCACTTCTGTTGCGGTGTAATGCGGATCAGCCCAACCTGAACCATTGCCATAACCATGGTCACGGTGCATGACAAAGCCTACACCTTGGTTAATCGCATCAGCAATCTGAACTCGATCGCCATTACCTTGATCTTTCCACACTTGTGGTACTGAACTTGGAGGATTCACACGGGCACTGCCGTAGTTCCAGCCACCATATTTAAGTTCTTTGGTTAAGTCAGCATCCCATTGCAACGCAGTATGGACGCTATAACCTTTATTGAACCTGTCACCTAGACCAGAGAAAAAGTCGTAGTCAGGACCTAAGAAATCGGCAGCGCGGTGCAAATCTTCCATAAACATGCGATCGGCAACCCGATTGGCGTCGCGATCTTGATACTGTCCGGCAAGAAGGACATGTTTGTAACGATCTGAATCCGTCGGATTTTGTTCGTAATTTAAGCTGCGGTTAACCATAGTGGTAATTTGAGCTTCAGTATCCCCCGGCAAACGTCCTATCACTACATCGGAGTATTTATCATCACCGTCAACAAGTGTGTATTCGTAATCGGTATGCCAGCGGTGATCTTTACCGTGGTAAGGGTGACCGACAATTTCATAACCTGGGATATCTTCATGATCACCTACCAAAAGTACATATGAGGTCATAGTACCGTTGCTATAGGCATCTTTAATATAAGCCTTTATTTGTGCCTGAGTGTTACCGACCTCTGTTACTGTCGCGACGTGCACTTGATAACCCTTCTTACGCTTCCACGCCGCAAGTGGTTCTACCGTTTGTTGAAATCGGTCTGCAGTAATGATCAAGTAATCAGCTTTTTGAGCAGGTGTCAGATCAGCCTTATTTCCTTGCGATGGTACGTTGTCCATTTTTTGCTTTGGTTCAACTTGTTCATCACGTAAGTCAATTACCGCTTTTTTTTTCGCATCAAATTCAAGTTTATCTTCACGCTTTGGCTCTGATGCATCAGACAAAATATAATTAACTTTAAAACGTACTTTCTGTGCGAAACGTACCGTTCCTTCTGTTGAATTAAAATCTATAGGACGATATGAAATCACGGCGTAACTCTTGCCACGAACGCGCACCGTTTCAACGACAGAAATCAGTGGCACCTCACTATCTGTTAAAGCATTATAGGCTGCATCATCTTTTACAAATGGCATATGTTGATCGGGACGGTTGCCATCTTCTTCAACTACGTCGGGAAATGGTAGCTGCACAGGATCAACCACCATATCGGTATAGGTTTTTGACCACTCGACATTTTCAACCACTAACTCCAGCTCTGCGCCATCTGGAATACGAACCAGTTGACGATAACCGGTTAAATTTGGTTTTCCCGGTTCGCTAGGTGCTGCACCATCTGGCAGCATGATGCGATTATAGATATTGCCATCGGCCATTTTGACTTTAGCCAAAGTTAACTCGGTTAACTTCGCTTCAAACAAAGCGCTGTGGCCTTGTTTCTCAAGCATTGAAATGTAGTTGCTCGTTTCTCCATCTTTTTTGCCCGAGCGAGTATCCACTGGTGGGGCGAATTGAATAACTTGCTTATCAAATACCGATGCATCGGTATGCTCTAGCGTATGAGTAGCAGCCAAAACCGAAGGGGAAAGGATCGCGAGGGTTAATAGAAGCCTAGCCTGATTTAACTTCATAATATCTCCATATTATTGCAAAAAATTATTATTATTCTTAATAGGAATGTATTGGTAAAACTATCACCATTAATAAGGGTGTGTTGATGGTCTTATTATTTCTAATAAGAACTTATTGATAAAGTCCTTATTTATGGCGATCACATCAAATAATGAAAAACTAATTTATCTATCTACTAAATCATCAATAAATAATTAAAAGACAGAACTCATCGCTCTTACTATTAATGTAGAGAAGGATAAGATTTAATAAAATATAAGTGCCAAGTGAAAGTAAAGTATAAGCAGAAATGTGTAAAGGTGAATCTGATGCATAACAATGGGTAATGTATTTTTTTGTGGTATTCATTCAGGGAATGTTAGTTTCAACAGTACCACGTTTGAGCGACAACTGAACTGGGATGTCCATTCGCCATGAAGAAGCCATAGGCTTCTTTCTTCTTCGTGCTCGATGTTCCAGTAATTATTACAGCATCACAGGGTAGAACGGTGTTATCTAATTATTTGCAACAAGCCCGTCTACAAGCCCGTCTACATGTTTCGCTAGACGTTTCGCTAAACAGATTAATGTATACGTTGGCGGTAGTCCCCAAGCTTCTGGAATGACAGAGGCATCACAGACATATAATCCTTGAATCTCAGACTGCAAGTTTGCATCGACGACTTCACCAATTTTAGCGCTGCCACCTTGATGCGCAGCAAAATGATGAGTGCGATATAGGCTGGTGGCACCTGCTTGGCGTAAGATATTTTCTGCAATCTCAGCACCCGTATTCAGCCTTTTTTTGTCATCACTGCTTAATGTTTTATTAACCCATTTAGTCCCGATATTACCGCTTAATTCATCTTTGGCTTTCACCATAATTGATAGAGTATTATTAGGGGATAATAAGTGCTGAAACTTACCGACTTGTGCGGTAAATAAGTGGAAAAAAGGTTTAGGTAAACTTAAGTCAGAAAGCATCAAACCTTCTTGAGGAAGGTGTAACCCCGCCGCCATTGGGATCTCTCCATCGGGGTAGGATTCTGGTACTTTTCCCATCACCGCAATAACGGGATCCATAAAGAAATGCTGCCCTGCATTGTGCACTCCGCTTGCTTGTAATATCTGGGCGGAACCTATTCCTCCCGCCGCTAAAATGATGTTGTTAGCAAAGGCAGATTCAATTTTTCCGTGGTGTTTGAATTGGACACCTATTGCTCGATGTTCTTTGGTAATAACCTTCAGTACTTTTGCATGTGTTAGCAGCGTACTACCTTGTTGTACCGCAGTATCAAGATACATGCGCGCATTCCATTTTGCATCATGTGGGCAACCGTATGAACACAGGTGGCAAGCAGAACGGCATTTGTTTATATCAATGAATTTATCGAGTTTGTTCCAATCGAGATCAAGCTGTTGAGCGGCAGAAGCAATTCTCTGTGCCATAGGGCCGATAAGTTCATCAGGTAATATTGAGAGGGGAAGGGTGCTTTCAACGTCGGCTATTTCTGCCGTTAAATCGATGCCATAACGCTGAAACATTTCGACGGGTGGTTTCATGGCGGTGGCATAATTTATTGCTGAACTACCACCTGCAGTAATACCCCTAATGAGTAAAGATAGATCTGAGTTAACAAAAGCCCCTTTGCCTGGAATAGCCGCCATCTTAGCCATTTGGATGAAAGAGCCGTTGAGTGGTTCATTGTCTCCCCACTCAAGAATAAGAACACGTTGTCCTTTTAGTGCTAACTCGTTGGCGACGGTTGCACCACCAGGACCACTACCTACAACAATGGTGTCATAAGTGCTGTGTGTGTGTTTAAACATGGCTCTGGTACCTAGAATGATGAGATAGAATCAACGTCACTATACGGTAGGTGCACTTTTAAATATACGGACATCAGTCAGTTGAAAAAAATAACACCTTAAACTGTCAGCTTTATTGTTATGAAATGATAAAAAATAACGCCATGCTAAGTACCGCGGTGAGCAATACATTTTTGGTGCGCCATGCCAGTAATATGGCGAACAAGGCTGCGATTAAATAAGGGTTCTTGTACGAAAGCATCAATTCGCCGTCGGGTAAAAATACAATTGGGGCCCAAATAGCCGTTAATACTGCAGGGCTGGAATAGCTTAATAATTTTTGAGTTTGCGCCGTCAGTCGTAAAGGTAATTTTGGTTCTAAGAATACATAACGGCTAGCGAATACAAGTAGCGCCATCGCGGCAATCGTTAACCAAATCATGCGTCATTCCTTTTGAACGTATCGATTGAATAACCACAGAACATGGCGATTATGCTGGCGATCATTAACCCACCATCAACGTCAAAATATTGCAGTACGACCGAAAGAATCATCGCGACGAATACGGTGATTAATACCGATAATTTCTTGATTGTAGGGATAACGATGGCAATAAACGTGGCAGCGACAGCGAAATCTAACCCGATCGTATCAAGGTTGGGTATGAACTTTCCGGCAACAATGCCTGCGAAGGTGGCAATATTCCAGCAAATGTAAAACCACAGACCAGTGCCAAGGGCATACCAACGATTGAATGATTTTTTTGATTGATGTCCACATAATGCAAACAATTCATCGGTTAACAGAAAGCCGAGGCCTAACCGCCAACGCAGAGGTAAAGGACTTATCTTGTCGCGCATTGTCACGCTATATAATAAATGACGAGAAGTAATGAAAAGTGTTGTGAGTAAAATCGTCCCTAACCCCGCCCCAACTTTGAGTAAACCGGTGGCGACGAGTTGGGCTGAACCTGCAAAAACAATGGCTGATAATGCTTGGCTGGCAAAAGGGTCAAGACCAATATCGATAGCAAATGATCCCGCCAATAATCCCCACGGGATCACTGCAATGCACAAAGGAGTAACGGCGATGGCACCTTGTCGGAATAATGTCCGCTTTTCTTGAGCCGTTAGCTCACAATCTGTTGTGTCTGTCTGTTTATGAGACGTGTCCATATTCCCTCTTATTTTCTTCATTACGTATTTCTATACGCTTCACTTTATGTTTATCAAATTGAATTAACTTGTACATTATTGCGCTTTCATTGCGTGAAATTGAAAAAAAACGGCTAGAAAGCCGTTTCTTTTTTGAAGGGATAAAGAAGAGGTGAAGTATTCTTAAATAAGTTTATTTCGAATCTGAATCACCACTGCTTCAGCAATAATAACGACCGTAAAAATGCTGACTAATACCATCGCTACTTTCTGCCATTCAAATAAGTTCTGAGCATCATTCAAGATAACCCCGACACCACCTGCACCCACAAGCCCTAATACCGCAGACTCACGTACGTTTATATCCCAACGGAATAGCACAATTGAATAGAAGGCTGGCATTATCTGAGGCCAATAGCCTTTTAATAAAATACTTGCCGATGAAGCACCTGTTGCTTTTAATGCTTCAATGGGGCCCATATTGACTTCGGTAATGGCTTCTGCCAATAGTTTTCCGACAAAGCCAATACTTCGAATGGCGATAGCCATAATGCCGGCTAACATGCCAGGGCCAAATAGGGCGATAAAAAGCAAAGCCCAAACCAGAGAATTGACCGAGCGAGATGATACCAAAAAGAATTGAGCAACCCAGTTTAGCGTTTTACTTGGCGTGATATTCGGAGCATTCAGTAATGCTAACGGAATCGCAAAAATTAGCGTAAATAAGGTGCCGAGCGTGGCGATATGCAACGTTTCAACCATGGCTGCGTGAATAGCTTCAGGGTAAAACGCGAAATCTAATGGCACCATACGCTGAAACATATCGGCAAATTGAACGGGGGCGTCGTAAAGGAATTCAGGGATCACTTCCACGGTTTGCCAAGACCAAACAATCGCAGAAACTAAGCATAGGTAAATAGCAAATCGGGCAATGCGTTCGCTGGGTGTGAAGCGTTGCCATTCTTTATCGATGTGTGCCGTTGTCATTAGAAAACTCTCCTAACAATATTGGAAAGAAACTCACCGACTAAAATCAGTGCAATGATGGTGATTAAAATGGCCGCGACAAAATCATAATCAAATCGCTGGAAAGCAGAGAATAGTGTGCCACCTAAACCGCCAGCGCCTACAATGCCAACCATGGTGGAATTACGTAAATTGGAGTCGAGTTGGTAACTTGCAAAGCCAATGAAACGAGTAAACACTTGCGGCATAACAGCATATAAAATTACTGACATGAAACTGGCACCTGTTGCTCGAATCGCTTCAACGGGTTTAAATGAAATCTCTTCAATCGCTTCTGCAAACAGCTTGGCAATAAAGCCAATAGAGGCAAATACTAAGGTTAATATGCCTGCTAATGCGCCAAACCCTACCGCTTTTACAAAAAGAATCGCGATGATAACGGGGTGGAAAGAACGACATAATGCGATAAAGCCACGAATTGGGATCGATACAATTGCAGGCATCATATTACGCGCTGCCATTAGCCCAAGGAAAAGTGAAATTACGATTCCAAAGAAACTTGAAATTATAGCGATTTGTAGACTTTCAGCTAAACCACTTAGCAGTAAACTTGAGCGTGAAAAATCAGGTGGGAACATGCGAGAAAGTAAACGCTCACTTTCCCCAAACCCGATAATTAATCGATCCAACGTTAACCCTAACGTTGACATGCTATAAAATAAATAACCGATAATGACTGCAAAAATGAGCCTGTTTACCCAAGATGTTTTAAACGGGTTTTCTTGGTTGGGTGTTGAGGTTAGTCCAGCCATGATTCGCCTCCATAGATCACTTTTAAATCTTCTTCTGTAATGCCTTCAGGGCTGCCGTCGTAGTGCACTTTCCCGTCACACATACCGATGATGCGTTTAGCAAAGCGTTTGGCTAAGTTCACATCATGAATATTGACCATTACAGGAATGTTTTTCTGTTGAGCGAAAGTTTCCATTAACTCCATAATTTCAACTGCCGTTTTAGGGTCAAGTGACGATGTCGGCTCATCTGCAAGTAAAATATAAGGGTCTTGCATGACGGCGCGCGCAATGCCCACCCGTTGCCTTTGACCGCCTGACAAGCTATCGGCACGTTGATTGGCGAAGTCGGATAGCCCAACAAAACTTAAGAGTTCAAAGGCTTTATTGAGATCTTCAGAGGAGTAATTTCGTCGCCAAGCATTCCAAGCACTGATGTAGCCCAGACGCCCACTCAACACATTTTCAATAACAGTTAGGCGTTCAACAAGGTTGTATTCTTGGAAAACCATACCAATATGTCTCCGCTGTTTGCGAAGCTCTTGTCCCTTTAATTTAGTGAGATCTTCACCATCAAAAAGTATTTCACCCTCAGTTGGATCATTAAGGCGGTTGATACAGCGAAGTAGGGTACTTTTACCTGTTCCTGAAGGGCCGATAATTGCGATAATACCGGGTTGGTCGATATCAATATTAATCCCTTTAAGGATTGGCTTACCTGCTACATATTGATGATAAAGGTTATTGATTTTTATTCCGTTACAGCTGGCTACGGTCATGCTACTTATCCCTGTACGAATATTTGAATGTTCTATGCCCTACCCGTGAGGGCATAGAATTGTAGAGAGGTTAGATTTAGGTAATGGCTGGGTATTAACCAATCACTATTGGTTGCTGGCTTGTTTTGCTAGCAGAGCGGCTTTTTTCTTCGCACGTTTGGCGGCATCTTTTTCAGCAAGCTGCTTAAGACCAGATTTTGTGTATGCCGTGCCAGTTGCATGGGCGATATCTCGAATGACACCCCATTCTTCTTTGTAAGTGATCGGTGCGAAGCGATCAGCACCTTTAAAGGTTGCGCTCATTTCTGGAGTGAAACGGTAGCTATAGAAAGCTTCTTGGATTTTTTCAACCAGCTCTGGTTTTAAGTTATGTGCGTAGCCAAAAGCGGATGTTGGAAAGCGTGGACTACGGTAGATAATCTTAAGTTCAGAGCCATCAACTCGACCAGCGTCGACCATACGATCATATACGTCAGATGCGACAGGTGCAGCGTCGTAGTCTCCGTTGAATACACCGAGAATAGATTGATCATGCTTACCTGAGTACAGCACTTTGTAATCTTCGTCGGGTACTAAGCCTTTGGCTGGGAAAAGTGCGCGTGGTGCAAGGTTGCCTGAATTTGAAGATGCGGATGTGTGAGCGACTTTTTTACCTTTGAGATCAGACATTGAATTAATGCCGCTGTCTTTACGCACGATGGTGATTAGGTTGTAGCCTTGAAAGCCATTTTCATCCCCTTTGACTGCTATGGGTACATAACCCGCTAGGTTTACTGCATAACCTGTAGGGCCTGTAGAGAAACCCGCCACGTGAAGACGACCTGAACGCATGGCTTCTACTTGCGCAGAGTTTGAGTGTACCGTGTAGTAGATAACGCGTTTGCCTGTGATTTTACTGATGTGTGCTTGGAAGTCGGCAAAAGCATCTTTGTAGAGTGCGGGATCTTCAACGGGTGTGTAGGTAAATACAAGTGTACTTGGATCGCTCCATTCTTCGGGATCTTTAGGTGAATCAGCCACTAAATCTTTATCTTCATCACAGTATCTATCGTCTAGTACACCACGACTAGAGCACTCACTTGCCATAGTGATTGATGGGATCAGTAGTGAGCTAGCGATTAACAGTCCTTTAACACTGATTTTCATATTCAAACCTTTTATTTACGTATTGTTAGAATCACTTTATCTATAGCAGGGTTTGTGCCAGTTTTATTTTTGTTTTAATTCAATAGTTTATTTGGTGTTGGTTAATGGAAATTGAAACTTGGGTCATTTGTGTCCACCGACTAAATAGGTAATTGGGTCATTTTTGTCTTGCCATAAAAGGCGTAAAATAAAAGAGCTCGAAAGCTCTTTTTAATTAGGTACCACATTTATTAGTTAAGGCTAAGAGCAAAGATTGAGCGTTATTTGATATTCATGCAGTTTGCATAGTAGGTAACGGTTGCTGGCCAATCACTAAATACACCTAACACTTTAATGTCTTGTGCAAGCACATCGAGCATTTTCATCATGTCGCCATCATTGTTAATACTTTCATTAACACTTTGATAATACCAACCGCCACCTTGAGCAAGCGGACCTGAACGTTCTAGTGTCCATGCGATAATGTCTAAATCAGCTTGTTTCGCAAGCTTGGCGTAATTAGAGGCAACTATTTCCTTCTTATCATTTAATTCCACCAAAGCAAAAAGTGGTGGTGCAATGATGTTGACCCCTGCTTCTGCGAGCGCTTTCATGTTTTCTTTTGATGCGACAAAATCTGTTTGTTCATAGACGCGATCATCCAGATAGACGGCTTGTTTGCCAAAACTTGGGTTTTTCTCAATCCAATATTTGACGTCATCCAAATTGAAAGATTGCACGTAGCTGTCAGACGCTGATATGCCAGCGGCTTTGAGTTCATCAATCAATTTTTGAGCATACATCTCTTGAGTGAAACCATTAAACGGCATGTCAGCGGCAGCAGACTTCAATTCTGGTGTCACTTTTACGCCGTGTGCTTTGAATAATGCGGCACTTTCTGCATGGGTCATGAGCGTTCCGTTTTGAACGTACAAGTCGGTGCGCCAAGCGGGTGTGCCTTGCATATATTCTTCGACAGTTGTCGCTTTGGGGTTTGCGCCATCCATTTTTCCTTTTAAGGTTTTAAATTCCGCCAGAGTGAAATCGGAGGTACGACATTCTGCTTTTGCTTCTTCACCCGTTGTTGCATTTGCTGGCGTAAACGGAGTGGTACATTTTTTCGCGAGCTCTGGATGGACTAGTACATCGGTGGTGGTGTGTAGGTCGTTTTGTGAGTGGCGACAAACGAGCTGTTTGTCCTTCGTGAAGGTAACATCACATTCAACTACCCCCGCGCCCATTTCAATGGCGGCGAGGTAAGATTCTTTAGTGTGCTCTGGAAATTGCATTGCAGCACCACGATGACCAATAGAAAAGTTGCTTCGATAAAATGGGTCTTCACTGCATTGTAATAACTTCGTTTTGAGTGGGCCATCATCCATGTTGTTGACCAAATATAAGGGACGAGGGCCTAAATTAGCAGATTGTTGAGCCCAAACGGTGATTGAGCTTAATCCTAGTATTAGAGCGATAGAACCCTTCAGTATTTGCTTCATTTTTATCTCCTTGCAATAAGCAATTATCGAAAATTATCCATTTTTCTGGTTGTGTAAATAAAACCAGTAACGGGTGACATTTCGTCACCGCATGGATAATTGCACGCATTGTGCCAAGTATTAAAACTGTTAAATAACATGGTCTTATTATAAGTCGATGTTCTATATTATGGTTTGTGGGTCATTTGTGTCTCTGTGTTTGTATTTGTGTTAATGCTAGAACGATGTGGTCTTATTGTGTTTTAAAATTGTCTTTATCAAGCTGATGTTTTTTCATTTTTCGGTAAAGGGTTTTACGGGGTAAATTGAGTTTAGCCGACACCTCATTGATGTTACCCAATGTCTCGATAAGGGCTTCAGTTAGTACATTTCTTTCGTATTGCTCCATCTGTTTTTCAAAAGCAAAATCGTCGCTACAAGACTCAGTGATAGGCGTTTGCAAGTCGAAGCCATCTCCGACAATGCCCAGTACAAAACGGTCTGCGACATTACGTAATTCACGGACATTTCCTGGCCAAGCGTGACGACACAGTTGTTGTATTTGTTCGGCATAAATAGTGGAAGGGCGTGTTTTATATTTTTGACTCGCTTGAATAACAAAATGTCGGAATAACAGTTGGATGTCTTCTTTACGTTCCTGCAATGAAGGGAGGTGTAAGCTCGCAATATTGAGGCGATAGAAGAGGTCGGATCGAAATGCCCCCGATTCACTGAGTTTGACGAGATCGGCTTTACTGGCAGCAATAACAACAATATCGATTGGGATCAGAACATTACCGCCTACTCGTTCAATCACACGTTCTTGAATGACGCGCAAAAGTTTAATTTGCACTGCAATAGGCATGCTTTCAATTTCATCAAGAAATAGAGTGCCACCATTGGCTTGTTCTAGTTTTCCAATACGTTTTTTATTCGCACTGGTAAACGATCCTGCTTCATGACCAAACAATTCACTTTCAATGATGCTCTCTGTCATTCCCCCGCAGTTGATGGCGACAAAGGGTTTGTCTTTGCGGCGGCTGAAGGTGTGCAACGCACGAGCAATAACTTCTTTTCCTGTGCCTGTTTCACCATTGATGATGGTATCTACACCAGTATGAGCAAGCGCTAAAACTTGTTTGCGAATATTCTCAATGGATTTTGATTGGCCAATGATGGCTGCTTCTATGGGAATTTCAGGCGCTGTATCACTTGAGGATTGAGCAGTTTGGATTTGTTGACATTGGGTTAATGCGAGATTCAATTTATCAATTATTTCATCAGCATTGAGCGGTTTTTCAAGAAAATCGAAAGCGCCTAGTTTCATCGCTTCGATTGCCATAGGTATGTCACCATGCCCACTCATTAATAAAACGGGTACATTGGGCGCTCTGTGTTGAATAGCACTAAGAAGTGTTAATCCATCAATCGCGGGCATCCTGACATCACACAATACAACTGAACGACTACTTGGGTTGAGTGACTTCAAGCCTTGATTTGGGTCGGTAAAGGTACTGACTTGAAAGCCTTCTAGTTCCAACATTTCACTAACGGCTTCCACAACGTCGAGTTCATCATCGATGAGTATAATGTGCTTGTCTAAAATCATAATTGTGTGCCTTGCTGTAGAGAGACAATAAATTTTGTGCCTTGGTGTTGGATAGATTCCGCTCGAATCGATCCTCCAAAGTCTTTAATGATGTTATAGGCAATGGATAAGCCTAACCCTAAGCCTTTGCCTGATACTTTTCGGGTATAAAATGGATCGAATATATGTAGGATATCTTCGGCTGGGATCCCTGCACCATTGTCTTTTACGATAATTTGAACCATGGATAATGATTCACCGACTGTGATGATTATTTGTGGGGCTGGATTGTGTTCGACAGCATCGATAGCATTACTAATGAGATTGACCAGCACTTGTTCTAATCGAATGCTGTTAGCGCGAACCCAATAAGACGTTGGGTTGGAATAATGAATAACGATGTTATTGCGGCGACTTTCAAATAATTCGATAGCATCTTGGATCACGTTAGCGAGATCGACGTCTTCCATCTTGCCATCGCTTTTACGTGAAAATGCTTTTAAGTGACGAGTGATGGCCGCTGTTTTATCTAATAACACTTCTATTTTCTTTAAATTAATCAGCGCCTTGTCGACTCTCTGTTTTTCTAGCCATCGCTGTGCACTGCGTACATGGCTATTTACTGCTGTAAGTGGTTGATTGATTTCATGGGTAATACCTACACTCAGTTGCCCTAAAGCCGCTAATTTACCTGCTTGGATTAATTCATCTTGGGTAATTCTTAGCTTTTCTTCTGCTAGTGTTCGTTCTTCAACTTCGGCTTCTAGTTTTCTATTGGTTTGCTTAACCACTTTGGCGGTTGTTTGGAATACGGTGAGGTATTTTGCCATTTGAGTTACTTCATCATGCCCTCTAATGGCGACTTCAGTATCTAAATGACCCGTTGAAATAGCGAACATATTGTCTTTTAGGTGAAGTAAGCGCTGCAGGATATTTTTACGCACGTAGAACCATGAAATCGCCGCTGCTGCGACCACACTGAATATTGAAAGGAGCAAAGACAGACGTTGGTTATCCATTAAAGATAGCTGTGCTTGGCTGATCGACGTGTCGATATTACGGTTCATTTTTGCGGTGTTACTTTCTATCTGTACGATCAGTTGGTTGAGGTGTTTACGGCTATTTTGTAGGAAGTATTGCTCTTGATAGCGATGGTCGATCGCTTTGTTTTTAAGTGCATATAAACTGCTGTTATTTGACGCGAGGTTGTAGATAACGGTGAGCTGTTGATCAAGAATTGGGTGATTTTGTTTAACATTACCGGTTGCCCAAAGTTTCCACCATTCCTCTCCGATTTGTTCTAGGCGATAGCTGGTGTAATCCAATTCATTAAAGCTGGAATCGTTATAGAGTTTTTCCACTAGCCCCAATTGGTAGTACAGCAAAGATTTGAGTTGCGCATATTGGATTTTATTTTTGCTGCTTTCTGATAATTGATCGAGAGAAGTACTGGCTTGTTTTAATAATGGATAAAACCCTTCGAGCAGGTTGCGTAGTTCTTGATTCAGATGCTGAGATTCTATTTCACTCTGAAACAATAAGCTGAGGCTATTGCTGACCTGTGCAATAAGATCTTTGTAATAAGAATGATACTCAGGAAACTGGATCATGATGTTATCCATGGTTAGGATAGCGTGTTCGATTTTCTCCATGGCTTGATCACGTTCGATATTGGATTCTGCCTCGCTGAGCTCAGAAGAGGTCGTAATGATAATTCGAACCATATCGTTCAATCGTGCAGCTTGCTCTAAGGCGGGAATATCACTTTCTTTTAAGGCGACTAAACGTTGATTTAAATTGTTGAAAGTAAAAGATGATATACCAGAAAGAAACAACGTTGTCATCGACAGCATTGCGAGTGCCAATACAAGTCGAAGTTCAATTCCTTTCCATTTGAACATAGCTTTTCCCATGACAACCTATTTGCTATAAGAGCAGAGAAACGAAGTTATCACAATATAAGTTGTTAACGTTGTGTTAACGTCTCATATTGTTAATCTAAATGATATTTTTATCGTTTATTCTTCAGGTTAATGTGTTCATACATTGCACAATGTAAAAATAGAACGCTGATTTTTGAGGGGAATCGTCTTGTTGATGATAAAAAGCAGTTGGGGTACTCAATACAAGTTTAATTAATCAATGCTTTAGTAATTAATTGATATTTAGTTACGCAAGTGGGGATTGTGCTGTTTCGGTTGCTACTGACTCTTTATCTTTAGATGTTTAGCGAATTGCCCAGGGGTAATACCAATCGCTTTTTTGAAGTGGCGGTGTAGGTGGCTTTGATCATGAAAGCCTGCTTCTTGTGCGGCATCAGAAATTTTATGTCCTTGGCTAATGAGCTTTTTAGCCAATCGTAACCGAGACTGAATTTGATAAGCATGCGGCGGCAAACCAAAGGCTTTTTGAAACGAGCGTACTAAGTGAAAAGGGCTTATTGAGGCTAATTGCGCCAATTCTTGCAAGGTAATATCAGCACTGGGGAAGTCATCTAAAAACTCTTTAACAAGCGCAAGTTGACGCTGGCTTTTCGGTGGATCGTTCAGCGTTGTCCGACCTTTACCGTGCTTACACATTAACTTTGTGAGTACGCTATACAATAAGGTTTCACGCAATAAACGGTTAGACGATTTTTCTAAGGTATCGAAAACTAAACGTAATTGATTAGCGAGTTCGAGGTCGTAAATCACAGGATCAGAAAAATAGGGTGCACTTGTGCATGGAGCGTTTAACTCTTTTCGGATTTGCTCAAATTGTTCAGGCAAGGGATACATCGCCTTGTATGACCAACCGCCTTCTGCTGCTGAGTGACCGCTGTGAACATCATCGGCGTTAATCAATATAATACTGCCTTGGGGAGCGACATGGTTCCCACCTGTTCGATAGAATTTTTGCGCACCTTTTTCAATCACTCCAACGGTATAGCCTTCATGGCTATGACGGGAAAAATTTTGATGATGGTACTGCGCATCCAATACTTCTAAGCCGCCGAGTTCATCTGCGAAGCGGTAGGTGGCTTGTTCTTTGATTGCTGGCGATTTTTTGGTGCGAGTTTGTCGGCTTGTATTTTTTGACTCAGACATCACCACCACCCAGTAAATTAAAAAAGGAAACACAGCGTTAATTTGCTATTCCTTTCATCATAACCTACTCGGGAACCCTTTTTTTGTACAAAATTGCTCAAATAAATGCAGTGCCATTTCCCCTTTACTTGGACATAGTCTCATCGAGCTACCACGAAGAGTCTGTCTGGATGAATTGATGACGACGTAACTTCTTGCGTAATGCCGAGGCATATTCAATAAACCAACGATAAATGGTCGAACCATACCAACGCAGACACCAAAGAATGATTTCAGAGGCAAAGTGTTTCCATTTGAATTCGGGGTTGATCATTGAGTCGCTAGATTAGATGGGAAAGGTGGAATTCTGAGCCTAGTCTGATTTTTTGCAACAGAGCCGATTCGAGTATTTTTGATTACCGCCACTTTATATGCAGGCTAATGAGTATTTATTCTCTGAAATAAAATCACAGAAATTAAATTCCCATCGGAATGTACAATATTCCATACATATAAGGTGAGCCAGATCACTGCGTGAAAGCAAAAAAATGCTGTACATTGGGCTCAGTGAATACGGCAATGATAATTGCAAATATAATTATTTATTTACAATACACAAACTAAATGCCTTAAAAACACTAATAACTCGCTTAAAGTAGTGGTATGAAAGATAAAGGTGTGAGTAACGAGTTCAATAATAGTATTGGCTATTCTGGCCACTCTGGGGCTGAGCGTGTTGCCCAGATAGGCAGACAGTGATCTGGCCAGTTGTATTAACGGAAAGCAGCTAAAGATGTACGTATGTCTAATAACCTTAAGGAGAATTAATAATAATTAAAATCAAAAATTATGACCTATTGCTGGTCTCGGCCAAAACTCCTAATTATCAACGGTAATTAAACTCGAAGTTTAGGGAATTATATAAATGAAAAAACTTAGCATGTTAGCTCTAAGCATCATGGGAGCGTTTGCATACCCCAATATTGCGAGTGCTCAAATAACTATTTACGATTTAGATATACAAGGTCAAACCTGTAATTCAGAATATCGACCAATTACTCGCAGTGAAGCTCGTTTTTTAGGAACAGCTCTAACAAATAAAATGGGTGAATGGCAAATTACTAATCTTGCTGATGGATATGTAATTATGGGTTCTGGTTATGGATACGAAATTAAACAAGATGGATTATGGCATACGACTTTCTGTGTTCCGACTAAAATAGAAATACCTCAAATTTATGATATGTCTCCGATTAACATTCCTGAAAATGATGTTCTTACTGTTGAATGGGATTTAATAAACCAAGTTGAATTCTATCAGCCATGGGCTCGACTGGCTAACGCGCTGGGATTCGCTTGGGCTGGAGGCACCCGTAGTAAATACGCAGGTGAAGACATGGTAGTTACGCGACAAAGCGATCATGACTTCCTTGTTACAGGATACAATAATGGTAATTGTAACGGCTACCGTTGCGATGAACGATTAAAGATGGAATTCACTAATTTTAACTATGAAGTCGAACCTTCAACTCTTTGGGTTGGTAAAAAAGTTGAATCAGATAAAGAATCCTATGGCTATATCGTTGGTTACGCCAAGAATGCTTCTAGTACAATGCAACAGCGACGACTAACATATAGTTACTCTGAATCCACTAACTGGTCGAAGACGGATACTTATAAATATTCTGAAAAAGTAACCTCGAAAAGTAAATTTAAATTCCCTCTTATCGGTGAAACAGAATTATCGCTTGAGCTAGGTGCAGAACAATCATTTGCGACTACTGACGGTAAAAGTTCGCAAAAAACAATTTCTGATGTAGCTGTTGTTAACGTTCCTCCACACACGCAAATTCCTGTTTTCCTAAAAATTGAAAAGGCGACCGTTGATTACCCTTATAAATTTAATGCACAAGTTAGCTATGACGTAACTCTGACATCATTTATGCGGTGGGGCGGAAATGCATTGTTAAGTCATGATGAAAATCGACCAACTAAATCAATCACCTATACTGTTGGCCGAGGTTCTACACCCGCCACAAACTTACTTTACCAATATCAGCACCCACATACGCCACTGGGTACGGATTTTTGGGATTGGTCGTGGCTTGTTGACAAGCATGGTAAAGACGCTCTGAAATGGGCTGTAAGTGATGCTCTTCGCCCGATTAAGACTAAAGTTTCAGGTGATTTCCATGCCGACTCTTCATACGTTGCTGATGTAACGTACTTAGCTGATGAACCATTCTATGGCAATGATGAACGCGCTGGACGAGTACGAAGAAGTGTAGGCTCAGCTCCTATTGCAACAAAAGAAGAGCTAGAACAACTAGGCATTAAGGACTTTCAGCTAAACATAGAACCAGTTGAGGACATTATCAGCCAAACGACATCTATGTAATTAATCCCAGATAGGTTTAAGCAAGAGCAGCAAACTTTGTTAACAATAGCTGCTCTTCTTTCGATATTGAGGTACTTCACTTGCCGCTACTCGACATCCGCTCGCTCAATTTATTGATGAGCGAGCGGTAATACACGTTGAAACTAAGATAGCCTTGGTGAAAGGTTGGTGTTAGCTAGCCATATTAGTGATTAATTCTGAATGCTTTTGACTGCTACGTTGAATATCTCGCCATAAAAGAGGTGCAACAATTAGAGTAAGCACAATATTTGAAATCGGAACAGAAAGCCAAATACCATCTACGCCTAACCATTGTGGTAAAAAATACAAAAATGGCAGTTGGATCAGCATATTGCCGATTGAAATGGCGAGCGCTTTTCCGCCTTGATTTACGGCCATAAAATATACTGAAGCTAAGAAAATAAAGCCATCAAGATACAAAGCAAACAAGTGTAAACGTAAACCATTTTGTGTTTCTGCAAGCAGCAATGGGTCATTTTTACTGAACAAGCTGATTACCGTTTCTGGGTACATATTTAATAGTGCGACTGAAACAACACCAGAAATCAGAATGATTTTTAATGCCAGCATGACTGTTGCTTTAATCTTATCTATTTGTTTAGAACCAAAATAGTAGCTTACTGGTGGCTGCATACCACCAGCAATACCTTCCGCAATTAGATAATACATGGTGCCTAAATAACCAATAATGGCAAAAGCGCCGACATGTACAGAAGTGCCATACACCATGAAAAGCTTATTGTGTAATGCGACAATGAAGCTAAAGTACAAGAACATACATAAACTCGATGCTCCAAGTGTTACCGCTTTCGAAGCAATCGCAAAATTGAAGGTTAGTTTATTTATTTTGATCTGAGAACGAGCCGAGAAAAAGTACCCCACACCAATAATAAAGACGGTGAGCTGTGAAATAACTGTCGCGATGGCAGCCCCTTTCAAACCGAGATCAAATTGCCCAATAAATAGATAATCCAGAATGATGTTCATCACTGCGCCCAGAATCATTAATCCGGTAGCAAAGTTAGGGCTGTCATCATTACGGATAAGCATCGGCAACGCGCCAGCAGCTATAGTGAACCCCGCACCCCAAGTGAATACATTGATATAATCGAGGCTAAAGTTAAGGGTATTACCAATAGCACCTTGCGCTGTGAGTAATGTCGAACCAAAGTAATGAATAAATAGCATGGATACCGCACCAAATAGCGCAATTAACCAAAGGCTGCTAGACAGTGTTTGTTGTGCTTTAGCATTGTTGCCTTCACCACGATAAATTGACAGTAAGCTACCGGCACCCATGCCGATCATGATGCCTAAACCAGCAATAATACCAATAATCGGCCACGCGATATTAATACCCGCAAGACCTTCATAGCCCACGTAATGACCAACAAAAATACCATCGATAACCTGATATAAACCATTAACAACCATCGCTGCGATAGAAGGAATAGCATAGCGCCAAAAGGTACGAGCAATGGATTCATTAGAATCGATAGTAATTGTATTGTCTTGCATAGAATTGTCTTTCACTGAATATGATGAAACACATTATGCTTGTTATACAGATTGACGGAAGTTAGTATCCATCCGAATTTCGGATACTTTTGGGGTGAGAAATGAATTGGACATTGGATCAACTTGAAGCGTTTGTTACTGCCGTTAAGCAAGGCTCATTTTCTGCTGCAGCACGAAAACTGGGAAAGGCACAATCGAGAGTAAGTACCGCGATTGCTAATTTAGAAGCTGATTTAGGGTTCGAACTTTTTGATAGAACGGCACGGTTGCCTGTTTTGACGCAGCAAGGTGAAGATATGTTCATCGAAGCCCAAGCGGTGTTAGCCCAATGTCAGCGTTTACAGTCTCGTGCACTGACTGTGAGTTCTGGCGAAGAATTGTCGTTAACAGTGGCAATGGATGAGGCTGTACCCATTGTTGCATTTGAATGTTTCTTTGCAGAAATCGCCCAACGTTTTCCATTATTAAAGTTAACCATTATCAATGGCTCTCAAGATGATATAGCTCAATGGGTTGATGAAAAAAAAGCGGATCTTGGTATCTTGTTCTATCTCAAAGAATTACCAGACAGCCTTGAGTTTGTCCCGACAGGGCAGTTTCGTCAGTCATTAATAATTTCTGCTAACCATCCACTCTCAAAGATTGCAGTGCCGACACTTGCTGATCTTAACCAATATCGCCAATTAGTGATCCGTGATCGTATGGGAGACACACTGGCAAAAGCTATTTCTTCTCAATATTGGCACATAGACAGTTATTACTATATTACAGCGCTGGTGATTCGTGGTGTTGGTTGGGCATTAGTGCCTGAACATGTAGCAAGTGCAGAGTGGTATACCAATGATCTTGTTGAATTATCAACTAAACATATTCCCGATTCATTAGTGGTTGAAATGGGCGTAGTGAAACGTCGTGATAAAGGCAATGGTCCAGTCATGAATTGGATGTACTCACAGATGGAGATAATGTTTTCGGAAGTCTCCTAACCTCTCAAGTCTATTCATAACTTTACATTACGGTGACTCACTTTCACTTGAAAACAGAGTATGATTATTGATGGTTTCTAGTGAAGTCTCTAGTTAGGGTTGTATTCTGTTTATGTCTCATAGTTCGTCTACTGTTATATCTTCTTCTACTGGTTATGCAGCAGCCTTACCATTATTGCTTGCTGGCCCTATTTTACGAAAAGTAACACCAACCGAAATTACCGTTTGGTTAGTCACATCTAAACCTCTTGCTGCTACATTTTCATTATTCCATGAAGGTGAAGAGCGAGCGTTTTACCATGCGACGATAGATGAGCAAGCACAGATCCAAATCGGCAAATCTGCTTGGGTAGTATTAGCCCAGTTTAAGGGTGATTTTCCAATCGATACGGTATTGGAATATCAATTGGATACTCAAGATGGCGATATCACGCATTTAGTACCCAGCCTTTTATATAACGAAGAACAGCGTCTATCGTTCACGATTAACCCCCGAGCAGATTACGTGTTGCATGGCTCATGCCGAAATCCGCATTACCCTAGCAAAGACAGTTTAGTGGCAGCCGATAACAAAGTAGCTGGACAAAAGCCGCTTGAGCGCCCGTCATTATTAATGATGAGTGGTGATCAGATTTATGCCGATCATGTTGCTGGCCCCATGTTGGATGTGATTCAACAAGTGATTGGCTTACTTGGTTTACCTGATGAGACGTTTGTACAAAGCCCCGTCGCAGATAGTGTGAGTTTGTATCAGCACGACTGTAACTTTTATGGCCGTGATAAAATCTTGCCGCACTACCATGATGAAGCCTCACTATTTCGTACATTCTTGCGAAAGAAAGGACTATCAACCAGCTGGGTTCCCCATCGTGGTTCACCCGTTTTTAGTTCAAGTGAAAGCGAAAACCATCTAATTACTTTTAGTGAGTTTTTCGCGATGTATATTTTAGTCTGGTCACCGCAGTTGTGGGCATTAGTCGATTCCTCGCGATTACAAAAAAATGACTTCCGCAGTGGTGAGCAGATACTCACGCCTAAATGGCAACAGCTTTGGCAAGATGAAAAACAGAATATTGATGATTTTGTTGCAGGTTTACCGCAAGTTCAACGCTTAATGGCGCATCTTCCTACCTATATGATTTTTGATGATCATGATGTAACTGATGATTGGAATTTAACCGTAGGGTGGGAGAAAGCCGCTAACGACAATGCCTTTTCGCGAAGAATCATCGGTAATGGTTTATTAAGCTATTGGTTATGTCAGGGTTGGGGTAATGCCCCTCAGAATTTTGATGAATCATTTTTAATGCTCGCGAGGCAATATTTCGCTACACCCACGGCTAACCATCAAGATGTTTTTATCGATCATTTATATCGATTTGAACGATGGCATTACACCATCGAAACGACACCTAAAATGGTTGTTCTAGATACGCGTACTCGTCGTTGGCGCTCAGAATCTAAAATGAATAAGCCATCAGGTTTGATGGACTGGGAAGCGTTAATTGAAATGCAGCATGAGTTATTGCATCAACCAGCTGTGATCATCGTATCGGCAGCGCCCATCTTTGGTGTGAAGTTTATCGAAACATTGCAGCGAGCAATGACGTGGATTGGTCAGCCATTAGTGATTGACGCTGAGAACTGGATGACGCATCCGGGCTCGGCCAATACATTATTGAGTATCTTCACGCATACTAAGACGCCAACCAATTTCGTGATCTTATCAGGTGATGTGCATTACTCGTTTGCTTACGATATAAAAATGCGCTTTCGTCGCAGCAGCCCCAATATCTACCAAATAACCTGTAGCGGGATTAAGAATGAATTTCCTAATCAATTACTCCGTTTCTGTGATGCAATGGATCGTGCTTTATATAGTCCGCATTCGCCATTGAACTGGTTTACTAAACGTAAGCGTTTAAAAATCAGTAAACGTGATCCTGATGTTGCTGGTGGTCATCGGTTAATTAATCGCAGTGCGATAGGTGAGCTCCGTTTAGATGCAGAAGGCAAGCCTTGTGATATTTCTATTCTGACCGCAGAAGGGGAGCGAATAACGTTTCCACCCATTAAGTGATATGCTTGTATCCAGCATTATAATCTGTGTATGAACGAAGAATTAATCAGTCACATAATAATAATCAGAAAAAATTAAAGACTAGTTTTATAGATGCCATGTCTAGCAATGTTATTACGTTACTCTGGTGGCAAGATGTTTAAGGTGTGAATGTACTAGGGACGCATAAAAACTCATTATGAATTTACGAATAGCGGTAGAAAAGGATTTAGAGTGCATTTGCTTTCTCGCACAACAGATAAATACCCAGCATTATAATGGCGCGCCCCATGTTTTTGCTGAACCTGAAGGGCTTCACCGAGATAGAAGTTACTGGCGAAGTAATTTTAGTGCTGATAACACGGTATTTATTATTGCTGAAAGAAATGATGAAATAACAGGGTTTGTACTTGCGAGTATTACTGAAAATACAACAGTAACGTTTCTTCAAAAGAAAAAGCTATGTCGAGTACGAACAATCGTTGTTTCGGATGAATATCAAGGTCAGGGTATTGGTAAGAAGTTGTTGGAAGCTGTTGAATTATGGGCCATTGGTGAATGTGTAGATGAAATGAGGCTTGAAGTGATGGCTTTTAATGACGGTGCACAACAATTTTACGATACACTTGGTTTTGAAACACAATCACGTATTTTGTCTAAAAAGTTAAATTAAAAGAGTCATTTTCAGCGCTGTTCAATATATTATATTAATAATATGACGGCTCTTAAATATACAAATTATAAATAGAAGCTTTGTCAATCATGTTTGTTTTTAATACGTTATAAGTGAATTATTAACCCATTTCAAGTGGGCTAATCCATCGTTGAATAATAGGCTGCAATATCTGCGAGATCTTGATTTTGTAAGCTTGATAACTGTTGTTTCATCATCTTCCCCATCGTATTCGTACGCTCACCGTTTTGATAAGCCTTCATTGATTGGTAGAGATACAGTTCATTTTGACCATTAATATTTGGATAGGTAGGGTTAGCTGCAATTCCATTGCTACCATGACAAAATTGACAAGTATACGCTTTAATTTTTCCTGCATTAGTATCTGTTGTTATGCTCGCAGACGCATTATCTGAGGCAAACGTTGTGCTAGAGAAAGCAATGGAAGTACAAATAGCAATATAACTAAGTGCTTTGATATTTTTCATTTTTTATTACTACTGATGATTTTATGATTTTATGATTATTGTGTCAGTCATTCTCTTATAAAATCTTGGGTGAGATCAAGTGAGCGTTTCTTGTCATTTTAAATCATTCTTATATGGTCGAAAATAGAGACTTTTCCCGTTACAATATTCCTTGAATGCTTTGTATTCGAGCATTTAATACCATTCTAGATTGGTATATCACTAGGGTCTGTTTAATAAAAGGTAGTTAATAATGATTGAACGTCTGGAAACTGGCGCACGTATGAGCCGTATTGTTAAGCATAACGGAACAATTTACCTATGTGGTCAGGTGTGTAAAGACGCAACTCAAGGTATTAAAGAACAAACAGAAACAATGTTAGAGAAAGTTGAAGCACTGCTTGAACAAGCTGGTAGTGATAAAGAACATATGCTTTCAGCGACGTTATACATAAAAGATATGAAAGACTTTGCTGAAATGAATGCAGTATGGGATAGCTGGGTACCTGAAGGTCATGCACCTGCTCGTGCTTGTGTTGAAGCAAGCATGGCGCGTGATGTGTTGCTTGTTGAGATTTCTGTGATTGCAGTAGAAAAATAAGCTCAGTAGTCCATATGGCTACTTTGCGATTATGCTGTAATTGAGCGAAGTGCAATATGCACATAGAAAAGCAGTTACCTTGGTAGCTGCTTTTTTTATTTCAATATTAAGCTAGAAACCTATTTGCGCTGTATCACACCACATTATATTGTTAAGTTTTACTTAACGAAGTGATAGGAACTTTCAAATATTCAAACATGGTCAATAAGATTACCCTTACGGCACATTAACCATTAATGAGTCTTTAGGGGATAGTTCAATGCCAGGAAAGCATATTTCGTGCGCGATTAAAAATTATGAATCATTGTCTTTTCTCTGCCCTGATGTAACGAAAGTTGCATTGGTTACAGAAGGAGGGGGACAACGAGGCATTTTTACTGCGGGAGTACTCGATGCCTTCTTAGAGGCTGATTTTAATCCGTTCTCATTAATGGTTGGCACGTCTGCTGGTTCATTAAATTTGGCATCATTTATCTGTGGCCAAGCTAAGCATGCGTATCGTGTTATTACCGAGGCAACGACAGACCACGATTTCTTTGATATTTATCGCTTCTTGGCTGGCAAAGAAGGTTTAAACCTAGATTGGCTATTAGAGCAAACTCAAACTCGTTTACCGTTAGATTGGCAGCAAGGCCACGAGAATATGCGTTCGTGCACAGTACTTGCCAGTGCAAGCCATGCGGATAATCATCACGCGGCATTTTTTGATCTAGACAATGACGATTGGCATGTTGCTTTAAAAGCATCGTGTGCGATTCCTATATTACGTCGTCAACCGATATTGAATAAGCAGCAATATTGGGTTGATGGTGGTGTAGGTGCGCCTATTCCTGCTCAAGAAGCTTATGAACGTGGATTCCGCCATATTGTGGTGATTCGTACCGTCCCCATTACTGCACATTTTGATCATTGTTGGATGTCGATTATAAAAAAAGCACTGGGTAAAACCAAGGCGGCTCAAGTTATAGCTTTGCTGCTAGAGCATGAAGAAAACTACCGACAGACCCAAGCGTTTTTGAATAATCCACCGGAAGACGTCACCATCTACGAGATTCATCCGACAAAAGAACTGCATTCCAAATTAATCGGAAGTACAAGCGATTCGTTAGATCATGATTATCAATTAGGACACCGTTCTGGTCGTTATTTTATGGCGACGGTAGGACGAAATTTTGGTGTGAACCATAAACCTGAAAACAATAAAGAAAAGATCTGCGCATAGGAAATCAAAATGATCCAAGTATGCATAACGGAACTTGTCACGAAGGAATCGAGCTTTACCACGCTAATGACACATGAAATTCATCAAATGTGGCAACAACGGCAGCAAGATACATTTATGGGGGTTAATAATATACCGATCCGTTGGATCAGTATTACCCATCAGAAGAATACACAGTGTGTTGTTATTGTTAATGGTCGCAATGAAAGTTTCTGGAAATACCAAGAAGTATTCTATGAATTTAGTCGTCGTGGTTTTGATGTGTTTGCGTTTGATCACCGTGGGCAAGGTGCTTCAGGGCGTATAACCACAGATCCTGAAGTCGGGCATGTTGATAGTTTTAATGACTATGTTGAAGACCTACATCAATTTGTAGATGGCATCGTAAAGCCAAGTCATTACAAACATGCATTCATTCTGGCGCATTCAATGGGTGGTGCAATAACAACGCTATACCTAGAACAACACCCTTATGTATTCGATGCAGCAGTGTTAAATGCCCCTATGTTTGGCATTCGCATGCCTGCTGTTCTACACTGTATCGCGCCATTTATGGCGAAGATGTTGACTAAAGTTGCAGCTAAATATCAACAACAACCTTCTTATTTATTTGGACAGAAGGCATATTATGAAGCCTCTTTCGAAAATAATGACCAATGCCAAAGTTTGCTACGTTACGTATGGGCGAAGCATTTATATCAGGTTCACCCTGAGCTGCGCATTGGAGGTCCTAGTGCTCGCTGGTTGTGGCAAGCTTTAACCGCGGCAAATGATTGTATTCGTGATGCGGAAAAATTGAAGACCCCTGTTTTGTTATTACAGGCGGGTAACGACACAATAGTCGATAATAAAGCGCAGCGTCGTTTCAATTGCGTGAGTGAGCAGTGCCAGATCAAAGTGATAGAGCAAGCTAGGCATGAACTATTGATGGAGAAAGATGAACTACGCAACCAAGTACTAATGGAAACTGTCTCCTTTTTTGACCGTTTTACAGTGATCAATTAATCGTTATCTACTACTCAGTAATTCCTTGCGAATATTCTTCGCAGCTGTCTTTTTAAAAATGTATTACAATCGCTATAATAATGTTTTTAACTAAGTAGTGATTAACAATGAATGGTACAAGCCGCTCAGATATTTATGCCGGATTAGAAGTACAAATCGTTTTAAAAGAAGATCAACGTACAGGCAATCTAACGAAAGGCATTGTGAAAGATCTACTGACTAAATCTGCAACGCACCCTCATGGTATTAAGGTTCGTTTAGAAAGTGGTGATGTTGGGCGAGTAAAAGAAATTCTGTAATGACAATAATTTAATTGTGTAAGGCGCTGTATAAAAGTGCCTTTTTTCGACTAAGGTGAACAGTTAAGCCACTGGTTATTTTGTTTAGAACAGTTTTTTGAGTAAAAAAAACGGGAATTTAGCTGTACAAAAGCGACATACCTGTTAGTATGTCGCTCAGCAATTCAGAGAGTTATTACATGCAGCATCAAGTACAAGTTAAACTTACAGTTACAAAAACGTTATCGTTATGTGCCTATATGTTTCCTTTTATTTAGCGTAATAGTGTATAATTCAGCAAATTATCACGTCGCATATGCGACATTTGAATATTAAATAAGGGACAAACATGTCTAACACAACTGGTATCGTGAAGTGGTTTAACGAAGAGAAAGGTTTCGGTTTCATCACTCAAGACAACGGCGGCGCTGACGTATTTGTACATTTCCGTGCAATCGCTTCAGAAGGCTTTAAAACGCTTGCTGAAGGTCAAAAAGTTTCTTTTGAAGTAGAGCAAGGCCAAAAAGGTCTTCAAGCTGCAAACGTTGTAGCTATCTAATTCTTTATTATAAAGAAATGATAGAAGGTCGCTTTGGCGGCCTTTTTTGTGTCTGAAATTTAGATAAGTACATTCAAAAGCCGCAATTAATCGCAACCATGATTGCTTTAATTGAGTGCATTCTATTTTCTGCCTCATCGAAACAAATAGTGTAAGAAGATTCAAAAACCTCCCCGATAAACTCACGATATCCCCCTTAAATAATTAGCTCGTGTCCCAGACCTATCCTTTGGGTGCAGATATGCGGTTTGTAGTGTGGCTTAGGGAGCGGTTATTTGTCTAAGTAAAATTAAATTTCATAATTTATGGTAGCCTGAAAGCCTTGCTGTAAAAGGAGTTATAGAGAGCTCATACATCTGCGAAACTCCCCCCCTATTTAAATGTAATTAGTGTGTGAGATATTCTTTAATTTCTTTGGTATAGATGATCTCTAGCGAGTTTGGTATTTTACTTTTTCCTTTGTACTTCATACAAAATACGCAATTGCCATTTTTAGGTTCCATAGGCTGTGTTAGCCCGATGTTCATTTCACGAAACATAATAAAGTCACTGAAATTGCAGTACTTTGCATAATACTGCATATTTTCAGATTCTAAGTATCTAATTACGCCGCAGTTTTTTGTCACGATAGACACATCAAAATCATCATTTGTTTCACCCTTGATATAGTCGGTGTACCAGCCTTCTTTTGTTACTTGTTGTGCGAGCCTGTTTAGAAAAAATCCGCCTACTTTGCTAGTGAACACTCTTCCTACGCAACTTGGTATTTTGCCATAGTCTTCCTTGAATAATTCAACTTGCACTCTGACGGTGTCTTCAACTGTTTTACCATTTTTTTCCATTGCTCTGATTATGGCAATCACTTGGGCATTTAATAAAATGATCCCTTGATACGATGCCGCGTCATAAAAAGGTATGTTAGGTATCAACTCGTCAAAGTAGGTACGTGAATCGTCTATTATTTGCTGCGCAAACTGTGCGCCATATTGTTCTGACAAAATATCGTTATAGCGCTGCGATGTTTTTTTAAACTGTTTAATTAATTTTTGTTTTTTGTTTAAGTAGTAGCCTTTTTCTATCATTTGATGCCTCTTTTGAAACGGTTGGGAGATTCATATAATTTTGCGATTGAACTCTGTCACGGTTATATGACTGCAATAGATCTATAACAATATCAAATAGGGATGTTATGAAACAATGTGAAAGCTATTTTTTAAATTGTAACAAAGTGTAATAATACGGTATTCTTTTAGTCGTTAATGAATTAATCAATATAATTACTATGAAAAAATTAGTTCCAGTGGTGTTTTTATCTATGTTAATGGTTGGCTGCGGCGGGGGAGATTCCTCATCGAGCTCACCTCAAAACAATTATAGCCAGCGCGTCTCCTCTAAAACGCAACTCAGCGTTGATGCGGCAGATCTGCAAGAGCTGCAGAACGTGAAGTATGCATCGAATGATGGCATTGCATTCAGTACACCAGAAAACTTTCAGAAGTAGGGGGCCACAATGAAAAAAATACTACTTTGTGCCGCGTCATTGTTTGTTGCAAACCAGGTTTCAGCAGCGCCGCACCTTCAGGGCTATTACCAGGCAAAAGAGCTGGTCGGTTATACCGTAAATAAAATTCAGCAGAACAAAGCTGAATATTTCATGCTCGACTATGCACTTACAAAACCAGCCCAGCCTCAGGCTCAGTTTGTGGCATATAATGATGCATTAGGGTACTTCCAAGCTAAGAACAGCGGTGTGAATGGGGATCAGTTCAAGCGCATCGTGCAAAAGGTGAATCCCGAAGGCTTGCGTGACCAATACGTTTGTCGAACAGATGCGTCAGGTGTGAAACTGGCTTATATTGCGAAAAGGGATGAAGGTTGCAGCAGTAACTACGACACTAAACCGATGGCGATAAGCCAAAAGGATAAGAAGGTAACCTTCTTCCGCCGCTGGGATTTCGATCCAACCCAGTCTCACTTTGACATTCAAAGTTACGATATCAATGAGGCGGCGAATACAGAGACCTTAACTCTGGATTATGTATTGAAATTTGAAGGCCGGTGGATTGGTAACTCAGTTCGCGTGATCAAAAGTCAAACGGTATTGAAGGATTCTTCCACTCAACCGACTTATGATGTTGCTAACTATCAATATTCAGGCCCACGTTCGGGGATCATTACCGGCGGTGAGAGCTTGCTGTACAGCGATGCCCCTTATTTCATTACTGATAATGCAGAGGATACCGCGGCAGATAATTCAGCCAACCATGTCGCGAAAACGGTATTCAATACATTTGGTGTGATGGATGGTAACTATCGAGGCCGAAACGTAAACACTGATCGTCCTGTGTATTGGGTTAACCGTGATTATGTAAGCCAATATACCCTGGAAAATAGCACTAAAGCCTATTTTGTCTCTGACCCGCAAAATTTTGTAATTGATACTTCTATGACAGGGCCTTTTGACAGCTGGGTATGGGTTGATGAAACCGTTTGGGATCCTGAAAAAGGCACCGATCAGGCTAGCGGTGGTGATTGGGTAAGCCATGCTTTCAATAACACCTATAATATTACCGGTGAGAGTCCAACCTTCTGCATGATTGAAGATATTGCCAAAGGCCGTCCTGTTACTGGTTACTTTACTGAAGACGGTAAAGGTAGTTGGGTACCTTCGATGAATAACTGCAAAGCAGTCGATCCGGGATTCGTACCAAGAATCTACACTCACTTCACCAATGGCAATGGCGAGAAAGTTGCGGTTAGTTCCTTGCGTCAAAGTGCGCAGGATATCATTCATGTTCGTACGCAACATCCTCAAGGTGAAAAAGAGCTACTTACCTTAGATGATGTGAAAGCAATGAAGTCATCGCCACGTTATCTGAAAATTAAAACAGATCTCAGCCAGCGTCTTGGTTGGGCTAAACCTTACGATATTTTAAAATAAGTTAGCGTACGGGTAGTAATAAAAACGACAGGGATGAATCCCTGTTGTTTTTATTGCAACAGAGCCATCTCAAGGATTCAAAATCCTCTTCCGAAAGGAGTGACGGCTCGGGCACCATCATTTAATGATAAGCCTTAACGAAAGTTGGGGCTTTGTTGTATCTGGCACAATCCTATTTATTTTCAAAACAAGTTAAGCCATCTTCCCTTACGCTATACCCCTAAAAATAATCCCCAACAAACTCACGATATTACCCTTAAATAATTAGCTCTTGTCCCTATCCGGTACTTTCACGTGCAGAATCTGTGCGCAATGCAATCTTACTAGATCCAAAACTGTCCTGTACTTTTACGATTTTTAGTTTAGCTGGCGAACCCATTTATCCATAGTGGATTTACCCACATTCATCGCTTCAGCAGCTTCAAGATTAAATTCACTCTTCCACTACAATGATTCACGGGCTCATATATTGATGCAAACCTATTTAGCCTGGGAATGTTTTGTAACAAAGTCACTGTCTTGGGGCGAGCCTGCCTCGTAGTCGATGCAGACGCCGCCTGCTATCTGTTTCTCAGGCGTTGATTTGAGATCTCCCAGCTTTTTCAGTTTAGTTGCTGTATCTTGGATTATGGAATCCAACAGCACTAATGACTCAGGCTCCAGAGCATTTTTTTCTTCAGCTTCCAATTGAAACAGCTGTAAATTGTTCAAAAAGTTGTTAACAATATCCTGTACTGTTCTCATTGTGGCCCGTAACACTTTAACTCGTTCTTCTTGCACTTTAAGATTATGTTTATCTTGAACCAGTTCAGCATGTTCGATTATTTTTGGTAACCACTTCCGAATTCCTATAGCGAGTAGAAGGAACCCCAGAAGATAACCAACGACCTTTTCTAAAAATGCCTGAACCTCGGTATCGCCTATTATCACGAATCGGTTTAGTTCGTCGAAATTATCGGTGATGTCGATTAATGTACCGAAGAAGATCAAGCAAAATCCAGCTACTATGTATCGCCAACCGCTAATCTGGCTTATTCCTTTGACGTGCTGTGCTTTAAGAAGAGAAAAAATCACCCCCCCGACTAGAAATGCTCTCAATGCTTCCATAACTATGTCAGTCATTTTTATTCCTCCTTCTTTTTATAACGTGTCCTTTTCCTTAATCTATATTAGTCATCATTTTAAAAAAAACATTTTAAACTTACTTATTTTTAGTTGTTTACGAGTTTAAGTGATATTTTTATATCAGAATAACTTCAAGTCACGGTGAAAATGTGACACTTAAATAGTAATTTCACATACAGCACTGAATTATTAATTATATGTATCTATGTGATCTGGCAATGTTTAATTATTTCAAAAAAGGTGAAGTATTGTTTTAACATGATGCTGTTTATCCCACTTTAAACTGTCCTACTTTATTCCCAGATAGACATGTCTCTTATAAGGTAGTTCATTGTGCGTTGATGTGGCGTGTAGAGTAGGGATTGAAAGGCGCTAATTTTGGTCTGAAAATGATGCACGCTTTTTCGGTAAACGGAAATCCCTCACTCAGCTATCATATCTCGGAGATGTGTTATAGCTAAGTGATGCAGAACTATACCAGCGTAAGCACCAAAGGATGATTTCAGGAGCAAAAATGTTTCCACTATCATTCATTTTTACTCTTGGCGCTTATGTGGTAATAGTGGGATTCTGAGCTTAGGTCAGATTTTTTGCACCTTATACTTTTTTTGCTGAGTCACTGACAAGATCCAGTTGAATTAAGACATCGTATAATTCTTTAAATGAAAATGGCTTGCTTAAGGTGGCATTAACGCCAAATGATTTTGCAATTTCTAGATATGTTTTTCCTGCAACGCGACCGCCACCTGAAATAGCAATGACTTTGCACGGTAAGTTGTTATCACTGTCTCGAATAGCGGTTAGAAACCCTAAACCGTCTTGATCTGGCATGATGATATCTGTGATGACGATATCCGGTTTTACTAACTGAAACTTTCGCAAGCCTTGTATCCCGTCGAAAGCGGTGTGGACGTCAAAACCTTTTCTGATAAGGTGCTGGTATATTGCATCATTGAAATCTTGGTCATCATCTATCAATAACACTTTCATCAGTTCACTCCTTGTAAGCTTGCTGGTTCGTCTGTTTTTATTATCTGATTCTGTTTAATTGGCAGCGAAAGCGTAAAGGAGGTTCCTTTACCAACTTCACTTTTTACTGCCAAATTGCCCTTATGGGATTGGACAATGCCATAACTGATTGACATGCCAAGTCCGGTTCCCTCTCCAACTTCTTTTGTCGTAAAAAAAGGATCAAATATTTTATTCAGGTTTTCTTCGGCAATACCGTAGCCTGTATCTTCAACTTCGATAACAAGACAGTCCTCTATTGCATAAACTCGCAATATGATTACTTTTTGCACAGAATCGACCAGTGCATGCTCAGCATTCGTTAATAAGTTGGTCAGTACTTGCTCAATATGGATCTTGTTGCAATCAATCCTAGGTATATAGGAGCCGAACTCTTTTATTAGTTGTATCTTATTCAAGCTGAAACGTTGTGAAAACAGTACCAGAGAGTCATCAATTAAACTGATAACATCTGTTTCTTCAAATTCTAACAGTTTGTCATCTCGACTAAATATTCTCAGGTGTTGAACTATTTGTTTTATCCTGTTTATTTGGCGGTGTATTTTATTGTAAATCGGAGTCAAGTCTTCCTTCTGTATATACTCATCCTCACAAGTAATGGTATGAATTAGTTCCGCGTTCAGCTGAATAGCACCAAGAGGCTGATTAATTTCATGCGCGAGGCCAGCGGTGATTTGACCGATTGAAGCCATTTTTGCCGAGTGGACCAACTGCTCTTGAGCAATTTTTAACGCCCGATTACTTGATGCTAACTCACTGTTATATCTGTGTAATTTTTCTTCATATTCCCTGCGTTCTCTGATATCCGTTGCAACGCAAATAATGTCCTGAACCTTACCTTCACCATCGTACATCACCGAACCGGAGAACAGCACCGGTATCCTGTTGCCACCATTGCCAATATAGGATTTCTCAACGTTGGTAATAAAAACTTGCTGTATTAAGGCATCAAGGCTGTTTTTCTGAAAAATGGATTCTTCTTCTAAAATGATACCAAGCGGCTGACCAATCAGCTCTTTTTCCTCATAGCCCAACAGATCGAGGGTGGCCTGATTCACCGACACAATAAATGCATCAGGGTTTATAACAATGAGTGATCCAGGCATCGTATTCAGGATATTGTCAACATAATTTCTCGACACTGTCGTCTTCTGTAGTGCTTCGGTCATCCTGTTGAATGAATCGGCCAGCTCTCCGACTTCATCTTTTGTGGTTATTTCGGCCTTTATAGCCAGATTGCCGTGCGAAACCTCCTCTACCATTTCAGTCAGTATCTCCACCGGTCGGGCAAGTAATCTGCCGACGAAATAGAGACCTATTATCAGAACCATCATTACAATCACAGCGAGAGCGGCGACATTTCTTGCCAGCAGGTTAACGGGCGCCAGCGCCTTTTCAAGCGGGACCTCCAGCAACAGCCCCCAGCCGCTTCCCTTATAACCGAAAAGACCGTTCTGCAAGGAGTAAACGGCCAGCACAGTGCCTAGCTCTTCATGCGACCCTTTCTCAAGAATAACGTTTCCTGCAACATTATTTTCAAGTACCTTTTTTATCAGTTCGTGATTGACGTGACTGGGTTGCAAGATCTGGTCAGCGTAGGCTCTCGGTCCGGATAAGGTCATCCCCTCGCTGCTGAAAAGATGCGCAATAGCCGGCGGGGCTATTTCATCCAACGTCTGCATGATCACAGGCCAGGCAAAATGACCGATAACCACACCCTCAATAGAGTTCTTCCCCCTATTGTGTCTAATCGGCGCAGCAAATATGACCGTGGGCCGGCTGGTTTTCCCAGGTCGAACCAAGTCGGAATAGTGCGTTTTGCCTTTGATGGCATTGTGATAGGCGGTGTTGCTTGCCGGATATTCCTCTATAAATTTCCCAACACTCCCTTTATCTGTCGACATGAGGATTAATCCTTCTCCGTCAATCAATGTTAGCAGATCCCATGGACCTGTTAAGAAGGTACGTTCGTCCCACTTTTTAAAGATCGAGTCTGGGATTATTCCTTTTGCCTCTTTCCGAGGAGCCAGAAACTCTTGCAACATTTCGTCTTCGGCGATCATCTGGATATCCCGGTAGGCGATATAGAGGGCACGGTCAATGCTCAGCATTTGATGCTGAGCAATATTCTGATAATTATTGGTAATGTTTTTCTGAAGTACCATTCTGGCGGAATAAAAAGTGCCAAATACCAGTATCGGCACGGCAATAAGCGACATCATTACAATGGATAGCGTGATCTTGGATGCAAATTTCACAGCGCTTCCTGCTGCAAGGAATGGTTGAGGGCTCGGATGAAGCTAGCATCAATAAATTCCGTGCTGTCCAGCGGCTTGTTTATTGTGCTTTGATCTATCAGGAAGTTATTTACCTGCCGAGCTGCGCCGTGCAGCGACTCAAACCCCGCGCCGTAAGAGAAGGAGGTAAGGTTTTCCCGGAGATCCAGTATTCGGGATAAGCTCGCGAACGCCTGTGCCTCATCAGGAGTGACATCGTAGATCTCGGCGATGAGGCCAAACGCCTCATCCGGATTTTCCTTGATAAACAATGTCGTTTTGTGCCACACGTTGACATAGGCCTGAACATCTCCGGGCCTTTCTTCAATAAAACTGCGATGGAAAACATTAACAGCAGGAGATAAGCCGGGGATTTCTGAGGTATCAAAGAGCTTTCGGCCATTACT
This sequence comes from Photobacterium frigidiphilum, assembly GCF_003025615.1. Classification (GTDB taxonomy): domain Bacteria; phylum Pseudomonadota; class Gammaproteobacteria; order Enterobacterales; family Vibrionaceae; genus Photobacterium; species Photobacterium frigidiphilum. Next base: position 18,272 of record NZ_PYMJ01000008.1, on the reverse strand, counting down.
CTGTGCTATCGCCTCAGATACAACAGGCTCCCATGTGACAATAGCATCTAGCTTGCCTTTCCCGAATTCCTCTGCCGCTTTCTCGCCAGCGATCTTTACTTTAGTTACATCACCGGGCTTTAACCCATGCTGTCTTAGTACCACATCCAGTATGTATTCCAGATAGGTCCCGGTATCAACGCCGATGGTTTTCCCTTTCAAATCCGCTATGGTTGCTATACCAGGCTTAGCTACAATGGCATCGATGCCGGCAGAGTAGTCGCAGTTGGTGACCAGGGCCAGATCGGCTCCTGCGGCGTTAAACTGTATGAGGTCAAACAGGATGAATGTATTTGTGTCTATTTTTCCATCAACCGTATCCAGTAAGGATCCCCAATAGTTGGGGTTAGAATCGACAAGCTCAACGTTGAGGCCAGCTTTTTCAAACCAGCCCTTCTGATCGGCGATCTCTATCCAAAATTCCCCTGGCCAGTAATAACGGGCAACCTTCATCGGCAGGCCGGTTGTCTTCGGCCCTTCTTCCATTTTCGGAGCGGACTGCCACCAGGCAAAACCGACGATGATTAAGGCCAACAAAATACCAGTGACGACAACAATTTTTTTAGACATTTCGCATTATTCTCTTTTTGATCCCGATACTCAGGGGTTAAAACGATACCCGCTCTAGGAAATAAATTCTATTGAACCAACGCAATAGTCAACCTGTTTTATATATAGTAAGGAATTCATTATATATCAATGATATTCATGCACATCACTGATATTTTTCTTGAGAATTGATGCAGTGAAAAGCAAGCGGTGGTATTTAGCGAGAACTTACATGAACGTATTTCCTCACATAAAAAGTCATTAAAATCAGACGATTAATGTTAATTTTATAAAGTGTTCGAGCAAAACCTTGTCTTGTTTAATCAAGCTTTATCTCTACTCTTCTGATTACTCAAATCCCTGAAGCGTTGACTAGGCACGTTTTAGTATTTTTAATCCATCGACATCAGCTCGTAATCGCCCCTTTTTCTTCAAGCGGGCAATGGCATTCGCGTATGAGGAATGCTTGTCTGTGTTTAATGTTTTAGGCTGACTGTCTACGCCGTAATATCGGGGAATATTCCGTTATAACCAGCGCGCCCTGATGACTTGAGCAACGGCATTTCCCCAGTGTTGATATATCTCAGGACCAGGATGAAATCCATCACTCGCCATTTGATCGGGATCTAATTGGTGCTCAATGGTAATTGTTTCGCAATCACTTTGAGTGGAAACCCAGCGTTCAAGCTTTCGATTAAAGGCTTTGGCTTTACTGCCTAAATACCAACGAAGCGGGTTGGGAAGCGCAGGGAATTTATGCATCGGGGGGATCTTGGTGAGAATAATTTGTTGGCAAGAAAAGCAATCACGTAACTGAGTAACAAGGCGTTTTTGTAGTTTCATCCATTCGCTTGAACTCAACTGCGTCGTCACATCGTTCACCCCTAAAGAAACAATAACGATGTCATAGTCTTGCTTGGGGTGATCTGAAAGCTTTCGCCATACTTCTTTTGTAGTAACACCTGTTTTAGCGATTAACTGCCAATCTATTCTAAATTGATCACATAGCGTGCTAATAAGCTGCCCTGATAACGCCTGTGATTGATGCTCAACGCCAACCCCCGCAGCGGCAGAATCACCAATGAGAAGTAGACGAAGAGGCTTTCCTTGTCCTTCAATTCCATAACGTGGGCCTGCGGCTTCTTTTAATCTAGGCGTTGATTTACGAATAAAAATCCCTTGCGGTAACAATACCGGAGCCATAAGCAATAGTACCAATTGATGTAACATGACATCTCCTTAGCAAATGTATTCATCACCAGCCTTATTAATCATAGAACCAATTTTTCTCAATGCGGTGAAGAAGGCATGACTTATGAAAAAGACAGCATAAGGCGTATTACACATATCAATGAATGCTAATGGGGTCATATTCAATGTACCAACAAAGGCACCAAAGGAAAATTTACTCCAGACATATTGGGTGTTTAGTGGATAACTCAGACTAATGTACTAGTCTTAGGTTGCCATTGGTAAAAAGGAAGAGGCAAGATGAAAACAATAATTATACTGCTAGGCTTAACATTACTAGGGTGCAGCTCCACTGAAGAACTTTCTTATCAGCCGACTGTTGATGATGAGTATGCTGATAGACAAGATCGAGATAAAGAGATGTTAAGAGATACTGATCGTTTCTAATATCTTGTATCCAGTTACGTTGGACGTAGCATGATGGAATAAAGGTCAACTTACGTTGACCTTTATTTTTACTTACAATCTTTGGCAAAAATTTCGTCAGCCCACTGTGGGTTGTCAACGAATGGGTTCCTATTACCTTGAATATTTTGGATTTTAGTATTTCTATTTGACTCAAAATCATCTACTGGATCAATCTGGTTCCACTGAAGTAAGGAACAGACATTGCCTAGTGCAGTACCATTATTGCTAACAGTTGGTACTAATTCCAAATCAGGTGTTTTGCTGTCTTTACCTTCATATCGGGTCGCCATGTAGAACATCATACGAGCAACATCGCCTTTGACTGCGTCGCGCGGTTCAAACGAATTGGAATCGTAGCGGTTTTCAGGTGCTTCGGTGACAGGGTTATCGCTATAGTCGTATTCAAGGTTGCCACGCGTCGAGTTCACGCTTTCGTCGGATGGACGAAGGTGGTGAATATCGGTATATCCGTAAGTACCTTTATCATTGAAGCCGCCATTGGACTTAGGGTAGGAGTGCTCACGGTTCCAGTTATCACGTCCGAGATTGCCTTGTCCTGTTTTCTGACCTTTCTCCTGCGAACGTCCAGTGTAGATAAGAATAACGTTATTCGTGTTGGCAGGATCTTCGTCGGTAATATCTAAGGCATCCCATACATCAAATGAAGAAGAGGAGTAGGGAAGCTTGGTTATACCAGTTGAGATAATAGTATTCAGTGCGCTTTTTAGCTCGTCACCAGTTTTGTTCAGGGCCAAATCGTAATAACCGTTTGGGTTGTTAATGTCTCCCGGATTAACTGGGGGCACCACGTCCTTGGCTTTACAAGTGACAGAAAAGGGTGCGACCACATGAGGATCGTGTGTTCTACTTGGGGTTGCATTAACGACGAAACTTGAAAGGGTTAGTACTACTAGAAGTGTTTTTTTCATAGTTTTATCTCAGAAAAAAAGGAGGCATTGAAAGCCTCCCTTGATTAATTAGGTTTGAGTTACTTGCTCATCTTGCGACGGAAGAAACCAAGACCTAGAAGTGACAATAGACCGAATAGACCAGTAGAGCCACCGTGACCGTGACCTGGGTTTGGATCGACTGGCTTAGTCTTGTCATCGCCCTTTTCAGCAACTTTGATAGTTTCTGCCGGAGAGGTATATACCAATTGGCCTGTTCGACCATCGATGATTTGTTTCGTCATCTGGAATTCACCAGCATCAGAAACGTCACCTTCAAGCTCGACCCAACCTTGCTTAATGATTTCTTGAGTTAGAGTCACTGAGTTGGTGTCAGCACCTGCAAAAGCAGCTTTGGATCTGTTGATCTTAGCGATGTTCAATACCGCCTTGTCACCAGCATGAAGTGGAGTGCCATCTATGTTGGTCAAGTCGAACATAACCTGAATCGGTTCGCCAGCTACTGGTGCTTCAGGCACTTCAGGAAGATCAGCTGGTGGATTTTTAGGCGCTGTTGGTGTTGGAATAACAATAGGTGGCTCAGGATTAACACTGCTGCCTAGTTTCAGATCGATAACTGCTGGATCATGATCTGAAGCGCGGTATAGGTCAGAGAAGCGAGTTGAACATTCACCATCCAGGCAGTTATTGTAATCTGCATATTGGAATAAGGTCGATTCGCCAGCATTGATGTTCCAGTCGGTTGCATCTACCACTTTATTCATTAGCTCAGGCGTAACAAGAATGTAGTCAAGTGTGCCGACTTCATCATTGTATGAGTAGCTATATGAATCAGGGTGAAGCTGTCGAACAGCGTTGACGTAGCCGTATGTATCAGCAATTACAGCACCATCATCACCGTGTAGCGGTGTTCCGTCTTCCCCACCAATGGAGGTATTACGCGCAGCCTTGATAACATGATCTTTAGGTGCTTTGTCACGGTTAGTTAGAACCATTATCGGATCTTCATTACCGTAAGAGTTTAAGTCACCAAGGATCAGTTTGTAACCATCAATCTTGCTTAGTTCCTGACCTAGGTGGAAAGCCGCTGATACGCGGAAGTTTTCACAAGAGCCTTGTTTGTCACTATCAAGTTGCTTACCTGTTTGAACATCTTCCCAGCAAGTTGAACCTTTAGATTTCAAGTGGTTAACAGCGACGGTGATTTTTTCTTCCGTACCATTAATCTTGAAGGTAGGTGTAAGAGTATCACGTTGATAATTATTGCCACTTTCAGTTTGGTTTTTATCCTTAGTATCTATATATGCTACTTCAGGTGCATGCTGTTCAGGCATTTTGATCAGACGGTAGGTATCTAGTGAAACCTTACTAGCTTTGAAGATAACCTGGTTAGCAATGGCATCAGAACCGACGTACTTATCACCTTCGTTACCGACAACGTATGAGTAGTGCTCAGTTTCATCGTCAATGAGGTTATTGATCTTGGCAACTAAGTGCGCAACAGCTGAGTCTTCACCGAAGCCGTTGTTTTCGATTTCCATCAGACCGACGATGTCAGCGTTAACAGCAATGATTGCTCGGGCAATTTTATCACCTTGCAGCTGGAACTCGGCGTCTGTTTTCGCCCCACGGTTACTATCTGTTGGGTTACTATCACCGCCAAACGGTGAGTTGAAGTAGTTAAGAACGTTGAAGGTTGCTACACGAAGGTCGCCGCCTTCTTTTAGTACTGGTGCTTGTGTACGCTCAGAATCTTCACGGGCGAAGTTATCTTTTGTTACTGTGTTGGTGACATAGAAGCGATATTCATCCCAAGAATAACTAACGACACCTTCAAAACCGTCAAGTACATCGCCAATACGGACGTAATCCTCTGTGGTTGTTGTACCATCAGGTATTGGCACTGCACTATCAGAGCCAAATTCCGGATACCAAGGGATATGGGTCCCTTTTGTCACTGCTTCGAAAGATTCAACGACAATACGTTTATCTTGGTTGCAATCTGTCTGGCGTTCTGCATCAGTATCCGGAAGGATTCCTTCACGAAGATCATAATCGTGAACAGCTGGGGCATTGTTTTGGTTGGGATGCAGATTCACCTGACCGTTGGATACAACCATGTTGTTGCGTTTTGGACCGAAGTCGAAACCAAAAGTACGACTAATACGCATATCAGATTCTTTGTCGAATTTAACTAACATGCCTTCATGACGTTCTAGCGTAAAATCAAAATCTTCGTCTGACTCAAGTACGCGTAGAGGTGTCGCTGTCAGCACAGAGTCTGCTGAATCTGTTTTTGTTACTGAGTAAGCATTGACGAGTTTTGTCCAGCCCCAGTCTTCTTTTACTTTAGCGACAACAGTGACTTCAGAACCAACAGTGATATCTGTGATTTTGTTTGTTTCAACAAAGATACCGTCGGAAGTCAGTGCGTTGCCATCACTAGGTGCCTGCATGAAGAAGCCGACTTTAAGATCACTTCCTAGTGCTGTTTTTTGAATAGCGGTGACTACACCAGTTACTTCGTGGTAATTAGTTGATTCATAAACTTCGCCCGGCACATCAATACCATCAATTGTTGATGACCAACCAGGACCTTGAATATCTTGAACAGTCGAGCTAACAATATTTGATGGAGGTGTTGGTTCAACAGGCTCGCCGCCACCTTCGCCGATACTACCAAAATCGCTGTAATCTTTACCTGTACCTTCGTGTAGTTTAGTCCACTGAGTTGCGTCATAAACTGCACTTGGGGTTAACACTGAGCGACGAAGAACGACATTTTCACCAAATTTTGAATCATCAACAGTACCAACCACATCAATCATGGTATCAGTTGTGTCAAAAAGACCCACCGCATCATTACCATTGAAGTTCAGGCTGGCGCTTGTTTTGGCAGGTGTAAACGGTAAGTCGGCATGAGATGAATGGGCAACAATAACCACGCTGTTAGGTTGGATAACTAAACCATCTAGGCTTACTTCATTATCGAACGTATTCGCGCCATTTGAATCTTTACGTAGGGTGTAACCATCTAGAAAAACTTCAATTGAGCCTGTGTTACCGATTTCGATAAGTTTATTATTGCCGCCATTAGGTTCAGCGTATTCTGTAATTAAAATGTCCGCCTGTGCACCAAACGAAACAGCAGCACCGATGGATAGTGCGAGAATTGATTTTTTCATTATTTCTATCCTTAAAGAAGCCCTGCTATCCCTAACAGGGCAAAAATCCATATTTATTTGTATTCAATTTCGCCATTTGGCTGGAATGCAGTCACGTCGATTGCGCCTTTAGATTCGATGAAATCTTTAAGCACTTCAGCGTCAACATAGCCGGTGTTTACAAATGTCGGGTACTGTGTGATGTTCGGGTAGCCGTCACCGCCAGCAGCATTGAATGAAGGAATTGTGAAACGGTAAGTTTCTTTCTCGTTCAGTGCGTTACCGCCAATTTTTACATCCGAAACTGTGCTGCCGTTTACTGTCATAGTAATACCGGCGAACTGAGCGTAGGCACCAGAATCTTTCGTTTTCGTACCGACAACATTCAGGTAATCTTGAATTTCAGTACCCGTCATATCGACGTAAGTCACAATATTTCCGAACGGCTGGACACTCAGAACATCTTTATAGGTGATATCACCACCTGCGATAGAGGCACGAACACCGCCAGAGTTCATTACAGCGAAGTCGGCTTTAGCACGTTCCATATGAGCTGTTGCGATTAAACGGCCAAGGTTTGTCTGGTTATTACGTACGATTTTACGTTCACCGACAAGATCGCCGTTAGAAGAGCCAATCTTCACGCTTAGTGCTTCTTGGCCTTTGTCTTGGAAAGGTTTCAGCGCATTGAAGACGGTTTTGTCTTGAGAGATTTCATCTTGGATGAATACACGCACTTTTTTACCGTCAACTTTGATTTTTTTCTTCAAGTTAACAGGGATTAAATTATAAGACTCTAGTGTGAACTCACCATTTTTAAATGTGTAGTCTGCACGACCCACATACTTGCCCCACTCGTGTGCTTGAACAATCGTGGTACCATTTTGTACATCTGGCTTACAGGTATCACCCGCTTTGAATGAAGCGTACTCGTTTGCTCCTTCCATACAGACAGGCTCTTGCGAGTGGCCGCCGACGATCATGTCCAGATCGCCTTCGTTCAAGTAGCGGGCTAGTTTTACATCACCCGGAGCATTTGAACCGTACTGAGCATCTTGGTAGTGGCCCATATGGGTTGCTGCAATGATCACATCTGGATTGTACTTGCTCTTAAGTTCAGCGATGACTTTCTTCGCTTCTTCTTTAGGATCTTTGAATTCAATAGCGCCGACATATTCCGGGTTACCGATTTTCGCAGTGTCTTCAGTAGTCAGACCAATCACAGCGATTTTAATGCCTTGTTTATCAAAAACTTTGTAGGCATCAAACATACGCTTGCCGTCTTTGTAGATATTAGCGGCAAGGAATGGGAATTCAGCCCATCCTTCTTGTTTTGCCAACACGTCAAGCGGGTTATCAAATTCATGGTTGCCGACGGCCATCGCATCATAACCTAGCATGTTCATACCAATGAAATCTGGCTCTGCATCTTGAAGATCTGACTCAGGAACACCGGTGTTGATATCACCACCAGAAAGTAGAAGCACTGAACCGCCTTCTGCTTTTACTTCTGCTCGAATTTGATTAATCAATGTGGCGCGAGCAGCCATACCGCGTTCGCCGTATTTGTTCTGCCAGAAGTTGCCGTGGTTATCATTGGTATGAAGAATGGTTAGGTTGTATTCTTGATCTTGAACCCATTCATGAGATGGCTCTAGGACAGAAGAGTTTTGGGCTGTGCATCCAGCAGTAACCGCAAGTGCGAGAGCCGTTAAAACGATTTTTTTCATGAGAAGCCTTATTAGAAGGAAGAGGGGGGGAAGATAAGATAAGAGAGCTAATCAAGGGACGAAAGATCAGCTCTCTTGGTGTGTCGAATTACATTAGAACCAGTAGTAAGCCATTAGGTAGCCTAGAGCTCCTGATTCTGTTGTCTTCTTACCACTTGCATCTCTGCTACCTTTAAGAACGTCACCGAATGCTACTTCAGCAGCCAGTTTTACGTTACGCGCATAGCGGTACTCAGCACCCACAACACCAAAGTATGCTTCCTCAGAAAATGCATCTGAGTCAGAGTAGTTAACATTAGCAAGCAGGTTTAGTTTCTCTGTCATTGCGTACTTACCACCCAGGTTTACACCCTTTTCAGTTGTGTCAGCACCTTTGTCGAAGTTCTTAGTTTCATCGAATACAAGACCGGCAACAGTGATTTTGCCTAGCTCAACTTCACCGTGCAGAGAGTAGATAGATGTTTCGTCACCATCTTCGGCGCCAGCAATCACAGTGAACGTTTCACCGTAGTAGCCGATGTAACCATTAGTTACCTGGCCATATAGTGAATCTGTTTCGTAGCTGTATTTTTCAGGGTGGCCGAACTCATCAGTAGTACCATCCCAACCTTCTAGAGAGTGAGAGATACCCACTTTGATATTATTGAATGTACCGCGGTACTTGAGAGTGCTGTCTTGGTCACCGGCTTCAGAGATACCAAGACCTAGCTCGTTAGTTACATCACCGAATGCATCAACGTGGTCGTATGCAGTATCGGTGCGGCCGAATTCAACTGAGTGGCCTTTGGCAATATTGTAGCCAACGTATGCTTTATCGATAATGATGCGCATGTTGTTTTCTTTAGTCCAGTCTTGACGCTCGCCATCAAGCTCGAACTTTGCGTAGAAATCACCAGTCTGACCTTTAAGGCCAATCGTCGCAAAAGAGTCATCAACAAAAGTGGTGTCAGAACCGAAAGGTGTTTTGTCAGTATCAGAAACAAACGTACCACCGACTTCCGCACCGCCGTAGACTTTAACGTTGTCGCCATTGTCACCTTCGTAGACTGTCGCCGCCTGAGCTGCACCAGTGATGATTGAAGTTAATGCTACTGCAATAATTGCTTTTTTCATTATAAAAACCTTATTAGAATATTATGTATTTTTTACAGCGAAAACCTTAATCATTTGCCATATGACGCACAAGTTATTTTGCAAAAAGCGCATATTTGCTTTTAAAAATCGTGACGCAAGGCCCAAGCAAACGTTTGCAAAAAAAAGGATTACATACAATTTATAATTAAAAAAACATCAGGAATATAAAAAGTTTGTATTTCATTCATTTCCATTAGGCAAAAAAAAACCTGCCATTTAGGCAGGTTAAAAGAGGATGTATGACTGTTCAAAATGGAACAGAAATTAACAATTAACAAGTTGACAGTGATGTCTAAAAGCGTAAAAAATTGCTCCAGACACCGTGATATTAAAGTACTCTTTTTTAAATAAAACACAACGGGTTTATTTTTTAATCTAAGTGCTTATATAAATATGCACTATACCAATCAGCTTTTCTCTGTGTTTTTATTTTTATCTTATCGTTTATCTTGCATATAACTTATTGTATTTAAACGTATTTATTGTATTTGCAGAAGTGAGGGGTAGGCATTGGTTAACAGTGGGTATAAATGATAAATACAGGTTAAATTTTACATTACAAAAATCCATGACAGATAAAGTAGAGTTTAAATATAATTTAATTTAATCATTTTTAGTTCGCATTTAATAAGTAATGAAGTTATTTATAATTACTTATGCTGACATTTTATGGTATTAATTTATTAATTGCCGGCGAGCTATAAATAAATCAAGTCATTTCTGCGCTCTTTATTATTTGTGATTTTTTGGTTTTATTTCCTATATTAAAAGATGAGGCTGAATGAAATTGATTTTATATTTTAATTACGATTTTAAATTGCTTTATTTTAACGCCCACATGAATAATTCATATTGATTGCTTGGGTGTAATGAATTGAGTTTTTGTATGATTTTTGCTCTGATTGATTTTTATTAAATATCGCACAATCGAATATACTAGCATGATATACCTTTAGAGCTAATACTCAGCTATAAGCACACTATATAATATACCTATCAGACATCACAGAACCAATTGTATCGATGGGTTTTGCTCTTTGTTTTTGTGATATAGGTCGAATTTCGCCATTAACATTAGTGACTTATCGTTCTGTTATTGGATGTTTATACTTCATTGTGAATAGTTAATAAGAGTCAAGCTTAGGGCTTGAAAATTTAATCACATTCAAAATGCCTAGATTTCAATACTTCAATGTAACGTAATGTAACCATTGTAATAGAACAGTAAGTTATTGCGTGTGTTTGAAGTGAAATATGCTATGTGGCATGTTTCATTGTGGAATAGTTAAAGGTAGTGACTGTTTTTTGGTCGTGGTTAAGCGCATAGGTATCTACACAAATTGAATAATAAATAAATTGGCTATTTGCAGTTTCGTTGCAAACAGTGGTGGTGGGTTATGATCATTATCAAAATTCGTGTCATACCGAACTGTCATTAGAGTAGCTAAAAGCTACAAATATCACTTATCCTGAGATTGACGAAGTGCGTTAAAGGTCGTCACCACGAGCCATCTCGGCCTGCCTCTTTTCACCCAGACAACCCGAACAATTGAACTCACCGAAGTGGGGAAATGCCTTATGGGACAGGTTTCTCCTGCAATGGATGCTTTGTACAGAGTGTTCAGGATCTGAGTCAAGTTCCGTCAGGCAAGGTACGGGTGGCTCCGCCCCTGAGTATGGTCGTCAATGATTCCGATTTAATGATTGATGCAGCTTCAAAAAGCTTAGGGATTGGGAGAATTGTCGAACCGATGATCCGAGAAGCTCTGTCGTCTGTCTAGTAGCTCAAAATTCGGACACATAAACAAAAAAAAGCTCATTCAAATATTTAAATGAGCCTATATAAAGTTACACGTCTGTAAATACAGATAGTAGCACTGGTCAGACCAGGTTGCGCGTTTTTAATTGTTATTTTTGACTTTAGCCTCAAAAATCCGGTTTATCCCACTTTAAAGTGTCCTGCTTTATTTCTAGATAGAATGTCTCTAACGTTAAACCGGTACGAACGAGCGTGATCCTGTAACGCCCCGATACGAAAAAGGCCGCCAATTGGCCTGTCTCTTATACAGAAATCCCCAGATTAAAAACTGGGGATTTTTTTTGAACTTCGTTTCAATATCACAAGCTGATCAATAGACAGGGTTACACTATGATGCATATGGTTATCGGTAGCATAGATCGATAAAAAGCCGCAAAAATACGGCTTTGGTAGATAGGATTTCTTAGTTAGGTGCGAATTGCTGACTATTAATCGCCTAAGGTTGCAACCATGATTGCTTTAATTGAGTGCATTCTATTTTCTGCTTCATCGAAACAAATAGTGTAAGAAGATTCAAAAACGTCTTCTGTCACTTCAAGACCTTTCATATTGAATTTTTCTTCTATCTTTTTACCCACTCGTGTTTCGTTATTATGAAATGCAGGTAGGCAGTGCATGTATTTAACCGCTGTGTTATGCGTTGCTGTGATAACCGACATATTCACTTGGTAGGGTGTTAGGTCGTTTATGCGTGTTTCCCACAGTTCTTCTGGTTCGCCCATCGAAACCCATACATCACCGTAAATAAAGTCTACGTCGCTAACGCCTTCTTGCACATCATCGGTAATGACAATTTTACCGCCTGAAATTTCGCACAACTCATTGCATTCAGCAACAAGAGCCGGATCTGGCCAGTAGGCTTTAGGGCCAACAAGACGGATTTCCATTCCCACTTTTGCCGCGCCAACCATTAGTGAGTTACCCATATTATTTTTTGCATCGCCCATGTAGGCGAGTTTCATTTGATTTAGGCGTTTGCCGTTACCGTGTTCTAGCATTGTCATCCAATCTGCGATGATTTGAGTTGGGTGCCATTCATCGGTTAAACCATTCCAAACTGGTACGCCAGCATGTTCTCCTAAAATCTCAACGACATCTTGCCCAAAACCACGATATTCAATGCCATCATAGAAACGACCTAAAACACGCGCAGTATCTTTAGTACTTTCTTTATGACCCATTTGCGAGCCGCCGCCAATGTAAGTGACATGTGCACCTTGATCATGGGCTGCTACTTCAAACGCACAACGGGTACGAGTGGACGTTTTTTCAAAGATGAGAGCGATATTTTTACCCTTCAGCTTCTGTTGTTCAGTGCCCGCATACTTGGCATGTTTTAAGTCTTGCGCCAATGCTATGAGGTGTTCGATTTCTTTGCCTGTGAAATCAAGTAATTTTAGAAAGTTACGGTTGCGAAGATTAAAAGACATAGTATTACCTTATCGTATCTCTGTGATGTAGTTATAAGCGCCTTAATGTATTTTCTACGAGAATGCACATAGGATTAAGTCGCCGTGTTGTTTTGCAATTACTATTCTCTTTTCCCTTCACAGCGTCTATTCGAGTTTAATTAAACCAGTATTAATATTTTTTTAATCAAGGAATTATACTCACTAAATACCGCATATTTATTCTGACTAACAGTTAACACTTTACTGACCGTTAGCAGACAGATGTATCGCTATAATTGAAAGTTATCGATAGGCAGTTGTATATAGGTGTACTGATGAAACGAAATCTACTTGTTGTAACAGTTATGGGATTATTATTGGTTGGCTGCGATCAAAAGGCTTCAACAGAAGCAGTGCAACCTGAACAGGCTGAATCTGCTATCGTCGCTGCAATTCAAGATCAAGCAGAAGTCATTGCAGATGCACATAACGCACGTAATGCACTGGATTGGAATGGTACATACAATGGAATTTTACCGTGTGCAGATTGCTCGGGTATAGAAACACAGCTAATGCTTAAGCAAGACGGCTCTTACATGCTTACTGAAACCTACCAAGGAAAAGAAGGTGGCGACGTCGAACGCAGTGGTCAACTTGAATGGAATGCCGCTGGTAATACAGTCACGTTGCTAAACGATAATGGAAGTAGTATTCAGTACTTTGTTGGAGAAAGGCGCTTATTCCGTTTAGACCGTGAAGGGAAGCGAATCACTGGCGATTTAGCTGAAAATTATATATTACAAAAGCAATAAACCGCTGTAACGTTATTGTACTTTGGCCCCCGTTGTTAACTAAGTTGCTAGTAACATCAAACGCTCAAGCAGATTAAACACGCTGAATCCTATATCTGAGGCAGGTTGGGTATACAACATTATTTGGACAGTAAACCTGTTACTATTCTTATAAGAATAAGAAATACAGTTTTGGTAAGGGATATAAAATGAAAATAATGAGCCAGCTGTGTGGGTTATTGATAGCCCTAACAGCAACAAATAGTGCTTGGGCTGCAGATAAAGTGGTGGTTTTAGAAGATGGTCGACAAGTTGTATTACATGATGACTTTACATGGGAATACCAAGCAATAAAGACCACTGTTTTACCTGTAGATGTGAAATCGACGCCAATCGAAACAACAAGCGCAGTACCAATGGCACCTGCTACCTCTAGTATTACGAAGAGTGCTGCTGCTATTCCTGTGGTTAGTGCGATTCCTCTTACTCAGGCACCTAAAGGCGCGCGTATAGAGCTGGGCGCAAGTAAAAACATTCAACAACTGAGTAATAGTGGCATTGACGTTTTACTTACAGCAGCCGAGTATGATGATGGTGTGCTTGTTATTCCGACAATGATGACAAATCAGAGTTTGCAATCGGTCGTTACAGTGATTGTAAAGGTTACCTTAAGTGATGAAAAAGGGAATCAACTAGGCAGTGAAGAAGCTAAAATTTGGTCATCAATAAAACGCCTTCCTGACACGTATTTTAGACCTAAAACCCAGCAAAAAGGTAATCCTATCACTTTTTCGGTACCTAAAAATTCGGTTTACTTTATCAGTGCTGAAATTGTTGAAGTTGAGCATTGGTAATTAAAAGTAAGAGACTAAATACGAAAGTATCGTTCTGTTTAAAATAACGCTATCTAAAAGAGCATGAAATCGAATGATGACATGCTCTTTTTTTTACTCATTTTGTAGGTAACATTTATAATATTTTTAAGAAATCTTCAATTTTCATTTTGTGTTCAGCAAGTGTTTCTTGGCTTGGTTGTTTAATATGATTGTGAGTGAAATAAACTAATAGTGCCATTTGGGCTGTTAGACGGTTTTCTGCTTCATCAAAAATAACAGAACGTGGTGACTCCATCACTTCTCGAGTACATTCGCGTTGGTCATTGGCTGGTAAGCAGTGCATGAACATTGCATCGGGTCCTGCTTTTTCCATCATGCTTTCAGTCACAACGTAATCAGGGATAAACGTCGAAAGACGAATGTCTTTTTCATCTTCCTGACCAAACCAGTAGAAGCTATCGGCAACAATAATGTCACAGCCAGCAACTTCGTCAGTATTATCGGTAATAACGAGCTTACCATTAGATGTTTCACAGTTGTCTAAAGCAATATCGATCCACTTTTGTGGTGCTTTAAAGCGTTCAGGGCAGATATGTTTGAAGGTCATGCCAAACTTAGTGCATGCAAACATCAGCGAAGAAGCTACGTTGGTAGCATCACCCACAAAGGCAACCGTTAAATCGCTAAGGGTTTTACCTTCAGGTAGGTGCTCAAGCATGGTAAACAAATCAGCCATAATTTGAGTCGGGTGTAACCAGTCACATAAACCATTGATAACGGGAACAGTTGCTTGTTCAGCTAAGCCTGCAACAGTGCTGTGATCATCAACACGCGCCATAATGACATCAACCATACGAGACAATACTCGCGCCGTGTCTTCAAGTGATTCTTTACCACCGAGATGAATATCTTTTGGTGATAAGAATAAAGCATGCCCACCAAGCATTGTTGCAGCGGTTTCAAAAGAGACACGTGTGCGAGTTGACGGTTGCTCGAAAATCATAGCAACAGATTTACCTTTGAATAGCTGGGGTAATGCATTGTCATGACGTGCTTGTTTTAGCATTGCCATTAATTCAAGAATATCGTTTAACTCTTTTTTAGAATAATCTTGAGTTTTTAAGAAATGACGTAAACCTTCTTTATTCAGATTAGTAGCGCTTGAAGATGGCGTTTTCATGATTTTTCCCTTCTAAATAATAGTTATAAGCGAAGTGTGTAATGCGTTCGATGTTTAATAAGGTGTTCTATCTATTCGTTATGTTTTTATTATGTACTGGTGCAATTATTAATTCTTAAACTAGAATCACTAATCGATTTATTTTAAAATAAACGGAAAATGTTTACGGTATTAATCACAAATGGCTATTTATTCGGAGGCGAATAGTCGATATTTGATTCTAATGTTTGAATAATCTCAGATGAACACCTGAATATATGAGAGTCTGGTTTTATCAGTAGCCAGATTATAAACAGCCGAAAAACGCTTATAACTTTTCCAGTTATAAACGTTTTGTAATGAAAATAAGCGGTATTGAAACTAAAATATCACTAATTAGTGTGTAATTGCTTCTATTGGCTTTTTGGGTAAATTCTTAGGTAGGTAAGTCCCTAAGTAGGCTTCTGTTAACGTGATTGCTTCACGCGCCATTTCTGGTGGAATACTGCCATTTTCTCGATAGTTCATTGAGTAAACTTTATCGGCAACTTGCAAAGCTATGGCAAAAATATTCACATTGCTGGGCAGCTCTGGCAATACGAAATATTGACGATAAATTGCTTCGACATGTTCGGCCAGTAATAGGTCATTTTGTGCATCAGCATGGCGGATAGAAGCGTATATGTGTTGCCCAAGTAAAATGCGCTGAACAAGTGGGTTATTACTGTAGTAAGTGACAAACCCTTGTTCAATCATTCGGTTGATGTCACTCCAATGATGGATTTTTTCAGTGATGATAGAGTCTTGTAAGACGTTAGTGAAATCAACGAAAATATCTTCCATCAATTCGTATATTAACGCTTCAATATTAGGGTAATGATGATAAACGGTAGACGCTGCAATAGCGGCTTCTTTGGCAACATCATAAATAGAGATTGAATTGACGTCACGATGAGCGACGAGATGAGTGATAGCTGTATGAATCCGTTTAAGCCTTTGATCTGTTGATTCCTTTTTCATCTCGCCCTCTTATATTTTTGTATATATCCAGATTGTTTGAGCCACTATTATTCTTATATTGTGCTTGCGCTTCTTTTAGGTAACGGCTATTAAGCTCGAATGTGTGTGCCAGATTGATCCATCATTATTTCGTATGCTTTATGTAATGAGCCGATATGGCCTGTACCTAACGTTTCTAAGGCAAATTCACAGCAAGCGTCAACCTTTGGTGCCATAGAACCAGCTGCAAAGGTGTATTGGTTCAGTTCTTTAACGGTTACATGGTGAAGGGGCTTTTCAGTTGGTGTACCCCAATCAACACACACATTGTCACCATCAGTTAAGATCAAAAAGTGCTGTGCACCGAGCTCTTTTGCCAGCATGGCAGCGGAGAGATCTTTGTCGATAACGGCTTCGATACCATCGTAACCATAGGCTGTTTCAATCACTGGGCAACCACCGCCACCACAGCATATAACGGTATGATCTGCCGCTAATAAGGTACGAATGCTATCAAGTTCAAGTATATGTTGCGGTTTGGGGGATGGTACAACGCGGCGCCAGTACTGCCCATCTGGCTTTATTGTCCAACCAAATTGTTGCGCTTTATCTTCCGCTGTTTGTTGGTCATACACTGGGCCGATAAATTTATTGGGTTCTGCAAAAGCAGGGTCATTCTCATCGACAATGACTTGCGTTAATAGCGTGCTGAAGTTTCCGTTGGGTGCAGATCGTTTCAGCCCTTGCGCCATCATGTAACCGATCATGCCTTGTGTTTCAGCCCCAAGCACATCCAACGGGTAGGGAGGAGCATCAGAGTAAGCTAAATTTTGTAGGGCTAATAATCCAACCTGAGGGCCGTTCCCATGCACGATAACGACTTGATATTCTTCACTCAATTTCGCTAATGCTTGTGTTGCGACGGCAATATTATTGAATTGATTGTCGTAGCTCATTAGCTCGCCACGTTGCAATAAAGCATTGCCGCCTACAGCAACAACAATGATTGGTTTGTTATTTCCCATGCCGCTCTCCCTGTTTAATGATTTATCTAACAATACTGGTTGGCATAAAAAGTATCCCTTAATGGCATCTTATTCACTTGATCAGAATCAATTTTATCGAATAAGAGAGGTTGAATAGCTATATCTGAATTTCAGGTCACGCCTTTATCATCATTAAAGGTGAACTCGTCGATAAGTGATTCTAATAACGAAACAATGCTGCTAGCTCTGTTTAGATAATAACCAACAAATGAAAAATCTTAGATGAAAATAAATATCATACGTTTGAATAATCATGGAGATGGATTATGGATACGCAAGCATCGACAGGAAAGATGGGGGTTACAAGTCTAGCTCTCTTTAGTTTATGTGCCGTTATTGTGGTTGATACATTAACGGCTTCAGCATCGATAGGGGTGAGTTCGATAGGCTGGTGGATTTTAACTCTGGTTGTTTTTGTTATTCCTTATGGATTAATTACTTCTGAATTAAGTACAACCTACCCCGGTGAAGGGGGGATTTATGATTGGGTTAAAAAAGCCTTTGGTTATAAATGGGCGGTAAGAACGACATGGTTTTACTGGATAAATGTCGGGTTATGGATGCCTGCTGTTTATATTATGTTTGCGGGGATGTTTGCTGAATTATTTTTCCCTGGATTATCTTTACTCTGGCAAGTCGTTATTTGTATCGTACTAACATGGTTAACGATTTGGATTTGTAATGTATCGGTCGATGTTGGTGTTTGGGTTACAAATATTGGCGCAATACTGAAAATAGTGGTTATTTCTGTACTGGGTTTTGGTGGTTTTATTTACGCCGCTAAACATGGTGTTGCGAATGAATTTAGCCTTTCAGCCATGATGCCAAGTCTAGATACTGGGGTCGCCTTTCTGCCTGCACTCGTCTTTAATTTGATGGGTTTCGAACTTGTCGCGACCATGACCAAAGAAATGAAAGATGTGCGTATTAACATGATGCCGATCGCTCTATAACATCGATGGCGATCACAATCTCATTCGATTGTAGACCTTCGTAAAATCTAACTGACGTGATCGGCTTGCGTCAATTTATTTAATCTTTTTCGCAT
>NZ_PYMJ01000079.1 GCF_003025615.1 Photobacterium frigidiphilum | reverse complement strand
CCCACCCACTTCGGCCAGCCTCGATCGCCGAAGACATGCCGGATGGGAGCACTGATAAGATTAGGTGTTCCCTTACGGAAACTGAAATAGGCAATGATAAGGCCAACGGTGGCGTAGATGGCCCAGGCATGGAACCCCCAATGGAAGTTCGTAGCAAAGAGTGCATTCTGTGCCGCGTCTGGTTGGCTCATGTTGGGTAGAAAGGATTTATAGTGGAACAGGGGTTCGGCACTACCAAAATAAAGAAGACCCACTCCCATACCTGCGGCAAAGAGCATCGTCAGCCAGCTCACGGTGGAAAACTCGGGCCTGTCGTCATCCTTGCCCAGCCTTATGCTCCCGTACTTGGAAAAGGCTAACCAGATACACAGGTACACCAGCAGGCAGGCGGTCAGCATGATGAACCAACCTCGACTATTGAACATGGTCCCGACCACCGTCGAAGAAAATTCCGCCAAACCAGCCGTGTCAGCTATACCCCACAGTGCGATCCCGCCAGTTAAAGACAATGAAAGCAGAAGGATTGGATTCTTGAACATGAGCATTCCTTTCGGTGCTGACCAATTAAAAAAGTTACCAGAGCTTCACAGGGTCAAGTATTGCCTTTTGCATCAGGCTTTCTATAACCCATGCTCTACCAATTACTATATGCAAAAAGCGAGAGTTGACCCCTTACTTTTGTTCTTAATCACGCCGGTACTCGCTTAACACGAACTCATAACGACTGTAGCATTGGACGCGGATTTTGCACTCCATTGCCTAAACTGGTTACATATAGCAAAGCACTATGAGGAATTACTTCCTCAGTTTGTTCACACTTGCGATTGATGTTTGTTAACACTTTTCTGGACATTTCTGTGTCAGGCCCATTGCTAATTTAGCAAATAACGAATTAGCTCGAGTATGGCAAAAGTTACTTAACAATGTGTGTTGTATTGATGAAAATCAATACAGGGGTCTACATGCAATTCTTGTTGACAGATGTAGAGGGTTCGCTCTACCATTGAGGTAGATTATTCATTCTACCCCAAAGAAGACACTATGTTGAAAGAACAGATTGCCGCCAGTTTGGAACAAGCATTCAGTGAATTGGGTTTTGCTGAACCGAGTGTGGCTCAACTCAAGACAGCTTGTGGTGTGAGCTTAAGAACCTTGTACAAATACTACCCATCGAAGGAATATATGATCGTGGCAGCATTGGAGCATCGGCACCAACGTTACCTCAACTTTCTATTGGACAACTCACCAGAGGCAGGCCTAGAGTCGATACAGCATATCTTCAACAAGCTGAAACAATGGATGGAAGACTATGCGCCGAACGGTTGTATGTCGATGAATGCCATTGCTGCGTTTCCTGAAGACGACATCGTTAATCAAGTTGTCAAAGCTCATAAAGAAGATGTTCGACAATTCTTGGGTAAACAGAGCTTACGTGAAGATTTAGCCACCCAGCTATTTTTACTTCATGAGGGCGTATCAAGCGCTTGGCCTGTACTGGGCGACGAAGCTCTGAACTCTGCGCAACAAGCTGTTTTAAGATTGCTAAAGGAAGGTTAATCATGACCACTATACCAACAACAATGAAAGGCGTACTTCTGATCGGCCATGGTGGACCAGAGATGCTGGAATATCGTCAAGATATCCCAGTCCCAACCCCGAAAGACAGCGAAGTACTGATTCGCGTATCGGCTGCGGGCGTGAATAATACCGACATCAACACTCGCATCGGTTGGTACTCTAAGAATGAAAACAGCAGTGACGATGAAAGCTGGAGTGGTAACGCATTAAGCCTACCGCGCATTCAAGGTGCAGATGTGTGCGGTGAGATAGTTGCGGTTGGTCGCTTGGTGGATTCAAGCCGTATCGGTGAACGTGTATTGATTGAGCCTTGCTTGAACGATATAAATGGCCAGACCATAGACCCATCTTGGTACTTCGGCTCTGAGTGTGACGGTGGTTTTGCTGAGTTTACTGTGGTGTCTTCAAAGCATGCTTACAAACTCAACTCAGATCTGAGTGATGTGGAGTTGGCGTCTTTCCCCTGCTCTTACTCAACTGCAGAAAACATGCTAACTCGATCACGCGTAACTAAAGATGACCGTGTGTTGATTTCTGGCGCGTCAGGCGGTGTAGGATCTGCTGCGATTCAGCTAGCGAAAGCTCGTGGTGCATCGGTTATTGCGATTACAAGCCCAAATAAAAACGAGCAAGTGCTTGAGCTAGGCGCAGATGAAGTTGTCACAAGAAATGTAAACCTAGTAGAAGCTTTGGGCGAGAACAGTGTTGATGTGGTAATTGATTTGGTTGCGGGTGACCAATGGCCGCAATTCTTAGATGTATTACGCCCGAAAGGCCGTTACGCGGTATCTGGCGCAATTGGCGGAGCAATGGTTAAATTGGATGTGCGTACCCTTTATCTAAAAGATTTAAGCTTCTTCGGCTGCACTGTGTTGGAACCAGAAGTATTTGGAAATCTGGTTCATCATATCGTGAAAGGTAATATCAAACCATTGATTGCGAAGGTCTTTCCACTAGAGGAAATTCATCAAGCGCAAGAGGTATTCCAAAAAAAAGGCCACGTAGGCAAAATGGTGCTGACACTGAAATAACACCGAACGTTAAGAATGATATAAGCCTTTCCAGCTACTTGCGAAGGGCTTTTTAATGAAATCGCTCTTTTCATTTACCAGTAACCCGAGATATCTACCCTCTCAGAGCGAGATAAGCTACCTGTAATTGAGGCGATAGCTTCATCTGTCAATGATTACACTAACCAAACTATCCTCCATATCCATGCAACACTCTAGCTTTGAGTCACATTACTTTTAGTATCGAAAATAGTAATCGAGTAACCAGAAACACCATTATGTGCTGATGCTCACCTTGCCCATGAACTTGTATCAAAGCGATTAAAAGTTGTTTTAAAAGAAATTGTTAGCAGCTCAAAGATTGCTGTTTTAGAGGGAGTATTCCATATACAGCATGTTAATGGATACCACAGTACGCTAAAGCGTTGGATAAATTGTACGCTCTGTGGTGTGGCGACGAAGAACCTGACCAAGTACTTAGGGTGGAGACGCATATTGAGTGATGATTCACTCTCAAAGGCTACATTCATAGAGAGAATCGCTGGGTATTGGGCTCTCAACTAAGTTACTGAACAGAGCACAGGCTCTTCCTAATAATCATCTTTACTAATCAGCGGAAAATATCAACAAAGCCACTATACTTATCAACTGGTACGATCTGTTGGTATATTTATAACCCATTACTGTTACCCCACAGTAGTTGGTTATCATAAAAGGAGGATACAAGCATGACGGAGTCAGTGGTACGGGAAAATCAACTGATAAAACGAACACTGGATGACCTACCCCAGCCCAAAGGCTGGCCATTGCTGGGCAATTTCCTGCAGCTACAGTCTAAAAACCTGCATCAGGTGCTGGAGCAATGGTGTTTGGAATATGGTGATACATATAAAATCGATATTGCTGGCCTGTTGTTTGTGGTGATAGCAGATCCTGTGGTGGTCAAAGATATCCTGCGGCGCCGCCCAAAGTCTTTCAATCGTACCGCTAGTCTCGAGCGTGTATTCAAAGAACTCGGGATCCACGGTGTACTTTCAGCCAATGGCGAAAGCTGGAAGCGACAGCGCAGGCTAATCATGCCCGCATTCAGTAAAAAGAGCCTAGCTTCATTTTTTCCTCTGCTGGAACAAACCACTGAACGGCTTCGCCTTCGTCTCGTTAAGAAAAGAGGGCAAGATACTCTCGCCATCCATGATGATCTTCGCCGTTTTACCGTCGATATCACCACCTCTCTGGTGTTCGGACATGACACCAGATTACTGGAACATGACGGAGATGGTCTGCAGAAACATCTAGAAGTGATCTTCCCGCAGTTAAACAGCCGCACCAGGATGCCTTTTCCCTACTGGCAATACATCAAATTCAAAAAGGATCGCAAATTAGATCAGGCACTGATTGAAGTTGAGAAATATGCGCTAAAGATAGTAGAACAAACCCGGGATGAGCTGCAATTCAACCCGCAGCTGGCAGATGCCCCCGAGACCATACTACAGGCGATGGTCGCGGCTTCTGATGATGATAACCGCCTAACCAACGAAGAACTGTTTGCCAATATCCTGACATTACTGCTGGCAGGTGAAGACACAACCTCTAACCTGATCGCCTGGATGCTGTATTTTATCAGCCAGAGGCCGGATATTCAGTGCAAAATAAATGAAGAGGCGGAACAGATCCGATTGAAGCATAAGGGTCAGATCAACGTGCAGGGGCTAGATGAGCTGACTTATCTGGAGGCCGTCGCCCGTGAAACCTTGCGCCTAAAGTCCACCGCTCCCATGATATCAGCTGAAACCGCTGATCAGGTGACGTTATTGGATGGCACTGAGTTACCAGCTGGTACCGGTCTCTTTTTGATGACGCGGCTAGGCGGACTTAACAAAGAGCACTTTAAGGACGCAGAGCAATTCAGGCCTGAGCGCTGGCAGGAAGAAGCCGTGGCAGCGCTCAGGCCTGAAT
>NZ_PYMJ01000078.1 GCF_003025615.1 Photobacterium frigidiphilum | reverse complement strand
GGGTGGCCGCCTGTATGGGGGTGTCCCGGTAATTGGTGGTGCCCGTCAACGGATAAGCAGATCCTTGCGATCCCAGACACCAGAACAGGGCATCAATCGGGAGGGCAACATTGGTTGAGGTCATTATGGCTTCGGGCACACAGGCCAGCTGGGCAATGGGGTTGCCAAATAAAATGGCTTCGGGGTTGAGGATGAACGCCAGCTCGTCGTCATCCCACATCGGATCGATTTCAGTCATGTATGCCACGTCAAAATTGTCTGTGGCCATGCAGGCAGCACTTTGGATGATTTGCAGCCAGTAGACGATGGGGTATTTGTACCAGTGGGCATGGTAAAAACCGCCATCGGAGGAATCATTGTCACGGCTGGTTGAACGCCCGCCAATTTGCTGCATGTTTCCTGCGTTGAGCTCCATGCCCATGTTAACCATGCAGTAGGGCTTTCGGGTCACATCAACCAAGGAGTAAGGCTCCCAGTACCCAATATTGAGCCCTATTTGCATGAAGATAGGCGGGGGCTTAGGGCAAAATGAGATGGGCATCGTCGGGTTTTCAGTATCAGGGTAGACGGACGCCACAATGGGCACACTGCCGATGGTCATGGGAAAGATACACGACCAACAAATATCGGTGATAGGGTTAACAAACGTTCCCGTACAAGCTGGCCCGCCTGCGTAAAGAGGACGGGTAAAAAACAGGATGAGCAAATAAGCCCAAGGTAAAAGTCGGCGCATGAGTTAGTCCTCTTTGATAGCAGAGACATCAATTTCGGTGACTTGCCAGCGTGTCCCTGATTGGCTGATCACCACAGGCACATGTTTAACGTGAAATTCGCGGGTGAGCTTACCTTGTTGGTCAAAGTACACCCGGCTATCGAGTTTTTTGCTTAATGCAGCAGGCTCGCCATTGGTTAAGATCCATTTAACGGGCAGGGGCGCAGCATACTGTTGTGCCCATTGCCGTTGTCGGGGGTCGTCACCATCGAATAACACCAGTTGTTTGGAAAAGGTAAACCTCGGCAGGTTTTGCCGTTCAGCAGCTGGCCAGGTTGTACTGTCAAACGGGTTAACGCGGGTGCCTTTGGGGTAGAGTTCATTGCCCAGACTGTCCTTGACGGGGGCGGCCAAGGTGAGAGTGGGATCGATATAATACGTGTTAGGTGTCGTTGTCGTATTCAAACCCTGAACCGGGAGAGGACGCATGACACTGTTCTTGACGCGTGCTTGCATGCGCTGTTTCATTGCGTCTATTTCCCCGTTTTGCTCAAACGTTCGCAAACGATTGTCAATCCAATCCAACATATCAATTTCCCCGATAGGGAAGACCGGGCCGAACACCCCGAGATTTTTTGCATGGACAGGCCGGGGTGCACAGAAAAGGCACAGCAGTAAGAGGGCTATGGATTGTCCTTGGGTGGCTTTACCCATGAGGTGCACTCCTTTTCGGTGTTGTTTATCAGGGTATTAAAATCATGCAGCCCTTGCGGTGTTAACGACTCATCATCCGTTCCCTGTGAGTGAAGTAAGGCATTTAAATTGGCATCTGGTTCGTGGGTCGCATCATCAACGATGGTCGCTATGTAGCGTGTTTCCTCTATCGTTAAGCCTTGTTTCAGACCATGCTTAATAGGGTGCTTGTCTTGCTGGGTAAGGGGACTATTCTGTTTTATCATGGCTTGTTGTCCTTTTTGGTGAGCACATTCACGGTTTCTTGTGAAATGATGCGGGTGATATCCGGTGCGCCACTGATGACGGCGGGGCTGACGACAATCACCACGTTATTGTCGCGGCTGTATGTGCGTAGCACGGTGTCCAGAGCGGTGGTGAAACGCGCAATGTGCCCCTTTTGTTGGGCAGGGTTAAGATCACGTTGTTGGATATCTTTCTCAAAAGCGGTCAAGGTGGCGTTCATGTCCATTTGCACCAGTGAGGGTGTAGGGTTCAAGGGGCCAATGACCAAGAGGGTGACGGCGGTCGATATAAACAGTGACAGCGTCACGCTTAGGGTGATGGTACGTAATGGGGTCATGGGTGGCTCTCCTGACGGGCAGAATAGGTCGCTAAGAGTGCGGCGAACTCAGACATTGCCTCGCCGTTAAAGTGCATGGCCGTTTTTTCGATGGCATCGAGCAACGGGGTGCCTTGGTTGATCAAGGTTTCACAATATTCAAATTCATGCGGCTCAGTGGATAACATCGAGCGTGACCACGGATCGGCAAAAATACGGTGAAAAGAGGTATACGATCCCGCTTTTATCATGGCGCAAGAATGACCTGCATCCTGTGCCCGGGGGAAGTTCTTGATCATGTTTTGCTCATAGGGGCTGAAGTGCTTGGGGTTTTCCTTGATGAACTTTTCAAACCCTTCACCTTGTCGTAAGGTGATGTGAATATCGGAGTTGTTAAAGGCGGCGCGGGCTTCTTCATTCAGGAAGAAATCTTCAATCCCCTGCGTGACAGTGCAAAAACTGCCGCCAAATTTTCGTACCGTCCGATAACCGGTATTGATAAACTCCCGGGCTTGGGCGTTGGCGCCCCCCATCATTGACCAGGCTTCTTCAATGATGCACATCTTTGGGGTGGAGCGACTGCCGGACAGGTACATCTGCTGGTTAATGGCGACCATCAGCGCAAAAATAACCGGACGTTTGACGGCATCGGCAAACCCATCCAATTCCAAGGTGGTGATGTGGATCGTTGGATCCAATTGCGACGGTTTGTTAAACACATCGCCATACACCCCTGCGCTGCAATATTTATTGAGCTGGGCAGCAATATCACTGATACGACGGTCATCATTTTTTTCTTTGGCCAGCGCGTATAACGCATCTTGCACATCATCAATGCGTGTTTGGGTCCCCATTTTTTTCCACGCGATTAAAATGGCGTCCCCGAGCATCGCCTCCTGATAGGTTTCGAGCTCTTCACGGGGTGATGCCATGGAGCCGATGAGCCCGGTGATGTTGTCAAGCACCAGGGCTATCGGATCAACAATATTGCCATCGTCATCGGTGATGTCACCGAAGGTGCCCGCATCGCGGGCTTCTTCGATTTTATCCAAGTGGGTGAACGGGTTGAGGAAGATGCTTTCATGGGTCATGTAGGTGCCCCCGAGCATCAATGTCAGCTTTTTGTAACTCGATCCTTTATCCAAAATCCACACTTTGCCTGAACGGGCATGGATAGCCTGGGCGATCAATTGGGTGAACACGGATTTTCCGGCCCCCGACCCGCCCGTAATGGCAATGTTGTAGTTGTCACTGCCACAGTTGAAGGGATCAAAATAGCTGATTTGATGGCGCATGGTCGGCACCATGACCCCACCGGAAAAGTTTTTGTATTCCGCCACAATCGGTAAAAAATTGACGACGTTGGATGTTTTCATCGTGCGGGTGCGAGCGGCTTTCTTGCAGTCCTCGAAATACCCTTCGCTCATGGCAAACGGCAGGGTGGACAAGGTGCTTTGCCCTTGCAGCATATTGGTCCGTACCAGGTTAAGTCCCGCCTCCCGAAAGGTTGAGGTGGCCACCGTGGTATGGGTCCGGGCTTTGTCTTCGGTGGTATACAGGCTGACGGTCATGACCATGGTGGCCACTTTGTATTCTTGGTGCATCAGGCCGTGTTGCAGCTCTTTGCGCTCTTTCAGCTCTTCCTCGGCAGATGGGACCAGCAAGCGCATTTTAGATTCGACAATCTTGGTCAGGGATTGGATTTTACTGTCATTTTGCGTGATTTGCTCCCCAGAGGGTTCAACCCGAAAATGGACGCTGATCCGGTGGGGGCATTGCAAGCTGTTGGCGGTGCGTTTCAATGAGGCCAAACAGTTTGAAAACCCGTATAAACGAAAGTCATTGGGTAATCGTGCCAGCCCAAGGTTAACGATACGAGTACGCACCGCGTCATCACTGTCTAACGGGGTATGACGCGTATCCACATAGGTGCGATTCAGCAGGTATTCGCTGTCAGGGCTCAATGTTTGGGTATTGATGGTCTCAAATTCATTGTAAGTGGCTGGCAGGGGGCGGTCCTGATGCCGATTGAAGTTGAGGTGTTCACGCACATGGGTCATTAATGCCACTGGCGTGACCGGGGTATGGTTGATGCCGCATTGGGTCAGCTCGGCGGCCAACATGTCTTTGGCTTCTTGTAAAGCCACCTTGCTATCGGTGGTCGAGACAAACAGGCAGGCGTTGTAATCTTTTAAATCGTAGTGATAGGCTTTATTAAGCCGGGTACTGAATCCCTGCTGGGCACTGTGCTGGGCATAAATCCCCTGGTTGGTGGCAAACTGCTCACAGATCCCCCCACGGATGGCCATGGCTTGTGTATTTTGTTTAATCAAATCGGCCACCTGGTTATTGCCGACCAACACAAACTGATAATCCCACTTATCCCCTTCAGGCAAGGTACAGATGATGGCGTTCAATGATGACACCAAATCATCATTGGCCCCGCCAAGGACCGACAGAGAGAGGCCAAAACCGAGGCTGTGATGGTTTTCGAAGATACCTGTCGTGTCATCATAAAAACGGTAGGGCAACTCTCGATGAATATGATAATTGCTGTCTTTACTGGATTTGACGAACCCCGCCAAATCAGAGAACGCATTTCTCATGGTTTAATCCTTACGTATGGCTTGAACAGGGCGGCCCGTCCACTGGCTATCATCGGCGATATACACATCGGTGGTATCAACG
>NZ_PYMJ01000077.1 GCF_003025615.1 Photobacterium frigidiphilum | reverse complement strand
GGCCACAGGGGCCGGGCGTCGGACGCTGGCCTTCACCCGGCTCTGCATGCGTTTTTTCATCGCATCCATTTCGCCATTTTGGGCAAAGGTGCGCAGGCGTTGGTCAATCCAGTCGAGCATGTCGATTTCCCCGATGGGGAAGATGTGGCCGACGACGCCAAGTGTTTTGGCCTGTGCGAAGAGTGGCAGGGTAGTGAAGAGGGCGAGCAGCAGGCCTGTCTGCAGCCCCCTGGCGGTCATTGTCATGGTGGGCTCCTTTTCAGTGTTGAGTGTCTATTTACCACATTGATGGGTGTCGTCTTTGGCAGGCTCCGACGGGTGGTAGGTCGGCTTTCCTTTCAAACAATCCGATGAGTACGCGTGTTCATCTAAATGGATTCTACATGGTCGGTGCTGATGGTCTCTTTGGTAATGCTCCTCTGCCCGTAGGGTAAGGGCGTTGTAAAATCCGCCTCTGTTGAATATGACGCCGACCAACAATGTGACGAGTAGCCAGCCCTTGAAAAGAAAGATGGTGACGGTGGCCAACTCCGGTCGGTGCAGCCATTGTTCGTCAAGTGTCACAGCACCAAGCACGGTAAACAGTGTCATGGCCGTGGTATTGAGCATCGTAAAATGGAGCAGGCGGGCGGTGCATAACACCAGGTTTGCTAATTGGTCAAGGTAGTGCGCCGGGGAATGAACTGCGGTTTTTAGCGTTGAATGTTGGCTGTTCATTGTTCACTCGCCTTATCGATTAACGCGTTGAATTGGTTTACCCCCTGCGGGAGCAAGGCATTCAGTAAATCCGGGACAGAGCAAATGTTCCGGGTGGGTTTGAGGTTTTCTGGGAGGTAATAGGCGCTGCCGATCAAGGTCTCGGCGATATAGTGCGCTTCTTCAAGTGTTAGGTTGTTTTTAAGGCTATGGTCAATGCAACGCTTTATGCGTGAGGCGACCTTCTTTTCCAGCTCCGCCCTGAGTGTGTGGTTGAGTGATTCTTGAGCATCTCGCCAATTAACAAGGCCAAATCCCAGCGGCCTTAATATTCTGATGAAGGTAATGAGCATCTCGACGTCATGTCTGTCAAACAGGCGTTCGACGGTGTTTTCTATCGCATGCGATAGAAGGGTGTCGCAATGGTCTGTCATGGGTTATTCCTCTTTGGTGAGGGCATTGAGCGTGCGCTGTTGAATGTCGCGGGTCACGTCGGGTGCGCCCGCCACGAGGGCGGGGGTGACCACAATCACCACGTTCTTTTCGATACCGTATGCGTACAGCACGTCCTCCAGGGCGGCTGAAAAACGCGAAGCCTGGTTTCGTTGTTGCGCCGGTGATAGGGCGCGTTTGGCGATGTCTTTCTCAAACGCTGCCAGGGTGCCTTTCATGTCCATGTGGACCAGGGCGGGCGTGGGGTTGAAAGGTCCCACGCCGAGTAGGCAGACGGTGGCAGATACAAGGAGTGACAGTGTCACGCTTAATGTCACGGTGCGTCGTGGGCTCATGGTGTTTCCTCCTGGACGGTTTGGTGCTGGGCAAGGATGGCCGAAAACTCTGCCATGGCCTGGCCGTTAAAGTGCATGGCGGTTTGCTCGATGGCTTCGAGTAGCGGCACGCCGCGGTTGATGAGGGTTTCGCAATATTCATATTCTTTCGGCTCGGTAGAAAACATGGAGCGGGTCCACGGGTCGGCAAAGATACGGTGGAACGAGGTGTACGAGCCCGCTTTTATCATTGCGCAGGAGTGCCCGGCATCCTGGGCCCGCGGGAAGTTCTTGATCATGGTTTGTTCGTACGGGTTGAAGTGTTTCGGGTTCCCCTTCAAGAAATTCTCGAACCCTTCCCCCTGGCGCAGGGTGATGTGGATATCGGAGTTGTTGAAGGCGGCGCGGGCTTCTTCGTTCTGGAAGAAGTCCTCAATCCCCTGGGTGACGGTACAGAAGCAGCCACCAAATTTTCGGGCGGTGCGATAGCCGGTATTAATGAACTCGCGGGCCTGCGCATTGGCCCCGCTCATCAATGACCAGGCTTCCTCGATGATGCACATCTTCGGGGTCGAACGACTGCCGGACAGGTACATCTGTTGGTTGATGGCGACCATCAAGGCGAAGATCACCGGGCGTTTGACCGCATCGGCAAAGCCGTCGAGCTCCAGGGTGGTGAAGTGGATATTTGGGTCGAGTTGCGACGGCTTGTTGAACACATCGCCGTAAATGCCGTCGCTGCAGTATTTATTGAGTTGGGCGGCGATATCGCTGATACGGCGGTCATCCTCCTTCTCTTTGGCCAGGGTATACAAGGCGGCTTGGACATCATCAATCAGGGCGTCCGTGCCCTTGCTTTTCCAGGCAATTAAAATGGCATCGCCGAGCATGGATTCCTGGTATGGCACCAGCTCCTCGCGGGGGGAGGCCATCGAGCCAATCAGGCCGGTGATGTTGTCGAGTACCAGCGCAATCGGATCGACTTTGTTGCCCTGCTCGTCATTGATATCCCCGAAGGTGCCCGCATCCCTAGCTTCTTCCATTTTCCCCAGGTGGGTAAAGGGGTTGAGGAAAATGTTCTCGTGGGTCATGTAGGTGCCGCCGAGCATCAGGGTCTCCTTTTTGTAACTGGAGCCTTTGTCTAATATCCACACCTTGCCCGAGCGGGCATAGACGGCTTGTGCCAGCTGCTGGACGAAAAAGGATTTACCGGCCCCTGAGCCCCCGGTCAGGGCAATGTTGTAGTTGTCGCTGCCACAGTTGAAGGGGTCAAAATAGCTGATTTGGTGGCGCATGGTCGGCACCATGACCCCACCGGAAAAGTTTTTGTACTCCGCCACAATGGGTAAGAAATTGACGACGTTGGACGTTTTCATGGTGCGGGTGCGGGCGGCTTTTTGACAGTCCTTGAAGTAGCCTTCGGTCATGGCAAACGGCAGCGTACACAGGGTACTTTGTCCCTGCAGCATGTTGGTACGCACCACGGAGAGCCCGGCCTCGCGGAAGGTGGACGTGGCCACGGTGGTGTGGGTTCGCGCTTTTTCCTGGGTGGTATAGAGGCTGATGGTCATCACCATGGTGGCGATTTTGTATTCCTGGTGCATCAAGCCGTTTTGCAGCTCCTCGCGCTCTTTGAGCTCCTCCTCTGCAGAAGGCACCAGTAAACGCATTTTCGAGCCCACAATCTTGGTCAGCGATTGGATTTTGCTGTCGTTCTGGGTGATTTGCTCCCCCGTTCCCTCGATACGGAAATTAACGCTGAGTCGGTGCGGGCACTGCAGGCTGTTGGCAGTACGGCGCAGGGAGGCGAGGCAGTTTGAAAAACCGTACAGGCGAAAATCATTGGGCAGGCGGGCCAGCCCGAGATTGACAATGCGGGTGCGTACTGGCGTATCACCGTCAGGCGGCGTGTGCCGGGTGTCCATGTGGGCGCGGTGAATAAGAAACTCGCTGTCCGGACTCAGCGTCTGGGTGTTGATGGGCTCGTATTCGTTGTAGGTGGCCGGTTGCGGCCGGTCCTGGTGGCGGTTGAAGTTCAAATGCTCGCGCACATGGGTCATCAATTCCACGGGGGTCACGGGAGAATGGTTCAGTCCGCATTGCGTCAGCTCCGCGGCCAGCATGTCCTTTGCCTCAAGCAGCGCCTCCTTGGTGTCGGTGGTCGAGACAAACAGGCAGGCGTTGTAGTCCTTCAAGTCGTAGTGATAGGCCTTGTTCAGTCGGGTGCTGAATCCCTGCTGGGCACTGTGCTGGGCGTAAATTCCCTGGTTGGTGGCAAACTGCTCACAGATGCCGCCTCGGGCACCCATGGTGGCGGTATTTTTCTCAATCAGATCGGCGACCTGGTTGTTGCCGACCAGCACAAACTGGTAATCCCATTTGCTGCCTTCGGGCAAGTTGCAAATGATGGCGTTCAGGGAGGAGACCAGATCATCATTGGCCCCGCCGAGGACCGCGAGCGACAAGCCGAATCCGCGGCTGTTGCGGTTATCAAATACCCCGGTCTCATCGTCATAGAACCGGTAGGGCAATTCGTGGTGGAGGTGGTAGTTGTTGGTCTTGCTGGCTTTTACCAAACCGGCCAAATCGGTGAAGGGGTGTTTCATGGCTTAATCCTCCGCGCAGATTGGGTGGGACGAACGGATTGATTGGCTGTCTTTACGAGTGACTGGATGAATGTATCGAGAAATAAGGACTTTCCTGCCCCCATGCCGCCTATGCCAATGGTCCCGTTGTTGCATTGGTCATTGAACGGGTTACTGTCACGGATTGGGTGGGGCAAGTCGATGCGGTTGGTCAGGTTGGCTTTTATGGTATCGGTAAAACAGGCTTTCATGGCTTAATCCTTACGAACGGCTTGTACTGGGCGGCCGGTCCATTGACTGTCATCGAGGACGATGTACACGTCGGCGGTATCGACGTAATGGCCCTCGGGGGTGGTGAAAGGGAATATCGTGACTTTTTGCACCTGCTCCCCGGTGCGTTGCGGGGTGCCCTCCCTATCCCGTCGCGGCAGGGGAATAAAGAAGGTGTTTGGGGCAGGCAGGGTATTGGCTGTGGTCTGGCCGTTGGCGGAAAACTCGCCGCGGCTCACGGCATCGCGTACATCGGTCATGGAGGCGCAGCCTTCCAGACCGCCGATTTTGGTACACGAAAAGTCACTTTTCATGCCGGCCGAGCAACCGGTGAGCAGCAGGGCGACAGATAACAGGGCGAAATGGCGCATGGTAGGGTTCCTTATTGGGGTATGCCAAAGGGTGTGGCGGCTTGTCCCGGTGCCGGGCGCGCCCCTGGCGGTAGCTGGCTCAGTAACGGGTTGGTGATGGTTTCCATGATTTGCGCCGCGGGCGAGGTTGCGGTGCTTTGCTGCTGGGCAAGGGCGGTTTCGTATTCTTCAATGCCGACGGCATCGAGCGGGAACCCTTTGAGGAATACGATGTTGACCACGTTGCCGGGGTTGAGCTCGATGATAGGGTGGTACTGCTCGGCCAGCTTGATGTAGTAGTCGGCCAGGGTCTTGCCGGCGCCCTGGACACCTTCTCCGAGCATGTTCAGCAGTGCATCTTCTGGTTTCACCGATGATGTCGTCCCGAGGGCTGATGTCGAGGTGGTCTGGGTCAGGCTTGTGGCTGCCGTGCCAGCACCGCCCAAGATACTGGCAATCCCGGCCATCTGGACAATTTGTCCGTTTTGGATCACCGTGTTGCCGCGAATACCGTTGCGACCGAAGTTAAAGACTGTCGCCTCCACTGGGATGTCGATGATTTCGTCGTCCTCAAAGATGCAGCTGATGCGGTTGGTCCGGGCGATGCCGCGGCTGGAGGAGACCTCCCCGTAAACGGCGGCGGTGATGGTGCAGTCCATTAACCGTGAGTTTTTACCATTGGGTAACAGGCCGTTATTCAAGGTCTGGAATACGATGGGGGTGGTGTCCCCC
>NZ_PYMJ01000076.1 GCF_003025615.1 Photobacterium frigidiphilum | reverse complement strand
GGGAATCGATTCGGGTTCTCGATGAACTCTTCACACCCTTTTAAAATACGGGAAAATTCCTGTGGCAGGGTTTCAACCTCACCATTTCTCAGTAATCGTCTCGCACGAAAGCCAATCGCAAAGTTAGCGGTTTTGTCCTGGGCTTGCAGTTTTTGGTTTTCGCGCTCAACCACATCATGATGCAACTCGATTAACGTTTGCTTGCGTAACTTACGCTTAGCACGGTATTCGGCATCATACTCGCCCTTATTCGGCGTGACGGGTGTAGGTTGTGGGCGTGATATTGAGGATTCAGCGAAGGCCATGACACACATCCTCAACATAAGTACACAAAGCATACGCTAGGGCATTATGGTGATAGAAATGGTGTCTGAGTCTTTGAGGCTGCAAAGTGCAGCTAGGTTGGGTTTTCATAATATTAATTCCGACGTTTAAAGGGTCTGTTTGGGTCTCACGCCAAACATTGCTAAACACTATAATCAGAATCAGTAAAAAGATCAAATACTTGATCAACAGACACAAAAAAGGCCAAACCACGTCGGAAGTTCGGCCTTTTTTGCAAATGCTATATAGTTAGATTGAGGGTCTAACACATTCTAAATTAGGAAAAATACACTACATAGAAAACTATGTAGTAGCGTGCTATGCAATGCACTTTAACTCCTATTTATGTTTACATTATAAAATAAGTTAAATATTTTTCAACTATAGAATAACTTTATCTATATGATAATTGGCAAACAACACGACCAAGAATTTCAAAATTTGACAATTCTTGAAATGTATAATTTTCATCATTGTATTCAGAGTTATAACTTTTAAATTTAATACCTGTTGATGTGTAAGACAAAGATTTAACTCGTATGATTTCTTCTTGCCGCACTACATAGATTTTACCATCTCTTATACTCCGTTCTGTCATATCAATAATGATTATTGAACTATCTAATAATACTGGTTCCATACTCTCCCCAGTAACTTTAATACAAACCAAGTCTTTTATACTTGTTCCCTTTAACATATTGATATCTATTGAAACATGTGAAAATTCACGATTGATTGGAATTGTGCCCAACCCAGCAGACGCAGCTACATTTTCATAAAAAGGAATTGAGACACAAGCCGCATTATCAATTATGACTTCTTTTCTCTGAACACCAAGTAAAAGCCACTCAAATGTTACGTCGAACAAAGAGACTAGCGCTCTTAAATTCGAACCTTTTGGCTCTGTTGTATTGTTTTCCCACTGAGATATTGCCATAGGTGTAACTTTTATTTTTTTCGCTAACTCTTTCTGAGTAAAAGCATTTTCTTCTCTCAGCTTTTTTATTCTTTCACCAAATGTCGTTTCACTCATCTTCATTACATTCATATCAACCCTCATATAATATGAACGAATATGAGTAAAGTTAGACTATTTATAGTAAAGTTAAACTTTACTTGATACTTAAACTAACTTAATATATTCACCATGATCATCCATACTGTACGCCACATTGGTATTTAATATGAATTCAAAACAAGAATATGATGATCGTGAAACTAGCAGTATTTGCGCTGTCGGCATTCAATTTAAGATTAACGCTGAATCCAATGCCACATTGATACGCTCAGCCAACATCGCTGAGCGTCCCAAAAGAGCCGAGGCTAAACTGCGGCTTCAAGATCACTTAAAACGGTTCCCTAACTGGAAACCATAAAGCAACACAAGTAATGACAAGCTCTTAAACCTAAAAATTCCGGATAGGGATTTGCTCTTTACCTAAGCGCCAGTAGAGCGCGGGTGGGTTAGCCCAAGAAAAACTACACTGCCAGCCCACCACGGGCGGCGACCATGGCTGTCAGGCGTGGGAATACGTGGTTACAACTGACTGCTTAACACATAGAGCTGAAATGCTGCTTTGGTCAAGCTGTATGAATTGTGATCATACACAAGCGAAATATCACAACTGGGGTATTGCAAGATACCCAGTCAACTTTGAGATATCAAAAATATCTCAAAGTTGATTGAACCATGGAGAGTAATCATCATGTTAAAAATAATGTATGCGTTAATTACTTATGATGATCTGGTGCATTCCCACGGCATAAGCGGATTATCAGAAAAGTCATATGATCATCATGCCATTTTAAAAGTACATTTTGTTGCCGAAACAGATAAAGGCATTGTTTTTTCAGCTCTCGTTGATGACAACGAATTACTACAGTTTAAATCATT
The DNA here is from genome assembly GCF_003025615.1 of Photobacterium frigidiphilum. GTDB lineage: Bacteria > Pseudomonadota > Gammaproteobacteria > Enterobacterales > Vibrionaceae > Photobacterium > Photobacterium frigidiphilum. The sequence goes on along the minus strand of NZ_PYMJ01000076.1, from coordinate 3,444 downwards.
ATCAATGCCACTCGTTAATGTGTCGTATAAGATAATTAAAAATAAAAAACCACCGAGACGACCTATCTCTACGTCATTAAAATCAATGAAAAAATATCATCGAACACTGAATAATTTAACGATGTCAGAAAAAAACTGGAAACAATTTCTCGATCCTAAAATTTGTATACTCTCTCAATGTTATTATTAATTTCATTCCTATCAAAGATTACGATGCGTAGTCGCCCAATAAGTCCGTCATTGATACGCTTAGTCTTAGCTTACACTTACCTAATTTTTAGCGTTATCAATGGCGGTATCCTCACTCATCAAGCAAAGGAAGCGGTGAAATGGCCACAAAGAACCTATCTAACGCAATAACAGCACTTCGAACCCAAGTTCGTGCACGACACGGTGCAGATAAACAGGCCCTGTCGATAGCCTCTCAAGCCGTTAAAGAACAAGCCCCGTTTACACAGATGATACAACAAGCATTGATTGGCAATAAAGACGGTAAAACATTATCCAATATCACTGCACAATGGGTTAATCAGCAACACAAACCAAAAGACTAATACAATTACCAATCAAAGGGTCCCCCCATATTGACGCGCTTATGTGTCATGCCATTACCGAGCAACGCGAACCCATGTTATGGCATATGAAGGATCTCGCGGTTGTATATTTGATCTTCGTTCCATCCTTATTCAGAAGCATTTTTTTACACTCAAAATCAATAACAACACGCTATTACGATGACGTATTGTTATTCACAGGGAGGTCTGACATGAATAAAAATGAATTCTTTTTAGCTTACCCATCCGCCCCACCTAAAAAAGCAGCCCGTGATGCCGCATATCGCCAGCGACAAGGCAGAGCAAGGCGCCAGATAGAAACACGCCGGGATGCACGATCCTTTGGGTTGTCACTGGCTGATATTAATGCTGGAGAGGGCTAATATTCCTTCCCCAGCTAACGGTTCATTCATCTCTAAAGGAAAGCCTATGTGAACAGCCATTAACCCTTTGCTTTTTATCAGCAACACTCGGATGTTAAACCCAACAGGTCGCGTATTCACGACGATAGGACGAGTGTCCCCTCATCATCTGTCCATGACGACGTACAAACCGCTATCGGTAGTGCGTCAACAGAATGAATACACCCATGACGTTACCCTAACCATCAATGAATCATGCGATAGCGCATCCTATCATTACCTGTGCGGCACAGGTATCAAGGCCGCAACCTAATCATTATTGACACACTTGTGTCGCCCTTTATCTCGATAAAGGGCGTTTTTTCATGCGTAAAACATCGCTATGCAGACCGACGTGTCGCAGGCGAAATCAATGACTCCCCCTAATTCATTGTTAATCACACCTTCCCCTCACGGGGCAGGCGATTGACTGTTCCCGTCAGTCTGAATGTGTCTGGAAACCACACGTAACATTTCAACTATAAAAAGGAAAAAACATGTCAACGAAACTAGGTGTACTCATCATTGCCACCGGGGTAGTCCTGGCGATTAGCCAACCCGCCCTCGCCGCCGATATCTTTGCCGGCTCGAAAACGGTCATCAAAGAAAATGCGGATGGCGATTCAGGGCTGTATATGGGCATGACTGTGGCCGGTCTGGGCTCCGCAGCCCTTGGGGGCTTCCTCACTAAAAATTGGGGGGGAGCCATCGGCGGGTTCGTCACGGGTATGATCTTCGCCAATACCGCAATGGCTATCGTAGGGCTCTAACCATGGACAACCCCGCTCTTTTTTTTAATATTCCAAAACAACTTTCAAAAGGAAAAACATTCCTCGGCTTCCCCAGCGATGAAGTGCTTCCAGCGTTGGTTATTTTTGGGGTGTTTCTGGCGGGGCGTCATGAAGCAGTGGGGTTCGTCCTCGCCGCATTCTGGTTCCTTGGCCTGCATTCCATCAAGAAAACCCATGGCGATAATTTTATTCGCCTGACCCTTTACTGGTATGCCCCCGATAGCCTCAGCGCCCCCCTCTTTGCCATCACACCCAGTGCGGAAAAACGCTACTGGATCCACTAAGGCATTCACCATGCTCAATAACAACAAGATCAATATCCTCGCACTGTCAAAAGCCCTCAATGGGTTGTTATTGCTGTTCACCATCGGGCTTTTGTTCACCGTGGTTATTCTGGGGGGCACATTGGCCACCCAGATCAACAGCAAAAGCCGGACGCTGGTGCCCCCCACCATCAGTCAAGCCTTTACCATCTCTGACGGCGCAGTCGACAGCAGTTACTTACAACAAATGGGGGAGTACGTCACCTACTTGAAACTCAACATGACCCCCAAGAATGTCGAGCGTCAATACGGTCAGCTATTGGATTACGTCGGCAGTGAAGCATGGTCCAACATACAACCCACATTGATGGCCGATGCACAGCAGATCATCAAGGAAAATGTCAGCAGTCGATTCGATGTCGACACGGTGAACGTGTCGGTCCCGACCTTGAAAGTCAAAGTCACGGGCACCTTACAAAAACACGTTGGCTCTCGGGCACTGGAGCCAGAGCTCGCCAGCTACATCGTGGATTTCGCCTATGAATACGGGGAAATTTCAGTGCTGTCCATCCGAAAAATCAAGGAGTCAACATGAACAGATGGCTATGGTTCGCGATCATCATGGCAGGGTGTGTGAGTGCCACGGCACACGCTAAAAACACCCCGGGCACCACCTATACCTTTAATGACAATGATACCGTCCCGGTTGTCCTATCCAGTGTTGATATCAACCGTTTGGTGGTGAAAAACGACAAGATCACTGGCATTGACTGCCCGGCAGGATTTTGTGTGGTCTCAGGCACCAAGACGGACACTTCGGGCTCTGCCCGGCTCAAACTCAATATTTCCGTGGCGTTCGTCGCCTATGTCAGCACTCAAAAAGGCCGACAATTTGGGATGTTCATTACCCCCCAAGCCATTCCGGGGATCACCTCTGAATTTATCGGGGTGCAAAATACTCAGCACACCCCGTCGGTATTTGAGAAAAAAGCCCCCTACACCACCCAACTGGCAGAATTTACCGCGCAAATGATCCGCTGGACGAAGACGGGTGAAATGATGGGCGGATTCAGCCTGCATCCTGTGGATCCCAAGACCGTCACGCACACATTAAAAGCGCGTTTAGCCGTGATACCCGACACGATCTTCGTCGGCAATACCTTCTCGGGTATTCGTTACAAACTGAAAAATAACACCACGACCACTCAATCGCTGACCACCGCACAATTTTATTCCCGTGCAGCCCGCTCGGCCGCGTTATCGACCAACCAGCTGGCACCGAACGACACCGCTTGGTTATACATTGTCACGGGAGGGCGGTGGTAATGGATCTATTCAAATGGTTCAAACGCGATCCCGAGGGGGATTTTGAAGACGGGGCAAGCCTCAATACCCAAAACAAGCAACGCAACCTGATCGCATTCGCTTCATTTAC
>NZ_PYMJ01000075.1 GCF_003025615.1 Photobacterium frigidiphilum | reverse complement strand
GCCTGGCCCTGCTCGTATTCGCCAGTCCGCTACGCGCGGGCGTCCCGGCCTGTACCGGCACCTTTGTGAACCCGATGACCGATATTTGTTGGTCATGTATGTTCCCGATGACCATTGGCAGTGTCCCGGTCATGCCATCACAGTACCCGGATACCGAAAACCCGACCATGCCAATATCATTTTGCCCCAAACCGCCACCGATATTCATGCAGATTGGGCTCAATATCGGCTACTGGGAGCCGTATTCCTTGGTGGATGTAACCCGCAAACCCTATTGCATGGTCAATATGGGCATGGAGCTCAACGCGGGGAATATACAACAACTCGGCGGACGCTCAACCAGCCGGGACAATGATTCGTCCGATGGCGGGTTCTATCACGCCCACTGGTACAAGTACCCGATTGTGTACTGGCTGCAAATCATGCAAAGCGCCGCCTGCATGGCCACCGACGCCTTTGATGTCGCCTACATGACCGAAATTGATCCGCTGTGGGATGACGACGAACTGGCGTTCATCTTGAACCCCGAAGCCATTTTATTCGGCAACCTCATCGCCCAACTGGCGTGCATACCGGAATCCATCGCCACCAGTACCAATCTGGCGCTGCCCTTTGATGTCTTGTTCTGGTGCCTAGGCTCGCAGGGCTCGGCTTATCCACTGACGGGGACCACCAATTATCGCGACACCCCGATCCAAGCAGGCACCCTCATCATGGAGCGGTTGAACTTCAAGTTGCATCGCGAAGGCATTGTGTGGGAAACCCGCGGCGCAGACGGGGCCATTTGTTACCAGTGGCCAGAACCCATTCTGCCCAAGTCGCGCTACCGCTATCAGATGACCAACAGCATTCCCGATGCGGCCTGGTGCCACCCTTACACCACCACGACCGCCCTGTGGGAGATGGGCCACGACAACCCCGTGACCGGGGACAACTTTGGCTTTGTCAATTTCAGGAAGCGCAATTGCGTTTTCCTATAACTCCGCACGGTACCCAATGGGGCATCAAGAAATATAAGCCCATATGAGATTAAATTGCGTAAAACGAATTAAAGCCGAATAGGACTCAACCATGGAACATCATCAAATCGATACAAGCAAGCCATTGGAGATCTACCCCTATTACTTCAAAAACAAATACGATGTAGACCTACTCCCCGATGTGGAGCCAATGATTATAATGCCGGCAGATAGTGACCTGTTTTTACAATGGCTAACAGACCAGCATGTTAATACTCGTGATGTTTTTTGCCACGCGTTGAACAAAAATGATGAAACACTTCACGGCGTTGAATTACCGCTTTGCTTCCTTGATAGTCCTATTGTCCGTAACCATACAGACCAGGGTGTTCAATGGGAAAGACAGAAAATTGATACGTTAATCTTGTTTTTTAATGATAGGCAGATTCAAACAGGACATTAAGAGAATAATAGATCAGCAAACGCTTTCGATTTTTTATTTGGATCGCGGCCCCAGCACAGCCTCTCACCCAGCATCCGAAACGCGGCACGACAAAAGGCTTAACTCATTCAAGGAGTAACTTATGCACGAAATAACAAGGAATGACATCATTCACAATGATTAAACTTTTGATATCACAATCATTTAAAGAAAAGGAACTATCGTTATGATGAATGCTATTACCTGTAAAAACCCTTTCTACCTACGTTATATTTTCAAAAAATCGGCAAACGGCAATAACAACATTATTTTTTTGGGCGATCCAAAAGATGCATTAAAAGAAACATCTGACTTTTGCACAAAACACAATATACAACTCCATATAGTAGACATGAAACGCCCGCCGCTAATCAACAAAAATCAAAAAACAAAAATATTAGCTCTTACAAAGAAACATGAAAGATACGCCGCACTATTGACCGACATATCAAAAATAAATAACGATTCTATTCTTCATATTCTTAATGGTGTAATAAAACACTCATTATATAACCCGGAAAGAAACATTATCATTGTCAATAATTTTCATAAAAATGATCGTTCAAACTGGGAATATGAATTCCTATGCTCTCTCACGCGATTAAATAGATTTTGTCTAGGCAGCGTACTTTTTTTGGACTCTAGCTTTGATTGACTTTTAATATTTATTTCAAATGTTTTATCGTAACACGAGGATTCAACATAAAACCGTTAACATATAATCCAACTCTTGAGCTATCAATTCTATTATTGATGCAATTCTCTTTTGTTCGATATGAGCCCGATTTTGCTCTCTTCTTTTAAGTTCATAACGTTGACCTAAAGAGAATACAATCGGTAATCGCCCACAGCATTTATTATTGAACTACAGCATTCAGGGAGTAACTTATGCACGAAATAACAAGGAATTACATCATTCACAATGATTGAACTTTTGATATCACGATCGTTTAAAGAAATTAATATCATTAAATATTTAACCGTCCTCAGTCACTGTTTAGCCGCTATACGATCTGTTTTCATTATTATCGCCAGTGCTTTTTTTATGCTTACAACAGTATTTGTTCAAAAGGTATACCTCGCATTCAGTAATGGCACTGTAGATACGAGCCAAACACTCTCTGAGTTACAACCACATTTTGATTCCTTCTGGTGTGCTTCGTTAAGCTTCACCATTAAAATCTTACTCATATATACGGCCCTTTGGTTAACGATTGTTTTAATCAAAATGATCAAAAAAGACTCTTTGAAAAAATAAGGCGCTTAATTTCAAAATAAGACTATTGAAATAACTTTTTCCATTATTTCCCTCTAACAAACTGAGACTTCAAATATTACATCGAACTCAAATTACCGTTAATACGACACGAATAACGACGTTTAACCAGTGATCAAATTTATCCTTATTCTTATTTCTCATTAGTCTTTTTATAAAGGAGAAGACCCATGCAATCTGTCTCTACATCCAATAACCCAGCTCTCATTTGGCAAGGCGGCTTTGCGGTCCTTGCCATGACCTTGCAATGGCTGGCTTATGATCAATCCGTGACGGCGGTCAGAGATATAATCATTGTCCTTGTACTGGGGCATGTGATGGTATTTGGGATAAAACAACGAAATCGAGCACGCAACCGCATCGCAAAACCAATCCCTACCCCCCTTCTCCTTTGCGGCATAACCATGGCGCTGCTTCTCACTCCGCCACCTTGGTTATCAGGGCTCGCCAGTGCCTGCTGTTTTCTTAGCTTTATTGGTATTTCATTACAAAAACCGCAAAGGCGAGGGCAAACAATAACCCCGGGTATTGAAGGAAAAAATCAATGATCAACATATCGGACATCGCCCCATCACAAAAGATAACCAATCGTATCATCGCGCTAAAAAACAGAACGCTCCTTTTAGCCCTGCTCGTCACACTGACATTCAGCACCGCCAACGCCGACATCGGCTACAGCAAAGCCGAACTCAAAGCCCTGCAACAGCGGGAAATACAGGCCCAGGCCCCCGAGAACGAACCGATCCTTGATCTCAATACGCTGTGGAATAACGCCAAACAGTTTGAGAGCGAAATGCTGGCCACCCAGCAAGAGGCACTGTCACCGATATTGAAACAGGCCGATATCAACGATAACCCCAACAGCGCCGCCCGGGGCGTGATTGTCTTCGCCTCACTGACCATGCCGCCCGCCGCCTTGCGCCAATTGATGATGCAAAGCAGCGAGCTCAAGGTGCCGATTGTCATTCGCGGCGTGTTACCCCAAGGGTTTGCGGCCACGGTGGCCGCCATTCAATCACTCATCCAAACGGACAAGGACAGCGCCATTAACAGCGGCATGGCCATCAACCCGTTATGGTTCAAACAACTGAACATCCAGCAGGTGCCCGCGTTTGCCGCCATCAAACCCGGTGCGTGCTTACCCAAACAACCCTGCCGCGACAGCGATTTTGATGTGCTCTACGGCAACATTTCACTGTATGACGCCCTGGCCACCCTCGCCCGTGACGGTGAGGTGCCCGATGTCGCCCAACAGGTACTTTCAAGGAGAAATTAAGATGAGATGCCATGTCGTGACATTGGCTGCTCTCTTGGTCATGACAACATCCGTTATGGCCAGCCAAGAGCAGCGCTATCAAGAGAACGTCAACTGGGCCAAACAGGCCGCAGGCAAGACCCAAGCCCAGTCAGAATTTACCAACTTTTCCGTTAATGAATTGTGCAAAGACACCGCCTGCCAGCAGCAACTGACCAATCCCGAACAAACCCGGTATCGAAACGATGCCACCGCCATGGACAGCGCCAAGACCGCGGCCATGGCGACTGATGAGACCGCCCAGGCAGTAACGTCGAATTTCAACAAAGGCAGGCCCGCCATTGACCCTAACGACCCGGCTTATAGCCGCGCCGCAGGGTACATGAATGATGCCTATACCATTAGCCATGGTTTGGTGTCTCAATACCATGATTGCGAAAAAGGGCAAACGTGTAAGTTCAGCGAGTCGGTCAAGCAGTGCTCGCAACCAACCCATACCCCCTATACCTGTGATATTACCCCGTATGTTATTTCTCAAAATGAGCATATTGGCAGCCAACGCTTCCCCATGAGCTACCCAAGAAGTAACGCAGGCAATGCAAGGGTGACATCCGCAGGATTACACATCACCCTTCCCGCAAAGGTCATTGTCACAAGAATAGAGCTCCCCCCTTTCGGGGTTCAATCAAATACGCGGTCAGTGTCCATTTATGCCAATGGACGGCATATCAAGAATGCACCCGCATCACCCTATTGGTCAGACCCATGGGATATGTGTGGACCCATCGGCAGCTTTTGCTGGTCTGAGGTAGGAGCACAAAAGATGAACGTATCTATCGATACGCCCACCCTTAGTTTGACTATCCGCGCCGCCGATGGACGCACGGGTGTTCACCTGATGGACAGGGGAGCGATTACAGTACATTGGAAAACACGCACTCTGAATATTGGTTGGAAAAACAGTTGCGGTCCCAAGCTGCCTGAGTGCAGCAAAACACAAGAAGTCTGCGTAGAGGGCGCCGGTTCACGCTGGTTACACGGGGTATACCAAACCTTGCCTTGCTGGAAGAAACGCCAAACCTATCAGTGTTCCTATCCAGATACCTGTGCCAGCTTGTCCACCTGTGTCGAACAATCCCGCCAATGCAGCAAAAACACCCAAGGCATCTGTGTTCAAGAGCAAGTCACCAAAAAATGCACCACCCAAACCTGTGTCGATACCAACCTGATTTGCGGTAACACCTCGTATTGCCTCGATGGCGAATGCTTTACCCCCGAAGGCACTCACAATACCGAATTTAACCAGGCTGCTTCAAACCTGGCCGCCATCAGTGATGCCGCCAAGGGATTAGGCGATCCACCGCTGATATTTACTGGCAAGCCCATGACATGCAGTAAAAAGCCCATTGGACTCAGTGATTGCTGTAAAGACAGCGGCTGGGGCAGTGATATCGGACTAGCACAGTGCAGTGATGAAGAAAAAGCCCTGATGGAAGCCAAAGAAAAGAAACTCACTATCAGCCTTGGCCAATACTGCGCAGAAAAAGTGCTTGGGGTCTGTATTCGCAAGAAAAAAGCCTATTGCACCTTTGACAGCAAGCTCGCCCGTATCGTTCAGGAGCAAGGCAAGCCCCAGTTAGGCATGGACTTTGGCAGTGCCAAACACCCTGACTGCTCAGCCATTACCCCAGAGCAGATGCAGCAGATGGACTTTAGCGCCATCGACTTTTCGGATTTTTACACCGATTTGCACAGCAACATGACGCTACCCGACAACGGACAAATTCAGCAACGTATCAAACAAGCCATGAAGGAGAAACAATGAGTATTCTGACGGCGGCGCAGCGCCGCCGTCAGAATACTCATTGTTTCTCCTTCATGGCTTGTTTGATACGTTGCTGAATT
>NZ_PYMJ01000074.1 GCF_003025615.1 Photobacterium frigidiphilum | reverse complement strand
CCTCCCTTAAGATCGTGATCTTCCACTCAAATAGCCCATTTAAGTAGCCAAAATAAACCTAGCCAATTTAAGTCGGTATTTCCATTTATTGGCTACGGTAATACACTGGGTCAAGTGACCTATACCCAACTTGGCTATAAATAACATGAGAGTCGCAAGAATATATATTAGAGTCAGTACCCGCGAGCAGGATCTTCAACGGCAGGAGAGTATCCGATCAGAAGCTATTGCCGCAGGATATTACATTGCTGGGATTTATCGTGAAAAAGCCTCTGGCGCGAGAGCTGACAGACCAGAGTTATTACGAATGATCAGTGATTTACAACCCGATGAAACGGTCATTGCCGAAAATATAGATAGGATCAGTCGTCTTCCATTGCCTGAAGCTGAAAAACTGATTAACTCGATCAAAGCTAAAGGCGCTTTACTTAGTATTCCTGGTCTAGTTGATTTATCTGATTTGGTCGCTGATTCCGAAGGAATTGCACGAATTGTTATTGAATCGGTACAGCAGTTGTTATTAAAGCTAGCTCTACAAATGGCCAGAGAGGACTATGAAACTCACAGAGAAAGGCAACTTCAAGGCATACAGCTAGCAAAGGCTCAAGGAAAATACAAAGGAAGGAAAGCTAATCAGGACATACACCATCAGATAATTGCACTTAGAAAATCGGGAACAACAATCCAGAAAACCGCAGATATCACAGGGTGTAGTATTAGCCAGGTCAAACGGGTTTGGGCGCTTTTTAATCAAGGAAATTACTAACCAGTGCCTGTTAATTTCTTATCTAAGCTCCAACGGAGCCAGTATGGACAATTTGTACAATCTCCTGCTCCGGATGAATTATCCCGTTGCTTTCATCTTGATGATATGGATTTGCAGATCATCCAAGAAAAGCGCGGGGCTCATAATCGGTTGGGGTTTGCACTTCAGCTTTGTACCCTGAGATACCTTGGCACTTTCTTGGCTCAACCATTTGATGTTCCACCCGCTATAATCAGCACCCTTACGCTTCAGTTGAATATTAAAATGGACACTGAATATGATAGCTATTTGTTGGGAAGCCAGCGGTGGTCACATATGCAGCAGATCCGCCAAGAGTATGGGTATACGGATTTGACTGAGAGGCGGGTGGTCTTTTCATTTACTCGTTGGTTATATGCTCTGTGCTGGAGTGGAGCAGAACGTCCGGGAGTACTGTTTGAAAGAGCTCAGTACTGGCTGATCGCACATAAGGTCATTTTACCGGGTTGTAGTACGCTTGAACGTTTCGTTTCTAAACTGATTTCAAGGGTTGAAACAAGGGTATGGGAAGCGCTCGTTTCAGATCTGACTTTAGAGCAAAAAGATCTGTTGATGACATTGTTAGCTTCCCAACCTGAACAGTCGAGCACTTTATTTGAAAGGCTAAGGACAGCCCCTGTCAATGTCAGCAGCCGAAGTCTTCTTCTAGAAATAAGCCGATTAAAAGAAATTAGAAAGTATCACTTTCCTTGGCTGTTTAAGCAAAATATCCCCGTAGTGCGGATTAGACATTTATCTCGATATGCTTCAACTGCAAAAGTCACAGCATTGAAGCGAATGAGTAACCTCAAAAAAGTCGCAGCCCTTCGGGCATTAATTGCGAGCCTGGAGGCCTCAGTTCAAGATGATATTCTGATTATCTTCGAAAAAATTGTACAAGACATCTTCAGAGGTGCAAATAGGGCTTATAAACAATCCAGGCAACGAACACTAAAAGACATGGATGCTTCGGCTTTACTTCTGGCACAGCTAGGTACAATAGTGCTAGACGAAACCGTTCCAGATAGTGAATTACGTGAAGCACTTTATCGTCAAATGTCACGTCATAAAATCTCTGGTGCAGTGGAACAAGTGACAACGCTAACTCGGCCTCATGACAAAGTTTACTTTCTGGAATTAAATGAAAAATACAGAACCATTCGGTTGTTCTTACCGCTGTTATTAGAGCATATTCAATTTAACGGAAACATAAGTGCACAGCCAACGCTAGATGCGATGGAATGGCTTACCAGAAATATGGTAAAGCGAAATATTAAAGAGCCAGTCCCCCAAAATACTGTTGATAAACGCTGGCAGCAGCTGGTGTTTGGTAAAGATGGTGAGGAGTTTGACCTTCATGCCTACACATTTTGTACGGTAGATAAATTAATTAAATCATTGAAAATAAGAGACCTTTTTATCCAGCCAAGCTGGCGTTACTCTGATCCACGAAAAGATTTATTAACTGGCAATGAGTGGATTCAAAGTAGACCCATGATATGCCGCGCGCTGGGACTATCAGTGCAACCAGAGCCTACTTTAAACGCCCTGAAGAGTGAACTGGATCAGACTTATAGAGCTGTAGCCGCCCGTTTTAAAAATAACCCTGATGTATCTATTGTGGATGGACGGCTTAAGCTCACCCCTCTGGAAAAGTCAGATGATCCAGATTCACTGATCCTATTAAAACAACTCATATCAAAACGTTTACCTCGGATTGAGTTACCAGAGCTGATTTTAGAGGTCGCTGAACGAACTGGATTTACTAAAGCACTCACCCACATTTCAGAGAAATCAGCCCGGGCAGAAGATATTGATATTAGCCTGTGTGCAGTACTGATGGCAGAAGCTTGCAATACCGGACTTGAACCGCTGGTCCAGCCAGATGTTCAAGCATTGACAAGAGATCGACTGTCGTGGGTCACCCAGCATTACATCAGAGATGAAACAATTACTAAAACAAACGAGATGCTGGTTAAGGCCCACAATGAACTGAGCATCACTCATTTATGGGGAGATGGGACCATGGCCGCCGCAGATGGAATGCGATTTGTTGTGCCAGTGAAAACGCTTCATTCCGGACCGAACCCAAAATATTTTGGTCATAAAAAAGGGATCACTTGGTACAATTTACTGTCTGATCAATTGTGTGGACTGAACGATTTTCCCGTGCCTGGCACCCTGAAAGATAGTATGAGTTTACTGGCGATAGTATTAGAGCAGCAAACAGAAATTCAGCCAATCGAGATAATGACAGATACAGGAGCATATAGTGATGTCATTTTTGGCCTCTTTAGATTACTGGGGTATCGTTTTAGCCCAAGGTTGGCAGATATCGGAGGCCAGCGCTTATGGCGGGTAGATAATGATGCGGACTACGGTGAGCTTAACGAAATTTCGTCCAATAAAGTTGGCCTCAACAGAGCAACGCTTCATTGGGAAGATATATTAAGACTGATGGGTTCATTAAAATTGGGAAAGCTATCGGCAAATGATGCGATGAGAACATTACAAACAGGTAATAAATCAACGTCATTAGCACAGGCAATAACTGACATAGGCCGAATAGAAAAGACCATCCATTTATTAACATATATCGATGACGATGAAAAACGGCGAATGATTTTAAAACAGCTAAATAGAGTCGAGAGTAGACATAGTTTGGCTAGGGCGATTTTTCATGGTCAAAGAGGAGAGATCCGTAAACAATACCGTGAGGGGCAGGAAGATCAACTGGGTGCTCTAGGCTTAATACTGAACATGATCGTTTACTGGAATGCACTTTATATTGAGGAGGCGGTTAGGCAATTAAGGATTGAAGGTTTTGAGGTGAATGATGTAGATATAGCTAAAGTATTTCCCTTTGCTTTCAAGCATATAAACATGAATGGGAAATATGTATTCTTAGTTCCTAAAGAGGTAAAAGAAGGTAAACTAAGGCCATTGAGAAAGTTAGTTGAAGAGGATGATAATTCCTTATCATAGTTTTTCGTTCCGTTGCACCTTATACCCCTACATGGATAACGTTATCGGCTCAGCGCATTTTCTTGCTCTGCAAGCGCGACCGCTTCCAGCGTCACGAGGATTTCCCTTATTTTCCCTGCTGTGTGCTCTGTTTGCCCAAAATGTTGAATAATATAACCTTCAATTATATCTAACTCTTCGTCATGAGTGCGGTTGGCCGAGAGGGTATTAAGCTGAATAATTATATCATCCATGGCCTTTTCAAATTGCTCATAGTTATCAAAAGGAAAGTATTCTGTTGGCCCTGTGTGTTCTACTGCGTCCGTTTTCTTGCTCATGATATATTACTTTTTTTGAAGGAGGGGGATAAAAATACCGCATTTTATCAGTAAGATAAATCAGGAATTAACGTAATCAGAATGACGAGGCTGTGATCAGATGAACTTACAACGGGGAAGTCGCAACCGCAGGTTGATGCCCTTGCACTTTAAAAATACCGATGGTGATATCGGACATGCACCACCCCTTGGATTTTTAACGGAAAATGAAGTCGAGGCGGTGACTAACAAAGAGAACACGCTTCGCGTGTCACTGTACAAAGCGCTTTTCTTTTTCCACCTGACCGATGCAATAAAGTCAGGTCGTCTCATTTTCGATTCCACCTATCGTTACAAAGGAATATTTGATTATCTGATAGATGATGACATCTGGTCAGAACAACGTGATCATTTACTGGTAACGGCGGGCTTGGAAGACTTTAACAATGTTACTTTAGTATTGGACAAGCTCAAGAAACAACTGAATGAAAAGTACCACAGTACTAATCAACGCGCTTTACAGGGAGAGAACCGTTTTCTGTCTTTTGATAAGACAACGGAAAAAGCCAAGGTGATCACCCCCAAAATCGATAATGATGATTTTGCATTTATTGGTGATACGTTAATGCAGGCCGGATATGTTCCTATTCAAACGATCCTGTCGGATATCAATTCGGTCTGTCATTTCAATTCTTGTTTCACGCATTTCATGAATAAGCACAATAAAATGAAGCCGTCGCTGGAAATGTTAATGGCGGGCATTATGGGGATCGGTTGCAATATTGGTGTGACTCGGATCGTCAATATTTCGGTAGGGCTTAATGAAAATACGCTTGACAATACGGTCAATTGGTTTTTTAGTTTACACAATATCCAGTCCGCCAGTGACAGAATCATTGAGTATATTGACAAATTATCCTTAGCGAATGCTTACAAATTTGACCCAGAAGCGACGCATACAGCCAGTGATGGGCAAAAGTACTATGTTGCCGTTGACTCACTTAATGCAGCCTATTCATTCAAATATTTTGGCAAAGATAAAGGCTCGACGGTCTATACATTTCTGGATGAAAAGCAATCGCTGTTTTACTCCACGGTGATCAGCGCATCGGAACGGGAGGCGGCTTATGTCATTGACGGACTGATGCATAATGATGTCGTTAAAAGCCAGATCCACAGCTCAGACAGTCATGGTTATACAGAGTCAATTTTTGCTACAACGCATTTTATCGGTACCGCGTTTGCGCCACGGATAAAAAACGTAGGAAATCAGACGCTTTATGGCTTTGAATCCCCCAAATCCTATAAAGAGAAGGGCTATAAAATCCTTCCCAGTCGCCGTATCAATACGAAACTCATTAAAGAAAATTGGGAAGACATCCTGCGTTTTATGGTGACCATAAAGCTCAAGAAATCCTCTGCATCACAGCTGTTTTCCAGGTTGAGCTCGTACGCAAAAGATATTCCGCTTTACCAGGCACTTAAAGAGTTTGGTCGGATCATGAAGTCCCACTTTATTCTGACGTATTTTGATGATATTGAGCTGCGCCAACGCATCGAGAAGCAGCTTAATCGTGTTGAGTTGTCGAACAAATTTGCCAAAGCCATCTTTTTTGCCAACAATCAGGAGTTACCAGAAGGCCTCAAAACGGAACAGGACATCATCGCCGGATGTAAAATGCTCATTCAGAATGCGATTGTTTTATGGAATTACCTATATTTATCCGAGTTTTTGGCCAACATGGATAATGACAAGGATAGGGATCAAGCCATTCAATCTATCCTCAACGGCTCGGTGCGGCTTTGTTGAATCGCTCAGATAACGCTCAATTATTCCATTAACACTGAGTTCAGTTATCATAACCAGCCCTTCATTCCGGTTAGCTGTTTAACACATGCCTTACAAACACAATGACAGAAAACGCCATTATTTTAAGAAGCATACCTACGCGCTAAATAACTATCGGGAGTATAATCAGGCTCTCAGGCAACGCGGGCGGTTCGACATTTGGATCTCTGAAGATATCATCAGTAATTGGCAACACGACGATCGCGT
>NZ_PYMJ01000073.1 GCF_003025615.1 Photobacterium frigidiphilum | reverse complement strand
CATGCGTTGGCGCTGCGTAAGCGGTAGAAGCTATTCCTGCCATCAACATACCTGTAATAGCACAAGCCATTTTGCTCAGGTTCAATCCCTTTTGCATTGTTATCTCTCCACGTTATGGTCAAAAAAATATAAATTCGAGTTACCTTCTTTTTCATGTATTTCTAATTGTTTTATTTCAGTAATTAAATACCTCTTTAATTGACAGCTATTTAACAATAAAAATAGCTGTACAATTAATACCTCTTGAGTGTGAATCATGTTTTTTTTTATCGCGAATAAATATTGTTTTTTTTAGACGTAACATGAGAATCTAATGCAACAAAGTCGTAAACAGGGGGGGTAGATTATGATTGACATCAACCTTCATCACTTCCAACATTATGACCATTAAATTCACAGGTCATCATTTTCCTTCCGAGATCATACTGCAGTCCGTTTATTACTATCTTTTCTATAAGCTGAGTTACCTGAAACTGAAGAGATATAGGCAGAGTGAGGTATTCATGTTGATCATGCAACATTGAACCGCGGGGTCATCAAATATGTCCCTTTATTGGAATATCGTGCCAGATGAACGAGGCCTATATCAACGTCAAAGGGCTTTAATGTAATGAACCATCCCACCCCATAGCGTCCCGTCAGGCTATGATTATGGTGACAATTAATAAGTGGGAGAGAGAGTGATGGTCATTAACTTACTGGGTATTGATATTGCCAAGAATGTTTTTCAACTTCATGGTGTTGGTTATAATGGTATATACCCAATCAACTTGAAGATGCAGAATTGAGCACCTGAAAGTTATCATTAAGTCGAGACGTCAATGAGCCTGCGATCTCTGGAAGAGTGACAGTAAAAAATTGGTCTATAGCTTCCTTGAAGTCACGTTTACTCTTGAAGTAAACGTTATTCCTCGACTTCTCGTTCATCACTTTCCAAAGTCGTTCTATAGGATTAAGATTCGGACTGTAAGGTGGAAGATAATGAAGCTTAATATTGAGAACGAAAGCCGCATCCCTGACCAAATCACTACGGTGATATCCCGCCCCATCTAAGATGATATGGAGCGTGTGATCTAATGGGTAACTATCCCTTAGTTTGCAGAAAAAGCGAACGATGTTCTTACTGTTAATGCTTTCATAGTCACTAACAACAGTGGCTCCGATGTCCGACAGGTTCAGTTCAGCGCACCGATAATATTAAGTCGGCTACGACTACCTGTTGTTTCAAGCACTTTATCTTGCCCTGTACGTATCCAACCATGCGTGATTTTAGTCGCCTGCGTTGGATGAACAGCATCAATGAATAAAATCGATTCATCCTCGCCACAGCTCGCTTTAAGAGCGTCATAAGCCTCAATAAAAGCCTGCTGTTTTGCTTCATCAAACTTATGTGGGACACCTTTGGGCATCTTATAACTAAAGCCATTGTGATGAAGCCATTTGTTCATACCTGGGACACTGTATTGAACGCCAAAATGTTCCATTACGTAGGCTACGATTTGATGTGAATGATGGTAGGCATGCTCAGTCAGATGCTCTATTAGCGCCATCGCTTGAATGACAGATAAGTATCCCGATGACCCGCCATTTTCAGGTGTCAGTTTTTCAGATTGTTCATAATCTTTGAGATGACGAAGAACTGTCGTTTCATGGATGCGCAGAGCTTGTGAAATCATGGAGGTACTCCAACCTTCAGATGCAAGAAGTACCGCTTTTATACGGTCACGAACTCGACCATCACGAGTATTATCATGCTGGTTTTCAAGTTCGTGTTTTTGCTTTTGGGTTAGAGTCATTTTCATAGTGTGTAGCATGATCCTCATTATTGAAGAAATCAAGCATCATCAATGATCACGGGTATAGCCATTTTAAAAAAGCGCCTATCAAGAGGTAAGTTGGCTGAATATATCGCTAATTTACCACCATGTACGATCGTAATGGAATCGTGTGGAGGAGCCAACTACTGGGCCCGTGTTTTTCAACGATCTGGGCATACAGTGAAGCTCATTAGCCTTCAATTCGTAAAGCCGTTTGTTAAAACAAACAAAAATGACGCTAACGATGTCGAAGCCATCACGGAGGCTGCCAGTAGACCCTCAATGAAATTCGTCCCCATCAAGCAAGTTGAACAACAAGATATACAGTCTCTCCACCGAATTAGAAGTCGGTTAGTTAAAAACCGGACAGCACTGATTAACGAAATAAGAGGGCTCAATTTGGAATATGGGTTTGTTGCAAAAAATTCTGCTTCAGCCCAAAATCCCACCTTTACCTAACCCTCTGAGCACCCAATGACTAAGAATGAATTCAAATGGAAACATTTTTCTCCTGAAATCATCCTTTGGTGCTTGCGATGGTATGGTTCAACACCAATGAGTTATGCCAACCTCAGTGATATGTTGGCAGAGCGAGGGATCTCGGTGAATCGTTCGACCATTTATCGTTGGTTTATTGAATACGCTCTGTTGTGGTCAAGTAAAACTGTACACCTCGATGGGCGTTTAAATTAAGCCGCAGCTTCCATCATCACGGGCGATAAATAGTTATTATAACTATGGCCTCGTTTTGTATTGTAATGCTGTAATATATATTTAAGCGTATCCCGCTCAGCTTCTGCAAAGGTGTTATAGCATTCCTTCGGCATCCACTCCGTTTTGAAACTTCTAAAAAATCGTTCCATTGGGGCATTGTCCCAACAATTTCCGCGGCGACTCATACTTTGTGTTATTTGGTATTTCCACAACGCTTGTCTGAATTGAAGGCTCGTGTAATGACAACCTTGGTCTGAATGAAACATAACATTTTTGGGGCGTCCTCGGCTTTCATAAGCCATTCGTAACGCAGCACAAGTTAAATCAGTGTTTGGGCTATCTGAGCATGCCCAACCCACAATTTTTCGAGCAAATAAATCCATGACCACAGCTAAGTACATCCATTGATTACCAGCCCAAAGTAGAGTAAGAGGCAGAGCGTAGTCGACTATTTCTCTGCCTCTCCTCTCCGAACCGTACGTGCACCTTTCAGCGCATACGGCTCTCCGCTTAATTGTGGTTAACAGCCATTGCAACATCGCTGTAGCGAGATGTGACCGTATTTCTTATTTCATCTCTGAGGTAGGGATTCGATTCAGGCAATCGCCATCTAAAGGATAATTTGGGGCTGCTCACTAACCTAAACAGTGATACTCCACATAAATTGCCTTGATTGCTCTTCCCAAACAGAACCCATGTCGTGGCCTGATTTGGTGTTGGACGTTTGATCCATTTCATCATTAGTGATTTGATGGAACATCGATATTTCTTTCCTAACCACTTGGCCAATTTCCAGAAAACAATACGATCGATTTTACTGTAAACTTTCGCAGTATAATCTGTATGTCGATAAAATTGAGACCAACCTTTTAGCTTACTATTAAGTTGTTCTACTTTGTCTATCTTGCTACAACTATGATCTCCCGATAAAGCCAGACTCAACGAGTGAGAAAATGCTTTAGCTTTAGCATAGGGGATACCTGACACCACACGCATGTTACCTTTAGGACCTCGTTTTCGAATGAGCCTATGTCCAAGGAAGATGAAACCATCATTCACATGTGTGATATGGGTTTTGTCCATATTCAGTGTGAGTTTAAGTTTACCTTCAAGGAAATTTTGACACTGTTCACGAATAGCTTCTGCTTGCTGTTTGTTGCCTTTAACAATCACTAGAAAGTCATCAGCATAACGACAGTAAGCAACTGCGGGTTGCCATTGTCTCTTTTCCTTTAACGCAATCTTGCGTTTGTCTTGAATAGTTCGATTCCAATACCAGCGGTCTTTACGTGTTTTCTTGTTTAAATAACATTTATCCAGATACTGGTCGAACTCATTGAGCATGATGTTGGACAGTAACGGAGAAATGACGCCACCTTGTGGTACACCTTTACTTGTTGCACAGAATAAATTGCGATCAATATGTCCGGCCTTAATGAATAGCCAAAGCAGTTCATTAAATCGCTGACAACTAATGCGCTTACGAACGCATGCCATGAGTAATCGATGATGAACAGTATCAAAGTAGCTAGATAGATCACCTTCAATTACCCAACGTCCTCTCGCTACATTGCCATCGGTTAATTGCAGCTTAACCGTTCTAATGGCGTGATGAACACTGCGTTCAGGCCTAAAGCCATAGGATAATGAGTGAAAATCATTTTCCCATATTGGCTCCATTGCCATAAGCATGGCACGTTGTACTATTCTGTCTCTTAAGGTTGGGATGCCTAAGGGGCGCTGCTTTCCATTGGCCTTTGGGATGTAAATTCTTCTGGCGGGCATCGGTTGGTAATTACCTGACAGTAAATCATCTCTGATTTGAGCCAGATACGCATCCAGATGACCCTGCAAGTGGATTTTAGTTATCCCATCAACCCCAGCTGTTTTAGCACCTTTGGAGGAAAGCGTTACTTGTGCGGCTTGATAAAGCCAATTCTGGTGACAGATTAGGCGCAATAACCGATTGACGCGACGCGTTTTATCGATTGATGTCCATGTTGCTAATTTGCGTTGCAGTTCGCTGATTATCAAAGGTCTTCACCTCATTAAGGTCAGATAATTTGCTTGCGCAAATCAATTAAACTGCGCTCCTTTGCCATGTAATGGGCTTTCCCCATCTCAGACTACTATGAGCGCTCCGCCAGTTTGTTTGCCATTGGGGTCGTGCTCCCTTAACATCCAAACAAACCTTCCCCGGTTTACCTACCTGAACTCAAACATATTGGTGTGGATGCCGATCGCAGTCTTTAACCTTATCGTGTTGTAAGGTGATAGTGCTTAAACGCCGACTTGTGATTTGACGTTTATCCATTAATAAATACCTATGTGTTACTCATTAATTCGGTAATAGCGCCCATTCATTTAGCACTGTTACTGCACTATACTGCCTGTTAAATCGTGTAGGCAGTGGCGACGTTTCAGCCCATAGATGCGGGTTAATCGGTTCATGTTCTTCATCCGTTCAATACTTAGCCTAGAAGAGCATCTTGGCGTAACGATTTCGCCTCACTCCCCGTTGTCAGCGAGTTACATCACCTTATCAGCATACGATAAGTCACTGCCGCTCAGACTCAACTATCTGCACAACCAGATAGTGCCGCAAACACACGTTAGCTCCTGCTATTGTGTTTGTGTATTTCAGATAGACTCGTGGTTCATTTAAGCTTCCTTGCTAGTGCTGAACTCCGGGCACACCATAAGTGACATCGCCACACCAAACTTGATTAACGGCTTCAACATCAAACTGCCTATTTAGTCGGTTTGGGGCTATTTTCGATACATCCTCAGATATCTTATACTTATGTTTATTGGGCTGTTTACTGACAATGCCTACTTCTTTCATTAAGCTTGCAGCCTTGTATCGACCGACACTTTCGCCTGCTTGATTTAATTGGCCTGAAATTGTTCTCGCGCCAGCAGAGCCTCGACTACGACTGTGGATATCAACGACTTTTTGACGTAATAAAGCGCGTTCAGGCTTTGTTACGCCGCGGTGTTTAAGTCGATAATGGAAGCTACTACGAGGTATTTCAAATAATACACATAACTTTTTTATTGAATGAGGCTCTCTTGATAACACAGCTATCAAATCTATCGTTTGATGCTGTCTTGTATTAAAAGAGCGGAAGCTTTTTTTAAAATATCTTTCTCCCATTCAATTTGCTTAATTTTTGCTTCAAGCTCTTGAATACGTATTTGGTCTGGCGTCATCGCTTTCGCAGTCGGTGTTACCCCGTCATGCTCTTGCTTAAGTTGAGCTACCCATCGTCTCATTGCTGTGTATCCAACACCGACGGCATCACAGGCTTCTTGTATCGTGTAACCTTTGTCCAAGACTAAACTTGCTGCATCATGCTTGAATGCGACTGAATATGTTGATCGAGCTTTTGTCATTGTGTACACCATTTTTATGTTGAGAGTATTTTATCCCATTTAGGTGTACAAATTCATTAAGCCACAACACAATGCGATTGCTCGCTTGAAAAAAGAAGGACGATTACGAGCGAATGTAGAACAGCGGCAAGTGAAATGTCTCAATAATGGTATCGAGTCGGATCATGCGCCGATCAAGAAGCTGACTGTCGCTACCGGTGGATTAAAAATACGAAAACGTGCCTGGTCAACGCTTCAGGAATTTGAGTTATTACGGATGATAAATAAGGGTCAATTTGATTTATGGTTGCGCAATGATGAACATAAAACCCTAGTGCGGGAGAGATCCGCCTTCATGAATCGTCTCTTCAATATTGAGGTGGTTTACCAGTAATCA
>NZ_PYMJ01000072.1 GCF_003025615.1 Photobacterium frigidiphilum | reverse complement strand
ACACTGATGTTGCGATGGCCGTTGGCCACGGTTAAGTGGAGAGCCGCATGCGCTGAAAGGTGCACGTGCGGTTCGGTGAGGAGAGGCAGAGAAATAGTTCGACTACGCTCTGTCTCTTACTCTACTTAACGTCAAAGGCCAATGGAAATATTACTACCGGGCCGTTGATAAATACGGCAATTTCATTGATTTTTTACTGTGTGACCATCGTGATGAAAAAGCAGCTCGCGCCTTCTTCAACAAGGCGATAGGCCATAACGGCTTACCTGAAAAGGTGGTAATAGATAAGAGTGGTGCCAATGCATTAGCGCTACACAATATCAACGTCCAACTCTGGTTGATGGGGAAGATGCTCAACCTGGTTGAAGTGCTTCAAGTTAAGTATTTGAACAACATAGTCGAGCAAAGTCACCGGAAAGTGAAAGGTAAAATGCATCAGTGACTGGGATGGAAATCTGATGAAGGAGCCAAAGCCACACTCGCCGGCGTGGAGCTGTGGTCAATGATTAAAAATGGGCAGCTCGACAACCCTGATGATTTATCTGTCTGGGATGAGTTTTACGCGCTTGCAGCCTAGTTGCATCTGGAAATCAGTACGCTTGTGCTTCTGTATAACTTTGCGACATATATGAACCATCCCTATTTGTACGTTAATTTTTAATGATGTTGCTCTAGATCTAAGTTGCAGTCATATATTCGGCATCTAAGTTAAACTTGTGCCCTGATGTAAATCCGCACTCTTCGACTTCAACACAACCATGGCCTCTAACGGCCGTGTCGCAAAACAGGTTTTAGAAGAGCAGGTATGACCTATGTTTCATCATCTAAAACTAATCGGCGCAAACTTATTGAAATGCTTACCGTTAAGCTGCTCAATATTGTGTATTAGGCAGCCACCTTTTGATTATTGAGATCAAACTCATTTCCCGTACTCAGGATTGACCATATGACCCTGGCATTCTTATTCGCCAATGCAACCGCGGCTTTATTAAAGCTAAGCGTACATTCTTTTTCTGTTAACCAGCGGCCATATTTGTTGTCCAGATTTTTATACTTCGACAAAGCAGCTCTGGCACCATGAATAAGTAATGTTCGCAAGTATCTATCTCCTCGCTTGCTGATACCCAACAAAATCTGCTTTTCTCCGTTAGAATGCTGTCTTGGTACCAGTCCTAGCCATGCTGACATGTGCCTGCCATTCTTAAATACGTTTGGATTTGGAACCGCTGAGATCATTGCTGTTGCTGTTAATTCACCAACACCGGGTATTTTCATAATTCGGCGACAGTCTTCATTTTTCCTACAGATCTGTTGTACCTTTTTTCCTAAATTTTTCAACTTATCTTCAATTTCGACGAGATCATTGTAGAGATTATTCATGAATTCACGAGAGGCCACAGTCAGCTCATTATTTTCATTGGAAAGAATGGAACATAATTTGGTTTTTACCTTTGATGCCCCTGTTGGAATAGTAATTCCGTATTCCAAATTGAGCCCTCTTATTTCGTTAATTAATGCCGTTCTATTTTTAACTAACCGGCTTCTAATTCGATGTAGAGACTGTATATCTTGTTGTTCAACTTGCTTGATGGGGACGAAATGCATTGATGGCCTACTGGCTGCCTCTGTTATGGCCTCAGCATCATTTTTATTTGTTTTAACAAACGGTTTTACGAACTGAGGGCTAATGAGTTTCACTGTATGCCCTGACCGTTGGAAGACGCGGGCCCAATAGTTGGCTCCTCCACACGATTCCATGACGATCGTACATAGTGGTGTGTTAGCGATATACTCAGCCAGTTTATCTCTTGATAATCGCTTTTTTAAAACAGCTTTACCATTAACATCAATACCATGCAGTTGAAAAACATTCTTAGCAATATCAATACCCAGTAAGTTAATGATCATCACTCTATCTCCCACTTATCAATTAATTGCTTATGAATTGTTACAATAATCATAGCCTGACGGGACGTTATGGAGTGGGATGGTTCATTACATTACAACCACTATTATCGCTCCTTTATAGCATCAGTTAGTAATCGGTCAATAGCATTTACCACACTTTCGCTGGCATCTTCCATCGCCTGTATGTGTACAATAAGTTGTTGTTTATCATTCAAACCCGCTTGAAGTGCATGGCGTCCCGACTCATGAACAAGTTGATGCGGTGAGTTGATACCACCAAAGCTAGCCAATTGACTGAATTTATCCGCTCCATCACCTTCAAAGTACCACTTACCCAACCGACATTCTGTATGAGCATTGAGTGGTGTTTCAAATTGACGCTGCTCAACTTGACTGTAAACATTATTTTTCCATACTGCATGATCCAATTTAACGGTATCAAGAAATGATCTTACCGCTGCTATACGAATAACGTCCTGCATATGCTGAGACTTATTTAAGACATCCATTACAACGCTTTCGATTTTTTTTGAAGATGTTGAAACTTCTGCGGTACAATCTTGGTTATCACTGAGCGACGTTTTGATGGCATCTGTTTGCTTCAACACTTGACTAACCAAAGTCTCGATCCTACCACTGGCATCATGGGCTTTTCCTGCAAGAGTTCGAACTTCATCAGCAACCACAGAGAAGCCTCTACCAGCTTCACCTGCACGTGCGGCTTCAATCGCCGCATTAAGAGCCAACAAGTTAGTTTGTGCCGAGATTTCTTGAATAGTCAGAACTAATTGACCTATAGATGTTGCGGTTTCATCTAATACAACAGCTGCACTCATACTAATCTTAGCCTGCTCGCTGATTTTATCTGCGCTAGTTGATAAACGGCCTAGTGCGAAATGAGTTTGGTTAAACATTTCATCCAATTGTTTTAATGATTCATTTTCATCAACCAGATTTTCAGCGCTATCAGCAAGGCCCGTCCGAATAGCTTCTAGCATGGTATTTCCACGAAGATGATTTGTCATTAATGCGGACTCAAACTGATTGCTTACCTTAAGAATTATTAGAGACTGCTCCTTACATTGTATTTCGGCTAAAAGTTCTTCTATCTTCTGCTGATGCAGCTCCCTTTCTTCTTCAAGCTGTTGTTTTAATGCCTCGTTTTCTTTCATCTTCGTGTTATTGAAAAACATAGTTATCCCACAATATTGAAAATTAATTTTAAGAAATCTAAGGTGCATCAAATGATACGTAAGAGACCAATTTACTTTAGTCGAATAACTTAGAATAAAAAATCTATTCGGTCATATATCATGCATATCAATCAATCTATTTATCCCAATTTAAAGTATCCATCTTTCCCCAAAGTAGAAATTTCCCCTTTAAAAGAAGAAATGAATGCAGAGGTGTGTTGTCTGTTGAGTGAAAACAAAGACAAATTGAGGGGGAAATTAATTTTGGGGCCTTACTAGTAAGTTTTATCCCAATGAGTTACGCCAACCGCCGTGACATGCTGGCAGAGTGCGGGAGTTCGGTTCATCATTTGAGGATTTATCGTTTGTTCATTGAGCTACTGCATTAAATGAAAAAGATACAATTCTGAGTACAAGCTAATTCTTACGAAACCCAAAATTTATTGCTGTAAATCAATCTTTTATAATCTTTTCGAAATTTAAACTAGCCCGAAAGCCATAACGTCTCTATTTTATAACGAATAAGGATTTTACATAGCTCAACAATATTCAAAGGGATTGTTGTGTATGGGTATAACGCCATTAACTTTAAAGGATAAAGCGCCCCAGCAGACGGCGGAGATTTTAGCACTCAATTCCTATCCACTGAGCAAATTTCATCCATATTGCTTAATGCTGAAAATGGTGTGCAATTATGGGATTCCAAAGGGCCGTTAGTTTATGCTAACTGCTTTTTAAAAGGGTCAATTCCTATCTTATTTTACAATTACATCATTTTTGAAATTCTTCGCATGGGGAAAGAATGATTAGACAACCAAGCACGGGAGGATCAAGTGTCTAAACAACTTATTGTCAAACTAGAGTGGAACGAAGAGTTTGAGACTGGGATTACAGAAATTGACGAGCAGCATCTAATTCTGGTTAATGCGATCAATGATGCTTCAGAAAAACTCTCTGGGGATATAAGCGTCGATTTGTTGCAACAAATAACTATAGATTTACTCAGTTACGCGGTTTATCACTTTGAAACAGAAGAAGAGATGATGCAACGCTACGGCTATGCAAACAAGGATTATGACAGCGCCAATAGACATCATAAGGAACATCGCTATTTTTCATCCAAGGTTCTTGCTATCAGGGAAAATCTGAAGTCCGGCAAGATTATATTAGCAAAAGATTTGATTGATTTTCTGCAGTCTTGGTTGATCAACCATATACTCCATACGGACAAAGAGCTGGGTGTGTTTTTACTAAATGAAAGACTAAGACCTTCGAGTTGAGGGGCCACCCTAAAATAAGTTCTTCTAACAGGTTTTCCAGATTAAGGGGGCTAATGTAATGAACCATCCCGCCCCGTCACGCTAGACTTTGTTGCAACACTAAAGCTATGTGGTCTTTTGATACGGTTAGGCGACTCGGTAGCTATTGGGCATCCCGAGGTGTATATGGAATCCACGTATTTACAAAGCGACGAACCATAAAAGTTAAGATGCGGTCGTATATTCGGTTTCTATTGGGGGAGCTACCCCCTAACCTTTGATGTTTGCGCACCTACTGACCTATTCAGTAAAGCAGTTTTTGAAAACATTACACCTCGGTCAGGTTCTCAGTAGGTTGGTCTTACCGATTATGCATCATCATTTTGTAAAATTTGGTACTAAGTTAAATCTATGCTGTTACAGGTATTGGTTGATATTTCATTTCATAATGAAGCATTGCCCAAGCAGTTCTTACAGTCTTTTTTGCCAGTGCAATACAGGTTCGTTTGAAGCCAATTCTCTTTATCAATTCTATTAACCAAGCCTGTTTTTGGGTTGTGACCACCTCAGGAAGTCGAGCAAGATACGACATCGCTCCTAAGTGGCTTTAATGTAATGAACCATCCCAAAGCCCTAACCCATTAAATTAAACTATACATTTTCGTTTTATGGAACTTTTCGATAAAATGGGCACAAACCCCCTATTAAGTTATTCACGCCCATGAAATTTTCCTTTGATAAAGTCATCAATCGCCGTGAAGTTCCGGCATTGAAACATCATCCAATAGTTCTAGGCCGGGATGGAGAAAATCTGTTTCCAGCCGGTGTGGCCGACATGGATTTTGAAGCCCCTCCCGTGGTGCTTGAGGCCATAAAAAAGCGGTTAAAGCACGGTGTTTTTGGCTATGAAACTGTACCTGAAGGTCTACTACCGAGCTTGATCCAATGGCTACATAAACGACATAACTGGCAAGTTGAAGAGAGTACTATTCTTCGTTCGCCTAACATTCTTAATACCCTTGCCATGTCCGCGAATATTTTTACTAAAAAAGGCGATGGTATTATTGTTCAGCCTCCTGTCTTTTTCGATTTTTTTGACATTATAAAAGAAAACAATAGAACGTTGGTGACCAACCCGTTGATTCTGGACAACGGTCGATACCGTATGGACTTAGATGATTTGTCACAGAAAGCAGCTGAGCCACGTACAAAAATGCTCTATTTGTGTAATCCTCACAATCCGGTAGGGCGTGTATGGAGTAGGGCAGAACTGAAAGCACTTGGCGATATTTGTACTAAACACGATGTACTGGTGGTGTCTGATGAAATACACGGCGATATTACACTGCCAGATCATCAGTATACACCTTACGCTTCACTGGGTAAAAAGTATGCTCATAACACTATTACATGCCTTTCTCCTGCAAAAAGTTTCAATCTGGCCGCAAACTGTTCGGCCTTTATTGTGATAGATGATGAAATGAAACGAAAGCGCTTTCAGGCAGAGAACAGCCGTTTGACAGTCAATAAAAACAACGCGTTTGCCAATGTTGCCATGGAAGCGGCCTGGCGGGATGGTGAATCTTGGTTGAATGAAGTACTCAATTACCTTGTAGGGAACATTGATTTGGTAAAGCAGTATCTTGAACATGTTCCTAACGTCAAACTGATTGAGCCGGAAGGCACATACCTGCTTTGGTTGGATTTCAGGGAACTCGATATGATGCCTGAAGAGCTAACTGCTTTTTTAAGAAATAAGGCCGGATGGGCGCCCTCGAGAGGACTGGCATTTGGTCTGGAAGGAGCTGGTTTTGCTCGAATGAATATCGCTTGCCCTCGGAAAAGGTTGGAGGAAGCAATGAGAGCATTAGTCGTAGCTGTGCAGGTAAGCGAAAATTAAAATACAGTGGATTTCAGAATAACAGGTTTGCCGACAAGCCCATTTAGGGGGGGCTTTGTTGAATCGCTCAGATAATGCTCAATTATTCCATTAGCACTGAGTTCAGTTATCATAACTAGCTTTTCATTCCGGTTAGCTGTTTAACACATGCCTTACAAATACAATGAC
>NZ_PYMJ01000071.1 GCF_003025615.1 Photobacterium frigidiphilum | reverse complement strand
TTCGCGCCAGTACCTACAGGTTAATCGCCATAATATGGTGACGTACTTGGTGTTTGATATCGACCGCGCAGGGGCGGCATTGGCATGGTCTGACGCACATTTACCGCCGCCGTATTGGACAGCGAAAAATCCTCGTAATGGTCACGCGCATATCTGTTACAAGTTGTTGATCCCGTTTCCGACCTCAGAAGCAGCGCACCTTGAGCCGATACGCTATGCGGCGGCGATTCAATCGGCGTTCATGCAACGGTTACAGGCCGACGCATGAACGCGGGACTACTCACTAAAAAACCCCTGCATCCCCATTGGCAAACCGAGTGCTGGACAGAAGACGGTTACAGTCTTGATTATTTGGCGGGCTTTGTTGATATTCGCAATCACCCTAAAGTGGGCAGAGAAGCGAGCGGACTGGGTCGTAACTGTGACACCTTCGATTGTGTCCGGCATTGGGCATACAAGGCCATTAGATAGTATTGGCGGCCTGACACTGGCTCATCATGGGGAAATGCCGTGTTAGCGCGCTGTGAGGCCATCAATATGGGTTACGACACGCCGATGCTAAAATCAATAGCTAAGAGTATTGCGAAATGGACAATGCGGCATTTTACCCCTGCGAAGTTTTCAGAATCACAGGCGAGGAAGGGGGTTAAAGGTGGTCGTGTGGGCGGTAAAATGTCCAACGGTGGTGGGCGACCAAGTTTAAACGAACCTTGGGGCGAATTAGGTATCAGTAGAGCCACTTATTTTAGGAAAAAGAAAGCTGGGTTGATTTGAGACTAAACAAAGCCATATCAGATAGCAGCCCTTTTGAAGCGAGCATGAAGATTGCTCTGTGTTCTCCTCTCATTTCATGAAACTAGCATTTGACTCAATTTTCCTAATGACTATAAATACGAGGGAACATACAGCTGCTATGCAGAAAATTAAGGCGTTTGAATGAAAAAACCTCTGATTATCTTGGCTATTACGTGTCTTTATTCAACTCAAGTCATGTCTTCTACCCCAGTATTTGATCACAATAGTAAATTAGGCATGTGTGGTGGTTTAGCAAAAATATCAAATATCAAAGTAGATCAGGAGAAACTTGCCAAGAGTATTGATCGTTCGGAAGGGCAAAAACGCACTTTGGGTGCGATGAGTTACGGCGGTGGCTACGCCATAGGACTGATAGATATGTACCAAACCATTAAACCAAACACAAGAAGCAAGTCAGCCGTGGCTAAACAAATCTTTGAACAAGCAGGGTGCTCTCAATATCAATAAACTACGCTGTTAACAAATTACTTAAGGAGAAGTATAACAAGGCATTGGGGATCTTGAACACAGAGCGTTGGGTAACTATTTATAGTACGTTTACTCGGGATAATTTACATGGAAATTGAAACTTTGTATGAAGAGTCAGCTGCGCAGCTCGTTGATATGACATATCGAGTACACCCAATCGTGATTACCATTGATTTTCTGTTCAGTGGGCAACGTAGCAGGATTACTACTTAATTACACTTTTATCAATATTGTAACGTTGATATATATCAACATTTGTACTTATTTTAATTCAAATACTTACAGAAATGTTTAGATTAAGAGAAGTACCCTTGTGAGATTCGGGAAACCTACATCAGCCGCTACTGCATACAACAGTAATTAATGTGTGACAAGGAATTTAGATCTATTTTTCGTCATTTCACTAGACTCAAGATATCTGAAATAAGGCGTTCAAATTGCTTGATTACAAGAAACATTTCAGTCTAAAACTAATGTTCACATTTCTGATTTTTCTTTCGAGTACAGCTCATGCGAACTCAGTAAGTCCGAATACGCAAATTAGCGAAGAACTAAAGTATGGCAACTTGGTGTCTGCTCAAGAGGAGTTGTTAGCTGAAAATATAACTTTAAAGGAAGACTTAATCACTTTATCCAATGAATTAATAACCATTAAAAATCAAATTAATGAGTCGAAGGAAAATGAAGGCATCGAATTCGAAGTTTGGGTAGGTTTGTTACTAGCTTGTGTCACTCTTATCGTTACTGGACTTGGTGTCGTTATTGCTCTGTCAGCATTTTTTGGTTATTCCAATATAAAGCATACCGCCACCGATGCTGCAGTTAAGAAATCAGAATCATTGGTTGAGCAAGCCATTCAAACAGGTCATTTCAATAAGCTCATTTACTCTGCTGTAGAAAGAGCTGTATATAGAGATATTCTATCTGAGAACGACTTTCCTGAAGATGAAGAGGTTAGTGCATGAAAAAGTGTAAAGAATGGTCAATGTTAACATCTGATCAGCAGGATATTATTTTAAAGTATCAAGGTAGCTTTCCGATTAAGATCGGAGCTATTGCAAAGGAATTTGGAATTGTTGTTAAAAGATCAACTCTAAAACCAGGTATTTCAGGTGTTATCAAGGAATCTGATGGCGTTGTATTGGTGAAAATTAGTAGACATGATTCAGTAGAAAGACAACGGTTTACGTTGGCTCATGAAATTGCGCACTTTTTATTGCATAAAGATAAAATAGGAGATGGTATTGAAGATACTATGCTTTTCCGTTCATCCTTATCTAATACATTAGAAGCAGAAGCGAATAGATTGGCCGCTGATTTAGTTATGCCGTTCTCATTAATAGACCTAGCTCAGTTTCCTGAAAAAACAAGGCTAGAAGTTAAGATTGAAACAATAGCGAAAATATCTGAATTATCCATACCTGCTATTGAAGTTAGACTTGGCAAAAAAGGGTTCTAGAATGTTTGACAATAAATTTCCATATCGTTACTGCCCTATTCTTGCGATTAGTCCATCTGAAACACTAGGATTAAAAGAGCTGCCAGCTAAAGACAAGGACTTTATTTTACCTGTTTTTCCATTAAAATCTTGGGCATCGGCTAAAGAGTTAAAAAGCTCTATAGATAAAATAGAAGAGGTTATTGGCAAAGACAGAAAGTGGATAGCGGATATAGACTATGAAGACTTGTTTGGCAGGAAAACTGAAAAGTACCGTCAAGTTCATCACGATCTGCTTAAATTAACCGACTCGACTAATGGTTATCATAATTGGTGCAACTTTGTAAAAGAACATCCTAATAGTATCCCATGCTTACAGTTAAAAAATCTTAGTGAAATCTCAACTCAAATAAGGGTGCTGAGCTCATTTAAAAGGGGTGTTGTCGTTATACTTAAACAGGTAGACATCGAATCTCAAAATTACAAAATCATTTTACCTCAGTTAAAAGAAGTTAATAACTTACTTATTATTTTAGATCTAGAGCAAATAACGAAGGAGCAAGTTGAATTAAGCCATCAAATACTAATGTATTTGAATGCAATAAAATTAATCCTACCTCAATCCTTAATTTCTCTTTCTTCTACATCATTTCCTGATAGCTTTGGAGGTTATCATAAAGGTGTTAAGAGTATTTATGAACGAGCCTTATTTGATAAATTAGGAACAAGTATCGACAACTTAATATACTCTGACCGAGGGAGTGCAAGAGCAACAAAAATGTCTGGAGGTGCGGGAGTTCCACCACCTCGAATTGATTATTCTTGTAGAAATGAATGGAATTTCATTCGTATGGAGTTTAGTGAAACTTCAGAATCGCTAACAAAAAGTGAGAAGCAAGCACTAGTTAAAAAGGAAAAGAAAGAGCTTTATACACTCATTTCAAAGCAAATTATGGCGGAATCCTATTGGGAGGGAGACTTGGCTTTATGGGCAAATTACATTATTGAGTTAACAAGCAAGGGAGACGATTTTGGAATTAATAGCGCCCAAAAAGCGACTGCAGTCAGAATTAATAAGCACCTTCACACGCAGCTACATTATGATTGGTTAGAAGATATTGACGATACAGATGATGACTGGATAGATTAGTTGCTAATTGTTGGGTCTTTATCCCGAGTAGATAGAGGCCTTTGCAAACAGGTTTAAATCGGCAACATGCTGATCTATATCGTCCCAAAAAGCTTTACTCCGCTTCCGCTCTAACTTTATTTTTTCTCTATGTAGATTAAACCTACTCAAGATTTTAAGGTCGTCTTTTAATACTTCTCTATTATTTGTCTCTTCAATGAATGAACGAGTAACATCTACAAATTTACGACTCAACGAGGCGTGAACACCCTGTCTCAAACGCTTATTTGATACCTGTTTTAAAGATTTTTCTAACGAGGCTCTATCTCTATCTGTTTTGATTTTTAGCTTAGTTGACAATTTATATAAATCGACTAGGTCCATCATATCAATCAGTTTGGAGTTATCGATCTTACTTTGAAGTTTACCTCTTTGTTTTACCTTGATTTTTGAATCACTAACTTCCCAGAGCCCTACATTTTTCGGTAAAGAACTCGATAGCATTGAAATGAATTTTGTATCAGATACTACAACAACTTTATCAAAGTATTCTAGATACTTATCAAGCTGACCGTCTAGGCGCGTTAAAGTATCTGCTTCACTTTTTATTTCGAAAGCTATCAGTTTACCGTCGCTGTAGATTGCGAGGTCTACACGACGAGAAAAGTTTCCAACTGTCAATTCATTCATGATAATTGAATTTTCATCAATGATTTCTTTATTTCTTAAGTAATTCAGAAGCAAAGCTTTGATATCGGGTTCAAGCAATCGTTTAAAGTCTTTAATTTCAATCATTTAAAGTTATTCAGTAATATAGCTTATAGTCTTATTTTAACATAACAGTAGTGACTAGTGAAACCGTATACCTTAGACAAGTATCGATTCAAGTCGCTTGTTTTGTTTAGGCGCTCTGTTGTGGGATCACTACAGGTGATTTCATATTTAGAATTCGGGTCTGGGAAAACTAAGTCAATGATGCCAGATCTTAAGCTGCTGCTGTCTTGCAGGGAACCACCTATGCGTCGGTTATTTGCTGTTCTTTCATCATATTTCTGATGCATTATGAGGGCAATACAAGGTGGGTAAAGAGTGGTATTTATTTCTTATATTCATGCTTCCTGAACTAATGGGATGTCTTATTTTTTGCTACTCAATGGATTCGAGGCCGTCCAGTCATATGAATTAAAATATCAAATGATTTGGTGTCTATTTACATATCTCGGTAATCTGAGAGTCGTTCGATAGTAAACAGCACTTAACAAGTTAAAATATATGCATTGTTTTATATTACGTGAATAGAAAAAATGCTGACTTTGAATGATGAACGAAATCTTTATGAAGCTCTGACCCGCCGAAATTATTTCCCAAATCAAAAAGAAACTATTGGTGAACTGCCTCCATGCCTTGATACAAGGCAGTTTACTCCTGAAGTATGTGAAGCACTTGCAGCACTTGACGATTCACCCAGCAGGCGGAGAAGTGGTTATGATTTGGTTGAGTACAAGGCGACCCGTTACAACAATGTCCCAAGAGCCTTGGCACTCGTTCATCCCAAAGCTCATGCATTTCTGACTAAACACATTCATGATAATTGGGGGGAAATAAACTCAATTCAAGATAGTGAGCATAGCATAATCAAACCTGAGCAAAGACAAGATGGTCGTATCATGGTTATGAACTACGAAGAGCCAATTGTTCAAAAACGGCGATATAACGAAGCTAGTTTCTCAAAGAGGTTCAGGGTTAAAGCTGATATTGCTAACTGCTTTAACAGTATTTATACACATGCCATTCCTTGGGCTGCGGTGGGAGTTGAAGTAGCCAAGAGAAATAGAGGAAATGAACTTTGGTACAACAAACTAGACATGTTTCAACGCAAATCTAAACGAGGAGAGACTCAGGGAATCCCTATTGGGCCAGCAACATCGAGTTTCATAGCCGAATTAATTCTTCAAGAAGTTGATAAGAAACTCATAGAGTATGGATTTCTCTTTGAACGTTATGTGGATGACTATCAATGTTTTTGTGAAAGCTACGAACAAGCTCAGCAATTTATACTAATTTTGGGGCAGGAGTTAGCGGTCTTTAAACTGACGTTAAACTTGAACAAAACTAATATTATTGCGCTGCCTTGTCCAAGCGAAGATGACTGGATTCTGGAGTTGATCGGAGCGTTGCCGAATAGGTTTGGTAAGCCAGAAGGTCAAAATCATCAGTTTAATGCGGCAGAAGCGATTACCTTCATTAACAGGGCTATAGTTGTCAATAAAGTAACGCCAGATGGGAGCGTTCTTAAGTATGCCATTCAATTAATAACTCCTCATATAGATGATCTTGCATCTCATGACTTTCTTTCAGTTGTAATAAATTTGGCTTGGCACTACCCAATTCTTATCCCATATATAGCTCAACTTATTGATAAATCTGAAGCTATGCCAGATTCTTACTTGGAACAGCTGGATCGAATTATCATAGAAAATGCTAAGCAGCTTCGCTCTGACGGTATGGCTTGGCCTCTTCATATACTAAGAGAAAATCAACAGGTTCCTTCCGGAGAGGCTATCAATGCAGTAATAGCTAGTCGAGATTGTGTCTCAATTACAATACTACATTCTATGTTAGAAGATAAACGTAGTATTGTTGATTTTGCACAAACAATTATCGATGGTGACGATTACCACAAAGATAACTACTGGCTTCTTTTGTATCAGTTATTTTTGTTTGGCGATTTACAAGAGAACCCTTATGAAGATGAAGTATTTACGGTACTCAAGGATTATAGCGTGAACTTCATCCCTGGAGAGTCAACCACCGAAGCCGAACTGCAGTGTGAAAGGATACGCATGGGATTCGTAGCCGAGGCATTTCGAAATGTAGGTGATGGTTTGGAGTTTTGATTTGGATGAAGTCTCATTACTTTTTGCCCCAAGATACTTTGCCTAATCAGAACAAAGGCTCTAACATTCGGCCCCAAAGCACCCCAGTTTTGTCCTTTTGAACATCACAAGAGGACGCTGTGCTTTGATGGTGTTGTAAGGCGCAATAGCGGTTAAATTGTGACCAGCCGAAATAAAAAAAGCCTTTCATCAATGAGAAGGCTTTTCTCAGTCACTTGTCTCGTCCTAAAATATGTTGACGGGACAACTATACAAACATGTATGTCGGGATATTGAAACGAGCTGACAACGCTCTGATGTGTTGAAGGGTCATTGAACGCTGACCGCTTAAAATCATTGATGCGGATGATTTTCCGCCAATCTCAGCTTTGAAATTACTTTGTGTAAGCCCGTTCTGGTCAATGATTAGACGGAGCATTGAGACAGCTGGATTAATGCTGTCAATATGGGTATTAAACGCTTGGAATTCTTCGTTTTTACTTTCATATTGCTCAATGACAGGAAACATTAAGTCAATAAGCGTCTGATTGGTATCGTAGTCTTCTACAAGCGAATCCATCAGCTCAATAAGCTCGTCGTACTGCTTTCTTGAGATTATGCCATGAATCCAAGGCATAGCGGCCTCAATCTGTCTTGAGACCTCTTGCATCACTTTTACGTTCATAACACTCATCGTCGATTACCTCTTCATTCTTCGATCTGGATTTGACCAATGTGATCATTAAGGTCTACTTTTGTGGACTTTATCTCTATTTACGCCCAACTTGGCATAAAGGTCTATCTTTATGGACTTTATTGTGATTCTTAGCTAATGTGGTCAATAAGGTCAGGTTTATGGACTTTATCGCTATTCCCGCCCAATCTGACGAACAATGTCTATTGGGTAATTAGAGAGGGTTTATTCTAGGAGTAATTGATGGCCAAATTAGTAAAAGCATTAGAAACCCCCGATCTTGATCAACCATTCAGTACTGAGCTGTTGGGGTTGGCGATTAAGGCGAAAAGAACTCAAAGTAGAATAACTCAATCGGATGCTGCTGAGCTTTGCGGCATAGCAAAACAAACATACATCAAGATTGAACAAGGAAAAGGAGATATCCGTATGTCTTCTATTATGGATGTTATACAAGGTCTTGGCATCAAACTTACCATTACACCGTGGTTAAACGTTTCCAACAATATGGATAATTCAAGGAGTGATGATAATGACAACTGGGTCTGATCGATACATTCTTGATGTTGTGTATGATAGTGCAGTGATCGGTAAACTTACGTTAGATAAAGACTCTGATAATTTAGAATTAACTTATACCGATGAATGGCGACAGAATGGCTTTCCCTTATCGCCTCATCTTCCGCTTGATACTGTTATACCTTCTGCT
>NZ_PYMJ01000070.1 GCF_003025615.1 Photobacterium frigidiphilum | reverse complement strand
GGGGCACCGGTGAAAACGGCACGTTAATATCGCTGATAATGAATAAAGAAGGACTCAGTTATAAAGACGCTTTATTTAAAGC
The DNA here is from genome assembly GCF_003025615.1 of Photobacterium frigidiphilum. Lineage (GTDB taxonomy): Bacteria > Pseudomonadota > Gammaproteobacteria > Enterobacterales > Vibrionaceae > Photobacterium > Photobacterium frigidiphilum. Next base: position 8,796 of record NZ_PYMJ01000070.1, on the reverse strand, counting down.
AGACACCTTATTATCAGAGCCGGATAAACATCAACTGACTATCAATCCGCAACATGAACAATTAAAAGCCACCGTTCCACTTAAACAAAGTCAATTAGAGGCACGCGCTCAGCAATACTTTAATGACGGCATTCCTGTCACCAATACCTTGGCGCAGACCTATTTAGACACGAACCCCAACCGTCCGTTTAAAGACAATGACAGCATTCGCTATCATCCTCGGGTATATTCATCAGAAACACGCTCGACCCATCCGGCCCTTATTGCCAAACTGGAAACACCGGACAATCAAATTAAAGGCATTTCGGTGACTTATTTAAATGACGCCACAGGAGACATTAGCGACCTCAAGATTAATAAACGGGTACTGGGCACAAAATCGGGCAACCATATTCCGATTAATGAAGGCATACAGGCTGATTACAGTATTTTAGCCGTAGGAATTGAAAATGCATTACTGATTAATGACAACAACCCAACCAATACCGACATTATTGCCGTCACCAATAATAACGATTGCCGAACCGTCAACACCGACAACCTCCGCGAAAATATTATCATTGTGTTGAACCAGGAAAACACCGAAATAAGTCAACACTTGATTGATGATATTATTTCCAAAGTTGAACATGAGGGAAAACATGCGACCATCATTGAACCTAAGAATGATCACTCAATAGCCAGTACAACGTTGCTCGATGAGATTAAAACGGCCATTCATAATATCACCACTAAAGATGACCATATTCCAATAGCCATCCAATCACTCAACGAATATATTGGCCACACCCTAAATAACGATAAGGAAAGCGATAAAATCGATGTTAACAATACCGTCCAATCCTTTAAAGAACATGAAGCCGATAAATACCATGCGTTGGCTGACCGACTTCATACCACTAATAATGAACTCACTATCCAACCGCCACTTTTCGATATAGGCGAAAAGACACGATAATAACGACAAGGGGATATTACTTATCCCCTTCCTTTTCTTCCCCCGCGAGAAACCTTTCCACAAACTCTTCTGCTTTTTCAAAGGTCACACGCTTCCTCGCATTAGACGTAGAATGATCACCAGAGTATTTTTCCTCATTATAGGTTTGGAAATAAATATTATTCTGCATGTAAAGATTCTTTGTCGAAAGCTCCAGCACCTTCTCCATCAACACCCGCATTGAAACTGCTTCCTCCTCCGATGAATGCTCCAACACCCTAAACGCAAAATCAATCAACTCACGTACCGCTTCAGCTTTGCTTTGGATACCTTTTTCTTTCTGGTAATCATCTATCTTTTTATATAACTCAGGTTCACACGCTACCTGGACCACCGGATTTCTCGCCATTTCCCCTCCGAATACACCAACATATCGCAATACACATGTATTGCACTGCATCATTTTACTGTATTGCGCGTGTATTGCACGAAAAAACAGGCGTATTGCGCGCGCAATACGCATAAACAACGAAAACTAAAATATGACATCATTATCAATCAGTTAAACAACAGCAATACACCTGCAATACACTGAGGTAAAAATAAGCTACAGCCCTTTAAAAATGCGGCTTCAATACACTTGCAATACGCACGTATTGCGCGCGCAATACACTTTCAGCAAAGTTAAGTTTAACTTTTTTAAAATTCGATAATGCCGAAACTCGTAAAAACACTAATTTTTTTACTTTAAATATCAGCATGTTACGAACCACCAACAACAACCATCTCGATTTATCGAGATAGCGAGGGGTGTAGAGGTATAAAGAAGGGAAAGTGCCAACTATCGAGTGATCGTTCAGTTCTTTGTTATCACACTTTAAAGCGCACTATATCAGGGTTTTCAGCACCCTTAAAGGGGGCGTCGGGGGTAAAAGTCAAAGTTAAACGTTAAGCAAAAAGCACCCCAAAAATCATTAAAAGTGGCATTGTTAACGATCTTTTACGTCCCGTAATGCCACGCTAAACAACGATACCATTAACCTGCCAGCCGTTAACACCTGTTTATTTCAATAGGTGGTACTGCCTCATAATAACGGTATTATGCCGAGATTAAACAATGGGATAAATCAATCAAATAAAAATTAAAAAAACACCCGATTAATCACGACACTTATCGAATGATAAATTCGTTATAACAGCGGTATTACTTTACATACAGGGAGAGCAATCAAATCATAACAAGAATAATCTTAATCATAGATTCAATCTTTAATATTTATCATTTCGTAAATGCAAGCCAATGCGCAATTCATTTCAATATGTTGACTTGATAACTGCACTACCCTTTCTATCTCTTTGTGCATACCGACATCCAAGTCATTTTTTTTGATGAATGTCATTAGTGTCTCGAATGTACTTATCCCACTAGTCCAAACTGTTTCGATATAATCGTATTCGTTAATAATATGAATGCATAATTCTATATAGAAAAGCATGAGCCTTGCGATCCCATAGCCATTACTCGACATCATCTTATATTCTAAAATTATTTTTTTAGCGTCTGCTATTTCATATACAGGCAAGGGCGTATCTATTGTAAATGTCGGCAACATCGATTGTTTTATCTTCCTCACATTATAATTAAAAACATCCTCCTCATCATCATTGAGTAACGGTACTTTATCGTACCGTTTCACTGCATCAAATCTCTTATATAGTTCTGCTATTTCATCAATCAGTTCTTTTTCAGATTTGTGCCTTAATATCACATGCAAATTTTGTAATGACATCAATCATACTCACAGTAAATATCAATTTAGTATTTTCAATAAAATACCACATTAGCATTTTAATATGATTATGAATAATAACTGCACAATTATCGAGTTAAATGTTACCCACAGAATCTGTGGATAACCAGAGCGAGGTCAGATGCTAAAGGTAACCAAATACAAATATTTAGTCCCACACGCAGACTGATTTTTGATGTAAAAACATTGATCGAAATTAACAATATTGCAATGTTTATCTAGTCACTTATATTATTCACTAATGATATAATAAAGATATTTCGTCTAATCAAAGTTTTATATTTGGAATTTCATCTAATTGTTCCAAAAGATGATCACATCTTGATACAATAACTTCACGACATCTATTCATATAAGTACATTGTGATCCCGATATATCCCCTATCATACTAATAGCAATATCAATGTTGTCGAGTATTGCATTCGCGATTTTCCGTAAACGACATCGAAGTATTTTTTTTACTTATATAACAATCATCGGCAAAACCGACTAGATTATCCTACTTTGAGTTCTTTTCGCCTTAATCGCCAGCCCCAGCCGCCCAGTACTGAACGGTTGATCAAGATTAGGCGGGAATAGCGATAAAATCCAGATCGAAGGACGAAGATTAAGAAGTAATAGACGATGAGTGTTTTGAACGTAAAAGTGAAGAATCCCAACGTACATGTTTGTATAGTCATTACGCTTTGAGGCAAGAACATGTAACGATTACCTAACGTTTCGGGTAAAATCCCGTTTAAACCTTGTACTCTAATTTCAGAATCATCAGATGACTTAACGTATAGAAAAGCTGCATTCGTAAGGTGATCATTCAATCACTTGGCTTCGTCGTCTTGTGCCAACTCGCCTCTGACCTACGCCTCATATGATGTTTTTTTCATCAGCTCGCAGTTTTGCTAGCGGCTTCCTTTAGACCGTTCCTCGCGGAAAAGCCCTTGCCATTCTCTAGTAGTTAGCATTTAATATCAACTAGTTGAATATTAAATGCTGATTTTCCTACAGAGGACTTTCACCTCATTAGTTCATGCCCATGCTGGCCGTACACAAGAACATCAAGTTGACACGTTTACTCCGCATTTTTGGTCTGGAGTTCAGTGCGCTTGGTGAGTTGGCCGTGGTACAACTTATGTTAGACGTTATACGGTTAGGTTAATATTGAGGAAAACATGAAAATTATAAGTATTTTTAATAATAAAGGCGGCGTTGGTAAAACTACGTATATGTACCACATAGCTCATTTGCTAGAAAGGCAAGGCAAAACAGTACTAGTTGTTGATTTAGATAGCCAATGTAATTTATCGGCTTACTCTTTGTCGGATACTGAGCTTGAGAGAAGCTGGAGACCAGAACGAGGAAATAGTATCTGGAACGCAATTGAAAGAGTGTATGAAGGTTTGGGTGATATTAGGCAAAGAAGACCATCTTTGCTAAATAACAGCTACCCTAATTTATATATCGTACCGGGTGATGTTTTACTAAGTAACTACGAAGACTCTCTTGGTGACTCTTGGAGCAGTGCTAAAGGTGGTAGCGCCCCTGCATTACGGATTCAATCTGCTATCTATCGCTATATCAAGTGGGCAGCAGAGCAGGTCGAGGCAGATGTAGTAATGCTCGATTTGGGTCCTAATCTAGGTGCGTTAAATAGATCGGTTTTGGCTGCGAGTGACTACTTTATTGCACCAATGTCTCCTGATTTATTCTCAATTCGAGGAACTAAAAACCTTGGTGCTAAATTGAAAGTTTGGCGCAGAGAGTGGGATCAGTGCAATAGCTCAGCAGCTGGTAGTATTGATTTACCTCAAGGTAAGCCAACATTTCTTGGTTACGTTATGCAGCAACACAACATCCGTCAGAATACCAATGGAATGACCAGAGGTTGGGCTATTTTTGGCGATCAAATTCAGAGTGCTGTACAACAAAACATAATCGATGTTTTAGGTCCATTAGGACAAGTACATGATTGGGGGGATGGTAATTGGAATATTGGGCAGATTCCAAATCTTCATAGCTTAATTCCATATTCATTGGATGCTAAAAAACCTGTATTTGATTGTACATCACGAGATGGTTTAAACGGTGCTCATATTACACGAGCAAGAGATTCGGCAGAGTATTTCGAGCCAATAGTCCAAAAGCTTCTGAGCGTACTATAACCGTATAACAATGCGGGTTAAGTCGATTCCTAACTGCTTGCATTGAACATAACAGCCGAAGTAAGAACAACGAGAAGGTCGAGAGTGCTTTTTTGAGGAATGTTTTAGTGGAAACGCTCAATAACCATACTCTTAGTATTGTTTTTATTTAGTCTCACCCAAATATCTATAATGTATGCAATTCAGCGTCGTTTTTGGAGGTCACATGACAATTTATAATTTTCAGCTTACATACTCAATTTCTCCCTATGGGAATAGTTCAAATAAAGAAAACAAGGCAGCAGAAGCTAGAAGACTAATAAAAAACATAGCAGGATGGGAATCAGTAGATGAAATTGAAACAACGCTAGTAGGGGAAATTTCATTTATTGCTACTGGCAATAGTGAAAAACGTAAGAAAGGTCAAAGTATTGTTGAGGATAAAGTTAGAACGCTTTTTGAACGTGAAGAAGTACTTGATCACACTCATTCTTATTTTAGTTTAATGATTGATGGATTAGGTAAGCACATCGAATTCAGTATGTGATTTTACATAACACTCACACATAATGTGTCTCACTGATAAACAAGCAAAAAGGTCACATTCGTGGCCTTTTCTCTAACACACATTTGGACATAAATGTTTTAGTAACTTTGCTAAATTAGCAAAAAATTAATTAACTGAAATATAGAAAACTTTGACAGGCAAAAAGCAAGACTTGACCCCGTCACTTGTGCTTTAAGTGGCTTTACTCGTACCAACTTGCTGTATCGACCTCAATACCACCAGAGTCTAAGTCAATATCACTTGGATCAGAAACAGAGACACCGAGGCTTACAGTAAAAGGATAACTCGTGGACATTGAGAAGAAATCCTCACGTTTCCCATACTCTTGGCTCACATGCACAGTCCCTGTCACATTCATTACAACATTAGACTCGTTGATACCTGTAATTTCCAACTGTTCTGGATGCGTTTCTTCGATTACAACATTATTCGCTAGTATAGACAGCTCATCAGGGAAATTATTGACCACGTTGTCAAATATTTCAGATTCAAGGTAATCTTCAACCTTGCTAATTACATAATCTTCCAAAGCCGTTAGTTCTTCGATCACCTCTTGGGAGAGTTGAATAATGTACTTCATATCGGTATAGAATTTTTGAGGACACGGAGTAAAGTGCTTCTCTGTTATATGGGTGTATTTATTAAAAAAGTTGAATTTCTTCAGAAATTCTTTGATGCTTGCATTTACTTCGTCTAGATCTTCTTCTTCAAGGTAAGCATCAGACAAATAACCCTGAGCACAAAATTTTAGTTTTTGCCTTCTAGTAACATCAAACTTCTCACTTTCCTTCTCATACCAAATCGCTTTTAGTACTCTGTCGTTTGGTGCACGTCTATCAATAATCTGTAAAACTAATTCTCGCATTGAGAAAGCAAAATTGTGAAACCTTAAAGGGTTTCCATGTGAACAATAGTTCCTCAAACTTGCTCTGAATAACTCTTTTTCAAATGGAGAGACCAAAACACTCTGAAATTCTTGAATAAAACAATGTTCTAATAATTTTTTAAGTTTCATAAGACCCTAAATTTTGTGTGCCAGTTAACACTACTTAGGCGACTAACAGTCGCCTTTAATGTTCACATGATGCCGTCTTTCATTTATAATTTCAACTTGTAATCAATAGGTTAGTGGCTATATTGTGAGCTTAGACTGCTCAGTGACGTTTAATTTCTTGATCTTCTAAATTTGGATAACTTTTGGTAGGGGAAACTCACATTGACAGCATGTAAATGAATATTTGCTCTAACGCATAAAGAGGCAGAAACGTGTTAATGGCAACGAGCACTACATATCAACCTTCACGCTCATTTAAAAAGGGCTGTTATCTGATATGGCTTGTTTTAGTGCAACTTACAATAAGCCTAACTTTTTCTTGTTATAATACGTTCTACGACTAACACCTAATGACTCCCAAGGCTTCAATTGTGCTTCACTTTTTTTATCAACGGGTCGCCCTCCTCCCTTGCTGCACTTACCACCTTTCTCTCCTTTCTTAGCTTGTGATTCCGAAAACTTCGCAGGAGTAAAATGCCGCATCGTCCACTTCGCAATGCTCTTAGCGATCGATTTTACTTCTGAATACTGCATCGGGGTGTTGTAACCCATATTGATGGCTTCACAACGCGCTAACACAGCATTTTCCCATGATGCGGCATAGTCAGGCCGCCAATACTCTCTAATGGCCTTATAAGCCCAATGACGGACATTATCAAAAGTGTCACAGTTGCGACCTAGACCACTGGCTTCCCTGCCCACTTTCGGATGATTACGGATATCAACAAAGTCCGCCAGATAATCGAGGCTGTAACCGTCCTCTGTCCAGCATTCGGTTTGCCAATGGGGATGGAGCGGATTTTTCGTGATAAGTCCCGCGTAACCTTCATCAGCCTGTAAACGCTGCATGAACGCCGATTGAATCGCTGCCGCATAACGTATCGGCTCAAGGTGTGCCGCTTCTGAGGTCGGAAACGGTATCAACAGCTTGTAACAGATATGCGCGTGACCATTTCGCGGGTTTTTCGCCGTCCAGTACGGCGGCGGTAAATGCGCGTCAGACCATGCCAGTGCCGCCCCTGCGCGGTCGATATCAAACACCAAGTACGTCACCATATTATGGCGATTAACCTGTAGGTACTGGCGCGAAATCGCCGACAAGCGACCACGGATAAACAAGTTACCCAGTTCATCGGTGCAATACGGCTTATGCGGCAAGCTCTCAATGAGTGCCGCTTTCGATAGCATGGCCATGACTATGCGCTACTCGTGACCGAGCCCCTTATCGAGCAGTTTGATACGACTCCATGCCATGACCCTTAACCGCGCATCATTGGCCAAAGTGCGGTAATAACCGTGCTCTGTTTTGGGTAGCGTAATCACCAAGGTCGCATGCCGTTTACTTTGGTGGTATTGGCGGTGCTTTTCATTCAATTGTTGGTGACGGGTAAAACTGTCCAACTCGCGGTCATGCCGCGCCCCCTCACGCAATACCGCTAACGCCCATGCTTCTAACGGCTGGTTGTCGGCCTCTGCTCCCAGCCATAACGACCGCAATTCTTCATCGGTCAGGGTGATGCTTAATCGCTTGGTGGTCACCCCTTGTTGAGCTGGTAACGCATTCAACGGTGTCACCGTCGTAGGCGAGGTGTTGGTCACTATGCGACGGAACGTATTACCGACCTGCTCGGCGGCTTGCTCCACGGCTTTATCGCTGACGTGGGTATAACGCAATGTCATGGAAAGCCGCTTATGGCCTAACAATTTAGCGACCATTGGCAGGGTGTGCCCGTCCATCACCGCATAGCTGGCAAAGGTATGGCGCAAGTCATGTATTCTGACATCGGCAATGTCGGCCTTAATCCGCAGTTTGACCCACAGATTGGACACAGCACGCACCGATGCGCCTTTTTTCATCGGGAACAGTTCACCGCCTTGGCGGCGAACATGGCGCGCCAGCACATCAACCGCCGCTTGGCCGATATGCACCACCCTTGCCCCTGTTTTACTGTCTGGCAAATGAATTTCATTGCCGTGAAGGTATTCCCCTTTCAACTGGGTGATTTCTGACACCCGACACCCTGTGAGCATCAGTAAACGAAGAATGTCACAGCACTGAAACAGTACATCACTGCGCGCCCCGACGTCATCGAGTACCGCCGACAAGCGTTTAATTTCAGGCACACTTAAAAAACGGTTCAGTACCCGCCGTTTATTGGGCTTATGCGTATTAACATGATGCCGATCGCTCTATAACATCGATGGCGATCACAATCTCATTCGATTGTAGACCTTCGTAAAATCTAACTGACGTGATCGGCTTGCGTCAATTTATTTAATCTTTTTCGCA
>NZ_PYMJ01000007.1 GCF_003025615.1 Photobacterium frigidiphilum | reverse complement strand
TCACATAAAAGTATGACAGCTGCTACAATCAAAGATACTTAAGTGATTTTTTTAACATAAACCACTGTTAAAGATAGAGTTTACAAAGATACGTCAAAGGTATCGTCTGAAATTTTTCCCAAGGGTGAAAGTTTATTGAATAAATAGACAGCGGCTTTTTTGTTGTAGCGATACTTAACGCTGGATTCAAGCAATAAGTGCAAGGTGCTAGCCCTATCAAAGTAATTCAATACACTCTCTTCTGTATTCAATACTCTGAATGGACGGTTATCTTGCGTGTCTTACGCTTGCTTGAGTATCGATGTATTTAGTGGTATCGATGTGTTTAGTGATATCGTTGCCTTTAAAGCAGAGTGAAGGTCGTTATTATTAAGGGATTAAAATGAATCAAATTACGCTAGATGGAATACTTATAACACCAAGTAAAGTGGTTTGTGTCGGGCGAAATTATGTAGAGCATATCCATGAACTGGGTAATGAAGTGCCAGATGAAATGGTACTATTTGTAAAGCCTAACTCTGCAATATCTTCATCTTTATTAGCGTCACATAATGGTGATGAACTGCATTATGAAGGAGAGATATCTTTCCTTTATCAAAATGGTAAGTTCAGTGCCGTGGCGTTCGGCATTGATTTAACAAAACGCAGCGTACAAAATGTTTTGAAATCGAAATCTCTTCCGTGGGAGCGAAGCAAAGCGTTTAATGGTTCAGCCGTATTCAGTGAGTTTGTATCATTGCAACCTGAAGCGTCTTTATTGGGTTTAACGTTAAGTATCAATAATACGTTGATTCAAGAAGGTGATACTCAATTAATGCTCTATAAGCCCGATGAGATATTAGCTGAAATACAAACTTTCATGGTATTAACGGATGGCGATATCGTGATGACAGGCACACCCAAAGGCGTGGGTAAAATAATCGCGGGTGATGTGTATATCGGTACTGTGACACAAAATGGTAAACCCTTGATTAGTCATCAATGGACTGCAAGCGTATAATATTCCGCATAGAAGCAGTTGCATCTTGAGGCTGCTTGAGTATAAAGGCTTGGACCCTAGCATCAGTTTAATGCGGATAAAGGAAGATATGTTTCAAAAGAACACCTAATCAAACTAGCCAGTATGAAAATGCCATTTGGAAAGTACAGTGGACTAGTATTGATGAATACTTACTGTGATTTGCCCAAAAATAATAGTTTCCTTCGAGAGGGAGGGATTACGACTATGTTTAGCCTTCAAGGTTGAGGGCTGGTGCCCAGTTATTTAGATTTTATTTGCTCTAGAATACAGATAATAACTTCAGCAGTACTGCTTTATTATCCTGATGCACAGCCTAATCATCTATAGATTAGTTGACCTAGGTGGCTGAATGTTAAAAAAATACCACAAAATCATTACAACCATTAACAATAGTTCCATCTGTGTACCATAATGAATATATTATAATTAGAAAAGTCAACTACTCATGGAAGAACGTCGACAACAACAAATACATTCTAAGCCCATAATAAAAATAGGTATTCTGACACTTATTTTATCTAGCTGCCTATTTGCGTTAATCATAAGTCGTAATTGGGAGCAAATTCAGATGCTCCAGCTGTCCGATAACGATGATTATATGAGGTATCACCAATTTACCTCTTGGATCCAAGAAGGTTACTGGTACTTACGTCCTATTGAGAACTTTAACCCCGAAGATGGCGAACTCATCCACTGGTCAAGGCTCCCAGATATCCCACTGGCAGCGATAACCGCTATCACCAACCCATGGCTTGGACCTCAGATGTCTGAAAGCCTAGCAATAACCATCGTTCCATTTTTTTATCTGATAGCCTTGCTGCTAGCCATTGGTTTTTTCACCTATCGATTAGGCGGTATTGAAGCGGCAAAAATCGCAATCTTCATGACTGTGGTGTCACCACTCATCACCAAGTTCTTCCCTGGCTCGATTGATCACCATAATATCCAGTTAAGCCTTTTAGCCTGGATAATTGCACTGGTTCCCCTCAATAAAGTTCAAAGTCGACAGCTTTATACGGCTTGGGGACAAGGATTGCTGATCTCATTGTCATTTTGGGTGGGGATGGAGAATCTCCCTATTATCGCACTCATGCTGCTTGTGATAACGGCGGTAGGTTATATGTATTCAATTCGTTTTATCGAATACACAAAACACTTATGCCTGAGTGCAGTATTTTTTGTCGCTTTGTTCATCATCATTAATCGGCCAATCAATGAGTTTTTTACGATTCGATACGATGCTATCTCCTTTCCATACCTATTGACATTGGGAGCTGGTTATCTATTTTGCAAACTGTCGCTACTTTCATTCCATTACTGTAGCTTAAGAAGCCTTGCCCCTTCGACAAGGTATCTTATCATTACAGTTATCTCGTTATTGCCGGTTCTGCTACTGTTTCCAACCCTTATATTAGGTTTTTTTCACAACTACCCAGATTTATTGAAAGATTATTGGCTCAATCATGTCATTGAGGCGAAATCCCTCATCCACTACGTAGCAGAAGATGGCTTCTTCAACGAGCACAATTATTTGCTGTTCATTATTCCAGCATTATTATCAACAAGCATCCTACCTAAAAAAACTGGTAAAACAATACTTTATCTTGCGTTAATTATCAGTTTACTATTTCCCATATTCTGGCAACTAAGAACCATTTTCGCATCAATACTTATCGCAATCCCCCTTCAAGCTATGTTTTGCGACAAGCTAATGAATCGACATTCGAATCAAGCGAACAGAATTATTATCCTTTTATTATGCTTCCCTATAACACCTATCTTAATCACTAAAATAATTCCAAACTACATCAATTCGCTTTCAGCTAATACTTCACAAACCTCAACCCAGGAAATAAGTGACAACGGCAACCTCTATAAAGTAGAGGCACTAATCAATAACAAAATAGAAAATAGCCTAGTTTTAGCTCCTATTGAATTTGGTGCACCAGTTTTGGCTCTTACAAACAATAAGATCATCGCCGCGCCTTACCATAGAAATATCAACGGCAATAGCATAGCTATTGAGTTATTCCGTTCAACCGACTCAAAATTTATTAAAAATATTATCAAAAAGAAAGGTATTGATTTTGTCATGGTTGGTGAAGATGGCGCTAGTTACCTAATATCCCAAAAATCCAATGAACACTCGTTCCTCAATCAATTAATGAATAACAAAGCACCACACTGGCTCTCCTTAGTGGAAGAAACCCCCAATGGAGTAAAACTGTATAGAGTAAATTAAGGGACTTATATGAATTATCTATTAAATATCGCTGTACTGCTCCCTTGCTACAACGAAGAAGGAGCAATCGGAAGTACCGTGAAAGGCTTTATCCAAGCCTTACCTGATTGCCATGTCTACGTGTATGATAACAACTCAACAGACCGTACCGTCGAAGAAGCAATAAAAGCAGGGGCTTCTGTCTACAACGAGAGACGCCAGGGTAAAGGTGAAGTGGTAAAACGAATGTTTGCAGATATTGATGCTGACATTTATGTTCTCGCTGATGGGGACAACACTTATGATCCCAACGCTGCCACAAAAATGATTGAGTCGCTGTTAGATGAAAACCTAGATATGGTCATCGGTACCCGCTCTATTGCCAGAGAGGCATACCCCAAGGGGCATATTATTGGCAATAAGCTATTCACCGGCCTTATCAGCCTATTTTTTAAATCAAAGCTCAATGATGTTTTTTCGGGCTACCGAGTTATGAGCAATAGGTTCGTCAAGACACTCCCTGTATTAAGCGATGGTTTTGAGATTGAAACGGAGTTGACCGTGCACGCCCTCCATCATCGACTGGCCATAAAAGAGGTGCCTACTTTATACCGAAATCGACCTGAAGGGACCACCAGCAAGCTAAAAACGTTTAGTGATGGATTTAAAATTCTCAATTTCATTATCTTTCTACTCAGAGACGTCAAGCCGCTGTTTTTCTTTTTTGTCTTATCAGCACTGCTGGGTATGTCGTCACTATTTATCGGTATCCCGGTTATCTATGAATTTTTCCAGACAGGTATAGTGGATAGGTTGCCCACGGCTGTTCTAGCCAGTGCATTGGGGATTATTGCCGTAATTTGCCTCTTTACTGGTCTGGTATTAGATAATATGAGCCGAGGAAGACTGGAAAACAAGTTAATTAGCTATCTGTCTTACGAAATCCCGCGGCGCGGTAACACCACGATAAATAATGTGGCTTACAACAAAATAAATGGTGATACTATTCCAGAAAGGGATAAAGTCACCACCCCCTATACACATGATTAAGTCGTAAGGAATAATATGATTAGCAAAGGATTAGGAGTCGAATTCAATACCCAAGTGATACGATTTCTGTCCGTTGGCATTACATCAGCGCTGGTTTACCTTACCGTCACCAATGGCATGATGTTTTATCGCCTGCTGCCGACGATACCCGCATCTATCCTTGGGTATTTGCTGGGTATATTCGTCTCTTACTATGGACAGAAAAACTATACATTCAATCGTGCCGAGAATAATAGCCAGTTTGTTGTTAGGTTTGTTACTTTATCCGTCTTTGGTATAGTGGCTAATTCAACGATTATTCACTTGTTTATTAACATTGTTGATATCAATGACTACATCTCAACATTCTTATCAGCGGCAACAGTTGCTACTATAAATTACTTTGCTTTAAAGATATGGGTTTTCAAATGAGTGTTATTTGAATTGATATTGGGTGGTGTTATAGAAAAAACGCCTAATGGGCGCTTTTTACTATCTGGAATATGGAAGGGGAAGGATGAGAAGCCTCGACAGTATTAGTACCGCGATGAATGAGCGCAACATAGGAGGAACGACAACGTGACTTTGCTTTACTCATCTAACTCTTGCGTTAATTCGTCCTTAACGGCGTGAAAAATATAAAATAAATTACAATCGATTGAAGGCAGTAATTTTAGTGGCCAAAAAAAAGAAGTGTTTTCAGGCAGATAAAAGTTTAAAAAAGCTACTAAATTGTTGCAGGGATTAACGTGCTCTCTAGCCATAATATAGTCATAGCTCCAGCCTCGCTTAATTGCTTGTTTTCGTGTAGTCAAGTGACGTCCAACTTTCCACGCAACTCCTGGATCGGTTGGTATTAGAATAGACAGCGTTCCATTATTTTTTAAAACACGCATCCACTCCTTGATCGCTAGGTGTGGCTCATAAAGATGCTCAAGTATGTGTGTTGCAACAACTCGATCAAAAGTATTATCTTCAAAATTTAAATTCGATGCGTTCATTTTTTCATAACAGATCTTTCTACTTGAGTCACCATTGCCTAACGCCATCTCAGCAATAGCCAGAGTTTTCTGATCTCCATCAGTCAGTATGTACTCTTTGAACGAATGTCTTACTGACCGAAAATGCTCTCCAGTTCCTGAACCTACTTCCAATACCTTATCAAAGTGAACTGTACAATCAAAAGCTGATTCACAAGCTATATGACCAGCCTTCATGACGAACCCTGTCGATTCATTTTTGTATAATCGATCATCATACTCATCACTAAAACTCGCTAAGTATTTGAGCCATTCAGAATCATCCTGCCTATTTGTTCTCATAACCAATCTCCGTGGCTGATATTACAATCTGTCATAGCTTAACCTATTGAAATAAATTGTAGATCAGATGTCTTAACATTGCTGCAATGAGAGGAACATAAATACCGAACTTTGATACATGTGCTATGTATGTAGGATCCGAATGAAGTAGAGTGTTCTCGCCTTCTAAGTGTTCTAACTCAAGGTTGGTGTGGCCTAGGATTAAGGTGTGTTCAATTTACGACCCAAAGATCATAACGCGAATAGAGCTATAAATAGACAGTTATAGTACTTTTTTATGATCAAAAATCTTGCCAGACTCTAGAACTTCCGCAAGCGGCACAAAGCTGTCATACGAGCCCAACCTGCTCGTATTTCAACCAACAACACGAGACGGCAAAAACTGACTCTTGTGGCTTCACAAGTTGTTGTTGTTGTTGTTGTTGTTGTTGTTGTTGTTGTTGTTGTTGCGATTGCTGATGTAGGGGCATGACTATCTGTATTTTGTCTAGATACTGGTATTGATCGTAAAACACGAATTCAATGACAACATTGCATAACTGCGCTGGATTAAGGGCATAGAAGATTGTGTGTGGGGGAGAGAAGCTTCAGATCTGCATAAAAGATGTAATTTTTTTGCAAATAGTTTTTTTTATTCTAAACTTACCAGAAATTGGTATTAATTTGCGTAGTATTCAGGGCATTAGATAGGAACCATGCAAGCTCGAACAACGAATATATCCCGGAGAAAAGACGCTTTGCTGGTATATAGGAAATAATATGCTCTGGCATCCTTTCATTATTGAAGTACTCAGAACCTACAACTGTCTTTGTGAATAATTGAAAAGCTTATTTTTAAACCTTGAGATGTTAAAGATACGAGACAATTTTAGTTTGTTTTAACATCAAAGTTTAGCTGAACGTGGTTTTATGTAATAGATTGAAAGGATTGGCTAAACATGCCCTGGAGTTTTTAGTATGCGTTTAAGTGTTGGCTTCTTGCTCGGAATACTTCTGTCCTCAATATTTGTATTTAATGATAATAGAACTTTCATCGATGGTGAGTTATCGAGAGGGCAGATTGTTGGCCGGGATTTTCTCCATTCTTGGACCGCGGCAAATTTGGCTGGCGATGGAAAATTTAATGATATCTACGATCCCGCTGTGTTTCGCACGCACAGTCCCGACAATGTCAACGAGTCTGGCGTGGCCTTCAATTTTGCTTATCCACCTCAAATGCTCACATTTTTACTACCTTTCCGTAATCTAGACTATGTTTCTGCCTTAATCGTTTGGAGCACTCTATGTGCCGTACTATATCTCTTGGCCGCGACCCTGGGTTCTGGAAAATTTGACAGAATCTGGTTATTGGCGTTGGCGCCTACGACGTTTCTTAATCTGAGTTTTGGGCAAAATGGCTTGCTCACCGGGGCTCTTTTGATTGGCGGACTTCGGGCGTTGGAGAAGCATCCCAGGCTGGCTGGTGTACTGTTTGGACTTTTAAGTATTAAGCCGCATTTAGGCATTTTGATCCCTTTTGCTTTAATCGCAGGTCAGCACTGGAAGGCATTTTTCTGGGCATCACTTTCAACGCTTGTAGTTTTCTTTTCTAGTATTTTGGTTCTAGGCCTTGATGCTTGGCAGGCTTGGTTTCAGAATACGCCCTGGGTGTTTGCAAGAGAGTTTATTGAACATGGCACAGGGGCTGGAATATTTATGCAGGTCTCCCCGTTTATAAGTACTCGGCTTCTTATCGGGGATCTGGGGGTTGCTTGGGGAGTTCAAATCATCAGTGGGTTGATTGCACTTATAGTCGTAGTGGCGGTTTTTATAAAGTCAAAAGATGCCATTCTAAAGATGGCTGTTTTAGTTACTGCTACCTATTTGGTAAGCCCGTATATCCACTCTTATGATATGGCTGCACTGAGCGTGGTCGTTGTTTTGCTTGTTAATAGGGGGCTGAATAAAGGATTTGAGAATACCGAACAAGCTATGTTTATAACTGCCTGGCTAACGCCACTCATCGTAATGTATTTTTCTTATTTAGGTTTTCCTTATGCGCCCTTCGTTATAATTTTATTGCTAACAGTATTGTGCCTCAAGGTGCTAAGGCCTAACAACTCTATCGGTTGAAAACCGACATGTGTTAGGTTAATGTCCGGCTTATATTTGTCCAGAGTTTAAATAACGAATAAAAATAACAACTGTGAATAAAAATAACAACACGTTTTGAACGGGTTTAACGTGTTGCAATCAGTGTAAAGATCGAAGATCCTGTTACCAATGAAATTACAAAGGCTGCTTAAGCAATGTTTCAAAAAGAACACTTAATCAAGCTGGCCAATATGAAGATGCCATTTGGAAAGTACAGTGGGCGAGTATTGATCGACCTGCCTGAAGAATATTTGCTGTGGTTTCGAAAACAGGGCTTCCCAGAGGGAGAGCTAGGCACGTTAATGGCACTGGCGCTGGAGTTTCAAATTGAAGGCTTGGAATCAGTGATTCGACCTTTGAGGCGTGATTAATCGCAGGTTTAACTCAATAAAATCATTGAATGCCCACAAAAGAAAAAGGTACAGCTTATGCCGTACCTTTTTCATATGTTCTTATAGTAGAAGCGTCTGTTAATACTGACACTTTACCGTCACAACATTTAATCGATTAGTACTTACCTAGGTAAGCGTAACCTGTTGTGAATGCAGCTTCTTGGAACTGACGTAGACCCGTTGCACGGAAATCAATTCCCATTGGATTACGCTTAAGCTTCTGCTTAATATCAGCATTTGTCATGAAGTCTACTTCAAGGCCTTCAATTAACTGAATAGCAGATTCTAGTTTAAAGCCAATAGAACTACCTGCAAACTTACCGCGTGTTTCACGAGTACGAATAACAACACGCTCAACTTTGTAATCATCCAATAGCTTTTTAAATGCGAATTGGAAATCTCTCATTTGTTCGTTATCAAGAGAGTCCTGCATGATGAACTTCTGAGTACGACACTGAGGAAGATCAAACAGACCATCTTTTAGAGAAAGAAGGCAAACAATTGCCTCGTTGCTTCGTAACTCAACAGCACAAATTTTCATGTAAACACCTAATCATTTTTCTAGCTGAACATTGTAGGCTAAAACCCGAAGTATTGTCAGGCTTTCACTCAGAAATCATTAAAAAACCAATTATTCCAATCGTCTTCTAAGGTTGTAAGCTCATTATTTTAATTGTTGATGAAAACATCTGTTCAAGTTGTTCTGCTTTCATTGGTTGGCTAAGAAAGTGACCTTGTAACAATGCAGTTTCTAATGTTGAAACTTTAGTCAGCACTTTTTGGTTTTCAATGCCTTCAATAACGACTTTTGCACCGATACTGTTCGCCAGAAAAGCAATGGATGAAATGATGGCAAAATTATTATTTTTACGGCTCATCTCAATTACATATTGAGCATCAATTTTTATCTGTTTTATCGGCATGTCACTCAACATGGTTAATGATGTATAACCAGAGCCAAAATCATCAACACTCAGTGTTATCCCTAGTGCATACAATTTTCTGAGAGCACTTTTAGCCAATGCAATATCAGCAATCATGGCACTTTCTGTGATTTCTAATACGACTTGATCTGGGTTTATATTAAAAGTGTCTAATTGCTCTTTTAAGTAATCAACAATGCCATCATTTTGTAAATCACACGCTGAAAAGTTAATTTGAAGTCGTCGGTAATGTCCAGACTCTTGCCACCTTTCTAGTTGGGTAAAAGCTGCGCGGATCACCCACTGTGTGATCGATGAGATTAACCCCACTTTTTCTGCAACAGGTATAAATAAAGAAGGAGAAATATAACTACCATCTTGCTGCTGCCAGCGAATTAATGTTTCGAAGCTATAAACTGTTTGACCATCATTTTCAAATATAGGTTGGTAATGAAGTGAAAATTCATTCTTAGCAAGTGCGTTGCGAATTTTGTCATTAAGTTGAATGTGTTGCTTAGAACTTCGCTCATAATCCATTGAATAAAAACAGAAACCAGACGCTTGTTTTTTCGCTTTGTACATTGCCGCATCTGCTGATTTTATCAATTCAGTGATACTGCAAGAATGCTCAGGGTAGCAGGCAATACCAATACTCATTTGAATATGAACCATCGTTCCACGAATGAAAAAAGGTTTTTTTAAGATGTTTTGTAGTAGCTGAATACAATCGGTAACTTCACTTTTCTTTGTGTAATCTAGAATGATGGCAAATTCATCACCCCCTAATCGAATGAGCTCAACACTATTATTTATTGTGTTTTTTTTCTTAAATATTGCTTGAATACGTGTTGCCATGGCTTTCAATAAAGCATCACCCGCTAAGTGACCAAATGCATCATTAACTTGTTTAAAGTTATCTAGGTCGATAAGCATTAAGGCAAAATGTTGTTTGTTCTGGGCTTTAAGCTTTATGTTTTGCCACATGAACTGACGATTTTTAAGCCCTGTTAGTGCGTCGTGTTGAGCGTTAAAGCGTTCATTCATTGCCATGATTTGATATTGGTTAATACTTTTTAAGCTAAGGTGCATGACGAGTAGAGTAAATAAACTACCAACAACGAAAATAGGAGCAATAAAAAGCTCTAATGGGCTGAAAGGAAATAATAAAAGTAAAATAGTATAAGTTATTGAACCTAAAATAAGAAATATTAAAAACACGGCGATAGCACGCCAGATTTTATCGTTGTTTTTAGCACAAATCGATAATGTCGGTTTAATCGAAAGTAGTAAGATTAGCGTACTGAACAATGTAAAAGAGGGGGCGATGTAATTCATTTTTTGCTCAGTTATTCTATGTTTAATATTTATATCGAAGCCATCTCAAAAGATTCGCTGAGCTTACTCAGAATCATGTACTTAGAGGTTACTTGGTGTATTAATGGGGCTAGTACTTTGAACTGCGAGAAATATCGACCTGAGTTAGGTATAAACGCATATCAAATTCTAACTGGTGATAATTGGGTTCCATGTGACAACACAATTGGTAGAAAGACTTGTTATGTTCTTTTTCTCGAAGATGGGCAAGCTCATGCACGACTATCATGCGTAAAAAAGCCAATGGTGCGTCTTTAAATACTGAAGCGACACGAATTTCGTGTTTAGATTTTAGCTTTCCACCTTGTACTCGAGAGATAAATGTATGAAGACCTAAAGCATGGTGAATAACGTTAATCTTGTTATCGTATGCAACCTTACTAATAGGGGCCGATTTCTTTAAGTATTGGTTTTTAATTTCAACAACATAATCATACAGGGCTTTTTCTGTTTTAATGTTGTGATTATCGGGATATTTCTTTAGTAATAATGCTTCAAGCTTCTGACTATCAATCAGTTTCTGTACTTGGCTGGTCAAATCAGAAGAGTAACCTTGGAGGTATTTCAATTCTTGCATAGAAAATTATCTCGATAACACATGGAAAACAGTAAATGAGAAAGCGGGCTGATTTTATAAGTCTTACTTAGTTCTGGCAATATAATATCGGTAAAATACTTGTACTATTTATGCGACTTGTCACCGTATTCCTAAGCTAAATCTGTATGGTTGTTATTATTTGCACAGTGCATCAATAGATTGGGTATGGCGCTATATACTTAGTTTATAACGTTGCTTTATTGTACTAGACAGTTGCACTAATTTCTTGAATTCAGCGATAGACATTGAGTGACAAACAGAGTCATACATATGGAGTTTTTTTATGAGTCTTAAGCTACCACCACCGCTATTGCTGTTGTTATCTTTTGGCGGAATGTATTTATTGGCAATGTACTGGCCGCTTTGGGTATTCGTTTTTCCTGGGCAATCTTTTGTCGTTCTTACTTTATGTTTTTTAGGCGCTATTCTTGGGTTAGCTGGCATCGTTTCGTTTGCGAAAGCCAAAACATCGATTGATCCAAGGAAGCCACAAAAGGCATCTCGTCTTATTACCTCTGGAATATACCGTTATTCCCGTAACCCTATGTACTTAGGATTAGTGCTATTTCAATTAGCCGCAGTCTTTTACTTTGGTGCAATATCGTGTTTTTTGATGCTTGGTATCTTTTTCTTTTTCATGAATAATTTTCAAATAGAGCCTGAAGAAGAAGTGCTTACCGCTATATTTGGAGATGATTACAAAAAGTATTGTAGTGAAGTTCGCCGCTGGTGCTAGTTGCGGTAATTTGGATATATCCATACGTGATGAGCAGTATTCGTTATTGTCTTGCTGCTATAAGATCGTGAGCTTGCCTGAAATGGGCTAATAGCATAGCATTGTGAACAGTGTTCACTTTTTGAAGTGAATGATATTACTATAAATGCAAGCCATTAATTTGTGCACCGTCGAAAGGAAATTCCAAGTGAATCTGAATGATCCCAGTTTGTTTAAACAAAAGTGTTATATCGCAGGTCAATGGGTAACCGCTGAAAACGGCAAAGTAGAGCCTGTTACAAATCCATCGACGGGTGAAATTATCGGCTATGTACCTGTAATGGGGCATGAAGAAACCCTGCACGCTATTGAGGTTGCACAGCAAGCATTTTTAAGCTGGAAAAAAGTGTCAGCTAAAGAGCGTTCAAATACGTTACGTAAATGGTATGAACTTATTTTAGAAAATGTCGATGATCTCGCGACCATCATGACAACTGAGCAAGGTAAACCTTTTGCTGAAGCCAAAGGTGAAGTGGTTTACGCCGCTAATTTTATTGAATGGTTTGCCGAAGAAGCGAAGCGTACATACGGTGAAGTAATACCAAGCCATAAAACCGATGCTCGAATTGTTGTATCAAAAGAACCTATTGGTGTTGTTGGCGCGATTACACCGTGGAATTTTCCAGCCGCAATGATCACTCGTAAATGTGGCCCTGCATTTGCTGCAGGTTGTGCCGTTGTATTAAAACCAGCCCCAGATACACCGTTTAGTGCTTTTGCATTGGCTGAACTTGCCGAACGTGCGGGATTACCGTCAGGTTTATTCAACGTTATCACGGGGGATGCTGTTGCTATTGGTGGCGAGCTGACGAAGAATAAAGTGGTAAAGAAAATCTCTTTTACGGGTTCAACGGCGGTTGGTAAGTTGCTAATGGCACAGTCGGCTCCAACAGTGAAAAAATTGTCGTTAGAGCTAGGTGGTAATGCACCATTTATTGTTTTTGAAGATGCAGATCTGGATGCAGCTATTGATGGCGTTATGGTTGCTAAATTCCGTAATGCAGGCCAGACATGTGTGTGTGCAAACCGTTTGTATGTACATGAAACAGTGTATGACGTCTTTGTTGAAAAGCTGGTTCAGCGAGTATCAACACTAATAATGGCTGACGGTTTTACCGATGGCGCGACAATCGGACCATTAATTAATCGGGCATCTGCTGAAAAAGTACAAAGCCACGTAACAGACGCCTTAGACAAAGGGGCAACCTTAGCATTCGGTGAAAAGGCTGATCCAGCAACGAACTTCTTTCCTCCGCATGTTATTACACACGTCACCGATGAAATGCGTGTTGCTACTGAAGAAACGTTTGGCCCTTTGGCTGCAGTATTCAGTTTTGCGACAGAAGATGAAGTTATTGCCCGTGCAAATGATACAGATTCAGGTTTAGCATCATATGTTTATACGCGATCATTACAGCGTGCATGGCGGATGGGTGAAAGTCTCGAATTCGGTATGGTAGGCATAAATGAAGGATTAATTTCTACTGAAGTTGCGCCTTTTGGTGGTGTAAAAGAATCTGGCCTTGGTCGTGAAGGTGCTCGACAGGGGATTTGTGATTACATGGAAACAAAGTACATGCTAATGGGTGGCCTGTAAGATTTAACTATAGCTAATTGCTTAGTTTCAAATATTTAAAACGGTAACCTTATCGTTACCGTTTTTTAGATCTAGCCAAAATTGACTTGAGGTAGCTAGGGTATAAACATCTTCTTTCTCTTTATCCTTACGCGATTATTCCTTAATATTGCATTTCAAATCATTCATTTGGTTATTGTGATAAATGGAATCCGTTTTATGAGGCAATTATGGATTACAATGCACCAATAACTAACAAAATAAGATCTATTAAGGTCTAAGGGATAACAGATGAGTAAAGCGAAAATCGGTATTGTGACAGTAAGTGACCGTGCTAGTGCAGGTGTTTACGAAGATATTTCTGGCCAAGCAATTATCGATACGTTGAATGACTACTTAACATCGCCTTGGGAGCCTGTATACCAAGTGATCCCTGATGAGCAAGACGTGATTGAAGCAACGCTTATCAAGATGGCTGACGAGCAAGATTGTAGTCTTATTGTAACGACAGGCGGTACTGGCCCTGCAAAGCGTGATGTAACACCGGAAGCAACAGAAGCTGTGTGTGACCGTATGATGCCAGGTTTCGGCGAGCTAATGCGTACTGAATCATTGAAGTTTGTACCGACAGCGATTTTATCACGCCAAACGGCGGGTCTTCGTGGTGATAGCTTGATTGTCAATCTACCGGGCAAGCCAAAATCTATCCGTGAGTGTCTAGATGCAGTATTCCCTGCTATACCTTATTGTATCGATTTGATGGAAGGTCCATTCCTTGAATGTAATGAGGAAGTGATTAAACCTTTCCGTCCTAAGCAGAAGTAAAGTCTTCGGCTTAACTAATTTACAAATCGGTAGCCTTATGGCTACCGTTTTTATATGAGGGCAGTATCGTGAAATATAGAGCTATTATTATCGCTTTGGGTTTATTCGTTTTACCCGTTCATGCTAGCTGGGACAAAATAAAAGATTCTGCATCTGATTTAGGTAGCGCAATCGGTGATACCAGCAAAGATGCATGGGATAGTGTATCTGACTTTTCGAAAGAAACATGGGAATCTGGTGAAGCTAAACTAAATGAGATGTTAGAACCAGAGACCCCAGCAGAAGCTCGAAAAGCATTGAATACAATGTCTGATACTGCACTTGCTCGATTATTTGATAAGCAGCCCTCGGCAAAAGTATTGTTTGATTCGGCTTATGGCTATGCTGTTTTTGATTCCCGTAAATTCTCATTGATGCTGCATACTAACCAAGGAGCAGGTGTCGCGGTAAATCGTAAGACAAGCAAACGTACATACATGAAAATGTTTGGTGCAGGCTTGGCAGCAGGGCTTGGTGGAAAGTTCTACCAGCAAATCATCTTTTTCGAAGATCAAAAAACATTTGATGGTTTTGTGAAAGATGGCTGGGAGGCGACATCGGAAATGGGCGCTGTTGCGGGTACTGAAAGTGCAGAATTAACAGCGAAATATAACGGTGGCATGGCTATTTACCAAATAGGTGAAAAAGGTTTGTTACTTGATGCAAACGTGTCTGGTTCTAAGTACTGGATTGATACCGATTTAACGCAATGATAAGTCGCTTTTTTAACTTGATATTAAAATTCATGAGATAAGTGAAGCAAGAGTAAAGGCTTCACTTATCTGATAATTAAAGAAGAATTATTAGCTATTTGTAGTTCTAAGAAACTATTTCTGATTCTTGGCTATATTAACTGGCTGAGCTAAAGCTTTCGGAAAATGTCTACTTTCGGCTAATTGTTCAGCAACTCGAACAACATCTTCAGTGTTAAGAGCATGCGTCACTTGAAATTGTTTTTCACGTGACAATAAGCCTGCGAATATATCTTTAGTGATAAGACCTTCTTCTACCAGTTTATCTAGAATAGCATCTGCCGCTGATATAGCAGACGACGCTTTCACAATTTCAGAGCGGGCGTAACGTTGATCTTCGAAAGAAACATCTGCTGCACGTAATGTTGGGTCATTCCCCGGAATTTGCTGTGCACCAAAAAGAGGGTTTCCACCCACAATAGCATCATTAAAATTTGGAACAAATTGTGCCATGTGATTGATTGCTCGTTGCGTTCGAGCTGTTACTTCAAACGGTTTCCATTGTGTTTTAAGCTTACTAAGAAAGTGTTCTTCAAGTTTTGGCTGAGCACTTTGCTTGGTTGAACTGACGAGCCCTTTTTTGAATAAGGTTATGTCTTCAGTCATTCCATGAAGCTGGAAGTATCCATTAGGGTAGGGTGTTAATTGCGCCATACCATTGGGTGTTCCACGTTCGCCGTGAAAAATCACCTCAGGCCACAGGCCTTCACATGTTGGCCATTGAGTGACATAAGCGGCTTTAAATTCAACCATGCGGTTTCGTGTAACGACTGCCATATCATCTAATGACCCTGTTCGATAGCCACAAGCGTTTACGAGATAATCAACGGTTATATTCTCCGTCTGATGATCATTAAGTTGTTCATTAAAGCGTTGAAAGGAAATATTCCAAGTTTGTTGGTTCTCACTGTCGCTTTTTTCTATATGAGTTACTTTGGCGTTGGTATAAACTTTACAGGCTGGCAATTTTGCAAAGGCTAGAGATGCCGTTGCGGCAATTCTAAATATGCTTAATCCGTATTCTTGCACCATGATAATGGGGTATTTGAACTCATTTAAATTCAAATTTTTAGCAACTGGAACCATCCAATCATCCAATGAAACTGGCATTAATGGTGATTTTTTAGCTGCTAGTTTAATCAAATCTTGTTGTTGATAAACTTTAAAGTACTCATCTTGGTCACCAAGAACCGCATTGCCTTTGTCCTGCTCGATGAGCTTTTTATATACATTTTGAAGTAACTTTAATCGTGGTAATAATGTGTCAGGATTACCTGAATCGCGTAATGGTACTGCGATAACGGTTGGTCGGATGTTTGCGGTATGCGGAAAAACACGCAGTGTATCTATCGATTGGCGAAGTAATGTGACGCATTGTTCGTCCGATATCTCGCGATATAAATTACCGCCAGCATGTAAGTGACAGATAGGAGGACCATTCACTAAGGTCGCGCCTTCTTCGATTAAAGTCACAGGTATGCCAAGTTCGGCTAAACGTAGTGCTACGGTTGAACCTGCAACACCACCTCCCACAACACCCACGGTAATTTTAGTTTTTATTGAGCCATTGATGTTTTCAAAAGGTGTATCAGAAACATTTACATTCATATTTTACTTGTCTGTGGTCAAATCAAACATGGTTATATAGGTACTCATTCTACTTGGCATTTATCAGGTTTAAAACTGTTTCGACAGTTGTAATTGTTTAAAAATGTACTTTTACTGGTAAGAAAAGAGTATTAGATAAGAAACGTGTAGTGAAACTCGCTTTTTTGTTTTTAATGACTTGTAAGTTATAGGGAGATTTGATGCTTATTTATGTATAAAGCTTAAATAAAGTAGGTGAATAGGCCGGATTGTAAGTGTTTCTAATCTCACCTGAAAATTGGCTATAAATAATTGATAGTTAAGTTAATAACAGTTAAATGATTGCAGAGAAGAATTATAGGACAATAATAATCATCGTGCTGAAGTAATTTAATAAAAATTGAACTATATGGAAGAAATAGAAAGTCGGCTTGTAAAGAATAAGAACTGAGCCTAAAAGTGTACATGGTAGTGGCACTAAAATAATAAAAGGATTGAAAAATGTCTAAAATGAATTACATACTCCCACTTGCGTTACTTATTTCTGGTGTAGTTAACGCTGCAACAGAAAATCCGTGGTATGCAGGTGCTCGAGTCGGCGGTACGAGTTACAGCGGCCTCTCTGGTGATATTAGCTCAAGTGATGTTGATAAAGAGGATTGGGGTGGTGGTGCATTCTTAGGATATAACATTGTGCCGTGGTTTGCTGTTGAAGGTGGTTATACTTACCTGGGTGAAATGGACTTTAAAGCTGACGATGCATCAATTGAGCAGCAAGGTATTGATCTTGTGGGCAAGTTTACATGGAATGTAACTAACTCAATTGATTTGTTTGCTAAAGCGGGTGGTTTCTATTACTTCACCGATGGCAGCGGTGCAATTAGTGGATCTGATGACGGTATTATTGGTACTGCTGGTGTAGGTGCTGAATACTTCTTTAATAAGAACCTATCGGCACGTCTTGAATACCAATATTACAATGATCTAGAACTTAAAGATGCTAGCTGGGATACTCATTTCTATGGTATTAGCTTAGTGTATGGTTGGGGCGCTCCTGTACCGGTTGCTGTTGTTGAACCAGAGCCTGAACCAGCACCTGTTCCTGTAATGGTTCAAGTAGAACCAATCACAGTTGCACTGCCGTTTGCATTTGATAGCGATACGTTATCTCAGCAAGACATTGATCAGTTACAGCCTATTGCGCAGCGTCTGGTTAACTTCCCAGAAACTGAACTATTTGTTATCGGCCACACTGATAGCCGTGGTGCAGAAGCGTATAACCAAAACCTATCGGAAGAACGTGCAGCAGTGGTTGCTGGTTATTTAGCAACACACTTTGGCATTGAACAGAGTCGAATTCAGGCGCAAGGTCGTGGTGAACTAGAGCCTGTCGCGACGAATGATACTGAAGATGGTCGTGGTCAAAACCGTCGTGTAGAAGTATTTACACCTGGTTTTGAGATGGAAGGTCAGTAACAAATCTTAACTGTATCTTTCTAACAATAAAAAGCGCCTTAGGGTAATGTCGATCAGTTGAGCGATCCTGTGAGCCTGACATAATCCGGAATCAGTGACTGATTCCGGATTTTTTATACAACTTTCAGACGCTCTTGCCTCCGTTTCTCTTAATCGCCGTACTGACTTTCAAAGTTTGGCTGATGTTCTTGATCCTGCTTCATTTTGATTGGCGGAATGTTTGCTTTGGCTGAGCTTGGATTAAAGCTCCCAATCATCGGTATTGGGTTTGGGCATCCCTTCATGACACTGATAACAGTCGATTTGCTGTTGTTCATAATGCTGGTGGTCATCATCATTGCCTCCCTTGTAGGGAAGTACGCCATCAGGAAGTTGGTGGGCTATGCCCTTGTGGCAATCAATGCAGGTTTTATTTTGTTGTTGGGCATATGTGTGCACCAAGCCGCTACGGCTTTCCTGAAACGCGATATCCATGGCATTGAAGTTGTGGCAATTACGACATTCACGGGAATTGGTTTGCTCCATGCTTTGCCAGACATGCTGGGCCAATTCTAATCGCTTCAGGTTAAATTTTTCAGGCGTATCAATCGTGCCGATAAGCTTTTGATATAATTCTCGAGAGGCGAATATTTTTCTTAGCAGCATATGTTGCCACTCTTTTGGAACATGACAATCGGGACAGGTGGCTCTTACTCCCGATCGATTATTATAATGTATGGTGTTGATATATTCCGTGTAAACATTTTCCTCCATTTCATGGCAACTAATACAAAAATTCATATCGTTAGTTACTTCAAGCGCCGTGTTGAATGCCCCCCAGCACACCACACCGATGAACATAAAAAAAAGGGCGACGCCAACGGTGCTGCCAAAAACAATTTTACGATGCAATAGTCTTTTGCAAAGGTTAAACATTTTCTTGAGTCCGCAGGTTACGATCCGGCTGTTCTTTGCTGTTAATTACAATGGGGCTGATCTCAATGGCTTTAGGGCTGGTAATACAGGCTTCTCGACATAATCCACAACCGACACAGTTCTCTTGTATGATGCTGGGTTTTTCATTCTGCCAGACTAAAGTGTCGGGGATTGGGCAGCTGCCTTTACAGGCTCCACATTCAGGTCCGGAGTAGGGCAAACATGTAGCACTGTTGACGGTGGCTTTGGCCATAGGAGGACAATCCTGCGCATCAGGACGTTTTTTGTCTTCTGGTGATCCTACGGATGTTTTCGTAGGATTTTCTGTTTCACCCGTTTTATCCTTTTCATCTATTTTATTTATCGGAAATACCAGCGCTTTCTCATTACAGGCTGTTACACATGGCCAGTCAGCACAGAGGTGACAGCCCTTATTAATAATATCCATCGCTGGCGTTCCAGCAACGTCAGCACCGCGTTTCAGTGGTAAAGGAAAAATGACTTGGTGTGGGCAGGCACTGATACAATCGCCGCAACGGCTGCAGTTGATTAACAAATCGAGCTCCTGCTCGGCAAAAGGAGGTCGGATCCAGCCCTTCGCTTTTTCAATCGCTTTTTGTTCGATAATATCGTTGCCAGCCTGGACCATTTTTGCAAAGCTATGTTTAAAAAAACTCCGGCGATCCATTGGGTTATCTTTATTCACGATACAATACCTTCTACATTCTCATGGTCATAGGTTGTACGAGCATCCACAGATTAATGCCGGAAATTAGCGCCGCGAACAACAGCATGGGCAGTAACTGTATGCCTCGGGCTGCAAATAGATGACTTCCCCGATGACGAATGACCTGTACGGCAATAAAGAAACCAGCGGCCATTAACAGACCTTGCAAGGCGAATAACATATCTTCTGGGATCATCATTGCCATATGACGTATGTGTTTTTCCATCATGCTTAGTGGTTGGGTATCAATACCCAGTGGATTGCTAAGTAATTCTGTCCAGTTACTGCTTTCACGAATAAAGTGATTCAGGTTATGGGCAATATGGTAGGAAAAGGCTAACGGCAGTGAGACAAAAGCAAAGCCGGAGAATAATTTTTTAAAACTGATCCTGGCAGTTTCATCGCATAACTTTGACGTTAACCAGATGCTCACACCATATAATAAAATGGGCAGTAGTAAGCACGCTATCAGGCCAATGGTAAAACTCAAAAGGAGCTGGCCGCTGTCATTAATATTTTGCGCTATCTGGCTGATATAGATTTGCCAGTTGTCAAGCATGGTTAAGCCGTGAAAAATGGTCAGAGCCAAAAGGATCAACATGAAAAATGCCTCATCCGTATGAGGACGGGCATCGTTAATCGCCTCGCTACTTGGCGAGCGTAGCTGCCAGCTAATATTGTGAGAGGGACAACTTTGCGTACAATTCCCGCAGGAGGTGCAATAGGTATTTTCTTGTAAACGCCCCATGATTTGCTGGGTTGGACAGGGGGCTATTTTCTCTGAACCGTGATAACACTCTAATGTCTTACAGCTTCTGCAGGTATCACTATTGATGGGGCGCAATGCCACAGGTGCTAGCTGAGAATAGGCGCCGACGGTTCTGCCAACCGGACACATATAGCGACAAAAAGCTTTGCCTTCAAACAGTGCCAGAGCCGTGGTTGCCAAAATGACCATCGCCAGTGCCAGTAATGCTGTAGCATAAGGGCTGGCTACAATACCAACACCTAATTCAAGCCAGGTAAAACCGATAAATAATAGGCTGGCAGGCCAGATGTTACGCAGAACGTTGGGTACTCTCAGTTGCAGCCTGCTGTTAGAGTTGGAGCGATGCCATAATTTGTGATTGACCAGCCAGCTGGCGATATTATCCCAGGGGCAGATAGCGCACCAGGCTGAGCCACTGAACAATATGGCGATAATGATACCCGCCCACCAGAAATTCCAGGTCAGTGTCGTTGCAAGATTACGTTCAACAATCGGGGTGCCCCATAACCCGGCCACCACAATCAAAACAAACAGAAGCGAAAAAACCATTTTAAGCATCAAGAGCGGCCAGGTGTGTTGGCTTACATACTTGAAAAATGTCCCTACTATGGGGATATGGGCTAATGATGTGCTGGCAGTGGTAGCGTGACTTGGCGCTTTACTTTTTAAGGCCCATAAACCTAACAGTAACATACTAATGCCAATGATGATGGCCAGCTCAATGGGTAAGCCCGGATGGGTCATAATCATGATATTTGCTTCCCCTGCTGAATTTTAGAACGCGCAATACGTTTACGTTGCACTATGTTTATACTGATCAAGAAAAAGATTAAAAGACCAATAGCTGCCCCTATTGGGCCAACAGAATTGCCTGAGCCAACCTGAAGTGGAAAGTCTATTTCATAAGGTTCACCGTCTGCTTCAAAATGAGCTCGAATAATATAGTCACCCGCTTTTTTGAATAAAAAACCTTGCCGGTAAACCCCATCATCTATTTCTTGTAAACCGATAGTTTCATTGGGTTCTCTGCTACCAAACCAACGGTCATCACGAACAGAAAAAGTAATTGATGTATTCAGTGTCTGGCCGTTATCAATACGGGTGGCGTACAAGTTAACCCGTCCCGGTTCATTCGGTTTGGGAAAGGCAGGAAAAACCATGTAGGTGATGAAATAATTACCGATCTGAGTTTCAACAGCCATACTGGGCGGGGTATTCGAGTCTTCATTTAGGCTATATGAAGGACGTCCCAATACATGGTGACTATAACTCGGGATACTGAGCATCAGGAAATAACAGCAAAATAATAAGTTAACAGTGTGCTTTAACATCATTGACCACCTATTTATACGATAGCATCGGCTTCTTTAATTACACGTATTGGTAAACTCGGGTGTGGGCAGACTTCAACACATAAACCGCAACCGACACAGCCATCATTAACGACAGGACGGTACATATTGGCAAATTCAAAACTAATAGCCGTCTCACCCAAAGGACAAATTGAGACACAGGCGCCGCAAATACCTCGGTCAACCCAGGGATAACAGGCTAAACGTTCTATTTGAGCACGGCCCATGTTTACTTTTCTTGTTTCAGTGACTGTTAGGGCATTCGTTGGACAAACGTCCATACATTTTCCACATAAAATGCACGCCCTTAGGGCGGGTTCTATGTAGGGAGTATTGGCATTGTTGGCACCGTCAAGGTGGTAAAACTGAATACAGGTAGGGGGGCAAACTTCTGCGCACAAGCTACATCCGATGCACGCCTTTTGAAAAGCAGTGTCATCATTTAATGCTCCGGGTGGCCTTAATTTGTCATGGTTTAACTGAGATTTATTCAAAGAGGCTAACTGATTCTTTTCTGGCATGAGCATACGGCCGATACCATAGGGAACAGCCGCAATGGCGGTCAGCCAGAGTGATTTAAATATGCGGTAAAGAAATGATCGTCTGTCCATTGCTCTTCTGTCCATGATCGATCCTCAATCGTTGAGGTTTTTTACTTCGATATCACCAAGCCTGTTATCACCCTGGTTTTTGCGATAGTGACGACTGTGATGGCCATGTCCTTGATATTTATAATCTTTCACCGCAACAGCAAACGTCATCGCATCTTTAGGGCAGACCGCGATACAGGCTGAACAATTATTGCATTCTTGCCCGAAGTCATCCTCCATTGGGTTGAGGCCAAACTCACAAATCGCATTACATTTAGAGCAGTCATTACACTTCTCCACAATACGCCTGATACGAAATACCCGATAACGACCAAGTAGTGAATACAGCGCACCACCCGGGCATAGGTATCGACAAAAACCCCGCTTAGCAACGAGTAAATCAAACAACAAAGTAAGGATAAAAAAGAGTGTTCCGCCTCCAAACCCCGACAGAGCAATAGCAAAATATAACTCCCTACCAATCACAGCTGGTGGATAAATACTGGCAAAAAAAATGCTGCCTGTCAGAGCTGACAGTACGATACCAACGATCAGAACCAGGTATTTAAACATTCTGTTAAAACGCCGATTCCCCGTTCGTATGCCGATCTTGCTAAGCCAAACAGCCATATTGGTGTTTAGTTCATATAAAAAAGTCGCAGGACAAATCCAGCCGCAGAAAAATCGCCCAAATAGCAGAGTAAAGATAATTGGGATCACTGCCGTAAGGGCGAATGGCCAGTAAATTTCTATTCCAGCCGCAATTTGCCCGACGAGTGCCAATGGATCCGTTAACTTCAGGCCAAATAACTGACCAGACCATGTTGTCCCCTTTATTGCATCAAGATCATGCTCAGGATCGCTGACTAAAGGCGCGGTAATAAACGCCATGGAATCATAGAGAAATTTTTCTGAGCCAGTTAAATGGTTATAGCCTTGTGCCGCAACGAAATGTTGGTAAAGACTAAGCAGCGGGATCAAAATCAACATTAAAAAAACAATGATCAGGCATAACCAGCGTAATTTATTCAGATGACGCCAAAGAAAGAATGGCTGGCTTATTTTTCCCGCCGATTGACTTTGGTGCTTAAGATCCATCTCATCCGACATTACGATCTCCTCAAGGCATCTAATGTATGACTTGGTATGACTTTAATCGCTTGTGGAATCTGAATGCAACTGCGTTCGCACAGGCCACACCCGACACAAGCGTCGAGTACTTCAGGTTGCTCCATGAAGCCAACTTTTATCGCAACATCGGATAGTGGACAGGCCCGGTAACAGACCCCACAAGATTTTCCCTGCCAAGATAAGCACAGCTGTTTATCAACCCGAGCAACCCCCATATTCACTTGTTGTACAATGGGTTCCAGTTGACGTTTTATCGGCTGAATCGCCCCTGTTGGACAAACATCGCCACATTTCATGCATAAAATGCAGGCCTTTTCTCGTGGTGTAATATAGGGGGTACCATGAGACTCAAGTCCATTTTCGGAGTCAAAAAACTTGATACAGTTATTAGGACAGATTTCTGCACATTGGTTGCAGCGTATACAGCGATTGATGAAATCTTCTTCTTTGAGTGCCCCAGGGGGACGTAAATAACGTTGGGTGAACTGTTTTGCTTTAAAAGCGGCCTTAACCAATGACGTTTTAAAGAAAACACCTGCGGAGGCTAATAAGCTAAGTTGCCTTATAAAACGTCGTCTATTCAAATGACTATCTCTAGGTATTTATACCCAAGGCGTTTGGGCATAAATAACCACAAACTCCCCAAAGACATTAGCACTCATGCACCTAAATTCACTATTTCATACAGGTATGAAAGTACTAACGCCTTGCGCCTAATTCGTTGACCGTGACAAAGACTCTGCCACGGTATTGCTGCTATATTTTTTCTATCCGGCAAGCCAGCTTTTTAAAGTCGACCTGTCCGGATACAGGATCCCAGCAACGGTTACTGATGCCATTTGCCAGCCATTTGTTTTTCTTGGGATCGGCACTGTCTGCCACTGACAGATTCCAAGGACCAAACATATAACCGCGCGGTACACTGTTTCGAGCGGGTTTCACTAAACTATCCGTGCCGCCGACCTGTGCTCTGGCCTCTAACGAACCTCTACGGCTCACAACACGCACCCATTCACCATCTTTAATCCCGAGATCTTTGGCATCTTCTGCATGCATTTCGACATACATCTCTGGCACCAGTCGTCGCGTTGTCGGGCTACGGTTTGATTTGGCAGTATGGAAGTGCTCATAAACCACGCCGAGACCCATCCAGTATGGGAATTTGTCCTTAGGAACGTTTTGCCATGACTGGCCCCTGAATTCTTCATCAGGGAGATCCGGTGTTAAGGCCATATCTCTGGCTTTAATCATTAAATCTTGATTGTCAATGGTGTAGTGATCTTTTTTGACACCAAATTCCATCAATTTCTTGGTGATCTCCTTACGTTGACTATAATCCTGCTGGCACAGTTTCATATGTACCTTGCCGTCTTTAGTTCGGAAGTAGCCATAGGGGCGATTTTCCCATTGACCTTCCTGCATCATGTAACGGCGTTTTGTGCCACCATTTTTCGCCGCTTCATAGTTAGGGGCCGGCCACTGTATACCGCGCAGGGTTTTAAGCTGTTCATATGGGCTGATGCCGTCGAGTTTTTCACGATCTAGGATCCCGGTGAGATCAGCATCCGTTCCCACAGAGGCACGACAAACATCCCTGAAGACTTCTTCAGCATCGTATTCGCCGTCTTTGCCTCGCTTATAAGGAAAGATTTTATCGCCATCCATCCCCAGTAACTCAGCTATTTCCTTGCCTTTATCAATCACCATATCCATATCAGGACGGCAACCTTTAGGCCCTTGCGCTGCTTTTTCTGTAATATTGATCCGACGCTCCGAGCTAATATAAACGCCGTTGACTTCGCCCCAGGTACATGCAGGGAAGATCACATCAGCATAAAGGTTGTTCGGCGCATGGCGATAGATCTCCTGCACGACGTTAAAGGTTTTTGCCAGTGCTGGGCGCACCAGATTGTATTGATCAGGTAAGTCAATATGGGTCGCATAAACCAGGAACATGGCTTTAAGATCATCTTTGAGGGCACGTTCCATCATCCCCACGGCAAAACCGGGATTGGGTGAACTGGCGGCATTATCCAGGTTTTTCTCTGGTACCCGCCACATTTTAGCCATATGGGCGCGATGTTTGAGATTACCTAAACCTTCATTAAAGGGCAGGCGTCCGGTCAGCCCGCCGGTAAAACGTTCCCCCATCGCATTCGGCTGGCCAGTCATAGAGAACGGGCCGCACCCCGGTTTGGCTAAATTACCCGTTAATGTTAACAAGTTAATAATAGAGATAACATTGTGCTGGCCATGAATGTGTTGGTTATAGCCGATGCCCCACATGATGATGACACCGCCATACCCTTCCCCCTCTTGCTTGCCCTTGCTGCGAGCGAGTCGCTTGCGGGTTGCATCGGCAAACATTGCGGCAACGCGACGGATTTTTTCTGGTGAAACATCATGGTTGACGCCACCCATGCGATCCTGAACCTGTTCTGGGCTATAATTTTCTTTAACGCCATCAACATATTCTTGCCAGCCGGTCACATGCGCTTTGAGGAACTTCCAGTCGATAACGTCGTCATGCTCTTTAAGTAATACATGAGCAATTGCATTCAAAAAACTGATGTCACCATTGAGCAGCGGCACATGAACATGGTTCTTGTCGTTGATGTCGGCATAACCCTTATTGGTTCCGGTGGCACGAGGATCAACAACGACAGTTGGGATATCCTTTTTCTTTTTATGATCGGCAATACGCCAGAAAATAATCGGGTGTGACTCTCGGGCATTATGACCAAAATGCATCACCATGTCGGCCAATTCGATATCATCGTAAGCCAGTGGTGGGGTATCTGAACCTAAAGTAGCAAAATAACCCGTTACTGCTGACGTCATACACATACGCGCATTCGCTTCAATGGTGTTGGAACCCAGTACTCCTTTCATAAACAGGTTTTCTAGGTACTGGCCTTCCATTGTTAGCTGACCCGAACCATAAAGGGAGATGGAGTTTCCCGAGTATTTCTTGGCAAAATGAGCGATTTTACGAGCGACCATATCAGAAGCATCATGGTAGGGGACCCGGATAAAATGCTCTTCATCAAACGAGCCCTTGGTTTTACTTATATATTCAATATCACCGTGATCCGGTTTATTCCATTCGTCCCACACATCCTTGCGCACATACGGGTCACCTTCCATGCGGTCAACATACATTGGCTCTGCTGCCGTTAACCCTTTGATACACTGCAAACCATAGTTTGTTGGGTGATCTTTATCCGGGCGCATGGAAACAATTTTGCCATTCTCCACCTGGATAATTGTGCCACAACCGACGCCACAATATGGGCATTGTGCTAAAGCTGTGGTTCTTTTGGTGGGCTCCCCTGTTAGTGGTGCAGCTTCTAGCTCGGGGTTATGTGCCACAAATAATCCAGCACCAGCTGCGGTACTTGCAATAAATCCACTACCTTTCAAAAAATTTCGGCGTGATACTTTATTTCGCTTCATGGTATATAACTCCTTTACTTACCTAATGTGCGCATATAACTAATGATATCTTCGATTTCTGTTTCACTTAGATCTGCCAATCCGTCCGGCCCAGAAAATGGCAACATGCGGGTATTGGAACGACCGTTTTTGATGGTTTCGCGAATAAAGCCATCGCTTGCCTTACTTAAAAAGCCGATCTTCCCTATGGCTGAACCAGAGCCGCCGGCAAGGTAACCATCCCCTTTAATGCCGTGACAGGTCGCGCAGATATCTCTGAACCATAATTCCCCCTTACGAGGGTCGCCCTGTGCTGCTCTTTGTGCCTCAACAGCAGCAGAACGGTTTGGCAGGGTTTCATGGCTGCGTAAATAGGTAACAATGGCGCTAATGCCGTCACGATTAAGATGAGCGTAAGGGGCCATGGCAGTCCCTTTTCGACCATCACGAATTGTGGACATCAGGTACTTGTCGGATGAAATTGAAAGTAACTCTGGGTTGGATAAAGATGGGGCAAATCCCGGTTTGCCAATCGCATCTGGCTGATGGCAAAAAACACAGTTCTGATTATAAAGCGTTTCACCTTCTTTAATTTTTTCGCTATTTGCCGCAAAGGTAAATGAGCCAAACAGCAAGTTGACACAGAAGGCCATCAACGAGATGAAAAAAGTATTTTCCCTATTCACGATCTGCTCCTTTATTTATTTTTAAAATAAATATAGTCAATGTTTTGTCTTGCGCAACTTTATTGTTTTATTGAGAGTAGTTGTTATTCAGTGGTAGTGGTTATTATTAAGTAAGAAAGGATCAGCTTATAAGTTGCCTGGCTCTAAGGTTAATTGTTAATTAACGACTAAGCCAATCAGTTATATTTCTTTTATGAGGAATATAATTTTACATGCTTAATTATAAAATTATCAACCAGTTACAGAGGGTAGGTTATTCTTTAATATTATATTGGTATTGGTTTTTACTATACTGGTAAATGGTAATAATGGGTGACAGTCTGTTTAATTGATTTTAATTCTCTGCCTTGTAACATTGATCTGGATCATTTAAATATCAATTGTTAGCTATTTATTTATTAATGAAGCTATTATAAAGAGTTCTCAGTATGTTTAAATTCCACTATCAAGTTTTATTACTTATTTTTCTTTGCCCCGTCGTATATTGCAAAGGGTTGGAAAATACACTTGAACTCGACTTGGAACAAGCTCGCTTAAGTAAGCAAGGTCAATATCAGGTTAGAACTCAATACTTATCGAAAAGAGGTACTCCGGTCTATACCAATCGACTGATATTGGAAAATTCGCCTTACCTTTTACAACATGCTCATAACCCCGTTAACTGGTATGCATGGGGTAAGCAAGCCTTTGATGCTGCCCGTCGAGAGAATAAGCCAATCTTTTTATCTATAGGTTATTCAACTTGTCATTGGTGTCATGTAATGGAAGCTGAGAGCTTTGATAATGAAGAGGTGGCGCGGATACTCAATAAGTACTTCATTAGTATCAAGGTTGATCGAGATTTACGTCCTGACATTGATGATTTTTATATCAAAGCGGCTCTAGTTTTTTCAGGTGAGGCGGGATGGCCGATTTCAAGCTTTCTCACCCATGATAGTAAGCCTTTTTTTGCCGCCTCATATTTTTCGCGATCAGATTTTGTCGATTTACTTGAGCAAGTACAAGATAAGTGGACAAACGATCATCAATTTTTGCTTAAGTCAGCCATTGAAATTTATCAGGAAATTCAAGAGCAACAAAAAGTGGCCAGCGTGGCGGATACAATTTCCCCGTCTTTGATTGGTCAAACCATAATTAAAATACTTAGCTCTGAGGATAAGAGGTGGGGAGGAATAGATCAAATTCCAAAGTTTCCTCGGGAATTAATATTAATGTTACTGCTTCGAAAATTAAAAACAGTTGACGATTTCGCTTTAAGTCGGGAGTGGGAGTTTATTAGCAGAGAGTTAGACGCTCTTTTACAAGGTGGGATTTACGATCAGGTTGCAGGAGGTTTTCATCGCTATGCAACTGATAAGGCCTGGCGAATTCCCCATTTCGAAAAAATGCTATTTAATCAAGCGCTATTAGCAGATATTTATACTAATGCTTGGTTTTATAGTGGTGATAATGAATATAAACGTATCGTTATTGAAACCTTGAATTATGTACTTAATGAAATGCGTTCCGACAGAGCTTGTTTCTATTCTGCAACTGATGCTGACAGTGAGAATAAAGAAGGTAAGTTTTATTTGTGGCATGACATAGAGATTGCTTCTTTATTTACACCGAGTGAAACAGATTTTGTACGGAAATTATATGGTATTAGACTGAAAGGAAATTTTAACCATAAAAATATCCTTTATTTACCCAACGGTCTTGAATCAGTTGCCGAAGGTAACGATGTTGATTACCAGATACTATTAACAAAAATTGCAGGAATTCGACAGAAGCTTTATCAAAAACGAGCTGAGCGTATTCCGCCTTTTAAGGACAAAAAACAAATAGTTGAATGGAGTGCTTTGATGATAAGTGCATTGGCAAACAGTGGTCTGGTATTTAATACTCCTGAGTATATTCGTGTTGCAGACCAGTGTGCTGAAGCAATATGGCAACATGCGATAAATAATCAAGGATCATCTTCTCGTCTAATTGATTCAAACAAAAGTTCTGTCTCTGCGACGTTAGGTGACTATGGGCATTATATTCAGGCTATGTTGACGTTATACGATGTTACCGATAAAGATATTTGGCTAACGCGATCGCATCTTATCTATCTTCAAGCAGTGAGAATGTTCCAGGATAAAAAATCCGGAGGCTTCTTTAATACAGCGTTCGATCAAAATGAACAGTTTTTTTTTCGTAATAAAGATGTGACAGATAACACCATCGCCTCAGGGAATTCTGCAATGCTTATGGCTATGGTCATGTTGCATCAGCGAAGTGGCCAATTTGTTAAGCAGAGTCAGATCAAAGAATTTATCAGCTACAATGCGTCTGCAATAAACCAAAATCCAATCGCATTTCCCGCCATGTTGGCTGCAGTTGATGAATCACTTCAAGCCGATATTAAACCTGTGAAATATGCGGCAAAAGGTAATATTAAAATTCGTGCTGAATTTAGACAGAATAAAAAACAGCTAACGTTAACCTTGATGATTTCAAATGGCTGGCATATCAATAGTACACAGCCATTGCAAACTAACTTGATCCCTACCACTGTTGAACTTGTTTATCCTACAACCGCTGACCTGACGATGCAGTATCCTGAAGGTCATCTGAAATCGCTTAGTTTCAGTCAGCTAGAATTATCGTTATATGAAGACGAACTGAAATTGACGGGAAATATCATTCAGCCAGTAGCTTCTAATTATTTGCTAATAAACATACGGTTACAAGCATGTGACGATAAAATGTGCTTGCCGCCAGAAACTGTTCGGATAGCGCCAATATACTTAGATTAAGGTTCTGTTACACCCCACTTAATGTTAACCACAAAGCCAACCACTGCATCACCAGAGATGCAGTAAGTTGGACTGTCATGAAGTAGGGTAGACTAGCCAAGTTCGAAGAATTGAACTTGTTTCAATACTTGCTTGCTAACCTGATTCATTTCATCACTGCAGCTTGCTGTTTCGGCACAAATGGTTGCTGATTTTTGAGTCAATTCTTGTACAGTATGCATGTTACCGCTGATCTCAGTAGCGACAGCACTTTGTTGCTCAGCGGCTGTGGCAATTTGCTGCGTCTGATCATTGACTTGATGAATCAACTCTAGAATGTCTTCAATCATCTGGTTACTTTCTACCACTTTTCCTTCAGCTGAAGTGGCAATTTCAGTGCTGTCAAACATCATTTTAACCGCATTTTCACAAGCTGAGCTGAGTTGATTCAGCATGGCTTCGATTTCATTTACTGATGATTGCGAACGTTGAGCAAGGGTTCTTACTTCATCGGCAACAACAGCGAATCCACGCCCTTGTTCACCAGCTCGTGCAGCTTCAATGGCTGCATTGAGGGCAAGCAGGTTTGTTTGTTCAGCAATATTACGAATCACATCGAGGATACTTTCGATTCTTATTGATTCGTCTTTTAGCAGGCCAACGACATTGGCAGTTTCATTCAGATTACCAACCAGTTTAATAACGGCGTCTTTAGTCTGATTTGAAGAGTCGATCCCTTTGTTAGCCAGCACCGCCATGGTATCTGAAGTTTGCGCAGATTCAGAAGTATTGTCGGCGATATTCATGCTGGTGATCGTCAATTCTTCAATGGCCGTTACAACCTGTACAGTGTGATCAGACACTTCAGAAGCTGAAATTTGAATATTATTATTGGCTTCTAGTAGTGTTTGACTATTGGTATCGACAATCTGCGTCGAGCTATTGATAGCAGAAAGTGTATTGTTCAGGTTTTGAATCGTGGTATTCAATGCACGGCTGAGTTCGGCTATTTCATCTTTTCCGTCAACAACACACGACACATTCAGTTTGCCTTTGGCCAGTGCGTGCGCAGTATCCATTACATGCTTAATACTATTAGTAATTTTTTTTGATAAGAATTGACTAAAGATTACAGCGATGGCAACTGAAATAATGATGGATAAATAGAAGACATAATTCGCATAACTAATTGCATTATTGGCGTCCTTATTTGCGGTATCCGCTGCGCTATAATTCATTTTTTGAAAATCATTAAAGAATTCGTTAAGGGTGGAATATGCATCACGGTAATCTGAGAATACAGAAAAAGGGGCTTTATTATCTGGTGCATTTTCCATTGCCTTAATAAAAGCTGAGGAATTGTTCTGAAAAGTTGTTACTACTTGTCTAAGTTTAGTCGTAGTCGTTGCATCACCGGCAAAGTCTTTGGATAAGGCATTCAATAACTGCGGGGTATCCGCCATGTTTTTATTAATGCTCGACACATAGCCATCAACCTGATTTGAAAGGTTCAGCAAGTAAGCAATCTGCAATCCTCGAACATTCAACATAATCTCGGTTTGCGTATCTTTGACTTCTTCAAATAACAATGAAACCGCGAAGTTTTGTGTATAAAATTGATTGAAATTGTTAGCAATTCGATCATTGGCTGATTTGATAAAAAGCAATGAGATAGCAAAGATTGACAAAATCACGCCAATCAATAGATAGAACTTTGTTCTTATTGTTAAGTTATTTATGTTCATAACAGCCAACTGTAAAGAGTGGTTAATCTAGGAAATAGTGGTTGAAAATTGCACCACGTATATGCGCATACGGCTTAAAACTGCGAGATTTGAGCGCGATATTCGCTAGGGGTATGCAGTTATCATGCGAGGGTATACTCTCTTGTTGTTATAGCGGCCGTAACATTAATAACTTTAGAGATACTTTAAAGGGTAAAGCAATGCCGCTCACGTTAATTGAACGGCATTACTCAGTGTTAGTCGTAATGTCTATAACGTACAGCTTTGTCGCTTTGTGTTCGTTGTCGGTAATTGAGCTATTTCAGCTTTTAAATCATCAATACGCGTTGAATGGGAAGGGTGGGTTGATAGTAATTCAGGAGGCTGATTTCCTCCCGATGCTTTCGCCATGTTTTTCCATAGCTCAACACTCTGGTACGGGTCAAACCCTGACTCAGCCATTAACCTTAATCCAATAATATCTGATTCAGATTCTTGTGCTCGTCCATAAGGCATAAGTACGCCATATTGAACTCCTAAGCCTAAACCTGCCATTGCTGCACCTTGGTATTGCGTACCGCTCATTGCAATATTGGTAAGCTCTAAACCTGCGTTTGCGAGCTGGCTACGAGATAACCTTTCATTACTATGCTGCGCCATTACATGCCCAATCTCATGACCAATAACCGTCGCTAATTGATCTTGGTTTTTAGCTACGTTAAGTAACCCAGTATAGACGCCAATTTTACCGCCAGGGAGTGCAAATGCATTAACTTGGTCGCTATCAAAAACAACGACTTCCCATTGGTCAAAGTCAGATTGTGGACCTAATTGTGTTGTGATTGCGCTTGTAACGCATTGAACGTATTGGTTAGTTTTAGCATCAGTGTTGAT
The DNA here is from genome assembly GCF_003025615.1 of Photobacterium frigidiphilum. GTDB lineage: Bacteria > Pseudomonadota > Gammaproteobacteria > Enterobacterales > Vibrionaceae > Photobacterium > Photobacterium frigidiphilum. Next base: position 208,087 of record NZ_PYMJ01000007.1, on the reverse strand, counting down.
CTTCTCTTGCTTTTTCAATTCTTCAAATGACTGAGCACCAAGCTGAGACATATCGTTACCCGAAAAAAGCAAAACTTGCTGGCGGCCAGTGGGAGAACTCGAGCACGCAGTAAGAGTAAGTGATGATGCTATTAATACTGTTAAAAATAGAGGATGCTGTAGTTTCATATGAATGACTCCTTCCATTCTTTAATTATAAATTATGTGCCTATTATGACGCGACTATCTATACCCAAGTTACCTCAAGATGCTCGTTTCAGCGAGAATTTGTTGGGTTCTAGGCAAGGCGCTTAGTTATATATCAAGTGCTAGATTAATTATTGCTATTCAATTGTTATTTATACGCATATTGAATAGCTGGTGGTAATTCGATGGAATTAAGAAGGTTAACTGGTATTCTATCTACAGAGTAGACCCGAACGTTAGGTAAATTAATGACAATTTGGAAGAAAGCTTTTACGCTCGATACCCTAAACCAAACATCACCGAATACACTGGTTGAGCATTTAGGGATTAAATATTCATCGTTTGATGATAATAGCCTATCGGCAACCATGCCAGTAGAACCTAAAACGCATCAACCACTTGGTATGCTACATGGTGGAGCATCGGTGGTATTAGCTGAAACATTAGGCTCAATTGCGGCAAATATGTGTGTTGATGAAAAAAAATATTGTGTTGGCTTAGATATTAATGCCAATCATATCCGTGCTATGCGAACAGGCAATGTGACGGGAAAAGCCACACCACTTCATATCGGTGTTACAACGCAAGTATGGCAAATTGAAATTAGTGACGAGAGAGAGCGACTTGTTTGTACTAGTCGAATTACTATGGCAGTTATGCAACATAAAAAGAATGAACAATAAATGTTAATGACGTTTTCAGAAGGTAAAATCATAGCCAATCAACATGAGCTTGTTATTCGTATTGAAAGCGCTGCAAAAGTGACACTGCAAGCGCAAGTCGATGAAGTTACATTGATTGGCGGCGCTAATGTAATAACAGCGACAGGAAGTGGAATAAACTGGTCTATACGATTAGACAATGAAGAGCAGTTAAAGGAATTGTCTAACGAAATTGGAATTGCTATACAAAAATATTAATGTCGTTATATAGAAAGAGGTATTGTTTACCTCTTTTAAATAACGTCACCGTTATTTTATATGGTTAACGAATATTTTTTCTTTTTAATTACCAAATTAGCATTTAAATAAATCGCTAGTATTATTATGCGTTTTATTGCACTCTTGTTGATGTTAATTAAAAATATAAAAGATTTAATATTTATTCTTTAGTGGAATAAAATTTTTAAAGTGGTCAGTAATGTAGGTTAGAATAAGGATATTATTATGAATAAGCCCCAGCTAAAGCGAATTGCTGAAAGTGCTTATCAAGCGATGTTTAGCCAAAAGCCTGACGTGAGTAATATTCAAGAAACATTCTATGGCTGGGTTGTTTTTCTTATTTCACCCAAAGGAAAAGTGGTAGTGAAATTTTCTCGTGAATTTGGGCGAATAGAGAAAGAGGTTACAGCTCTTGGATTATTGAAAAAAAAAGTGACTTGTCCTGTGCCTGAAGTGTACTTTTTTGGTCGTTCAGAGGGTTACGATTACATGCTGATTGAATGGCTAGAAGGTATCTCTGCTTATGAATTACCTAATAATCCCAAAGTAATAGAAACGTTCCGAGAAGATTATACAAATATATTAATTGCATTACATGAACACACTGACTCCCGAGGGTTTGAAGTTACACCTGAAAAGTTTGAGCCATCTTTGATCGATGCTTTTGATCAGTGGATGTATCCTGTTTTAAGGTATGTATTAAGTTCTGCTTCACCATTTTCCCGTGAATTAAAAGATGCTTACACGCTATTGTGGGAGAAAAAAACGGAAATATTAATGCCCATCAATAATCACTCCTCTTTTGTTCATGATGACTGTCACATTGCTAATGTGCTTTTTGATCCCAAAACATACAAAATCTCAGGATTGCTCGATCCTTGCGATGTCGGCTTTAAACATAAAGAATTTGATATTTTTCATCTATTTGATGTAAGAGAAGATTTAAAATTAGTTGATCGCTACCATGAAAAATCTCCATTAATTGAAGGGTTTGAGGTTAGGCGATATTTTTTAGGCTTGTGGGACGACGCTAAACATAGCCGTAATATTGGGTGGTATGATGAATCTTGGATCAATAGTAAACTTGATCGATTTAACACTGCTTATAAGCAGGCGTAAATCTTTCTGGATAATCATGACTTTAGATATTATTGTTACCTAATAGATGGTCAACTAAAATGTGCCAAGGATGCGATAAATGAAAAAGATTGTTACTGGTTTTTGTGTGTTGCTACTTGTTGGCTGTGCGCAGCAAAAAAGTATTCAGGAGCCAGAAAAACAGCCTGAAGTAGGTAAAGAGGTTCCAGTGGTTGAGCCAAGTATTCCTGAAGTGATTACTCCAGAAGTTAAACCTGAAATTAAACCTTTGCCGGAAGTTAAACCTGTACCAGAAAAGAAACCTAAGCCAGTGCCTGTTGTAACAAAAACGGAAGATGGGAAATTGATTCTTGGTGCACAAGAGTGGGTTTGGTTTGATGAAGTGCAGGCGCATGTCAAAGTGAAGGTTGATACCAATAGTAAGGTATCGACAATTGGAGCCTCAGATGTACAAAATTTTGAACGTGATGGCAAAAGTTGGGTTAAATTTACAAGTGGTGGCAAATCGATAGAACGCCCTGTCGTTCGTTGGACTAAGTCTAATGGTGAAGACAATAAGCAAGCCGTCATTAAGCTAAGGACTAAATTAGGTGAATTAAATGAACAAACAGAGTTTATTTTAATTAAAGGCTCTGGTGTAACGTTGGGAGAAAACTTTACTCGCGACGTTGCAGTGCGTGATCCAAAAAGAAATTACGTACAACCTAAAGTGAAATAAGGCCCTGTAAATAAGATGTGTTTATTAAAAAAGCGGTGCTTATTTAGGCGCCGCTTTTAAATTACTGTTATCCGCACAAAATTTATTAAGCTTCTACAATAACTTCATAGCTTGAGAACTTACGAATATTAATCACACCCGTATCAAAGAATAAATATTGGCCTTTAATACCAACTAATGTGCCTTCTACAACTGGCTCTTTGTCAAAGTTATGCGACGTTATTTTTGTTGGATATTCAGTAACCGGAAACTTAATATCGACAATTTCACCATCAAGACGTTCAACAGCATCATCACCGTATAAGTCTGTTATCTCTTTAATGCGTGCTTCAATTTCAGGTAGCAGTCTTTCTGCTTCTTGCTTCAAATCGATAGCGTCATTATCGCCTTTCAGCATTGTTCGCCAGTTCGTTTTATCGGCAACCATTTCAGCAATGGCTATTTCGACTAACCCTGAAATTTGGCGAGTTTTTACTTTTAAAATGGCAAGTGCTTGTGTTGCACCTTGATCTATCCAGCGAGTAGGGATCTGAGTGTGGCGTGTAATGCCTACTTTTAAAGCAGAGGTATTCGATAAGTAGACATAATGAGGCACCATGCAATTAGCCACGCCCCACTCAGGTTCACGACACGTTCCCTTGGCGTAATGGCATGTTTCTGGCTTCATAATACACATGTCACAACGGGCAAGCTTTTTCATACAAGGAAAGCAATGACCTTGAGAATAGCTCTTTTTTGTCTTTTTTCCACAGGCATCACAAAAGATATTACCAGTGTGAGTCAACTTTAGATGTTTTCCAATCAATGGGTTTAGTGCTAATTGTTCTTCGCCGATAGGTAAGTAGTATTCAACCACATCGCCTAACGTTGACTTCATTTTGCTTAATGTACCTTGCATGACTTTGCTCATTTATCTTGCTTTTATAATGACTCCATTTTAACAGTTACTGCGTAACAGGGGCATAAAAAAATAACACGTACTAAAACTGTTCATTTATGTGAAACGTTATGTGAATTTGTCATTTTTTTGATGAGACTTGTTTACTATATATTATTGCTTGGTATCATTTTGTTGATATAACAATAATATGGAATGGATGCAATGAAAGTAAAATTACTATTAAGCAGTGTTGTACTTGTCGCGACAACTGCCGTAGCTAGCCCGTTTGAAAAACCAGAAGATGCGATTCACTATCGCCAATCAGCATTCACAATGATTGCTGCAAACTTTGGTGATATGGCTGAAATGGTAAAAGGTCGTAAAGATTGGAACCAAGACGTTTTTGCTCAACGTGCTCAGTATATCTCTCAGTTATCACTGATGCCTGAAGAAGCATTTAATGTTGAAGGATCTGATAAAGGTGATACGAAAGCGAAACCTGAGATCTGGAGTGATTGGAATGGTTTTACGGGTAAATTAACAAAGTTCCAAGGTGATTTGGCGCAGTTGGCAAATGTGTCATCAGAAGGTGATGAACGAGCAACTAAGAAAGCGTTTGGTGTTGCCGCTAAAAACTGTAAGTCTTGCCATTCTGATTACAAATTTCGTTAAGCGTTTGATGAAATAAAGCAACTCTAATAAAAAAACACCGAAGGTATATGACATTTAACCATACTGCCTTCGGTGTTTTTTAGTATTTGTTTGTAATTTACATTTAAATATGGGGTTTAAAAAAGATAAGCAACAATGTCTTTTGCTAAGTATGAATATACAGCAGAGCCTATTGTGGCAAAAACTATCCAGCCAATAAGGCCATTGACCATTTTCGGAGCCGCATCTGTATCGATTTCTGTGACTGTTTCTTTGCGGCCATTGAGCATTGGTTTTATTAGGTTATCTTTCTTGTATAGATAAAAGAAAATAGCCACAAGGTGTAAAACAATAGCACCGAGCATAACATCAAAATTCAATGCATGAATCTCTGTCATCAAACTGCTTTCTTCACCGGTAATGTACCTTGCTAAAGGGCCTTCAGATATAATATCGTCGTTAGCAAAAAGACCTGTGATCAGCTGAGTAGCCAGTAAAATGAAGAAGCCTAAAACCATATAGCCCCCAGCAGGGTTATGGCCTAAATGCACCTCATCATTTTTCGTCTTACGCATTGATTGAAAATATTGAAGAACAGCACGTGGAGTACGAACAAAGAGAAGAAACCTTGCTGTGTCACTGCCAATAAAGCCCCAAATAATACGCGTTAACAGAAGCGTTAATAGGAAGTAAGCAATAGCAAAATGCCAGTCCATTAGCCCTTCAGTACCCGTGTACCATAATCCGCCAATACACAAGACTTGAAGCCAGTGGTAACCACGAACAAAGCTATCCCAGATAGCTGTTGTTGATACTTTCATAATACTTTCCATTAGATTGTTATAGGACGGTTAAGATTGACGTGATAAATATGTCACCGGAAATTTTGTACGCAACGATATTAAACGTTAGCTGCATACGCGCTATTTTCTCAAAATTAACAATCTAGTACTACATTTGTTGCATTTTTTTACAATTAATTTATATGAAAAAGCCAGTAGAAACTTTCTACTGGCTCTAGATACGAATCTAGACAAATACCTGATCATCCTTGCTGGTTAAAATGATTTACCCAGAACGGTATAACAAGAGTCAACGTACCTTAAAACAAGCTACTCATCTGTTTTGAATACGATTGTAATCAAGAATACCTGATTCAATAGGGTAGTTGTGCTTATATTGCTTTATCAAGGCATCACTGAAAGACCAGAAGGAAGAATTTGTTCGACGAATCCCGTATTTATCTAATAACCTTTCATAATCACCATTGGTTTTCACTTTGAGCGCTTGATCTACCAAGGCTGGGAGCTCACTTTCTTTTATTAGCCAAAAAGCGGCGGGGTAACTACCCAGTAACCCCTTGACTAGAGTCACTGTATCACGTTTATATTGCCTGTTTGATTTCTCATCAAATAAGCTAGAAATGTTCTTATGGGCACTATTTCTTATCAAGGTGAAGAGCTGAGGATCTAGGGAAGCATCTTCTGGTTCAACCATAATAAAAGTGAGTTCAGGGAATATGGAGGCATCTTCTCCTCGTAATTTATTGATCTTGCGAAGAGACTCCTTACTTTCATTTGAAAGCTGTGTTGATTCTAGCGAATAACGTGTCGGCGTTACATTTTCAACGCGCTTCTTTAGCATTTGTAATAATTCATGCTTAGGATTACTTGTTGTATAGGTAACCCCTGTTGGTTGGTCGAACGTATTGATATCACCTTCAAGATACGTCGTTAAATTTTTATTAGCGCCTTGATACCAATCGGCAAGCTCTTGATGGCGATTTTTTGTCGGTAAAAATGATAAGAAATTTGACTCGCCTTCCATGCGTAGAAGATCCATGTACATACGTGTAATTAACTGATGACCATAATTACCATAGACATCAAAACCAGCGACAAGTAAGTAATGAATACGTTCTAATAGCGAATAGTCGATGACCCATGCCGTTTTAGGATGCTCACCGATTAAGCCTTGAACAACAGATGCACTATCGAAATGGCGGAACACCGTTAAGGTAGCGTTGGTATTTGTACCATCACCATCCCAAATCAGTTGAGTCGTTAAGTGTGCACCATTTTTGAATCGTTCATCCATGTAGGCATTTTTAGCGCGTATAAATCGACCTTGTTGCTTGGAATATGAAATCCAATTAGCAATAGTGGCGGTATTGCTTTCCTTTTCTGCGGGAAGATGAAGGTTTTCTGCTTGTGAACGATAAAATGAGTTTACTTGCGTGAAATTAGACATATCAGGGTCAACAAAAAACACCCAAAAGCGGTCATTAATAACATTAAGTGCAAGCTGCCCTCTACATACAGGGCCCTTTATATACGCCATAATCGTATTTTGTGCATTATCAAGCATGAACTTATAGCGTGCCTCAACGGGCAATTCAGTGAAGGCTGTTAGCGGGTTTGCAGCTACCTTGGGTTTGTAGCTTGGTAAGGCAGTTATTGTGTAATTAGGCTCAATAAATAATGATTTTATACGCTCAAGCTTTTCATTGTTTAGTGCGTATGGCATATGTGTTTTATCAACAATCGTTTCGCGCACTTGTACTAAGCGATAGTAGACGCGATCTACCTTGGGATCATCGTAAGGTCGGCGAGTGGCGACCAGATTAATCGGCTTACCGGGTGCTGTTCTCGATCTTACCAATTTGAAGAAGGTCGGTATTTCTTGCTTACGTACTTCTTCTGTATCGAAGTATAAATGTGAAACGAATACATGTTCAAATATATAACGGCTTGTTAGTTGTTGTTTTAATGAATTTAGATTTAAGAATGCTTCCCATTTTGCCACTTCTTTAAGTTCAGTGCTTGAAGGGGGAGCGACGGCTGTCATTGGTGCACCTACCGTAACCCACTGCATCAAAACATCATTTTCAATGCTTGATATTTGCGGTAAACCGTAAGGCATTCCCCACTTAGGGTATTTTTCTTCATAGGTGCTCATTTCTTCAATGGTAGGGCACTGTTGATCACGATCGAGAGAAAAGTCCCAAGAGTCATCAAGAATTTCATTATTCGGTAAAGGGTGGTTTTGCTTTAACTGAAGCATTCGGGCAATAACACCGGCTTGTGTATTGGCTTCTGGTGATTGTAGGCGCTCATTCAATACAGGAGAAAAGCCTTTATCGCGCCATTCAGCGGTTGTTTGTGCATCTATAAACATTCGAGTTGTATTAGAGGCGAGTAACCGTGTGCCTTGGTACACTTTATCTTTATTAGCGCCACGGTCGATACCTTTAGCGGATGACATCTTCAGCTGACAAGGAGCATCATAACAAGCGTGACAGACGACACACCTGTTGTCTATTATGGGTTTAATATTATTGACATAATGTTGAGCCTGGAAAGATCCTGCATCTAACATACGCTGTTGAGGTTCAGGTGTACCATATAGCTTATTGTAATTTAAACTCGCGTAAGCGGCACATCCAGAAAATATAACGGATGCTAGTATTAAAATTGCATGTTTGTAGTGCTTAAAAAAAGGTTTATACATCATCGATTATCAACCTATTTACTTTTTGTTTATTGGTGTTAGCTAATCAAATTTTTCTTAATTTTCACAAAAGAGACTGATTTTAAAGGCACTTATTAAGTTATATAAAATGATCAGCACGTTGATTAAACACATGTACTGAATAAATAATATAGTATTAAATTTAATTATATCAAAACACTATAACCGTACTGAGTTTGATTGGTGTATTGTCGTTGTAATAAGAAATTTTTATAACGCTAAGCTAACAGCGATGAGTACGTAAGGGGGAGTATGTTTGGGTTAAGAGCAGCAGGGCGAGATGGTGTGTCCTCAGGCATTTTCCTTATTGGTTTTGGTTTACTTTACTTAACAGGTTGGTGGTGGCCTGGTTTACTCATTTTACTGGGTGTTACCGGTATTGTTGATATGGTAATGAGTGCCAATTGGAAGGGGGCTGCCAAAACTGCTGTAGTATTTATGATTACAGCGATCGTACTTTGGGGGCTGGTAGGAATAGGGATCATGTGGAATGTTTTGATCCCCGGCTTACTAATCTTGGTAGGTATTTTTTGGGTCTACCGTGGATTCAAGTGATGTATTGTTTTTTTCACTATTATGCAACCAATATAATCCCGTATCATCGCTTAAGATAAGGTTTAGGTAATCTTGCTGGTAGACAAGGTACGTAAAGGTGGGCGTATTATTTAAATAGGTATCTTGCATAGTTTTTTCTGTTGTTAAGGCAATCGATTTACTTTCAATGATTTCTTTACTTGGTTGATACGACCAATGAAACATTTCAGGTGTAATTATTATTGTCTTCAAAAATTGAGACTGTGTTTTATCATATTCTTGAGCAGAGGCAGCTCGAATAGATAATGCATGGTGGTAGTCACTTTTGTTTTCAGTTATGAATGACATAAATGAGTAATTCAATGCGCCAGATTGCTCTTTAGATATATAATAATGGATAACTTTTGAATGAATACCTGAGCCATCAAGATAATTCATAAATGATTGTGCAGTGGGTTCACGCGCCAGTTCAGTTTGAATGATGGGCGTTTCACGGTATGTTTTCATATTCTTAGATAGAAAACCGGAGAACTGTTCCCAATTTTCAGCTGTGACGGTATAAGAGAAATCACTGCTCTCTATACAGTTGTCTTGATCATTAAGGCGACACCATGCAAATGAATAAAGATCGTTATTTTTGTATCCAATAATTCTTCGTTCTATAATTAAAGATGGATCAAATAACATTTTGTGTTCTTTATATATTTCAATTGATTTCGTTCTTAGATCAATAATATCAGCTTTTGTTTTACCGATGAATGTTAACTGGTTAGTGCTTATAACATCTTCAGTGATGATGTATTTATCTGGGGTTGGTACTGGTTCTGGAAAAAAATAATAAGATAAACCAGCAATAGCAACGGCACCAGAAAAGGCACAACCAATGAACAATGGTGATTTCTTTTTATCAGAGTTTGTTTGTTCTACATGTGTATTTAAGTTGACTTCTTCACGTACGAAATCACGAATCTGATATCCTACGCGAGGTAAGGTTTCAATGATATCGCCTTTCTTTTCTTCATGTAATTTTACGCGTAAAGCGCGTATAACTTGAAATAAAGATGCTTCGGTTACGATGCGATCTGGCCATCCTGCTTTTAGTAATTCATTTTTTGTTACGGGGCGACCATAATTTTCGATCAGATACGCCAAAATATACTGTTCAGAAAGGTTTAGTTTCTGAGTCGAATCTGCTGATTTTAGGATGCCAAGACTTGGAACATAGCAAATATCTGTTCGAAACTTAATCTGCTCAGTGCTGGACATTCATACCTCTAACTAATGAAGAACATTCAACTATCATTGAATTACATAAGAGTTTGATATTATCACGAAATAAGTTAAAAACCATTTTTACGGCTAATGATTCACATAATCATGACATAAGTTCACAGAAATTAAAGCTTGTATCTATTTGAAAAATAGATGATTTGATTTTAATGACAATAAATAGAAAATGAAAATCTTATGGGCGGTGTTCAATAATTAAACGTTCAGGAAGTAGGGAAAGAGCGAGGTGTACAAATATTATCCTTGTTGGGCGATATGGGACCAATCATTCTTTTGTTTAAATAAAAAGTAACGATCGACTTTAGTATTTGTCGAAGAAAATAAAAGGGAAGCGAGAACTTCCCTTTTTATTTAGCAAGAATTACTTCTTGAAAATTTCCTGAAACTCACGCTTCATTGGAGGATTACGACGTGCTTGTTTTAGCTGCTTACACAGATCTTTTAGACAGTTGTGAAGAACTTTATCAAGCAATACAGCTTTGTATTCCTGTTGCTCTTCTTCGCTCATGTGATCTGGTAGTGTTGTTTCTTGCATTTCACCAAGGAAATCAACACCAGAGTAGCTCTGGCTTAGTGCAACAAGTGCGTGGAATTGTTCAAAGTTATCGAGAACATTCTGTGCACTTCCTGGCATGCTATTCCATGCTTCACGGGAAGTAGGCTCGGATACCATATAAACACTGATTAGCATATCCATCAGTTCTTCAGGTACTTCTTCGAATGCAACGACTTGACGTAATTCTGGTGAACATTCATCAAGAGTCAATGTTGGTTCATTAACGAGTTGCTCGTCTTTTGTTTCAATCTCAGACATAGCCATTTCCTACAGCATTTATGATTTAAGGAGGGGAATCCTATATTTCTAACATCAAATGTCAACATATCATGTAATTTCAGAGATAAAATCTCGTAGATTTAAAAATGTAATCTAGATCACGTTAGATAATTTATAGTAGAAAATGCACGTTTTTTGCAAGGTTAGGTTGGCATTACTCTGTTTATAGACAGCATGTGTGCTATAAATTATGATAAATACAAGTATATTCATATCAATAGGATACTTTCATGGAAGCAATGCGTATCTTACTGGTTGATGACGTTCATTTAGAACGCATGCAACTTGCAATGAGATTGCAGCGATTAGGTCATATCGTTGAAGCGGTTAGCTCTGGGCATGAAGCCATTGAGCGATATCCTCTTTTCGATCCTGACTTATTATTGTTGGATATCAGTATGCCTAATATGAGTGGAATGGAAGTTGCCCATAAAATTCGAAGTGACCACCTTGAGTGGGTGCCAATCATCTTTTTAAGCGGTCACGATGAACCCGAAATGATTGCAAAAGCCATTGATATGGGCGGAGATGATTATCTAGTCAAGCCTGTAAATAAAATTGTATTGGCATCGAAACTAAAAGCAATGCAACGTATTGCGGCTATGCGTCATCAATTAAAACAAGCAACCGTAAAGTTAGAAGAAGTGAATGAACTGCTATCACAGCAAGTCAATGAAGATGGGTTAACTCAGATTGCTAATCGACGTTTTCTAGATCAAAAACTGACCGAGTTTATTTCTTGGCATGGTCGTCATGAGCTTTCTCTTACTATTATCATGATTGATGTTGATCACTTTAAAGACTACAACGATTATTATGGTCACCTTGATGGCGATCGTTGTTTACAGTTAGTGTCTGGCGCGCTAAAGGCTAACTTTAGTCGTGCTGGGGAATTAGCTGCACGTTATGGCGGTGAAGAGTTTGTTATTTTAGTGAGTAATTGTGATAAGACTCGAGCTGTGAAAGAGTGCGAAAGGCTTAAATCTAGTATTAATGGATTAGCGATACCGCATTTTCAGTCGGCGACCTCGAATATTGTAACGGTGAGCCAAGGTATGGTGTCTTGGGTACCTACAGGGTTAGAAACGGCTGAGAATATGTATCAGATTGTCGATAAAGTCTTGTATAAAGCCAAAGAGCAAGGGCGTAACCGTTTTGTTGTGGCTGAGTTTACATAATTGGACGCTGGTTCTATCTGAACTTGAAAGTTAGCTGAGTTAAGTATGAGCACAACATCGCGGGTTGTGCTTTTTTGTTTGTGAAGAGTGCCTCAAAATGGCAACTTTTGAAGTAAGTCTGATATTTGTTTACCTAATGATTAAATTTCCATCACTTGATCCTATCAACCCTTGTCGTTATAGCATCTCATGCTAATCTGCTATAGATAATCATAATGATAGGGTGAGGGAAGATCATGGATATTAACTTTTCACAAAATGAAGCGCGTGTGATTGGTTGTTTACTTGAAAAAGAAGTAACCACTCCAGATCAATACCCATTGACACTGAATGCACTCACGACAGCGTGTAATCAGAAAAGTAACCGTGAACCAGTAATGGCGTTAGATGAAGCAACAGTGCTTGATACTGTTGAGCTGCTAAAAGAAAAGCGTTTAATCAATGATGTTTCTAGTTTTGGTAGCCGTGTATCAAAGTTTCAGCATCGTTTTTGTAACACTGAATTTGGTTCTCTAAAGTTCACTTCTCAAGAATTTGCAGCTGTTTGCGTTATGTTATTACGTGGACCGCAAAGTGCTGGCGAAATTCGTACACGCACAAATCGGTTGTGTACATTCAGTGACGTAAAAGAAGTTGAAGCAATGTTAGATGGCTTAGCTGAACATGCTAAAGGTCCTTATATGGTTAAATTACCGCGTGAATCAGGTAAGCGTGATTGCCGTTATATGCATTTATTCAGTGGTGAAGTCGATGTTGAAGCACTTGCAGCAGCAGTTAAGTCTGCCTCTCCTGCAGGGCTTGCCAGTGCTAATAATGAAAGGTTTGCAGAACTAGAAGAAGACATGAAAGCAATGAAGCTAGAAATAGCTGAATTGAAGGAATTATTAGAATCGCTTACGTCGTAACAAAAAGGCACCCCCTAACAACTATTTGGCTCGGCTTATGCCGAGCTTTTTATATTGTGTAGATTACTATGAAAAACCAAGATGCAATGCCACTTGATAGCATTGATAGCATTGATAGCATTGATAGCATTGATAGCAAACTTGCCCCTTTAGAAACGCAGCAACCAATCTGGTCGGTTTACTTGATTCGAACGGTATCTAATACTCTGTACTGTGGTGTCACAACAGATGTTCAGCGGCGCTATAGTGAGCACCAATCTGGGAAAAAAGGGGCAAAGTACCTAAAAGGGAAGGGACCGCTGACTCTAGCATGGCATGAAGAAGTGGGTGATAAGCGATTAGCGATGCAAATTGAATATCGTATTAAACAGCTACCTAAAATAAAGAAAGAAGCGATCATTATTCAGTATTTGAATGTAAAAATGCTTATCCCCTAAAACTGCGTTTATAACAAAATTCCGTACATTACTTGCGGAATAACGTAGAATTGCTCTGCTTGGTTTAATCTTTTCTTTGAGTTACCTATTTTAAATCGTTTAGGTTCGATGCAACAATTATAGCAATCTAAATGAGTGACCAAATCAAATGGCGAAATCTGGTTGGTAACTATACAAACCATCAATGGTTAGTACTTTTTATTTTTCAAAATGCAGCTGTATTTTTGAGATTTATTGGTGTTTATCTCGTTGAAAAATAGATAAAAAATGTAGTATAACCATACTGATACTATACTTATTAATATACCTGTTAGGTGTTCTTCCTATGGCACAAAAAGCCACTATTTACAAAGCTCATATCAATGTAGCAGATATGGATCGTCACGTTTATTTAGATGTGCCCCATACTGTTGCTTGTCATCCATCAGAAACGCATCGACGTTTAATGTTGCGTTTGTTGGCATGGGCATTAAATGCAGATGAAAACCTTACCTTCACGAAAGGGATGAGTTCGACAGATGAGCCTGATCTTTGGACAAAAAGTCTAAGTGATGAAATTGAGCTTTGGATTGACCTTGGTCTTCCTGATGAAAAACGCATCCGTAAAGCATCAAATCGTGCTAAAAAAGTGATCATTTTTGCTTATGGCAATAATGCAGCAACAGCTTGGTGGCAGCAAAACAAGAGTAAAATAACTCAGTCTGATAACATTTCTGTTATTTACATTGATGATGAAACACTCAGCCAGCTTGAATCGATTCTTGCTCGTACAATGCAGATTCAGCTAACGATTGAAAGTGAGCAAGCTTGGTTAACTTCTGGTGAAACAAGTATTACAATTACCCCTGAATGGTGGCACCGCTAAACTTCCTCGCACTTTTCTATTTTCGAAATATAAGTATTGAACCCTGAATCTTACTCAATTTCTTGCTAAATTAAGTGTGTTTAAACGATGACAGTAATTGTTACTGTCATCGTCAATTCACATTCTTTATGCAATCTGGTTGTTCTTATTTTATTTACGAACTTGTCGTGAGGCTGGTTTGTGTAAAGCGTCTTCACGTTATTTTGAATTAAGAAGGAATCATTTATGCCAAAACATGTACATGTTCTTGCTAAGAAAATCTGGGATTACCATCTTCTTAATCAAACATTAGAAAAAAGTGACTGTATTTTTGTTTTGTGTAGCAATGATGTAAGAGTTGCAGAACATGCGGCGAAGCTCTATTTGGCAGGCTATGCACCATACATTGTATTTTCTGGCGGAGAAGGTGAGTTAACGAAAGGTTTATTTGGTTGCTCTGAGGCGGAGTACTTTGCTCATATTGCGGTAGATATGGGGGTACCACTTGAAAATATTCTTATTGAACCTCAATCAACGAACACAGGGGAGAATGTTCAATTCACTCGTGAGTTACTTGAATCAAAAGATCTGACACCCAATAAAATGATTTTAGTGCAGAAGCCATTTATGGAGCGCCGAACTTTTGCGACGGTCATGAGGCAATGGCCAGGAAAGGAAGTTATTGTAACGTCACCTGATATTTCATTTGATGAATACCCAAATGAAGGCCTGTCGTATTCTGATGTGATTAACGTAATGTTAGGGGATTTACAGCGGATAAAATATTACCCGCAGTATGGTTACTCTATTCCGCAAGATATTCCTCAAGATGTATGGAAAGCGTTTGAATGTTTGGTAGCACTTGGGTTTGATGAGCACCTTGTCGATGTGGCAAGCTAAACGTTGCGTTAAAGAAACACCAACACCGAGGCGATAAACTCGTTCTCGGTGCTAATGTTCATTTAATTTTTTTGGTATAAATAGCTTGGATATAAATGACAAATATCGCTATTGGCTTACCATTTTACGAATTTCTTTTGCGCGATCTTCATCGCTCAGCTCGGAAGGTGGAGGCGTTACAATCCCTTTCTGACAAGCAGGACGTTCGGCTAACTCATCAACCCAGCGTTGTAAATGAGGCAAACCTTCAATGCTTACGCCGCTCCAGTCGTAAGTTCTTACCCATGGCCATGTAGACATATCAGCAATTGAGTATTCATCACCTGCTAAGTATTTATTATTTGCTAGCTGAGCATCCATGACTTCAAATAAGCGACGACTTTCATTCTGATAACGCTCAATTGCCGCTGGAATTTTTTCTTGAAAGTAGCGATAAAAGACATTCGCTTGTCCCATCATTGGTCCGACACCGCCCATTTGGAACATCAGCCATTGGATCACTTGTGAACGTTTTTTTGGTTCAGATGGAATAAATTTACCTGACTTTTCAGCAAGGTAAAGTAAGATCGCACCTGATTCAAATACGGCGAAATCATCATTATCACGATCAACAATCGCGGGAATACGACCATTAGGATTAATCGCTAGGAAATCAGGAAGCTTTTGCTCGGC
The DNA here is from genome assembly GCF_003025615.1 of Photobacterium frigidiphilum. Classification (GTDB taxonomy): domain Bacteria; phylum Pseudomonadota; class Gammaproteobacteria; order Enterobacterales; family Vibrionaceae; genus Photobacterium; species Photobacterium frigidiphilum. Next base: position 192,487 of record NZ_PYMJ01000007.1, on the reverse strand, counting down.
AGACATCAAATCCAAATGATGAACACGGTATTCTAATTCCATTTCTTCAAGTGCGATTGAAATCTTAAAGCCATTCGGTGTTGCAGCGGTATATAGATCGATCATAACCTTAATCCCTTCTTCGTATCATTATCGTTGTTATTGTTATTTAGCTTTGAACGGATGCACGTTGGCTAACACGATCAAACCAATTCAACAGATTAGGTAATGAGTCGTTAATTTCAATTTCTAAGTTTTTAATGAAGCCACACATCACAAACGCAGTAATATCTGCCACCGAGAATTTATCACCAGCGATGTATGCTGACGCAGCGAGTTGTTTATTTAAAACTGGTAAGAAATCGATAACTCGTTGACGAGATTCATGCCCCCAGCTTGTAACGCACGTTTCACGATCTTCATAGATGCCAGTGATATTACGGAATGCTTGGAACGCAGCGTAAAGCCCTTGAAATTCGACCATACGTTGCCACATTTCAATTTTTGCTTGCTCTATTGGTGTATCACCAAAGAGTGATGTTTCTGATTGAGTGACTGAATCAAAGTAACGACAAATCGCGATAGATTCACAGATTGTAGTGCCATCATCCAATTCTAAAACAGGGACTCTTCCGTTTAAGCTGATCGCCTGAAAGGCTTCACTCAGGTTTTCTCCACCACGAATATCAATATTGACACGTTCAACATCAATCCCCATTTCTGCAAGGTAAATACTGACTCTGCGAGCGCTTGGAGCGGGTGCTAATTCATAAATTTTCATGCTAAGCCTTTATCAGAACGATCGGTTAGATTATAATTTACGCAATAACAGAACGATCAGTCAAGAAAAAGATCAATCGAAAACGTAACGTGATGCACGAGGGGCTGAAATGGCGAGAACCAAAAATTTTGATCGTGAAGAAAAACTCATCGCCGCAATGGAACTATTTTGGCATAAAGGCTATGCAGATACCTCGATTGCTGATCTGGTGGATCATCTGGGCATTAATCGCTTCAGTTTGTATAACGCCTATGTCGATAAAGAAACCTTGTACCACGAATGCCTTGATTACTATTTAACTCAGATTTCTTTTCCGTCTTTAACGGAATTAGGGAAGGGTGATGCAGGGTTAGAAGCGATTAAAGCATACCTTCAGCGTTTTGCTTTATTGCAAAGAGATCAACAGTGTGGCTGCTTTATGCAAAATGCGATTCTAGAGCGTGCACATAGTGATGATGAAGTACTTAATACGGGCACAATGCTTTATACCGAGTTAGATACCGCATTGGGTCAAGCATTAAAGAATGCAAAGCAGGATGGTATAATCGGTAATAACGTGAATACTGAGCAAATGAGTCGATTTTTAGTGCTACAAATGCAAGGTATTCGTGTGTTGGGTAAAGCGCGCCAATACAATTTTATTGATGATGCAATGGTTGTATTAATCGCAATGTTAGATGCATTACGTATTACTTACTTAATAAATGTTGAAAGATAAAAGTGCTCGATCTATGTAATCATAAACCGAGCACTTAAGTTGCTTTTAAACTCTAACGTATTGTATTAACGAGGGTCTATTTACGCTTTAGCGGCATCTAGGCCTTGTTGCCAGAAGGCGATTTCCATACGCGTCGCAGTTTTGAATATCTCGCAAAGACGTTGGCCTCGAGGGCTATTTAAATCGATATTAGCCATCATGGTATCAAGGCGATCCATACCTGCACGGGCACCCGTCTGGAATTCATCACCGCTGTATAGCTCAATCCAGCTATGGTAAGGGTTACCCTCAACGATGGTTTCAGGATGGCTTATTAATGCTTTGCCAATATCAGCATAACCGATAGCACAAGGTGCAAGGGCAACATATAAATCAGTTAGATCACCAGCCATACCTGTATCTAAAACATAACGTGTATAAGCAACAGTACCAAAAGCTTCTGGTTCTGCTTCCATATCACTTTCAGTGAGCCCCCATTGTGCGCAATAGGTAACATGATGACAGGTTTCATTTTCAATTAATGCTTGTAAGCTTGGTAGCGGTGCACGCATTTCTTCAAGGGTTTGCGCTTTATAAATAGCCAAAGCATAAGCACGGGCATAGTGCTTTAAAAATAGGAAGTCTTGCTTTAAATAATGCAAATAAGCGGCTTGGTTTAATTGACCATTAGCAAGCTGCATAACAAATGCGTGCTCGGTGTATTCTGTATATTCTTGCTGGCAAGCTTGAATAAGATCCAAGTGGTTCATTGTGTTGTACCTTTTATCAAATGAGAATAACAAACAGCTTATAGTGTTGGTACGTAATCAATCGCTTTCGGTGCTTTAGCGATGATTTTGTGTTGGTACATGAAATTTGCGAAGTTGTCATAACGTTCTAGATCAACCGCTGATGGACGAAGCGCAAAGCGGGGCAGAGTATCACGCCATGCACGGCGGTTTAATTCGTTATTGAGTGTGTCTGGGTTGTAAGCAACGAACTCTTTCCATGCTTGATCTGGGTGGTTAATGATGTACTGAGTCGCCAGTTCAACCGCTTTATTGAATTTCTTGATTGTTGCTTTGTCGTAGTTATTTTTATTGGCGACAACAATGAGCTCATCGTACGAAGGTACACCGTGTTCTTCTGGAAAGAATGCTTTTGATTTATAGCCTTCAAGCTCAAGTTGATTACTTTCGAAGTTACGCAAACCACCCCAAATAGCATCCACTTTTCCTGATGCTAACGAAGAAGAAAGCGCCCAACCGACATTAATAATCTGAACATCTTTGTACTCAACACCCGCAGTGTTTAGCATTGTGCCGATTGTTGCTTCTTCATTGCCCGCAATGGCAATACCTATCTTTTTACCCTTAAGGTCTGCGAGCGAATTGATCTTATTATTATCAAGAACCATTAAGGTATTTAGTGGTGCGGCAATTAACGTTGCAGAACGGATAAGCGGTAAACCAGCGGCAACATCAATAGTCAGGCTTGTTTGGTAAGAAACAGCCAAATCAACTTTATTTGCAGCCACAAGCTTGGCTGGCATGCTTGGATCGGCAGGCTCTTGAATCTCAATATTTAGCCCTTGCTCTTTAAACAGTCCTTTTTCTTGAGCAATAATGATCGGTCCATGATTTGGGTTTACAAACCAATCGAGCATTAACGTCAAATCTTTAGCGGCAGCACTGAAAGTAGTGGCTGAAAGTGCAAGTGCAAGCAAGCTTTTAGATAGCGTTTTTTTCATGTTTAACGTCCTTTTTGTATTTTTATAATAAGTAATATCAATCTAAATAAGTAAGTGGTGCTTTTTATTGTTTTCAACGGGCAAGAATTACTGCTTTGATTGCCACGGTATTGCACGTTTAAGTAATAGATCGGCTGTAAAATAAAGAGTGATAGAAAATGTTGCCAAAATGAGTAGCGCAGCAAACATCTCATCAATCATCATACGAGCATTTGCTTGCAGCATCAGATAACCAAGCCCTTCACTAGAACCTACCCATTCACCGACAACTGCCCCGATAGGCGCGACAACAACTGCAATCCTAATACCAGAAGCTAAAGCGGGTAGAGCAGCAGGAAGGCGCACATGGCGAAGTAATTGCCATTTAGAGGCTCCCATGGTTTTTGCTAAGTCTAAATAGCCGGTAGGTGTGTGTCTTAGTCCGTCATAACAACATGTTGTTACAGGGAAGAAGATGATCAGTGCAGCCATAACAATTTTTGAAGCAATACCATAGCCAAGCCATAGCATTAGAATGGGCGCGATAGCAAAAACAGGAATGGCTTGGCTCGCAATTAAAATCGGTAATAACCAACGGCGTAACGGGTTAAATAACAACATTTGTAGGGCAAAGAATAAGCCCATGGATAGCCCTAATAACAAACCTAATATGACTTCAGATGCTGTTACCCAAGCATGGCTAAGCAGTACATCGTAACGTTGAATCAGTTTGTTAAAAACAGCAAACGGCCCCGGCAAAATAAAGGAGGGGAGTTCAAATATCATAACCACACTTTGCCATAGCCCAATAATAATGGTGGCGCTAATAAGTAACCGAATAATCGGGTATGACGTCGCCTGACTAAGGGCGCTTTTTTGTAAAACTGACTGAGCTGCAAGTTGAGGGTGGGTACTTTGTAGATCAGACATAATCTCGCTCCAATCGTTCGATAATATTTTGCTGTAACCCTGCAAGCTCGGCATCAAATTGACGAGGAGTACTTGCCGATGGTACGGGTAGATGCTGCATAACGGCAGGTGCGCTGGTCATTAGTAAAATCTGGTGCCCTAGGCGTAGCGCTTCCTGAGGATCATGAGTGATGAGTAAAACCGTTTTGTTTTTCAGAAGCTGTGCAGCGAGGTTTTGAAGTTTATGCCTTGTCACGGCATCTAATGCCGAGAAAGGTTCATCCATTAAAACAACTGGTTTGTCTTGCATCAGTGTACGCGCCAGTGCAACTCGCTGGCGCATACCACCTGATAAGCTGTCAGGAAAAGCATTTACATAATCACTGAGCCCAACATGTTCAAGCAGCTCTAAAGCACGGCGCTTGTCATTAGTATTTGGTTTCCCTTTACTGATCTTGATACTGAAACACACGTTATCCAGTACATTCAACCAAGGAAACAGTAAATCTTGCTGTGCCATATAGGCAACCTGACTAGATAATTGCTGGTCATTATTGGTTGTTAATTGGCCTTGCCACTGCACTTCATCATCTATCAACCCTGCAAGTAAGCGTAATAGTGACGTTTTTCCACAACCACTTCGACCTAGAATACAAGTCCATTGCCCAGTAGGGAGTTGTATATTCAAGTTTTCAAATAATGTTGTTGGGCTATTGAGGTAACGTAATTTGCAATTCGCTAAATTAACCCCAACACCTGATTTCATCATGGTATCTGTCGTCATGGTTGTTCTCACATTGATCTGTTGAATTACGCTTCAGGGTTAAAATGACCCGCAAAGAAATGATGAACAGGACCATGCCCTGAACCTATTTCTAATTCGTCAGCATGAAAAATAGCGTGGGAAATATAACCCTTGGCGTGAGTAACAGCTTCGACGAGTGGGTAGCCTTGTGCTAAGAAAGAGGCGATAGCAGCAGAAAGAGTACAACCTGTACCGTGTGTATTACGGGTGATAATACGTTTTGTGCTAAAGCGATAAACATCATCAGCTGTGATCAGAATATCGGTACTGTTTTCATCTTGTTCAAGATGCCCGCCTTTTAGCAGTACTGACTTAGCACCAAGCGTGCGTAAACCTTCAATCATCGCATCCATTTCTACTTCACTTGTAGGTGCTTTACAGCCCAAGAGTGCAGCGGCTTCTGGAAGATTAGGAGTAATAATATCGGCGAGGGGTAACAGCACATCTTTAAGCGTCGCAATGGCATCTTGTTGCAATAATAGATCGCCACTGGTAGCAACCATAACAGGATCGATAACAAGATGTTGAGGCTGATATTGATGCAGTTTGTTAGCAACGGCTTTAATAATAATAGTGTCGCTTAACATACCGATTTTTACGGCTTTAATGTCTAAATCGCTAAATACAGCATCAAGTTGCTGTTCAACAAACGCTGGTGGAATCGAAAATATGCCAGAAACGCCCAGTGTATTTTGTGCAGTTAACGCAGTAATTGCGGAGCAAGCATAACCACCTGTTGCAGAAATTGCTTTGATGTCGGCTTGAATACCTGCGCCGCCGCCACTGTCTGAACCTGCAATAGTAAGAGTAATCGGTGTTTTTGATAAAGACGTCATGTGTTAATCCCTAAATGATACGCGAAGGGTTAACAGCTGCCTTGAAAGCGATGCCAAGTATGTTTATTGGCAAAAGAGAAGGGCATTACTATTAGTTCCCTCCGCCAATGTTAATTGGATCAGGTTCAACGGGTCCCACAAAAGTGGTCTCAGCCTAAGGCTCCCCGACTAACAAGCTCACAACAGAAGTAAAAATATTCTGCTGCAATAAATTTGGTTCGATTATAGGCTGAGATAATCATCAATTACCAGCAATAAAACAAAAAGCCCCAATCATTATCGGAGAATCTCCGGCGATGATTGGGGCTTTTTCATGCTTGAAACAAGCAATCAGATTACTTTGCAAAGGTGCAAAATAACTTATTTCTTACGGCAGTACTCAGCAATGATGTACATAGACTGACCGCTTGCTTTACCTGAAACTAGCTTAGGATCGTCGCTTAAGCTAATACCACGAACAACAGTACCTTGCTTGATTACGTTGTTAGAACCTTTGATTGGAAGGTCTTTGATGATAGTAACGTCATCACCTTTCTTTAATTCAACACCGTTAACATCGCGTGGTTTTTCAGCGTTGTCATCAACAAGGCCTTTATCGGCCCATTCTTTAACATCGTCTTCCATGTACATCATTTCAACTAGGTCTTGTGCCCAGTCGGTTTTATCTGCAAGACGAGTTAGGTGGCGGTAAGCCACTACTTGAACAGCTGGCACTTGGCTCCACATGCTGTCGTTTAGGCAACGCCAGTGGTTTGTATCAGCTGTTTCTGGGTTTTCAATCTGGCTATGGCAAGTTTCACAAAGCAATACACAGTTACCAGCACTTGAATCAGGTGATGCTGCAACAGCATGTACCGTCAAGTTAGAGTCAGATGCACATAGTTCACATTTAGAGTCACTACGTTGCTTTAAGGCTTGTTCGATTGTCATGGGACTTTTTCCATAGTTTTATTGTGGCGATATTATGCCAGCATTTTGGAAGAAATAAAGGATGCTAAGATTAGATGAATGCATTTTAAAGTATTCCAGTCTGTTTAAAGTGGATTTGGAACAAATCACTCTAACCACAAACGCTAGATGCAAAAAGGGCGCTGATAAATCAGCGCCCTTCTCTAAATGTGGCGGAGAGATAGGGATTTGAACCCTAGAAGGGCTATAAACCCTTGCCGGTTTTCAAGACCGGTGCTTTCGACCACTCAGCCATCTCTCCAACGCGGCGAATAATACGGTGCAACGTTGTGGCTGTAAAGGTCAAAAAGTGCGTTTGATGGCTTAATGAGCGTTAAAGTAAAAATACGCGAATGTTTGGGTGATTTATAAGCGGTTCGAGACGTGTACCATCGACAATCTGCTTGCATTGTCGATGGCATTGTTAGCGATAAGGTAAGCTAACTTAATATCGTTTATCTAATTGCATTAATTTGTGGATAAATTCTTGTACTTGCGCTTCATTGTTATTGTGAAACTCGGTGGTTGTTTGATTGATTACAGACTCTGGGTCTTCATTCATCGTATGAAAGTGGTATGTATTGTGAAAATTGATATCAAGACTTACGTTGTTGTCTGCCAAGTTTACACAGTAACCATCAGGGCTTTCAGTACAGGTGATATCTTCTAGCTTGCAGCTATTTTCAAAATGTTGACCTTGGGTTTTCACTTTTTCATAAACACTTAATAGGGTACGGACATCAACGCTGTTTTTCATAATTCCTCCGTACATCGGCTTGGTGCCGAAATGGGGTACTGAGTGGGAAATAAAATCTCTTTTCTTATATAAATCTAGGCTTTTCAACCGTACATGCAAGTTAAGTTTCTAAAATGTTAATCTTGATCAGTGTTTATTTACAATAAGGTTTGTGAATCTTTACGTGTGGTGTGAATAATGCTGAATAAATATCGCGATTTCATCGTGACGTTTTGTAAGCTAAATGATAATTTGATGTTATCAACAGTAAAAATGGAATTTCTTCTATGTTTAAGCAGCTTACACAAGCACAACTTGACCCAATCTTGTCGCTTTCTATTGCCTACCGTGCAGATGATCGTGAAGATAAAATGGATTTAGGCATTGGCGTATATAAAAATAGCCAAGGTGAAACGCCAATTATGCAAGCTGTTCAGCAGGCGCAACAGCAAGTACTTGCAACACAAACAACTAAATCTTACGTTGGTCTTGCTGGAAGTGAAGTCTTCAATCAATCGATGATGGATTTGCTGCTTAGTGGTACATCTGCTCATAGTCGTGCAGCTGCTGTACAAACACCAGGGGCGAGTGGTGCACTGCGTATGTTGGCTGATTTGATGCACCTCGCGCAGCCAGATACTACTGTGTGGTTAACAAACCCAAGCTATGTTAACCATAGGCCCGTAATGGAAGCGGCTGGCTTAACCGTTAAATACTACCCGTATTTTGACCATGCAACGAAGCAAGTAAATAGCGATGCAATGTTGGCTGAATTAGCAAAAGCGGGCCCTAAAGATGTTGTATTACTTCATGGGTGTTGCCATAACCCAACGGGTGCCGGCATTTCATTTTCTGATTGGCAAGCTGTTACTGCGTTAGCCAATAAGAATGGTTTCTTACCGTTTGTCGATATTGCTTATTTAGGCTTTGGTGATGGTTTAGAACAAGATGGTCTTGGTCTAAAGTACATGGCTGACAACGTTGAAGAAATGATTGTAGCGGCATCATGTTCAAAAAACTTTGGTCTGTACCGAGAGCGTACTGGTGCTGCCATTGTTATCAGTGATTCTTTGCAAGAAGCACAAAAAGCAAAAGGTCGGATTCTACAACTCGCACGAGCTTCTTACACCATGCCGCCTGATCACGGTGCTGCATTAGTCGCGACTATTTTGACAGACGATGCATTAACTGCAACGTGGAAGCAAGAGCTTGATCAAATGCATAAACGTTTGCTTAGCTTACGTTCTGGTTTAACCAAAGCTGTGCGAGCACAAGGTTCAGATGCATTTAATTTCATCGAGCAGCATAAAGGTATGTTCTCTGTAACGGGGCTGAGCCCAGAACAGATCGAGCGTCTTCGTGCTGAATATGGCATTTATGCGGTCGGTGATGGTCGAATCAATATTGCAGGCTTGCAAGAACAGCAATTAGATTACTTAGCAAATGCACTTATTACGGTTACAAAGTAGTAATCCGTTATGTAAAAGAAGTAACTAAATAAACAAAAAGAGGGGCATCTACGGTTAATTATATACCCAAGCTACCTCAAGATGCAGGATTCAGAGTGATCTCAGCGTGTTTAATTCAAGGAAAATGTGTGTAGGAATGGCTTTCCCTTTCAAATACATTTGACACAGAAGTAGATACGCTGAATCACTCCCGAAGGGCGAGTTTTGTTGGGCTCTATGCGGTGTTACTTATTTTCAACGTAGAATGACTAGGTCTATAAATAAGCGCCTTGCCTAGAGCCCAACAAATTTTCGCTGAAACGAGCATCCTGAGGTAACTTGGGCATAGATGCCCCTCTTTTTTAAAATGCTTTTTACGTGGTGTGTTACTTGTTACTTTGCTTTATTGATGATGTTTTTGTAGTGCTTAGCTCTAGTAAACAAAAAATCCACATCAGGTGGGAAATCTTTATTTGATTTAGCATTTTTCATCATGTCGAACACTTTGAATTCAGTTAAAAATGCAAACTGATAAGGCTTGAAGTCGCCCTTAGATTGTTCTGTTGGGTCAAAGTACTTATCACCAATTTTAATGATCGCCTGATCAATGATTTTTTCTTCATTGCAGCGATAGCCCAAAACGTAACGTTCACCTTTTTGGTAAATAACGTTCATGTAGCTATTATAAAAACTTTCGTCTTCTTTTGTGGTGCAGCTTTCTAGAAGCGCATCATCCATCGCTTCAACAGTTATCATTCGGATGTTTTCAGCATTGAAATTCAATTCGGTTAATTGCTCGCGAATTGCTTCTAAAGTTAGTTGGGTCACTTCTAATACCGCGTTATGAATAAAATCGCACGCATTATACATCGATCTTCAAGTAATTCATCGAACTTCAAAAAAACAACAGTAATTTCATGGATACTTGGTGGGTGTTTCGCCTTAAAATGGCTTACTTTATACATTTAATGTGTCTAGGTAGGAAGTCACCGTGTTTTCAATCTTATATTTACAGATAAAACCTCTTTAAATGAGATTCATTTTCAATTAGAGTGATGCATCTTACTCCTAGGCTGCTAGGCGTATTTTTAATTTTGACTACACCTAAATACTATTGATGAGCAATATGAAAGCAATAAAACCTAGCTTGGTCATTTTGATGCTCTGCATGGCAAACAGTGCAACTGCCAATATTGATGCCGCTCGTGCAATCGAAAGTAACACCAATACTGCTTCTACTAAGAGCCAGACAAAAGTTGATCAAAGCGCAGAAGCGGCATTAACCATGAAAGCAGAGATTGAGCAACTTGAAGAAGAAGTGAAAAATTTAACGGTTTATCGCGATCATTTATCTCGTCTCGTGGTTAATCAAAATGAAGAAGTGACCAGTATTAATCAGCAAATTCAAGGTATAAAAGAAACACGACAGGGTGTAGTACCGCTGATGTATAAAATGCTTGATGGATTAAAGCAAATTATTATCGATGATAAGCCCATTCGCCATGAACAACGCTTGGCTCGACTTAACAAATTAGACGTTATGATGTCGCAAGCCGATATCAGTGATGCTGAAAAATACCGTCGTATTCTTGAAGCCTATCAAATTGAAATGGATTACGGCACGAAACTAGGTGTGTACCAAGGTCAAATTACAGTAGATGCAGACACGAGCATTGAAGTTGATTTGTTGTATTTAGGACGGATCTCTTTAGTCGCAAGAAGCTTAGATGCTACGCGTTATTGGGCATGGAACGATATCGATAATGGTTGGCAATCTATCGACAGTAACCAAAGCTCAAATATTGATAAAGCATTCTCTATTGCACATAAACAGGTTGCTCCAAGCTTGATCACTTTACCTGTATCAGCTCAGTTAGCAGCTGATACACAACTCACTACTTCAAACGTCATTGCATTAACTAACGTGGAGCAGCAGTAATATGAAATTCAAAACGTTAGTTACGGCTGTTTGTCTACTTAGTATGCCATTTGTTGTGTTAGCTGAATCACCGGTTTCAGCTGAATCACTTGTATCAAAAACTAAACAAGAACAAAAAGAACAACGTGCTCATAATGTTCAACGTGAAGCGGGGTTTAAACAAACAGAGCAATCTATTCTTGCGCAACGTGATTCTCTGTTGGCTATGCGCGAGAAATTACAAAGTGAAACTGAAAAACTGAGTGATACATTCAGTAAAAACGAAGCAGAATTATCGACCCTTGAAGAACAACTACGTTTAGATACGGGTAGTTTGGGCGAGTTATTTGGCGTTGTGCGTCAGTCTGCAAAAGATCTTAATACTGAAATTGAGACGTCGGTAACCAGTGTTGATAGTGCCAAATATGCTTCTGTTGTTAATGAAATTGTAGAGGCAAAAGCATTGCCTTCTATGCTGCAGTTAACAGGTTTGTGGCAAGGAATGGTAGAGCAGATAACGGCAAGTGGCGAGATTGCCCCTATTTCTTTGCCTTATATCAATGGGGAAGGGTACAAAGCAAATATTGATGCCTTCCGTATTGGTAGCTTTGGCTTAGTGGGCGAACAAGGCTATGTGCAATGGAGCAATGAACGCCACGTTGCTAAACCGTATTTAAAGCAGCCTCAGAAAGGGCCTGTTTTAGCCGATTTATCAACGATCAATCAGGCTGGAATACTGCCTTTAATTGTTGATCCATCACGCGGTATTATGCTGGAACAATTGGCGAATACCCCATCATTAAAAGAACGGTTAGAGAACGGCGGTGTGGTTGGTCAGGTTATTTTAGGCTTACTCGCGATAGGCGGCATTATTGCGCTCTTTAGAGGCACTAAGCTATTCATTATTCGCCAGCAAATTAAAGGGCAGTTAAAGCAACCTCAAGTGCCTGGTAATAACCCACTGGGTCGTGTTCTTAGCGTATTTTATGATAATAAAGAGCGTTATACCGAACAAGGACGAAGTGTTGAGGCATTGGAATTACGCTTGCTTGAAACCATTGTCGATGAGCAACAACACCTTGAAAAAGGGTTGTCCATGTTGAAGCTACTTGCTGCTTTAGCCCCAATGCTAGGCTTATTAGGCACGGTAACAGGCATGATTGAAACTTTTCAAGTAATCACACAGTTTGGTAATGGTGACCCTAAGGTTATGGCTGGTGGTATCTCTATGGCGCTAATTACAACAGTGTTAGGCCTAGTTGCTGCAATGCCACTGTTGCTTGCGCATAATATATTGAGTACACAAGCAGATATCATTCGAAATATTTTAGAGAAGCAAGGTATTAGTCTTGTTGCTGAACAGGCTGAAAAAGTAGGAACAACAGCATAATGGAATTCAGCCTTTTACAAGCCTGGTGGTTCTCATTATCGCAATTTATGAACCAAGGCGGCCAAATACTATGGTGGTTGGCTGCTGTAGTAATGCTTTGCTGGATATTGGTTGTAGAGCGGATTATTTATCTGTTCTTCCAATATCCACACCAGAGAAGAGCTTGGCTCGAAAAATGGCATGATCGTGATGATCAGACATCATGGTATGCCCATGCTGTACGCGACGGTTGGTTAAATGAAGCGCGTACTGCCTTAAATCAAAACTTAAATTTGATTAAAGTATTGGTATCTATTTGTCCAATGTTAGGGCTACTTGGCACGGTAACGGGGATGATTTCTGTCTTCGATGTGATGGCAACTCAAGGCAGTAGCCAGCCAAGGTTAATGGCTTCGGGTATTTCACTCGCAACGTTGCCGACCATGGCAGGCATGGTAGCGGCACTCGCGGGTATGTTTGTTCACGCACGTTTGTCTAAAGCATGTCATCTGCGTGAATTGAAATTAGAAAAACTATTAAGGAGCCAGTGATGAGGCTGAGTCGTCCGTCTTCTGCTCGTGAAGAAGCACAAATTGACATGACATCTATGTTAGACATTGTTTTTATCATGTTAATTTTCTTTATTGTTACCAGTTCATTTGTTCGAGAGTCTGGTGTTGAGGTTAATCGACCACAGGCGAGCAATATTGTTAGTCAAAAAGATGCAGGTATCTTTGTCGCTATCACATCTGCGAATGATATTTACATTGATAAGCGCGTGGTTGATGTAGAGCGTGTGCAAGCAATACTTGAACACCTATTACTTGAACAACCTGAAGCAACATTAGTTATTCAAGCTGACGAACATGCTTATAACGGTACCGTTGTAAAAGTGATGGATGCAGCGAAAGGCGCTGGGGTTAATAATATTGCGTTGGCAGCGGAGAAGCGCTAATGCTGTTGAATTCAGGCGTCACCGTACCTGCTCGTTCTATTTTTCGATCATCGTTTATTCGGCTATTGGTCGCATTACCTGTATCTGCCGCTGTGGCATTGGCTTTATTCACCTTTATGGCGTGGATGGTAGACAATGGGCATAAAAGAGCGCCAGAGAAATCTGATGTTTTAGCGTTCGATATCGTCATGGTTGAACAAGAACGTGACGCACAACGCCGTCAGCGAACCGTACCAGAAAAACCGGATACTCCAGAGCCGCCACCAGAGGCTATACCAAGAAGTTCCCAATCAGCCGTTACTGCCACTTCTGCACCATCAATACCGACCTTAGGTTTGGATACGGCAATTACTGGGCTTGCTATTAGTGTGCCTCAATTTTCAGATTTTGGTGCGAACCAACAAGCCATGCCGCTATACCGTGTAGAGCCTAAATATCCTACGCGTGCAATGAAGCAAGGCGCTGAAGGTTTTGTTGTGTTGTCGTTTACTATTGATGCGCAAGGTCGTCCAACCGATGTTGAAATACTAGATGCTAAGCCACGTCGCTTATTCGAAAGAGAAGCGATTCGAGCACTGCGTAAATGGAAATATCAGGCTAAAATTGTTGATGGAAAAGCCATTTCTCAGCAGGGTCAAACTGTTCGCCTTGAATTTAAGTTAAATAAATGATGAATTTAAAAAACGTCGTTATTGCCTGCACCTTAATGCTTTGTATCTCGATGAGCGTTCAAGCGAAAGAGCTCTCTCAATTTACTGCTGGCAAAGTACAGCGGGCTCATAATTTGCAGCAAGACGAAAAATTAAATGAAGCCATCACGTTATTGGCTGATCTCAACCCTTCTAGGGCGTATGACAAAGCATTTGTTAAGCGTATGCTGGGGATTTTCTATTGGCAAAAAGGCAATACAAAAAATGCTATTGCTAATCTGTCTTATGCTGTCGACAGTGGTTTATTGAATGATGAACAAGCTTGGGTAACTCAGCGAATGCTGGCTGATATTCTATTGTCAGAACAGCAGTTTACAGTGGCACTTCCTCATTATTATACGTTATCGAAAAGTATACCTGATAATCAGAAAGCGGATGAATTGTGGCTGCGTATAGCACAATCGCACTATCAAATTGAAGAGTGGAGCAGGGTACTTGCTGCCTTAAAGCAGTTCGATAGATTCAATAAAAAAGTGGATATACAACCGTTAACCATTAAATTGGGTGCTCAACTTCAACTTAAACACTGGAAAGGTGCGATTATCACACTGAACGGCTTAATTGGTTTAGAGCCAAATAAAACCGTATGGTGGCAGCAATTAGCGGGCATTCAAATTCGAATTGGACGCTCGAATGATGCACTGGATACTTTAGCATTAGCTAAGCATCAAGGTGTCGAGCTTCGCCAGCAAGATTTAAAAACACTCGCTCAACTTTATGCGCAACGTGGTATTCCAGAACGCGCCGCCATCTTATTCAGTGAATTGGATGGAGTTGATACCGATGCTAAATTACTCTCTGATCAAGCGATGTATTGGCAAATGGCTAAAGAGTGGAATAAAGCGATTTCCACTTGGGCTAAAGCGGCCGCGTTGGATAATAGGTACCGCTGGGAGTTGGCTCAGTTATTGTTGCAAGAAGGGCATTATCGTAAGGCGTTAACAGAATTAGATCGTGTGAAACGTAAAGCTAAAAAGGCGGATGTTGAGCTTGCAAAAGTACGCGCCTATTACAAGCTAGAGGACTTTGACCGTGCCATCATTCATGCCAAGCTAGCGAATAATATAACGTCTTCTGCTGCGTCAACAAGTTGGATTCGGTATCTTAGTCAAATCCGTGAGATGAAAGGTTAAGTGATCTTAATCGTCAATATTTTAATGTGATTCTTATCGGTTGAATGCATTGGTTTTTGTTGACTATCTTCCTATCTAAATAGAGTGACTTAGAAAAAGCATTGTTATTATTGATTGATCTGACTTTATTAACTAGAATACGAATCGTTTTTATTAAGAGTAAGTGCTGTGTCAAATATTCTGGTTGTTGATGACGATGTAATGCTGTGCGAATTATTAACCGAAGTGCTGAGTGAAGAAGGTTACGATGTCCATTATATTCACGATGGTGAAAGTGCCCTGACGTACATGCAAGCACACTCTGTTGATTTAGTATTACTGGATGTGATGCTACCGAATATTGATGGCTTACAAGTCGCACGCCGTATTTGCCAACGTTTTGCCACACCTATTCTGATGTTAACCGCATTGGGTGATGAAGCGTCTATGTTAGATGGCTTACAAGCTGGCGCTGATCAATATGTCGCGAAACCTTTCCGTGTACCTGAATTATTGGCAAGAATCACGTCGATACTACGTAGAGTCGGGCTTGAACGTCAGCGTCAGGGGCTGAATAACTGCACGGCTGATTTGTCGATACAGTTTTCAAGATTGCCGTTAACGGGCACCGAATCTGAGCTGCTTGAATACCTTATTAAGCATGACGGTATTGTGGTGTCTAAAGCTGAATTGCAAAAAGAAGTGTTGAAAAAAGATCTTTGCCCATTTGATCGTAACCTTGATATGCATATCAGCAATATTAGACGAAAAATGCTGCAGTCAGGCTTGTCAAAGCAACACATTAAAACGGTACGTGGTAAAGGCTATAGCTTTTACGAAAGTGTTAATATTGCGTAAGGTGTTACGCTAATCGATAACGTGAAACTTAATGAATTCAATTTTTTCTAATGCCTTTTCTCCCTTACGCGCTATTAATGATCGCTGTGGATTAGCAGTAAGACTGTTTTCCTATTTCGCCATTATTTTATTATTAATTCTTGGAATTCAAAACGTGGCAGAAATTGCGTTAGTCAAAGCAATGCTACGCATACCTGAACAAATACAAGAACAGATGCTCGATCTCGCCAACCAAGCCGAGATCATGATAGCTGACGGTGATATGTATGAATTGGCAGACTGGGAACGAGGACAACCTTATTATCTTTTTGTATTAAATAAAGAAAATAGGTCATTGAGTGGGCGAGATATGCACCCGCATTTTGAATTTAAATTGGCGTATATCAGACAGATTGATTCATTATTGGAAAGTCGTGTTAACCGTCCAATCATAGAAATACCGTTACGCGATGGTAATCGTTTAGTTATTCAGTTTCCGCTTGATCAGCATCCAGCCCAACATTTTAAATTGTATTTTGGCTTAATTAAAATCTTTATTGCCGCTCTTATTCTATGTGTATTTTCATTATTACTGGCTCGGTACCTACAACGACCATTAAATAAGCTGCAAGAAGCCAGTCGCCGTTTATCTGAAGGGGATTTTAGTGTTCGAGTAACAAGTGAAGTGGGGCGTGGTGTCAAAGAGTTTCGAGAATTAGCTCATGATTTTGATCATATGACATTTCGTATTCAAACCTTGGCAGAACAGCAAAAACGTTTAATTAGAGATGTTTCTCATGAATTGCGTACACCGCTAGCGCGGCATAATTTGGCTTTACATTTACTCCGAAAAAGAACGCCTGAAGAAAATCAGCATTTATTAGATCGGCTCGAGCATGAATCTGATGAAATGAATAACTTAGTGACTGAAATTTTAGAATTTAGTCGCATTGAGAATGCAAGTTATTCTGCGAATTTAGAACCATTACAGCTTGAGATCTTTTGCCAAGCGCAAGTGTTAGAAAGTCAGATGTGTTTGAAACCGAAGCAACGCTTAACGGGGTATTTTGATAATGAAACCCCTTTGGTGCTTGCTGATAGTCGTTTGTTATTACGTGTCATTAAAAATTTACTCGTTAATGCCAGCAAGTATGCCGGAGAGCTAGCAACAATCACGATCACCGTTCAATTACCGCAAGAGCATGAAGGGCAATATGTCCAAGTGATTATTGCAGACGATGGTAAAGGTATTGACCCTCAGCATTTAAAGCGCATTTTTGACCCGTTCACGCGCTTGGAAGAAGCCCGTGACAAGCAATCTGGTGGCTATGGTTTAGGGTTGGCGATTGTAAAAGAATCGATGGCCTTAATGAAAGGGCAGGTAGAAGCAGATAATCGATTGAAGGGTGGCTTGCGTATTACCTTATTATTCCCAGTTTTATAGACACACAAAAAAAACAGCGACCCTAGAATCTAGAGTCGCTGTTTTTATTTATTGTTTTTAGTTACTGTTCTTACGATTTCTAATTACGATAAAGAAGTTGGCGGTTATCTAGCGACCATACGTTGATACAATGAATTGCTCGAACTCATTGCACATGTCGTTATCAGACTGGGCATTGTTAGCTAATTTGTTGGCACCATCAATGATATTGATGGTGGCATTCAAAGAAGCAACCTCAGCTCGAGTTCTCGACTCAAGTGCTGATATTTTCTTCTGCTCTATTTCCCATGCTTGCGCAGATGATAAGTTACACTCATCAGCTAAGTATTTAGCGTTAAAGCCTTCGCCAGTCAAGTTGACGATGGTGCCGTTATGATTAACGCTGTTGCCGCCATTCCAGTAGTACTTCGCTAATAGCGGTCCAATCTCGGGGTTATCTGTTAAGTACCCAAGTTCCTCTGTTAGGTAGGCTCTTGTTTGATAGACAGCCATATGAGCCAGTAAGTAACCTTGGTAAGCACATGAGGCTTCGTCTGATAAAAGGTGCGGAATGGCCATTAACGGGCGTGGGCTAGCATCCAGGCCTAGAATTTTCTTTTCCATTTCTCTTGCTAGTTTCGTTACCGTTTCAGCATTTAGCTCTTCATCACTGAGTTGGTATAATGCACGTTCAAAATAGGGAACAACCAAGATACTTCTTTCACCGTAAGCCATAAACGGTTGTTTGCTATCTATAATTGCTTTAATTACCTTATCGGGTACGGCATTTCCTTCTGCGTCTAACGCATATTGTTTTAACCAATCAGCATCGCCTAGCAAGCTGTCACAAAACATGGATTGTGTTTCGGCATAAGCCATAGAAGTAGGCGCGAATTCTTGGGCAAAACATGGCGCATTCATTTTTACATTCGAAAAATGCGCAGCGTGCCCGCCTTCATGGAATAAGGTATTGATACCGTCATAGCCACTGCCTATTTGATCGGGTTTCGCATTACTGGTGAAGTTCACTTTTGCCGATACCCAATTACCTTGGTCGTAGAACGAAGGTACAGGGCCATGGCAGAATCCGTTTTGATACTTACCTTTACGATCCAATAGATCGAGCGTTAATTCAGCGCCAGAGTAGTCAATGTTTAAACGACCAAACGATTCAACCCAACGACGTAACGACTGAGAAAATGGAACGAATGGGTCTAAATCTCGCATAGCATCGCCCGAAAACGAGTATACAAAGTTATGCCCTTGTACCGATTGCGGACCAAGAGAGTCGATTAAGTTGTTTAAGCTATTTTGATGACTGTCTTTTGTTCTAGTTTCGAAATCATCAAGAATCGTAAATAATTCAGCGGTTGTCATCTGTTCTGTTTTAACAATGGAGTAATCAAAGAAGCTGTTATAGCCTAATGATTTGGCGAACTTGTTACGCAGTTTTACTAACGCTAAAAAACCGTTCTGTAGTAACCATTGTTCTAAATCTAATAGTGCTTGATGCGACGATTGACGTACTTGTTCGTTAGCACTGGTACGAATATTCGATGATAGTACAGGCAGCGATCCTTCTGCCTTCTCACCATCTTCACCGATATACGTCATAACGTACTGCTGTTTTTTTGCAAACAAATTAGCTTCAAATTGAATGAGTTCAGCTTTAAGTTGCTGTGCCTCTTCAGACTCTAGAGCATGTGCTTGAAAAGTCGCGAGCCATCCTTTCAGTCCGATTAGGGTTTGTGTTTTTTCATCTGATTCTTCAAGAGATTCAGCGATTTCGATTTGCGTTTTTACGTCAGATATTTGAGAAGAGGCGCTTAAAAAAGCATTCCATGCGGTTTCTGCTTTTGTCGAGCCATCATGATCATCACTTATACCCATGTAGGTATCCCAAAAGAAATCTTCTTTTGCTCGGTGAATAGACAAGTAACGTTCGTTTAGTGAGTTAAGGTAGGCAGTAGCTGTCATTATCGTCCCTATAAATGTAAGCACGTGATTAATTTAAAATATTATATGTCTATTTGATGATAATACAATTGCTGAATTATATGGTGTTTTTAATGATATTGGCTTTTAAAAATAGTGAGTTATAGCATTCTTATTGTAAACGATGGTATACATATGAGAGTTAAAGCTAAGTGTTTAGCTGGTTTTAATTTTTTTACAGTCGTTAAAAATATTCAAGGAAGAGAGCATGTTTACAGTAACTGTCGATAAGGACATTAAATTATGTTTACTACATCCGTCTTTTGCACCTCGGTATGTCGAGTTAGCGCAAGAAAACCATGACTATTTGTCTCAATGGTTATCATGGCCTTACTTTTGTAAAACCGAAGCTGAATTTAACGCCTTTATTCAACATTCTCTTCATAATTATGCTGATAATAAGTCAATGAACTGTGCGATTGAATATAAAGGTTCAATTGTCGGCAATATGGGCTTTAATACCATTAATCACGATACCAAGAAAGTTGAAATCGGTTATTGGCTAGCCGCAGATATGCAAGGAAAGGGCATTATTACGCGATCGTGCCAATACCTTATTGATTATGCTTTTTCTCATTTGAATATGAACAAAGTCGAAATTTCAGCGGCAGTAGACAATGCTGCAAGCCGGGCTGTGTGTGAGCGTTTAGGCATGGAGTTAGAAGGCGTCATCACGAATGCCGAGAAAGTGGGCGATCGTATCCTGAGTCATGCGATTTACGGATTACACCGACAATAGATGTAGAACGGTTCACGCCAATTAAAGGAGAACACATTGATTTTAATTAGACGTTATGTTGAATCTGATGCAAAAGAAACTTGGGGTATTTTCTTTAATACCGTTCGTACCATCAACTCGCGAGATTACTCTGAACAGCAAGTAAAGGCGTGGGCATCTGAATCGTTTGATTTTTCTATTTGGCAAAAAAGGATGGATAGTATTAATCCCTTTATAGCTGAAATTAACGGTGTGGTGGTGGGGTACTCTGATTTGCAAAGTGATGGTTTTATTGATCATTTTTTTTGCCACCATGAATACCAAGGTATGGGTGTTGGAAAAGCATTGATGACGCATATTTTGAATTGTGGCAGTAAAAAAATATTCACCGTTACTATTCTGAAGTCAGCATTACTGCAAAACCTTTTTATGAGCACTTTGGTTTTAAGGTTGTAAAAGCGCAAAATGTAGAAATAAGAGGGTAAACATTAACAAATTATATAATGGAAAAAATTAGTTAGTGGATGGTATCTGGATAGGGTGCTTAATTGAGGTTGTTGTCGAAGATAGTTAGCAAGTGGTGTCCCTGCTGGTGGAAGGTATCACCAATGTGATGGTTCAACGATTCCACCATTTTATTATGGTTAAAGATTAAAAGAAAAGCTTAGATATGATCTGTTAGATTTCATAACTTGCTTTGATCTGTGTTGATAGGCTAATTATTTCTCTAATAAGTATTGATATAGAATATGAAAAAAAGCCGATATAAGTGGATGTTTTGGTATATCAAGAAGTAATCTCCCTGATATACGTTTATAGATAAAAAGAAGGCACACCTTAGAGTCATTTATATAAACTAAATTTTCTTGTCATGCTTTTTATAACATTTACATCGCCAAATAAACAAATTCCTAAATATTCAAGGTCTTCTTCTTTTGTTTGACTTGTTATTTGTTGCTGAATCGTTGAACCGCCCTCAATCATTGTATGTGTAAAATCAGTAAACTTAATACCTTTTTCAATCGCTTGCTCTCGTATTTTCCTGATCTTGTTAGAATTATCTGATTTTAGAATGATAAAAGGATAATGGGATAAGCTAGGATGAATTCCATTGTCTAGGTCTTGGTAATCAACGAATATAGCTTCACCTTCTTCGAGTACATTTGAGATACCAACACTTAAATGACTAAGAACATTAAGTGTACGGCCTAGCTCTATTTTTTTGTTTAAAATAGCAACGAATTGTTTTTCATTATCATGCGATGAAGCGGACATTCTAATTTTCCTTTATATAAATTTCGGTGGCTGAGCTTTGTATTACACTAGAGTTGAACTATATTAACGTTCATATCATCATTACTGCTGAGATAAGAAGTAGCGCCGCCATCCCATAGTTAAAATATTTAACACTAGTTTGACTTGTTAAAATTGATTGAAATTTTTGCCCGGTGACAGCCCAAGCACTAGCTGCTGGGATATTTATTATGGCAAAAATCAATGAGATGATGATAACTTCTTGCCACTGTCCTGAAATGTTATAAATACTGATTGCACTTAGAGCCATAGACCAAGCTTTTGGGTTTACCCACTGAAAGTTAGCTGCAGCCACAAAGTTCAATGGTTTATAACCAGCTGATTTATTGTAATCCGATCTGCTTACTGCGATTTTTATCGCTAAATACAATAAGTATCCTATACAACCGACCTGTAAGACACTGTGTGCCATCGGGTAGTAGTTGAATATTTCAACCAATCCAAAACCCACAGCCACAATCATCAGGTTAAAACCAAAAACAATTCCAAGTATATGTGGAAGGGTACGGGTAAAGCCCACATTAGCACCAGATGTCATCAGCATTATGTTGTTAGGGCCAGGGGTAATGGTTGAAACAAAGGCAAAAGTAACTAAAGCTATAATTTGTTGTGTTTCCACATCAATTCCTTACCATGTGTATTGAATTTTGATATTTTAATGCGTGATAGGGTGAATTTTGTGTCTATTTTCACCATTAAACCTAGGGTATTCACAATAAGTTGCATTTATGGATAGATTTGACGAAAGAATATTGCGCGAGCTGAAATTAAACGGTCGACTAACGAATGTAGAGCTCGCTGATAGGATTGGTTTATCACCTTCAGCCACACTACGTCGAGTGCAAGAGCTTGAGCGCAACGGTGTGATAAAAGGATATCGAGCAGTACTTGATCGTAATAAGCTCGGACTGTGCTTTGTTGCTTATGTAACCGTTGGATTGTCAAATCATAGCAAACAAGCTCAATTAGAATTTGAAGAACGTATAAACGATGCTACTGAAGTGACAGAATGTCATAACATCACTGGTGTCAGCGAGTATCTGTTAAAGGTTGAAACGAAAGATTTAATTGCATACAAAAGATTTCACGCCGACGTGTTAGGTGAAATACCACAAGTTAACTCAATTGCAACGATGGTAGTAATGGAAAGCCCTAAAGAAGCAGGATGACAATGATTGTTCTAGTAAAGAGAATACGTGTAATTACACCTTCTTGATTTCAACTATATTATTAGCGTTCGCTAGAATCCTTTCGAACTTATTCCACCAATTGGCGTGTATCTCTCGTTGTTCATCAAGGTAGTCATTGTGGTCATATATGGACCACAATGACTAATTTCATCATGCTGTTTACTCAGTAAATTCTGGTTATTGTATTTATAATCAGATATATCAATGCGTGTTCGTATATACGATGTTGTTATTTTTGCTGAGCTCAATGATAGTGAGTTAGCTTCATATTTGGCGGATATTTATCATGAGAGCGCCAATCATAAATTACCCTCGCGTGAGCGAATGAAATAGTCAATGCAAGAAGCACCGACTATTTTATGAATAGTGAAAATTAATATTTACTGATACCTTGCGCGTTTCCGGCTAGTCATTATTTTTTTGTTGATGAACGCCATTGAATGGTTTTTCCATTGCTTAATACAGCCAAAATTGCACCTGATGGTAGGTGCTTGGTATTGGGTACTGTCAGTGGCATAGCGTGTTCAGAGAAGTTAGCAATAATTTTGCTGCCATCACTAAAAGTGGTTTGCTGTAACAGCCCTTGTTTATCGAGCCATTTGAAATTAACCAGTGCTTTATCCCATAGCTGTTTATGAATAGGAAGAAAGCCGCTTTGATAGTGTTTAAGTGCCTGTAAACGATGTTCATTTATAGTGTTCGCTTCATCACGGCTTAAATGAACCATCGCTGGCGTGTTGTAGAGCATAGAAATCAAGTCTCGCTCTATTTGCACGTTGCTGAATTTTAGGCTGTCGCTGTGCCAGTGGTGGCTGTTAATCAACTCATCATGAAATACTGTTTGATATAGAGGTATTCTATATTGCGGTGCAAACAGTAGCGTTTTGTACGGTTCTTTGAGTTGGGCTGACTGAAAGAAAAAAGCAGGTTTCTGATCTGGATACCAAGCACCTAAATAATAGGGAGACTGACGATTACTCTTCATATCGGGATCTGTCCAACCAAAACCCACAGTTTCCATACCATGTGCAAAGGCTATTCCCTGAGTGGTTAAAGCGTTGCCATCTTCTGATCCTAATAGCACACGCTGATCTGTAGCGATCCACTCCATACGTGCGTTAAATGCAGCGAGCATATCTGTCTGATTCATCCCACCACTTGAGTCACTGTAATCTTCACGTGCCATCGCTGTAGCATCGACATCTAGAAATATACTGTTAAAGCGCCCGTAATTAATTACGTCTTTTATGCGATTTTCTACGTAACCTCGGTGACAACTTGGATTCAGATATACACCATTGCCACGAAATCCTTTTTGTTGATCGCCGTTGGCTTTTTCTATCGCACACTCTTCGTGCATTGCTTGTGGTAGTTGTGCTGTAAGCCAAGCGTCATTTACCCCAGGGGCAATTGCAGTATTGTAGGAATCATAAACCCCCACGAGATACCCGGCTTTCTTGGCTTGCTCCACGACTTTGGGTTGATAAAACGCAGGCATCCAATTATCTAAGCCAAGCCAAAGTTTCTTTAAGCCAACTTTTTGCAGGTTCGTGATCATATCTTTTGAAATAGCTTGTCCCCAGCGATCGGGAGATATCAAATAGCTCCTCGCCTGTATTGCTAGCCAAGCTTTACGTTGCTGAGCGGCTTGGTATTGTTCCTTAATACCGTTGTTACCCTGCGGATGATCAAGGGCTGGTATGGTATTATTGATTGACTGGTTAATGCTCTCAACCAGTAAGCGCTTATGGTATTTACTAAGCCAATCTTGACCTTGATTAAGCGATTTGAGCTCTTTCACCGCATTTTTAGGTGGTGTAAATTGCGGTTGATTAAAGTACCAATCTTTTAGTCCCCACCAATCCAGAACATCTTCAACGGCAAGTACGTCACGACCAAACAAATAGACATGACTCGCTCCAATTAATTTCTCGACTTCTGGGTTATCAATACGTTTTGCTGAAAGGGGCTGAGCTTGCTGATGGTTAATACGCCACTTTCGGTATTGTTTTGCGCCCGCTAATGGTTCATCACCAAGGGATATTTGTACACTAAAGGCTTGTGAGCGATTAAGAGGCGTGAAGTCATGCGTTGCTTGCATGTCTAATAACGTATTGCCCGCTTGCTTAGATGGGGTGAAATGCAGCGTGTTGTCTGTGGCTGTTATTAACTGGTAACTGACATACAGGCCATTTTGCTCCGTGGTCCAAAATGGCATTTTAAGATCTTGTGTAGTATTAGATTCTGAATACTCTTCGCTTAAGTAGTTTATCCATGTTTTGTTATCAGTTGGAATACGCATGCCCTCGTTAAAAGGGATCAGTAAGGTTTGCGTAGCTTGCTCTGCTAAATCAAACCACGTTAGTTTGATTGGCTGATTACGTTTGATGATTGTTTTTTCGTTAACCGTAAAAGCCAGATTTAAGCTTTCATCAAATGTAGCAGATACCGTAATATTACTGGGTTTAAGCATCCAGCGAGCCTGATTGTCGCTGGATTGCACAAGCTGAATCGCATGTTGTGGTTTATCGTTAATCGCCAGTGCGGCTTGGTTTATTGAGAGGTTGTGATTTTGTTTGTGCCAGTTAATCTGCAAATTATCAGGATCGATAGAGATTTGCTGATTGTTTTGGTTAAGTTGTATGTATGCACTGTGGGCAGAGAAACTGATAACACTTGCTAATAATGTAAATAAAAACGTTGGTTTTTTCATGGTGATTATTCCGTTTGGATTTGCGCGTATTACAGAGCAAATCCAATGTCGTTTTGTCACCTATATGTCTCTATTGTCGAAATAGGCAAACTAAAGCGCTGAACATATTCCACTTTCACTTCGCCTTGGTATTCAAATTGGCTGACTACAGCACTTAGCCATGTCGCGTTGCTAGGAGTGGTTGCTGGGCGTTTTGTTGCATATTGTAAATTGCTATCAGTTGCTGTTGATGTAATTGGCATAACAGGTGCTAGCTGCATTGAAATATGCTTACCTATCTGGTTGTATTGTTCATCAAACCATTGCCAATTCATCACAACGGGTGCACAAGCTATTTTATTTGCTGGTGGTGTGACGACTAACGATTTAGATGCTCGACGTGTGTTTGAGTGAACCCATGCAGTATCAGTAAAGGAAGAAATAATCAGTGGATAGCGAATGTCATTAATCGATAGTTGGTATATTCCTGCCTTTGGTGTACTCAATAAATCGTTACTTTCAAATTCAATATACTCTTCGGTTGGCTGGGGAATATTGGCAGTGACAAGTAACGTATTATTTTCGTCAAATAGCTTTAAAATAAGAGGTTGCGTGACTTGCTCTGTTGATATTTTTATCTGATAACCCTGATTGTTCACACTATTTTTATTGATAAAAGAGACATCGATGCTGGCTGGTAAACTCACAGCACTAATCAGTTGCTTTCCACATTGTGTTTTACTCAATACCGCGTCTTTGATCGGTTGCCAATAGTGCTCATTGATCTGATTTTGGCTCAAGCTGAGTTGAAGTTCTTGCCAAGCAAGCAGCGTTTGATCTGCAGATAAAGCTGAATAGCTCGATTGCAGTGGGGTATCAGCAAACCAGTTGTCAGCTTTAGCGTGAGTGATTGGGCTAATAAATAGGCAGATCAGAAGTAATGAAACCAGTTTATTCATGACGCTTTCACCAAGCGGTAGCCAACACCACGTAACGTTTCTATATGAATACTAGGTAATTTTTGACGGATGCGTAAGACATGGTTATCTACGGTTCTAGTTGTTGGGAAGGCTTGATAACCCCATATTTTATTCAGTAGCTCTTCTCGATGGAAAACGCGCCCTTGGTTTTGAATCAACATCAGTAGTAATTGAAACTCTTTAGGTTTTAGTTCGACAGCAGAACCATTATCGGTTAATGCTCTATTTGATACATCAATCTCTATTTGTTGATAGCGAACAGAGCTATCACCTAGGGGACGAAGTTGGGCACAAATACGCGCCAATAATTCCTGATGAGAAAAGGGCTTCACCATATAGTCTTTTGCACCTGCCATTAATCCTTCAATCCGTTGTTCTACCTCAATTTTTGCGGTAAGAATGATTACAGGCAGTGCCTTTAGCATAAGCCATTGTGGTAAAAGTGTAATGCTGTCGCCTTCAGCTAGTTGACGATCAAGGATCACCAGATCAGCACGATACCAGTGTGTCTCAATGTTTTGGATGTTAGTGAGCCATTTGCAGGCAAAACCTTGTTGTATAAGATATTCACTTAACCCTTCACCGAGTAACTTATCGTCTTCAATTAATAAAATTTGGTTCATAATGGTAATTCCAAAATACAACGTGTTGGCTTGCGTTGGCAGATAAGCTTGCCACCCATTTGTTTCATAAGGCGAGAGACGATAGCTAAGCCAATCCCCATATTGGTTTGACTCATTGAAGGATTAATAAGTGTTAACCAGCGTTGAGCGACACTCGGGAATTCACCCTGATCAGACACTTGAATTCGCAGTACTTGATCAACATGAATATCGATAACGACGTTACCTTTACCATGCTGCTGAGCATTTTTTATCAGGTTCTCGAGACAGATGCCAAGCCAATAGTAGGGTAGGTTTAATTCTCGATCTTCGTTCAATGTGTAATCCAGTGAATATTTTTCTAAATAGTGATCTAACCAGTCAGAGAGATAAGCGCTTTGATGTTGAAATTGCTCTTCAGGTTGTGAACTCAAATAGCCCTTACTGGTTTCCGCTAATTGAGCCAGCCGTTGATGGTCTGCCATTAAGCGCCATACGGTTTGTTGTGTGTTGTCACTTAACTCATCAAATTGATCGCGAAACATCTCTACGGTAAAGCCCAAACTGGTGATTGGTGTTCTTAGCTCATGTGTTAGAAGCTGGAGTATAAATTGTCGTTCTTTTGCATTTTGTCGCCGTTGGTAAATGTTACGTGTTATCAAAAATGCAATAGCTAAAGCTAAAAAGCCCAAAATCCAACGAGTTAGTTGAGGCGCTGGTGTCGCGACATTTAAACAAATGTTGCTGTACCGAAATGAACAAATTGCGGCTGTGTTGTCTGCTATCGCTAATTTCATCGAATGTGCAAGAGGCTGCCATTGATTGGCGTCGATGGCTTTCCACCCCGAGTCACTGTTTAACCACAGTGTGTTCTGTTCGGTAAGGTAAGCTCGAAAGCCTGATAACAACGCATCGACTCCTTGAGGTGAAAGCTCTGAAAGTAAAGCGTGCAACGGATGCGCTTGGTTAGCGAGCGTTAATTGCCCCCGATGCTGAGCTAAAAAATTTTCACGATATGGTTTATCAAGCGAGGCAAGGTATCGATCGGCGTAGCTGCCGCCAGCAGGGTGAAGTAAGGCCTTATTATCAAACCAATCATTTGCTAGTGGCTTTCTTTGGCATAGTGCCAGTTCAAACTCGATAGCATCTTGTAATGCAGCTTTGGTAACTAGGGGCTGATTTTGTTGGCATTGATCATCTATTTGCCACAGCTGCTGTATTTCCTGCCAGTGGAATTGGCTGAAAATAGGGTACTGACTGCTGCTGAGAAGTAGTGATTTAGGGTAGCGGTTAATGTCGGCTTGGCTAAGGTTTTGCTCTGGTGAGAGCAAGCCTGCTTGCTGATAAAACTGTTGCCATAACGTTTGAAGGTTTGTTGCATTATCTTGAGCAATAGCTGATGAAGCGTTGACACAAAAGACAACAAGTAAGCCTATAAGTTGAAAGCGATTCATAGTGTGAATAATGGCAGCAAATAATAGCAATCTTAGCGCTTTTATTCAGTGTTTTGTAACCTCTGTGTAAACATTCGCGTAAGATCCATCTTTTATGGCAATGATCTGCTGAGCGACACTTTGTTGAGCTTCATATTGAAGTGAAGAATATGTAAATCACTGGCACTTTTACGGCCTAGTTTACATTGCGCTCTAGTTTACATAAGGGCAGCGCCAGTGATTTTTATAACATCAGATTTAGGGTTCTTTGGCTTTGGGAGTAATTAGTCACCTTCTCGATAACGTTGTTCCATCTCGTCTTGTGCTTCAAATTCGTCGTAAATAACGGGAGTAACCTCGTCAGTACTGAATTTCAAGGTGGCGGGTACAGAATAGTTGGGTACATTGTCGTAGTTAAATACAGAATAATATTTGGGAATATTCGTATTGCCAAAACGGTCTAACGTATATCCGTCTTTACCCGCATACAACTTTACACCATCAAAGGGAGAGCGTGGTGGGTGGAAGCTATTTCGCACCACATACGTGCCCACCCAATCTTCACTATCAGGGTTATCCCAAGTTAACTTAACCAAGCCGTCTTCTAGCGAGGCTTGAACGTTATCTGGAGAATCCATTTGTTGCTTACGTCGTTCAATATATTCCACAACCAGTTGTGGGTAAACGGTGGTCTCATCAGCAGAGAGTGTTTTCCATTGCACAATAGCGTCTTGTTGACGAGAGGCTGAGGTTGCTCGAATGATTAAATTTATGGGCTTCCCTGAATCATGCAGATCTTCCAAATGTTGGCGGGCTGAACTATCAAACATAAAGGTTTGTCTTGGTGTTTTAACCAGCTCGTGACTACTGACTTCGTAGCCAAGAAATTCGATTAATTCGCTGCACTTTATGCTGTTGTAGTTAAGCTTGTCATTATCAACCATCCCAACGGTAAATCGCATCGGCTGTGAAATACCGTTTGTAGCTTCGCTCTCTAATACAAAATACGCATCAGTGATTACAATGTCTGTACGTTCTGATAGCTGAGGTAGCATAAATTCTACATGACCAAATATTCGCTGACCATTGGAATCAAATCCACTTTGTAACTCTCCTTGAGTAACCCCTATATGGCTTACGGTGTGGCATGTCGTTGCATTAAAGGTTGCTTCATTAGGGCGACGGTTATAGATGATATCAAGGCTTGGGCGATAATGAATACCACCACCAAAACGACCATAGCCGATATCGAATTGCATCATTTGCGAATCGTGGCCTTGTGGCAAGCTATCAGGACCTTGTAAGCGTAATAATAAGCGTCCTTTTTCTAACTGATCTTGGATGAGCTGTTTTTCTAGGGCGCTGAAACGCCAACTTTTCCAGATCCCTTGAGTGAGCTGATCCGAATCGATGGCATCGCCTAATGTCTGTAATGCCACTGCGTTATGGATTTGTTCGAAATCAGTTATATCAGAAATATCATCAGGATCTAGAATAGATACCGACCATTCGCCATAATTCTCTATTTTGGCGCCAACTCGATTCATCGGGTACAAAGAGAACGCGGCGTCTTTGATCTGTGCATCGGTAGGGATCCGGCTCATATCATAGTCAATAACGCCGTAGCAGATCCCCTTGGTTTTATTTACGCCTATAAATAAGGAGTTATTACCAAAGTGCTCTGCATTTTGTGTGGCAAGAAACTCTCCGGTGTAGCCTATTTTTTCGGGCGTTGGGAATAAGGTGAATGAAAACTCATCTTTTTCAAGGTTCGTTTTTATTTTTACTTCAGGCGCAAACGGCGATTTTACTCGGTTGACGCGGTTAACTTTTCGTAAGTTGTAATAGTAACGATGCCCAGATTTAAGTTGCTTATCGGTATATTCACTTTGTGATGTAATGGCAATAAGGTTGTCACGTGTGCAGGGGTCTTTGGGGGCTTCATTACGGTAAACCTGATAATAACAGCCGCCATCTTCAGGGTTATGATCCCAGACTAGCTCTGCATGGTTAGCTGATATGTCACGCACAGTGAAATTTTCTGGGCGTTTAGGTGCTAAATCTGAATAGTTTATGGCAGTACCAAGTGCATACAGTAATGCCGGAATATTTTCATCTACACTTTGTGACATATTGATCAGGTAATCAGGAATATTTCGACTGCCTACCTCGACGACGGTTGATAAAATTCCTCGGTCATAATAGTACTCACGGCCACTACCATGGATCAGGTTTGCTGGTGGCTTTCCTCGGTGAATACCATACTGACGGCGAGTCACTTTATGTATTTCTTTCGCCATATTGGCGCACAAAATATTAAGATCCGTACCTTCAATTTCGGCTTCATGATTAAATTTATGAGCAGGGAAAAATACATTGCCCTGAGAGTGGTAATCAAGTGCAATTTTTATATTGTTATGTAGCTCGACAAACTGCTTAATCGCTTGCGTTTCTGGTTCGGAGAATGCGGCTGGTCCTCCGTAAATATTCGACTGGGTGTTTGTCGATTGACGGAAGTTAATACCGAAATTACGATTCAGATCGACCCCAAAGGTTCCATCACCATTATCACGTCGGTTCTTGCGCCAAAACGAAAAGTGATTACGGGAATACTCGAAACCATCTGGGTTCAGGCAAGGTACGATATATAAGGTGTTGCGCGTCAGGGCTTCAACAACCTCGGGGTTACTCGGGTAGTTATCCAATAAATATTGAATAAAATTAACCGCTAGCTCGATACCTATCCATTCTCTGGCATGTATCGTACCTGTATACAATAAGGCTGGTTTAAGATCGGCATAGGCTACATCTTGCGATATAGTCACCATCATAATAGGGCGCCCTTCATGGGTGTCACCTATATTCTGTAGCCGGATCAAATCAGGATATTTTGCCATCGCTTCTGTTAAGAAGTCGATAGTATCTTGGTAAGAAAGATATCGTTTTTTCATTCTTAATCCCTAACATACGCGTGCCAGTCGGCAAGGATTGTTTTCAGCTTTTTCTGCTTTAAATTTCGAAACGTTGTGAGTTGCTGTGGGGTATTGTTTAAAGCGTGTAACGTGCCTTCTACACTAAGCGTATCAACAATCTCGTTGGCTAGTGTTTGCCCAATTCCTTTTACGCCCAAGAAAAATGTTACTAATTGGTCGTGAGTGATTGAAGGTATTTCCTTTACAGAAGAGTCGTCTATATCTGCCGTTATATTAGAGCAATCTATATTAGAGCAATCAATATCAGGGCTATCTATGTCATCAGGATGTAAGCAGGCTTGCTGTGCCGAGACATTAACAACACTATGTTCCTCAATACCACTATCCATTTCTTCAATAGTACAATCTAATACAGGTTCAGTGCTTAATTGTTCTAAAACACCGTTCGATGTTTTAGATTCAATGACCAGACTGTTGTGCATATCTTGAAAGTTCCATGCTTCGCTTGGCCATTCTTCAACTGGTTGATAGTGCGTTTGCAATAGACGGTAGTGCTCATCTGTTGGCGCGTACTCGCCGGTATCGGTCGAGAAATCTGGCTGACCAAACGTTATATGTCGCATGGTTCGCAATAATGATGAGTCAATTTTTCCTAGCTCTTCCCAGTTTTTATGAACAATATGAGGCTTGGTGAATTTTTGAGGGTTTAATAACCACATTAAATATTGGCCAATCCAGTCCCGAATATAGGGAAAAGCAGCAAAAGCAGTCGCGCACTCTAAAATGGTATATTCATCTTCTGTACTGACCGCAATATCACAAGCCCAGTATTCAGCATTGGCCGCTTTCGATGCTTTTACTGCGATTTCAAGTACTTCTTCAGGGATATCTTGATAGTCCATGCTACCTCCCTGACTGGTGTTGGTAAGCCATTCACCTTCAGGAGGACGACGCCAAAATGCGCACATTGGTTGGTGTCCGACTAGCATTACTCGAATGTCTGCTTTCATTGGTACAAAGTCTTGAATATAAGCAGGGTAATAACGCTTTTCTGAAAATAGTCGTAACGCTTCTTCGGCTGTATCTACTTTATGGACAAAATAACCGCCATAGTTGGATGGACCATAAGAACGTTTAACAATTTTTGGATAATCCGTATGTGTTAGGTATTCCAAGGCTTCATCTACTTGATAAAAAATCTTTGTCAGTGGAACGGGCAACTGATATTTTTCACAAAAGTGCGTGACGTTTTCTTTTGATTTGTTACTGAACTGAGTATCAAGAGAAGGGATAAACCTAACATTGGGTAATTCACGGGCGATATCACGAAATGTTTCATATGCCGTTGCTGGAATATTGCCAATTAAGACCTCAATTTTTTTGCGCTTTACCTCATTGATAAAACGCTGTTTATCATTACCCCAGTGATACACCACCTGTTCAATTTTTTCTGGCCAGCCCTTAAAGTTAGAACAATTGAAAAAACGTAATACATGGTCAAGGTACAGTAAGCCAATTTTAGGGCAGCTTTTACTACTGGAAGTATTTTTAGAAATCATGCGGTAGGTACCTCAGTGTGCAGGGATGGATTCATTACAGGCTCATGAAAGGAGAGGGTAATATCAGGAGAAATAGTCGTTGGCTGATTGCTTTTGTTTACTGTTCGGTCAATAAGATCAACCAAATATTGAATCTTAGTGTTATTAAAATTAAGCCCGTATTTTTCTTGCTCTGGGGTGGCAAAAGCAGGAATGCCATTGACTTCAATGACCACATATTGCTGGTGCTCAATGTCATAAATAATGTCGACTCCAGCCACTTCTAGTCCTGTCACTTTCGCGGCTTTTAATGCCAGTTCAACCACCTCTGGTACAGGTTCACGCATTATCACGCTGCCACCGCTGGTCACGTTGGTTTTCCAACTACCGGGTGCGGCTTTTCGGCCATAACAGGCAACAAATTTGTTATCCACGATATCTACTCGGTAATCGGTAAAATCGTTTTCTATCACTCGTTCTAAATAGAATTGCGGTGCATGCTGCTGGGTAATATAGGGTGTTAGCAGGTCAAGGTCGCGTTCGTGTTCTAATTTAATAATGCCGTTGCCTCCCCAGCCGTCAACAGGCTTACAAATGGCTTTTCCTTGCCAAAAACGCATGTGTTCTTTGAGCTGTTCAATATTGTTCTTACTACAAACAATATAATCGGTGGTTGGGATATTATTTTTCTTGAGTCGGTGTGCAGTTCGGAACTTATCTTCCGTCAGAGCGAATGAATCATAGTTATTGATCATTGGCATCATGGTGTTGAGTGTCTGATACAGATAGACCTGAAACGGTGATTGCTGCCCTGCGTTATACGAAAAGAACAGATCGAGTTCATCTAACATATGACCATTACAAAAAATACTACTGTCATATGCAGAGGCATGCGCCAAGTTTAGTCCGCCAATTGCATCAATCTCTCTCTCTTTTAGCTGCGCAACGATTTTACGCTCAATATCTTGTCCTCCACAGTTTTCATACATCCACAAACCGATCCGATGTTTCGCCATGAGTAACTCCTTATTACGACTAGATCAAAAATATGCCGTTCAGGCATTGTTAGTAAAACGGACACAATAGTAATATATGCTCACATCATATTGTTGCATATTGATTGTAACAGTGAGCTAAGTTGAAAATTCTAATTAACGATGCAGCGAATTACTAAAGCTGTGCAAGGAATCAAATTATGGACTGTATTGATTTCACTGATTTGAAAGAAATTGTTGAAATAAACTCTTGGACAAACAATAAAAATGGCGTCGATTATCACGGTGGGAAGATGAAACTGTGGATGAAAATGCTTGGCTTTGAATGTGAGGTTTTTGAACGAAAAGAGGTTGGGAACCATTTGTTATTTTGTAGCCCAACAGTAAAAGGCCAGCCTCGACTGCTTCTTATGGGGCATTTAGATACGGTATTCCCACCAGGGATATTTGAAGGGTTTAGGGAAGATGAATTTTGGGTCTATGGACCTGGTACCTGCGATATGAAAGGCGGTAATTTTGTTGCACTCAGTGCGCTACGTAATATAAAAAAAGAATGTGGTGAAATCCGTAATATCGACTTTTTAATGGTCAGTGATGAAGAAACAGGCAGTGATGACAGCAAGCTTATTACTCGCCAGTTAGCTAAAAATTATCAAGCGTGTTTAGATTTTGAAGCCGCAGGTGCAGATCATGAAGTAGTTAATGGGCGCAAAGGTGTTGCGACTTATTGCATTGAGCTTCAAGGTGTCGCGGCGCATGCTGGTAATAATTACCTTCAAGGAAGAGATGCTAACCTTGCTGCTGCAAAACTACTCATTTTATTAACTGAGCTGAGTAATATTTATGAAGGCACCACAGTTAATGTAGGAAAAATAAACGGGGGAACTAGCACCAATACCATTTCCCCCAAGGCCACGTTAATGGTGGAAGCTAGATTTACCCAAGTGATTGAGCAACAACGAGTGTTAAGTGCTATTCCTTTCATGGTTGAGAATCATGGGATAGAAGGGGTGACAGCCAACCTGAGTGGTGGTTTGCAACGTGATGTTATGACTCCTTCGCCTGAACAGCAGCAACTTCTTGACCTATTAGGGCAAATTATTGGTTACCCTTTAAAAACTGAACAGCGAGGCGGGGTGAGTGATGCCAATGTCACCTCTGGGGCTGGTTTACCTACTCTTGATGGTTTTGGCCCTTATGGTGATGGGGACCATACTGAATTCGAACGGGCATCAAAAAGTAGTTTCATCAGAAGGATCACTGAAGTAACCGCTATCCTTCGGCATTTTAATCAAGGTAGTTAGTCCGCAGTTACCAGCCTTATAAAAGAGGCTGGTTATCCCTTCTGAGCTTAAATAGAGTGAACTAGCTTTTTATTATCTACTTAATCTATGTCGCCATTGATATGCGGATTGTTTTTAATGAGGTTTTTGAATTGCTCTAACAGTGCAATGCTTTGTTTATTTTGTAATCCATCTTTATGTAAGTATGCTCCAATAGTCGCCTTACTAAAACATTCTTGCATTTGAAGTGGCACAATATCAAAGGTACTAAAGTAAGATCTCATTCCTATCGGGTAAGGTAAAATTGCATCGCTGTTTTGTAATAAATCAATTGCGGTTAATAGTGAGTTGGTATTATAGATAACCTTTTCTTGCAAATAGTGACGTTTTTGAAAAGACGTTAATTCTTCGTTTTGCTGTTGAACTAAGTGTGAAAAACGTTTTTTAGACGCGCCTAAATCGACAGAAGGAAAGCGTGCGATATCTTCATTACTGCAAGTGATCTCAAGTAGAGGATGACCTTTTCTGACATAGACTTCTTCGCAACTGCTAAATAGAGGATGAAACTGTATACCTTCGTATTGCGCTAGTCCGAGTATCTCATGCCCAACAAAGATGCTAATTTCATCACTTAATAATAAATTCATCAGCTGTAAGTGATTGCCAACATCGATGGATATATTGCTGTGAGGATAGGTATCTCGAAAGTCTTGAACGCTGTCTCGAATAAACAGGTGCCACCAGGCATCACCACAGCCAATTTTAAGTTCAGTTTGATGCCTCAGTTTATTTTTTTCTAATTTATTGAGGGTGTTTTCGTACAGATTCTGCATCATTTTCGCTTGTTCATAAAGTAGTTCACCACTAGATGTAAGCGTGATCCCTTTGGAATGACGATTAAACAGTTTACTGCCAAGTTTTTCTTCTAACTTCTGCATGTTATGGCTTAACGTCGGTTGACTTAAGCAGAGGTTGTTAGCAGCTTGGGTTACGTTCTGAGTCTTAGCTACTTGAATGAATTGGATCATTAACTTAAACATAATAGCTCTTTGCTTTTACAGAAAGAGCTATTTTATGACGCTTATTTGTATATATCTATTTATCTATCAATTTTGATACATAGCGAAGCCAAATGGTGCCAATTTTAGTGTTTTTGTTAACTGGTAAGGCGTTTTGTGATAAATATCAATGACATTATGGTCAGAAAATAAACGAGGAAGCTTCACTACTACGGGATTCTCACTGTTATTAGCAACTTCACCTTTTGCGGTGCAAATTCGCAAGTGAAGCGTCTCTTCGTAATATTTCAAGTTTTGATAGTTGGTTTCTAGCTTTTAATTTCGTTATAAACGAGTAAGAGTTTTTGCACTTCACCTTGTGTATACGCGAGATCTTGACTCTCTTCGTATCCCCAAAGTGGGGTGATTTCAAAGGCGTCTTTGGTTGGCATTACCTTAATTGCCACAATACGTTCTTGCTCGTTATCTGAGATAAAAAAGAGATACGGCTGAGGTTGTTTAAGCAGTGCGTTGTATTGCGATGGTGTGGTGTAGACAGCATTCACCGCCTTTACGTCTTTAGAACCATAAAAGCGTTGAGCTTCGGCTAATACAGGAATTGCCATCTCTTGCAGTTGCTCATAACTGCTCTCGACATGAAATGATCCACAATCACTTGGGATCTGATCACGCAGCGTTTTGTATTCGGTATTAATTTCCTCTAACGGCAGCGTTAAATAGCTTTTCTCAAAATGCTCAGCCAGGAGAAATAGCTCATCATTATTTACGCATTGCTTAAAGTTACTTTGTTGCTCAGTAAACGTTGAATACTCAAAAGATGGCTTGGGAAGGGTGCTGTACGCAATGATAAATCCAATGATGAAAATGACGACAGCGACGGCAATATGAAACATATAGTCGTGAATGCGTTGAAGTTGGCCGCGAAAAATCAAAGTGTGACTCCTTTCCATTAACTGTCTGGAATAGATTATGCTCTTCATTACCCTCTTACCGTAAGAGGGTAGTGAAGTACCTTATTTAAGGTATGTTTATGATGTGATTATTTTTTGAACTCAGCCGATTTTATTGAATACTTGATCGATTCTTCGGTTTTGGTATCAAAAAAGTGCAGCTTGGTATTGTCGATAACTAAGGTGATCTTTTCATCAATCGCTACATCGGGTTCGCCTGTGCCTAATGTGCCAACAAATAGGTTCATTGGTGCGGCATTGAAGAACACATTGATAGCATCTCCTAAGTATTCACTGTTCATTGCTGTGGTTTCAAAGCAGCAATCAGGGAAAGCCTCGCGATATTTTTTACCAGAACGAATGGCACTTGAACGTGCACCTAAAGTGACTGATTTACCGTTATAACCCGCATCATTTAGAATTTGTTGATCACTCTCATTTAAGGTAATAGTGAAAGAGTGACACATGAACTGACCGCCTTCGTATGTTCCTTCAATCAAGTTCATTGATGGCATACCCATAAAAGTGGCAACAAAACAGTTCTTAGGGTTGGTAAATAGCTCTTTTGGAGAGCCAATTTGTTGAATTTCACCCATCGACATTAATACGATGCGATCGGCCATGGTCATTGCTTCGACTTGGTCATGCGTTACGTAAATTGTTATCGCACCTTTGTCTTTGTGCATACGAGAGATTTCAGTACGAGTAGTGGTACGTAATTTCGCATCTAAGTTACTTAATGGTTCATCCATCAAATACAATTTTGGCGTACGAACCATTGCACGGCTTAATGCCACACGTTGACGCTGCCCACCAGAAAGCTCTTTCGGTTTACGCTCAAGGTATTCAGTTAAAAATAGATCTTCAGAGATATTATCAACAGACTCTTTAATCTCACCGCTTGGGTAATTACGCAGCTTTAAGCCATAACCAATGTTGTCACGAACTGACATGTGTGGGTAAAGGGCATAGCTCTGGAAAACCATCGCAATATCACGATCTTTTGAACTGACGTCATTCACGACTTCGCCATCAATAAGGAACTCGCCATCGGTGATGTCTTCTAACCCGGCAATCATGCGCAAAGTGGTGGATTTGCCACAGCCTGATGGGCCGACAAGGACAATAAATTCACCTTCTTCAATGTCTAAATTGAAATCACGTACCGAGCACGTATCAGAATTCGGGTATTTTTTGTTGATGTTTCTTAATGATATCTTGCCCATTAGCCTTTTACTCCACCAGACGTTAAGCCGCCCACGATATAATCTTGAAATTTATAGAACACAATGACAGGTGGAATTGCTGCTAAGACCGCTCCTGCTGCGAATACGTTATAGCTAGACTCTTTGATGTTGTTGATGAGTCCCATTAGGCCTACGGCCAGCGTTTTTGCTTCTGAATTCATACTGGCGATAAGGAATTTTGGCATGATGATGTCGCCAATAGGGCCTAAGAAACAGAAGATGGCGATAACCATGATCATCGGCTTAACCAGTGGCAGTAATATCTCTTTAAAGATCTGCATTTGGGTTGCACCATCAATTTTTGCTGACTCGTCTAACGCACGAGGGATCGAATCGTAATACCCCTTCATTAAAATCGTATTCATTGTGATGCCACCTGTGGTGTAGATGAGGATCATAAAGATATACGTATAAAGCGTGGCATTTGAAGAGCTGTAAATGCCGATAGAGTTTGCAATCGCGTACAGGGCAATTAAGCCACTGCCAGAGGGAATAATCTGAATGATTAAGAGCGATATCAACGCGCTTTTTCGTGATTGATAACGATAACGAGAATAAACAAAGCCAGAAATCGTAACAATAAAGGTAGAGAGCACCATGGTGATAACCGACACAAGGAAGGTATTTCGATACCAACTTAAATAAGGCGTTTCAGTAAAAAGTTGAACAAAGTTTTCCGTTAAACTGAAATTCTCTGGGAAAAATGAGGTTGAATACAGTGAATTACTCACATTAAACGCGCTCATAAGAGTGACCAGTATCGGATAAACAATCACGATCACCATTGAAATAAGAAACGCGTAACTAAAAATTAGTCCTATATTTCTGGTGATGAAATGACGATTTAGGCGTTTCGCTTTGACTGGGCGCTCTAAACGGATAGCGTTGTCCATTACATTACCTCCTCATTTTTAAAGGCACCGGCTTTTAACCATGAATACAAGACAACCGCACCGACAATGGTACTGGTGATTAAGGTATACACCGCGGCTTCGTTGTATTTGGCATCCATCATTAAGCGGAAACCAAGGGATGAAATGGTATCGAGTGGTTTATAAATCGACCCTACGGTTTGTATCGTTGCTTCACCCAACATATAAACGATGGTGACGTTATTAAAGTTGAAGGTAAATTGAGTAATAAACACAGGAGCAACACTGATTAATATTAAGGGCAAAGTGATGTCGAAGAAGTTTGTCCATGCATTACCGCCATCAATAGCACTGGCTTCATAAAGATCGTCTGGAATGGTTTGTAATACGCCAGTCACTAAGATAAAGACGTAAGGAAACCCAAGCCATGCTTGTATTAAAATGATCGTTATCTTGGCGTAATCGGCATTAAGGAAGAAGCCAATTGCGGTACTGACATCGTATTCATTCCCCGTGAAAAATGGGATAACCATGGTGTTCATTCCGCCAATTTTCGAGAAGAAAAGTTGGAAGACTAAAATGGTTAAAAAAGCAGGAACGGCCCAAGGCAAAATGTACACGGTACGGAAGAATTTTTTTCCTCTGATGTGTTTATTATTTGCTACAACCGCCAGCACTGTGCCTAAAACAATGGTCAATGCTGAGGCACAAAATGTCCATGTTAACGTCCAGGTGAGAGTTTCTTGGAATGCCGCTGCGGTGCGTTCGTTGGTAAATAGTCGTTCAAAGTTAGTGAAGCCTTTCCATTCAATAAGGAATGCAGGCGGAAGTACAGGGCGTTTGTAGTTAGTAAATGCAACGATAATAGAGACAATTGCAGGTAAAAGAGCAAAAATAAACAATAAAATAAATTTAGGGGCAGTGATTAGGTTTGGAACGATTTCGTGTGATAGGCCACGAACTTTCTCGGTAAACGTAATGGCAGAACCAGTTTCGTCTATTTGGCGCTTTACATCTTTAGCATCACGAGCAAACGCGTAGTGAAGGACTAAAAAAACCAGAATCATCATGGCGCCAACGGTTAAACCGACCATGATCAGAAAAGAATCATCAACAAAACGCTCAGCACCAATGGTGATTTTTCCATTTGGTTGCTCGACAGCTAATAGGCGGAAGTTCGGAAGGGTGAATTGAATAAATACCAATATCTCTAAAGCTAGTATCGAAAATCCAAATAGGGCTTCTCGCATTCGACGGAGTAGGAGATGTCCACTGCCGGGAATAACTATAGAGAGCCAGAATACAAATTGTTGACTCATGTAAATAACCTACTTATTAGTGTTGTGTAGATATGTCACGTTATTTGTGTTGCACGATGCCTTAATGTTGTTGGCATCGTGCCTTTTCATAGAAAGGGAGTATTAACGTTGATTACATGTCTTCAATATCGATTTCGATAGTATCAACCGCTGCATCTAATACCGCTTTCACATCTTGTCCTTGTGCTATTTGAGCAAGAGCCGTTTTCATTGGGCCCCACACTTTCATGAACTCAGGAATGCTTGGCATAGGTTGACCAATGTTTGTCGCATCGAAAATGGCTTTGTGCAGTGACCCTTCTTTGTAGCTCACAGACAAACTAGGCGAGACTTCGCGTGTATCTGTGTACCATTTTTGTGCATTCTCAGGCGTAGCTAGGAATTTGAGAAAGGCACTAGCACCTTCTTTGTTATCACTGTAACCATTGACGGTCATCCCTTTTGTCCCAGTTAGGGCTTTGTATGGATGGCTGCCATCCCAGCTTGGGATTGGTGCTGCGCCAACGTTAATACCGGCTTTTTCAATATCAGCAATCGCCCACGGTCCGTTGATGATCGCTTTTAGTTTTCCTTCCATGAAATATTTCATCATGATGTCGTAAGCAACAGTGTCATCTTGCATTAATGTCCAGTGACTAACACCACTGTCGTATAGCCCTTGAGCAGCTACACCTGCTTTGATTGAATCGGCGGTATTTAAACCAATGTCTTGTGGGTTGTTGTCTTTGAAAATGTAGCCGCCGTTGGTCATAAACAGACCACCCGCAAAGTAGAAATCAGTAAATTTTGCAGCCCAATCTGAAGGTGGGATTTCTTTCAATGTTTTTGGTGCTTCTTTTACCATATCTTTGTTGTAAAGAAATAGGGTCGTGTCCGTAGACATTGGCACCATATACGTTTTGCCGTTGTACGTTGCGGCGTTAGTTGCGGCATCGGTAAAGCCGTTAATTGTGAAATTGGTTGAAGAAATTAAATGCTGGTCGGCTAATTCACCAATACGGTCATTAGGGATCATGAAAATATCAGCAATGTTGCCTTTTTGAGTTGGCAATGCACTCAATAGGTCAAACATACTTGTCGCGGCAACTTCAACCTTAAA
The DNA here is from genome assembly GCF_003025615.1 of Photobacterium frigidiphilum. Taxonomy (GTDB): domain Bacteria; phylum Pseudomonadota; class Gammaproteobacteria; order Enterobacterales; family Vibrionaceae; genus Photobacterium; species Photobacterium frigidiphilum. Next base: position 151,116 of record NZ_PYMJ01000007.1, on the reverse strand, counting down.
GTCTTTACCTTTGTTGAATTGTTCTGCCAACTCAGTGAAGTAAGGTACGTAGCTTTTTTCTACACCGACTACAATATTCTCTGCTGCCATTGCCGTATTGCTTAATAGTAAGGCGGTTGAAACGGCAAGCGATATTTTCTTAATCATTTAGTTTCTCCTGAAAGGGATAAAGAGTTTTGAGCCGATAAAATCACGTTGGTATAATTCGATGGTATCAACAGCTTATGCTTTTTATTAAGCGGTCTCTTAGAGTGCTTCCTGCGATACATGTTTGCCTGTTTATAAAGCTAAACGTCATTGGGTGTATCATAGGCCGTTGGTGGTATTGGGTGAAATGCCTTTTATAAAGGGCAGCCATAGAAAAAATGCATATCACATAGATAAATGTTATCTACCGCAATGATATCCAAGGTATTCAGTATCTTTGATAGGTTAAAAACGTGATGATAACGGCAAAATACATTGGTGATAGTGAGGGCTGAGAATATCAAAAATGAGGCTGGTGATCGTAATAAAAATACATCATGAGCCGCTTATATTTTAAAAGTGGCTCGTCAAGATGTTTTTAAATTCTGGCTGAACCTCTGTTTTTTCAGTGCAACAATGTAATACTTAGCAATAAATAAGAACTAGATCATAAATCATAATATTCCCATCAGTCAGTAATGACTATTCTCTCAATTAATTTTTACCGTCGAGGCAATCGCAGAGCACATTGTTGCCACCTTGTGTTTTAATTGATCTTTTGTTGTGTCGTTTGGCGTTAATTAGTTTGTTTAAATTACGTAATGGTTTCAATTTAACAATTATTTAACAGTGATGTTTTGGTGTGGTTACATTAATGTGTGTGTGTCACATTGCGTGAGTGATTTTAAGCTTGTTATCAGTCTATGCCTCATATTCTTCTTATCGAATATCCAATACCCTATACACATAATAAAGGATTGAAACGATGAAAAAGGTCTTGTTCAAAGTTGCTGCTCTTACACTGGCTCTTGCTACTGCTGGTGTTCAGGCAAAAGACTATGAAATTGTGAACGTCGTGAAAGTATCAGGTATCCCTTGGTTTAACCAAATGAACAAGGGTATTGAGCAGGCAGCTACTGATTTTGGTGTTAATGCCCGTCAGTTAGGCCCGTCTACTCCCGATCCCGCTCAGCAGGTGAAGATCATTGAAGATCTGATTGCAAAAGGAGTGGATGCTATAACCGTTGTTCCTAATGATGTAACGGTATTAGAACCCGTATTTAAGAAAGCACGTGAGAAGGGCATTATTGTACTGACTCACGAATCGCCAGATGGTCACAGTGCCGACTGGGATATCGAAACCATTGATAATCAAGCTTACGCGAAAGCGACGATGGATGAACTTGCGAAAAATATGGGCAAAAAAGGTGGCTATGCCGTTTATGTTGGCTCATTAACGGTTCCACTGCATAACAACTGGGCAAATCTAGCGATTGATTACCAAAAAATGGCTTACCCAGATATGTATGAAGTAACAAGTCGTATGCCTGTTGCTGAAAGTATTGACGCTTCGTATGCGGCGACGAATGACTTAATGAAAGCACACCCAGACATGACGGGTATTGTTTCTTATGGATCACTTGGTGCCATTGGTGCAGGTGAAGCTATTAAGAAGAAACGTGCTAAGAACAAAATGAGTACCGTTGGCATTATGATGCCAAGCCAAGCGGCACCGTACCTGATGCGTGGCGAGATTGATAAAGGTTTCTTATGGAATCCGGCCGATGCAGGTTATGCGATGGTTGCCGTAGCTAAACAAATGCTGGACGGTAAAAAAGTGGTTGATGGTGTGACTGTTGATAATCTTGGCGTCGCAGAGATTGATCAAGAAAAGCGTGTGATTAAATTTAATAAAATCCTCGTTGTGGACAAGTCAAACGCTCGCGACCTTGGTTTCTAATTACACTATTAATATTTTGTTCTGGGCAGTGCAATGCTGCCCTTTAGCTGGAAATCCATCATGTCAAACGAAGCATTTATTACCTTAAAGCGTGTATCCAAGCATTTTGGTTCCGTTAAGGCCCTTGATGGCATCAACTTAACTTTTAATAAAGGTGAAGTGCATTGCTTAGCAGGGAAAAATGGTTGTGGAAAAAGTACCTTGTTCAAAGTGATCTCTGGGGTACATGCACCTGAAAAAGGTGCAGAAATTGTACTTGATGGGAAAACCTATTCCCGCTTGAACCCGCAGCAATCTATTGAGCATGGGATTCAGGTTATCTATCAAGATTTATCTTTATTTCCTAATCTTACTGTCGCTGAAAATATTGCAGTGCAAGATCACATGGCATGGACAAAAGGCTTAGTTAAGCAATCGCGTTTAGATGCGATAGCCAAGGCTGCGATGGATAAAGTGGGGGTGTTGCTCCCTTTAACAAAACGAGTAGAGCAACTTTCTATTGCAGAGTGTCAGTTGGTCGCTATTTGTCGTGCAATGGCGTCTGATGCCAAGCTTGTCATTATGGATGAACCGACGGCTTCTCTGACTCGCACTGAAGTAAATAGCTTAATAAAGGTGGTTGCGGATTTAAAATCTAAAGGTATCACTGTTGTTTTTGTTAGCCACAAGCTGGATGAAGTCATGGAGATTTCTGATCGTATTACGGTTATTCGTGACGGCAAAACCATTGGTACGTATCCAGCAGAAGAAATGAATAGTGATGAACTGGCGTTCTTAATGACGGGGCAACGTTTTGAGTATTCTCCGTTAGGTGAATATAAACAGCAAGGAGACGTGAAGTTAGAGGTCACTAACCTGACTAAAAAGGGTCAGTTTAATGATATTAATCTTCAAGTTCGTGCTGGTGAGATTGTTTCTATAACAGGGTTATTAGGTTCAGGCCGTACTGAGTTATGTCTGGCTTTATTTGGTATGACTAGACCAGATAGCGGGCAAATGAAGGTTAATGGCAAACTTGTTGAATTTAGTTCTAATCGAGAAGCGATTGCTCATGGCATTGGCTATGTATCGGAAGACAGGATGAGTACTGGGTTAGTTATGGAACAATCCATACAAGACAACACTACAGCGACTGTTCTGTCTCGATTGAAAAAGCCGAATGGTTTTCTTGATCATGTAAAAGCGACAAACTTAGTGAAAAGACTCATATCTTCTTTATCAATTAAAGTTGCTGATCCTATGTTACCTGTGACCAGTTTGTCGGGCGGTAATGCTCAACGGATTTCTATTGCTAAGTGGATTGCGGCTGAGCCTGATGTGTTGATTCTCGACTCTCCAACAGTGGGTGTTGATATTGCGAACAAAGAAAGCATTTATCAGATAGCGAAAGACCTCGCCTTAAAGGGGATGGCTATCATCATGGTGAGTGATGAAATTCCTGAAGTTTTTTACAACAGCCATCGTGTGATTGTTATGAAAAATGGACATTTTTCACATGAATTTCATCCAATAACATCTTCAGAAAAAGAAATCATGGAGGCCGTCAATGCGTGATCGTATGCGTTTTCGTTGGGATGCTTTAATAAAGCGTCATGAATTTTATCTAGCGGCCCTTATTGGTTTAATGGTTATTGGGTTAGGAATAAGCTCTGAAGATTTTTTAACGCTGGGCAATATTTTCGATATGTCTGTGAGTTCTGCCATTTTGGGCATCATGGCTTGTGGGCTTTTTGTTGTACTGATCGCGGGTGGTATTGATATTTCATTTCCAGCCACTGCTGCAATAGCGCAGTACGTTATGGCAACGTATGTGTTGTCTATTGGTGGAAACTTCTTTATTGCTTTTTTGATTGCCGCTGTTGTGGGAATGTTGCTTGGTCTTATCAATGCCGTATTGGTGTATAAGCTGAAAGTACCTGCCATTATCATCACAATTTCGACGCTTAATTTATTCTTTGGTTTGCTGATTTACTTTAGCAATGGTGCTTGGTTATACGGTTTCCCAGATTGGTTTATGGATGGGGTTGAGTTGTTTACCTTTGTGGGTAGCGACGGATACGACTATGGCTTATCTCTTCCAATTATAATGCTTGTCGCTGTCGTTTTATTTACGTCATTTTTAATGTCTAAAACACGTTTAGGTCGTCAGATTTATGCGATGGGCGGTAATGCTGATGCTGCGAGTCGAATTGGTATTAATTTATTTGGTATTCACCTGTTTGTTTACGGCTACATGGGGGCATTAGCGGGAATTGCCTCAGTGGTACAAACCCAAATTACACAGTCAGTTGCACCTAATTCATTAATGGGCTTTGAGCTGACGGTTTTAGCCGCGGTGGTATTAGGCGGAACGAGTATGACTGGGGGGAAAGGCACGTTAATGGGAGTTGTTCTTGGTGTGGCTTTATTAGCCATTATGAAGAACGGATTAACACTACTCGGTGTTCCTTCATATTGGCATGCGGTTGTCACCGGTCTCATCATTGTATTCAGTATCAGTATGACTGCTCTGAATGAAAAGAAACAAGCATTGCAGGGGGCGTAATGGATCAGGTATTGAACGCAATGAAGCTGCCAACAGACAGAAATATTCGTTATTTGTTAGTTATTTTAGCCAGTATCATGGCCATCATGGCTGTCGCAAGTGGTGACACATTCTTCTCTGTGGCAAATTTACAGTCCATGTCATCACAGATGCCATTATTGGGAATGCTAGCGCTTGCTATGGCTGTATGCATGCTTACTGGAGGTATTAATCTTTCCATTATTGCAACGACCAATGCGTGTAGTTTAGTTATGGCAAGCATTATCACGATGGCCCCTGATAATGGAATGGTACTGTTGTTAGCATTGGTGGCTGGTTTAGTTACTGCGATTGTGATTGGCTTACTCAACGGGGCTTTAATTGCTTATGTCGGGGTTTCTCCAATCTTAGCAACACTCGGAATGATGACATTAATCAATGGCCTAAACGTATTGATTTCTGGCGGCAGTGTTATGTCAGGCTTTCCAGAATCATTATTAGTTATAGGTAGTGGCGCATTTTTTGGTATTCCAATGCCACTTATCCTCTTCGTGTTTTTCGCTATTGGTCTATGGGGGTTGCTTGAGCACACGAGCCTTGGTCGTACTATCTACTTGATGGGCTCGAACGAGAAGGCAGCTCAATTCTCTGGTATCAACACACAAAAAGCGGTTCTTTATGTGTATGCGATTTCATCGATTCTTTGTTGGGTTGCTGCACTGATTATGATGGCGAAATTCAATTCGGCCAAAGCAGGCTATGGGGAGTCTTACTTATTGATAGCCATTTTAGCATCAGTACTCGGGGGGATTAATCCAGATGGTGGCTTTGGTCGAATTATTGGTATTGGCCTGGCATTGATTGTATTGCAAACGTTAGAAAGCGGTCTGAATTTATTAGGAGTCAGCAGTTATCTAACAATGGCTCTTTGGGGTGGCATTTTAATTCTATTCATTACCCTACAAAAACGTAAAGCTTAGTGGAGAGAGCAAAATGAGTATTTATTTTATTGGCGTTGATGTTGGTAGTGGCAGCGCAAGAGCGGGTGTTTTCGATGCCTCTGGTCGAAAAGTCGGTGAAGCAAAACGTGACACACAAATGTTCAAACCCCGCGCAGATTTTGTTGAACAATCATCAGAAAATATCTGGCAAAGTGTTTGTATGGCGGTGAAAGATGCTGTTTCACAAGCGAGTATTGATCCGATTCAAGTAAAAGGCATTGGCTTTGATGCAACGTGTTCATTAGTTGTTTTGGATAAGAAAGGCCAACCACTAACGGTAAGCCCAACGGGTCGTAGTGAACAAAATATCATTATGTGGATGGATCACCGAGCCATTGCACAAGCAGAGCGTATTAATGCAACAGAACATCCGGTATTGGCATATGTAGGAAATCGTATTTCTCCTGAAATGCAAACCCCGAAGTTACTTTGGCTGAAGCAAAATATGCCAAATACTTGGTCTCAAGCTAAATATTTTTTTGATTTACCCGACTTTTTAACATGGAAAGCAACGTTTGATGATAGCCGCTCTCTTTGTTCTACCGTGTGTAAATGGACATACCTTGGCCATGAAGATAAGTGGGATACACACTTTTTCGAACGCATTGGGTTAGATGATTTACTTGCTGATGATGCAAAGTCTATTGGTAATATTATTAAGCCCATGGGTGAGCCAGTAGGGCAGGGTTTAACGGCACACGCAGCTGATGATTTAGGTTTAATACGAGGTACGCCTGTTGGTACGTCAATTATCGATGCTCATGCTGGTGGTATTGGTGTTCTAGGAGCCGCCGGTATGGCTGGCGAGACGGCCGATTTTAATAAGCGTTTGGCATTAATCGGTGGAACCTCATCTTGCCATATGGCTGCATCAAAGACAGCACGTTTTATCGACGGTGTATGGGGTGCCTACTATGGCGCAATGATCCCGAATCATTGGTTAAATGAAGGTGGTCAATCTGCTACAGGCGCGTTAATTGACCATATCATCACGTCGAATCCGTTATATGATCAAATAAAAGCACAAGCAACGAAAGATGAGACAACGGTTTATCAACTACTCAATGATCATTTATTAAAACTCGCGGGCACTAAAGAAGATATTGCGTTTCTAACTAAAGATATTCATGTATTGCCATATTTTCATGGTAACCGCTCGCCACGAGCCAACCCAAACCTTACCGGTACTATTACTGGGCTAAAAATGTCGAAGACAATCGACGACATGGCATTGGCGTACCTAGCGACAATTCAGGCTATTGCGTTAGGAACAAGGCATATCATTGAAGTAATGAATCAGTCGGGATACGAGATTGATACCATTATGGGTTGTGGAGGAGGAACAAAGAATACGATTTTTGTTCAAGAGCATGCCAATGCAACAGGCTGTTTAATGTTATTACCAGAAGAAAGCGAAGCAGTATTACTTGGCTCTGCAATGCTAGGTTCAGTCGCGTCAGGTTTTTATACCGATATTCCAGATGCGATGAATGCAATGAGTCGTATTGGAAAAGCTGTAACACCACAAACAGACAGAATTAAGCGTTTCTATGATATGAAGTATCAAATTTTCCATCAGATGTATGAAGACGATATGAAGTACAAACAGCTGATGTCTGAGTTCTAAATTATTTGTAAAAACTAACGTTTGAATCTCTATATCTTGCATCGAGCGTCAGCTTGCTTAAGAAATCGGACAGCTAGATAAAGGGCGCTACTTACGAGTATGAAGTAACGCCCTTTTTTACTTTTGTGTCCCGTCTTGAAATAGGTTTCTTGTTGGTCAAATTACAGTACTCATTGCCTCGTTCAATTCAGTAATCGGTACAGGTTTGCTAAACAGATAGCCTTGACCGAAATCACAACCATATTGCTGAAGTAAATTGAATTGCTCTTGTGTCTCTATGCCTTCGGCTATTACGCTAATTTGCAGTGTGTGAGCCATGGAAATCAGTGCTTGAACGATTTTCTGATCAGAGTTATTTGAGCTCAGATCCTTAACAAAACTGCGATCAATTTTGAGTTTATCGACGGGTAAGCGTTTTAGCATCGCCAAGGAAGAGTAGCCTGTACCAAAATCGTCGATGGCGACTGTAATGCCTAACTCCTTGAACTGATGTAAAGTATGTATCGCACTCTCAACATTTTCCATCAATGTCGATTCTGTTATTTCGATTTCAAGAGAGCGTGCATCAATACCCACATTCAGGATAATTCTGCGTATATTCTCCAACAAATCCGGATCATTGAACTGCCTTGGTGATAAGTTAACCGCTACACGATAGCTATCCCCTGTGTGTAACTGGCGCATTTTAATGACGTCACATACTTCCTGAATAACCCAATAGCCAATATCTTTAATTTTCCCAGATTCTTCGGCAATACCAATGAACCTTTCGGGGTACAAGAGCCCTTCTCTAGGATGATTCCACCTAATCAAGGCCTCGTAACAGCATAACTTGTTACTATCAAAACTAAAGACTGGTTGGTAGTGTAAAACGAATTGTTCCTTGCTGATTGCAGTGTCTAAACCTTCTTCAATCGACATCTTATATAATGCTTTTTTCTGAAGAGCTTTGTTGAAAAAGTGATAGTTCCGCTTGCCACTTTTTTTAGCTGAGTACATTGCCATATCCGCGTTTCTTAAAAGCGTGGACACGTCATTCCCGTCTGAAGGAATCATGGTAATTCCAACCGATGCAGAAACAGAGAGTTCCTTGTTATTCAATAAAATTGGCTCCGAAATAACGTTTATCAGTCGTTCTGCAATACGGCCAGCATCAAAGGCAGAGTCGGAAGCAGACAATAGAACCGTAAACTCATCCCCTCCAATGCGGGCAACGATATCACTTTTGTTTACGACGGAGTTCAATCGATGCGAAATTTGTTGTAACACACCATCACCAACCTCGTGCCCCTGCGAGTCGTTGATGCGCTTAAAATCATCTAGGTCAAAATAGAGTAAAGCTGCCGAGTTGCCGCAGTATTCTGTTTGTTGAATGACTCGCTCTAGGTGCTCATTTAAAAGTCGCCTGTTTGCAAGCCCTGTCAAGTAATCATAAAGCGCAAATTTTTCCAGTTCATGTGTTTTTTGTTTAACAATTTTCTGAAGTTTTTCGGGTTGCCGGAGCACAAACCACATGGCCCAAGATCCAAATAGAGCGATGATAATACTGGTAAGGTAACCGAGTGCTGCCCGCCAGATACTACCTTCCATTGGACGGCTTATGGTTATTTGCCAAGTGGCATTTGGGACATTGACCGTACTAGTACGATGAGGAGAAACGATAGGTTCTCTAGAGGCTGCGATCACTTCCGTCTCGCTGGTATCAGGGGATTGTCGAGTTAGTTGATAGCGATACCCTTTGGACTGTAAGAGGTCCAGTTCCGTTGAAGCTAACAAATCATCTAAATAGATCAACGCAGAGGTAAAGCCCCAAAATACCTGCTTGTTACTGTCTCTGATAAATACCGGATTGCGGCCAATAACCGCCACCCCGCCTTGAATCAGTTTGAAAGGACCAGCCAAGGTGAGTTTTTGCTCCTTGATGGCAGAGAGCGCTTCCTTACGGCGTTTATCGTCTTTAAGGATGTTGTGTCCGATAGCTTTCTCATGACCTAAAAGAGGGTATATCTTTTGGATTATTCCATCTGGTGCTAGTTGGAGATTAGATATTCCACCAATCGTTCTCAATACTTCTTCAGAGAAGTGATCAAAATCGTCGATTCGACCATTTTGTTGCTGAACTTCCAGAGCTAAAATATGAGTAGCAGATAATGATTGTGATAGACGGCGTTCAAATGCTTTTGCTTGTGCATTAACGATATCGCTCAGCAACAGGTGCTGTTCTTGGGCGTTCAGCGCATGGCTCATATGAGTCCAATATATGCCAATTGAGCTTATAAGAAGAAATAATGCTCCACAAATTACGCGACGATTAGGTAGGTACATCTGTTTCATTAATCTTCATATTATTACCTTGTGAATAAAATTAAGGCTAACATATTAACAATATCAATAGTTAATTTTGAGGTTATTTTTACCGTTTAGGTAAAGCACTATGCTTGTTTTTGTTAATTTTAAAAAGTTGCTGTGTGAGTCTCGTTATCTAAACGAGACTAGGGGGCTTTTTATTGCATTTTGTAAGAGCTTGAAAATTATCACTGAAACGAACATCTTGAGATAACTTCGGTATACAATCAAAGGTTGTAATCATTGATAGATGGTAGTTATACGTGAAAAATTTTGATGTTAACTTATTGCGGGTATTGGCAGTATTACTCGAAGAGCGTAGCGTAACAGCGGCGGCATCACGTTTATACCTTAGCCAATCAGCCGTTAGTAAACAATTGGCTAAACTGCGTGAAACCTTTGATGATCCGCTTTTTGAACGTCAGTCTAAAGGGCTGCTTCCCACCCCGAAAGCGTTGTCTCTTGCACCCAGTATTCATGAGATCTTACGACAAATTGATCAGCTGGCGATTCCTTCAAAGTTTGAACCAGAAAAAAGCCAGCGTACGTTTACTTTTGACCTCGTAGAAACAGCATATACAGTAACGTATTCACGTTTTATGCCGAGCCTACTTAAGCAAGCGCCTGGTATTAGTATCAATAGCCGTACATGGCGCGATGAGAGTTTGAATAGGTTATTGAGGCGTGAAATAGATTTTGGAATTGGGATTTTTGAATGGGACGAACGTGCCAAATCTCATTACCTTAGCATTCCTGATGAGCTTAATTATGCTGAGCTTGTACGGGACTATTCGATTTGCCTGATGCGCAAAGGACATCCTGCGTTGCAAGAAGAATGGAATATTGATACTTTTTTAAAATATCGTCACTTAGAAGTCACTATTGGTGGCATTAGTGGTTGGTTATTAAAAGAGGTACTCGACATTGAGCGCAAGCAACTCGACAGTGCGGTCAATATGTCGGATGTACAGAGTGCAGTGAAGTTGTGTGAGCAGAGTGACTTACTGATGTGTTATCCGTTTTCTGCGGTTAAAGCATTAAACATGGATGCCAATCTCGTTGTTAAGCCGCTCCCAATAAAACTCGAACCGGGTGGATACTCGCTACTTTGGCATCGCCATTTTGATAACGATCCGAGTCATAAATGGTTACGAGAGCTGATTATAGGTCTTGTTTCTGATGAAGTAATTCTGCGCGACGCATAAAAATTAAGACGGTGTAGTGTTGCACAAGCCCGTAAATATTAAACGCGTTAGGCACCGTAGTATCTCTTTTTAAGGGGGGGCAGGGGTAGAGCATTTAAGTGATATGCTCTAGACTCCAATATAATCAGAATGTTATATGAATGGCTTTCGCAATATGAATATACCTGAAGTTGGCTTTAACCACACAAAAACGGCAAACCGCGAAATCGAAATCATTGATTTAGAAAAATTGTACCAACGTAAAGATAGTCTTAATCATAACCCTACCTTGCCACATCGCGTCGACTTCAATCAGATTATTCATATCGAAGAAGGAGAGGGCACTCATTTAATAGATTTTGTGAACTACCCTTATGAGTCGGGTGCATTTATTTTCATTCAAAAAAATCAAGTTCACGCGTTTGACTTTAGCCAGAAACCAAAAGGTAAAATACTGCTCTTTACGCAAGAGTTTATCAATCAAGCCCTTGCAAACATGAGATTGCCAGAATTTACACCAACTCACTTAGAGTATTCTTATCAGCCTGTATTTATTCCTGACTCAGAAGCCATAAGCAGCAGCGAAAAGCTATTGGCTGAAATCAGTAAAGAGCTTGTGCATCAGGAATCAGATCCTTTAATCGTCATGTTTCTGTTTTCTTCATTGTCGTTAATTCTGCGCCGAGTGATGCCAGAGAATCATCATGATAGATTAAATAAAGATCAACTCGGTAAGTTCTCTGATTTTGTTGATTTGCTTGAAAAAAAATTCCGTCACTCGCGAGATGCTACTTATTACGCTGATCGTCTGCATACTACTTATAAAACCTTAAATCAGATCTGTAAATTAGCGACCAATCAAACTGCTAAGCAACTCATCGATGCTTACACTATTTTGGAGGCAAAAAGGCGACTTGTATTAGATGGGTTACCAACTCAACAGCTTGCTTATGAATTTGGCTTTGAAGATGCCAGCAATTTTGTAAAGTACTTTAAAAAACATACATTGATCACTCCATCACGCTTTCAGAAACAGTTCGAAGTTCGTCATTGACCATTATTCCGCCTGTACTGACCATGTGAGTTCTGCCTTTTATCATTACTATTACTTCATTCCAACGAGAGGTAAAAATCATGAAAAAAGGTATATCAGCCGCTTTAGCTACAACAGTTTTAGTGTGTACAGCATACACAAGTCAGATCTCAGCGAAGGAAAATACAATGGACCTATCTAATAAAGACAAAGCGGTTGCTGTACTTAACAGTATAGAAACGGGCGATCAGCAAGCGATTAGTTATGTAAATCCAGATAAATATATTCAACATAACCTAGCAGTGGGAGATGGTCTTGCTGGTTTTGGTGCAGTACTGCAAGCGCTTCCAGAGGGCAGTGCAAAGGTTAATGTAAAACGTGCCTTTACTGATGGTGACTACGTATTTACACATACCGACTATAATTTCTTCGGCCCTAAAGTTGGCTTTGATGTATTCCGTTTTGAAGATGGCTTAATTGTTGAGCACTGGGATAATCTTGCTGAAAAAGTAGGCCCAAATCCAAGTAATCGTACCCAGTTAGATGGCCCAACAGAGGTTAGTGATTTAGATAAGACAAAAGAGAACAAAGCACTCGTTACTGACTTTGTTGATACGATTCTGATGAAAGGTGATTTTGCACAACTAGGTCGCTTTATTGACGACGGTGATGCCGATTATCTTCAACACAATACAGCCATAGCAGACGGTGTTACAGGCTTAGGCAAAGCACTTGATGAGATGGCGAAGCAAGGCATTAAAATGGTTTATACAGAAAACCATATCGTATTAGGTGAAGGCAACTTCGTTCTGAGTATTAGTGAAGGTAGCCTTGGTGGCGAACACGTTTCTTTCTATGATCTATTCCGCATTGAAAATAATAAAATTGTAGAACACTGGGATACTATCGAGTCAATTCCAGCGAAAAATGCATGGAAAAATAACAATGGAAAATTTGGTTTCTAAATAGAGCTAATCTATCCAAATAAAGATCGTCTTCCAACAAACCGTGGCCTTATATCGCCACGGTTTTTCTCGTTTATGGAATCGGTGACTTGGGTATAATAGTATTTGAATCCGGCTCCCAAGCATGGCTGTTCATTAGGTTTTGTGCTATTGAATCTAAGCCTCGTCTACACTCATTGTTGTAGCAATCAACCTGAAGCAATGATTGAGGTTTACTCCCAACGATTGCTCATTAGATAGGCTGGCGTATGCACCGTGCATTCGCCAAAAACTATGGGTAAGTGATTATGGCTGAATTACAAGTTCGCTCACTTGATGGCGAAATGAAAATTCTAAACGATGAGGTATTAAGCGAGCTTCATGGAAGAGTTCGAGGTCAGATTATCGTTCCCGGTGATCCTGATTACAATGAGGTACGTCAAATATGGAATGCGATGATCGACCGTCACCCGGCTGTGATAGTACGCTGTACAGGAACCGCCGACGTTCTCAATGCTATTCAATTTGCTATGCAGCATCAGTTACTTACCTCAATTCGAGGTGCTGGTCATAATATTGCTGGCAAATCTCTGTACGACGGTGCATTTTTAATAGATTTAAGTAATATGCGGTCTGTTCGAGTCGACCCGCAAGAGCGTGTTGCAGTTGTTGAACCCGGCGCGACACTCGGCGATGTCGATCATGAAACCCAAGCTTACGGTTTGGCAGTCCCTGTTGGTATTAACTCTACGACAGGGATTGCGGGGTTAACGCTTGGCGGGGGCTTCGGTTGGCTAAGTCGAACATACGGTATGACAGTTGATAACCTTCTTGCCATTGAAGTGGTAACCGCTGAAGGTAAACGTCTGCGGTGTGATAAAAATCATCATGCTGACTTGTTTTGGGCTTCATGTGGTGGTGGCGGCAACTTCGGTGTAGTCACATCATTCGAATTTAAACTACATGCTGTTGGCCCTGAAGTGATGTCTGGACCAATTGTTTTTCCTTTTGAGCAGGCTTATTCAGTATTGCATGCATATCGTGACTTTTGTGCTAATTGCCCTGAAGAGTTGACGGTATGGGCCGTTATTCGCGATGCACCACCATTACCTTTTCTTAAACCTGATGTACACGGTACCCGAGTATTGATTTTGGTGGCTCTTTACAGCGGGGACATGGAAGCAGGCAAACAGGCACTGGCTCCGTTACACCAGCTTGGCGAAGCGATTGCTGATGGCTTTGCACCACATCCATTTGTTGGATTTCAGCAAGCTTTTGATCCTCTATTAACACCCGGTGCTCGGAATTACTGGAAATCACACAATTTCACGGAACTAAGTGATGGATTGATTGAGCAGTTAGTGGAGTATGGCTCTAAATTACCAACGCCACAGTCAGAGATCTTCATTGCTCAAATGGGAGGGGCAACAAATAGGATTGCACCTGATGCCAATGCATATCCTCATCGTGACGTTGAATTCATCATGAATGTACATACGCGTTGGGATAATACGAGTCAAGATAGCGCTTGCTTTGAATGGGCTCGTGAGTTTTACGATGCCACTAAACCCTTCGCCACTGGTGGTGTATACGTAAACTTCATTAGTGAAGATGAAGATCGCGTTCAAGGAGCATACGGAGCCAACTATGAACGGCTTGCCGAGGTCAAGGCCAAGTACGACCCTGACAATTTCTTCCGCTTAAATCAGAATATTTCACCGAACAAATAGGTTAAGTTCTGCTACTTCATCACGACCATACGGCGTTGCATCAAGAGCGTGCGACGCCGTATATAACGCCACCCAACCGATAAATTCAAATGTCATATTAGAGAGTTTGTCTTTTAATGCTTTTTCTAAACCCTACCAGACACAGTACTAATAAAAGCTAGTCAGCCAAGATAAACGAACAGAAGGTTCTATACTCTGCTATTGACCTATAACTCATTATAATCATTGAAAATAATTATATATTTAGCCTTGTTGATACTGCATTATAATGCTTTGGTTGATTATGTAGGTTTGGATTTCAGATATGGAAATAAAAAGGCTTATTAGGCTTTGGGGCATTATTGTTGCCACGTTGCTACTCGTAGCTTGCAATAGTGTACCTGAACCGCTTCAGGCGGATAGCCAGTGGTTGCAAGGGCAATTGAAAAACGGAATGCAATATCACTTGTTACCAATTAGCGGAGAGTCCGTTTCGCTCCGTTTGCTTGTGCATACGGGGGCTGTTGATGAAACGGCAGAGCAGGCAGGGTATGCGCATTTCCTTGAGCATATGGCGTTTCTTGGCAGTTCTGGTTTCGGAGCAAAGCATGTTGAGTCTTTGTTTGTTGATGCGGGTGTGTCGTTTGGCAATGACCTAAATGCATTTACAACACATGATGTAACGACTTATCAAATCGATCTACCGAGTAATGAGCGGTTAGAGAGTGCGATGACTTGGCTTAGTGATATTGCTACTGGAAAGCTCACCTTAGATCCAAGTCTTATTGAGAATGAAAAAGGGGCTGTTTTAGGCGAATTTCGGTTTGCCCAACGTGGTGACAAGCCCGCTGAGCTCAAAGTTTTTGAGGCGTTACTACAAGGTAGTCGCTATGAAGGTAAAGATGTACTCGGCACGACAGGCAGTATCAATAGCCTGAACCGTGATGGATTGTTGTCATTTTATCGTGCGCATTATCTACCTCAAAATACAGAATTGATTATTACCGGAGATATTGATCGTAAGCAGCTAGAATCTATGATCGCACAGCATTTTAGTGCATCAGAGAAAGCCGTTGTTCAGGGTGTTAAAGCAGAGTCAAAAGATGAAGGGATTGCGGATCTTACATCAGAACCTTTGTTTATTTCAGGCTCGGCAGGGCAACAGTCAGGTATAGCTTTGCTGGTAGAGTTGAGTGTCAAACAAGTGACTACCGATGCTGAATTCCAAACTTTGTTGCTTGAAGATACAGTAATTCAGGCTATCGCACTGAGGTTACAAGATCGGCACATAGAAACTCAGTCGCCACTGCTCAATTCATTTGCCTATAACAGTCTTATTATCAATCGCCATATTGGTGAGATAGTGGTTGAATTTGCAGAGTCTGATCGGCTGGCAGCCCAGAAATTCTTTGCTGAAGAATTAGCGAGCTTACGAGATCATGGCGTTGGTGATGTTGAGCTAGCGACGATTAAAAAAACGTGGATAAATGATGTTAATGGCTTAGATACACAGTGGCTAAACAAAAAAGCCGCCGATTTTTCTGACGATCGTCTTTACGCTCTAATGGATGGTAAAACACAACTGTCGAAGGAAGTGATTCGAAGCCAGTTGCAGCAATTTATTAAACAGCTTGATCAAGCAAGGCTGAATAAAGCGATCAACAAATACCTTAGTGCAGCAAATAATAAACCCGTTTTATTGCTTACAAGAGAAGAGAATACAGAGAAAGCCAAGGCGACGCTTGCTCAGTTTCAGACGCAATTCTCAGCATCGGGTAAAGAACACTTGATGGCTTCCTCTTCAGGTGCTTTTCCACTGCCTGAAAAAGGAGGAGAAATAACCTCTTATGAGGCA
The DNA here is from genome assembly GCF_003025615.1 of Photobacterium frigidiphilum. Lineage (GTDB taxonomy): Bacteria > Pseudomonadota > Gammaproteobacteria > Enterobacterales > Vibrionaceae > Photobacterium > Photobacterium frigidiphilum. The sequence continues at coordinate 134,966 of NZ_PYMJ01000007.1, read as the reverse complement.
ATTGAGCCAACAACACACCGCTGGACATTAGAAAACGGTGTTGAAGTCTGGTTGAGGCAGATGCCTGAATCGGGTGAAAATGTGTACCTGTATCTGATGTCTTCTGGTGGTATAGCGGCACTGCAACCAGAATTGTACCATGCAGCTACAATGGTAGGGCCCGTCTTTGCCCGTAGTGGGTTGGCAGGTTTTTCTGCGCCGGAATTTAATAAGTTACTGCTTCGCCATAACACCTATATTGAGCCCGTTCTTTGGAAAACCTCACACGGTTTATATAGTGAGACAGCTAAAAAGGAGCTTCCTTTTGCTTTATCAGTGCTTAATCAGGCAATGACAGCAGCGAAAGTGGACGAACAGCAATTTGCGGCAGTACAACATGAACTCACTGTTGAGCAGAATAATTGGTTGTTATCTCCGTTCGGTCACTTTGTCAGTCAGGTTTCCGGTACACTTTATCCTGCTGATAGCTCAAGCAAGGTTGTAACTGGGGATGATTTAGAGCAAGTAACAGCGGATCAGGTGCAGGCTGTTTTTGACACCTTGATGAAGAAAAAGCGCAATTTTACCTTGGTTGTCAGCGCTGATATTGAGGTTGGAGACTTTAATCGGATGCTCAGACGTTATGTGGCTGGTATTCCATTCGAATCAGCAGAATTAATTACTAATTATCGGGCTGAACCAAAGGTCTCTATCGCGTCGGTGAATGTGATGGAAGCGGTAGATAATACGATTAATTATGAGGTTAACCTGTTTTCTCAGGGAGAGCCGAAAACAACGCGAGATCGTTTTACCTCCGATTTGTTCTATCGGTTATTGGACAAGAGATACCGTGATAATCTGCGTAATGAGCATGGGTTGAGTTATGCCCCCAATATCCAGTTGGTTTGGTTTGATGGCAGTGGTGAGGCGCTGGTGTCATTTGTTGTAAATGCGGCACCTGATAAGTTAGATGCTGTACGAAGCAGTACTCAGCAGGTATTGCAAAATGCAAGGGTGGGCTTTACCGATACGGAGTTTGCGGCGGCTAAGTCACAATTGGCAGCAGATCTAAAATCGGGGCAGACGAACCCGCAAGCACAGGCGCAGATGCTCAGTAGCTATGTGCTGTTTGGTGCCGACCCACAAGCGGTAATTCATCCAGAAAAGATTATGTCGACACTGACATTAGCAGAAGTTAATGCGCTATCAGAACGTCTGGTAGGTAAGAATACTCAGCAGATGGAAGCAATGCTTACGCCTAAAGAGGGTTAACCAAAAGCTTGATGGAAGAATAATTAGCTATGCCACTCAAAAAGCCTCGAGTATCTCTCGGGGCTTTGTTTTCTCCTTATATCCTGTTATTTCCCTTCACCTTTAGCATGTCATCTTCTGATTGATTATTAGGCAAATTGTATAGAGTTAATTGATTGTCTAAGCAACTAGATTCGTAATTGATATATTGGGTTGATCTTGTCGTTCATGGGGTGCCTAATTGTACTTATTTTGTAAGAAAATGTGAATGTGAGAGCCATGAAAAAGACATCGATTATCGCAACTGCAGTAACTTCACTTGCTCTGCTTCCTAATGTTGCCCATGCTTGGAATTATCAAGGGCATGTTACCGTGGCACAAGTTGCTTATCAGAATCTAGACACAACAGCCCGTACACAAGTGGATGTACTGGCGGCAAAGGCTTATCAGTCGATGCCTAAAGATATTCAACAAAAAATGGATAGCTTTGAAGGGGCGAGCCAATTTGCCAAATTGGCAATGGTGCCAGATTTGATCCGTAAGATTCCGGCTGAAGATATTTGGGCACAAATGGGTGAAACAATTCCAGCAAGCCTGAACCAGTGGGATGAGAAAGAAACTGGCGCATGGCATTATATAAACCAAGCTTATCCAGCAACGAGCCAGTGTAATTTCACTCATACACCTAATATCAAACTTGTTGCTAGCTACCTTTTTGACGACTTTGAACAAAACCCGCAAGCCGCCAGTATGATGTTCATGAGCCATGTTGCAGGTGACTCGCATCAGCCAATGCATTCTATCTCTCAGAGCCTAAATCAAAATACATGTGAAACGGACTTAGGTGCCAATAAGCATACGTTAGACGTTCCACAAAAAGATCTGCATCACTTGTGGGATAGCGGTATGGGTCTGTTAGACACAGCACACAATATCAATGATTTTTCGACGGATCTTCAGTTGGCATACCCAAGTACAACAATGACGTTAGGCAAAACAGCAGATGTTGATTTGTGGGTAACAGAGAGCTACCAGTTGGCTGATTTCGGTTACAGTGTAGCAATTGACGCAAAGCCATCGGAAGCTTATTACAGTAAAGGCACCGAGCTTGTGAAACAGCGTATTACTCAGGCTGGTTATCGTCTTGCTGATGAACTAAATTCGGCTTTAGCTAAAAAGTAATTTCTATAAGTTATTTAGAAAATGAATAAAACCTGTTCTTTATAGAGCAGGTTTTTTTATATTATGTAGTAAACCCGTGTATAGATTTTTTATTCTATAGTGCTTGGATAGTTGAGGCTTATTTACCTTGCTCATTACGAATATACATAACAGCAACCATGCTAAAGCCCATGAATTGCCATAAGTACTGGCTATCACTTGCACCAGATATTGTTTGAGTGAAAGCCATGAAACTAGCAACTAATAAAGAGGACACAGCGGCATAAAATAGCCAAGGACGTTCTTTATTACTCATGAACTCCCCATTAATAACGGAACGAAGAATTAATACAAAAGGTAGACACTGTAATAAAATAAGGATTGGGAACATGAAATCAAAAGTAGGACTTAGAAAAATATGCCCGACCTGACTTTTATCCCAAGTACCGACAATATATCCTTTCCATCCAGCCCATGTATCACCAGAATAAGCTGTTTCTGGTGTCACTATACCAAGTAATACACCCATTATTTTATCGATGAATCCATTTTTAAACCAAAATACAAATAAGAAGATTTGTAATGGAACAATTTGATAAGCCACTTTTTTCAACATAATTTTTTTACCTCAGAGAAACGATAGTATTGGTTTGCTCTGAATTATGGTGACCCATGGCAAGGCCGACGTTGATGCAAGGCAATGTATGCCAAGAACAAACAAAAAACAAAGATGTAAATACAAAGTTAGTAAAGACAGATCATCAACCATTGACGTTAAGTCCTTATAGTATAAGGTGTTGACGTCTGGGCTGGTGGACGTTGTTAATTCGTTTCTTTTACGGTTTGTAAAAGGTTTGTTTTTTGTAAAGAGTCCATAAGATCAAAGAGTTGCCCGTTAACCTCTTTTTTCATCTCGGTATAGCATTGATAATGATATGCGGCACCGCGTGGATTATCAGCTTGCTTATCGACAACACTTAGCAGGTAATAACTGATTGGACTTGGTGTACTCTCTGCTGCATAGAAAAGGTAAGGGAATGCTTGATCACTACGATCATTTAATAGCAGGGCTAGCCCTAGGGTTAAATTCGCAATATCGCAACGAGGGTTCATTTCAAATGCTTGTTTAGCGAGTTCTAGTGCCTGTTTTTTCTGAATGTCATTATTCGATTTCAAATAATGTAATGACTCAGAATAAGATAATAAAGAAGACACAAGATAGTTGCCTCGGCCTTCTGCTTGAATAATGTTTAATTTTTCAGTAACTTTATCTAAAGCTTTTTTACCTTTTCCTTGATAAAAAAGCGAAATACCTTCTGATATTACGTTCCAATCATTGTAATCGGTCACTGAGGTTACGCGGTGATTAGTTATTTCGTAACCTTGATCAGTTGGAGAAATTACAGTTTTTAATTCGATGATTACATCACCAATGGCATTAAAGAAGTTTTCTTCGTTAAAGGTCTTTTCAATTTTGGTGTTTAATGCAGGCTGTTGGTTATTTTGTAATAGCACTGTTAGTGAATATTCATCGTGGCTTTTTTTGATCCAGCTTTTGATCTCAATACCTGTTTCTGTGAGTTTTTGTTTTGCTTCAGGGGTTAATTGGTCAAAGTGATAACCAGAAATAGATTTCGACGAGTTAAGACCATAGAACAAGTAATTATAGACACTTTGCGACATTTCGTAGTCTTGCTCTGTATCAAGGTTAATCTCGTGCAAGAAAACGGGAAGCACACCTTGTTGTTGTTTAGCAGACGAGTGTGCTGATTGTTGCCATAGATAACTCGATCCTAATCCGAGACCACTGATTGCCAGTAATACTATAAAGAGAACTGATTTTTTTATTCGTGTGTGGTGTGGGCGTGCTGTCGTTTGCTGAGTTGCTTGAACCGTTTGTTCTTTTTGTAATACTGGCTCAGATTGTAATCTTGACTCAGTTTGTATCGCCAGTTGATTATCTTCAGCAGGATTTTCAGTCTCTAATATCGTATGGTTAATATTTGTTAGAGGAGCGCAATCCTTAGTCACTTCTATATTAAATAGGTAGCCTTGCTTGGGAATCGTTTTAATGATTGAGTAGGGGCGAGTTTTGTCTTGAAGTTGGCTGCGAAGCAAGCTGATTACTTGACGCACCAGATTATCTGAGACATGGCTTCTATCCCACACTCTATCCGCAATTTGCTGCGCATTGACAACATTTCCCTGTTGCTCAATAAAAAAGGTTAAGAGGCGTGCTTGTAAAGGTTCCAAGTGGACGTCTTCACCATTGATTGTAATTTGATTTTTGGCAGGCGAAAAAATAATGACCGGCTCATGATGTAATGTGTAGCGGACTGTGGAAGTCATGGGAATTCAGTAGGCTGAAAATAACCTCGTTAGCCTAGTGTCTTTTAGTCTTAAAAGCAACAGCTTGCCTTCTTAGCTTCTTGTTAAAATACAGTTGCCACTTAAATTCTCTTTTCTATAGTGAGTGCTACTTTTCGATTTTAGATAATAAAAACGATGACAATATGGAGATTACTGAACATTAACACGACTACTCTATATCTATTTGTTTAATAGTGATTTTCATGTAGGATCCTGTGCGAATTAACTCGATTATCCAATCACCACTTAGATAAAAGCAAAAAGCATGAATTTGATAGTTAGAAAAGTAAAAAGGGAAGATGCTCTAGGCATTATTAATGTACTTAACCCTATTATTACGGATGGACGCTTTAGCATCCTCGACACTATATTCTCTGAAGAAGAGGAAGAGCAATTTATCGAAAACTTCCCTGAAAGAGGCGTGTTTAATGTGGCATTAAACACTGAGGACTCTAGGGTTGTTGGCTTTCAAAACGTCGAGCCTTTTGCTAGCTATACTCGTGCTTTTGACCATGTGGGAATTATTGGTACGTTCGTAGATGGGCAATATAGAAGACAAGGAATCGCGTCGAGTCTATTTGATGCTACGTTTACAATGGCTAAGTCTCTGGGGTATGAAAAGCTGTTTGCCTATGTGCGCGATGATAATGAAACCGCCTTGAAAACATACCTAAAACAAGGTTTTGAAATTGTAGGTAAGGCTAAGAAACACGCCAAAATCAATGGCAAATATATAGATGAAGTATTGATCGAAAAGTTTTTGTAAAACTTCATACCAGCACTTGATGTATGTTAGTCGTCTTCGGGCGATTCAATCAGCGCCTGTGTACGCTGCTTAATCACGATCAATTGAAAGAGCATGGTAGGCATCACTAAACCCAGAGCCAGAAACACATAATGAAATACTGTTCGGATCGTCTTTTAATTCTTTGGTTGGCTTGATGCAAACAAGTGATTGGGTTTTGAATTCATTAATCACATACTTGCGCTCACGTTTAATAACCGGAAATAAGCGTACAGTGTTATTACTGATACATTGATACGCCATGTTTATACGTTTTTTATTGATTAAATATGCACCAGCTGAATCGTATTCACCTACTTTTCCAATACATGCTTGGCTTTGAACAATAAAGCCAACATTAAGCTCGTTAGAGCTTGCAATTTGATAGATTTCAGCTTGCTTAGGCAGTTCATGAGTCACTTCTTGTGAAACAAATGTCTTATATGTATCGGAATAATACCAGTTACCAAACGTAGTGCTTGAAGCTTGAGACGCTGTAGAAAAAACGACAACAAGTGCGGTTAAAATATGTGCAAATTTAATATTCATACTACCTTACTTTCAAGCGATATTTTTGAATGCATATGCTTGATAACAATGAAATAACTGCTATTCTTAGCAATTATTTATTCAACTAGATGTAATACAACTACCCGCATATTATTACTCTGTGAGAGTAATATTTTGAATCGGTTCAATATTTGAGAATATGCAGTTGAAAATCGATTACGCGCTTCTCCTGAAAATGCTTTCATAAGCGAGTGCAATCCTTAGCGAGCCAGTGATGATACAGTGATTATCATCAGTAATAAAATAGTAAATATGTAATTAAGTTTTTTTCTAAAAATCAATAATACACAGGATGCAACTTGATGCCCATTGTTGAATGATGTAAATGTTAAGAAGTTGTGGTAGTGGTCGGTTTATTCTTATATATTAATTAATGATTCAAATTATTCAATAATTACAATCATTTCAATTAGATAAGATGTAATTAAATATTTTAAAGAAGAGTGGTAATCTTTCATTGGTTTATAGTTTCTCTGTTACATATATTGCACTCCCATTAATTTCATATAATAAATCGCCATACATAATAAATACTGATGAAATGTAAGCGTCGTGATTTATTGTTCATGTATATTGGTGAATCATTACCTTACATTATGTTACTTTTTTGTGATTGCTGGCGTTGGCGGTTTTCTGCTCTAATTATCACATGGCAATATTGTGATGATTCACAAATGAAAAACAATTCGAAAGCTGTTGATAGTTATAGATATGACATTTTGTGGCAGATAATATTTGCTATTGTTATGATCATTGGCATTCTTGCCTGCCTGCTAATTCCTGACAATGTGAATCATGCTTTTTTATTTGGCTCGAGCTGGATGCTGGGTTGTATTGTGATTGGCTGGCTTATTTCGAAAGATTAAGCACGGTTTCTTTATTCGAGTGACGTAATGTTGCTGGGCTTTGCCCGAAGCGCTTGCGAAATACCTTACAGAGGTAGCTAGTATCTTGAATGCCAATTTCTTCCGCCAATATAGTCAAACTATGATTAGAGTTGACTAATCGCCAGTGTAGGTGCTGAAGGCGCATTTCGTGCCAGTAATCATGTGCAGTTTTAGAGAATTTATCTTTAAACAAGCGATCAAGCTGGCGTCGACTTATGCCTATCATCGTAGCGAGTTCATCGGTGGTTTTTCTTTCTGCGAATAAGTCGCGCATCAACCCAATAGCACGGCTAACATGCCGACCTGCGTTGGTTTCATTATCCAATGATTCTAAGCGATGCAATTGCCCACGTGGTTTATCGATAATCATATCGGCTAATCCTTTCATGGCACGTGTACGACCACAATGGCGTGTTAACAACTCTACGGCTAAATCAATGGCAGCGCTGCCACCAGAACAACTTATGCGTTTTTTGTCGATGCAATATAATTGCTCTGTGCGTACTTCAATATCGGGATAAGCAGCCATAAATTCTTGTGCATGTCGCCAATGTACCGAGACTTTGTTTTTCTTTAATAATCCAGCTTCAGCCAGCATGAAACAAGCATTGTCGATCGTGACTAATGTAACGCCACTAGAGGCTGCTTGTTTAAGCAATGCTTTATAACTGGGTGCCATTTGTTGAGCATGACGTGCCGATCTACAGCCAAAAACAACAAGGTAGTCGTAATCAGAGAGACGTATCTGTTCCGGCGTTATCTGTACCTCTACCGATACACTGCTGCTTGAAGTAACAGTGCCAGATTCTAAACCTAAGATTTGCCATCCACAGTGGCGTTGCTGGCTATAATCTTCATTGTCAGCCGAAAAACGAAGTTTATCGATAAAACCACCAAAAGGTAGCATCGTAAAATCGGGCAAAGGCAATAGCAGGAAACGAACGTCAGGTGTCATGATAGGGCTTTTATCGTCAGCTAGATTTTGATTGGAAGGCGTTATTGTTGTTGTCATGTCTGAGAGATCTTTTAACTAATGTCCATATTATACCGTATCAAGTCTAAATTAGACCATTTGTTTTTATGCTTCCGCAGTAAAATTCACACACTTCCAACGGTGATAGTTGATTCATGTTGTTGTGCTTTATTTAATCAAAAGGCAAACATGAACAGAATAATATAGGTGAGATTTTCATGGTGCTTCAAACGTGGCTTTTATATTTAATTGCGGTTATTGGCCTTGCTTTTGCGCCGGGTCCTAATGGATTGTTGGCACTGACGCATGGTGTACTATATGGACGCAGCAAAGCAATCTGGACCATTATTGGTGGTGTGCTCGGTTTTGTGGCTGTAATTGCTTTATCCATGTTTGGAATTGGAGCGATCATTCAAACATCACCGTCTGCACTTAATATATTGAAGTGGGTGGGTGGGGCATACCTTATTTGGTTAGGTATTCAATTATGGCGAACACCGCCTGTTAATTTAATCATTTCAGAAAAAGCCATTGCGGAAAAAAAACGTTCAGCATTATTCATGCAAGGTGCTATAGCAGCGGTTTCTAATCCTAAAGTACTGTTATTTTTTGGGGCCTTCTTACCGCAGTTCATTGATCCTCAAATATCGCTTTTGACACAATTCTTTGTCATGGCTTTAACCTTCTCGGTGGTTGAGTTTGCGGTTGAGTTCATGCTGGCCAGTGTTTCTGTTTATATTGGCCCTTGGCTTGAAAAAAGAGGGCAACGCTTTAACCAAGTCTGTGGTGGTTTATTTGTGGTAATTGGCATTGCGTTACCGCTTACGCAGTAATGAATAACTAAGCACCAATAAATCTAGACCAGCCACTCAATCAGTAATTCTAAAGAAGGGTTCTGCATCGTTTTCGGGCGTACAAGGTAATAACTGTTACCGGAAGCGACTGTTAACGTATGCGGAGCCACCAACCGCCCTGATTCTAAATCAAGCTTAGCCAAGGTGATATCCCCAATGGCGATACCGAAACCCTGTATGGCTGCACTTACCGACAAATCTAATGTTGCAAAATGCTGGTTTTGATCAGCGGTTAAGTGTGAACTGTTAGCCTGCTTTAACCATAACGCCCAGTCACTTTTCTGTGGAGTGGCATGCAGCCACGTAAAACCCTTCATTTCATCGGTATTTAATGTCGTTTTATCTAACGGTAATACAGAGGCAGAACATACTGGTGTTAAATATTCTTCAAACAATAAATTGGCGAGCAAGGATTTTTCTTGTGGTGATTGCCCGTAACAGATCGCAGCATCAAAAGGTTCGGTTGAAAAGTTGACGCTATGTTTAATGGCGGATGTGAGTTCGACATCGATATCGGGGTAGGCTTGCTGAAAGGTCATCAGTTTAGGCAGCAACCAAGGTGTAATACAGCTTGGGGCTTTCAGTTTTACTAATTGTTTATCATTCGAGACTTGATCAACGGCGCGATGAATTTGATTCATTGCTTGTTCAACAAGAGGAAGAAACTCAGAACCTTTATTGGTTAAGCTTAACCCGCGCGCATGGCGGTGAAATAGGCGTACTTTCAGTTGTTCTTCTAATGAAATAACCTGACGACTTACGGCGCCTTGTGTCACATTCAAAACCTGTGCTGCAGCAGTAAAGTTTAGATGTTGGGCTGTGATCAAAAATGCCTGAAGCTCTTTTGTTGATGGTAGTCGATTTATCATACTTATTCCCTGTCGCTACTGACACTTAAGGTATGCGATTTTATCATGGCTAGTATGCCGACAATTCGATTCTGATTTCAAGCTAGGTCTGCTTTAATCTAAATATAAAGACACTCAGAGATTACTTATGCTATCTATTTGCATTTTAATCCGAATTGAGACCATGTTTTAGCCTGTTTATTCGTGTTGGGAGCAAAGGGAATGAAATCATTGGCGTCAAAATTAGCACCAAAGGCAGTAGAAAAACTCATACCCTACCAGTCGGCACGACGCATTGGAGGCAGTGGTCATCTATGGTTGAATGCGAATGAACTAGAAAGCAGTTGCCAGTATGGTGACGAGTCAAAAGGACGTAACGATGTATATAACCGTTACCCCGATTTTTTACCTCATGATATTGCTGTAGAGTATCAAGCGTATTGTGAGCAAGCATCGGGTGCATTGGGCTGCGAGACCGTGGCTGTGCGGGGTGCTGATGAAGCGATTGATTTATTGATCCGCACATTTTGCCAGCCAGGTAACGACCAAATTATGGTTTGCCCACCGACCTATGGTATGTATGAATTTTGTGCCGATGCTTTTTCGGTTAATACGCTAGCTGTGCCGCTATTAGATAATTTCCAACTCGATGTTGCGGCAATTAAAGCTCAGCTGGCAGATACAAGCCTGCTTTTTTTATGTTCACCAAATAATCCGACAAGTAATACTATTCATCATCACGATATTGTGGAATTGCTTGAAGCCAGCAAGGCGTCAACTTTGGTTGTGGTTGATGAAGCCTATATTGAGTTCGCACCAGAAACGAGCGTGTTGCATCTGATGGTTCAATACCCGCATCTGATTGTGATCCGTACCTTATCAAAAGCATTTGGATTAGCGTCGATTCGTTGCGGCTTCTTAATGGCAGATGAAAGTGTCATGTCTTACGTTGCGCGTTTAATTGCACCTTATCCTATTGCTGATCCAACCGCTGAAATTGCATTGAAAGCCCTTGCACCTGAAGGCTTGAAAAGTATGCGTAGCCAAACAGATGAACTTATAACAACCCGTGAATGGTTTATTAGCGAATTGCAGGCGTTACCGATTGTGGATGTGGTTTATGCGTCGGCAACCAATTTCGTGCTTATTCACTTTAATACATCAAACAGTATTTATGATTACTTACTGACAAAAGGCATTGTGACCCGTAACCAAGCGCATGAACCGATGCTTGAACACTGTGTCAGAATTTCCATTGGCTCAAAGAACAGTATGCTTGAAACCTTAAATGCGTTACAACAATATCAATAGGAAGAGGGATCTTATGATGAAAAAACTAATGAGTGTCGGAATTATTTTGGCGTCAGTATTATTTACTACCGCACAAGCCGCAGATGAAAAAGTGATTCGCCTAGCGTCAGATTTTACTTATCCGCCGTTTAATTATAAAGATGCATCGGGCACTCCAAAGGGATTTGATATTGAAATTGCAGACGCACTCTGCGTCGAAGCGAAGCTAAAATGTGAGTGGGTTTCACAAAATTGGGATGGACTCATTCCAGCATTATTATCACGTAAAGCTGATGCGATTATGGCATCAATGCGTATTACGGAAGATCGTAAAAAACGTGTTTTATTTACAGACAAGTATTACCAAACACCAGCACGTTTTGTAACGGGTAAAGATTCAGGTATTACAATAGATACAGCGGGATTAGACGGTAAAACGATTGGTGTTCAACTGGGTACAATTCACGATCGTTATGTAACCGATATCTATGGCGATGTCGCTAAAATTCGTCGTTATACTGGTCAAGATGAAGTGTATCTCGATCTTGTAAGTGGGCGTCTTGATGCCGTATTCGGTAATTCTGATCAACTCGTTTTAGCATTTTTAGAGAAAGAACGCGGTAAAGACTTTGCATTAGCAGGCGAGCCAGTAACAGATAAAGCCTACATTGGTGAAGGTACAGCCCTAGCATTGCGCCTACAAGATAAAAAATTAGCCGATAAATTTAACCAAGCGATTAAAACGATTCGTGAGAATGGCACTTATGACAAGATTGCCGCTGGGTACTTTAGTTTTGATATTTACGGTGAATAAAGGCAGGTTGTATAACCTGTTTTTACATTATTTTTAGCATACATAAAGCAGTTACTTCGGTAGCTGTTTTTTTTGTTTTTTTTTATGTTTAAGACGATGACATGGCTAACAAGAACGTTGGTCACAGAAATAATGTATTGATATTGTTAGCTTCTAAACTTCGGACTAATTTAATCATACCGACGTAATGAATTCATTATGACGGTGCAAAACTTGTTCTATGCCAAGGGGCACCTCAAAGTTCGTTGCCGCTTATTGATCAAACAGCATTGAATGCTTGGTTTCGTTAAACGGACTTAAAAGGGAGAAAGCATGCAAACGTTACCGATTATTTTACTGAGTCTGGTGAGTGTATTTTCAATGGGGTTACATGCCCAAACAGCCACAGATATTGTGACAAAATCAGATCTTCAAATGCGCGGAGATTCGAGTTACAGCGAACTAACAATGAATATTATTCGCCCTGATTGGACGCGCTCGATGAGCATGAAAAGTTGGACGAAAGGGAAAGAATTATCGTTAGTGTTAGTGACTGCACCAGCCAAAGATAAAGGCAGTGCATCACTTAAGCGTCAACGCGAAATGTGGAATTGGATACCAAGTATTGAACGTGTGATCAAGATAGCGCCATCCATGCTTGGGCAATCTTGGATGGGGTCAGATTTTACCAATGATGATCTTATTAACCAGTCGTCTATCGTAGTGGATTACACCCACGCAATACACGGTACAGAAGTGTTTTATAATGATAATACCTATGTGATTGATGCTATCGCAAAGCCTGATGCCCCCGTGGTGTGGAGTAAAGTACGCTTGTGGATATCGAAAGACACGTATTTACAGCGAAAAGTAGAATTCTATGATGAATTTGATGAGTTGGTTAATACGATGAAAACATACGATATTAAGCAACTAGGCGGACGTGAAATTGCCACCAGAATGGAAATGGTGCCAGCTGATAAACTAGGAAATAAGACAGAGATGATCACCCATCAGGCGCAGTTTAATTTTGCGATCAAAGACAGCTTCTTTTCTCAAAGTCAGATGAAGGCATTACGAGACTAATTAAAACATGACGAAATTTGCTTAAAACATTCTGACACTGGCGGAGCATGTATGTTAGTAAAATTAGCGTGGCGAAACTTGTGGCGTCAAAAACGGCGAACAGTGCTAACAGCATCCGCCTTAGCACTGGCGTTATTATTATCCTTGTTTATGCGTAGCCTGCAAGAGGGTGGATATGCCAGCAATATTGATAATAGTGCCCGCTTCTTTACTGGATTAATTCAACTACAGCACCCTGAATTTAAAGAAAGCCAAAGTATTGATGATTTATTACCTGCCAGTGATGCTTTTATCGAACCTGTTCGTAATAACCCACATATAACGCATTTATTGCCTCGTATTGAATCTTTTGCCCTTGCTGCGGCGGCAGAGAAATCGAAAGGTGTCATGGTTTTAGGCATATCACCTGAGCTTGAAAATCAATATTCACACATTTCGCAAAGGCTCGTCGCTGGTAAGTACTTAACCGACGGTGATTCTCAGGTATTAGTCGGAGAGGGCTTAGCCAAATCATTAGGATTAAGTGTGGGTGATGACATCATTTTATACGGGCAGGGCTACCGCGGTCAGACCGCTGCGGGTTTGTATCCGATTAAAGGCATTGTGAAGTTTCCTATTCCCGCACTTGATCAGCAGTTGGTTTATCTACCATTAACGCAAGCACAAACCTTATATAGCACAGGTAATCAAGTTACCGCTTGGGTGCTGCATACCGATGATTTAGTCAACCTTGAACAAACGGTCGATGAGTTATCGCGCACTTATACTGATCGTGCCGTAGTGCGTGATTGGCAAGATTTATCACCCGAGATGGCACAGCAAATTATGATGGATAAGGTCGGCGGCATTTTCATGATGTACCTGCTTTATGGCATTGTTGGTTTTGGGTTGTTTGCCACGATTTTGATGATGACATTAGAACGTCAGCGTGAATTCGGTGTCATGTTAGCCACCGGATTATTACGTAGAAAACTATTAATGCTGATTGGTATCGAATCGGCATTTATTGGTGTATTAGGTGTGGTCTTAGGGTTGATATTAACCTTACCTGTTTTGCTGTGGTTTTATTACAACCCTTATGAATTAACCGGAGAACTCGCACAGGCAGTGCTTGAGTTAGGCTGGGAACCCGTTCTAAAAGTATTGATTGCACCTTGGCTTTTTAAAGAACAAATAATGCTGGTGTTGGGATTACTTTTCTTCTGTTTGATTTACCCAATGTGGCGCATTTACCGTCTTGATCTTGTGAGCGCATTAAAAGGAGGTGCCCATGCTGATTAAACTTGCTTGGCGTAACTTATGGCGCAATAAATTACGTACTGGCATTATGCTTTTCGCCATGGTGTTTGGTTTGATTGGTGTCGCAGGCATGATCGGCTTTATGAATGGTATGTACGGCAACATGATTGATAATGCCATCGCTTGGCAAACCAGTAATATTCAAATCCACCGTAGTGAATATATTAATGAGCCCGAGATCAACGACACCATCATTGGATCAGAGCAGATCATTGCTCAATTACGAGATATGCCAGACGTTAGCGCGTGGTCGGCACGTTTTATCGCTGATGGTATGGTGGCTTCTGCACGTTCGACACGCGGGGTAAAGATCAATGGTATTGATCTGGAGGCTGAAGCGAAAGTAACGCCGTTAGTCAGTCACATTATTGAAGGCGAATGGTTATCAGAACAAGGGCGAAACCCGGTATTAGTGTCGAGTAAAACCGCAGAACGTTTACGCTTACGTGTGGGATCAAAAGTCGTTTTAACTTTTACTGATGCCGCTAATGATGTATCGGGATCAGCGTTTCGTGTTCGCGGTATTTTTAAGAGTCCGTCGAGCAGTTTTGACGACGGCAATGTGTACGTTAGGCGCAGTGATTTAAGTGCTCTTGCCCATATCGACGGTGTTCATGAAATAGCCATAGTGGTAAATGAAGCTACACCATCATCGAACATTGTGACGCAAGCGGTAAAAGCACAATTACAGGCTAAAACCAGCGCATTGAATACCATACGAGACTGGCAACAGATTCAACCTATGTTGGCGACGATGATCAAGCAAACGGGTACCAGTACCGCGATTATTCTCGGTATTTTTGTATCAGCTATGGGCTTAGGCATTGTGAATATCATGCTGATGTCGGTGTTTGAGCGTACTCGTGAATTTGGTGTATTGATGGCAGTGGGTATGCAGAAACATAAGGTGTTCTTACTGATCATGCTTGAGACAAGCTTACTGGGAATGAGTGGTGCGTTACTGGGCGTGGGGTTTTGTGTTGTATTAATGATGTTATTACAAACAACTGGTATTTCATTAAATTCAATGGCTGAAGGCTTGGGGGCGTTCGGCGTTGATACGACTATATACCCGAGAGTGTCATTTGGCGAATACCAGTTAATCTTTCTTACTGTGGTTGCCGCAAGCTTTTTGGCGGCACTTTATCCGGCGCGTCAAATATTAAAGCAGCGCCCAGCAGATGCGATGGCGGAGAAACACTGATTATGAGCATTCAAATTAATCAATTGTGTAAAACATATAATCCGGAATCTGATTTTCCCGTTCATGCTGTTAAGTCGCTCGATTTAACCATTGAACAAGGTGAATTTGTCGCGGTAATGGGTCCATCGGGGTCGGGTAAAACGACGCTGCTGAATATGCTTGGTGGCATTGATGTTCCCACGTCTGGTGAAGTGAAAATAGACGGTAATAACATTTGCCATTTATCAGAAAAAGACTTAATTGCTTTTCGCCGCGATCATATTGGTTTCATTTTTCAAGATTACAGTTTGCTACCCGTATTAACGGCATTAGAAAACGTAGAATTTGTTATGCAGTTACAAGGTCATAAAGAAGCGGAATGTCGCCAACGAGCGAGTGACTTATTGGAACAAGTAGGGCTCGCTGAACAACTGCATAAAAGACCGACTAAGCTATCTGGTGGTCAGCAGCAGCGTGTTGCAGTAGCTCGCGCATTAGCACCACGACCAAGATTTGTAATGGCGGATGAACCTACCGCAAACTTAGATGCTAAAAGTACAGCAGAATTGCTGGATATTATGCAGCAGCTAAATCAACAAGAAGGTACGACGTTTATTTTTTCGACTCACGATCCTCGAGTCATTAAACGTGCACGCAGAGTTATTGTGTTTGAAGACGGTCAGTTGAAAGAGGATCGTCGTCAGTGAAACGTCAGCTATCACATACCGTGTTAAAAACGATGCTAGCCGTTGTTATCTCGTGTGCGTGTAGCTCAGTAGTATTGGCTCAAATACCCGGATTAGAGCCCGAGAAAAATTGGGATTTAACGGGTTACGTGAAATATATGGCAACAGGCTCGTTTCCTGATAGTAAAAGTGCAAATACAACGGGTATTGAGAACCAAGGGAACAGCCTAGATAACCTGATCCATCAGCGTTTTAATTTTGAATTCCGATTTAACCGTCACCTGCGCGTTAATGTAGGAATGAGAAATCGATTACTCTTTGGTGATTCAGCTGAAATCGCAGGGTATGGCAATTTGGTGGGCTTTGATCCCGGTTATATGGATTTATCTAAAAACTGGGTAGATAAGAATGGCGTTGTAGCCAATAGCCAGCTCGATCGCTTGTATCTTGATTGGCAGGAAAATGATTGGCAAGTTCGTGCTGGGCGTTTTCGTATTAACTGGGCAATGGCAACATTGTGGAATCCAAATGATATTTTCAACTCTTACTCTATATATGATTTTGACTACGAAGAACGTTCGGGATCAGACGCCATCTTGGTAAGTCGTAAACTGGGTTTCGCCAGTGCGTTTGACCTGGTGTATAACCCAAGCCAAAACAGTGAACTGGATAGCTACGCGGGTCGGTATTTGTTTAACCACCAAGGGTGGGACATGCAGTTGTTGGTGGGAAAATCTGGGCTAGATCATATTATTGGCGCAGGGTTTGCTGGCGACATTCAAGGTGCAGGTTTACGTGGTGAAATTAGCTGGTTTGAGCCTGAACGAAGCGAGTGGATGGGGGGGCCACTAGATTCGTCAACGGTTGCCACTATTGAAACAGATTATAGCTTTGGTGGAAAAAGAAATTGGATGACAAGGGCTTCGTTATTGTTTATCTCTAATCCTCAAGATCCAAGTAACGCACTGCTGTTCTTAAATTTGCCGCTTACAGCACGCACGCTGAGTTTTACAGAGTATACGTGGTATGCCGATATTGGTTTTGATATAACACCGTTAAGTCGATTAACGTTATCAAGTACTTATTATAATGATGGCTCGTATTTTTTTGGGGCGAGTAACAGTTATTCTTTATCTGATAATTGGCAAGTGTTGACCGTTTTACAGCGTTTTGATGGTAGCAATAATAGCCTGTTCGGCGAGACACCGAACACCTTAGTCAATTTACAAGTTAAGTGGAACTTTTGAAAGCGATACAATGAGCCAATATAAAAATTATGTAATAAAAAATTGCTAAATTCGACGTATTAAATTCGCACTAAAGTACCTGTTTTATAGACAAAAATATTTTACTATTCATAAGTTGATACTATTGAATGACTAGCTGTTACCGGTCTAAGTAATTAATTTTCCGATTGTTTATTTTTATTTATTTATTATTTTATTTATTTGTTGGAATGTTTATTTTTGCGACACCCTAGATTGTCTCGTTTCTCTATTATTAAATAGTTAAGTTTCACGCAAACACTGAATAATAATATAAAGCGTGAGTGTGTTTAATCTAGGGGGTCACATGCGATATGAAATTTTATCTATCGTAATTGCTAGAACTTTACCTATTATGATTGTATTACCATTTTGTGCGATTTCAGCTGAGGATAGCAATGGTAATTCATCAAGCGTAAAAGAAGATGTTTATGCTGTTATTTCAACACTCATGGATGTAGGGTCAGATATTCGAGGTGATAAATTCACTCATCAGGGCGTTGGCGATCGTTCTTCAAATATCAATAAAAGCAAGATCTTACAACAAAAAAATCTAAACACTGCTGATCTTACGGAACGAGCAAATAGCGTCAGAAATAGTACTAAAAATTCTTACCCCCTCCAAAATGTAACGCCTAAATCAACAGAAGTAACATTTTATCAAGATGGCTTGTTAGGGACTGACAATTCTTCACGTTTAGGGGCCTATGTACGTTTTGATCAAGAACAAAATACTATAGAACAGCAAGCATTGGCAGTTGAAAGTAATCCTGAAAGAGAAGGTTACTCAGTGACATTAGGTGGTGATTACTTACTTAATGAAAAATATTTATTTGGCGTGGCGCTGGGTTTACCCTTTTATGATTCAGGTCTTGAAAACGCAGAGAGTGAAATTGATGGTTTGGTTGCATCAGGCTACTTCAGTTATTTTCAAGATCAATGGTATATGGATTTTACAGCGAGCTATGCGCTTGTTGATACCGATATTGAACGTAAAATTAGTCACTATAGTGATAATGTTATAAACAATTCTGATGATGCAGATTCTGATATTTGGGTTTTTTCGTTCGGTGGCGGTTATGTAATAAGCCAAGGTTATTGGAATATCGCTTTAGAAAGTACCATTCAACATACACTATCGGATAGTGACCGCTATACAGAAAGGCCGTCAAGGGGTAATTCCAATTATCTAATTTCTAAAGTGGATGATGTTGATAACTTAGAATCAACGATGTTGATTACAGGGGCCAGCTTTTCGCATTCTTTTCGATCGAGCTTAGGCATATTCCAACCTTATTTACGTTCTTACGTTCATTACGATTTTGACTCAAATTCAGAAAAAGTAATCAGTCAATTGAAAGCTGATAACTCAGGTATGATTTTACCTATTATTATCAACTCTGATGACCAACTATATGGGCGTATGCATCTTGGTTTATCAAGTGTGTTTAATAACGGGTGGCATGGTTTTGCAGAGGCTAGTACTTTGATTGGATTAGATGATTTAGATGCTTATACCTTTACATTAGGTATTGGTATCCCGTTTAATTAATGTTTATGTTGTAATTATATTTATACCCAAGCTACTCGCTGAGATTACTCTTAATCTTGCATCTTGAGGTAGCTTGGTTATGAGATTAGGATTAATCTTTTTCATAGGGCAGAGGTATATATCGATTTAGTCGGTCATAATTTCCATTCTTTATAAAGAAAAGCTCAAGCTGTAACATTATTCCGGGGTTAATATGGTAGTCATATTCTTTTGGGAATTCGATCTCAGGTTCTATTGTTAAATAAATCCAATCTTTATAGAGCTTTTGTGTCCACGATGCCGATATCCAATAGTTGGATATCTCATCTTCTTCACGTGTGTCTGCACTTATACCTGTCGTGTATTCCATAAGATGGTTATCATTTAGGCGGTCAAAGTATTCGAACGTTTGTACTAACTCCCAGTTATCATCGTCATCAAGATACTGACCACTTGTACTAGCCTTAAATATTTGTGTCTCGTCTTCATTCATCGATCGGTAAAAATCGAAGTATGTGACTGCACCAGGTCCTTTTTCATGATAGAAAAAAAACTCCTGCTTTATACGGCTTGTCCAGTGCTCGCTTAAAATATCGACTCGACTTGCATTTACTCTAACAAAAGGATCCGGTGGCCATCTTACTTTTACACCGATATCAAAATTTGTTTTC
The DNA here is from genome assembly GCF_003025615.1 of Photobacterium frigidiphilum. Classification (GTDB taxonomy): domain Bacteria; phylum Pseudomonadota; class Gammaproteobacteria; order Enterobacterales; family Vibrionaceae; genus Photobacterium; species Photobacterium frigidiphilum. The sequence goes on along the minus strand of NZ_PYMJ01000007.1, from coordinate 115,485 downwards.
CAGTGTCCAAATATTTTATCCTGAAGTCTAACTCCACCAACAGCAGAGCTGCCGCTATCATTATCACCAGAAATACCTCGTTGTTTGCTTTCTAAGCTATCAAAATCATCGGGATCGGTTTCAAAAATCAGCTTCCAATTTCGTTTGGTATGCGGAAGGTCTAGCTTAAGATAAACATTAGCATCGAAATCAGAATAACCACGGTGTGAGTAACGCGGCTTAAACTTAATGCGTAAATAGCTACGATTCATCATTGGTTCATCTTCGTCTTCTTTACCTACATACTGATCCAGTGATTCACTGTAATCGTGTATGGTATCTGCTAATTTATCTTCTGAATCATCCATCCACGCAAGAACAGTGTTATCGTCAGTATCTTTAATGGCATTACTTTCATCTAACAATATTTGGTTAGAGGGGGTGGTGTTATTTTTTTTTGTGATTTCATTCGCGTCAATATTGGCAGTATAAAGACAAAAAAATGGAAGAGTGAAGCACATGAAAGGAAAGTCCTTTTTGTGCCCGAAAGATAAGTATTTCCGGTAGTGTATCCAAAGGTAATAAGTGGTGTTCATTTAGCTACCTCAGGCATAAAAAAAGAACTTTATTGTCATACAACCTTAATTATAGTTCTCTATAATTGTTTGTGGGTCAGGTTAAATCTTATTACTAAGAACTAGATCTTAATCTCTAAATTCATGATTATTTTAACTTTCACACCAAAAAAATCACTTTTAAGTTGTGTACCTTAAAGGGGGCGGAGGCATTAATTTACGCAGAGACACGAATTTTTACATATTTTATTTAGAGATAGAAAGTGCAATAAAATAATTCAACTACACTTAAATCTGACTTAAAAACCATATGTAAATGTACGATATTTTGTACTGGTTATTCTAGGTGAGGATAAGATGAATAGTACGGATTTTGATGGCGTAAAAAGGGATATATCATTGACTGTTAATGACATTTTTGTCAATTTCGAAGAGGACAATTACCGTCTTCCCACTATGGAAGAATTTAGAACTATTTTTTCAAGTCATGCAGAACAATACATTGGCCCAGTGAGTGAATTAAAAGTTGAAGGTATTGGTTGTCATTTAGATAGGCATAGACGTCGAGAGCAAATGCTATGGACTGCTGCTAATGAGTTAGAAGCGGAACAACGATTTTTACGCTCAGATTGTTAGTAACATATTCACGTGCTGCTGAGTATATATACAAGAAGTGATTAACTAATGATGGATGGTTTTAGGCGGTAATTGCTTTTAGGTGTTGTTATAGAATGACTTTTTAATCAAATATCGCCAATTTTAACGCAAAGCTAATGACACTTTTGATGAGGGCTGTTTATTTAAAATGCGACAGATCATCCAACCAGCTTTAGCCATATCATTCAGGTTAACGCCCGTTTCTATGCCTAATCCTTGGCACATATATAACACATCTTCGGTCGCAACATTTCCACTTGCCCCTACAGCATATGGGCAACCACCTAGCCCTGCAACACTGCTATCTATTACGCTTACACCCATGGTTAATGCTTGATATATATTAGCGAGTGCTTGCCCCCAAGTATCATGAAAGTGAACAGCAAGATGATTAATTGGAATGTTGCGTTGTACTGCTTCTAACATTCTACCTATACGTAGTGGTGTACCTGTACCAATGGTGTCACCAAGCGACACTTCGTAACAGCCTAAGTCAAACAACTCTTTGGCGATAGCAGCAACTTGTTCAGGTTTTGTTGCGCCATCGTAGGGGCAATCAGCAACACAAGATAAATACCCTCTAACCGGTATGTTGTATCTCTTCGCTTCTGCTATTAGTGGCACAAAGCGTTTAAGGCTTTCTGCGATAGAACAATTGATATTTTTTTTGCAGAAACTTTCAGATGATGAGGTGAAAATCGCAACTTGATTTACCTTCGACTGAATTGCTTGTTCAAAGCCTTGTAAATTAGGGGTTAAGGCTGAATAAATAACATTGGGTTGGCGTGATATTTTTTCCAATACGTGTTTTGAGTCGGCCATTTGAGGCACCCATTTAGGCGATACAAATGATCCGGCTTCAATATGGGTTAGTCCTGTTAGAGACAACTGATTGATAAGGTCGATTTTAGCTTCTGTGCTCACCGCTGCTTCATTTTGTAAGCCATCGCGTGCGCCCATTTCAACAATCGTAACATCGGTAGGGAGCGAGCTTGTGCTATTCATTCCCTTTCCTTCGTACTGACCTTGGTATTAGCACACCATGATGGTTGACGTTTATCAAAGAAAGCGCTTAATCCTTCTTGCCCTTGCTCTGATATACGAATATCGGCAATTAAATGACTGGTATATTTGATTAACTTTTTATCAATAGGTTGGTTTTCACATGTATGACATAGTGCTTTAGCTTGTTGCAGGGCGGCAGGGCTATTATTTAAGATGGCTTGGGTAAGCTGGGTTATTTGCTGTTCTAATCTGTTTTTTTCTGCTTTCGCTTCGGTATCGACAATAAGGTGTATTAACCCGATGTGTTGTGCTGTGTTTGCATCAATACGTTCGGCCGTCAGCATGTAACGTCGAGCATAACGAACACCGATAGCGCGACAGACATAAGGCCCGATTGTCGCTGGAATAAGCCCTAATTTCACTTCACTTAGGCAAAACTGTGAATCAGACTGTGCGATAACGATATCACAGCAGCAAATCAAGCCTAATGCACCACCAAAAGCCCAGCCTTGTACAACAGCAATCGTTGGATGAGGAAATGTATCAAGAACTTGCATTAGGTGGGCAAGTTGTTGGGCATCTTGATGATTTTCTTTAACGGATTTTGTCGCCATTGATTGCATCCAATGAAGATCTGCGCCGGCTGAAAAATGCGTGCCGTTTGCCCGTAACAGTAAACACCGAATAGTAGGAATAGCGGCGAGGGTGTCTATGTAATGAATAAGGCTTTCTATCATTGCATCATCAAAGGCATTCTTTTTACTCACACGATTAAGAGTGAGTGTTGCAATGCCATTGGCATCGATTTTACATAATACATCACTCGATTCTGTATCACTCTGTTCGTTTGTTTGTTGTGTATTTTCAGCCTGTCTACTTTGATTCAGCTTGTATTTTTTCATTTTTAGCGCTCTCTACATTCGGGCTAAATATTAGGATTATGTACGGCCTTTACACTGGCTATTATATTCGACTATTACATTCGGAAAATACCAAACTGACTGTCAGGAATAGGTGCGCGTAATGCCGCAGTAAGGGCTTGTCCGACAATATCCCTTGTATCTTTAGGATCGATAATGCCGTCATCCCATAACCGTGCACTGGCATAGTAGGGATGTCCTTGGTTTTCATATAACTCAATGATTGGTTGTTTGAAGTCATTTTCTTCTTCTGCTGACCATTGTTCGCCTTGTCTATTTTTTGCATCACGTTTTACTTGCGCCATAACACCTGCTGCTTGTTCTCCGCCCATGACGGATATTCTCGCATTCGGCCACATCCACATCATAGTTGGGCTATAGGCACGCCCGCACATGCCATAATTGCCAGCACCATAAGAGCCGCCCACAATCACGGTAAATTTAGGCACATCAGCACATGCAACAGCCATGACCAGTTTGGCACCATGTTTGGCTATCCCTTCTGATTCATATTTTTTACCGACCATAAACCCAGTGATATTTTGCAAGAACAGCAGGGGGATTTTTCGTTTGGCGCAAAGCTCAATAAAATGCGCACCCTTTTGGGACGATTCTGAAAAAAGAATGCCGTTATTGGCCACAATACCAATAGGATGACCGTATAAATGGGCGAAACCACAAATAAGCGTTGTGCCATAAAAGGCTTTAAATTCATCAAAATCAGAATCGTCGACGACGCGGGCAATGACTTCTCGAACATCGAACAAGTGGCGTAAATTAGCGTTAATGATGCCGTAAATCTCTTCAGCGTTATAACGTGGCGGCAAAGTGGTTTTTTGAGCTGTTACGGTCGGTACTTGGTTCGCGCTTGCAATAGTTTGCCTAGCAATAGTCAGTGCATGTATTTCGTTATTGGCATAATAATCGGCAACGCCTGATTTTTTGCAATGTACATCTGCACCTCCTAGCTCTTCTGCTGTCACTATTTCACCTGTCGCGGCTTTAACGAGCGGAGGACCGGCAAGAAAAATAGTGCCTTGTTCTTTTACAATAATTGACACATCTGCCATGGCAGGAACATATGCGCCCCCTGCGGTACACAAACCTAAAACAACCGCAATTTGAGGAATCCCCTTAGCAGACATGCGTGCTTGATTGTAAAAAATACGTCCGAAATGGTCTTTATCAGGAAAGACTTCAGCTTGGTGGGGAAGGTTCGCACCACCAGAATCGACAAGGTATACACAGGGAAGGTGGCAACGTTCAGCAATCTCTTGCGCACGAAGATGTTTTTTGACTGTTAATGGGTAATAGGTGCCGCCTTTTACTGAAGGATCGTTAGCAATCACCATGCATTCGATCCCTTCAATTTTCCCGATGCCAGCGACAACACCTGCACATGGAACGGGTTCATCATACACACGCCATGCCGCAAATTGTCCAATCTCGAGGAAATGTGTCCCTTTGTCTAAGAGTGATGTAACGCGTTCTCTGACAGGCAGTTTGCCTTTTTGTCGTTGACGATCAATCGCAGTCTGACCACCACCTTGCTTGATGACATGAAGGTTTGATTGAAGATTATCGATTAACTCGACCATTATTTGTTGATTGGCGAGAAAATGCGGATCGTTCGGTTTAGCTTTGGTTTGAAGAATTGCCATGTTTCGTCCTTTTTAAATGCACAGCATTACTAGGGGTCTTAAACAGAGCCCCTTGAATTGGAAACGTCGTTAACGAGATTCTTCAAATAATTCTCGACCAATCAACATGCGCCTTATTTCAGAAGTACCCGCGCCAATTTCGTAAAGTTTGGCATCTCGTAATAATCGACCTGCTGGAAATTCATTGATGTATCCATTACCACCAAGTAATTGAATGGCGTCTAACGCTAATTGTGTTGCTAGTTCGGCGCTGTATAAAATGACCCCTGCGGCATCTTTTCGCGTGGTTTCACCCCGATCACAAGCGGCTGCGACGGTATAAACGTAAGCACGTGCGGCATTCATGCGGGTATACATGTCGGCGACTTTGGCTTGAACCAGTTGGAATTCACCAATAGAACGACCAAATTGTTTGCGGTCATGCACATAAGGCACAACAAGATCGAGACAGGCCTGCATAATACCCAATGGGCCAGCAGCAAGTACGACGCGCTCATAATCCAATCCACTCATTAGAATTTCGACACCGTGGTTTACTTTCCCTAAAATATTTTCTTGTGGCACTCGGCAATTATTGAATACTAATTCGCAGGTGTTAGAACCGCGCATTCCCAACTTATCGAGTTTTTGAGCATGGCTGAACCCTTTAAAATCACGCTCGATAATGAAAGCGGTAATACCATGAGATTTTGCGCTAAAATCTGTTTTGGCGTAAACGACGACGGTGTGAGCATCAGGACCATTGGTGATCCACATTTTAGTGCCGTTCAAAATATAGTGTTCACCGTCTAATTCCGCTTTTAACTGCATACTTATAACATCAGAACCTGCATTGGCCTCACTCATCGCAAGCGCCCCAACATGGCTACCATCAATGAGTTTTGGGAGGTATTTATCACGTTGAGCTTGCGTGCCATTTCGAAATATTTGGTTTACACACAGGTTAGAATGCGCGCCATAACTGAGTGCGACAGAGGCTGATGCTCGGCTTATTTCTTCCATCGCAATAACGTGCGCCAAATACCCCATATCCGCACCACCATATTCCTCACTAACGGTTACACCTAATAACCCCATTTCCCCGAAGAGTGACCAGAGATGATTAGGAAACTGATTATCTTTATCAATATCTGCAGCAATAGGGGCAATATGTTCCGCAGCAAAACCATTGACTTGTTCGCGCAGCATATTGATTGTTTCGCCAAGGTTGAAGTTAAGCGGGGTATACGCAATTTTCATAACACCTCCTAAGTCGCTTTGTAAACTTCGGTTGTTATATAAGCTATTCTTAGCTTGGTTTTGAACGATTAAGCGCTTGATGACAACGTTCACGGGCAGCATTGAGTTCGCTCATTACAACATTAATATCATTAAGTTGGCGTTGTAACGTGACTTGTTTGTCATCAATAATAGTGAGCATTTGATTGAGCTGATTATCACTTTGATTTGTATCGTATAGCTCAAATAATTCTCTAATTTCAGCCAGAGAAAAACCGAGTCGTTTCCCTCGTAGAATTAATTGAAGCCGTATCTTATCTCTGCGTTGATAAACCCGAATATTACCTTGTCGAGCTGGGAGAATAAGCCCCATATCTTCATAAAAACGAATGCTTCTTGTCGTGATATCAAACTCTTTGGCGAGTTCGCTAATTTTAAATGTTTCCACCTGATTATGTCCTCCAACTACTTGGCGACGAGGAAAGCTGCAATGATAAAACAAAACGTTAATGACAAAACAAAATCCTAATTACAGACAAAAAATAATGACAATCGCTGTCATTCAATTGGGATTGTGAAGATTTTACATGCTGTCAATTTGTTTCTTTACGTTTACGTAAATGTTAGTGCTATGCTTACGTAAACGTCAAGAAATCACAGTGCGAAAAATACTAAATCCGAAAGGCTGTGATCAATTGCTGTCGTCAACGAGGGCGGAGTAATGGAAAAAACCATTTGGATTGTATCTGCAAAACGTACACCGTTAGGTAGCTTTCAAGGCAAGCTTAAAGCGTTTTCTGCCCCTCAATTAGGGCAATTTGCCATCAAGGCTGTACTTGATGCGGTGCCTATTTCACCAGATTGTATTGATGAAGTCTTTATGGGGTGTGTATTGCCTGCTGGTTGTGGTCAAGCGCCTGCTCGCCAAGCGGCTTTGGGTGCAGGGCTGCCGTATTCTGTTGGCTGCACGACGATTAACAAAGTCTGCGGTTCAGGTATGAAATCAGTCATGTTAGCGCATGATTTGATTAAAGCTGGGTCAATAGGTTGTGCTGTTGCTGGTGGTATGGAAAGCATGACTAACGCACCATACCTTCTGAAAGATTCACGTAATGGGATGCGCATAGGTCATAAAACAACGTATGACCATATGTTTTTAGATGGCTTACAAGATGCCTATGAAGGCGATTTAATGGGTGTGTATGCTCAGCATATTGCCGACAGGTTAAATTACACCAGAGAGCAGATGGATGAATGGGCTTCTATGTCGGTTCAGCGTGCTTTAGATGCGCAAAAACAGCAGTTATTTACCGATGAAATAGTGCCAATTTCGTTATCAACTAAAGGGGTGACGGCACTAGAAGACGGTACGAATACACATAACAGTAAGACATTAGATTACGATGAACACCCTCACGAAATAGATCTCACAAAAATCCCCAAGCTCACTCCAGTATTTGCGATGCATGGCACTGTGACAGCTGCAAATTCAAGTGCGATTTCGGATGGTGCTGCCGCATTGGTGGTGATGGATGCTGAAATTGCGCAGCAACAAGGCTTAGCGCCTCTTGCCATTATCAGGGGGCATACCACACATGCTCGTAAGCCAGCAGAATTCACACTTGCGCCTGTTTACGCGATTGAACAATTGTTATCTAAATTAGATTGGTCGATTGATGAAGTTGATTTATGGGAAATCAATGAAGCTTTCGCTGTGGTTACACAAATAGCGGTGCGCCAATTAGGTTTGGATATTGACAAGGTAAATATTAAAGGAGGCGCGTGTGCGCTTGGGCATCCCATTGGTGCCAGTGGTGCACGTATTCTGGTTACGCTTATTCATAGCCTGAGGCAGATTCAAGCATTAGATACCGAACATGAACCGAATAAAAAAGTGATGCGCGGCGTTGCTTCCCTTTGTATTGGAGGGGGAGAAGCGACAGCAATGGGTATCGAAATTCCGCTATAAGTTTTTGTGATAACGGCTCGTCTAAAAAGGACATAGCAATGATTAAATCTGTTCCCTTATTTATTGATGGTGAGTTTCGTCAGTCAGTGACTGAAGAGTGGGTGGATGTGACCAACCCCGCGACAAACGATGTGATTGCCGAATTGCCCTGCGCAACAGAACCTGAAATGGTTGAAGCCATTACCAGTGCGACTAACGCCTTTCAATCGTGGAAAGCTGTTGCTGTGCCAGATCGCGCTAGACTCATGCTGCGATATCAACATTTATTGAAAGAACATCATGACGAACTGGCAACGCTACTATCGCAAGAAACGGGTAAAATCCTAACCGACGCCAAAGGGGATGTGTGGCGTGGTATTGAAGTGGTTGAGCAAGCTGCCAATATAGCAAGCAACATGATGGGGGAAATGGTCGAGAATGTCGCAACAGACATCGATACTTACTCCATTACCCAACCGCTTGGTGTGTGCTGTGGTATTACCCCATTTAACTTTCCTGCAATGATCCCCTTATGGATGTTTCCTATAGCCATCGCGAGCGGCAATACCTTTGTTTTGAAACCTTCCGAACAAGTACCGCTAACCTCAATTCGTTTAGCTGAATTATTTGAGCAAGCGGGTGCGCCAAAGGGGATTCTGCAGATTATTCATGGTCGTAAGCAACAAGTCGATTTTCTGCTGTCTCATCCAGACATTTGTACCATTTCGTTTGTGGGTTCAGTCGCTGTTGCAAAATATATTTATCAAACTGGTACGCAACACTTTAAACGTGTTCAGGCTTTTGCGGGCGCTAAAAATCATATGGTGGTAATGCCCGATGCCAACAAGGCACAGGTGATCAGTAATTTGGTTGGTGCATCTGTTGGGGCTGCGGGTCAACGTTGCATGGCAATTTCAGTCGCGGTGTTTATTGATGGGGCAAAAGAGTGGATTCCAGATTTAAAAAACGAAATGGCAAAGATTCAACCTGGATGTTGGGACGACGCTAACGCAGGCTATGGACCTTTAATTAGCGCTCCAGCAAAAACACGCGTGCTGGGTTTAATTCAAGAAGGAAAAGATCAGGGAGCCGTGTGCGAACTTGATGGTAGCCAGTGTACAGTCGACGGTTTCCCTAATGGTAACTGGGTAGGGCCAACACTATTTAGTGGCGTCAAAACGAACATGTCGATTTATCAGCAAGAAATATTTGGACCAGTATTGATGTGTATCGAAGTGGACACTTTGGAAGATGCCATAGCACTGGTGAACAATAACCCATACGGCAACGGAACATCCATTTTTACCGCCAGTGGCGGTGCTGCGCGTAAATACCAGCACGAAATTCAAGTCGGCCAAGTCGGTATCAATGTACCGATTCCAGTGCCATTGCCTTTTTTTTCGTTTACTGGTTGGAGAGGCAGTTTTTACGGTGATTTACATGCTTACGGTAAGCAAGCTGTTCGTTTTTACACCGAAACGAAAACGGTAACAGCGCGTTGGTTTGATGATGATATTCCATCAGGTCCCAACTTTACTATTCACTTGAAGTAGCTATTTACTTGAGGCTGTAATGCCGCGCAATCGGAGCGATGTATGGACTTTGAATTAAATGAAGATCAACGTGCTTTCGCAGAAACTGCCCGTCAGTTTGCATTAGAACGGCTCAGCCCAATGGCGGCCGAATGGGATGAAAAACACATCTTCCCTAAAGATGTTTTAAAAGAAGCGGGAGAACTCGGTTTTCTTAGTCTTTATACTCCAGAAGAACAGGGTGGTTTAGCGTTAAGTCGTCTAGATTCGTCGATTATTTTTGAACAACTCGCGATGGGATGTACATCGACTACAGCCTTCATGACTATTCATAATATGGTGACATGGATGATTGCGAGTTTCGCGACTGATGAAGCCAAGGCTGAATATTGTCCGCAATTAATCACGGGAGACTGGCTTGGCTCTTATTGTTTAACCGAACCCAATGCGGGATCAGACGCCGCTGCCCTTACAACGTCAGCGAAGAAGATAAAAGACCAATACATTCTTAATGGCGCCAAAACGTTTATTTCAGGTGCAGGTGAAACCGATGTGTTGGTGGTAATGGCGCGAACGGTTAATGACGAGCAAGGTGGCAATAAAAAAGCAGAGCATAAAAGTGGTGCAAAAGGTATTTCTGCGTTTATTGTACCAGCCGATGCTGCAGGCATTACCTATGGGCGAAAAGAGCCCAAAATGGGGTGGAACAGTCAGCCAACCCGCTCAATTACGTTTGATAATGTCGCGATCCCCATGCGTAATTTATTGGGTCAAGAAGGGGAAGGCTTTACCTTTGCGATGAAAGGGCTTGATGGTGGCCGGATCAATATTGCCACTTGTTCTGTTGGTACAGCGCAACAAGCCTTGAATCAAGCGACGCAATATATGAATGAGCGCAAACAGTTCGGGAAAAGCTTGGCGCAATTTCAGGGGCTACAATTCAAGCTTGCCGATATGGCAACAGAGCTTGTTGCAGCTCGGCAATTGGTTCGCTATGCCGCGAGTAAGCTTGATCGACAAGATCCTGAAGCGACGGCCTATTGTGCCATGGCTAAGCGTTTTGCTACAGATACAGGTTTTACTGTGTGTGACCAAGCATTACAGCTTTATGGTGGCTATGGTTATATCAAAGAATACCCGCTTGAACGTTATTTCAGAGATGTACGAGTACATCAGATATTGGAAGGTACAAACGAAATAATGCGCTTGATCATTGCCCGTCGGTTGTTAGCCGAAGGGACTGAAATCTTATAATCAGAAAGTATACCGCTATACAAAATATAACCGAAAACATATCAATAGCGTTAAGGGATGCTTGGTGATGTCATTACTAAAAGAAAATGCAATTGAGTCCATTATTCATAATCACGTTGCTGTTATAACGATGAATAATCCACCCGCGAATACATGGACGGAAACCAGCCTCAATCAGCTTAAACAGCTAGTGTGTTCGCTTAACCAAAATAAAGATGTGTATGCCTTAGTGATCACAGGGCAAGGCGAAAAGTTCTTTTCTGCTGGAGCGGATCTTAAATTATTTGCCAGTGGCGATAAAACGGTCGCATTTGATATGGCACGTTGTTTTGGCGAAGCCTTTGAAACGTTATCTTCATTTCGAGGCGTATCTATTGCTGCAATTAATGGTTATGCAATGGGAGGAGGATTAGAGGTAGCCCTCGCGTGTGACATTAGAATTGCAGAGCAACAAGCAGTGATGGCATTACCTGAAGCGAAAGTCGGGTTATTACCGTGTGCGGGAGGCACACAAAATCTGACTTTGCTGGTTGGAGAAGGCTGGGCAAAACGCATTATTTTATGTGGTGAGCGAGTAACAGCCGATCATGCACTTACTATCCGCCTTGTTGAAGAGGTCGTGCAACAGGGAAAAGCATTAGAGACAGCTATTTTGTTGGCTGAATCTGTTGCCAATCAATCCCCATCTTCTGTCACCGCATGTAAAACCTTAATTCAGCATACCCGAACAGCGCCGTTACAATACGGTTTGATGAAAGAGCGAGAATTGTTCGTGAACTTATTTGATACCGAAGACCAAGCTGAAGGTGTGCAGGCATTCTTAGAGAAGCGAAAGCCTAATTGGAAGAATCAGTAATCATTGATAAGACCAGTAATGCCTGCCTGATGAGGTAATGATTTACATGAAAAACTGATTAATCTAGGAGACGGTATGACAGGCAGAGTCAGTTTTGAAGAATTAGAGTGTGACGATAGCGATCATAAGATTGGTGTCGCGATATTAGAGAACACAGCGTCGTTAAATGCGCTGACATTCGATATGTTGGTGCAATTAAAAGACAAGCTGATGACATGGCAAGATGATGAACATATTGTGAGTGTTTTTCTAGATGGTGCGGGTGAAAAAGCCTTCTGTGCTGGTGGCGATGTTCGCTCGATGTATCATGCAATGAAAAGCGAAACGGTCAGTACATCTCAAGCGTTTTTAACCGACTATTTCGCTGTAGAGTATCAATGTGATTATCTTATCCATACCTACAAAAAACCGATTATTGCTTGGGGTGACGGTATTGTTATGGGAGGCGGCATTGGTTTATATATTGGCGCCAGCCATAAAGTTGTTACACCTAGGTCACGGCTAGCAATGCCTGAAATCAGTATTGGTCTGTACCCAGATGTAGGGGGAACGTGGTTCCTTAATCGGCTAGAGCCCGGTATCGGTTTATTCTTAGGCTTAACCGGTGCCCCCATTAATGCCAGTGATGCTATTGCCCTTAATATTGCCGATAACTTTCTACTTTCTGAACATAAGTCGACAGTATTAGAACATTTACAAGCCAACTCTTGGCGAGGCATCGATGATAATCATGCCATGGTCAGTGAATTGCTCGATAGCTTGTCCCAGCCAACTATTCATCATCAACCCGCTAGCCAACTTGTGCCTTATTTTTCGCATATCCAAGCAGCATGTAGCGGTAGTGATTTGAATACTATTTGTCAAAATATTTTAGCCATGGATGGTATGGGGCAATGGATAGAAACAGCCAAGCATACTCTTGAAGTTGGCAGTCCTATAACTGCACACATATGCTTTAGGCAAGTGACGCAATGTCAGTCACTGTCATTAGCTGAATGCTTCAAACTTGAGCTTAGCTTATCTGTGAGGTGTGGGGCGTTGGGTGAATTCCAAGAAGGGGTACGTGCTCGCTTAATTGATAAAAGTGGTGAGCCAAATTGGTTATTTAAGACAGTGAACGAGGTTGATACCACCCTTATCGATACGTTATTTACGTCATTATGGTCAGAAGGAACACATCCGTTAGCGCAACTAGATCTATAACTTAGATTGATTTAGATAACTTCAATAACCTCAAGAGAGGAGGCGTTTCATGAGCACAATTGCATTTATTGGACTGGGTAACATGGGTAGTCCTATGGCGAAAAACTTGCTAGCAGCAGGTTTTAACGTACAAGTATTTGATTTAAATGAATTGGCAGCGAAAAAGTTAGAGCCTTTAGGGGCGATTGTGTCAGCTTCTTTAGAAGATGTTGTCAAAGGGGCAAGTACGGTCATTACAATGTTGCCTGCTGGATCACATGTTCGTGCTGTGTATCTTGGTGATCATCATGGTGGTATAGGGCTGCTTAATCTTGTTTGTAGAAATACGTTTTTAATCGATTCTTCAACCATTGACCCCGATTCAGCTCGCTTAGTGGCGAATGAAGCCGCAAATAAAGGGTTACAGTTTGTTGATGCACCAGTATCGGGTGGGGTTGCAGGTGCTAAAGCTGCTTCATTAACCTTTATTGTTGGTGGAACAGAGGCTGCTTTTGGTAAAGCCCACGCGATTTTACAACACGTTGGCAAAAATATTTTCCATGCAGGTCATGCGGGTGATGGTCAGATGGCGAAAATCTGTAATAACCTTATGCTCGGTATTTTAATGTCTGGCACCTGTGAAGCACTTAATCTTGGGATTGATAATGGTCTCGACCCCAAAGTGCTCTCTAACATTATGCTACAAAGCTCCGGGCGAAATTGGGCATTAGAATTGTATAACCCATGCCCAGGTGTAATGGAAAACGCACCAGCCAGTAATAACTATCAACCTGGATTTATGAGTAAGTTAATGCTGAAAGATCTTGGTTTAGGGATGGATGCCGCTATTCAAAGTCAATCTTCCATTCCAATGGGTACATTAGCAAGAAACCTATACGCATTTCATAATGTTAACGGTAATGAAGCACTCGATTTTTCAAGTTTATTTAAGTTTTATCAGCGTCAATAATAGTGCTAGCGATGTACTTTGCTTTAAATAAGGATATAGCATGGACCTAAAACAGAGCGTGATTGCAATAACAGGTGCAGGGCAAGGACTAGGGCAAATGATGGCCGTTACTTTGGCACAATCAGGCGCTGAACTAGCACTGCTTGATGTTAATGAAGAAGCACTGCGTAAAACCCAAGACCAATGTCATATGCTAAGTACTAAGGCAATGATATATAAAGTAGATGTAACGAATGAAGCTGAAGTAGTGCAGGCATTTAATGACATTATTGAAGACTTCGGTCAGCTCGATGGGTTGATTAACAATGCCGGTATATTACGCGATGGGTTGTTGGTAAAAGCCAAAGATGGCGAGATCAGTAAGATGTCATTAGAGCAATTTAATGCCGTGATGGATGTTAATGTAACAGGGTCTTTTTTATGCGGAAGAGAGGCTGCAGTGAAGATGATCCAGACAGAACGTAAAGGCGTCATTATTAATATTTCCAGTGTGGCGCGTGCAGGAAATATCGGACAGACCAATTATGCTGCGTCAAAAGCTGCGGTTGCGACGATGGCAACGTGTTGGGCTAAAGAGCTTGCTCGTTATGGTATACGCGCAGCGGCTATTGCACCTGGTGTTGTTAACACTGCGATGGCTGAACAATTAAAACCTGAAGCTGTCGAGCGTTTGAAAAAAATGGTGCCAGTAGGAAGAATAGGGGAAACCAGTGAGATCGCACATGCTGCAAAGTATATTTTTGAAAGTGATTATTTTACCGGACGTGTGCTAGAAGTAGATGGTGGTATGCGAATGTAGAGCTAATCTGTCAAATATCGTGATGGTGTTGTCTTGGTCTTACTGATTATTAAAAGGGACGGAGTATTATCAACTTATAGTCAAAAAAAATTCCCGTTCCTTTTAAGTCATCAGCTCTATACCCAAGTTGCTCATGGCTTATGATTGACGTATATCAGTTACCATAAACCATGACAAATAATGCTAAACCACCACCGATTACAAACATTAGCATCCCTAGTGTAGCTGCAATTTTATTTAATATTGGGATAAATTTATCCAAAGTAATTCTCCGTCATGTAATGCCCACCTAAACAAGTTCCTGACCATCTACTTATCAAGATCGATATAAGAGGTAGAAGATGCCATATTTTTAGGGAGATTTCGAGTAAATTAATTATAGAAAATGTTAATGAGTTATACCTCCATCAATTGAAGTATTGACTAAGACGGCTACAGATAATAACATGTATTTAAATTACACCTTATTGATCGCAGCTAAAAAGACTTAGCTAAAGATCAGTTATTACGTCATTTATATCGAGGAAGTTATTATGGGTTTATCATTTAAGAAAATTTTCAAAAAAGACGATAGCAAAGCAGAGCAGGAAAAAGTAGGTGTAGAAGCATCTTCACAAGCAACAGCTACAAATGCTGACGCTACGCAGGAAGAAACAAAGAAAAAAGGAAAGCATGGTGAGCCGGGCTTTTGTTGCGGATCATGTTCGTAGGTAAAGAAAGTAAAACGATTGTGCTGTATACCCGTCGAAACAGAGCGATACAGCACAAAAATCTATTATTAATTACGCAAAACGTGATAACAGTAGATTAGAAAGCTTTTGGTGCAAAACCAGTTACTTCTTTAAGACCCATTTCACGACCCAGTGCCGTCATTGGGTGAACAACAACTAAACCACGAACAGACTTTTTCAGTTTGCCCATGTCAGCTTGTTCTGCTTTTGTTAAAGCACGTTTGAAAGCCATTGACTTAACATCAGTGCCTTGTTGATTAACATCACGCGTTTGTTTTGTCTTTAAGCTAGCAATTTGATTGTTTAACTTAGTTAGCTCCAACTTAGCTTTAGCCGCAATTGCTTTATCACCGCGGTCTACTGCACCAGCTAGTTTACGTTTAGTTTTATCTAGCTTGTTGCTTACTTGTTGAAGTTCTTGCTTTAAATTCATGCTGTTACCTTAAAATCTATACTCACAACATCTGCCTATAGTGACATTATAAATCAGCATAACAGTGTTGGCCTGACCCCATTATAACAGCAACTTCCACCGTCAGTAACAAACCTTTGGTTTCAGTATGAAAATAGCGTGAATAAATCTTAAAAAACTAAAAAATTACGACTATTTATTAGCATTATTTTGAAATGATTCCGATATTTTCTTTATCGCGTTATCAGACAATGCTGGATGCGATGTTATTGCTGGAACCAATACAATGTGAATTGCAGGTAAGGGTGGAAGCCATGTTTCATCCAATTCATACAAATCTTCTGAAAGACTCGATCGTGCCATTGCCCCAATAGCCAAGCCGTGACGAACCATGCCTTTTTGCGCGCTGGCACTTGAGCTACAACTGACAAGATCGTAAGGAATCTGGTTTTTCATTAAACCCGTTAAAGCGGCAGAATGAAATTTACAATCGGACTGAAAGAGTGCGATGGGTAATGGACGATGTTCTAATAATACATGTTGTTTAGAACCTATCCATACACCCTCATCTGTTTTTAATAAATAGCCTTCTTCAAGATTGGGAGAGCGAGTCAAGATGGCAAGATGTAACTCCCCTTTATCTAAACCTTGTCGTAGTAAAAGGCTAGAAGCACAGGTGACTTGAATATTAATCCTACCTAAGCTTTCTCGAATAAGACCAATAACCACAGGCAATATAGATTCTGCATAATCATCTGGGCAACCAAGATGTAGGGCAGGGTAAGCTGTTTCTGTTCGTATCGCATTAATCGTTTCATCGTGTAAGCCAACAATACGCTTGGCATAACTGGCTAACTGTTGCCCTTCATGACTCAGTACTAAGTGGCGACCTTCCTTGGTGAATAGGATTTTACCGAGTTCTTCTTCGAGCTTTTTCATTTGCATGCTAATCGCTGACTGTGTGCGATGAGTTTGCTTAGCTGCACGTGTAAAACTACCGGTTTCGACAAAAGCTAAAAAACTTCGCAATGAATCTATGTCCATGTATCTTCCTTTTATCAGATAGCATCATCTATTCAAGATTCTGATATGAGTTATCAAAACTATGCGCTAGTCATTAGAAAATCAACACGTTAAATTAAATCTACTGAATCTTAATGGTGAAGAGACGTGTATGAAGTTGATCATTGGCAATAAAAATTATTCGAGTTGGTCTTTACGTGGTTGGTTAATGTTAGCCAAAAATGGGCTGGAATTTGAGGTTGTGCAGTTACCCTTATTCACTAAACGTTTTTATGAGGAATTATCAGAAATATCACCAGCCCTTAAAGTGCCTGTGCTTATCGATCAAATACAGGATGGCCAAATAAAAAGCGCTCAAGACACCGTAATTTGGGATTCACTCGCCATTTGTGAATATATTAATGAGCAATATTTGAGTGGTTCAGCATGGCCCCAAACAATACAGGATCGTGCAAAAGCCAGATCGATCGCTGCTGAAATGCACTCTGGTTTCAGCGCACTTCGTAACGAAATGCCAATGAACTGCCGTGCAAAACGAACATTAGCACTCTCTGAACTCGCGTTGAAAGATATTGCGCGTATTGATCAAATTTGGTCTGAACAAATGTCTCTTAATACAAATAAAATAGATGGTGATGGCTGGTTATTTGGTAAGTGGAGTATTGCCGATTGCATGTTTGCACCTGTAGTTTTTCGTTTTGTGACGTATGGCGTGAAAGTTTCACCATCAGCAGAACAGTATATGCAGCGCGCATTAGCATCGACTGAAATGCAGCAATGGTTAGCCGATGCTCTGACTGAAACTGACATCGTTGAGGAAGATGAAGCCGGAATGCCATTGTAGTAACGGCTAAGAATCACTTCCGAAGGGGGCGTTTATTGTTGGCTTTTACAACCCAGCATGTTGTACTGGCTTTAGGTGTCGCACCAGTTCCCTTCAGCCATATTAACGGCTGTTTAAGCCAGCCAGCATTGGTTTTATGTTTGCGGAATTTACAACAAATTCGATTCAGGTATAAGATAAGGAACATCATATGCAAACAATTTTTTGGTTAAGAGATGAAGTAAAACAAGGTGAGCGTCGAGCTGCGCTTACTCCAACAGGGGCATCTGCACTGATCCAAACTGGTGCTGTTGTTATGGTTGAAAAAAGCTCAACACGAATTTTCGCAGATGCTGAATACCTTGCTGCAGGGTGTGAACTGGTCGAAGGGCATAGTTGGGTAACTGCACCCAACTATGCGTATATTCTAGGGCTTAAGGAATTATCAGAAGACGATTTCCCGCTACAGCACAAACATATATATTTTGCGCATGCTTACAAAGGTCAAGATGAAGCCCAACAAGTTTTAGCGCGTTTTGACCAAGGAAAAGGTGAAATATTAGACCTTGAATTCTTACAAGATATTAATGGTCGGCGGGTCTGCGCATTCGGTTACTGGGCGGGTTATGTAGGTGCTGCTATTGGTTTTGCGGGTTACTGCCATCGGTTGAACAGTGATTCAACGTTTCCTGCGGTAAATAGCTACCCAAATCGTGATGTTTACCTAACTGAGTTGAAGCAGTTAATGACGCAACTACCACAAAAGCCAAACGCGTTGGTTATTGGCGCGTATGGTCGTAGTGGTCGAGGTGCCGTTGATTTATTTGCAGATATTGGTATTGAAGCGGTGCAATGGGATATCAATGAAACCAAAGCGGGTGGACCTTTCACTGACATTAACAATTTTGATATTTTAGTTAATTGCGCATATTTAGCCCCAGGTACTGCGCCATTTATTACACCTGAAAGTTTGGGAGCATCGCCACGACTAAGTATGGTCAGTGATGTTAGCTGCGATCCTAATAACCCAGATAATCCAATCCGAATCTATGCTGCGTGTACAAAGTTAACTCAACCGATTGTTCAATCTCAAATTGCAGGCATTGAAGTGCAAGCGGTGGATCACCTTCCGACGGTATTACCGAAAGAAAGCAGTGAAGATTTTGCTGAACAGTTATTACCGCATTTATTAACCCTTTCTGATGATTCAGATCCTGATGGGGTTTGGTTACGTGCAAATGGTTTTTTCAATACTGCGATTTCAGCATTGTGAATAAACCAATATAGCAGTTAAAAGGCAAGGGCCTTTGAGCTGTATCATAAAGTAATATTAATAGGGTTCGCAGGAATGTGAACCTTGTGATGTCAGTGTTCTCTTGCCTTATAGCAATAAGGCCGTTTAATAACTAGGTGGGTGAAAATACCCGCTTATAAATAAATTCACTTTTTTTAGAAATAAGGTGAGCAGATTTTTTTGGATTATAGTTACGAGGCGCTCGCCTTTTGTACATATATTTATTGGCAATGGTTTGCGTGTTCAATGTTTGTGCAAGGTCTTATTTTCATTGGTTTTTTATTATAAAAAGTGTGACTTTTACACTGTTTTATTTTATTTTGTTTTCTGTTATCTGCTGTTAAATAGAGAATGAGTTAATATTAACTCAAATAATAGAAATACTCATGGACTGAGTTATTACATTATCCAAGGGTCTTATAAATATGAGTTATAAAAATTTAGCAGTGCGTAAAAAAATTGCCGTTGTATTTTCAGCGATCGGATTAGTTATGATAGCGTTTGCTATGTTCCTATTCCAAGAGTTAAAAAAAGTAGAGTCAGATGTAATTAACTTTACGGATTCTACGATTCCAAGTGTGTTATCAGTTGAAGCTATGTACTTTGAAATGTCAGTGTTGCGCCGTAGTCAATATGCGGCCCTCACATATAAAGAATCTAATTCTAAATTAGATGCGTTGTTTATTCGTCAAGCTGCAACTAAACATAAAATTCAAGGTATGCTAAGTCGCTATGATGCTACCGTAGCAGGTACAGAAGAGCGTCGAATATTTGATTACGTATTAAAGGCTTGGAAAGATTATTTAAATATATTTAATAATTTTGAGCAAATGGTAAAAAGCCGAGATCTTGATAAAGCTCATCAAGAGTTAGTTAGTTCACTTGATGAGTTTGATGCAGTAGGTACTGCAATGGATGCGTTAGTTGATATTAACTTAGGTTTTGTTGCTAGTAATCGCACGGAAATTATAGGTAGCGTTAGTAATGTAACCACAATAACCAAAGTGTCTTTCACTGCGTTGATTGCTTTCATGGTATTTATTACGTTCTTCTTGGCTCGTCAAATTTGTCGTCCTTTGAACTTAGTTGTTGAACAATCGAAAGCGATAGCTTCTGGCGATTTAACATTCCACCTTCAACGCGAAGAAATTGGTAATGATGAGCTAGGCGTATTGGCTGATACCAATATCGAAATGCAAAACCAGCTACGAATCTTAATTGAAGATACTATTTCTGCGGTAACTCAACTTTCTGCAGCAGTTGAAGAAATGAGTGCGATCTCTGAGCAATCGGCTCGTGGTATGCAACAGCAACAATCTGATATTACAACCGTAGCTGCGGCAATGGAAGAGATGAAGGCAACCGTTGCAGAAGTTGCAAATAATACGGAAACGGCCTCTACTTCTGCGTTAGAAGCGTCTGAAGAAGCGAAGCAAGGTAATCAAGACGTTCAATCTAATATCAAACAAATTCAAATCGTGTCTCGTGATATTGAGCAAGCAGGTGAGTTAGTTGAAGAGCTGGAGCGTGAATCACACAACATCAGTGTTGTTGTTGAAGTAATTCGTGGTATTGCTGATCAAACAAATTTGCTGGCATTGAACGCAGCGATTGAAGCGGCGCGTGCTGGTGAGCAAGGCCGTGGTTTTGCCGTGGTAGCAGATGAAGTTCGTTCTCTTGCGGGCCGTACTCAAACATCAACCAGTGAAATTGTTGATATTATTGAGAAGCTACAAGCAAGTGCAGCCCATGCGAAGAGTGCGACTGGTCAAAGTTGTTCGAAGATTCGTATTTGTGTAGAGCAAAGTGTTCAAACGGGTCAATCTATTCAAATCATTGAAGAAACCATGATGAAGGTTGCCGATACAGGTATTCAAATCGCAAGTGCGTGTAGCCAACAAGATTCGGTAACTGAAGAGCTTGGCCGCAATATTCAAAGTATGAGTTTATCAGCAAGTGAAGTGGCAATGGGGGCTGAACAAACGGCGCAATCAAGTGTTGAGTTAGCGCAATTAGCAACGACACTGAAAGCGTCACTGTCACGTTTTAAAGTGTAGTCTCAATCTACATAAGCTAAGATTTAAGTCTTTAAATAAGAAAGAGGAGATCATTTGATCTCCTTTTTTTGTCTAATAAATCAATCGCGGTTAACCGTGAATTTATAATACAAATTAACCTTTGGATTAAGGATAACCCATGAAATACGCCGTTATATTTAAAGCCGAGATCAATCAGTTTGATGATGAATATTCTAAAATGGCAGCGAAGATGCGTGATTTAGCCATAAAAGAATATGATTGTACTGAGTTTGTAGCCACTGCTGAAGGTAGCCAAGAAATCGCGATATCTTATTGGGATAACCTCGAACACATTAAAGCGTGGAAGCAGAATGCCGAGCATTTAGTCGCACAAAAGCTAGGTCAAAATAAATGGTATAAGCATTATACCGTTGAGGTTGTAGAAGTTCTTAGGCGTTATTCATCGAAATAGAATCAGTAAAAAAATATTGTAAAACAATAATGTAAGAAAGATGTGATGCAGATCTCTACTCCCCCCAACCTACGCCTCAAATTATTATTCTAAGGATGGTCTCAATGCTGTGTGATTAATAAATAATCACCGTGTACCTATATAATAATAATTCAAGGAGAACATCGTGGTTAAATGGAACATGGGGTTAAAACAGAACGTAAAAACATGTCTTGCACTTGCCATCGCAGCGTCTTTATCTGCTTGCAGTAGTTCTGGTTCATCGACTTCATCCGATTCACCTGTTGGTAACGTAACGCCTTACGCTTGTAATGTATCAACATCAGCTGAAACTGATGATTTACGTATGTATCAAGTGATGGTTGAAAGCTTTGTAAATGGCGATGACAGTATTGGTCATGGTACTGGCTATGGAACTAGCCATCACAAAGGTGACTTACAAGGCATTATTGATTCACTCGATTATATCCAATCTTTGGGAATGAATGCGGTTTGGTTAACACCGGTATTTGATTCTGTTCCTGTAGAAGGGCAGAATCACTGGGCTGACAGGCTGGATGCCACTGGGTATTTTGCAAGTAACTACTTTGCGATAGATCCGCGTTTTGGTTCGATGGAAAAAGCGAAAGAGCTGGTCGAAGAAGCCCATAAGCGTGGTTTGTATGTATTCTTTGATGGGGTATTCGGACACCATAAAGATAACGTTGTCGCATCACCTCAAGGTAATTTACCTCAAGGTGAGAGTAACCCGGTTAGTTACCCTGAAAGCATGGCATTTTATAAAGAAGTGGCGACATACTGGATAACAGAATTAAAGATTGATGGTTGGCGTTTAGACCAAGCATATCAAGTACCTACCGATGCATGGGCTGAGCTGCGTAAAAGCGTTGATGAAGCCTCGAAATCGGTTACATATGTAAATTCTGATGGTAAAACGGTTAATCCTCTTGGCTACATGGTGGCTGAAATTTGGAATAACGAAAACTACATTAATGAAACAGGCTATGGTTCTGCTGAAAATCCTGCGTTATGTTCTGCGTTCGATTTCCCTGTGCGCTACCGTGTTGTTGAAACCTTTGCGGTAAATGAAAACGGCAATGGTGGAAAGGGCGGTGAATGGCTAGATGAAGGCATGTCATTACATAGCCTCTATCCGGCAGATGCTAAACCTAACCTTATGCTAGGTAATCACGATTTGGTCCGTTTTGGTGATTTGCTACAACGTGGCAATATTGCAGACGTAAATAATGATGAATACTGGCAGCGTCACAAAGCAGCACTGTCTTTCCAAGCCGCGTACACTGGCCCTATTACCTTGTATTACGGTGATGAAATAGGCGATCAAGTTGAAGGGTTCGCCGATAAAGCACCAGGTGAAAATTGTGCTATTGATGGCTTATGTGATGATCATGTTGCGCGTTCAACTGCAAAAATAGAGGGTGTTACAACATCGTCTGATAGTTCTCTGAATGTTAGCCAAAAAGATCTGAAAAAGTATGTGACCAAACTGATGAACCTTCGTGCTGCACACCCTGCATTATCACAAGGTGAACGCGTTAATGTACTGGCTAATGATTCTGTCTATGTTGATCATAAACAGTCTGGTGATGATGTTTTACTGTACATGGTGAGCACACAATCTCAATCAAATAGCATCGAACTGATCGCATCAAAGGTGGGATCAGAAGGTGATTTAGTGGATTTAATCACTGGCGAACGTTTTTCTGTTAGCTCTGGTAAGTATCAAATTCCATTAAATGGTTTTGTTGCCCGTTTCTTGAAAGTTGAAGTTCCTTCAGCTGTCGGCGCAACAGCAACAAAAGCGGCAGTGATGATGACTGGCGAAGGTTTTATGGCGCAGTGTGATAACCCTACGCTTGATGAAGTCGGACCTGTTAGCAAGACATTGTACGTAGTCGGTGATTTTGCAGATGCAGGCTGGAAGCATAAAGATAACCGTGCTTTCGAATACAAGGGTAATAATACTTACCAAGCCGTTGTCGATGAAAAGGCAGGTGGCTATCGTATGCAGTATGCAAGTAAAGATTGGTCGTCACAATATACTGCTGATGGCCTAGAGTTGAAGCTGGGTGTCGAAAATATTCTTAAAGCTGGTGGCTACGGAAAAGATACCGCAGCAATGTTACCTGAGGCAGGTAAGTACGTTTGGAGTATTCAGTTTACTGATAACGGTTTACCAGAAAATATCATGGTATCTAAGTGTCAGTAAATCGTAATAGCAACGGTGCTGCTGATCATTAAATAGCCATGTTATATATATTTACTGTTTAATTTATAAGTGAAGCATCAGTTTAAAAGGAGCCCTAGCTTTATAAAGCATAGGGCTCCTTTTTTATTACATATTCTGATAATTTGGCCCGCCACCACCTTCTGGTGGGTGCCAAGTTATATTTTGCGACGGATCTTTAATGTCGCAGGTTTTACAATGTACGCAGTTAGCAGCGTTGATTTGCAGTTTAGGTTTATCATCAACAGTGATGATTTCATAGACGCCTGCGGGGCAATAGCGCTGACTGGGCTCATCATAGCGTGGTAAATGGGTATGAATAGGAATGTTGTTATCGGCGAGTACTAAGTGGCAAGGCTGATTTTCTTCATGTTGTGTTCCTGATAAATATACCGATGACGGCTTATCGAAACTCAATATACCATCAGGCTTGGGATAGGAAATAGGTTGGCATTGTGCGATGTCTTTTAAGCACTCATGATCGGCCTGTTGATCTGTAATTGTCCAAGGTGTTTTACGCTTAAAAATAGATGCCCACACGTTATGTTCAAAAGCAGCGAGTGTTCCGCCTAGCAAACTACCAAATTTGTGTAGCTCTGCACCAAAATTACGTGATTCTTGTAGCTCTTGATACAGCCAAGACGCTTCAAACAACAAGTCATAATCCGGCTCGGTTTGAGCATTGCCACATCGTAATTGTTCAAAAATAGCATCTGCCGCTAGCATGCCTGATTTCATCGCAGTGTGGCTGCCTTTTATCTTGGCTACATTTAATGTGCCTGCATCACAACCTACTAACAAGCCACCAGGAAATTGCTGTTTGGGCAAAGATGATAATCCGCCTTTAGAAATAGCCCGCGCACCGTAAGAAATACGCTGTCCACTTTTAAGATGCTTACTGAAAGCGGGATGTTTTTTTAGTCGTTGGAATTCATCGAAAGGGCTTAGATAAGGGTTACTGTAATTCAAATCAACGATTAACCCAACGGCGATCTGGTTATCGTCTAAATGATAAAGAAAGCCACCGCCAGTCGTATCTGATTCACTTAAAGGCCAACCTGCTGCGTGAATAACACTACCTGCATTAGGTTGAGTATTATTTGTAGGCATTTCCCATATTTCTTTTAGCCCCAATGCATAGTGTTGAGGTTGTTTATTCGCAGCTAGCTGATACTTATCGAGCAGCTGTTTACCCAAACTCCCTCGCGATCCTTCAGCGAAGATAGTGTATTTGGCTTTCAGTTCGATACCCGCTTCGAAATTCGCTTTGGGGGCGCCATTTTTATCTCGCCCCATATCTGACGTATTAATACCAGTCACAGCGCCAGCTGCGTCGTAATTAATACTGGCAGCGGCAAAGCCCGGGAAAATATCTACACCTAGCACTTCAGCTTGCTGTGCTAGCCAGCGACATAGGTTGGCTAAGCTAATCACGTAGTTTTTATCTGTGTTATGCATAGGCTGTGGTGTGAGGAAATGTGGAACCGTCAGGTGATTATATTGGTTAGTCAGGTAGATGAATTGATCGTCAATCACGGGGGTAGTAAGTGGCGCACCCATTGTTGACCATTCTGGGAACAGTTCATCTAATGCACGGGTTTCAAATAGCGCACCAGAGATAATGTGTGCACCGACTTCAGCGCCTTTTTCGACGACACAAATGCTAATGTCTTGTCCTTTTTTATTTGCTTTCTGGTTGAGCTGTGCAAGCTGACAAGCGGCAGCCAAGCCAGCAGGACCAGCGCCAACAATCACAACATCAAACGCCATATATTCTCTATCCATGCTGTAAACCTGTCCCTACATTACTTACATAACATTAAATATAGTCCAGTTGACGTAAACGTAAATTAAACTAGGCTCAAAAGGTAACGTAGTTTTTACTGTATTATTTCTTGAAAAGCATAGATTAACTCAAAAATAGCCATTCAAAGCACGGTATACCTGCCAAGTAACGATTTTGAAAAACAACAGCATTGAAAAAACAACACTGAAAAACACCGACAGTGATAAATCATAGGATTAAGGCTTACACGAACAGCATCCCAATTTACAAAGGAAGGCATTGTGAAAGTATTAGTAGCGATTAAGCGTGTGATTGACCCTTACGTAAAGATTAGGGTTAAGAGTGACGGTTCAGGTGTAGAGACCAATAATGTAAAAATGACGATGAACCCCTTTTGCGAAATAGCGGTAGAAGAGGCGGTTAGGCTAAAAGAAGCAGGGCATGCAGAAGAAATTATTGTGGTATCAGTCGGCGATAAAAGCTGTCAGGAACAATTGAGAACAGCACTGGCACTGGGCGCCGATCGTGCGATTCATATTGATATACCATCTTCACCAGAACCTCTCGTTGTGGCTAAATTACTGCGAGCTGTTATGGTGATTGAAGACCCTGGAATTGTATTACTGGGTAAGCAATCTATTGATACTGACAATAATCAAGTGGCGCAAATGCTAGCTGCCATCACGCAGCGCCCTCAAGGTACATTCGCATCAGAAGTGACCGTTGTGTCAGAAGAATCTCCAGTATCTGAATCGAATGGGCAGAGTAATGCCGTACTTGTAACTCGTGAAATT
This sequence comes from Photobacterium frigidiphilum, assembly GCF_003025615.1. Taxonomy (GTDB): domain Bacteria; phylum Pseudomonadota; class Gammaproteobacteria; order Enterobacterales; family Vibrionaceae; genus Photobacterium; species Photobacterium frigidiphilum. The sequence goes on along the minus strand of NZ_PYMJ01000007.1, from coordinate 89,328 downwards.
GATGGTGGTCTTGAAACGGTAAAACTGAATCTACCAGCAATTATCAGTACTGACTTGCGCTTAAATGAGCCCCGTTATGCCTCTCTTCCCAATATTATGAAAGCAAAACGAAAACCATTAGATGTGATAACACCAGAAGAATTAGGTGTGGCAGTTACTCTGCATCAAGAAGTACTTGATGTAATGTCACCGCCTGAACGCGTCGCTGGCGTGATGGTTAATAGCGTATCGGAGCTGGTAGAAAAGCTGAAAAATGAAGCCAAGGTTATTTAACGTACGTACTTGGTTATTTCAAATACGCTGCTAGGAGCGATTTAATGGGCGATAAAAAATTAGCAACGCTTGTTATTGCAGAGCATGATAATAAATCGGTGTCAGTTGATACATTACGAACCATCAATGCTGCAACAGAGATAATGTCTGAAAATAAACAAGTGGAAATTACGGTATTAGTTATTGGCTTTCATTGCGAATCAGTGGTTGAATCAATCCGTCACATTAGTGCTGTTAGTAATGTGCTAGTGGTTAATTCAGATGTTTATCAACACTTATTAGCCGAAAATGTGTCGGCTTTAATTGTCCATGTTTGTAAAGAACATATCGGTAATGACTATTCGCATATATTAGCGCCAGCCACAACCTTTGGTAAAAATATAACGCCACGTGTTGCTGCCTTATTGGATGTGGGGCAGTTGTCGGATGTGATCGGCATAGAATCACCCGACGTTGTTATTCGTCCTATCTATGCTGGCAATGCGTTAGTAAGAGTGAAATCTAACGACGAAATTAAAGTGATGACGATTCGCAGTGCAGCATTCGATGCAATCACCACAAATGACAGTGTCGAGCCCCCTCATGCCTTCTGCATTGAAATGAATCGGTTAGATAATTATATTCTGGCAGAATCGTCCGAATTCGTATCGCAGCAGAAAGTAGTAAGTGCACGACCTGAATTACCTGCGGCTAGCGTTGTTATCTCTGGTGGGCGAGGGTTAGGCAGTAAAGAAGGTTTTGAACTCGTTGAACAGCTTGCAGACAAACTGGGAGGCGCGATTGGTGCTTCACGTGCTGCTGTTGATGCGGGTTTTGTTTCGAATGATTTACAAGTCGGACAAACGGGTAAAATTGTTGCGCCTGATCTTTATATCGCCGTCGGTATCTCTGGTGCTATTCAGCACTTAGCTGGCATGAAAGATTCAAAAGTGATTGTGGCGATTAACAGTGATCCTGAAGCGCCTATTTTTCAAATTGCAGATTATGGGCTAGTGGGGGATCTTTTTGAGATCATGCCTGAATTAATCCGCTCTGTGTAATATGTAAAAAAGCGGCTATATTGCCGCTTTTTATATACCCTGCTTTTTTAAGCTAAACCAGCTAAACCGTGGCTTGTTGTAAGTGTTCAACCAATGCTTTTATGAAGCGCGCTGCTTCGCCTCCCGTACAAGCCCTGTGATCAAATGTCATCGACAAGGGCATTGCTTTAACCGCTATCGGTTGCCCATCTTTTATGATTACTTTTTCGATTATCCTACCAGCCCCCACAATGGCGACTTGAGGCGGAGACACAACCGGAGTGGCATAAATACCCGCAATCGCACCAAAGTTAGACAACGTTATAGTGGCATGCTGTAACTGCTCGCGACCAATCCTTCGTTCTCGAATACCTTTTACTGTTTTATCTAACCATTGACGAACCCCTTTAGGGCTATATTCGTCAGCATGGCGCAATACTGGAACATAAAGACCATGGGCACTATCGACTGCAATACCAACATTAACCGTACTGTGAACACAGCGCGTCATTGTTTCAGCGTCAAACCATGCATTAAGGGCGGGCTCTTGTTGGCAGGCGTTAATAACTGCTTGTATCAAGCGAATAGAAATGTCTTCATTGGCTAACCAATCAGCTAATAAGGCTTCTTCTGTAATGGTGACCGCGGCAACGTTATGGTGAGATTCCGCCATCGTGTTAACCATGGTTCGCCTTGCACCTTTCAGTACTTCAGTGCCTGGCAGTTGTTTATCGCATTCATTATAAATATCGGCATCGACAATTAAACCGTCAGGTCCGCTTCCTATAATACCGTGTAAGTCGACGCCTAATCGTTGTGCTAATAATCGTGCAGAGGGCATTGCAGTAATAATATTATCATGAGTGGTATTTTGATCGCTTCCAATCCAAAAGTCATCGATATCAACGTGATGGCTTTGATGTGAAACATTACCGACCACAGTTGCAGCATCTTCTTTCTTGGCGGCTGTTTTTGTTGATGTAGTTGATGCAGTTGCGCCCACTTCTTCAATCTCTAGCAATAGGCTGCCTATATTTATAACATCACCTTCTTTACCGTAACGGTTGATGATTTTTCCACTGTAAGGGGCGGGAATATCGACGGTGGCTTTGGCTGTTTCAACGGTAAGAACGATTTGATCAACTTTAACCACGTCACCGGATTTAATATGCCATTCAACAATTTCAGATTCGGCTAGCCCTTCGCCGAGGTCAGGTAGCATAAATGACTTCATTTCCAACCCTCCACTAATTCTCGCGCAGCTATCACAATGTCTTCTTCCTGAATCATAAAATAATCTTCATTGCGATAATAAGGCATGATGGTATCCATTCCCGTTACTCGTTTTGGTGGTGCTTTTAATAAACACATCGCGTGTTCTGCTGTACGCGCCAAAATTTCTGCACCTACACCACAGGTTTTGCTCGCTTCATGCACAACAAGTAGGCGACCAGTTTTTTCTAATGAATGAATAATCGTTGCCATATCGATAGGTTTTATACTCGCTAGGTCAATCACTTCAACTTCTATGCCTTGTGACGAAAGGGTACTCGCTGCCTGTAATGATTCCACAACACATGCCCCCCAAGTGACCAAGGTGAGATCACGACCTTTGCGCAGTGTGAAACACGTATCTAGGGGTAAGGCTTTACCGTTATCGTTCACATCTGATTTGACGGTTCGATAAATACGCTTCGGTTCAAAAAACATGACAGGATCATTGCTACGAATAGAGGCAAGTAATAACCCATATGCACGCTGAGGTGACGATGGAATAACGACTTTAAATCCTGGAATATGAGCAAATAACGCTTCAATACTTTCAGAATGATGTTCTGGTGCGTGTATACCCCCACCAAAAGGAGCACGAAAAACAGCAGGGCAGGTAAGTCGACCTCGTGTTCGATTTCTCATTCGTGCAGCATGACACATAAGGTGTTCCATCGCGGGAAACACAAATCCTTGAAATTGGAATTCTGCAACGGGTCGTAAGCCTTGTGAAGCCATACCAACCGTAACGCCACCAATTAATGCTTCGGCTAATGGCGAGTCAATAACACGCTTGAGACCAAACTTAGCTTTAAGTCCAACCGTTGCGCGAAATACGCCGCCGTTGTCGCCGACATCTTCACCCAATACAACCACTTTGGGGTCATGTTCCATCTCATGATGTAAAGCAAGGTTCACCGCTTCAAGTAACGTCATATCAGCCATGTTTACCTCCTTGCATGCGCATTGCTTTATTGATTAATTCATCACGTTGTTGATGCAGCTCGGTGTTTAAGGATTCATAAAGAAAATCGAAAGCAGTTTCGGGTGCTTGTACAGGGATGTTTAGATAGCGTTCAACGGCTTGTTCTACCACCTCTTGGCAATGTTCTTGCCATTGTTTATCGTCTTGCTCTGACCATAAACCTTGACGCATTAAATAGGTTTTTAAACGACTAATAGGCTCGAACCCCCATGCTTCATGAAGTTCATCTTCACTCCGGTAGCGACTCGCGTCATCAGCGGTAGTATGGTCGCCTAATCGGTAACTGATGGCTTCAATTAACGTTGCTCCTTTTCCTTTTCGTGCACGATCTAAACTAATTTGTACCGCATCAAACATTGCGACGATGTCATTACCATCAACCGTTAACCCCGGAATACCAGCGCCTTTGGCTTTTTCTGATAAGAAATCAGCACCACATTGAAGGCGTCGTGGTACAGAGATTGCCCATTGGTTATTATTCACGACAAAAACCAGTGGAATATTCCACGTACCTGCACAGTTGATTGATTCGAGGAAGTCACCTTTTGATGTGGCGCCATCACCACAGGTGACCAATGCAGCCTTGTGACCACCTTCAATTTTTAATGCGGATGCAACACCCACAGCATGGGTACATTGTGTAGCGATAGGAACGCAAAAGGGCAAGTCTCGGCAATGTGAATTATTGGGTGATTGTGTGGTGTTATTAGGTATTGTTAAATTGCTAGGTGTTGTGAAATTGGTAGATGTTTGATCGTTTGTAACACTGAAATCACTGCCTCTTTCATCGCCCCCCCAATATTGCAGGTTTTTTTCCATCGCAATACCACGCGCCCACATTGCAGGCATATCACGGTAGTAAGGGATGAACACATCATCGGCTCGTAAAGCACGCCCAATCGCAATGCCAATGGCTTCTGCGCCAAGGTGAGAGGGGTAAGTCCCTAACTTACCGGTACGTTGAAGGGCAACAGCTTTATTATCATAAGTTCGGGTTAATACCATGTCGCAGTAAAAACCTTTCAATATTGACTGATCAGCCCAAGCAGGGAGCTGGCTGACGAGGTTACCATGGTGGTCTATGAACCGATGCATGGGTAATGCCTGAACATTCATCTCAAGCTCCTTCTGATGCTACGCTTCAGCAGAAGGCAGCAAATAACGTATAAACGCCAAAGGTGATACCGAGAATTATGTGGTTTTAGGATCGCTATTCATGGTTATTATCTGAAGTTCTGTTCTGGGTATGTTCTTAGCGATACATAATCTTGCTGTTAACACCACTCTATCTAGTGAAAAATCTTGGTATAACCAGATATGTTAAGTGTAACTAAAATGTTAAATCCTGCTTGCGGTTATGATAACGTTATCAGTAAACTAAAGCGTACAGTCAGTGTAAACAGACGAAAGTATGGCTTTTTAAAACTGTGAACAGCAATTGTTGAAAACAATCACTGCTATTTAACCTAATTTCGCAAGATTATGATGTTGAGGTTTAGACTAATAACGAGTGAAATATTGATAATATAGCTGTGTTTACGATTAGAAGTACTCATTATTTAAATATCGAGATCATCACGTATTCGAATGAACCGTGCAAATCGTGGAATGCCACTGTTTGTTACGCCATTATACCGAAAGAGAATGGTTGTACCGACCGCGGGGGGATTTTCACGATCAAAATTTTTAAAGCCAGATCCAATTTTAAACGTAATGTCGTCAGGTGTAACTACCCATAAAGCGCCCATCTTATTGTCGAATTTACCATTTCCTTCTGTGTAACCAATAACGGTTGCTTCTGCATCTTGATAGGATTTGAGTTTTAATAATTGATCACTTCGCCCTGGATGATAGCCATTATGGCGATGGTGCAGCATTAACCCTTCACCGTTGCTCTCATCTAACAGTTTTAGCTGCATTTCTAATGCTGTTATATCTGTCACGATTTTTTGTTGCACAATACTGACGTGTGCAATCTGAGTCAGATTAATGTCGTTAAGTAATTGCTGATAGCGATGTTCAAAAGGTGCTGAGTTCGAAGGGAGATCAAAGATCATAAATTTAATTGATCGCCACTCATCGTCGTTTGGTTTGTTATCCAATACTGTTTTGGCAACTTGCTGAAATTTCCCTCTTGCTACCCACAATTCGCCATCCAAAGCGGTATTGGGTAATGGGCCGGTGAACCAACTGGGTGCATGAATGGTTTTGCCACTTCGCGTCAATAAGGTTTTACCATTCCAATACGCACGTATGCCGTCTAATTTTTCACTGACTAAATAATCGGTAATATCTTCACGTGTTTTCAGTGTGGGGGAATCGAGAAAATTGGCTTGATCAAAGTGCTTCGCCTGCATCAACGTATTTGAATTCGCATTGTACGAATAGAAAGGATTAAATACGGTCGACGTTAATGCGATAGCGATTGATAGCTTAGAAAGTTTCAAACTGATTTCTCCGTTCACCTAATAAAATTGGCTGTACTAATGTGCGCCATTGACGGTATGCGAGAACGAGAGGGGGAGTAAAAGATTCTGTGTGTTAATAAACAGTGTTTGCGGTAGAGCTGGCAATGTTAGATTTAACATTTTCATTTCTAGCGCAAACAATGTGAGGCCTATTTAATGCTGGTTTTATCAGTAGTTGGGTATGATCGTTAAAGGCGAACGTTTTTGCTCAATAATAGCTGTAAGCCTAGCCCGACCATTACACAGCCCGTTAAAGATTGAAGCCATTGATTTGTTTTTGGCTTTGCTAACCAGCTTTTTGCTCGCTCTATGACGAATGCTAATGATGATTGCCATGTCATAGCCAAAATAAAATGGATGCCAGCAAGAATGAAAGATTGTGAAATGGCAGAACCTTCAGGGTTAATAAATTGAGGCAAAAAAGCGAGATAAAAAATAGCGGTTTTAGGGTTTAGCACATTTGACAGAAAGCCTTCAGAAAAAGAGCGCTTCATATTGAATTGATTGTCACTTATTTGATTTGACACAATCCCTAAAGAACCAGCTTTCCAGCCGCTTCGTAAGCTACAAATGCCAAGGTAGATAAGGTATGCCGCACCAATAATTTTAACCGTTTGAAATAACCATGCAGATTGTACCAAGATAAAGGATATACCCACGGCAGAAAGCGTTGCATGCACAAATAAGCCGCTGCAAATGCCAAAGCTACTGGTTACCCCATCTTTCCAACCACCTCGGCTGGTATTTCTGATCACAAGTACAGTATCTAACCCTGGTGTGATGGTAAGTATTGAGATCGCGACAACAAATGTTATCCATTCTGCTACTGGCATGCGTTCTATCCTTCTAACTAAGCACTTTTCAATAAACGTTTATGTGTACGTTAATGCAAACATGGTAATTTGCACATTATCAGCAGAATGAATGAATGTCTTTTATTTTGTATGTCTAGCGTAATCATTTGAGGCGAGTTGAGCGCATTGATAAAACGCCAGTGCTTGCTGGTGATCGGCGACAAATGAAAGTTTTTTTTCAATTCCATCAATAGTGACTTGAGTCTTATAGCCGCCCCTTTGAAAGCTATCCATGAAGTCTTGAGCACTGTTCTGCTCTGAACCAATCGCTGTTGAGTAGATCGTTATATCATTATTAACGACTTTATAAAGTGCATGATTAATGATGTATTGATTCTTTTGTAGTAACTCACCTTGATGTAAAGAGAGTTGAGTCAGTAAACCTGAAGAGGGGGACTCTTGCGGAATACTATGGTAGATGTGTACTTGGTGCTGCTTTTCAGAGCTTGCAGAAAAAACCAATACAATATCATTTTGATGCCTTTCTTCATTGATCGTTAAGCGACAATGAGTGTTATCTTGCTCGTAAGTCGAGTTCTCAAGCAGAGGTGTTGAGAAGGCAGATACCGTTAAAAAAATTAATTCAGTAATCATAATATTGCCTTAACTGCTTTGTTGTTTGTTGATATTAATTGGGATGTATCAGTAACATCGATTTGATAATCACGACTATTTGAAGATAGTTAGTATGCGGTGTGCTGGGTGTCTCAGACGGTGGAACTATTAATTATGAGACATTAGGGTTTGAATGATTTTTAAAACCTGAACAATTAATTAGCACCTAACGTAGATTTACATGGTTTTACTGAGATTTGAGATATTATTATGACATAAAGGTATCATCTTGCTGATAGTATTAGAGTTATCATATGGATATATACCGTAATACCTATAGGTATGTAATTCTAAAGAATTCAAGAGGAAGAAAACAATATGTCAACTAACGTGGGATCGACAAACATGATGTCATCATGGAAAGTGGCATTAGTACTTGGTATTGTATTGGGCTTTGTTTTGGCTACTGCTGTTTGGAACCGTAACCCAGGCCCAACGAAAGCTGAGTACGATATCCTGACGACAAAAAATGTAGAATTACAGCAACAAAAAGAGGCTCAACAAACACAATTTGAGCAATTGGAAACAAAGAAATCATTAGAGCTTGAGCAAGTTATCGCTCAGTTAGAGCAGAAAAATATCGAAATTGCACAGCAAAAAGCTGATTATGAAGCCCAAATAGCTGAACTAAATAAAAAGCAAAAGAAGTTATCTGTTACTCAGAAAAAGCTGGATACAAAAGTGGTTGAGCTGAAAACAACGGCTGAAAAGCAACAAGTTGTTCTCACCAATTCGAAAGAGCTTTATCAGCAGCAGTTACAACTACAAAAACAAGTTGCTACTGCAAAATCAGATGTTGATAAAGCAAAGGTTACAGCTGAAAAATTCAAACAAGCTTGTGATGAATTTAAATCAGGCACCAGTTGGAATTGGGTATCGCAAGCCGATTGTGATAAATATGAAAAAAAGCTTGATCTTGTTGATGCAGAGGAAGCAAAAGTCACTGCGCTTGAGGCTGAGCTAGAGCAACTAAATTCTAAAATTGAGATAGATTTACCGAAGTAATCATTTGTATATTACGCATTATTTAAACGGGTAAGGTAGAAATATACTTACCCGTTTTTGTATTTGTTTTTTGGTTTTAATGAAATAGATATTAATAGATAAAGGGTGAACAATACGATGGGAAACCTACTGAATGATATACCTTCCACTTTACCCTCCGAAATTTTTCAAGACTTGGTCAAAACCGATAGCGTTAGAATTGAACGTATTATTTCTAAAGGGCACACTACCCCCGATTCAGATTGGTACGATCAAACAGAAAATGAGTGGGTGCTGGTTGTGAAAGGAGAAGCCAAAATCCTCTTCGAAAAAGGGATGAAAGAGCGACACTTAAAAGAAGGTGATTACGTGAATATTTCAGCCCATCAACGTCATAAAGTGAGTTGGACACATCCGACAGAAGAAACAATTTGGTTGGCTGTTTTCTATTCTTAATTAGCGGGTATAGCCCATTCCGCAGAGTGAGTCGTCAACGGAACGGGCTATTTATTAACGTGAGATATAAACCTAATCGGTAACCGTGACTTTTCGATTAAAGAATGTCAAATATAGACATGGAATAACAATTAGAACAACGGGTAGTGAAAAGAGTAATCCATAACCGAGTGTTAAAGACATAGGGCCCATATACACATCGGTTCCGCCAAAGCCATATGCGAGTGGTAGTAGACCAACGACTGTAGTTAGGGATGTAAGAAGAATCGGTCTTAAACGACTTGCCGATGCTTCCATTATGGCGTGCAAGGTGTCTTTGCCTTCACTAATCAGCTCATTTATTCGGTTAATCAACACCAGTGAGTTATTCACAACAACCCCGGTCATACCAAGCACGCCAATCAGAGCGAACAGAGATATTGGTTGCATGTGAACAAATAATGCCATTAACGCTGCGATTACCGCGAATGGAATAACAACCATGATCAATAATGGCTGCAATAGCGAGTTAAACATTATAGCCAGCACAAAGTAGATACCAATGATTGCAGCTGGAAAAGCGACGACAAATCCACTCATGGTTTCGTTGGTACTTTCTGCTTCGCCACCAATTTCAATAGATACCTGTGAGGGTAATTGACTTTGTAGCTCAGTAAGCATGGTTTCACTTAATGCGACTGAACTGAGTGTCTCATCGGTTATCTGGGCTGTTACTGTAACTTCACGATCGCCGTTGTAATGTTGGATTAAACGCGGAGCCTCAATATGTTCCACTTTAGCAAGGCGGCTTAGTGGTACTTGCACACCATCTGCGGTGTAGATTTTCGTTGTGGCGAGCCTTTCAATGGTTCGATAATCTTCATTTAGAATGACACGTAAGTCTATTTCTTGATCGCCCAGCCATGTTGACGTTACCGTGTCACCTTCAAAAGCGATGCGCAATGTTGATGCTAAATCAGCCACGGTAAGGTTATAACGTGCTAGCCATTCATATTGAGGAATGATCTGTAACTGAGGATCTTTTAAAGCCTCGTTATGGGTGATCTTATCTAATCCTTTCTGTGTATTAAGCCAATCTGTTACTAACGATACTGCGTCATTACGTTCTTGCGGTGTACCGTTCATTACCCGCACTTCAACAGGCTCACCAGGTGGAGGGCCACCAGCATCGACAGATAACTTTACAAATGACAGCTCTTTTACATTTTTAAGTTTATTGTTCAGATCTTTGATGATCGAATCTGCAGTGCGCTCTCGGCTTTCAAAGTTAGTTAAGACAATTAATCCGGTACTTACAGGGCTACTGTATGTGAGTTCATAACTTTTCAGCTCATTTTTAGGCAGTGCCGTAATCGTTTTTTCAAGTAGAGCATGCGCTTCACGCACTTTATTCAGTGGCGTACCGGGTTGAACTTCTGTGTAGACTTCAATGTACTTTGCCGACTCTGACGGAAAGATATCAAGCTTTAGATTGGTCACTAACCCAACGCCGACAGCAAGCATAATAACGGCGATCACTAATACGCTTTTTTTGAACTGTAAGCACCGTGTGAGTAAGTTAGTATAAGCATTTGTTATTGACTGAAAGTAATCAGATGTTTTGGGTTTTACTTCTGTTTTATTAAGTGAATTTGCAAGGTGCGCGGGCAGGGTATACGTACACTCAGCCAAAGAAAATAACAGCGCGATAATCACCGTAATAGGAATAACAACAATCGCTTTGCCCATAGTACCGGGAATAAAGAACATGGGAATGAACACCAAAGCGGTTGTTGTTAAACTGGCAATAATGGGCTTAATGACTTTTTGTGTACCAATAACCGCAGCTTCTAGTGCACTTTTACCACTTTCTTTCTCTTGGTAGATACTTTCGGCAACAATCACTGAATCATCTACGATGATGCCTATCACCAGTAACAATGCTGCCAACGTTATGCTATCAAGGTTCATGCCAAGTATTGGTAGAACAGCCATTACCCCAAGTACACAAAATGGAATAGAAACGGATACCCAAAAAGCGATTTGGCGTTTCAAAATCATACTTAATACAGCTAATACAAGTATAAGACCGATGCCACCATTGGTTGAAACAATAGAAAACTTGTCGCTCATGTCATCGGCTAAATTGAGTCCATAGCTGAATGTGAAGGTATCACCGATGCGAGATTTTTCGTTTTCAATCAGTGTTTTTATATTATCGATGGTTGCAATAATATCGGCGTTTGAACCCTTAGTAATACTGAATAGAATGGCAGGTTCACCATTAATAACCCCTTCTTGAGAGGCTTTTTCGAAGGTATCGACGACTTTAGCAATGTCTGCTAGACGAATAAGCCCACCAGTAGGAAGCACTTTAATCACTGTTTGTGCTAACTCTTCAATCGACTTCACCTGTGTCATGGTGACTATTTTTTGGTCGCTGTTCCAAGATTCAACCATCCCGCCAGATAACGATAAATTACGGTTATTCACCGCATAGATCACTTCATCAAAGGTTAATTTATAGCGGCTGACTTTGATCGGATCGATTTCAATCCAGAATTCACGTTCATTGAATCCTGTCATGCTGATGGTACCGACTCCCGATACGCTCTTTAGCGTCTTCTCTAACTGACGGGCATAAGATTGCAGTTCACTATAATCGCCTTGGTGACTTACCCCGAATGTGAGTACTTCAAATGAAGCGGTACCACGTTGCACCACAAGTGGTGGGTTAGTAACATCTTTCGGCAATCCATTTACGCGATCAACTGCTTGTTGGATATCACGTAACACTTTTGCCGTATCTGCAGATTCATCCATTTCAATAGAGATTGCAGATAAACCATCAGAAGATTGCGAGGTAAACTTTCGAATTCCTTCGACAGGTTTGATCTCTTTCTCGATCAAATTGGTAATGTTGACTTCCACATCTTGCGCGGTCGCACCGGGGTATTGAGTGGTAATCTCAACTTCTTCAAATGCGATATCAGGTAATTCTTGGAGTTTAAGAGTGCTGAGTGAAGCTGCCCCCACCAATAACACCATGGTGGTCATGATACGTGCGAGAAAACTACGCTGGGCAAAATAAGCAATAAAGCCGTTCATTGAGATACCAATAAATTATCAGATTGTGTAATAACAGGGGTTAAGCTAGAGACTTGAGTTGAAGCATGAATCGACATTCCCGGTTTGAAAATATGTTCTGGGTTTTTGATTTCAACCTCTATCGGGTAAGCAAAGCTTTCAGGATCGATCTCTACTCCAATCCGTTTGATGACTGAACGCACTTTTAATTGTGGATTAGCTTCAGACCATATTTCTATATCTTGACCCACATGTAGTTCACCAATATCAAATTCACTGGCAAGAAGACGTACGTTAAGAATATCAATATTCACAATTTGGTAGAGTAAATCCCCTTGATTCACCCATGCGCCATTTTCAACGGAACGGCTTACTACATAGCCATTAATTGCGGAGTTAATATGGGTGCTTTCCAGATCAAGTTGTGCTTTTTTTAACTCAATTTTTGCTAGAACCACTTTAGCTGTTGCACTGTCATAATCTGCTGCAGAAATATCAAGCTCATTTTGCGATAAACTGTTCTTTTTACGTAGCTCTTGGTAACGACCATACAGTGATTTTTTTATTTTAAGGTCGGCTTGTGCAAGGTCGAGATTGGCTTTTTGTTTGTTTACTTCAAGCTCAAAATCTTGTGCTTTAATCGTGGCGAGAATGGTTCCTAATTTAATCTGCTCGCCTGTTTCAATACCGACAGACTCGATAGTGCCACTTATTTCAGATACCACATTGAGAGGATTTTTACTCTTTGTGTGCCCAATAAGGTCTAAGGCTAATACTGGCTGTGAAAGCAATGTGCCAAATAAACCTAAGGTCAGTAGATTCTTTTTCATTGTTATATTCTCATTAGATCAACTGACCCTATTGTGCGAAAAATAATGTCGAGTTTTTGTCGAATGCTATACAACAAAAAACACGATAAAAGAAAGACGACACAATAAATATGAAGTGATTCGACATTAATTTGACAAAAAATTGCTAGGATAGTGAAAGATAACAATGTAATGCGAGATACTGGCGATGCTTGAGAATAAACAGGTTTTAGTTGTTGAAGATAACGAGGAACTACAAGGTATTCTTGCCGATTTTCTTGAAGTAAAAGGTGCTGAGGTCGATTTTGCCGATAATGGAGAATTAGGACTTAAATTGGCGCTCGAAAATGATTTTGACGCCATTATTCTTGATGTAATGATGCCCAAAAAAGACGGTATGCAAGTCGCGAAAGAACTCCGAGAGAATGGCTGTACAACACCAATTTTAATGTTAACAGCGCTCAATGGCCGTGAAGATCTGTTAAAAGGGTTTGAACGAGGTATAGATGACTTTGTCTCTAAACCGTTTAATTTTCCAGAACTTGAAGTACGGTTAAGTGCATTGATTAAGCGTTATCGTGGCGACGTGGCAAGCTCGCTTATTCAGTTTGGCTCGCTCATTATTGATCAGCGTTCACATAAGGTAATGCGAGAAGGGAAGCAACTGCTAGTAACCCCTGTAATGTATCAAATCTTAGTGAAACTGACGAAAACAGCGCCAGAAATGGTTTCTCGTGATGTCTTGATTCATGAAATATGGGGAGAAGATGTGCCTGACAAAGATGTTTTGCGTAGCCACATCTATCTACTGCGCAATGTACTAGATAAGCCTTTTAAAAAGCCGATGTTAATTACAGTGCCGAAATTTGGTTTTAGGCTGGAAGCATAAATGAAATGGCTTAGAAAACTGATATTTCGAAAACCGTTGGGTAATTCGATTTTCGATGTTAAATCAAGATTGATTTTTGTATTCTCGGTGATTGCATTAACGTCTTCTTCGTTGGTGTTCTTCTCTTTCTCATTGTACTTAATATTCAATGAAAATACCCAATTAGAACGCCATTTGAGATCGTTTGAAAGCATTGCAAAAGATCATTTTATATTAGTAAAAGATGATTTCTCCCAGCTTGGTCCTTATGTTCGCGCTTATTATAGTGAAGCGGCATTAGATAAAGAATTGAAGAGCCTATTACCTTATGAAGAGGGTGTTGTGACACGGTTTCGCGTCTTTAGTGAAGATGGGTTCATGGTATACTACGCCCCCTTCGTTGAGTCATCGGGCGCACGTGTTCCTCTTTACTTGGTTATAGGCAGCCGAGATATTGAATTTGGTGACGATAGCTGGAATATCCTTATGTTAATTTCATTTGGACTAATGGCTTTTCTTATTGCATTTCTGCGTTTTTCTCTTCATCGGCTTTTTGATGGTTTGATGTCTCCTGTTTCAGAACTGTGTGAGCAATTAACAGCAAATAAAGAAGAAGATTTCCATGTGTCAGAACGTTCAATTGATGAAATTAAGGCGCTTAAACACCACTTAAATACGTATAAACAGATGAAAGAGCGGCTAGCAAAGCAAGAGATGATGTTTGCAAAGTACGCGAGTCATGAGCTGAAAACGCCGATCGCTGTGGTGCTTGGTGCTGCTAGTCTTCAGGCAATGAAAGACGATCCTGATTTTCAGAGTAAGCAAAGAGAACGGATTTTAATTGCAGCAAATAACATGCAAGCTACGGTTGAAGTGCTGCTAAGCATAGTGAAACAAGAAAACGTGCGAGATGCGCATCAACTACGCCCGATATGCTCGCAAGATATTAGTCTTGATAAATACTATAAAAAACTGAATGCAGGGGTACAGATTTTGCTTTCGGTTGAGCCTGATACACAGATCAATTTACCTCCAGCCGTATTTGATATGGTCTTAAAAAACCTTTTAGACAATGCTATACGATTCACAGAGCAAGGCAAAATCGAGGTTGTGGTCACAAGCAATCGCATAAAGGTTATAGATTCAGGCTGTGGGCTTAATGAAGAGGCAGGTACTGAACATGGGCTTGGATTGCTAATTGTGAAGCGATTATGTGATAGCTATGGTTGGACGTTCTCGCTAACAGAAAACCTAAGTGAAGGGTGTTGCGCTGAATTAAACCTATCTTGCTGAATTAATGACTAAGTACTACAAAGTTGTAATTACTAGATTCTATTGTTCATAAAAAACGCCATCAATTACGAGTAATAATGGTAATTGGTGGCGTTTTAATCGACGATGGTTCTTGGTATTAGAGCAAGAAGGCTTTAATGCTTACGCTGTGGGCCATTACGAACAAGATCTTTACCGTTTTCATAAACGTCTTGAGAAATCCACTGTGCAAGAATAAGTTTCTGGTTATTATCGAATACCGCAACGAAAGGGCGGCCATCAGTGTTATTGGTTGCCATGCCTACACCTGCAACGTCTTTTAAACCCAGACCACCATTTTCAATAGTCAGTAGAAAACGTTCTAGTTCTTCTAGGCTATCAATTACATCATGTTCATTTTTCATCTGTTCAGTACTCTTTCTTATTTAGCAAATCCACCCGCTTTATACAGCATAGTGCTGTTTTGTCATCTAATGATGTAGAAAGTAGGCAGCTTAAATCTGTTTGGATCATTACCGTTGAACAAGAGAGGATTAGCGCCTCTATAGTAATGTTTTGCGTACTTTACAGGTGATAGAAGATGATTGGAACCATGTTTATGACGACTGTTTAAAAATATTCAACACATCAAGTCTTTCTTCTTGCTGTACAAACTCAGAAAGTGAAGCGCTTATCATCCATACTAACAAGAGTAATGTATTACTGGTTTATTGGTATAAGGCACAAGTCAACAAACTTGATCAAATACTGCGCGTTCAGTTGGAAGAGTATGGGCAAGAATTAGGTTTGCGTGCTAAGGAGGAGTGATGAAAAGTCTACTCATTATTGCAGTATTCGTATGCATGTCGTTTTCAGTCCATGCTATTAATTGCACTACCTATGGGGCTGGTTCAATGAAGCAAACCCATTGCAGTGATGGTTCAACCTACACTAAGTATGAGAGCCAAACTAATAAGGTGGATACAAAGGAAAAAAAGGGGTTTGTCAGTAACCAAAAATCAAGCACTAAGTTTGAGACAAGAACAGATTCACAAGGTAACCGCAAGTCAGCCACTTGCCGTACTGTTGGTAAGAATACGTATTGTGATTGATGGTGGTTAACGTTAAGCAATGAAGCGCTGGTTTTCACGGTAACATTGAGTCCTTTATTTGTGATTGAAGATAAAATCGCCAGTGTTGACTAATCCTCGGTTGATAAGGCTTATAAAAATCATCTCGGTAATTATAAAGCCACGATACAATAATGGGATCTTAGTTTACAGTGTTTTTTTAGGGTTGAAAAAGTATTTATTTCAACGAGAGTACATCAATTTAATTCGCGTAAGCATTTGATTTTAAAGTATTTGTTTTTAATTGGTGGCGTGTTCATACAAATATAATTCTAAAGTTATAATTTAAGTTGATCTACATTATTATTTTGTACGCTGTTCTATTGCGTGTATAATCTTTTTATATGTAGTCACCATAAATGTTTTACCATGAATATAATTAGTATGGCTCTTGAAGCCAATAGTCATAAAAATAGCGGAAAGAAAAAAGCTATAGTTAAGTTCATCACTCGAACTTTATTACATTATCCCTATATAAAAAAAATGGATGAGAATTTTGCTCATGATGAACGAAAAATGCTCTTTAAAAAACAGCCAAATTTCGTAACCAAATGCATCACTCCTTATTTACGTAACGGCTTAAGTAAACAAGAAATTATTGATATCTTAATCAAGCACTATGACTGGTTTGAACACAAATTCTCAACTGATGCTCGTCATAAAATATATGATGACGTACTAACCATTTATAAACTAGAAATTGGCGAACAAGATTATTTAATTAACCTAAGCTTTGATAGAAATTCAAGAAAAGAGGGGGAGCTTACACTTACGCTTACAGACTCTAAATATAATAAATATTACGTGCTTGCGTTTACCGTTGTCGACAATGATATTTATATTGGCTGTATGCAAGGTGGCGCTAACGATAATGGTTTCAGTAAATTATTCACCAAAACAATTTATGGTTTGCGTCCCAAATCATTCATGGTCGAAACATTACGTTTACTCGCTGCGAATTTGAGCATAAATAATATTTATGCCGTAAAGAATTCAGCACATATATATACTGCCAAGCGTTATGGCAAAAAGAGCAAAGAGATTAACCTTGATTATGATCGTCTGTGGAGTGAGCATAATGGTGAACCCCATAATGATTATTTCTATGTGCTGCCTATTAAATCTGAACGCAAGGCTATGGAAGATATCAAGCGTCCAAAGCGTAAAATGTACCGTGAACGTTACGCTTGGGTAGATAACTACGACAAAGAACTTAAGAATACACTTGATTGTATCTGTAATTAAAAAAGCGGCATGTAGGAAATATTGCCTTAAAGGTTTCTAAAAAATAGTCATCGACTATTAACGGTATACCGTTAAGGTTTGGTTTTATTTTGAGTAAAAAAGGACAATAAGATTTTATCGTATTGTCCTTCCGCGCATTAAGTACTACTAGGTATTAGAATTTAGCTTTGATCCAAACCATACGGTGGTCTGAAGATACAGATTTACCATCGCCGCCTGCACCGATACGAGTATCGTTAAACAGTTTACGACCTTCTTCGTAAGACGCAGACCAATAAACGCCAGTATCAACTATATTCAGGTTTGCAGATGGAATTGCGTAGTCTACGCCAAGACCAAATGTCGATGAGATACGATTTGGTTTAGGGTGAGTCAGTGATTGATCTACTGCGTGTTCTGAAGCACCGTAGCTGGTAGGGTACAATTCACCGTTCATCACGTTCTGATTTACTAGTGGGTCACGATGAAGTGTTTGCATCACATCACTTATACCATCACCAGCAACTGGATCTAGGTTTTGGTCACCCATGATAACGAATTTAGCATCATTGGCTAATCCACCGTTCTGACCAGCATCATCGTAAAAAAATTCTTTACCTTGAATATATTGATTCCAGAATTTAACTTCTGCAGCATTTTGAGCTTTGTTTTTGCCTGTATCGAATACTGGTGGTGTAGGGTGAGACATTAGAAGGTGAACGACTTCCTCACCATTCTCTGTTGGAATGATGATCGGTGCATCTACGTGGTTCTTTGAAGAAAGGCGAACTTGTTTCCACTCTTCAGCGGAATACCATTCATCACCACAGCTCATGCTAGTTGGAATTTTAGCTGGGTCGTCACAAATAGTGATAGTCGGAATCTCTGAGCCTTCGAGATCTTTCCATTTAAATGTTTGGAAAGAACGCGTGTTATCAGTATCAATTTCGTACTGCGACATCAACGCGAACGCATATTTACCATGGAACTGACCAAAGCCCCAATCGTCGCCTAGACCTCCAATTGTACCGTTATTGTCTAAATCAAGACCGCTGGCTAGACCTGTGTTTGTAGAGTAAGACTCAACGTGAGGAAATGTAATTGGTTCAAGATTCGCTTCACCACCAGCACCATCGATGCTTTGAGCGATAGATAAGTAGTTATCTTGGAATCCAATTAGCGCAGCTTTGTCTTCACCAGTACCATCGTTGTTGTATTCAGCCATCATAAGAACATTAGGACGATTTTTCTGGATAACAGCAGCAACATTACGAATTTGAATAACTTTTTCTGCTGTCAGTTTGTCATTATCATTATCAATTGTACCGTCTAAGTAAGCTGTAACGAGTTCTGTTTGTTTTGCTGGTGTAATTTGCATCTCAGCAACAAGTTCTTCGAATGTATCACGGTCAAATGAAAGATTGTATGTCGCTATTTTTACTTCGATTGGCTGAACGTAATCTGTATCGTTACAACCAGCAAGAAGAGCTGCACTGACAACTAAAGCAAGGGTAGAAAAAGTTTTCATGTGTATGGCGTACCATTTAGAGTAATTGCGCAAATAATACATGACACACTAAAAAATCAGTGTGATTACAGTCACATGAAGGTGGTTTTTGTTTCATTGTTTATCTTTATTATGCGATCAATGTTACACTTTCACTTATGCTAAGAGTGACTATCCCTACTGGGAATAATTTGTTTTTTGATTGAATTAGCATATTCAAATTACGGTGGTATTTTCTTTACTTGTCACTACAGTTATTATCGCATTATACCTATTGTCGCTTAGGGTCGCGCCTGTAGTGATCAAGTAGAACTTTGAGTACACTTGAACTAATATCTGGCTCTACCTCTAAGTTTAGTGACTCTACTGGCTGACTAAGTATTTGGTTTAACATAGCGGTAAGATCATTGGTCAAAGGCTCAGCTGGTATTGATTCCAGTACTTGTGTATTACTAGTTTCAAGTTCATTTATACGTTGGCGGCAACCGCTGCAGTATTCAAGATGGGCACTCATCATAATACTGAAGGCTGGATCAAGATCGCCATCCCCAAAATAAGCCGATTACCACATTCATTTGCAGTAAGACTGAGACCATTCCCGCAGAGAGCCCGTCATCGAATGTCTGTCTAATTAAGTCAGTGTTCAAATTTGCGACATATAACTTATATTTAATATTACGGTGTATTTGCTATGTATTGTATTTGTTTCGATGCCTATATCTTGTCCAGTGCATAAATACTGTTAAATAAGACATTTTATATCTTTAAATTTAATTCGGCGAGGTGTGTTTATATGCTCATCATTTGCATGTTAACTCATTGATGCGTAGTGTAACTTGTTGATTGTTAATCGAGGTCTGTTTGTTTTTGTAATATATTGACTTTCAATTACGTTAAATTAATACAGAAAATATTTATTTTATTGGTTCTTTTGGCTAAAAAACACACCTATTAGTTTAAGGATAAACTATGCGTAAAATGCTTACAGCAACACTCATTTTATCTTCATTTGCATCACCTTTAATGGCCAGTGAATGTGGTCAGGTTACTATTGCAGATATGAACTGGAATTCCGCGACTATCATAGCCAATATCGATAAATTTATCCTTACTCATGGATTTGGTTGTGACGTCGATTTAGTGCCTGGGGAAACTACGCCGACAGGAACCTCAATGATCGAAAAAGGTAAGCCGGATATAGCCCCTGAAATGTGGAGCAATGCAATAAAGCCAGTACTTGATAAAGGGGTACGTGATGGACTGTTAGCCTATGCAGGCCATAGCTTATCTGAAGGGGGAGAAGAAGGGTTTTGGGTTCCAGCATACATGGTTGAAAAAGATCCCACACTGGCGACGATTGCAGGAATAAAAGCCAATAGTAAACTATTTACTCATCCAGAAGATCCTGAAAAATTTGCATTTGTTGGGTGTCCTTCTGGGTGGAATTGTGCAATTTCATCTCAAAATCTATTCGATGCTTTGGGATTAGGTGACGTAGGTTTTGATGTAATAGATCCAGGTTCAAGTGCGGGGCTTACAGGTTCTATAGCAAAAGCCAATGACCGCGAAGAACCTTGGTTTGGTTATTACTGGGCTCCAACCGCGGTTTTAGGGAAGTATGATATGGTTAAAGTTGATTTTGGTAGCGGTATCGATGCAGACGAATTCAGTAATTGCACTACCCGTGAAGAGTGTAGAGACCCTAAGCCGACGATGTATCCCGCATCACCTGTTGATACTTTAGTGACTGCTGCGTTTGCTGAGCGTGCACCAGAGATCGTAACCTATCTCACGCAACGTTCGTTTAAAAATGCGGAGATGAATAAACTACTAGCATGGATGGAAGATAACCAAGCCGATGGGGATTATGCAATGGAGCATTTCTTTCTTGAAAATGAATCGAAATGGTCTGCATGGCTAACCCCTGCGGTTGCTCAAAAGGTGAAACAAGCGATCTCAGAGTTATGATCTCGATTAACTCTTAACTAGTCTAGAATGCGCTTATTCAATAATTAGAGCTTATGTTGAAAATTATATTGATTAGAATAAGCGTATGTTTGTTACAAATGTTCTGCTGGACACACGATTAGTGTTTTTGGTAATGAACAGAGCCTAAAATGGATTACTTTCCCGTCATAGTGTTAAGCAGAGGCTCGCTGTATTTTACCCAGCAGACGGCTCCATGGTTCGATTTCATCGTTGTGGCGCTGTAAAGCCCTCGGTAGATGAAATTCTTTGTTATCTAGCTTAAGTACACCTGCACTAGGATCTGGCTCTACCTCTAACTAAAACCCATAATATAACTAAGGATTATTTGACAAAACTGCAAGCTAATACTCCAATTAACGATATTTAAACTGATAATTATTATCATTAGTATTGGCATTAAATATCTCTCTTGTTGTTAAATAGTATGAAAAACGCGTTTAAATTACTTTGTCTCTCATCGGCACTATTATCATTTTCGTCAATTGCTGCTCAATTTCCCGTCACTGTTACTGATGTTTCTGGTCGTCAGGTTACGATTGAATCACAACCTGAAAATATAGCTTTATCGACAGGTCGTGTTTTTCCATTACTAGAAATTATTTATCAGCAAGAAGCTGCTGACCATCTTGTTGCTTGGCGTGATGATATGCGTCTTTCTGCACCAAGCATGTACGCCAATTACATTAAAGATTTCCCACAGCTTAAAGACGTTCCACATATTGGAAAAATTAAATCAGGTGAATTTGATACCGAACGCTTTATTAATATGAAGAACCGACCGGATCTTTTTGTTGTCGATATTTCCAATATAAAACTAGCAGAAGAAAAGGGGCTTATTGCTAAATTAGACAAGTTAGGCATTAAGGTTATTGCCATTGATTTCCGTGAAGACCCTGTAAAAAATACTGTAAGATCTGTTACAACGTTAGCGAAAGCACTGGGTAAAGAAGAGCAGGGCAAAGCATTTGCAGATTATTATCAACAGCATGTGAAAAACTTAACGGATGTTGTTGCAACATTACCGGTGTCAGAACTCAACAAGCGTGTGTTCATCGAGCGTGCGGCAGGTTATGACGGTTCTTGTTGCCAAACATTTGCGACCGGTAATATGGGTGCATATATCCCTTATTTAAAAGCAACAAACATTGCAGATAAGCCGCTTAAAGGCGCGATTACAGGGCAGATGTCACCAGAAAGTGTGATCAGTGCTCAGCCTGATGTATACATCATGCAAACAACGGGTTGGATTGATAAAAAAGGGAATGTAACGAGCGGTGTTCCATTTGGTTATGCCCCTTTAAATCAGGCTGCAATTAGCAAAGCCACAAGCAAATTGATGGACCGTTCATGGTTAAAGGCCATAAATGCTTACCAGAATAAGAACGTGTACTCAATTTATATGCCTTTCTACAACTCACCATACAATTTAGTCGCAATGGAATATTTTGCTAAATGGGTTCACCCGGAACAGTTTAAAGATCTGAACCCAGACAAAACATTTGAAGAAATGAACCTGAAGTTTGCGAATCGTAAAGCGACAGGTGTATTTGGCCAAAATAACTTCGAGGCAATGAAGAAGTGAGTTCTATTGCACTTGAGTTAACCGCTCATCGTGCTCGTAACCAGAAAAAGAAGATTGCCTTGGCAGTCTTCTTTGTTATGAGCATTATTTGTTTAATCGCAGATATTCTTATTGGATCGCAAGGTTTAACCCTTGATCAAGTCTTGAATGGTATTTTTCATCCGTCGTCGAGTGATATTGCCAGCCGTATCATTATTTGGGATATTCGTATGCCAATGTCTTTGATGGCACCTTTGGTTGGCGGGGCTTTAGCATTAGCCGGGGCGCAAATGCAAACCACGCTGAATAATCCACTTGCGGATCCTTATACGTTTGGTGTGTCTGCTGCTGCTGGTTTTGGAGCCTCCCTCGTCATTACCAATGTGATTGCTATTCCATTCATTCCAGTCGAATACCAAGTGGCATTCATGGCATTCATCATGTGCTTGCTAACGACATTCATGATTGCTGGCGTATCTTCTTTAAAACGTGTGTCGATAGAAGGTGTAATGCTATTTGGTGTGGCAATCATGTTTGCCTACGACAGCATGCTAACTATGATGCAATACATCGCAACAGAAACGCAGCTGCAAACATTAGTGTTTTGGCAAATGGGATCATTAGATCGTGGTAGCTGGGAAAAAATCACGATTCTCGCTATTCTATTACCCATTGTTCTTGCCATTATGATGAAAGATTCATGGAAGTTGTCGACGCTTAAAATTGGTCAAGAACGTGCAGAATCAATGGGCATCAATGTTAATCGGTTGCGTGTTAAAACCTTATTATTAGTATCTGTTATTACATCTCTTTCGGTTTCTTTTGTTGGTGCTGTGGGTTTTGTTGGGTTGGTTGCACCGCATATTGCCCGCATGATATTAGGTGAAGATCAGCGTTATTTCTTACCAGCCTCTTTCTTGCTGGGGGCGGTCTTATTAGAGCTGGCCTCTATTGCCAGTAAATCAATTATGCCGGGTATTATTCTGCCTTTAACCGTTGTGATGTCGATGGTGGGTATACCGTTCTTTATTTTCCTAATTGTGAAAAAGGGCGGTAAGTTCTAATGGCGCTTAAAATTAGTAATCTCTCGGTGTCGTTTGGCGGTAACCGCGTGTTGAATGACCTAACAATTCCAGAAATTTATGCAGGTGAAATGGTCTCGTTAATTGGTAAGAATGGGGCAGGGAAGTCGACGGTGCTTAAACAGATGACCAAGCTGATCCGGTTTGATCCTCATTTGATTACCTTGGCTGGCAAGCCGTTGGTTCTTGATGAAATTGGTTATCTGCCGCAAGACCACCGTATTACCGCAAGTATCAGTGTTGTCGAATTACTTATTACTACGATGCATGTTGGATCAAGTTCATTATTTACCAAGGCCGATAGTGCAGAAAAAGCATTAGCCTTATTACACAGTATTGGCATTATTCATTTAGCGAATAAAATTTGTACTGAGTTATCAGGAGGTGAAAGCCAAATGGTAGGCTTAGCGCAAGCGGTTATTAATAAACCCAAGGTGTTGATATTAGATGAACCGACGTCTGCACTGGATATGAGTAACCAGCTTAAATTGCTTGAGTATGTAAAAGCGTATACTCGCCAGTATTCAGCGTGCGCTTTAATGGTGGTACATGATTTGAATCTTGCTATTCAATATTCTGATAAAGTGGCAGCATTACACGACGGACGACTTTTTGCGTATGGTGAACCGACGCATATTATTGATGAGCAGTTGATCAAAGACTTGTTTAACGTGAAGTCCCAAATCATTCAGCTGGATGACTATCCCGTGGTTGTCGTGCGTTCGTAGTTTTTTGCGATAACACTTAATCAAAAAGAAAAGCCCACATAACCCATGTTTTAATCGGTTATGTGGGCTTTAGTATTTTTAGCTTTCAAGATTACCGCTAGCGTTGTTGTTCGTTGCTATTGGCTTCGAATTCTAGAATATCACCAGGCTGACATTCTAATACCTCACATAATTTAGCGAGTGTCGAGAAACGGACGGCTTTCGCTTTTCCGTTTTTTAATACAGATAAGTTGGCTTCGGTAATTTCTACCAGCTGCGCTAAGGTCTTTAAGCGCATTTTCCGTTTTGCCATCATCACATCTAAGTTAATACGAATAGTCATTATGACTCCTTAAATCGTGTGGCTGTTTTCATCGGCAAGTGTGTATCCTTCCTTCATCACCCATGAAATGATCAGAACAATAAATCCGAATACTATAGTCAAAAAATCCATACCAACAAAGCTAATTGCTAGCATGCGCTCACCAGGAGGGTTATTAAACGATAAAACTACCGACATTAACGCGCCATATACTACAGAAGCGCCAACCCAATAGAACACGCTGTAACCTAACTTTTGATAGTAGTTGGCATTTTCAAGGGTGAATATTTCGTTTTGTTCGTAGTTGCGAAATAAACGAATTAGCACTTTTAAGGCATACATAATGATACAGCATAGTAATAAGCTAGCGACCATCGCCAAAATGCGCGTTGTGAGTGTGAACGGCAGCTGCGTGTAACTGTCGAAGTCATAACTGAGTTGAATAATACCGCGCGAGGTTAAAAAGTCGTACGGTGTTTCAACGGTTAGCCAGTAGTAACACACCGCAATAGGTGTAAGTGCAAAAAAGAACTGAAATAACAAACGGGCACGGCGACTTTGTTTTTGAATCTTAGACATAACGAACTTCCTGTTAAGTGGATGTGTAAATACTAAGATCATTCCAATCGAAGATCAATGTATAATTATCGTTTATCGATATTAAATTATTGTTTTGGTGTGTTGAAATATTTTTCTTATGACTTTACTCTGTAAGATATCCTCTACTTATTAGTACTGTGTGCTGAGTGAAGTAGTTGATTTATATAAATAATCAATTTGCGTTGAAAAAAGCATTTCAATATGCAAATCATGACATAAAGTTACGACATAGCAGCTGTTAAAACTTGGTACAGAAAATGCTTTATAGTATGCCTTATCTACTAAGGGAATGTTGTATATGAGTTTTATCATCGATAGACAGTTAACTAATAAATTAAAGAACAGTTATGCAAAGCTCATTCAATTCAGGGAAAAGCATCCAGAACTCGAAGAGGTAAATGCTGCTAAAATATTATTAGTTAAAGAAGAACATTTGCTTAAAGCGTTTCTTCAGGCTTATAACGGCGAAAAACAAACAAGTAATGATATTAAGCCATTACCAGAAGTTAATATGGGCGCAAAAAATCATGATTGTAGAGGTGATCTTTAATTAATTGATTTGTTGATTGCGTCATCGTATGAAGTATGGAAAAATTCAGTAGTAACTATACCAAAATGATTGAGCTGTTTAGTGCTTGTAATAATAGGTAAAGTTACTTCGTATAACCCCACTGATAGGGTGTGGGGGTCTCTACCAGAATCCGTAAAATTCTGATTACGAAGAGTTGAGTGATTGATCGCTTTTCTCTTTGTATGTCTGAAAACTGCTGAGTAGAAAGGCTGTTAATCTAAACCCCATTAGATTAAGAGTATGATATGAAAGACTTTATTAACGGATTGCCAAAAGTTGAGCTTCACCTTCATATAGAAGGTTCGCTAGAGCCTGAACTTATGTTTGAATTAGCTAAACGTAATCAAGTACAGATTCCCTTCCAGTCGCCACAAGAAGTTCACAACGCGTACCAATTTCATAATCTTCAATCGTTTCTTGATATCTATTATCAGGGGGCAAACGTACTGATTCATGAACAAGATTTCTTTGATCTAACTTGGGCATATTTACTCCGTTGTAAAGAAGATAACGTCGTACACACCGAAATTTTCTTTGATCCTCAAACTCATACCGATCGTGGTGTTGCTTTTGATACAGTCGTGAGCGGAATACACCGTGCCCTTGAAGAGGCTAACAAAGTGCTGGGTATTTCGAGCCAGTTAATTATGTGTTTCCTGCGCCATCTAGACGAAACGGCAGCGTTGGCAACGCTTGAACAAGCTATACCGCACAAAGATAAGATTATCGGTGTGGGTTTGGATTCTTCAGAGCAAGGTCACCCACCTGAGAAATTCGCTAAGGTGTTCCAAAAGGCATTGAATGAAGGGTTTTTAACAGTGGCTCATGCCGGTGAAGAGGGGCCAGCTCAGAATATTCACGATGCACTTAGTATGTTGGGCATTGCGCGTATTGATCACGGTGTTCGCTGTGTCGAAGATCAACTATTAGTCGCACAGTTGATTGAAGACCGTACACCATTAACGGTATGCCCATTATCGAACATCAAGTTAAAAGTATTCGAGAAAATGGAACAGCACAATATTGTCGATTTATTACGCAAAGGCGTGTGTGTAACGATTAACTCTGATGACCCTGCGTATTTCGGTGGTTATATGAATACGAATTTTCATGCGGTGGCAAACGCACATGCAATGACAAAGAATGAGATTGCACAGTTTACACGAAACGGTATCGAAGCAAGTTTCATTTCAGACGATGAAAAAGCCCGTTTAGTCGTGCTGGTAGATACATATATGATGAAAGGGTAAGAAAGAGTGCGCCGTTATTATCTGAAATCGAGGGAATCTATAGGCGCATCCCAATTTGCATACTAATTAATCAGCAGTCTACGTTTTTAATTATAAAAACAGATAACACCCGCATTCAAGTTGATATAGAGGTGATCTTTTGTAAATACAAAGATACTATCATTCACTATACCAATAACCTTGCACTCCGTTATTTGAATTGTGAACGGGTGATGTGAGGAATGTAGAATTATTTTGAAATACATAATTTAAAGACAAGGGATTTTCATGAAAAAGGCAGTTGTGCTATTGGCGTTATTAGCGCTTGTTGGTTGTGATGAAGATGATGTAAAAGACATTCTAAAGGGTCAAACAAAAGTGTTTGCTGTTTCTGGTGTACAAGTGGAAAATTCATCAACGGGTTTACCTAATGGTTATTATAAATTAAGTGATCTTAATGATGGCACGAAAGCTTCGCTACCTGATAGTTTACCTGATGGTATTAAAGCCGATCTGACTAACGCAGGCATCACTGTACATGCACAATCATGCGGTCAAATTGTGGTTGATGAAGGCTTGTGTTTTGAAAGTGGCGATAAAGCCTGTGTACCTGATGAAATTAAAAAAGTGGGCTTAGACGTTTACAAAATTGATTTAGATGACATTAAAACAGCGCAAAATGCAAATTTTTACCCGACGTTAGCAGCTGAGTTGGGTGGTTTGTTTGTTCAAATCGATTATGATGATGTTAGCTGTTCTACACTGAACTAACGATTACACATCGTTAAACTTTAAAGCCATATCATTATGATATGGTTTTTTTGTTTTTATAACTTAACTCTAAATGAGAGTGACTTATCTTTCTTATTTGTCGATGTAATACCTTTAATGTAAAAGGATGAAGTCAATCGCACTCCAATGTTTCAACTCTCTTTGTATTTTTCTGTTTGTGCTTATATTGCCAAAGTTGTTTATAAACAAGGAAAGTGCGATATGGGCAAGGGAGACTCGGCATTTATCAGAAAGGCGATCAGTGGAAGCCTATTGAGTATGTGTTGCTTGGTGGGCGCTTTCAGTATTCATGCAAGCGAGATCACACCATACGTCGTCGGGGGAACTGATGTACCTGTAGGCGAGCAAAATTGGATGGCGACAATACGGGTGAGTGAACTTAATGACATGCCAATTTGTGGTGCAACGGTCATTAATGAAAACTGGGTTCTGACTGCTGCGCATTGTGTTGTGATGAGTTCAGGCTCTTCTATTGATGCTGGAAGCTATTTCGTATTAGAGCCTAGTCGAATCAGTATTGTTGCTGGTATTAACGATGTAGGCCAGACGGATATTGAACATTTTTATTCAGTTTCACATGTTGTTGTGCATCCTGACTATACCCCCTTCGCGTTTCATGACATTAGCTATGAGTCAGACGGTACTAAAGTGACTGAATTGGTGCATACCGCATTGGATAGTGACTTAGCCTTGTTAAGAGTTAACCGTGTATTTAGTGATATAACACCAGTAGAACTTGCTAATGCGTCGAGTGCAGACGAAATTGACGCAAGATTAAATGCACAATGGCAAGAGCATTCTCGTCCTAACAATATCAACGTTTCCGGTTGGGGAGCCACAAACTCAGAAGGGACAGAGCAATCCAATATACTTCAAGAAACGACATTATCTTTTTTACCTATGAACGAATGTTATGCACGTTTAGAAAATGGTAACGATACACCTTTTATTATTGACACCATTTTTAATAAAACGAAAGTATGTACTTTACCGTCTGAATTACTAGAGGTAGGTGGTTCTGTTGGTAATGACTCGTGTAAAGGTGACAGTGGTGGACCATTAAGGGCGCAAAATAGCAATAATACGTGGGTTCAGCATGGCATTGTGAGTGGCTCACCTGTTGGTACGCCGGTGTGTGGTTCGATCAATCGTCCTACCTTTTACACCCGAGTGGGTACATATTTTGATTGGATTCAATCTTATATGGGCACTGTACCGAACGATTCTATTCAAGAGCCTAATTTCATTAAAGACAGTCGAAAACAATGCCTTGATGGGATTGATTCTATTTCGCCAAATAATTGTAATTTGATTGAACATGAAGATAACGGTGGAACGTCATCATGGTTAAGTTTGTTGCTACTATCGCTGGTTACAGCCTTTAGACGCCATGCAAAATACAGTTAAATACGAATAAAGAAGAGTCATGTTAAATAAAAAAGCCACCTTACTGTTTGTTGGATAACCCAAAACAGCTGGTGGCTTTATAGTATTTAGAAGTACAAGTTAGCGACGGAAAGTCACACGTTCAGTTTCTTCTAGATTAATACTTGTTACTGCTGGCTGTGTTTCTGCCAGTATTTTTCCATGACGAATAGAGTAACGAACAGGTACTTGGCGACGAACAGCATCAAAACCATTCTCTGCAGGTAGAATCAGTAAGCTTGCAGTTTTACCTTCATCGATCCCATAGGTATCAAGAATGTTTAATGTACGCGCTGATTTAGTACTAATCAGATCGAGTGAATTATTGATTTGATCGTAGCCCATGACTTGGCACACATGCAGACCCATATGCAAAACTTGCAGCATGTTAGCCGTGCCTAAAGGATACCAAGGGTCAAAGACATCATCGTGACCAAAACAAACATTAATATCAGCGGCTAGCATTTCTTTAACGCGTGTAATACCACGGCGTTTTGGGTAATCATCAAAACGGCCTTGAAGGTGAATATTCACCAATGGGTTAGCTACAAAGTTAATACCAGACATCTTCAATAGGCGGAACAAGCGAGACGCATAAGCACCATTGTATGAGTGCATAGCGGTTGTGTGACTTGCCGTTACCTTATCGCCCATATCAAATTTATGTGCTAATGCAGCAACTGTTTCGACAAAGCGCGATTGTTCATCATCAATTTCGTCACAATGTACGTCGATCAAACGGTCATATTTACGGGCAAGCTCAAACACATAATGCAGAGATTCAATACCGTATTCGCGGGTAAACTCGAAGTGGGGAATTGCGCCAATAACATCGGCACCTAGCTTTACTGCTTCTTCCAGTAACTCTTTACCGTTAGGGTAAGAAAGAATACCTTCTTGCGGGAAAGCTACAATTTGAATATCAACCCATTCTTTCATCTCTTCTTTCACTTCAAGCATGGCTTTTAGTGCAATAAGAGTAGGGTCTGAAACATCAATATGGGTACGAACATGTTGCACACCATTGGCGATTTGCCATTTTAGCGTTTGCTTGGCGCGCGTTTTAACATCTTCAATAGAAAGCAGTGATTTACGCTCAGACCAGCGCTCGATACCTTCAAATAAAGTACCTGAGATATTCCAGCTTGGCTCGCCTGCTGTTTGTGTCGTATCTAAATGGATATGAGGTTCACAGAAAGGTGGCACGGCAAGGCCACCTTCACCATCAACAATGGCACTGTCTGCATTAACGGCTAGATCGTTATCCATTGATGTGATTGTCTTAAAACGTCCATTTTCAATCAGAATTTGATGCAGGCCTTCCGTGCCTTGTAATGTGATGTTTTTAATTAGCATATTCGAAGATTGCATCTTGTTATCCTTATGCGTTTCTCTGACGTTTATAAATACTTCTGATAATCTATTTTAAGCTTGTTCTGGCGTTCTTTCAGCAACACGGTTTAAAAGCGGATTCAGAATCAGGTAGCTGATAGCGCCACCTAAAACCGCATTAACAGGCACGATACCTGGTAAGTAATGACCCGCAGCAATACCAATTGCCATACCCGCAATAGCAGCCCAGTTTACTGTTTTAAATTCAGCATTCGCAAAATCTTTGTAACGATGACGGTTTTTCAAGAAATCTGCAATGATTATGCCGCCAATGGGTGGAATTGCCGCAGATAGGAACGTTAACCAGCCAACAAAATTATTGTATAGCCAAAGCGCACATAGCGTACCCACAACACCATTAATCATGGATAAGTACTTACTTGGCAACCCTGTAATGTTAGAGAACCCTAGCCCTGACGCATAAAGTGCATTGTCATTGGTTGTCCAGATGTTCAGCCCTAGAACAATGATGGCAGGAATAAGGAGCCCTTGTGCAATCATAACTTCTGAAATATCAGACTGGCCCGTTGCAGCAGCGCCAGCAGCACCGAATAAAAACATTAATGAGTTGCCCACAAAGAAAGCAGCCATAGTGACGAAAACTGCGCTTCTTGGTTTTTTGCCAAATCGAACAAAGTCAGCTGTTAATGTACCGGCTGAAATGAATGAGCCCACCACTAAAACTAATGCTGTTGAAAACTCCATCGGTTCTGCTGGTGTAACGGCTCTTAATCCATCGATGCCGCCCACGCTATTGACCGCTTCATTGACAGAGTAACCGCCTAGAATAGCGATAGCAGGAACAGCAATTGCGGAAAGAATCATTAGGGCAGAGATGCCGAAGTAAACAGTGGCGGTCATTAGAAGACCAGAAACGAGGATGAGGATGAGGATGTTGGTGTCAATGCCTGTGGCTTTATGAACGGGGATAGAAAACATTGCGACGCCAACACCAAACCAACCAACTTGTGTGCCGCCGAGAATGAGAGAAGGAAGCCAAGAGCCTTTAGAACCGAAGGAGAATCGAGCGAGAAGGTGAGTAGATAAACCGGATGAAGCGCCAATATAACCGAGACAGGAAGTGTATATACCGAGAATTAAATTACCAATAAGAACGGCGAGGAGGAAATCATCAAAGGAGAGACCAGTACCGAGTGTCCCACCTGTCCACATACTGGCAGAGAAGAACGTTAATCCCAGCATCACCATGGTAAGCGATGCAACGCCTTTTCTTGCTGAGTTAGGAACCGGACCCAGACTATAGTTATTATCGCTAGCCATTTTATACCTCTGCTAAGTCGCTTTCGTAAATATACCCAATTACGAAAAGAAAAATTCAATATTATAGATGTTGCATACACTGTAAAAATTGAACGATCACAATATGTATTGTTATTCTTGCTACCTTAATATAGGCAAACGGCGCGTATTGTAGTGGCTAAAATAATGCTGTCAATATAACTTTTATGACTTAGGTGGGGTTCAAGCCTTGTTTTGTATTTTAAGTTAACTTAAACAACGGCTTACAAGTTTGATTTTTGTTGTTAATTTTTTATAAAAACGTTTGCCTGTGCGAATTTAGGGTTCGTAAGTTAATTTTTTCATATCAACATGAGCATTTAGTGGGATAGCGGTGATTTTCCAGTTTCTTGCTTAATCACAGCTGAATAAACACTGTTCAAATAGCATAAGTTAAAGAAAACTGTGCATAAGTTTTTAAATGATCTATGAAACAAACAGGCTTACACGTTTTGTTTAAGAATTATGTTTTTAATACAAAAATAATAAGAAAATGACAAAATAAATAAAGAGAATAACAATAGTTGTAATGGTGTGGGTAACTCTGAGTCATTACGTTATCCACAGAAGTTGTGCATAACTCTGTGGGAAATCCTGCAAGGCTAGAAATGATGCTGGCTCTGACAATGTCAATACATTAAAAGTGAAATGGATATGAAATAATAGTAATCTTGATTTAGTTCAATTATTGGTAACTATGAGTAAAGTTACGTCATTTATTTAGACTTATTGCCATTTTTTTTCAAGCCAATTTCCAAATTCTAATAGCGCTTTGTGACTGTCACTGAAATGAATCATTAGCGTTCCCATTACGGATGTGATGGATTTCGTTTGATAAGGGTATCCGATAATCACTTTAGAGAAGTGCGCTAGAAGAGGCTCAAATAGAGAGGGTGCCTTAAAGCTAACATACTGGATTGTTCCTTTAATCACAGTGATATCTAGTTCAACTTTCCCCCATGAGAAGTGCCCGATTAATTGGCGGTTAAATTCAGGTGATTGACCATAATTCCAATCCCAGCTTGATATCACATGAAGTTTTTTACCCAGGCCAGGCAAGTTAGGCAAGGGGTTGATATTGAGTCTTTGACCTTCAGTTGAGACATTAAGGTGCTTACAGCATGCATTCATTAATGCTTGCTCTATGGTTTCATGATTAATAAACGGTTTTGAGTCTGATAAATTGCCATATTTTTGTAGCAGTCTATACGGATCTGATTCTTCATATTGTCGATTAGTAAAAGACTCAACCACAGAGATATCGGTGTTTACACGAATAGTGCAATGTTGAAGGAATTTGCTATCAACAATTGTATCAACACTGTTTGATATTTTCTTTTCTGAAATAATGATTTCGTTATTATTGTTGACCTGACCGGTTAGTTTTAATTGCTCAAGAAATAATGTGAGTATTGTATTTACCGTGGTTGAGTTAATCGCTAATTGATCACCCATGATGGAAAAATTTGAGTGACCTGGATCTTGGTACACGGCACCACCATAAGTTTGTCGCCGAACAATACTTAAGTTGCTCTTATGTACGTTTTGAGTATTACAAACGAGCCATGGATTTTGGTTTTTACCTATATTGATTGACGGGCGGTTTCGCCATATCAGTAAAATAGCTTGATTTTTCTTGAGAGAATTAAACAACACATCTTCAACCGCTTGGTTAAACCAAGGATTGGTCGATAATGATAGGTAAGTCTGCAATTCCATCATCAGTGTCCAGTAATCAATACAGTGAGCGGATTGTACGCATAGGTGTGTATGTTTTAAACATATTTTTATACATAAATTAAATGGTTATGTTTGATGCTGTTTTTAGACTATGTCGTAAGTGTCTGAGAATGAAGACGGTGAAATAGCACAGACATAAATGAGATTTGTGAAAAGCATATTTTCCGCGCAATTATGGGGCTTTATTTAGCTCTTGCGCAAACAGCTGTTGCACAGCATTTAGCAACATTTAAAGAGTGGCCACCTGTAACGTCTGAAACTCCTGCGGAACAAATTGGTGGTGTAGGGAATTAGACTGACTCAATAGATTTAGCAATGATAAAGGCTCGCAGATTTTGCGAGCCTTTCTTATGTGAACTAAAACTAAGACAAAAAATTAGTCAATGAATCTAGCCTGGTTTTATTAAGTTACACCTTCTCGATTTTCATCGGGATACCATGGCGGGCGGTAGAGCCAAAGGTCACGTCGCGATACAAACTGGCGCCTTTTCGGGTTGGGTCAACGGCGTTAAAGGCATTCACCGCCATACCCCCCTTCCTTTCAGGAATCCCCGTAAGGGTTTTACCATCAATAGTGATATCACTCGCGCCAAAGGCGGTATGGCCATAGCCAAGTGGCACTGCGATACAGCTTTTCGCTATGGTAGTATCTGCCTGAACGATACCCTCAATTGCGGCACCTTTGGGGGTGGCTATTCGTGCTTTGTCACCCGTCTTCAATCCATATTTTTTCGCATCGTTTTCATTCATCTGAATAAAGTTTGACTCACCGAGGGCTGTGATGCTCTTGAGCGTAACGGAATACGGGCTGCGCAGCTGATGCTTGAACGTCGAGAAGTAGAATGGATACTCATTTTCGCTCCAGAGATCGCGGATGGCGGTGCCGTCCCAGAACCTTTGCTTGTCAAATACTGGCAAGCCATCAAGGTATTCTCCTGAATGAAAGTTGGTTATATGTGCTAGGCCTTCATTGTATATTTGAAATTGGGCATCCCATCTCATCATTTCATGGAAGA
This sequence comes from Photobacterium frigidiphilum, assembly GCF_003025615.1. Taxonomy (GTDB): domain Bacteria; phylum Pseudomonadota; class Gammaproteobacteria; order Enterobacterales; family Vibrionaceae; genus Photobacterium; species Photobacterium frigidiphilum. The sequence continues at coordinate 54,825 of NZ_PYMJ01000007.1, read as the reverse complement.
ATTCGCCTTCATATCGACTATTTACCGTAAGGTAACGGCCGCCCCGTGTGAATAAGAACATGGTCGGCCCAATTTCTTCCGCCTTTAATCGTTCTTTTAACTGAGAATAAATGCGGTCTACACTGGTGAATTTAACGTCTTCTTCTGTTGGGTTAGGTAGTACTTCGTCACTGTGTGCCAGATTAGCTAATACAGGGATATAGTAGTCTTCCGGCGTGTTGATCGCTTTTGCGTTACCCGCTGTATCTTTAAAGGCATTTTCACCGAAGCCATTCAGTTTGATTTGTTTCGCAACATCGATCAGGAATTGTTCCATACACACTCGGTTGCCCTCGGCATTGAGCGGTGTTTTAGGGGTAATAATAGGGAAGGACACAACATCACCCATTAACTCACTTCCCCATTGACGAGAGGCTCCCCATTGCTCGTATTGAGCCAGATCCGGAACAAAATAATCCGCGTAGACATTGGTTTCATTAAAGTAAGGGTCGGATGCGATGATCAGACCTAGCTGTTTAGGGTCTTTGATTGACGCTTCTACTTGGTCCTTTAAGCCTGAGCAGGCATAAAGAGGGTTGTTTGCCCATGCAATCCAAGCCTTAAACTTAAATGGATTACCGTTGGCATGGGCGACAAGTAGCTCTCCTGCATTGTCCTGAATGAAGGTTTCATTCCATGGCATATCAGATGGGTACGGATTAATTCCGTTTTTAACTTTCTCTTTGAATTCATTGCTTTGACGATAGTCACCCGAACGTTCAGCATTAAAACCACTAAGATGTGCATGCTCAAAGGCCATCATATCGTAGAGAGGTGAAGTGTTCTCGAACCCCATACTGCCAGTGTGCAGCATGCCGCCCTTGGCATTATGTGCTCCCACGAGGGTGGCGAGCATGATCATGGCAAAAGCAAATTGACTGCCATCACTGGCGTTACAACCGGTATTGGTTTCGATAGATACGCGACGACCGTGCGAAGTGAACTCTTTAGCAAGCTCTATGATCTTAGCTTCAGGTACCTGACATTCGGCGGCGTAATCGGCCATAGAATGTTCATTGACGCGTTTTGCCAATAGCGAGAAGGCGGTTTCAACCTTGATTGCCTGACCATCTTCCGTGGTCACTTTTCCACTGAACTTGATGTTACAAGGCTCTGAACTGTCTGACGTTGTTAGCTGTTGGCTTTTGGCATCTATCACCATTTTTGTATCAGCATCGCCTTTGCCACAGGCTGCAGCAGTCAAGAATTTACGATATAGAGGATGTTTTTTATCGGTGACGACCAGGTATGGCGCGTTGGTATAGTTGATTTCACTAACCTTGTAAGCACCTTCTTGGCTACATGAAGCTAGATAGGATTTATTATATCGCTCGTTGTTAATGATGTACTGCATCATTGCGTGCATTAAGGCGGTATCACCGCTGGATCGAATAGGTACCCATTCACAATTTTCTGGTGTTGATGAGCTAGTGAGTGAACGCAGAATCGGATCAATAACCACATATTTGAAGTTAGGGTTTTGTGTTCGAGCATCAGCCAAACGCTTAGAGGCTGAGTTTAGGCTGATTCCGCTAAGTCCGGGGTTAGTGCCAATAAAAATAGCAAATTCACAGTGCTCGAAATCCGTTGTTGGCAATGCACCACTGTTGGCTCCGTCTTCCACACCAAGTGCGCATCCTGCTACTTGCTGGTGGCCACAATATGAGTCTTTGTTACCTATGTTCGGTGTACCCCAAGACGCTTCAGAGAAACGTTTGTAAAATCCCCAGCGGGCCGGATCTTCAGAGCAACCGGTCATTAGCAGCTGATTTTTCTTCGGTCCAAAGTCCGGATAGGCTGGATTGGCGACAGTTTTATCGTCGTAGATATCTGATAGGCCTTCAACGTGACCTTCACCAAATAGATTGCCACCTTCAACGACTTCCTTAATGAGTTGTTCATAGGAGATAGACTGCCAGTGATTTTCGCCTCGTTTACCTATGCGCTTCAGGCATTGAGTTACGCGGCGTGAATCGGTAATGGCATCGGGGACTGCGTTGCCTCTGCCACAAAGCGTTGATCGGTTCTCATTTCCCTGTTCACCAACGAGTTGTAACATCGCTTCCTGAGGTGATACCTCCATTGCAACAGGATTACCTGATTGGGTGGATAGAGCGTATGGGTTGCCACAGACACGCAGGATTTGATCGGTATTATTGTCGATGCGAATGCGTGCACCACAAACGTTGTAGCAACCAAAACACTTGGTAAAAGCAAAGCGCTGGTTTGGGTTATTAGTGAGCTTGTTGTCGGGACCCAGAATAAATTCCGGTTCGGCACTTAATGGTGCATAACGGCTGATATCCTGATTACTCTCGTCAGCAGTTGCTTTAGAAATGCCAGTCATTCCGCCTGTGAATGTTGTTGCGGCACCCATTTTTAAAAATTGTCTACGATCCATAATTAACGCTGCCATGTAAGTGCTGAATTTAGGTTATACGGCTGATCACTTTCTGTATCTGTTAAGCCAATGTAATAAACGTTAGGCTGGGTGTTCTTGTCAGATTGAAGAACTAACGCTTCATGCTCCTTGAGTAATTTGGAAACGTCACTGTCGGGATCTTTCAGATCACCAAAGACACGAGCACCTCCGGTACAGGTTTCTACACAGGCGGGAAGGAAGCCTTTTGTGGTGCGCTGAATGCAGAAATTACACTTGTCTACAGTGCCTGTTTTACTATTAGTGAAACGCACGCCATCATAAGGACAGGTGTAAACGCAGAAATTACAATTGATACAGCCAGTGGAATCGACCACCACAATTCCGTCTTCTTTACGTTTAAACGTAGCTCCAGTCGGACATACTTTGGTACATACTGGGTTGTCGCACTGATTGCAAAGTAAGGGAAGGTTGAGCACATACTCTTTGCCATTAATTTCAGTACTACTTTGAAGTACCTGAGTTCGGTGTTCATTAGGTTCATTGCCATTTTCATGACCGCAAGCAGTGACACAGGCTTTACAGCCGTTACAGCGGCGTAGGTCGATCACCATTGCTAGTTTCTTGTTGTCTTGTTCTGAATTGCTGGCTATGACTGATGCAATGACGGGGGAGGCAGATACCAGTGACACGGTAGTACCGCCAGCGAGCAGCTTAATCGCTTTACGTCTATCCATTATATTTTCGCCTTATTTTTTATTTAATGTTTTGTACCAGCGATTATGGTGCTGTTTTGCCCAGTTCTCATCGCACTTCCCTGTGGTCATGTTACTTAAACCACCCTCAGAAATTACGGTTGCCATAAATATATGAACAATGGCAAAAGCGCCAATAGCCATAGCAGAGATAATATGAAGGGAAATAACAATAGGTGCATATTCATGAGATGGAGCGAAGTCTGGAAAAAAGAGCATAAGACCAGTAGAAGAAAGAATTATAAAGTTTATTGTAAATACCCAAAACCAGAGTTTTTCACCACCATTAGCAAAACCAGCTTCAGGGTGTTGTTTTTTACCAAAATTAATATAACCACCTGCTTTTATAAACCAGTCAATATCGTACTTTTTAAATAATTGTTCTTTCCACCACGTGATGACCATGATGAAAGCACCAATCATAAATGGAAATACGGCTAATTCATGTAAAGTTGCCGATAGCTTAACGGCTGTTGCCCAACTATTGCTGCCCGGTTCGAAAATTACTTTGCCCGCACCGATTATGACACCCGTTAAAATCAATATTAAACAAGGTATTGCACCAAACCAATGTATTATGACACTGCGAATTGGCCAGCGTTGAATAAGCTTGCCACTAAAGCCGTCGTCTAGTTTGGATGTACCATTTACTAAGACAAAAAGTCCCATAATCAGTGCAACGCCCACAACACTTCCGACTAATAACCATGACATGAACGATTGATTAGATAATATATCTAACCATATAGAAGATTGTTCCATTTTAAACCTTCACTTTTATTGTTTTATTATTAAAATAACTGTTGATAGTACTTTAAAATATTAGTGTTTAATCTCTTGCTCCGTTTTATGGCTAACAGCCATTGTTCATTGATTTTAATTTGTTTAAATTGATAGCTACCATTTAAGCAATAATGCTTTATTACCAATAGTAACTTAGTGTGAAATTTAATGTTACCATTAGTAACTTACGTAAAGTGTGATTTTAATTGTATTTTTGAAATAGGAGGTAATTGACAATGATGAGTTGATATAATTATTAGTTATTCTTTGATTAAAATCATGAGGACGTTAGGTTATATACCCAAGTCACCCCAAGATTCTCGCTGAAACGAGCATCTTGAGGTAACTTGGGTATAGTTCTTTTGCTGTAATTTTAGTTTTCATTATAGCGGTTGGCCAAGGTGGATGGGGTCAAGCCCCACACATAATAGCAATGGTATGAATTTTATTAAGTTCGCTGGAGTAACAATATCGGTATCTTAATATCCTACTTGAGAATGATGTGGTAGACCTCTTCCTTCAAGTAAGCTAACGCGATATTTTTTGGTATGTGGCCAGAGATGGCAGCATCACCAACAGACTCTATGATTCCATAAATTGTGATGAGCTTTAAATGATTTTGGTGGTTATCATCAGAAATTGGTAGCTGAAAGATATCGGAATATGCATCCACAAAAAAATCTTGAATATTTTTAGAGAGGTCTGCATTGTTCGGATAGCATTTTAGTGCCGCAATTGTAAGCCCGTAAATGTTTGAATTTTCCAACATACAATTAAAATATGACTCACAAAAAATGGATACAGTATCTGTGATTGATTGACTACTTGATTGTTTGGCTATTTGTATTGACTCAATTAAGCGATTATCAATATCTTGATAGATCTGTTTCAGTAAATTTTCTTTGTTTTCAAAATGGTTATAAGCAATAGGCTTTGTTACTCCGGCTTGCTCTGCAACCGTTGCTAGCGTCAATGCCTCTGCACCACGCTCTTTTATAATGGAAACAGCGGTTGATAATAGCTGCTCCCTTCTTGCATCTTTATCCATGCGTTTTGACATGTTGTATCCTAAAAATCGCTGAAACCTATCACCACGATAGATTAGGAATTTATAATTTCTATATGACATTTGATGTGATTAAGTAAGTTCTAGTAACTTACTGATAATAATTATACTTTTCGTAATCAATGCATACAAGTATGTTAGATTGTGAGTAAACGCTTTTGTCGAAAATTGGAATGGTAGGTTATGGTATTCGCCATTACTCACCATTTCGAACCCTATAATTATCGATTGTTTAGAATGGAAATCAAATGAAGAGGTTAGGCCGACACCGGAAAGTGTGGAATTGTGGTCAATGATTCAAAATGGACTGCTCGACAATCCTGAATATTTATCTGTTTGGGGTGAATTCGACGCATTGGTAGCCTTATTGCGTTTGGAAGTCATTACGCCAGTACTTTAATTATAACTTCTTGAAAACCCGATTGTGCGACTCTGGTTTTATTATAGTTATATTCCCCATTCCTTTTCCCATTCCTGCTGTGCTTTAATTTCTTCAATACGATTACGGGCACTTACTTTTGTCTTTTTGTCTGGAGTCTCTTTATCAATTTTTTTTACTGGTTTCTTCTTCGGTTTAGGATTGATTGCAAGATCGCTTGCTTGTGGGGTGGGCTTCATCATATTTCTCCTGTGAGTATTTATCTATAATATTAATATTGCGTTATGATTGCAAGATACTGTTTTTTATCTAATGTACCTCACGCGAATAAATCAATTTTGATCTTAACAACGTTATGATTTAGCTATCGACACACATCTTGATAAAGCTGCTCGGCGAGCTTCTTTATGGTGTTACCTTCAGGGTGAGTGTGGGCGAATGTTCTTAACCCATATATACCCATCATTAGATAATGAGCGCGTGCATCAGCGTTGCGTTCGCTGCTAATTTCCTTTTGATCAATTGCCTTTTGCAATACTTGGGTAATTGCTTGCTGCCAGTTAGCTAGATGAAGCGTGATAATGGCATGCACTTTTTCATCTTGTTCAGCAACTTCATTCAGTGCTTTTGTCAGTAAACAAGCCCGAGAGGCATCACAGCTCTGGCATTCTACAGCGATATTATCAAGATAGGACCTAAGCTCAATAAGTACTGGCCTTTGACCAGAAAAAAAACCAGTGAACTCAGTATTTCGATCCTGATGGTATTGATCTAATGCTGCTAAAAGGAGGCCACGCTTATTTTCGAACGCACAATAGATAGAGCCGGGGTGTAAACCTGTGGCTTTTTTCAGATCTTGCATACTGGTATTACCGTAACCTTTATCCATAAAGGAGGTCATAGCAGATCTCAGCACCTTCTTTCTATCAAATTCTGCAACTCGCATGGCTAGTTAGTAACTCTTGTTGGGACTCTTTATGTCTGAGTAGTTTTGTACAAGTGAAGTCTATTGTAACCAATTTTGAACGTATATTCAAAAAAAGGTCTTGAACGTTCACTCAAAAAAACATATCTTGAATGTTCATTCAAGAAACAGAGGTCGCTATGACAGCTAACCTATTTCAAACTTATGCTCTTAATAAGACTTTATCTTTAAAAAATCGCATTCTCATGGCACCACTGACTCGTTGTATGGCTGATGATGAATTAATACCGACTCAAGATATGGCTGACTACTATGGTCGTCGAGGCGAAGCGGGGTTAATTATTTCAGAAGCGGTGATCATCCGCCCTGACGGCCAAGGTTATCCTAATACCCCAGGTTTATTTACTCCGGCACAAATTGACGGTTGGAGAACGGTAACTAATGCAGTACATCAAAATGGTGGCAAAATTTTTGCACAACTTTGGCACACTGGTCGGGTAGCACATCCACACTTTTATCAAACAACAGGTAGTCAAGATGTCATGGCACCTTCAGCAGTAGGTGTTGAAGGTAGTGTTCCTAGAATGCGCGAGCTGACTTACCAAATACCAAAGGCTGTATCGGTTGAGGAGATTGCTCAGTTAGTTAGTGATTATTCTCAAGCAGCGGCTAACGCTATTGACGCAGGTTTTGATGGTGTTGAAATCCACGGTGCAAACGGTTATTTAATTGACCAATTTTTACATCACGACAGTAACCGCCGCAGTGATCAATATGGGCTGACACCTGAAAACATGTCGCGTTTCGCTCTTGAAGTGGTTGATGCCATAGTTGCTCGTATCGGCAATGACAGAACGGCGTTACGTGTATCACCTGGTGCATATTTCAATATGGCTGGTGACAGCCGTGATCGTGATGTTTTCGATTATCTTATTCCTGAGCTTGAGAAGCGTGATTTAGCTTTCCTACATATTGGCATTTTCGATGACGCTATGGAATTTGACTATTTAGGTGGTCGCGCTTCAAGTTATGTTCGCAGCATTTATAGCAAGACCTTAGTCGGTGTAGGCAGCTTTACCGCTGAAACAGGTAGTAAAGCAATTGCGGATGATAAATTTGATCTGCTTGCGATTGGTCGACCATTTATTGCCAACCCTGATTATGTAGAGCGTGTTCGTGATGGGAAAGACTTAGTTGAATACTCAGATGAAATGTTGACGAGTCTTATATAAGCCTGAGTATTCATTTGTTGTTGATAGCGATACAGAAAAATAGGGTTAGCATTGGTGCTAGCCCTTTCGCCTTAATGCGCCAGGACCGGTACTTCATACTATCAATAAAATATTGTGAAATTATCTGAGTTCGACGGAGCAGCTACTACAGAGCATGATCATATTATCACTTCTATAAATACTTTGAGAAGAGAACTACCGATAAGAAATGTTATGAAATATGCAGTAGCTTTTGCCATGTCGTTATTTTTCCTAAATAGGTATCAAGTTCACCAATGGTTGCATGTTAGGGTTAAAAGAGAAAATGTAACATTGGTTCATCGTTAACCTATAACCAAGCACCTGGGAATTTAAAGCTAGATCTCGATCCAACTCTTAATCTAATGATATATTAATGATGGTTGATTATTAGGAAGTATCTGGTTTGTGATTTATAGATTAAGTTATTAATAATAGGCTGTGGGTTTGTAATGGTGATGTTCAAATTCATCTGAAATTAATTTATGAATATATTACTACATTTGGTTGTCTTTCTTACTCCACCATTAATTCTTAATGTTTGACTTGCGAATGTGTAAATTATTTTAATTATTTATCACAAATATTTTTTATTTTTATCCCATTTAACAAGATAATTAGCTCGTATTTAGAACTACCTTTACTTCCGACACTATCAATACTAATAGTTAAAATATTAAGGTTAATGATGCTCATTTAATTGCATATTTTGAGTTGATATTACAGGTCAAAACCTTTAATTAAGTGATGGTTTGGCACAAAATGACAGGATATTAACGCTTACATCTATATTATGCCCATATGTGTCAGTATGTATTCATATCTATCAAATTATAAGTTTGAAAAGATTGTAAAATAGATGTTTTAAATTTGCACTGGCGTGTTAGGTGTTGCTTTGTGGCCGCGTGACTCGCTCTATGTATTTGCAACTACAGCTTCAAACGATACTGTCCCTAAATATTCGAAAAGTTATTCTAAAAATAATAAAAGGTTAAATTTAAGTGAAAAATTATAAAACATGCATAATGTCATTTTTTATTTCCTCGACTCTTATTGCGTGCGGAGGTGGTGGCGGTAATAGTAAATCAGATGTCATTGTCGACGATACACAAGCGGTGTCATATGATTTTGAAAATATTGTAGAAGATTTCTTAAATTCAAATATTGAATATACGACATTATATAAGACTGATGGTTATTCTAGCGAGCTTGAAAAATTCTACGATAAGAGCAACAACACGATTGACTTCAAGATCCCAACAAATACAATAGCTAAAGGTGGTTGCAAAGCTGACCCATTAGCCCTTGATAATAGAAGTGTTAACCTGAATGGCGCTAGTTTCAATGTAGAGCCTATAGATGACAGTCGACGTTTAGTCAGCTTTACATCGTTACCAAAATCGTTTGTTAATACCGCTTTTGGTAAAAATATCTGTATATATAGTGATTTTTCTTACACCGGAAATTACATTGTCGGAACTTCTAACCAAAAGTTAGCTGATCTTAGCAAAGATGAAAGTGTATTTAAGTCAACAGATTTTTTCAAATTGTCAACAGTTAATCGATTATTAAATATCGATACTCAAACCACAGTCAAAGACGCAAAATTATTCCTTAAGCCATATGTTTCCTCCGAGCTAAACTATGCCGAACATGAGTTTATTGTAAATAAAAACGGCGAGGTGAAGACCTTTGACAGCATTACCGGGCAATATGTTGCGCTTCCTGATACAACGGGAGAAGAATGGCAATTCTACAGTGACAAATACATTGTTTCAAAACCACGTGGCGGCTCGGTCTCTGTTTATGATATTGCACTAAAACAACGAGTCAAAACCGCATCTATTTCAGCATTACAAAACCTTGAAACCAATCTGAATGATGTTGAAAAAACCACATTAAGCTATGGCATATGGTCAGGTTTTGATAATAGCAGTAACTATGGCATACCTTTCAAGCTTGTTTCTGAAAATTATGGTAGTTTGTCTAACTTATACTTATGGCATGACGGAAAGTGGGTAATATTAACCGATTTTTCCAATACAGCTTGGTATCAGTCGCTTAAGCTATCAATAAACGGTATCCAAGCAATAACAAAGAGCATTGATAGCAATATTTATTTAAACTCAAAAACTGATCAGTTTGTTGCTGCTAAAAATGTATCAGATAGCGGGTTCAATGTTGTGTCAGGAAAACAATCCAGTCCATTCAGTTCTACAACTATTCCTGACTTCGCCCATTATTTAAAGAATGTACATATTATCAATGGCAAAGTTGTCATTGAGACATCTGATGAAGTACTAAACAACGAGAATAAATCGTTCTACCTACTTGGTAGTGATAAGAAGCAAATTATTGGCAATACGGGAGAGAATATCATGATGATCAAATCCTCCTCTCAAAACTAATAATAATGAGTGATATTTAAGCCCGAAGTGAAATTATCGGGCTTAATTTAACTTGAATGAGTAAGATAACATGCGTTTATACAATATGAAAATTTAGAAGGTCATAAAATCATTAGTTCTTAACTTATTTAGAAAGCATTTAAGTTTTATTGGGTTTTAGATGTGATACATGTTTGATATTGGGTGTATGATAAGAATGACTAACCTTAAATTTTTATCATATTCTATCTAGAGAAGAGTATGATGATTATTCAATACTTTCAAAGTTAAATAAAACTTGAATATTATATATTTGTATGACATATTGCCATGGTATATTTGCTATGTGAAAAATGGGTTTTAAGTATAAATAATTAAAAATCGATATTTGGTAAGCACTCAAATATTATTGTTTGTTTTTAATTAATAATGCCAATAAATATAAATCGGATGACAATGACCAGTTCACTTTCAACACTACCTTTACATAACTCTTTGGCATTATTACCATTTTTAAATTATTATGAAAACTCCGGTTTTAGTCAAGCCGCGTTATTAAACGACTTCAATCTTACTATTCATCAGGTTAAAGCCAATTGTTATATTCCTACTATCTACGTTTACAAAATAGTCAATGAAATATCAGGCGTGCTTAATATTGAAAATATTGGTATAAAAGCGACAGTTTTAAATGATTATTCACACATACATCCGATTATTACAAGAAAAATGCTAAAAGCCGAAAGTTTTTTTGATATGTTCTTTTTTGTATCATCTAACCGAAATCTTCTGGGTTCTCATATCAACTTATGGTTAGAGCTTCATAAAGATATATTTTATATCTGCCACCAAAGAACTGCTTCTCTCAAAATACAAGGCTTGTCGCAAGGTGAATACCATAGAACAATGCTAATAATTAGTTTACTTAGACGTTTTCTCGGTGATGATTGGAAACCTGAAATATTGTATTTGGCATCTCACATAGCGCCTCCTCATGAAATAATAACCATGACAAAATCTGGAAAAGTCTTTAATAATTATAAGTATGGGTGTATACCCGTTGACGCTTATTTTGATGATATCGCAGAAAATGTAGCGATCAGTAATTTAATATCTCCAACAGATTCAGGGTCTCTCGATAGGCTTAGGCTTGCAATCAATACTTTTATTGAACATGAAGATTTTGATCTACCTTTTATATCTGATATTTTTGGATGCTCAAAAAGAAGTATTCAAAGAATACTTAAATGTCATGGAACCACCTTTCAAGATATTATAATGCAGCAAAAAACTGCGTATGCCATTACATTACTCAATGATAATGTAAGAATAATTAATATAGCACAAAGACTAGGCTATAGTGATTCTTCAAATTTTACACGTGCATTTAAGAGACAAACGGGTTTATCACCATCTTTATTTCGCAGAGAAAGTTGTGACTAATAAAGAGAACATATGTCGAATGAATATTCACACAAAAAATAGTTTCCTTTATATACCATTATCCATTGGAATTTATTATCATTAGGCAAAGTTTAATTGTTGTATTGAAGATTTTGGAAAACAATGGGGTATTACACGAAAAAACACAATAAGTGTCTTTTCAATGTGTTGGAGTTTCAAGGCTAGAAATTTTGGAGCGTGCAGCGGGAATCGAACCCGCATCATCAGCTTGGAAGGCTGAGGTAATAGCCATTATACGATGCACGCAATTTGTTACTTATAAAGTTTATCACTTAGAAAGTAACAAAGTTGTAGATGGTGGAGGGGGAAGGATTCGAACCTTCGAAGGCAGAGCCGTCAGATTTACAATCTGATCCCTTTGGCCACTCGGGAACCCCTCCAGGGGTATTACTAATAAATGGTGCCGACTACCGGAGTCGAACTGGTGACCTACTGATTACAAGTCAGTTGCTCTACCTACTGAGCTAAGTCGGCACACTTTATTCTTTTTGTATTCACGCTTACGCCTAAATACGAATATGGCGGAGAGATAGGGATTTGAACCCTAGAAGGGCTATAAACCCTTGCCGGTTTTCAAGACCGGTGCTTTCGACCACTCAGCCATCTCTCCTGATGCGAAGAATAATAGTGAATACCGATTGTGTTGTAAACCCCTTACATTTCTAACCGGCTAATATGTAAACCATTTGGAGGTATTCGCAATTAAATCGCTCTGATTTGGTCAATTTATTTTAGTTAAGATTAAATAAGCATTCGTAAAGGATAAATTTTAAGCGATAGATTGGGTGGTTTAGGCCTTTATACCAAGCATCTTGAGGTATATATGAGTGGATTTGTCATTTTATTAAAGCAATTGCCTAAAACGACAAGGATGTTTATGCTCTTTAGCTGTTGTAAAAACGATTATAAAAAGGAAAAACAATGACTGGCTTAGTATATCCGATTGGTACTCCTGGAAAAAAATGGGAAGCAGAAGAAAAAGCGGCTTGGTTAGCAAACCAGACGATAGAGCGTTCTTACCTTGAGGAAGTGGTTACTAAACTTGAGCCCCTTAAAAAAAGCTTAGAACTGGTTCAATACGGTGCGCTTTCTTACGACGTCGAAAAATATCCACTTTATGCTGTTAAATCATTAGAGTGGGATCTGACTAAGCCGACAATTTTAGTCACAGGTGGCGTACATGGCTATGAGACAAGCGGCGTACACGGTGCAATTAAATTTCTAGAAACTGAAGTACAGAACTACAGCAGTACATTTAATATTGTTGTTGCGCCGTGTGTTAGCCCTTGGGGCTACGAAATTATTAATCGATGGAATCCAAACACTGTCGATCCTAATCGTTCGTTTTATAAAGATAGCCCTTCAGAAGAATCGGCTGCTTTAATGCAATTTGTAGCATCACTTGGTGTAAGTATTACGGCGCATATTGATTTACATGAAACGACCGATTCTGACGAGTCTGAATTTAGACCAGCACTGGCTGCTCGCAATGGTATCGAGTACGACGCTGATATTATTCCTGATGGTTTTTATTTAGTGGGTGATGCTGAAAACCCAATGGATGCGTTTCAAAAAGCCATTATTGAATCAGTAAGAAAAGTGACTCATATTGCTCCTGCAGATGCTGATGGCAACATCATTGGCGAGCCTATAACGCAAGAGGGTGTTATTAATTACGCAACCAAAGCGTTAGGGCTGTGTAGTGGTTTTACTGATTGTACGTATGCGACAACGACTGAAGTCTACCCTGATAGCCCATTGGTTAATGATGATGAGTGCAACAACGCACAAGTTGCTGCGATAACGGGTGCGCTTAATTATATTAAAAGTGTAATGTAGCCAGCTTCTCGTTATCTCGTTCATTTTTAATCTATAAAGGTCGCAAATTGCGGCCTTTTTTATAAGTAAAGAAACGTGATGTTGTTTTCAAAAGTAAAGTACTAATTCGTTTATAAACAAAGTATTGGATTCACTCTATATAACGAGCATTTGTTTCATTTAAATGTCATAAAAAGCGCATATATTCCATCTATTAAATTTAATGATAGTAATGGAATCAATCATGAAAATGAACAAACTGCTCGTGCTAATGGTACTGGCAAGTTCTAGTGCAACAGCATTTGAATTGTCTGCCCCTTCGCAAAATAGCACTGATAATTTAGTATGGACGGGACACCTAAGTCCAGATACAGATACGATGACGTCAGCAATACTTGCTGCTCATATTTATGGTGGTACGGCTGTTGTACCAGAAGCTATTAATCCTGAAAGCCAATTTGTCTTGGAATATTGCCAAGCAGTAGCACCAATACAGCTGAATGATTTTAGCCAGAAAGCCGTAGGCTTAGTCGATTTTAATCAAAAAACGCAACTGCATAAAAGCATAAATGAAAGCAGTATTGTTGCCATTATCGATCATCATGCGATTGGTGGTAAACCCGTTAATATGTCTCAAGTTGCTGCAATCGATATTCGAGCATGGGGTTCTGCTGCGACCATTTTGGCTGATCGCGCTGAAAGTTTAAATCTTCAATTACCAAAGTCTGTCGCTTGTACAACTCTAGCGGGTATTCTATCTGATACTGTTGTTTTCCAATCGTCTACGACTACTCAATATGATCATACTTACGCTGAAAAAATGGCATTGCAAGCTGGTATCAAAGATATAGAAGTGTTTGGTCAAAAAATGCTGGAAGCTAAATCTGACCTAAGCCATGTTAGCGCTGAAGATATCCTGACAATGGATTATAAAAACTTCGAATTTGGTGGTAAGAAAGTGGGTATTGGTGTTGCTGAAACATTAACTGCCCAGCAATTGCTTGATCGACGTGATGAGTTTGTTACTGCTATGAAATCACATAAAGAGGCTAATCAACTTGATCACCTCTTTTTCTCTGTAACCGACACAAAGAATAAGCGTGCTAATCTTTTGTGGATTGATGCCGCTGATTTGTCGGTAGCAAAATTAGCGTTCGACGGTGATGTTAAAGAAGGGTGGTTATCTCTTGATGGTGTTACGTCACGTAAGCGTCAGATTGGCCCTGCAATTCAACAAGCAATCGAAACTAAGTAAGGCTTATATCTATTAGTATCTTGGTATTAAAGAGGCCGCTGATTAAAATAGCAGCCTCTTTTTATTGGTTACAGTCCGAAATCAACTATCAAATGCATTCACGTTTTGTGTGTAAATTCTCTGCCCTAACATTAAGAGGCTCTTATAGCGCAGTACGCTTGTATTTTAAGTATTCCGGCTTCCAGAAATAACTTTCGATTTTTTCAAGTAATTGCTCTTCTGTACGTTGAGGCGCTTTATTTTGCTCAACAGCTTTTTTGGCCACGGCCAGAGCAATACAGTGAGAAACCTGATGGATATCTTTTAATGGGGGCAGCAAAGCACCATTGCCATTTTGAGCAAGCGGTGAACATTCGGCTAAAACACGGCTACTCTCCATCAGCATTTCATCCGTGACACGGGTCGCGCCGGATGCCAGAACACCAAGACCAATGCCAGGAAAAATATAACTGTTGTTACACTGGGCGATAGGATAGGTTTTGTCATTAAAAATAACAGGATCAAATGGGCTGCCTGTTGCGATCAGTGCATCACCTTCTGTCCAGCGAATAATGTCTGAAGGTGTTGCTTCAACGCGGCTGGTAGGGTTTGATAGCGGAAGCACAATTGGGCGCTTACAGTGGGCATGCATTTCCATGATCACCTCTTGGCTGAACAGGCCGGGAACACCGGAAACACCGATCAGGACTGTTGGCTTGCCATTGCTTACTACATCTAGCAGTGAAATGTTACCAGTCTCATTCCACTGACTGACGGTGGCAGTTTTCTGAGCTAACTTATGCTGGAAGTCTAGCAGGTTTTGCATGTTGTCGGTCAGTAGTCCCCAGCGGTCAACCATAAAGATACGCGCGCGCGCAGCACTGTCACTTAGCCCTTCGGCGATCATCTGCGCCACAATGGCCTCTGCAATCCCGCAACCTGCAGAACCAGCACCAACAAAGGTAATACGTTGTTCGGAAAGCTCGGAACCGGCGGCCTTGCAGGCGGCAAGTAAGCTGCCTACGGTAACAGCGGCTGTTCCTTGAATATCATCATTGAAGCAGCACACTTTATCTTTATAACGGTTGAGTAGAGGCATGGCATTTTTCTGAGCAAAATCTTCGAACTGAATTAATGCATTTGGCCAGCGGCTCTTTACGGCCTGAATAAATTCTTCTACAAAGTCATCATACTCCTGCCCAGTAATGCGTGGATGGCGCCATCCCATATACATAGGGTCTGATAAAAGTTGAGTATTATTGGTGCCAACATCCAATACGATTGGCAACGTGTTGGCAGGATTGATTCCACCACAAGCGGTATATAGTGCCAGTTTGCCGATAGGAATACCCATGCCGCCAATACCTTGGTCGCCCAGACCAAGAATACGTTCGCCATCGGTAATAACGATAATTTTCACATCCTGACGAGCTGCGTTGTTTAAGATGTCAACGATGTTGCCTTTATCGGGATAGCCAAGGAACAGACCACGGCCACGACGATAAATATTGGAAAATTGTTCGCAAGCAGCACCTACCGTCGGGGTATAAATGATTGGCATCATCTCTTCGATATGATTATCAATCAAACGATAGTAGAGAGTCTCGTTGGTGTCTTGAATATTGCGTAGGTAGATATGCTTATCCATATCATCATTGAAAGTTTGATATTGGCTGTATGCCCTTTCTTCCTGTTCGGTAATGGACTCGATTGCTGCTGGTAGCAGTCCCATCAGGCTGAAGTTTTGTCTCTCTTCCGGCGAAAATGCACTGCCTTTGTTGAGTAGGGCATTTTCTAGCAGAGTAGGGCCTGCATAAGGGAGGTATAACGTTTTATTATTTTCGTACATTTAACAGCTATCCTGTTTATCTTTAAAATAAGAGTTGCCTGAAACAACTCTTATTGTGATATTCAATGAATAAATTAAAGCTTGATTAGATTGTTTCTTCTACCAGCTCCAACCCTTCTTCTGCTTCTTGTGTCTCGCCAGACATCTTGTCAATCAACAGGGCAATCACGCCATCACCGGTCACATTACAGGCGGTACCAAAACTGTCTTGTGCTAAGTGAAGAACAATTTGCAGTGCAATCATTTCTTCGGTAAAGCCAAGCATTGAGCCAAGCAAGCCAACAGAAGCCATAACTGCACCACCTGGCGCACCCGGAGCCGCAACCATAGTGATACCTAACATGGCGATAAACGGTAGGGCTTCGAGCAGACTAGGAACAGAACCACCAGTCATGAGAATGACGGCCACAGCAACACTTGCGATACTGATCACCGAGCCTGACATGTGGATGTTGGCACACAATGGCACGACGAAATTGGCAATAGAATTTGATACGCCATTGCGTTTAGTTTGTTGCAACGTTACCGGAACGGTCGCGGCGGAGGACATAGTACCAACAGCGGTAAAATAGGCTGGCATCATGGTGCGCAGGATCTTTAACGGAGATTGCTGTATGACAATACCGGTGGTTACAAACTGGAAGGTCAACCAAACCCAGTGCATGACGACGACAGCAAGTAACACTAGGCTAAAGGTTTGCAAAGTGGCAAATACGGTGCCTTTTACTGTCATATCGGCAAATACACCAGCGATATAAAAAGGCAGTGCCGGAATTAATACTTTATTTAAAAACAGTTCAATGATATCACGGCCCTGATCACTGACTTTTTTCAGCTGATCAGCTCCGGTCGTGGATATACCCAGACCAAACATGAAGGCAATAGTCAACGCCGTCATTATGTTCATTAGTGGCGGGATCTGAAGTGCTAAGAATGGTGCAAGAGCGGCTTTGGCTTCGGGTAACTGGCCAGCACCATCGAGTAAAACAGGGAACAGGCTCTTTGCGACCAAGAACGCGAAAATACCGGCAGCTAACGTTGACATATAAGCAAGGCCAACTGTCTTACTCAATAATTTCCCAGAGTTTTTTGGCAGGCTTGCTATACCGCTGGTGACATAGAAGAGAATTAATAAGGGGATGGTAAATTTAATTAACTGGCTAACTAAATACTTTACAGTGATCAGACCTTGAATAAGTACATCTGGGGCAAACATACCCATCAGTATGCCTATTAATATTCCACACAATAATTTAACGATTAAGTTCATTCTATTGACCTTTAATTTATTAGGATACGAGTTTCTTATAATAATATGTTGACTTGTTTCTAATTTGGATCGAGAGGTTAATATTGAATCTGTTTTTATCACTCATTGCACTTGTTAATACAATGGTTGTGTTTTTCTTATAATGTTACAGATGGATATTATTATTATCTGTCATTCTTGGGAAATGCTGAAAAGAAAGGCTTGGTTATTAATAAGCATCAGACTAAATTTAAAGTATGCGATCCACTTAATAGACAAATGCTCATAACTAATTGATCCTTACTGCCACCGGCTAATGGCCTATAACTCTATATAAGCACTTGTTTTCATAGCGGGTGATTTTGGGATTATGACGGCAGTAGAATTTATAGTATTGAGGAAGATTAATGAAAAATATAGAAACAAAATGGCTACAAGATTTTCTTATTCTTGCTGAACTACAAAATTTTTCCCATGCAGCTACTGTCCGCAATGTTACTCAACCTGCATTTAGCCGACGAATAAAATCGCTTGAAGCAGAATTAGGTTTAGTCTTGATTGATCGCAGTAAATCACCTATCGAACTGACGTTGTGCGGGAAGCAGTTTAAAACCACGGCGCAATCTATTATTCATCAAATAGATGAAGAAGTTAGTCGTTTAGCAGGAAGCTCTTTTCATGGTAGGCATACTGTGCGGTTAAGCTCTGCACACTCCGTTGCTATCAGCTTGCTGCCTAAATTACATTCTTGTCTGTTTAACCAAAAATTGAATACAAGTTTATCTGTTGATGCCAATGAAGTTGATGACGCAGTTGAATTACTCATAGACGGAAAGTGCGACTTTTTATTCTCATTTTATGAAGATAGGCTGCAAGTTGCCCCGTATCGATCAATATATCTTGGCCGTAGTTTTTTGTATTGCGTTTCAGCTGTGGATGAAAGTGGAAATACGCTCTATGACCTGGCAAATAATGATGATGTCCCATGTCTGGATTATACTCCTGAGAGCTATATGGGAAGAGCGCTTCATCGAGCCAATGCCAAACTTACCCCTAATACGGTATGTTCATCTTCAATGACTGATTTTATTAAGGCTTTAGTTTTGCAAGGTAAAGGAATTAGTTGGCTTCCTGATTATGCAATAAAAGAAGAGTTAGCATCTGGCCAATTAAAAATACTCACTGAGAGAGAGCCTGTTCCATTAGATCTGTATGTTTATCGTTATTATTCTAAGCTGCACTCATCATGTGAAGCTATGTGGAACGAGTTAAGTAAAGTGAGCCCGATAAAAGAGTTGAATGGCTAATTAACAGGTGATGTTTAAACTTCCATCAAGCATGAAAGCGTTTATTTGGAATATATAGACTCAATGCAAGCTAAGGGAAAGAATTAATTAAAAGGGCTAGTATCTAGCCCTTTTATTGTTGGTGTTATTTCTAATCTATATTAGTTATATAGTTTTGCTTTGTATTCAGGGTGCATCAAGTTTTGCACGGAGAATATTTCGTCCAGGTGTTCTTCTGTTAGTAGCTTGCGTTCCAGTATCACTTCTTTAACACTTTTACCTGAATCAGCACAGATTTTACCGACAATATCACCTTCGTGGTGGCCAATAAACGGGTTCAGGTAGGTAACGATACCGATAGAGTTAAAGACGAAGCTTTCGCACACTTCTTTGTTTACGGTGATTCCTTTGATGCATTTGTCGGCAAGGTTAATACAAGCATTGTTCAGCAATTCAATGGATTCAAAAATAGCCTGACCGATCACCGGTTCCATCACATTGAGCTGTAGCTGACCGGCTTCAGCGGCAAATGTGACCGTCGTATCGTTGCCGATAACTTTAAAGCAAACCTGATTTACCACTTCAGGAATAACCGGGTTAACCTTGGCTGGCATAATCGAAGAGCCGGCCTGCATTTCAGGCAGGTTTAGTTCGTTAAGACCGGTTCGTGGGCCGGAAGAAAGCAGGCGCAGGTCATTACAGACCTTAGACAGTTTGACTGCCAGACGTTTTAGCGCAGCGTGAACGGTGATATAGGCACCACAGTCAGAAGTGGCTTCAATCAGATCTTCAGACGGTACACAGTCGAGTCCGGTTGCTTCGGCAAGGTATTTTACAGCCAGCTCCTGGTAACCCGCAGGTGCGTTAAGACCAGTACCGATAGCAGTAGCACCAAGGTTCACTTCCAGAAGTAGAGAGGCTGCATACTTCAGGTTTTTGATTTCTTCTTTTAGTAAGATGCTGAAAGCATGAAACTCCTGACCCACAGTCATTGGTACGGCGTCTTGCAGTTGGGTACGGCCCATTTTCAGGATGCCCTGGAACTCCTCGCTTTTTGCATCGAAGGCTGCTTGAAGATATTCGATTGAACCGATCATCTTGATGATGCTGTTATATACAGCAACACGGAATCCTGTTGGGTAGGCGCAGTTGGTCGACTGGCTCTTGTTCACATGATCGTTCGGGTTGATGATGTGGTACTTGCCCTTTTCGTGACCTTTCAGTTCCAGTGCAACATTGGCGATCACTTCATTGGCATTCATGTTGACGGAAGTACCGGCACCGCCTTGGTATACATCCGAGATAAACTGATCCATGCATTTGCCGGTATCGATGATCAAGTCGCAGGCTTCAATAATGTACTTGCCAACATCGCTAGGGATAGTGCCTAGTTCCATGTTTGCTCTGGCGGCTGCTTTTTTGGTAAAAACCATACCGCGAACAAACTCAGGTACATCTGAAATTGTCATCGATGAGATAGAAAAGTTCTCATAGGCGCGCAGAGAGTGGATCCCGTAATAAGCTGATGACGGAATTTCCAGTTCACCTAGTAGATCTTCTTCAATACGTACCTTATTAGAATTGTTGGTCATAGCCGTTACCTTTGATGATGAAAATACACCGACACAATGGTCTTTTCATCATCCAAAGTGAAATGCTTAAATGTATGTTACGATACTTTTATTGCATAAGGGGGTTATTTATTTAAATAGATCTGAAATTATAAATTATCCACTAGCTTATTAACTTCTTGGCCAGAGTTAATTATCACATAGTTATTTTTGTCACGTTGATTATCATCGAATTGGTTTGGTAATAATACAATTATATATGCTGCTTATTTTTTTTAGCTTCATTTCAATATCACGATCTGCGCCTTTGTTACTAAACCAAGGACGGCCATTATGAACAATACTGGTTAATAGAGGATTATCACAAAGCTTGAAAAAGTGGTGGGAGCCAAGTTGAGTCATTACCCAATGAAGCCTCTAGTATTCGGTGGGCTTACCGACATTAGCTAAATTAACCGTCTCTTTTTGTTTGTAACGTCAAAATTATACGAAGTCATACCATCAAAGTATAAAAATGCTTCTTTTTAAGCAGCAGCTAACCATTAAACGTAGTGAGATCGTTCGTTTTTAATATCGATATGTAGTAAGGTATATATCGAATTGTTAAATACTCGAGGATAGGATATGTGGGTAAGTAAGAAACTTAGCGTGTTAGTTGTTTCATTTGCAGCGGCCTTTTCTTCAATTATGCCCGTTCATGCTGCTGAAAAAGTAACGATTTTTGCGGCATCGTCATTAACCAATGCAATGAACGAGATTGCGGATATATATCAAGATGAAACTGGAGTGAAAACGGCCATGTCTTTTGCGTCATCTTCGACGTTAGCACGCCAAATTGCGCAAGGTGCACCTGCAGATATTTACTTATCTGCTAATAATAAATGGATGGATTATGTGTTTGAAGAAGGCGTGATGGATGCTGATTCTCGACACCAGTTATTAACTAATTCATTAGTAATGGTTGCACCTAAGTCTTATCCTGATGATCATGTAATTATCAACGCTTCTTGGAATATTAAACAAGCTTTAGATGGAACTCGTTTAGCAACAGGGGATCCCGCGCATGTTCCTGCAGGGCGCTATACAAAAGAGTCGCTAGAAAAACTTGGGTTATGGCAACAAGCTGAACCTCTGTTAGCAAGAGCGAATAATGTAAGAGGGGCACTTGTATTGGTAGAGCGCGAAGAAGCGTTACTTGGCATGGTGTATAAGACCGATGCGTTAATCTCTACCAAAGTAAAAATTGTTGCTGATATTCCTGAATCATCGCATGTACCTATTGAATACCCTGTTGCTATTGTTAAAGATAAGTCACGAAAAGCAGTCATCGACTTTTATCAATTCCTTCAATCTGAACAGGCGATTGATGTGTTTACTGAGTACGGATTTGGTGTAAATAAATAATCGTTTATGTTGAAAAATGATGTTGGGGTTAGAATTGAGTGTTAACTGAATATGAGTTACAAGCACTACTACTGAGCTTGAAAATTGCAGGTATAGCGGTGTTGTTTAGCCTGCCATTTGGTATTTTATGTGCTTGGGTGTTGGCTCGTTGCCAGTTTATTGGTAAGTCGATGTTAGATGGATTAATACATCTTCCTTTAGTATTGCCACCAGTGGTTATTGGCTATGTGCTTTTACTTACCATGGGTCGCCAAGGTGTGCTCGGAAAATGGTTATATGAATGGTTCGGGCTTACGTTTAGCTTTAGTTGGCGCGGGGCTGCGTTAGCTGTGGCGGTGGTTTCTTTTCCGTTAATGGTGCGTTCAATTCGATTAGGCTTAGAAAGTGTTGATATAAAACTTGAACAAGCGGCACGCACTCTGGGCGCTAGCCCGTTAAAAGTCTTTTTCACCATTACGTTACCCCTAGCATTACCGGGCATTTTGACGGGCACCATTTTGGCTTTTGCTCGTGCTTTGGGTGAGTTTGGTGCCACGATTACTTTTGTGTCGAATATTCCAGGTGAAACACAAACTATTCCACTTGCGATGTATTCCTTTATTGAAACACCAGGTGCTGAAAATGAAGCTGCTCGTCTCTGTATTATCGCCATTGTCATTGCACTGGCTTCATTGGTTGTGTCTGAATGGTTATCGCGTATTGCTCGAAAGCGTTTGGAGGCAGCATGCTAACAAGTCAGAAAATGTCGCCATTACACGTAGCCACAGTTAAAAAACAAGATCGCATTATTAATGATGTGTTGACCATAAACGTAAAGCAGAAACTTGGTGATCTTGATCTTGATATGAATGTCGAGCTACCGATGCAAGGTATTACATCGATATTCGGTCGTTCTGGTGCTGGTAAAACATCCCTTATTAATATTTTAAGTGGGTTAACTCGCCCTGATGAAGGCTACATATCGTTGGGAAAACGGGTGTTATACGACAGTACGAATAATGTTTTTCTGCCACCCGAAAAGCGACGTATTGGTTATGTATTTCAGGATGCTCGATTATTTCCTCACTACACGGTAATGGGAAATTTACATTACGGGTGCGATCACAAAGATCCTCAGCATTTTAATGACATTGTGACTTTATTAGGTATCGAGCATTTATTAAATCGTTACCCCTCTTCTTTGTCAGGTGGAGAAAAGCAACGGGTGGCGATTGGGCGAGCATTACTGATAAAGCCAGACATGCTTTTAATGGATGAACCATTAGCATCGTTAGATTTGCCGCGTAAACAAGAGCTAATGCCATACCTTGAAATGTTAGCGAAAGAAGTGAATACCCCGATTGTATACGTTACCCACAGTCTTGATGAAATATTACGTTTGGCTGATCACATGGTAATGATCAACCAAGGGAAAGTTGTCGTTTCTGGTAATGTTAATAGCGTGTGGGGATCGCTCGAAATGCGACCTTGGTTACCGGCAAAAGAGCAAAGTTCGCTGTTAACAGCCCGTGTAAATCTCAATCACCCTAAATATGCGTTAACGCAAGTTATGCTTAGCCATAATGCCTATTTGTGGGTGAGCCGACTGAATCAAGAACGGGGTGAGTGGATAAGAGTACGTATTCACTCAAACGATGTTTCTTTAACAAGAGTGAAACCAGAACAAACCAGTATTCGAAATGTGTTATTGGCTCGTATTGATAAAATCCATCTTATTGAAGATGATCAAAAAGTAGAGGTTAAACTGCGCGTTGGTGAAACCCACCTTTGGGCGAATATAACCCTTTGGGCTGCAGATGAATTAGCGTTAAAAGTCGGTGATGAGGTCTATGCGCAAATCAAAGGCGTGAGTGTCACGAAAGATGATTTAGCGTAACTCAACACGGCCTAAAGTGATTTGAGAAAAAGGGGTTATATTTTTTTGCCAAGAAGAATATAGCCCCTTTATTTGTTTTGTTCTTAATGCTTAGCGATTAATTTAGCAAATAAAATCGATATAGCGAGGCTCGAAATGTACAAGGTTAGGGAATAACTCCAGTATTTGAGTATCATTGAGCCCAAACCATTTACACAATGAAGCATTAACTTGGTCGGCTGCAATACCTGGAATGATACGACCTTTGTTATAGTCATTTTCACTGTTTAAGGTGAGATCTGGCCATTGTCCGTAGGCTTTCCCGCCAGAGATTGCACCGCCAGTGACTATTTGATGCCCAGCCCAACCATGATCGGTACCCGATGCATTTGCTTGCACACGTCGCCCAAAATCAGACATAGTGACGCAGGTAACTTGATCTGCTAATCCTTCATTTTCCATATCGGTATTGAACGCAGCAAGAGAATCACTCAGTTGTGCTAATAGATTATGATGTGGCACTTTTTGATCTTTGTGGGTATCAAAACCCCCCATACCAACAAAGAATACTTGTCGTTGATGGGTCAGATCACCACGCGCTTTTATTAAACGTCCGACCATTTTTAATTGCGAGGCTAAGCCACCTTCAGGGTATTCTGCGTTAGCAGGGTGTTTATCTAGAATGACTTTTAATGCTTCGTTCTCTGCGATACTTTTTTCCATACGATCAGAATAGTTTCGTGTGTATAGGTTGCTGTAATCGCGTTGGGTAAAGTGGTTAAAGTAACCATCAATACGTACATCGGTATTCATTCCATTGTAAGTGCCAACCCCAGCACTGCTGATGATAGTTTGATTTGCATTTTTACTGCGTAATAGCTTTTTATCACTGCCAATCGAGATTAAAGGTGATATGTCACCACTTGAGCCTAACATATCCATCATTCGACCTGCCCAGCCTAATGGGTTGGCCAAGTTTTTCGCACCTGATTGCCACATTTCTTGCTGCATGTTGTGGGCCATTAAAAACTCAGGCAGCTCTACGATATGTTGGTCGATTAAACTGCGTGTTGTTGGCTGTATTAATTGACCGGTGTTGACTAACGCAGTGGCTTGACCATTTTGAAATAACGGCAGTAATGATGACATCGCATGATGGAGACCAACCTCAATATCATTGTCTGTTAGTAAACCCGTTGTGTTGATTTCGTCTAGTTTTAGTCCTAGGTCAGGCCGCGCAGCAAGGTAGTTGGTATAGGCACTGTCTGTTACAGGCACAACCATGTTGTAAGCATCATTTCCGCCAAACAAAAATACGCAGACTAATGCTTTATGATCTGAGGGGTTTGTAATCATATCAGCGGCAGAAGTGATTGACGGAAGTGTTGCTGCTGCGGTAGTTGCACTTAATGCTGCACTGCCTTTTAAGAAGTGTCGACGCGATAATTTCATGTGATTACTCCTGGCAGAAAAATTCTGGTGATGTAACAGCAACATAGAGTGTGCTTTGAATACGATTATCTATTTGTGTTGGGCTTATTTTGTTGATTAGCATATCGGTTAGATAGGTCGCTAATTCATCTGACATTAAGCCCCCAAAAAAACGCTCGTTAATCAATGCAACGTAATCTGTTGGAGATGCTTCAAGTTGTTCGTACTCAGAACGATTCCAAACCCAATGTTTATCTTTTGTGTTCCTGTAGGCAAGAATATTACTCCAAAAGCGGTTGTGGATCCGTCGCATTATATCAGTTGTCAGTATGTTGAATTCAGGCGCTGTCAGGTCAAGATCGGCAATTTCACCTTGAGGGGCAAAATCTGATGTGTAGAAGTTGAAAACACTGGAAGCGGCGAGTGGTGCTTGCCCTAAATTATTTTCTGTTCCTTGAAAGTTCCACCAACGCTCACCGACGGATGTCATATTCAATGCACGAGCTTGGTTGGCAACGGTAATAATAGGTTCTTTTAATAAGCCAAAGTGCTGTTTACTGGCTCTACGACCATTGCCCGCGGCATTTGCTCTGCCCTTAAAGGCATCAGCATCGGTTAGTACGGCTTTTAGTGTTGCTTGAAGATCACCTCGTATACCTTCACCATTATCTTTGAACGCTTTTGCTACACGTGAAATATAACCGCTACGTGGGTTACTCGTTACAAAACGCTTAATCAATAGGTTTGCAATAAACATGGGGGTATTAGCATGATTAAATAATACATCTAGTGCTTGTTGCAGATCTTGTTCGGCACTTTGGCCTGCTGAAAAGCGTGTTTTCAGTACGATTTTTTCGTCGGTGTCATGCCTATTATTATCGGCATACATAGGATCTAAATCGTTTGTACGGCGCCAGCCAGTAAGTACACGAGCGAGCTCTTCTACATCATGCTGAGTGTAGGTTGGAATTCTATTTCCTTCAGCATCAAGCTTAGGCTTTCCGTTACCGCGTAACTTCCACAGGCCTAGTGAGAAAAGTTGCATGACTTCTCTTGCATAGTTTTCATCTGGAAAGGTATTTTTATCTGGGTTGGCTTTTTGACTACCTTCAAGTGTTAAGTAACGTCCCATCATTGGGCTGAGTGTTACTTTCTCTAGAACATCTCGAAAGTTACCAAAAGCGTGTCCCACTAAGATATCGTAGTAATTGGCTAATCCGGCATGTCGGTTACCTATGCCGTGTTTAGATACTACAAAAATTTGGCTTAGCGCATAGGCCATACGCTGACGTAGTTGATCATTCGCTTCAAGTGCACATTGCCACCATGCCCCAAGACGCATGTTGTCGTTCACATCATCATTGGTTAAAAGAGCAAAAGCTTGAGCTTTAGGTAAATGATAAGAGGGGGATGATGAAAACTGTTGGTTAAGCCAAGCATCAAAGCCATTTTGCTGTAGTTGGTCAATCTCGCCTTGTTGAGGTCCGAACGATCCTCGATAGAGAAATTTGGCACATTGTTGTCTGTCATCACTATAGATTATGGTATTGGTCATGGTGATTCCTTGCGGGCTGTCATTATTTAAAGGCTCTGGTGTCTAGATAAGTAAACATTATTCTAAAGAGTAGTGTGTTAAATGGAATGAGACGCCTATTTTTTATATTAATATTTATTTGTTGTATTTATGACGTTAATTCGTCATTTAAATGACGAGTCGGATTTTATTATCCCATTTACTTTTACATGTTAAGTGCATGGATTTAAAGGTTAACATTCTTGTTGGTTTTGATGTTTAAAATCAACATTAAAATCGTATATAAAGTGAAGGTGATTTCGAATTTGGAATAAAGGTTATGATTTAAATTTGCATGAATGACTTGGTAACATTTTTTCGACTTTTAAGTTTGTTTGTTTTTTTTCGCTATAAGGTGAATATTGAGTCATTATTTTGACGAGTGTTCAGGTTAAATTCAGTATTACTTTTGATTTTCGAATTTTTGAAAATGTGAGTTTATGGTTTGTACCTTGTTTTTTTTGAGTGACTGTAGAGGCTGTGTTTAATTTTCCATATGATTTTTAAAATGAGTGCCATCAACAGCTTGTATCAGTTTTGAGACGGTAAGTTATTTTTGAGATTTATTAATTTCCCCACCTTAAATCGTAATTTCTTATTTTGTTTTATTGTTTTTTGTTTGTGTGGTTTTTTTATTGTTATTTTTTGTCTTGTTGGTTTGTGATGTTTGTTTAAATGTAGAATTTTAATTGTCTACATCACTATTATATTTAATTTATTAATTCATGTTCTTTATTGTTATTTTCTTTTTTTTCTTTCATTCTGTTTTTTGTGTTTTAATACATTGGCTTATATGTTTTGTTGGTATATTTTCTGTCAGATCTTTGTCAGGATTTTAGTTTGAGTGGGTGTTGGGATTGAATTGTTAGATAGAAAAGAAGTATATTATTTGCGCGATTCATAGGTTGGTAGGAAAATAGCCTATATTTATTTAATCATTAGGTTCTAATTAAACGCATTAATAGTATTGTTTAATTTGTCTACTGATACACCAAGACTATTACAAATATATTGGAAGTACTCATGCGATTAATATCATTATTACTTATATCTACATTCACGTTAGCTGGTTGCGGTTCTGGCGGTTCTGATAGCTCTGATAGCGGTCAAGTTTCATCTGGCGCAAATTCCAATACTGGCGGCGGTGACAGTAGTGTGCCTGATAGCGGCAATAATGGCGGAGGTACTGTACCTGATAGCGGTAATGGTAGCGGTACGAATCCAGAAGGTGGTGGTAGCGGTACAAATCCAGAAGGTGGTGGTGGTTCAACGCCAGCACCTGATACTGGTTTTCAAAATGAAATGCTAACTGCAGTTAATGCAGCTCGTGCTACACAACAAAATTGTGGTGGTACAATTATGCCACCAGTACCTGCGTTAACGTGGGATGCACAATTAGAACAAGCGGCTTATACACACTCAAATGATATGGCAAATTATGATTTCTTCAGCCATACAGGTTCAGACGGCTCAAGCGTAAGTACGCGTGTTACCGCTCAAGGTTATACATGGAGCTCAGTCGGTGAAAATATTGCGGCAGGTCAGAAAGATGTCGATGCGGTTATGACCTCATGGATTGACAGCCCTGGTCACTGTTTAAATATCATGAGTGCAAACTTCACGCAGATGGGCGCATCATTTGTGACTAACTCATCGACGCAGTATGGTATTTATTGGACTCAGGTGTTTGCAAAGCCTCGTAGTTAACCTGTTGTTGAAATAGGCTGATACTTGCGATTTCAATTACATCAAGGTAATCACAGCGACTTGTCCATCACTGAAGTAGTGGCTGCTTTTTGAAAAAGCAGCAGGACTTGCAAAGCGCTCAAAAGAAACCTGCCAGCCTTTATTTTGTGCATGTTGAGCGAGGCTATCTCGTTCAACATCAACATCCGGATCGATGGCATGCAACACGGTAATGATGCCTTTATAGTGAGCAACTTTTAAATGGTTATCGTAACTGATTGCGCCTAACCATACCTGTTCACCAGTTGTTGTTAATGACCCTGCATACCACCATCGAATATGGTTGCGTTGTAATAGGTTACCAGTCTGTTGGTAAGCTGACCACTGTGGTTGCTGGTTCCAGTACAAGTCAGAAATGGGGGGTAAATCTTGTGCCATCAAAGACAAATATTTTTTCATTGAGACATTGTCTCGTGAGAATGTCTTATTCTCAATCCAACCTAATTCTTTCATTAATGTATTTGGCTTACTGCCAACTAAAACAATATTAATGGGTTGCGCTTGGTAGACAGGGGCTAAGCCCGGATACGTTTTATATTCCAAGGTACTTAAATCGGTGATGGTTTGTAGATTCGTTGTTTTATTTAGCGTCAAGCTGTCGAACGTTACCGAATACTCGTTGTTCTTTAAGGTGGGGGATTCGTATGCATACGCATCACTGATAAAAAAGTGTACGTAGTTCATGCCACATAAAACAACAACCCAACATGCTGCAATGCCAAACCATCTACTTTTATGCTTTTTTCGATAAAAAAATGCACTACAAACACTGGCAATAATGACTGATATAATCAATAAGCTGTGCTCAGAGAAGAACAGGATGATTGGTGTAAGATCGGGTAATAAATGAATACCTGCTGCAAGCATATAGCCAAGGATGACAAACTGACCGACACCCAGTAACAACCCAATGAGTGAATAAAGCGTAAAGACAGTCCATGACATTGCGTAGCTTCCAGCAAGAAAAGGCATGATCCAAGCAACAGGACCAAGTAGCCGCGCGACAGCAACCACTAGTGGCCCTCGCTTATTAAGCGCGAGTTTGGCTTTAGCAAAAGGACGGCGTGTTTTAGGGATTCTACGTGTTAGCCAGCGCCTTCCGTTATATCCCTGCTTCCGACCAATACAATAGCTAATCTGATCGCCGAGAAAACCACCTATAAAAACAAAGATTATTCCTGAAATGAAACCATTATGAAGCGCATAACCAGCCGCCAATAGGAAGGG
This sequence comes from Photobacterium frigidiphilum, assembly GCF_003025615.1. Classification (GTDB taxonomy): domain Bacteria; phylum Pseudomonadota; class Gammaproteobacteria; order Enterobacterales; family Vibrionaceae; genus Photobacterium; species Photobacterium frigidiphilum. Next base: position 25,154 of record NZ_PYMJ01000007.1, on the reverse strand, counting down.
TTCTCCGGGAAAGAAGAGGTTCGGACCAATTAATGCGTCTAGAAAATTTCCACCAAAGAACCACCACCATGAAAATTTCATTTCTACGCCTTAATGACTTGCTTGTGTTGTTTGAGGATCTGCTTGTGCAGATTCAGGCGTTTTAGTCGGTTGTGGTTCTGCTCCCGCCTTTTCGTTGTAATTATCGAATTTGTATTCCATTTCTTGATTACGCATTTCGCCAAAAAAGAAACGGCGTACGTTAGCTTTTAAATAGGTTAATCCCATTTTGATGAAGCCTTCTTGTTCAAGGCGGCGTGGATCGAAAGTAAACGTGATTGGCAGCATGCGGTAGCGCCAGGTTTTTGCTGCACGTTTTACATAATCACAGTCTTCGCATAGTGTGATGCTTTCATCAAACCCGTTAATCTCGTTGTGCACCCGTTTGGTCGAAAACAAACAGGCACCAACAGACGTCGGGAAGAAAAATGACGTAGCAAATAAACCAGCATTGAATATACCGTAGCCAAGACGATAGCTCAGTGATAGTTCGTCTGCCCCCATGTACACGCCAGCGACTTCTAATTTATTCTTATCGAGTTTGTGTAATGCATCGGTAAGAAATGTTGGCGAAAGGCGCACATCGGCATCAAGAAATAACAGTCTCTCGTGCTTTGCAAGGCCAGCACCAGTATTACGACCTAAGCTTGTACCTTTATTGTCCATTCGATGAACAGTCAGCGCAGGTAAGGCCTTAGCAAAGCCCTTTGCAACGTCGCATGTGTTATCGGTACTGTTTGAATCAACCACGATCACTTCAAAATCTTGGTGAGTTTGTTTGCTGAGATCATCCAGAAGGCGACCAATACGTTTTTCTTCATTTAGGGTAATAACAACAATACTTATAGCGTTCATAATTTTTCTCCTTAGTGGGTATGGAGTTGATTATGAAAGAGATGGGCTGAATAAAAGGTGAGGGCTTGATTCATATTTCGTTCATCAAGCCCTTATTGACGTTATATAAGGGTATATAAAACGGTTTTAGCTATGGGAATAGCGATTAGGTTAGTTACATTGAGGCTCTTTAAATTGGATAAGACGAACCAACAGGTGGTGTCCTATCCAGATAGCAAGTGACGTGCCTATAACGGCAACAAAGATAGAGCTGAAGCGGTAGATGATTGAAAAAAAAGCGTCTTGCTGTTCAGGTACAAAAGATGTTGTTAAGGGCACTGTTAACGCAGACATTGCAGAAAAACCAATGCTGGCTTTAATGGTACCCGATGCTAACCACTTACAGAATATACCTGCCGCAATCGCGTACGCCATTAAAAATAGCATTCCGTTATTAGAAAGCGTATATAAACTTAGCTGCACCATCATGCCGGCTAAACAGCCTAAAAAAGTACCAATAATACGGATTTTTGCCGCCCCTAAAGAACCAATTAAAGTCATAGGGGTTAATACGATAAGTATGGATGCTTGTGCCGATAATGAATCACTTAAATCGGCAACTTGGAACAAGATGAATGCTGCCATTGCAATAATCCAACCTAATGCTGCTTGGCGTACTCTGCCTATTTCATCTTTACGTTGGTTTCTAATGTGTATTTTTCTTTCTTCTGCCGTTGAGGTACAGACTTCTTGTTTTGAGGCATTCACTTTTTGTTGTTCTGTGGCATCTGAAGATGAAATACTAACCAATGGTGACGGTGGTTTTTCAGGGAATAAATACAACGCCATCGCCACGATAGGGGCGGTAACAAGGGCTGAAGCCCATAGCCCCATCACAAACTCTTCAATATCAAAACTGTTGAAGCTACCGAAATTAAGTAGAATTGAGCCAATTAATAGCCCTGTATAACCAAATAAATAACTACTTTTATGGGTCATCGCAATGCATTTGACCATTAATAGAATGCCAACAGCCAGCGTCATTAAAACAGGATAAGGTTGAAAGAACCCCACAATAAAAGTGACCTGTATGCTTACCCAAACAATCCCCAACAGTAATTGAATTAATATGCCTGCGTTCCATTGGTCAATTTGTGTTAATACAAAGAGGGGTAATAATGCGGCAAACAAGCCGTAAGACCAACCAAACACTAATGTTACAGCTAATCCCGCGACACAACCGAACCATATGCGCATTGTTTTCATTATCGATTACTCACGTTAATAGCGATGATTTAGTAGATGTAGTGCAACATGCCGACTAACGAAATTTGTATCTTGGCCAATAATGACCAGATAGGGTTGTTGTCAGGGTAAAGAACAACAGTGGCTCGTGAGCCTACAAATAGTTGTTTAGGTAAAGGTTCATCTGTTGATAAATTTACACGAACCCGTTGGGCATCTCGTACCCATCTGTTATTTGTTTCAACAGCCGTTAATTTACCATTAGGACTTTGCTGTGCGGCGGCTACACCAAAATCACGGCTTTGAATGTTGAATGCGAATGTTTTGCCGGGAAAAGCATCAAAAGTCACTAAGGCAGTTGAATGCTCATTCATTAGTGCGATGGCTTTTTCACGAAAATCAGCCGCTACCCATAACGAATCGGTTGGAATGAATGTCAATAACGGCATATTAGTACTTGCTGTGCTGCCGACTTCAAGCTGTAAGTTGGTAATAACGCCATCACTAGGCGCATTAACTTGGGTGTGTGATAAGTTGAGATTCGCTTGCTCAAGGGCGTTTTCAGCAGCGTGAACCATACTACTTTCTCCGGGGGTTATGCCTAGTTGCACTTGTAATGAAAGTAAGTCTTGTTGCGCTGCATGAAGGTTAGATAAAGCCACACTGTTATTTGCTAACGCGTTATCTAGCATTGACGCTGAGACCAGTTTTTGCTGTGCTAATTTTTTAATACGCTGATACTCACTACGCGCATTATTATAAGACGCCTGAGTTGTCGCCACTTTTGCCTTACCTGAGCTCACTTTTGCGTACAAGGCACTTTCTTGTTCATGAGCCTGTTTAAGGGCGACTTCAGCTTTTTCAACTGCCAACGTATATCGACTTGTATCAATAGTAAAAAGAGGCGTCCCTTTTTTTACTGCTTGATTATTACCGACTTGTACATCTGTAACAGTACCTGTGACTTCTGGTGCAATCTGAATAACATAACCTTGAACGCGACTTTCTGTCGTTAAGGGAGCATGCCTATCTGCAACCACGATGTAGCCGGCGAAAAGAATAAAAAGAATGATGAGGCTTTGCATCCAGCGGCGAAATTTTAATTCAGCAGTTTGCATGGAATGTCCAAATGTCGATAAATAAGGTTCTATTATAGAAATTGTTGATTAGATTAAATAGAATGACAAATATAACATTTGCGACCTATTGGTGAGACAATGAAAGTAAGCATGGATGATCTTTATCTGTTTGTTTTAACAGTAAGGCATGGCGGAATAAGTGCCGCTGCCAAGGCATATTCGTTACAACGTTCAAAAGTGAGCCGAAGGTTACAAGAATTAGAAAAAGCGCTTGGCAGTCAACTGTTAATTCGAACTACTCGGCATATCGAGTTAACAGAAAATGGACGTTTACTGTACGAGCAAGTGAATCAGCCTCTAACAATGGCTAATCAAGCGGTAAACTTGCTTGAAAACCGACAAAAAGAGTTGCAAGGTGTATTGCGAATAGCGGTGCCTGCGGCGTTAATTACGTCTAGCATGTTTGCTGAGCTGATTGATAAATATGCAGTCCGTTTTCCTAATGTATTACTAGAAATACAGCACTGCCAAGAAAGTATCGACTTGAAGCGAGATAATGTCGATCTACAGTTATTGCCTAATATTCTGAAGGTTATTAATGAAGATTATGTTCAGCAAACCTTATTGCCATTTCCTTGCTGCTTAGTGGCTTCACCCGATTATATTGCTACACATGGTGCACCTAAAGATCTTGCGAATTTAATGGACCACCGTATTTTAGTGAGCAGGTATAATTCGACCGCATTGGCTGATGGCTTAACGATTCGATTGTGTTCTGATGATTTACGTTTAATACACCACATGGCGAAATCAGCTCATGGTATTGCGTTATTGCCGACAATACTGGTTCGGGAAGCCGTCACTGCGGGTGAGCTAGTTAATGTATTATCTGGCGAACGTTTTCCTGAAATTAAGCTCACATTAATTTATCCTTCACGGGAATATTTACCAGAGAAAACCCGTGCGATGATACAGTTGTTACGTGACACTTTTACTAATGATAGTGTGACGTTGTAACCTTGTTTTAAACGTGCTCACAAAAACTGCTCGTGTCGGTCTTAATGAATATTTTTATTAATAGTTAGCGAGATGTGTCTATTTTCACTATGTTTATTGAGTGGCACCAATTCAATAAATTAAAACGATCGTATAAAAATACGGCAATATATAACGTTGTTAATTCTAGTATCAAGGAGTCGATATGAAGCGTTTGCTCTTAGCGATCGCCCTTTGCCTTGGCATGACGGGAGTCGCACAAGCAATGAAAGTAGAAGATGTAAAAACCCTTACCCTAGAAAATGGAATGAAAATATTAGTGGTAGAGGATTACACAATCCCCAATGCTAATATGTATTTATTCTGGAAAGTTGGTTCACGTAACGAAGCACTTGGCATTACGGGTTTGTCCCATTTCTTTGAACATATGATGTTTAATGGGGCAAAGAAATACGGGCCGAAAATGTTTGATCGTGTAATGGAATCTGCTGGTGGTGCAAACAATGCTTATACCACTGAAAATACCACGGTATACACCAATTGGTTCCCTTCTAGTTCGGTCGAGAAAATTTTTGATTTAGAAGCTGATCGTATTGCTCATTTAGATATCAATGCAGAAATGCTAGAAAGCGAACGCGATGTTGTGATGTCTGAACGTCGAACAGGTTTAGAAAATTCAAATTGGCGGGTGCTAAATGAAGAGGTTAAAGCGGCTGCATTCCGGGTTCATCCTTATAGCTGGTCCGTTATTGGTCATGAATCTGATATTTTAAATTGGACGCTGGATGATTTAGTTAAATATCATAAAACGTATTACGCGCCGAATAATGCCTTTGTGGTGATTACGGGCGCTGTTGAGTTTGATGAAATTAAAACACTGGCAGAAGAATATTTCACACCGATCCCTTCTCAGCCCGAGCCTCGTAAAGTAACGGCAATTGAGCCTGCGCAAAAAGGTGAACGCCGCGTTTATGTTCAAAAAAGCTCTGTTACCACGCCAAATATTATGTTGGCGTATCATGTACCGCAAACCACACACCAAGACTATTACGCGCTATCTTTACTCGAGTCTATTTTAGGTTGGGGAGGAAGTTCACGGTTAGAGCGTAATATTGTCGATAAAGGGTTAGCAATTTCTGCTGATACTCATATGCCAATGTCGATTGATCCAAATCTGTTTTATTTCTATTTGGTGGCGAGCGAAGGTACAAGTTCAGATGAACTAGAAAAAGCCTTTATTACGCAGCTAGATGACGTGATTAAAAAAGGTGTAACTGAACAAGAGCTCACTAAAGCGAAAAACATGAAGCTAATGGATTTTTATCGAGAGCTTGAAACTATCGATGGAAAATCAAACACGATTGGTACGTACGAGTTATATTTTGGTAGCTATAAAGCCTTATTTGATGCCCCTAGCGAATTTGAAAACGTGACAGTAGACGATATCAAACGTGTTGCCCATATTTACTTTCGACAATCTAACCGCACTGTTGGTGTGTTAGATGCCACTGAACAGTAGAGGAGTGAAACTAATGACGATAAAATTACCTATTTTAGTCGCTTTTAGCTTGGCACTTGTCGCCTGTACCATTCCACCAAGCGCTAATAATACCACTATGCAAGCGGCAGCCAATGAAGGAACGATGGAGCAGACGATTGCGGTAACTGAGCAGAAAACAGCGATTTTTAGTAAAACAGCATCTGATTCGATAGCACCGAATACCGCTTTTGAAACAAACAACCCCGCGGGAAAGGTAGGCGTAATAATGGATTCTTCGGCAACATCGAACGATGATAAGGCTTCAAGTGTGGTTAGTGTAAGTGGTATAAAGCCAACGCCACAATTTTTGGGTTTTGAAGATAAAACAGATACCGAACGTTTAGCTGGAGCTAGAGGCGATAGCTTACTAATTGTTGAAAAGAAGGGTGGTACGGTGAAAAAAGGGCAGTTTTCTTTTCCCGAATACAAGAAAGCAGTACTTGCAAATGGCATGACCGTTTATTTGCTAGAAAAACATGATATTCCTGTTATTACTGTGAAAGCGATTGTTAAAGCGGGTTCAGTGAACGATCCTATTTCTGGCTTAGCTTCAATGACAGCGGAAGGCTTGTTATTGGGTTCTAAGAAATATAACAAAGTGCAGTTAGAGCAGGTTACCGATAATATCGGAGCCGGTTTTGAAGCGGGATCGAATAAAGAATCGAGCTATATCAATGCCGACTTTCTTGCGAAAGATGCAGATGTCATGTTTGATGTGATTAAATCGGTACTGACTGAGCCGACCTTTAATGCGAAAGAATTTGCTAAATTTCAAAAACAGAATGTAGAGTTATTGGCGCAGCAAAAAGAAAGCCCAAATAAGGTTATTCGGGGTTATTACTCAAAGTTTGTGTTTGATAAACATGCATATGCCAACCCTGTAGAGGGTGATCAACAGTCAATAGCGGCCATTACGCCTAAACAATTAGCCACGTTCCATAACTCTTATTACCAGCCAGTCAATACAGCGATTACCGTGGTAGGTGATTTCAACTCCAACTTGATGAAGCTTGAATTAGAAGCCTTATTTGCAGATTGGAATAATACCCAACCTGTTCCGCAACTTGATTTAAATTATGCTGTTCCAGTAATGGATAAGAGTCGAGTGCTGGTGGTCAATAAAGCCAACGCAACTGAAACCACGTTTATTTTTGGTGGGGTCGGTATAGCGAAAGACAATCCCGATTATATTGGCATTCAATTAGTTAATACCATTTTAGGTGGGCGTTTTACATCATGGCTTAACGATGAATTGCGAGTAAATTCAGGATTAACTTACGGGGCTGGTTCTGGCTTTAGTGCTTGGTCTCAATCGGGTTTATTTTCAATTAGTTCGTTCACGCAAACGTCAACAACAGAACAAGCGGTTGATTTAGCAATAGCAACGTATGAACGCCTATGGGAAAAAGGGGTCGATCAGGAAACACTTGATTCAGCAAAAGCCTATTTGAAAGGTCAGTTTCCACCACGTTATGAAACGTCGGAGCAATTGGCTGATATGTTAGGTGATATGTACGTTTACAGTATTAACGAAAGTTATATTAACAACTTTGAAAATCAGATCGATTCTCTGACGCTTGATGAAACGCAAAGCCTAGTTAACCAATATTTCCCGAATAAAAACTTACAGTTTGTGATGATAGGCCAAGCTGCAGAACTTCAACCGTTTGTGAGTAAATACGGTTCCGTTGAGATGCTCAATATTGAGCAAGTCGGGTTTGGCGGTTAAAGCTAATTATATAAACCAAGAATCGAAACTATTTAGGCAATCGCGCATAAAACGCGGCAGCTTGTTTACTCACCCATTCTGGTTCATCTAAAGTGAGATCATGTCCTGCCGTAGAGTGGCTAATTAATGGCCACTCAGCATGTTTAGAAAGTGCCTTGCTGCATTGATGGCTGACTAGGCGATCGTTTGATGATCCAAGTAACATGACTGGTTGTTTAGGTTTATCAGTAAAGCGGAACATAGCGGATGCATACAGTTGATTGAATGCATTTTTTGCTGTTATAGGGCACTCGTTTTTCCATTGTGTCCAATTTTCAATGACTTTCGCTTGTATTGGTTGGTTCGATGTCATGTTGAATATTAACGTTTCTTGTTGTTCTGATTGACTTAATAGCATACGAACAATGGTTAGGTATTGTCGCCAGTTCAAGCGTTGATAAAACGGAGACAGTGGTCGTACGCTGGTATTCATTAAAATGGCAGAGCGTATTTCAGCAGGAAAAAGCGTCATCCAGCTAATTGCAATCATCCCTCCCATTGAAAGAGCAATCAAGTCAACGGGGGTATCAGTAGTAAGCTTTAGGTGTAATTTAATACGTAAATCTTGCACCATTGCTGGAATATTGTTGGGTGATTGCAGTTTATGACGCTTTCCATTGCCAGCTAAATCGACACAGATTATTTGGCGATTAGGGAATTGCGTAATGAGTTGATTTAGAAAATCCCCCCAATGTCGCTGTTCACGTAATAATCCACGAATTAACACGATGGGATGTGTATTGGATGCATTCAATGTTTTCATACTTTGATTGCCCACGTTCTATAACTTCCCTTTAAATACACGCCCTAGGTAGAGCTGCACCTAATGAATCTTTTTTGCCATCATTAGGCGGTAGTCTTCACTGCCAATAATCCACGATGGTCGATTAATGATTTTAGCAATAATGAATGTTGGCAATATACAGATTAATAACGGTAGCGATTCATGGAGGTAGACTGAGGCCCGTGCTTTTTCATCAGATACGTAATTCAATACGGCAAGAACATCGAAAATAGCGCCTAGTAGTGCGAGAACCGAGAGAATAACGAGAATCAACCCAAGAAAATCACGTAAATATACTTTGGAAGCGTCCATTTATAATACTCCTGTAAATGTGGTGCATATTTATGGGTGATGATTTATTTCTACCCATTCCTTGTGGTGTTAAATATACGCCTAGAGGATTAACGCTAAATTGATTTACATCATACAAATGGATTGATTCAAATTGAAAAAACAAAAACGGCTTAACATCAAGATGTTAAGCCGTTTTTAAAGAAAGTGACAGGTTCTGTATTAGAAGCTGTAACGAGCACCTAGCTGGTAGCTCATTTCTTTGCGTACATCATAATCGCGGTGCATTAGGTTTGCTTCAATGCTCATATGGTCAGATACTTTAATGTTGTTGCCAAGGCGAACTTCGTACATTGCTTTGTCGTAATCAGCAACACGTACCGCTGGCTCAACAGTCCACTTGCTCATTAGCTGGTAACGCGCACCGATTTCACCTGTAATACCTGAATCATCAACGCGGCGTACGTGAGAAACATTAGATGTATTAGATAATTCTAATTCGTTTAATGTACTAGAGAAACCAGCCAAACCGTATACGGTTAAGTCGTTATTGATTGGGTGGAAGTAACCTAAGCCTAGTACGCTGTTAGAGATAGTTAGATCATCTTTAACGGTTGCATCACCACGTGTTTCCACGAAGAAGTTGTCAGTGAAGTTCCAGCTACCACGTAAATACATACCAGCAGTATTGTCCGTTTTGCCCAATCGTGATGATTTAAGATCATGATTATAAGTCGAAATCTGTAAACCACCTGAAACGTAGCTGAAGTTTTGTGTCAGGTTTTGTTGTGTTGTTTCAGTCGTTTCCGCTTGTGCAGTAAAAGTTGTCGCTAAAAGAGTTGCAAGGGGAAGCAGCATGAATTTGTTCATTATTTATAATCCTAATTATATTTATGACAACATATTATTTACTTAATGTTGTTCTTATGTTTTCAATGGTGAGGATATTACTCCCATAAAAAACATTGTGCAATAACTATTTGTACGGTGTTTTTTATTGGTGGGTTATTGAACATGCAGTTATGCGGGTAAGCTGCATGTTTTCGTTAATGTAGATATCAATAATTAGAACTATTTGCCTTGAAGTACCCAGTGAAAGGCATCAGAAAATATTTTTTTACCATTCTCTGGAATAACTAATCCGTGAGATAAGATTATACGATCGAAAGGCCATGTAAGAATTTCTTGAATAGATTGGCGTAAGCGGGTCTTATCTTTGAATGATAATCGCCAATATAAAGGCATAGCAGGGCGGTAATAACATCCATTAATGAAGGCTAGTGTCAGTGTGAGTGGGTTATAGCTATTGTGTAGCCACGCCAATGTATCGCCAACGATTAATGTTTTAGATTGTGGATCACAGAATACAATTTCTTCCATTGAATCGCTGCCACGTAAAATCGTTTGGAGTAATTGATTTCGCCATAACTCAGGTGTTGTTGCGCCTAATGCGTCATCGAATACTAAATCAGTTCTTTTTTGTTGTAAGCCTGGTGGGGCGAAAAAATACGCATCAGGGTAGGCGAGCCACCATTCTGATAAAAACAAATGATGATTCATATTGGGTGTGACGATTGCTTGAATTTTCCCTAATTTAGTTAACTCTAATTGCAGATGAGTGGTAAGTTGAACCGGAGAATGAATCAGAAGTTTATCATTTTCTAGCCTGATCACCGTCATACGACTGCCCACAGGTATGCCATTTACTTTAAGCGGCATATCGATGTACCAGATGCGATCTTTCATCCATTCAATCATTGGTTATCCTTAACCGGTTAATGGGCGAGTGCATGAGAATTATACTCTCAAACACTCGCTGAATGGACTTATAGTGTATAGCTTTCTTTAAAAGCCCATTAGTTTAAGTAAGTTCTCTGCTGTATCTATTGCTTGCTGGCGATTTGCAATATTCAATTTTTGATACAAATTACGAATATGTGTTTTGATCGTTGTAGAAGCAACATCGAGTTCAGATGCAATTTGTTCGTTGCTAAAACCTGCGTAAATTAAGCCAAGCACTTGCCATTCACGTTGAGTCAGTGGGCTTGTACGAATCAGCTCTGGTACATCAGGAAGGTTTAGAAGCTTTTCGACAAAGTTTTCATCAAAGTGTACTGAACGGTTACGTTCTTTGCTGGTCATTTCACGAAGAAGTTGCTGTACTCGATGAAGTTCTAATTCATTCAACTGTTTAGTATCAACCAACTCTTGTAGTAAATCACAAATTTCATTTGCATCACACAGAAAGTTACCGATCATGCCAGTACTGTTCGTCAAGGTTAATGCTTGTTTTAGGTGTTCAAGAGCAATTTTGCGTTGGCCTTGTTTTTTACACAGAATGGATTGTATAACAAGGTTACGATTACTATCCGTTATTAAGCTGTGTGCTTTACAATTATCCTCAAGCATAGCGAAGATTTCTTCTGCTTGATGGTAGTCTTCTAAAATGATGCAGGCACGGGCGATGTTTCGCCATTGTAATTGCTGGAAGTGGTTACAAGCGCTATCAGGACGTTCAGCTTGATGCAACCAGTTAGCGATATTGTCTTTTTCACCTTTTATCTGCCAGTAAAAAAGGTTAGACAAATCGGTGTTTGCACGCCAGTCAATATGATAATCAGCGCGTTCCATTAAGCTGTTACACAATTCTAAATAACGTGCTGCTTTATCTATCTCACCACGACTAAGTGCAATACGCGCCAGCATTGAGTAAGCATGCAATGACTTGGTGTCATCAAAGGGTGCGAGTACTTCTAAGCTCTTATGGGCACATTCTTCTGCTTCATCGAGTCGGTTCCAGCACCATAAAATCTGAGCGCGTAGGCGTAACAGAAATTCATGAAGAGGAACTTGTTGTAGATGTTGCTCTTTTACTAGGCGATAGGCTTGGTCGAGTAATTCAAACGCAGCTTGAACATAACCTTGAGCGACGAGAATTTCACTTTGTTGCAATAGAGCCCACAGGGCTTGATGATATACATGGTACTGACGTGCCATTTTTTCTGTTTGCTGCATCATCGGCAATGCACGGCTGAGATTACCTAAACAGTGGTGTACTTCACCTACAACAGAGGTGGCAACAATGCGACTTCGGTATGTTGTTGAAGGCAACTGTCCTAATGCTTGTTCAGATAACACTAATGCATCTACTGGTTTACTTTGGTTGATGGCAACTTGAGCACGAAGTGCATTAAACTCACCTTGTAATCCATCGTCTAACACCAAATTACGTTGTTTCATTTCTTCTTCAGATTCAGCGATTAACTCACCAACATCATCATAGCGGTGCTGACTTTGTGCTAGCCAAGCGCGTAATAAGGTAAGGCGCGGTGCGCTGAATAGTTTTTCAGTACTAAGTGCAGAAATGGAATCTTCTAAGAGTTTTAATTCTCCGTGATGGTACATATTCCAGCCGTAATCAGTCAGGATCTCTATGGTGAGATCTTCATTTTTACTTTTCATTGCATGCATTAAAGCTTGTTGTGGACGGTTTTGTTTTAGCCATGCTTTTGCGGCATTGTTGTGTAACTCTGTTCGTTGTTGTGGAATTTGAGAGTAGCGCTGGTGGCGTAAAAATTCAGCGAAAAGGTTATGGAAGCGATACCAGTTATCAGCACCTTCAAGTGTATTTAAGAATAAACCAAAGCGGTTGAGTGATTCCAACATAGAGAGAGCATCGCTACGACCCGTTAAGTCAGACACTAATTCAGCATTGAAAATATCTAATACTGAACACTGTAATAAAAATTGCTGGGTTTCACGATCTAATTGGTCAAAGACTTCTTCTGCTAGGTAGTCCCACAAATGCCCGCGGTTAAAGTTTGCCATTGAAAGGGCAGACTCCGCCAGGTTATTCGGTTTTTGTTGTGCATGCAGTGCGATAAGTTGTAAAGCTGATGGCCAACCTTCGACTTGTTCTCGTAGTGAATTGAGTACTGTTGTTTCAATCTCTGAAGAGACTCGCTTGTGAAAAAAGCGTTCGGTCTCTTCTTGATCAAAAGCCAGTAAATGGTTATCCACCTCAATCAGTAAATCGCGTACTCGTAAATTTGCAGTGCCGAGTGGCGGTTGTGTACGGCTGGTAACCACTAATGTGACGCAATCTGGCATGTGCTTGAGGAAAAAGCGCATACCTTCATGGATCTCTTCATTATTGATCACATGGTAATCATCAAGAACTAAATATGTTTGTTCATCATAATCTGATAATTCACCAAATAATTCACTAAAGAGCGTTGTTAAACACGCAAATTGGCGGCGTTCTGCCATTGCTTGGGTTTTTAAGCAGGCATTGTTTGTTGCTTTATTAATGGATTGCAGTAAATAGTTTGCAAACCTAAAGGTATCGTTATCACTTTCATCAACGTTAAACCATCCAGTATGTGAGTGTTTATTCAACCACTGCGCGGCCATTGTTGTTTTACCGTAACCGGCAGGCGAACGAAAAAGAACAAGGCGATAATAAGGCGCTTGATCGAGGCTTTCCAGCAATCGAGAACGAAGAATTGCGTTATGAAGGCGTGCTGGTCGAGTAAGTTTCGAAGGTATCCACATAGTATTCTTTACGTCTTTTATAAGGGTTCAAGATCCGATTTGAAATCTTCCTTTGGTTACAAAGGAATAGTAAGTATGTGATTTATGCTACTTGCTAATCAAAATCATGCAGTAAATGGCTACTACAATATTTGATCCTAACCATAACTTTACCTTTCTCATGGGTTTAAAGCGTCCTTCTATTGTCTCTCATCCCTAAAAATATGAACCACTTCACATAATGTGCGTCTGACATGAAAAATTAAGAGGGTAGTTGCACATGAGTGTTTCATTCATAAGTGTGAACTAGGTTGCATGGTTAGCTTGTGATTATTCATCTACACCCTATTTTTATGGAGAGCGTCACAAAAAATACCCGTTAAGATTACCTACGCCCCTTCTACTCATCCCTCATACCCCAAAGTTAGGAGGATGTTTTTATGAATAAACACAGGCAACATAGATTCCAGTTGAAATAATCCTAGAGAGAGAATGAACCATGACTACACGTGGTCAAACACAACAATTTGATAAAGCTTTATTTAAAGCATCAGTAGAAAAACACTTAGTGACTACTTATGCGAAAACGCCAGAGACAGCAGACTCACGAAGCTGGTATCTAGCAGTCGGCAAAGCATTAGCTGAGATCAGCACCGGCAGCCTGCTAGAAACGGAAAAGCAACTTGCAGAACAAAATGTACGTAGTGTTAATTACCTTTCTTTAGAATTCTTGATTGGTCGCCTTACTGGTAACAACCTTATCAGCATGGGGTTATACGAAGAAGTGAGCGCGGCAGTAGAAGAGCTAGGGCTTAACTTAACAGATTTACTTGAAGAAGAACGCGACCCCGCATTAGGTAATGGTGGTCTTGGCCGTCTAGCTGCATGTTTTATGGATTCTTTAGCAGCGCAAGAATACCCTGCAGTTGGTTACGGTCTTCATTATGAATACGGTTTATTTAGCCAATCTTTTGAAGGTGGACATCAAGTAGAAGTGCCAGATGCGTGGCGCGGTATTGAGGGTTACCCTTGGGAAGTTGTTCGCCCTGAACTCGGCCAAACTGTTGGTTTGTTTGGTTCAGTTGAAACATACACAGATAAAGCGGGCACTAGTTGTCGCCGTTGGGTTCCAGCAATGACCGTTGAAGGTGTTGCATGGGATCTTCCTATTGTTGGTTACGACAATAAGAGCGTTTACCCTCTGCGTTTATGGGAATGTCGTTCACCAGCGCCATTCAATCTAGCTCGCTTTAACGATGGCGATTACGTTGGCGCACAATACGGCCAATTAGAAGCTGGTAACGTAACAAAAGTGCTTTACCCAAATGACAATCATGATCAGGGTAAAACATTGCGCTTAATGCAGCAGTATTTCCATTGCGCATGTTCTATAGCAGATATTCTTCGTCGCCATTTTGCAGCTGGTAACAAAATTGAAGATCTTGCGAAACTTGAATCTATTCAGCTAAATGATACTCACCCAACAATTGCGATTCCTGAACTAATGCGCATCCTTATTGATGAGCACAAATTAGGTTGGGATGCGGCATGGGCAATTTCATCGAAAGTATTTGCTTACACTAACCACACATTATTGCCTGAAGCACTGGAAAGATGGAGCGAGTCTCTAATCGCAGACATGCTTCCGCGTCATATGGAAATTATTTTCGAAATTAACCACCGTTTCATGACGTTGGTTGAAGAGAAGTGGCCTGGTAACAACGAAATCAAACGTAAGCTTTCTATTATTGAAGAAGGCCAGCAGCGTATGGTTCGTATGGCAAACTTGTGTGTGGTCAGTACTTACGCTGTTAATGGCGTAGCGGCTCTGCACTCAGAGTTAGTTAAACGCGATTTATTCCCTGAATTCAACGAACTATTCCCAGGTCGTCTTCATAACGTTACAAACGGTGTTACACCACGTCGTTGGTTAAAGTTCTGTAACCCAGGTCTTACTGAGTTAGTGAATGAAAAAATCGGTACAGAATGGCCTGCAAAACTTGAGCAGTTGTCTGGTTTAGCTAAATTTGCGGAAGATAAGAAATTCCAGAAGCGTTACCTAGCAGTGAAGAAAGACAACAAGCAACGTTTTGCTGATTGGGTTCAAGACAACATGGGTATCGAGCTTGATACTAATGCAATCTTTGATGTTCAAATTAAACGTCTACACGAATATAAGCGTCAGCATTTGAATTTGCTTCATATTCTATCGCTTTACCATCGTTTGCTGAATGAACCTACGTTTGATATGCACCCACGTGTGTTTATCTTTGCTGCGAAAGCAGCACCGGGTTATGCATTAGCAAAAGATATTATTTTTGCAATTAACAAAGTTGCAGACAAAGTAAATAACGATCCTCGCCTTGGCGGTAAGCTGAAAGTTGTATTCGTACCTGATTACCGTGTAAGCCTTGCGGAAATCATTATTCCTGCGGCTGACGTGTCTGAACAGATTTCAACAGCAGGTCTAGAAGCGTCGGGTACAGGTAACATGAAGCTTGCACTTAACGGTGCACTAACTATCGGTACGATGGACGGTGCGAACGTTGAGATCCGCGAAGAAGTGGGCGACGAAAACATCTTTATCTTCGGTTTACTGGTAGATGAAGTTCTTAAACAAAAAGAAGAGGGTCACGACCCTTACCGTTATTACCACGCTGATAGCCTTCTACGTGCGTCGCTAGATTTATTGAATACCGACGAATTTACCCCAGGTAATCCTGGCCAGTTATCGGCAATTCGCCAAAACTTACTGGATGGTGGTGACCCATACTTAGTGCTTGCTGATTTCGCAGACTACGTAAAAGCACATGAAAAAATTGATGCGGAATACCGTGATCAAGCAACATGGGCACGTAAAACGATTTTGAATACAGCACTTGTTGGTAAATTCAGTTCAGACCGTAGTATCCGTGACTATGTTAATAATATCTGGAAATTAAAAGCAGTCTCAGTTAAATAACTGCTTTAAACGACAAGTGCCGTCATTGGCACTTGTCGTAATCATTAACTTTCTTGCTTGTTGATGGCAGTTGCTAGTTAGCAAATAAAGGCATCGATATTTGGAAGTTAAGCGCCACTCTGTATTGGTATCAGCAAATTAAACATCGTAGCGGCATTAAGATCGCTATCGGAGAGAACGATGAAAGATGATCAAGTATTAAAACAAGTTGCTGAAATGGCTGGCCTAGCTGACAGCTATGTAAGTGCTTGGGGTGATGAAGCTCAAGTAGAAAACGAGACCCTACGTCGTTTATTATCTGCGCTTGGCTATGACACCAAAAATGATGATGCATTAATGGAATCTGCGCTAAAAAGACAGCGTCCAGATGTATTAGCACCTGTTAAGGTTGTTCGTAATGGCGAACCCATGCACATTACGCTACACCTTGGCGTAAGTGCTCGAACAAGTGATTTCAGCTGGAAACTTACTACCGAACAAGGTGTAGTAATGGAAGGTTGGTTACAGTCTCAACTTATTTCTGATGATCGTGAAAATGGCGGTCCACTTGTCTTTGCATTACCTGATGACTTGGCGTGGGGCTACCATAAATTAGAAGTATTCCGCAAACGCCGTAAGTCTCCATTTGAAATGACATTGATCGTAACTCCAACGTCTTGTTATAAGCAGCAAGCGCTGTTGGATGATAAGAAACTTTGGGGCACCAGTGTTCAGCTTTATTCTGTTCGCACCAACTATAACTGGGGTATTGGTGACTTTGGCGATCTAAAACAATTAGTTGCTGATATTGCGGCTCGAGGTGGTGATTTTGTGGGCCTTAACCCAGTTCACTCACTCTTCCCTGCGAACCCAGAAGGTGCAAGCCCATATAGCCCGTCTTCACGACGTTGGTTAAACTTAATGTACATTGACGTTAGCTCTGTGTCTGAGTTTGCACAATGTGATGCAGCTCAACAACTTGTTGGTAGTGCACAATTCCAACAACGTTTAGTGGAAGCGCGTAATACTAATTGGGTGAATTACAGCGAAGTGTCTTGCTTAAAGATGGCAGTACTTCCGTTACTATTTGATACTTTTAGTGAGCGTCACTTAGATAATAATACACAACGTGCAAAACAATTCTTACAGTTTGTTGAAGAGGGCGGCGATAGCTTACTTCATCAAGCAGCATTTGATGCATTGCATGCTGATCTTAAGAAGAAAGATGACAATACTTGGGGCTGGCCTGTATTCCCTGAAGAGTATCGTCATTTCGATAATGCAGCAGTGAAAATTTACATCAAAGATAACGCTAAGCAAGTTAAGTTGTACATGTACTTACAATGGCTAGCAGACACTCAGCTTGCTGAAGTGAATGAGTTAGCTGAAGAGAAAGGCATGGCAATGGGTCTATACCGTGACCTTGCGGTTGGCGTTTGTGATTCTGGAGCTGAAACATGGGCTGACCATGGTGCGCTTTGTCAAGATGTTAGTGTTGGCGCGCCACCTGATATTTTGGGTCCATTGGGTCAAAACTGGGGTTTACCACCGCTAAACCCTGAAGCATTAAAAGAAACAGCTTACGAACCTTACATCCAGTTATTACGTGCAAATATGCGTAACTGTGGTGCACTACGAATTGACCACGTTTTAGGCTTGTTACGCCTTTGGTGGATTCCGAAAGGTGAATTAGCAACACAAGGTGCTTACATGTACTACCCAGTAGATGACATGATGGCAATCTTAGCATTAGAGAGTCACCGTTTTCAGTGTACCGTCATCGGTGAAGACTTGGGTACAGTGCCAGATGAAATTATTGGTAAACTGTCTACTGCTGGTATTCACTCATACAAAGTATTCTTTTTCGAAACAGCTGAAGATGGTGGTTTCTATTCTCCGTCTCATTATCCATCACAATCTATGGCGGCATTATGTACGCATGATATGCCAACACTTCGTGGTTTCTGGCACTGTGATGACTTAAAATTGGGTGAAGAATTAGGGCTTTATCCAAATAAAGATCAACTTGCGGGATTATTTGCAAGTCGTGCTGAAAGTAAGCAAAAAATCCTTGATAGTTTAGACTGGCATGGTTATCTTCCTGAAGGGGTAGGTCACGATGCGAGTTATGTTCCAATGGATCTGCGCCTTAGTGAAGGTATGCAGATGCATTTGGCTGCTAGTTCGAGTGCATTGCTGAGCCTACAATTGGAAGACTGGTTGGAAATGGATAAGCCAGTCAACATTCCTGGTACAGTTGATGAATACCCTAACTGGCGTCGTAAGCTTTCTACAACATTAGACGATTTATTTACACGTCAAGATATTATTGATCTAACTCGTCGTTTAACAGACGCACGAGGAAAAGCAAGCCAGAAAAAATAATCAGGAGTAGTGCGTTGGACACGATCAAAGTGACACGCAGTGAAAAGGAATATATGCAGCTCGAAAGGGCTGCTTTTTCGGACCCGTTTTCGTTTTTAGGTCCACAGTATCTGTCGACTGGCATCGCACTTCGTGTGTGGATGCCTGGCGCTGTTTCTGTGGCAGTTGAAATTGAAAATGGCGAGAAATTTCCTCTTACACGCGAAGGTGAAAGTGGTTTCGTTTTAACAAGTAAGATGGATCTTACCGCTGCAGTATATAAGCTACATATAAGCTGGCCGACTGGCGAGCAAACAATTCATGACCCGTACCAGTTTCATGGGTTTATGCCTTCAGGTGATGCACTAGTATCGCCATCGAAAATGCATAGCGAGATGGGTGCACAGTTACTCTCCCTTAATAAAGGTGGTCAGCCAATATCTGGTGTACGTTTTCTTACTTATGCACCGAATGCATCAGCAGTCAGTGTTATTGGTGAATTCAATGCTTGGGATGGCCGTCGTCACCCTATGCAACGTTTGGATGATGGCCTGTGGGGCTTATTTATTCCAGATTTAGAAGATGGCACTCAATATAAATTTGAATTAAAAGATAGTTCAGGAAATAGCTTACCGCATAAAGCTGATCCTTGGGGCTATTCATCAGAACAGTACCCATCTTTTACCTCTATCGTTTACGATCAGTCTCGTTACCAATGGCAAGATAAAGCATGGCAAACACGTCCTGTTAGTGTGAAGCATCAAGAAGCATTGTCTTTTTATGAGCTTCACGCGGGCTCATGGCGTAGAAATGAGCAGGGTGATTTTCTAACATATCGTGAACTTGCAGAACAGCTGATTCCTTATTTATCAGAGATGGGGTATACCCACCTTGAATTAATGCCAGTTTCAGAACATCCGTTCTATGGTTCATGGGGTTATCAACCTATTGGTTTGTTCTCACCAACAAGTCGATTTGGTACACCTGATGATTTCAAATACTTCGTTGATCAATGCCACTTGGCGGGTATCGGTGTCGTACTTGATTGGGTACCGGCTCATTTCCCTTCAGATGATCACGGTCTTGCTAATTTTGATGGCACAGCATTATTTAACGACCCAGATCCTCGTCGTGGTTGGCATCAAGATTGGAAGAGCTACATCTATGATTACGGCCGCGATCATGTGCGTCGATTCCTAATATCGAATGCGCTGTTCTGGCTCGAGCATTATCATATTGATGGTTTGCGTGTTGATGCTGTGGCATCAATGTTGTATCTCGATTATTCTCGTGAGCACGATCAGTGGATTCCAAATCACGACGGTGGTAACCAGAATTACGATGCAATCAGCTTGCTACGTTGGATGAATGAAGAAGTGTATTCTCATTATCCAAATGCAATGACCATTGCTGAAGAATCAACGGCATTCTCTGGTGTTTCTCGTCCTACTGATATGGGCGGTTTAGGCTTCGGCTTTAAGTGGAATATGGGGTGGATGCACGACAGCCTTTCTTATATTCAAGAAGAGCCTGTGCACCGTAAATTCCATCATAATACGATTACCTTCCCGCTGATTTATGCATTTAGCGAGAACTATGTACTGTCTTTATCTCACGATGAAGTGGTTTACGGTAAAGGTTCGCTATTAGATAAAATGCCAGGCGATGAATGGCAAAAAAGTGCTAATTTGCGTACATACATGGGCTACATGTATGGTCAGCCAGGTAAGAAACTGAACTTCATGGGGGCTGAAATAGCTCAAAGTGCCGAATGGTCACATGATGGTCAACTAGAATGGCACTGGTTAGAGTACCCTCGCCATTATGGCATGAAAAAGCTTGTCAGTGATTTGAACCATTTGTACCAAGATTTGCCAGCATTACATGAACTCGATTGTTCACCTGAAGGGTTTGAATGGCGTGTTCAAGACGATGCTGAAACCAGTGTGTTAGCGCATGAGCGATTTGCACTGAATGGCGATAAAGTACTCGTTATTTCTAATTTCACACCTGTTCCTCGTGAAGGCTACACCTTGGGTGTACCTGCAAAGGGTGAGTATGAATTATTGCTTAATACTGATGCTGAAAAATATTGGGGTAGCGGTACACCAATACAGCAAACAGTGAAAACGCAGTTGTTAGAAAAACACGGTTTGGCACAATCCATTTCGTTGGATCTACCGCCATTATCAACGGTATTTTTAGCATTTAAAAAACACGCATAAAACGTGTGTATGGTATGAATGTGTTTAAAAAAAACAGCATTGAATACCTAGTTGCTTAGCAACGTGTTGCATTTGATTCGTTAATTTTCAATAGGTTGCTGAGTAATGAAACAACAAAAATAATACGTTGAGTATTTAGAAAAAAAGCCTGTGATCATGTATCACAGGCTTTTTTTTATACGATTGATTGATAAAGCATATATTTCTTCTGTAAATGCTAACCAGTGTCAATTTTTTGTCATCTTCGCAATGGTACGGTGAGGATATGTGATTGTAATCGCATATTTTAAGTTAATAATCACGATGTTGCATATAAAATAATAAGAGATAAAAAATGACAAAATCTTCAAAAGAGATGACACATAAAGAGTTGGATAAAGAAGTTGATTATTCAGAAGGGATTAATCTGATATCAACCACAGATCCGGATAGTAATATTACTTATGCGAATCAGCATTTTTGTGATGTTGCGGGATATAACATAGAGGAAATGGATGGAAAGGCGCATAACTTAGTCAGGCATAGTGATATGCCGAAACAGGCGTTTGCTCAACTATGGCAGTACATAAAGTCGGGTAAAAGTTGGATGGGGGTAGTAAAGAATCGTTGTAAAAATGGTAGTTATTATTGGGTTTCAGCATTTGTAACACCGATCACCAATGACAAAGGCGAGGTCGTTGAGTTTCAATCTGTACGCAGCCGACCCGATCAGGCTAGTGTCAGTCGTGCAACTCAACTCTATAAGCAATTGAACTCGGACAAGAAGGCTACCACGTCACGCCCTCGCTTTGCACAAACCATTTTAATTCCATGTCTTCTTTCTGTCGCTTTTGTATTGGCGATGGTACAAATATTGATGTCTGGCGTAAATATCATTTCTATCGCGATGCTTTTGGTTATCGCCATAGCGACTGGGATCAGTGTTCAGCTGTATCAACGTTATAAAAAATTAACGGATATGGCAAAAGAGGCTTACGATAATCCATTAATGGAATATGTCTACACTGGTAAAAAAGATGATGTCTCTGTGGTTGAGTTAGCATTACGTATGCGCCAAGCAGAGCTGCGAGCCATTGTTGGACGTGCCAGCGAAACATCAGGTGATATTCTTATTTCAGCTGAGGATGAGTTTGGTAACACGCAACAAATGCAGACCAATCTTGAACAACAAATGGCGGCAACAGAGCAAGTAAGTGTAGCGATGGGGCAAATGTCTTCATCTATCCGTGAAGTGGCAGAAAGCGCAGCACAAGCATCGACGATTACCTCTGAAGCACAGCAGATGTCGTTAGAAGGGCAGCAGAGTGTTGAAACGACTATTAATTCTGTACATGCATTGCATCAAGAGTTAGATAACTCCAAGCAAGTCATTAATGCATTATCGGATAGCAGTAAACAAATTGAAGGCATTATGGATGTGATTGGCTCGATTGCCGATCAAACTAACTTATTGGCATTGAACGCTGCGATTGAAGCGGCTCGTGCTGGTGATGCAGGACGCGGCTTTGCGGTGGTCGCCGATGAAGTGCGTTCGTTAGCGCAGAAAACTCAATCATCAACGGGTGAAATTCAGCAGATGATTGCACGGCTACAACAAACGGCTAGCCAAGCTGTCGATGCTGTTGAACGCGGCGGTGTATTGTCGAAAAAATGTAATGATCAGGCAGCAGAAACGGGCACCTTATTAGAGCAGATCAACGAGATGCTTAATCTAGTCACAGATAGCAGCCATCAGATAGCTTCGGCGGTGGAAGAACAAGCGGGTGTTAGTGATGAGATCTCACGCAATGTTGAAAACATCAACGAATTAACGGTCGCAACGTCAAAAACCAGTAATTATTCTGTAGAGAATACCCGTATGCTGGTGGACCGCCTGGAAACAATGAAGCGCTTGATGGATCAATTTCAACGTATATAAACAGTGAAAGTTGCCAACGTTCACATATTATCCTGCTTATCATTATGTAAGATATAAACCGATAGATTATTACGCCATTGATTATCGTTATTAAACGATCATCAATGGCGTTTTTGTATCCCCCTCTTCATGATTAGTTTTCCGTAAGTACTACTTAACGACTAAGTGGCCATTATTTGCACACTGTTCATAATTAACTGTACAGCGTGCATTATCGTTCGGTATACTTTGACAGAATTTTCAGGAGTTGTTAGTTCGCATAACTACTGGCTTGATTGTTTAAGTCAGTGACGGTTCATTCAAGGTGAACATCAATGTGTAACTTGCCCTTAATTGTCAAAAGAAGATTAGATATTTTGAATGTAATGGTTGAAAAGAAGAGCGGTTATTTGCGTGCGTTGCCTAAAATTGCAGGCGATTTATACCCAGGTAGTACTGGATGGCGCAGAATTAAAAAGAATGCGCGTTTCTGTTTGTGGGGGATAATGAATGCAAATACGATGAAATCAATGATGGCATTATTTGATAATGAAAAGTTATCACCAGTGTTGAAATCTAATCCTCGTATTTTAGAAAAACCCTTAAAGCCGTACTTATGTGTTAATTGGAGTCGCGCCGAGCGTGTAGCACATATTCAAGATCACTTTAATTTTTGTCAGCATATTTTTGGCTCTAATTTATCAAAGATTTATGAAAACATCGGCCTAACCATTTTGTCGTTTGATGACTCCAAAGGTGGCTCTTACCATGTAAAGTTATGTGCTGGTGGAAGCCGGGAAGGGTCTTTAGGCTTGCAACTAATAGATGCACAAAATCGTACGATCTATTCATTAAGCTGCCATGTGTCGACACAGCCTAAAACCATTTTTTATATTGGTTCAGTGCAAGGACCAAGTGATGATATTGAAGATCGTAATGATGTGATCAAGTTGCTGACGCGCTCGGTGCATGGCTTACGAACCAAGGCGTTGATGTTAGAAATAGCGTTGATGTTGGCGAAAAGCCTAGACGTTGATGAGGTTCAGGGGATCTCTAATAAAGCACATATCTACCAAGCGTTGCGTTATGTGGGCTCAAAACGTAAATCGGTGACATTTGATTACAATGATCTATGGGAAGAATATGGTGCTGAAGTACTGAACAAATATTTCTATAAGATACCGCTTCACCCATTGCGCAAAGATCCAACGACATTAAAGAAAACCAAACGTCGTTTGTATGTAAAACGTTATCAGTGGTTGGAAGATAGCGAACAGACTGTCATGAACAGTTTATGTGCCCTGAGTACTAATCTTGATTTTATTGCCCGTTTAATGTCGATGATAAAAACTGAAGAGCCTCACACTGAGGATACACAGGGCAATACAATATGTGATACTGCGAAGGTTACAACATCAATCAGTATTTCGGTAACGCCAGACATGATTAAGAAAGATATAACAAATATGTCGACGAATGTTGCCTAGTGTATAGTCGTTTCACTTTCCCATAAACGTGCACCATCCAGTCAAAAATTCACTCTCTAATTTTGGCGACCTTGAGAGATTTTTTGTTTCCATGATGGAGCCTTGACTCGCAGGCTCCAGAATTGATCATATTTATTGCTAAGTCTAAGAGGCGTGCTAGTTTTAATAGTAATAGTTGATCAACAAAATGTCGGAGAAAAACAACATGAGTGAAACTAAACAGGCATTATGGGAACTAGAATACAGACTTGAACATCATCCCGACATTTTTAAGAAAATTGACTATATCCAGTTAATTGATCTAAGTCAGAAAATAAAGCTAGGCGCCAGCAAAAAAATAGACGATCCTGATCTTACTCCATCTGACATAAAAAAAACTGTCGATGCCTTTAAGGTATGTCTAGAGTTGGCTGTTATTGTAAAAGAGTCTGAAATAGCCACAATTTTACTTGAGCAATCAATAAATATTAAGAAAGTTCTCGAAGGTTACTCCATTCCGGAAATTGATGCGCAAATCATTTCAAAAGATGAGCTCAAAGAGCTCGTGGAGTTTGCGGAATCAAAAGATTTAATGGAGATGCTACTAGATATAAATAAAGATAGTATTAATGAGAAGAAGTTAGAATCATATTTAAAAATCAACTACGATGATCCGGATATAACCCCAGATAGAAATAAGCTAACTCCTGATGAACGTAGCCGGAGACTGATGGCACTTCTAATAATGAATAAAGCTCTATCAAGTGGGCTACTGACCTGTGGAAATATTGGTTTAGGGGCACTTTCTGGTATTCTTTCAACCATTCCAACGCTGACAAATCCAACTTTCCCACTTATACCCGGCTTAATCACTTCCACTTATACCGGTATAAACGGAATACTGTCAGCCCTTGAAGACCTAAACAATTTGCCATAAGAGAGAAAATCTGTAACCGTTCACCAGAGGTAGGTTTGACTTTAAGTGAACGGTGTCAATTTACAGAGCAAGAACATTCGGGTAAGGCGTAAGCGTCTGGCCAAACACACCTTCATCTAATTTCTGATTTCAGTTATGTTATTTCCAAGTCACATAAAAGGAAATAACAATGAAAAGAACGCGCAACGAAACACAATGGCAGACTCTAATACAAA
>NZ_PYMJ01000069.1 GCF_003025615.1 Photobacterium frigidiphilum | reverse complement strand
TGGCCGAGTTTCGTTACATTGTCAGATCCGCTACTTTATTCAGGATCCTAGGGTCATCTGGTGATACAGATGGTTCACTCTTGTCGTGGTGAACAACGCTTCATACGACTTCAGGTCGCACGGGCAATTGTAAGTTAGTTAGAAAGACTCACCTTTATAGAAAATTTACCCCGTACAATATAAGTAATCACTATGATCCCAACAGCATTGATGAAGCTCAATTCAGGTAGAAGTGGATGAATATTTGATACTAGGCCATTTCACACAACAATAAGAATAACTGAGTTGAGGATTATATTAATGCTCATGACACAGGTTCGTCATACCTAACGCTATCAACGCCTCTTTAAGTTTCATCTTTGCCTCACTTCGCATTTAGCTCGAAAATGTAAGACTAATGAACGCTTTCACTTCTACACTCGCCGTAATCCTTCTAGGCACTTCACCTGCTTCAACAATTGTTGCCAAAAGTCATCAATGGTTTCTTGTGCATCATCGTCATCAACAAATGAGTACAAGAACTGAACCTTCGACGGTTTAAACCCACCATAGCAGGTCTGGTGTACACACAATTGAAATGCACATTGAAGACTCAATAAATCAGACTGCTACGCTCCCAAGCTGAAATTGTGAACATAATTACTTCTACATTCCATAATATAGAAATACATAAGAAAGTTGGCTATGCAGCCATACTCAATCGCTCGGTAGCATCGAAAATTCTTGCTCATAGCTCTGTTGTTTAAGCCAGCGGCCTAATTTTACAATAGCAGGTTGTTTTTCCCGTGTTTTCTTGTAAACAAAATAAAAACTATCGCCGGTAAGTAGTTCATGCATAGGAATACGAACAAAATTATGTTCACGATCATGATCTGTCATTAAGTAATTGTTAATCAAGGCAATACCATGAACATAGCGAGCCGTTTCGACAGCCAGCAACATATGACTAAAGTGATTTATTTTGGCATGCTCCGGTAATTCAAATCCTCCACTCTTAGACCAGCGTAACCAGTCTTCACCAAGATCTTCACCAAAAGACGAGTATTGCACCGAAAGCAAAGGATGCTGCCATAACGTATCGGGAAGTGGTTTATCTTTGATCTGTTGCCAAAGCTTATGTCCACATACTGGATAGAGGCGCTCAGCATATAGAAATTGGCTAACGAAGTTACGTTTCGGCGGATTCACGGTGATAAAGCAATCAGCGACCGAATCGGTGCAGTCAGGTTCGTCTGCTACCATATTCAAGGTTAATTCAATTTCTGGATGTTGTTTACGTAAATCGTCTAATCGTGGAATCAACCATTTTACTGCCAGTGAGCTGTATAACGCCAAGCGAATTTTACCCGATTTACCTTCTCGGATTTGTTGGCTTACATTCGATAAAGAACCCAATGACTGATTGACCTCATCAAAATAACACTTACCAACCTCGGTCAATGAGAAAGAGCGCCCCTGACGATTAAACATAGCTTCACCTAGATACTCTTCCAGCAACTTGACCTGATGACTAACCGCACTCTGAGTCACATTTAGATGATCGGCCGCTTTTGAAAAGCTGTTTAAACGAGCCACCGCTTCAAAGCATTGTAGCGATCGCAAAGGAGGTAATTTCATTATTAGTTTGGCTCATACTTAAAACAATTATTATCATTATACATAATAATTGCTCATAGGCTATATTACTAAGCATCATCAAACAGGAATTAAAAAGGCTCATAGAATGTCGACACAATTATTTAATATGGTACGTACATACTTGGCATATATCCAACCGATAGCACTAGGATCAAGATATATCATTGATGTTAAGCTGCAAAATAATAACTTACATATCAAAAGAAATATTATACATTAATAAAATGCTATCTTTCAAAAGTGACCCGTCACTTTCTACCATCACTTAGCGGTAACATAAAGGCGAAATAATTCATCTCGTAACTATACTTGATCCACTTTTTACAGAAAAATGATTTAAATAAGACAAGTGGATTTCACCCTTACACAACCAATTAAATCAAGATAGTAATAACACAGTAATACCAATTACATTTCAATAGCTTACAGGCAAAACAAACAAACCTTTAGTGGCTAGACACAAAGGAACAATTAAACAAAACAAATATAACCCAATGGGATTAGTAGAATTCAACATTCATTGCGACTCTCTTACAATGAAAAAACTAAGATTATAGAAATACGCAACCATTTAAATAAAGCAATCACCTTTAGTGGTTCATAACTTAAACCCTTGCGTATTGTTTTTATGATAATAATCACAATAATATTTATACATAATCATTAACAACCACCACCAACAGGACTTTACGTGAATTAAATCACAATAATTCATTACATTCACTGCACATGGATTTAAATTTAACAATAAACGAAATATTACATTTATCAGAATATAGCATTACTAACAGATACTAAAACCAACATATATGAAAACAGTGTAAGCATACCCCAGAAAAAAACTGCGTCGCTAAGTTATTCTGGGGCAAACCAATTTAGTGCTCAGGCTTACTTGGGTAAACTCTAACTATAAGAGCATCATGGTTGAATACGCGTAAATCGCACCTTTTTAATTAGGCCGTCTACTGACAGTTTTTCTGCCCTATCGGCTTGAAAATAGTAGGGGTTGAGTGGCATGGCACTGTTCTCTGGCCTCGCGTAATAAAGTTCGGCAGGTTTTCCGTCACTTTGCTGGGCATAAAGGTAACCAATCAATGCGTGCTCGAATTGATGGTAGCCATTACCCCAGTGGAATGCTTTGGTCGATTTCGGGTTGAGCCCCACACCACCATAAACATGATCCACCCAAGCATCCATAAATGTAGGTAGAGTATATTTGAGCGTATCTTTCATCGACCCATCAACAAGCGAAACCGTCATCGCTGCTTGATCTAACTCAGCCCACTCCCACGAAGAGCTGCCATTAGAGTATTCTCTGGATTTCCATGCTGGTATTGAGGAACCTTGCCATTGATACTTCAGTTCATCAGAGAATAAGTGCTGTACCACCTCGAAATTTTGTTGGTACTGCGCTTGTTTTAGGGTGTGCTTCATACCCTTGAACCCACGCTGAACCCAGTCTGAATTATCAAGCAGTCGCCCACTTAAATACGTCATCCAGTATGCCTTGATAGTATGGCCAAAATCATTATGTTTGGCGTCCGGCATCATTACCGCTTTATGATGTACAGCACCATAAAAGCGCTGCTCTTCATTGGAGTGATAATCTTCTAGCAGCACCTGTGTTAGCCATCGTAAATCCTCTTTCCATTTAGCTTCTACGGGTGCAGGAAGTAAAGGGGCAACAAGTAATAAATAACCGTTAATTTGATCGAGTTGAGCGACGAGTTCTCGCTGTTTCGTACTGTATCCATCACCATCTTTTAACACCCATGCTAGCCCCCGATTATCTTTAAGGCGGTATTTGTCAAAAATGAATGCCTGCTGTTTTATGAGTACTTGTTCTACCTTGGGGTCTTGCGTCAAATAGTAATACATCGCTAAACCAACTAATGCATAAGCTTGATCTTGAGAGGTACGCTGTTGCCAATCAAGCCCTGGCTTACCGTTTTGTGTATAGCTAACAAAACCACCATTTTGCTTATCTTGCAGATAGTTAATCAAATAGTACGAGCCCTTCTTTGCAAGCTCTAATGCCTGCTTATCTCCAGTGAGGTGGAAAAGGACTCCATAGGCGTAAGTTTGGCGCGACTTCATTCGTGTATATTCGCGATTAAAGTCCGGACTTATCCACCCCATATTCAATTCAGAACAGGGATGTTGTGCGTCCAGTATGGTGCCATCGTCACAACGAAAGGTCGGAAAATTTCCAACAGGAATCCCTTGTGCACTCTCCATCATCCAATAAGGTGCTAGGCCTTGAGTTGCATGATTTAACCAATCGTCACCAGAAGGAGTCAGTGGGGATGTGTAGCCAGTGAAACTGACTGTCGCGAGCATTAACACAAAAAATTTACGATACATAAAACCACTATAAATCATTGAATTTAAATCATTATAATCAACCATACCCTCACACTTTGCCAACGTAATCACATCCCTTAATATTGGTTAAACGCATAACAGCAACATAAATTAACTCGGGCATAGAAAAATTGCTTAACGGCGTGCCCTGTCTTAACGGTGTAAATCATTTACGATATGTATCAACACATGTACAAAGCTTAAGGTAGGGCTTGATTTGAAAGGTACTGTTTATTAGTATGAATTACATGACATATTTAGCTACGTTCACTCACCCAGTTTGTTGCTGCTGTAATCATTTTGATTTACGGCGGCCTGTGTGTAGCTATTAATTAGCAAAAAATTATCACATTACTTCGAGGCCGCTGATGTTTTTCATCTGCGGCCTTTTTTGTATTTAAAGGAATAAAATATGAGCCAACCAGAACTTCTACTATTCGACACGATGGCGCGCGAACTACGCCCATTCAATTCTATTCAGGCAAATAAAGTGGGGCTTTATGCTTGTGGCCCGACCGTTTATGACTATGCTCACGCAGGCAATTTGCGAACCTATCTTTTTGTGGATGTCTTACGGCGCGCACTTGAGATAAATGGTTATGAAGTGAATCACGTTATGAACATCACCGATGTTGGACACTTGGTATCTGATGCCGACACTGGTGAAGACAAGATGGAAAAAGGGGCTCGAAAACAGAATAAATCTGCCTGGGAAATAGCTCAATTTTTTGAACAAGCCTTCTTCGATGATCTCAAGCTGCTTAATATCTCAACGCCTTCTGTTATTTGCCGTGCGACGGAACATATTCAAGACCAAATTAACTTTATCCAAGAGTTAGAAACCAAAGGCTTTACCTATCAAACCTCTGATGGTGTTTACTTCAACACCGACAGATTAGCCGACTATGGCAAACTCGCCAGACTTGATAAACAGGGGTTGGAAGCTGGGATTCGAGTCGAAATGGCAGAAAAGAAACATCCTACCGATTTTGCTTTATGGAAATTCAGCGGTGATAAGCCACGACAGATGGAGTGGCAAAGCCCTTGGGGTATTGGCTTTCCTGGTTGGCACATTGAGTGTTCCGCCATGGCAGAAAAATACCTAGGTGATGTATTCGATATTCACGTTGGTGGTGAAGACCACATTCCAGTTCATCACACGAATGAAATAGCACAGTGCCAAGCAAAAAATGGTCATGTTCAAGCCAATTATTGGCTGCATGGATACTTCCTACAATTGAAGAAAGAGAAAATTTCTAAGTCAGGTACTTCACTACGTTTGGACGCTTTGATCGCAAAAGGTTATGAACCAATGGCGTATCGTTATCTTACTTTGACTAGTCATTATCGCAGCCATCTGAGCTTCACGTGGGAAGGGTTAAGTGGAGCACAGAAAGCTTTGCACAGGCTACGTAATAAAGTGGCATTTTTACCAAGTAACGGCAAAGTCGATGAAAGTTACAGCGAGTTGTTTATGAGGCACATCAACCGAGACCTCAATATGCCTCAAGCGCTCGCTTTAGTTTGGGAAATTTTGAATAGCGAGCTACTTCCAGAAAACAAGAGAGCGACGGTTTTGTTCTTCGACCGTATTTTGGGGTTAGATATTCATAAAATTGAAACGGTTGAAATACCAGAACATATTTCGAGGTTGGTGAAGTTAAGGACACAGGTTAAACAGCAAGGAAATTATAAAAAAGCCGATGCGATTCGTAATCAAATACATGACTTAGGTTATCAGGTGAATGATTCAGGCGATGGTTCAACGGTAACAATACGCTCATGACTTTCTTCTCTAACGCATAAAGGAGCTTGGCGTGTTAGCCAGAGTAAGCTAACAGATAAGAATAGCTGTCGCGCAGCCAGCAGCTATATTCAGAGTTGTCGAAAACGTTTTGGGACTTGAACTTATTTCGGGAAATATCGGATTATTTAAGTGCACTAGCTCTGGCTTGATCTGACAGGTTCCAACTTATTATGCTTGAATTCGTTTAAAGCAACACACGCCAGTATGATCTTGTTTCACCTTGCACTCATTAATCAATTTATCTTTTAACTCTAAACGCGCTCGACGCAGGCGCGCCTTGGTAGCAGGAAGACTCAACTCATTACGTTTAGCGTACTCAAGCTGAGTTAATCCATTAAGATCACACTCTTCGATAATATGCCTGTTTTTTGCTGACAACTTAGGTAAAAGACGAGGAAGACAAGTTTGCAACTGTGTCATTACGGGTAGAACATTATCCGGAGCAACAAGTTCACCAATGTCCTTACAATCAACCTTGCGGCGTAAATAATCGATGAAGTGATTCTTAGTGATCTTAAAAAGCCAAGACCTGCTATCGTCTAAGGTGCAAAAGCGCTCACGATTACTCATTGCCTTCAAAAACACCTCTTGCATGATGTCTTCTGTTTCATGTTGGCTTTGAGTTTGCTTCATTAACCATCCATAAAGCACGGATTCAGTCTCACCCCATGCCTTCATCAAACACTTCACTGCCTTTATCCTTCTACAAAACAACAGAAGTCGCGACACCACAAACAAGGGCGGCGCGACTTCACTTATTATAGCTGAGTATAGGCTCTAATGCGCATAAGTTACTATATCTTAAGCAAGAAGTTCACGAACTTGGACAATGCTTGGCACAGAGCCAGTGTGCTTAACAAAGCCATCAATACCAACCCCTGGGGTGCTCATGATACCTGCCTTCATGATCTCTTCTAGGCTCGTTACCTTTTGAAGCTGAATTTCTTGACCAAGCTCTTTCGCTACCTCTTCAATACGCTCTGCTGTCACTGTGCAGTTCTTACAACCAGAACCATAAACCTGAACAATTTTCATAATATACTCCGTTAGTTTAATTTAGTAATAAGCGTTAAACAGCCACCCAGTAATGGAGATGGCAACGAATAAATATCCTGCAATCACCCCCAATAAACGGTACTGCATTACCTGCTTTAGCATCATAAATTCGGGCAGGCTAACCGCCACCGCCCCCATACAGAAAGCGAGTGTAGTGCCCAAAGGCATTCCTTTATCAATAAGAGAGGCCATGATAGGAACAACCCCAGATGCATTGGTGTAGATAGGGATCGCACTCAATGTCGCTAATGGCACTGTCCACCACTCTCCATTCGCTAGATTTTGCTCAAACCATTGCGCCGGAACAAAGCCATGGATAAATGCACCTAGGCCCACCCCAATAATTACCCATTTCCAAATGCGTTTAACAATGGCGCTAGTCTCGTTGACGGCAAACTCGTGACGTTCCTTATAGGTCATCGCGATAGTTTGGGTGTCATGAGTTACTTGAGTGCTCGTGTTTTCATCTTGTTGATAGGCCTTGGCAAGAAAGGGTTGCAGCCAACGGTGTGCCTTGCACATATCTAGGATCACACCTGCTAATATGCCCAATAACATACCTATGATTATGTACATGAGAGTAAACTTAAACCCAAGGATACTGCCCAACATGATCACCACTACCTCATTAATAAGAGGTGAGGTAATAAGAAAGGCGATAGTTACACCAATAGGAATACGTGCCGACACAAAACCCATAAATAGAGGAATAGAACTGCAAGAGCAAAAGGGCGTAATCGCACCAAAAAGAGAACCTAAAAAGTACCCAACTCCCCTATGCTTACCCTGAAGATAATCACGAACCTTATCCACGCTGAGGCTCGCACGCAGATATGAAATACCATAGATTAAACACACTAATAAAACTAAGATCTTACTGGTATCTTCAATAAAAAAATGTAGGCCGATACCCATAGCGGTATTGGGGTCGAGCCCAATAATTGTATAGGTTAGCCAATCCGCTAACTGAGTGAAAACTTCAAACATTACTGCACCCTTAAAACGTGTTCACTACTATCAACACGTATGAGATGCCAAAAGGATGCAAATTTTTTGATTATTATTTATTTTTCCGAGCAAAGACTCGATTTAGTATGGGTACTAAGTAATAAATTATAAGGTTCCGTTCGTACTTTCTTTCCACGCTCATGTTACAGACTTGGCTTCCATCAATCACATGACGTCGTTTCACTGAATCATTCGTTAATTTACGATCAAAGCGTTCAACTAAAAGTGCAGGATATTTATCAAAATATTGTAACTCTACATTGGCAGTTTCCAGCCCAACGCCTAGCAAGACGCATTGTTACGAACTCATTAATGACGAGATGTTGCTGATCATTTCTTTCGAATTTAATGATGTGTGTTGAGCATAAATCACCTTCACCCAACCCAAGCTGACCATTCATTTTTAGGACATTAATTTTCGACTGTACGCCAGCAACTGATAGTCTCGGCCTTTCATCCCATATTTCCATCGCCCACAATGTTGGGTTGGAAAGCCGCATGATCAATTCCTTGTCTTCAATTGGCCGGAACGTTGTTTCTATTTGATTTGACGTAAATTCGTGCACAAACATCACGGCACCTGACAGATCACAGCAGAAGGTATAACAGTATCAAGCGGAAGGTGAGGCGATAAGGGAAAGCCATTCTGTCGCCATTCATCGGTATAAGTTAATTCTAAATTATCAGAGTCTTTATCTAACGTAAGTTTACCGATCACTACAACTATCATACACGACATCAAGAATGTATCGATCAGACCCAGTTGTCATTATCATCACTCCTTGAATCATCCATAATAGAAGACATACGGATATCTCCTTTTCCTTGTTCAATCTTGATGTATGTTTGTTTTGCTATGCCGCAAAGCTCAGCAGCGTCGGATTGGGTTATCCTACTTTGAGTTCTTTTCGCCTTAATCGCCAGCCCCAGCAGTTCAGTACTGAACGGTTGATCAAGGTCGGGGGTTTCTAATGCTTTTACCAATTTGGCCATCAATTACTCCTAGAATAAGCACTCTCTAATTAGGGCTTTGTTCTACGATATTGTTCAGAAACTTGATTGAAAGGATTTCAATTAAACTTAGCATGTGCCCGTTATGCCAAAGCTCAACATTGATATGATGCAGTGCTAACGCATTGGAATGGCTGCCGTCAATAACCACTTTCTCAGGTAATCCATGTTGACCGATGGCCTTTGACGTTGAGTAGAGTAAGAGACAGAGCGTAGTCGAACTATTTCTCTGCCTCTCCTCACCGAACCGCACGTGCACCTTTCAGCGCATGCGGCTCTCCACTTAACCGTGGCCAACGGCCATCGCAACATCAGTGTA
>NZ_PYMJ01000068.1 GCF_003025615.1 Photobacterium frigidiphilum | reverse complement strand
AAGTACGGTAACAACTATCATTTCACAGCTTATCGCTATGAAATCAATTTGGAGCGACACACGAGGCTCGAACTCGTGACCTCAACCTTGGCAAGGTTGCGCTCTACCAGCTGAGCTAGTGTCGCATCTCTGGTCCTTGTCTCTCAACAAGTAAATTGGTTGCGGGAGCTGGATTTGAACCAACGACCTTCGGGTTATGAGCCCGACGAGCTACCAAACTGCTCCATCCCGCGTCCGATTTTCACAAAAAGGAACAAACACGTTATTCCCTTTCGAGGCTGCGCATTATACGAGGAAAAATGACGGATGCAATAGATCTAAATAAAAATCCGCACATTTTTCTTTAAGTGCTTATTTTACCATCAAATAGTAAAAATATGCTCACGATAGTAGCGCAGTTCAGCGATTGAATCATGAATATCATCAAGCGCGAGATGACTGCCCTTCTTAGAAAAGCCATCAAGTAACTCTGGTTTCCAGCGTCGTGTTAATTCTTTAATCGTGCTTACATCTAGATAGCGGTAATGAAAGTACTGTTCTAGCTCAGGCATATGCTTATATAAGAAACGACGATCTTGACCAATACTGTTGCCACAAATAGGAGATGCGCCTTTCGGTACCCATTGTTCTAAAAACGCAATAGTCTGTCGGATCGCATCTTCTTCCGTAAATGTACTTTGACGAATACGCTGAACCAAACCACTGTTAGTATGTGTATTTGTGCACCAATCATCCATTTTCGCTAATTCAGCTTCAGACTGATGAATAGCTAAAACTGGACCTTCGGCTAAAATATTCAATTGAGCATCGGTCACGATAGTTGCGATTTCAATGATTTGATGGATTTCTGGATCTAAGCCAGTCATCTCTAAATCAACCCAAATAAGATTCTGATCGCTGATTGTCATTCGATATTGCCTATTTTGTGACTAAACCATGTATCATACTTGGCTTATACTGAAAGCCAACCAAACTGGCGATATTCTTGTGGCAAAAAAGAAAAAGCTGACTCAAGGGCAGAGCCGTCGCGTACGCTCTAACCAAAATAAACGACTAAATCGCGAAAAAGCCGAAGTCCAGTGGGATGAAACGCTGCTTGAATCAGCCCGTGAAGGTCTGGTCATTACCCGTTTTGGTCAACATGCTGATGTCGAAGATCCTCAAACAGGGGTTATTCATCGTTGTAACCTACGTCGAAGCATTCAGAGTTTAGTCTCTGGTGATCGTGTGGTATGGCGTCCAGGTGTTGAAACATTACATGGTATTTCAGGTGTCGTAGAAGCCGTTCACGAACGTAAATCAGTACTAACTCGTCCTGATTACTACGATGGCGTAAAAGCTGTTGCAGCAAACGTAAACCGAATCATCATTGTTTCGGCAATTTTACCTGAGCTGTCACTCAATATTATCGATCGCTACTTGATTGCAGCCGAGACTGTCGGCATCGAACCTCTAATCGTATTAAATAAAATCGATTTATTAGAACCAGATGTTCGCAAGCAAGTGGAAAAAACGCTTTCTCTTTACCAAAAAGTCGGTTACGAGCTGCGTTATGTAAGCTCTGAAACGGGTGAAGGTATGGAAGAACTAAAAAATGACCTTAAAGATCGAGTGAATATCTTTGCAGGTCAATCTGGTGTAGGTAAATCAAGTATGATTAATACCTTAATGCCAGAGGTGAAAGCTGAAATCGGGGATGTTTCTACAAATTCAGGTTTAGGACAACACACAACAACTGCTGCTCGCCTTTACCATTTTGAAGGTGGGGGTGATCTTATTGACTCACCAGGTGTTCGTGAATTTGGTTTATGGCATTTAGATACAGAACAAGTCACTAAAGCCTTTATTGAGTTTCGAGAGTATTTAGGTGGCTGTAAGTTCCGTGATTGTAAACACAATAACGATCCGGGCTGTTTAATTCGTGAAGCCGTTGACGCAGGAAAAATCAGCCGTGAACGCTTTAAGAGCTACCATAAAATAATCGAAAGCATGTCTGAAAACGTGGCAAATCGTCAGTTTTCTCGTAACAAGCCAAGCTAAATAAAACCTAACAGTCTCTACCGTATCGTAGAGGCTGTTAGCTCTTCATTCGTAATGCAACAACGCCTTCTTAGAACAAAGCCTCATACTTAGACCTAATTAACTGACTTTTTAGCGACTTTTAGGTAATATTCTCGGTTCGAGTTATTCCTAGATGTTAAAAAGAATAACTAGACTGTTGATTAATTGATACTTTCTGGATACCACACTGTGCTTGATAACATTAAAATTGGCCTGCAATATTGCACCCCAAAACATGCTTTAACCCGTTTAGTAGGCAAACTCGCGTCATTAGAAGCAGGAAAGCTCACTACCGCGATCATTCGTTGGTTTATCGGTCAGTACAAAGTTGACATGTCTGAAGCGCGAAACTCAGATCCAGCGGCTTATTCAACATTTAACAATTTTTTTGTTCGAGAGCTAAAGGAAGGTGCTCGTCCAATTAATAACGATGACAGCATCATAAGCCACCCTGCTGATGCTTGCGTTAGCCAATTAGGCCCGATTAAAGAAG
Source organism: Photobacterium frigidiphilum (assembly GCF_003025615.1). Taxonomy (GTDB): domain Bacteria; phylum Pseudomonadota; class Gammaproteobacteria; order Enterobacterales; family Vibrionaceae; genus Photobacterium; species Photobacterium frigidiphilum. The sequence continues at coordinate 7,586 of NZ_PYMJ01000068.1, read as the reverse complement.
GTCGCTTATTCCAAGCTAAAGGGCATTATTTTGATGCTTGTGAATTATTAGGTGGTGATAAAGCACTGGCTGAAGAATTTGTTGACGGTGATTTTGCCACGCTTTACTTATCACCGCGTGATTACCACCGTGTACACATGCCGTGTGATGGCACATTACGCCAAATGATTTACGTGCCAGGTGATTTATTCTCAGTAAATCCACTTACAGCACAAAATGTACCGAATCTATTTGCACGTAATGAGCGTGTCGTCTGTATTTTTGATACAGCACATGGCCCTATCGCTCAAGTACTAGTAGGTGCAACGATTGTCGGCAGCATAGAAACAGTTTGGGCTGGCACAGTTACCCCACCAACAGGCCCAGAGGTTCGTCGTTGGGATTACCCTGCAACAGGTACGCAAGCCATTGTATTGAAAAAAGGCCAAGAGATGGGTCGCTTCAAACTCGGTTCTACGGTAATTAATTTATTCCCGAAAGACATGGTACGTTTTGTTGAAGCAATGAAACCAGAACAACCAACACGCATGGGTGAACCTTATGCCGAGTTAGACAGCTCTGAGAAAGAGTAACAAGTTAACAGTTTTAGAAAAAAGGGGCGCTTAGCGCCCCTTTTTTAATGCGAAAAATTGACCATATCGAGGATTATTCACGCATTCCAATAGTATGCTGATTTGTAATTATTTTTATAAAGGCAAATACATCATATGGAAAGATTATCAATATCGCTGTTCGTAAAGCTGCTCGTTGCTTTCGGGATTCCCCTCGGTATTTTGATGATCCCTATCGATGCCATTCCCATCGAAGGCCTTACCCTTATTCAACATCGCCTTCTCGCCATTTTTGCACTAGCAGCCTTGCTTTGGGTGCTTGAGCCCGTTCCCGTGTTTGCCACGTCTATATTGATCATTGCTTTAGAACTGATCATGATTTCAGATAAGGGGCTGCACTTATTCCGAACGCCACCAACTGGGCATGAAATGGGCGAGGTGATGCTATATACCGATATTTTCGGTGCCTTCTCTTCTCCAATCATAATTCTCTTTATGGGGGGCTTTTCTTTAGCCATTGCCGCATCTAAATATGAACTTGATAACAATCTCGCTCGCGTTTTGCTCAAGCCTTTCGGTACAGAACCTCGATACATCATGCTGGGGTTAATGCTGATTACGGCCGTGTTCTCAATGTTTATGTCTAACACCGCAACAACCGTTATGATGCTGGCGCTATTAGCACCCATTGTCGCCTCGGTACCTAAAGGAGATATCGGGATTAAAGCCTTAGTATTATGTATTCCTATTGCAGCCAATACCGGTGGCATGGCTACCCCAATAGGTACACCACCTAACGCCATCGCACTGCAATATTTAACCGGTGACAACAGTATTAGTTTTCTAGGTTGGATGATGTTTGGTTTACCTTTTGTCATCGTACAGCTCGCATTTGCTTGGTGGTTATTGCAAAAGCTATTCCCATCGACACAAAAACGCATGGTACTGAAACTGGAAGGCACATTTCAAAAGAGCTGGCAGGCCATTGTGGTATATATCACTTTCGCGATGACTATCATTTTATGGATGACCACAGCACTACATGGCATGAATACCTATGTGGTCTCGATTATTCCTCTCGCCGTATTTACCTTAACGGGCATCATGGGCAAAGAAGAGATCAAGCTCATTAACTGGGATGTACTGTGGTTAGTTGCAGGGGGAATCGCGATAGGGTTGGGGCTTGATAAAACTGGCTTAGCATCAGCATTGGCTCTCTCCATCGACTATGATTCACTCTCGCCAATCGCCGTCGTATTAACCCTCTCCATGATTTGTTGGTTAATGGCCAACTTCATGTCTAACACCGCCACCGCCAACTTATTGATGCCCATTGCTGCTGCGGTTGCCGCTTCAATGGAAAGCTTAGTATCAATCGGTGGATTACAAGGTGTGCTTGTGGTTGTCGCATTCTCGGCATCACTTGGTATGATCTTACCTGTTTCTACTCCACCCAATTCACTGGCTTATTCAACAGGCTTAATTGAAAGTAAAGACATGGCAAAAACCGGGATTATTATTGGCCTAGTGGGTTTGGCTATCGTATACGTTGCCGCACTCATTATTACGTAAGTGTTAAAATAATGGGGAGAAGAATCATTTCTCCCCGTTTGGATTCCTCGTGTTTCACTCGCTCTGCTAAATTTGGCTGCATATCACACTTCCTATCAGCCACCTCATGATATTGACTGGTTTTTGCTTTTTATCATTAAGTTATATTTCACTTCTGCCGATAATCATAGTAGTTCATATTGCAATAAATATAACGACAAGAACGTTAGACGTTTTCAAACCGATACGTCTACCGTTACCTGTCGACACCATGCAGAGATTTTTTTATGAGATATACGATCAAGTTTAAAATCCAAATAGCGATTGCGACTATTATTGCCGCCGTCAGCACTGTACAAGCTTGGATTTCAATAAACCAACTAAAGCAAGAAACGACCACCGAAATCAGCCGTCAAATGACAGATATTGGTGAAGCTACCAGCCGCTACATCAGTAATTGGCTAGATACGCGCAGCGATATGATGCTAGCCAATGAACCATTGATTGCGAGCGAAAATAATATCGATCGCGAACTACTATTAACCAAACGCGCAGGGCATTTTCTGTCTGTTTATGCTGGGTTTTCAGATGGTAGTATTGCTTACGGTGATAAATCGGAAGATTGGCCAGCAGATTATGACCCACGCACTCGTCCTTGGTATAAAGATGCGACTTCAGAAAGCAAGTTAGTACTTACTGACCCGTACAAAGATTTCGATGGCAGTATTGTCGTGAGTTTTGCTAAAGCATTTCGGGGGCAAAATTCGGGAGTATTAGCCGCTGATTTAACGGTTAATCATATTATCGACCAAGTACTCAATTTAGAGTTAAACCATGACGGTTTTGCTTTTTTAATTGACGGTAATAATCGTATTGTCGCGTATCGCGATGAGGCATTAAGTCAGCAACCACTTACTCAGCTTGATAGTGAGCTAACACCTGACCTTATCCGCAAGCTGCAAAATGACAACGCCATTCATACCTTCACGCTAGACAGTGAAAACAGCGAGAAGATGGTTTTTGTCACTCCGATCGCTGGCACAAACTGGACACTGGGTATCATCGAAGATAAGTCCTTAGCATTCGCCTCGATTACCGAACAGATGAAATTCCTGGTTCTGGCATCGCTAGGGCTGTACATCATCATTTCAATTATTGCGACACTGATCATTAATAACTTACTGCGCCCGCTGAATAACTTAAATAAATCAGTAAGCCAATTAGCCCAAGGCAGTGGTGATTTAACACAACGCATTGAAATTGAACGCATGGATGAAATCGGTGAACTTGCTGATAGCATGAATCGATTTTTATCACAGCTACAAGCGATGATTAAAGATGCTGTCGCTCACTCACACACTTTAAGTGAATACGCCGATACCTCATCAAAGCAAACCATGCTGGCCTCTGAGAAAGTCGCCGAGCAGCAAAACGATGTAAATCAAATCGCCACCGCGATTCATGAAATGTCGGCAACATCGGGCGAAGTGGCTAGCCATGCTGAAATGACGGCCGCCGCCGCACAGGCATCGACGAATGCCTGTGATGAAGGTCAGCACGTTATCGGGCAAAACCGTGATGCAATTACAATGCTAGCCAATCAAGTGCAAGAAGCCGCAACGGTTATTCATGAACTCGAAAGCAACGCACAAGGCATCAACCAAATTCTGTCGACCATTCAAGGTATCGCCGAGCAAACGAACCTGCTGGCACTTAATGCTGCAATTGAAGCTGCACGAGCTGGAGAGCAAGGGCGAGGCTTTGCCGTGGTCGCCGATGAAGTACGTGTATTGAGTAAGCGTACCCATGATTCGACCGAAGAAATTCGTAGTATGATCGATACCTTGCAAAAGAATACCCACCAAGCCGTGAACAGCATGAAAGCAAGTACCGATCTTGCAGATAAAAGCGTGGGCTATGCTGAAGAAGCCAACCAGAGTCTGTGTAAAATTACCGACGCGATTACTGAAATTTCCGACATGGCGACCCATATTGCCAGCGCTGCAGAAGAACAACGCGCAGTGAGCGAAGATATCAGCCGTAATACCCAGGCGATTAAAGATGTCTCTGACCATTTAGCAAATCAAACTCAAGAAGTCAGCCAAAGCGCACAAAAAATCAGTGATTCAGCTGGGGCTATGCGACAAGATATGTCTCGTTTTAAGGTGTAATAACAACGTAAATCACCACTGTTACACACTTTCAAAGCGCCCAAATTATTCATTATAGTTTGGGCGCTTTTCTACCTCGCTCACCTTTCATTTTCACTCGTTTATCCTTCCGTCTGGTTCTTTCATATTAATAAGCGCTCAAAGGTATTTATTCCTGTGAACTTTGATTTCGTTTATACGGGCATAAAATTTCAATTTGCGGAAGTGAGTACACATTTTTCTGTTCGATATTGTTGTTAGCTCTTAATCTCTGCTTAAATTAAATACATTGGCTAAGTGACATCACATCTGTTGGCAAGATGCCCCATTACAGAAGAAGAGGAACTCTCAGTGAAAAAAAGAACACTGCACGTACTAGCATTCGCAATGGTGACCACATGGGCAACGACAAGCTACGCTGCTGAATGGAGTTATACTGGCGAACATGGCACTGAACACTGGGGAGAGTCATTCGCAACTTGTGCTGAAGGAGTCAATCAAACACCGATTGATATTAACCAAACAACCCAAGCAGAGCTGGCACCATTGCATCTTGATTACGAAGGCCAAGTGACTGAACTCGTGAATAATGGTCACACCATTCAAGCTAATTTGACTGGTAAAAATACGTTAACGGTTGATGGGAAAACCTTCGAACTAAAACAGTTTCATTTTCACACCCCTTCAGAGAATTACTTAAAGGGTAAGCAATATCCACTGGAAGCGCACTTTGTACATGCCACAGACAAGGGCGAATTAGCGGTTGTTGCCGTGATGTTTGATGTTGGTCCTCGTAGTAACAACGAGCTCACCACGCTGCTAGCATCAATTCCAAGTGATGGACAAAAAATTGAGCTAAAAGAAGCACTCAACCCCGCAGATTTACTGCCAAGAGATCGCGAATATTACCGCTTTAATGGATCACTAACGACACCACCTTGTAGTGAAGGCGTACGTTGGTTTGTTATGCAAGAACCACAAACCAGCTCAAAAGCACAAACTGAAAAATTACAGGGGATTATGGGGAATAATGCGCGTCCGTTACAACCACTTAATGCGCGCCTGATCTTAGAATAAAAAGCAGGATAAAATCGGTGTGTGTATACATAACAAGGATGATTATGGGATACGAATGGCTGGCACTAACTGCTGCGATGTCGGTATGGTTGTATTGTTATCGTAAAAATCGCCCAACATGTAACTGATAACCATTTGCATTTGAGGCGTGAATTGATTATAGTCTTTCCTATTGCGATAAAGCACCTTGAAATCCTAATCATTCGTCGCTGTGCAATAGCAAAAGTTTTGAACAAGTCTTCAAAACAGACCCCTTCTAACAAAAGGGTTGGTAAAGACTAGCTGGTTCCCCCCCCTATTTATCTGCCTAGTGCAGAGAAATAAAGCCCGCATTATTCTGGCTTTCGTCAGACAAAAAAGCGCAGTTAATAGCTGCGCTTTCGTCGTTGATATCGCGACTCAATAACGCAGCTCAACACCACTAAAGATCAATATCTAATAAATCAGGCAATATCGATCGGAAATGCAGTAACTTGATCAATATGATCCAGCCTTAATGCAAGCATGATCAAGCGATCAATACCCAGCGCAACACCCGCACAATCAGGAAAGCCAGCACGTAACGCTTCAATAAGATGTAAATCAATAGGTTGTGGTTTTAATCCCATGCTAATACGCTTCATATTATCTTGTTCAAAGCGTACGAGTTGCTCATCACCATTGGCTAGCTCATGAAAACCATTCGCCAGCTCGATCCCTTTAAAATACACTTCAAAACGTTCTGCAACACGGTTATCTGTTGGGTTTATTTGTGCCAACGCTGCTTGAGAAGCCGGAAAATCATAAACAAAAGCAGGAACTTGCTGCCCTATTTTATTTTCAACACCGATGCTGAATAATAATTGCAGTAAAGTATCACGATCCTGTTCAGGATCAGCGATATCAGCCAACCCTAACGTACGTGCTACGCCTTTAAGCTGCTCCATCGTCCCTTCTAAAGGGCATACTCCAAGTTCTTGAATAAAGGCTTGCTGATAGCTCACACGTTCAGCTTTATCACATTGCAATACCAGCTGTAGCAGCTCATCCATTTCATTCATCAAATCATGGTGATCAAAATCAGGTCGATACCATTCCAGCATCGTGAACTCAGGGTTATGGTATCGCCCCGATTCTTCATTACGAAATGACTTACAAATCTGATAGATAGGACCACTTCCAGCCGATAAAAGACGCTTCATGTGAAACTCAGGGCTGGTCATCATATACAGCGTCTGCCCTCCAGCGTAACCCGGGCCTACAAATTCTGTTTGAAAAGTATGTAGGTGTACATCGGTCACCGTCGCCTGACTCATCGCTGGCGTATCGACTTCGATAACCTCCTTGCCAGCAAAGAAATCACGAATGGAAGAAAGCACAGCAGCGCGTTGCTTAAGCTGTTTTATAGAAGCCGTTGGTTGCCAAGGCTGAGACATAACACCCTTCTTTTTATTAGGTAAGATCATCTATAGGCATAATATCAAAGCAAAGAACAGGCAACACGCCAAAAAACATAACCACATGAAATAAAACGGATTAATTAATTGCGTCATGTTATGAATAGAATACAACTAATTGTTACGAGTTAACCTCAAAAGAACATACTGATTACCAACCGACAACTAACACAAAACTAACCATTCCAGCATAAAATCAACATTTAGGTTCTTTGCTCTACCTAATTTGTTTTAGTTTATTTTTATTATTAGTGACTTAGCATTAAAATCAGAAACACATAAGTAATGAGCTAGAAACAATTATCACAAAATAAACCGGTCAATTAACATCCATAAAACATTACATTTTGTGACAAAAATCACAATTATTGTAATCACCTTATACTTTTGGGCTATTTCCATAAGAAAGCTGCGTCTAAATCAACTTTTTTATCTATTTTGTTGCATAGAATATACCTAGGATTTCAAGGATAGGTGCACTGTTGCGCACCTGTTAAATTTTTTATCGTCTTACCTCCGGAGGATAACTGTGAAGACAATTACCACAGATATCGCTGTAATCGGTGCTGGTGGTGCTGGCCTACGTGCTGCCATCGCTGCTGCTGAAGCAAACCCAGACTTAGAAATTGCACTTATTTCTAAAGTTTACCCAATGCGCTCTCACACTGTAGCTGCAGAGGGTGGCTCCGCTGCCGTCATCAAGGATGAGGATAGCTTAGACAATCACTTCAACGATACCGTTGGTGGTGGTGACTGGCTATGTGAACAGGACGTTGTTGAATATTTCGTAGAAAACGCGACTCGCGAGATGACCCAACTAG
>NZ_PYMJ01000067.1 GCF_003025615.1 Photobacterium frigidiphilum | reverse complement strand
CCCCCGCCACTTCTTTCGACCACATGATTTTAAGTAGCATTGCAAAACCAATCGCTGGCACCATCTTCGCGCCAATGCCTAGCCCCTCAAGTAATACTTTTGGTGCATTTTCATCAATCCACGTTGCTGCATGTTCGCCAAAGTACACAGTGATAAATGCCACAACAGAATAGAGAAGCGCTCGTAAGCCAAGAGTTGAAATCAGGAGTCGGTCAATACCATCAGAATCACCTTGCTCTGCGTATTTATCTGCCTTGCCCATGGTGAATGACGTAACAGCGAAGAAGCCAATTACAAGCATTTGCATCAATACTGCGATAGGCATACCGACACCCATTGCAACTTCAGCTGTTTGCCCTGTCATCACTGCAAAAGCAACCGCAGCAATCGTACCCAAAGTTACATCTGGTGGCTGAGCACCAGCGTTCGGAACTAAGCCTAACCAAGCAAGTTCGAGTGTTGCACCGGCAATCAAACCGATTTGCATATCACCCATGATCAGACCAACAACTGGTCCGGTAATTAACGGACGGTGGATATTCAATGCGACATCGTATTTATCGATACCACAGAAGAACGCCCATACCGCGACAAGCATCGCTTCAAAAAACATAATTAATTCCTTTACCTATGATTTACTGATTGGCTTTATGCATTTTCCACGGCAAGATCAAGCACATTAATAGGCTTCTGATCCGGTGTGTTTTGTACGGTACACGTCACGCCGCGCTCAACCATACGTTCAAATGCATTCAAATCTTTACTATCAACAGATACCGTTTTCGCTATCTGACGTTTACCTTCATGAAAGTGCATGTTGCCGACATTACAGTGGGTAATTGGCACACCACCTTCAACAAGACGTGCAACATCTGTAGGGTTGTTACACAAAACAAAAATATTCTGTTTTGGCGATGCTTTATGGATCACATCAATTGTTTTCTGAATGGAAAAAAAACGTACGGCATATTCACCACCAGCTGACGCTTTCATTCCTGCCTGCATAAAGACGGCATTTGGTCCTTCAGCGGCATCATCATTCGCCACTAAAATAAGGTTTGCTTCGGTGTGTTTACCCCAAGTAATACGAATTTGGCCGTGTAAAAGACGCTCATCAATACGTGTCCAAACAATATTAGGTGCAGTCATAAGAGTTCTACCTTCTTGTCATTTTCTAATTATTAAATTTATGAATAGTGACACCTTGAACCACACGGTTTACTTCACCAGTTGGGCAAGGGTTATCAGGTGTATTGCCTAACGTAATGGCGCGATGAAACGCATACGTTTGAGCGAAAATCATATAGGGGAATAACAATTCAACATCCGTTGCTGAATCCATATCTGGTACCAGATAGTAATCACCATTGGTCACTAACTCATCCTGCTGAGCCGTAATAGCAATCACTTTTTTAGCGGTATTATCACGTCGAAGTTCACTAAGAAGATCGAGGTCATATTGGCGGGTATAAGGGTCATTAGAGATGTACACGACAATCATTGTTTCATTATCAACAATAGATTTAGGTCCGTGACGGAAGCCTAGCGGAGAATCAAAACATGCCACAACTTTACCAGCAGTTAACTCAAGCAATTTTAATGCTGATTCCTGAGCCAAGCCCTGCAAACCTCCACTTCCTAAGTAAATGACGCGCTGAATAGTATCTCCTGCAATACTACTGATATTGTTATTAATTTCTTTGACTAGCCCCTCAGAACACTTACAAAATCTTTCGATTTCTTTCGTGTAATCGTTACCAGATGTAACAACTGAAAAAGCGGCTAACATCATTGACGAAAAACTTGACGTCATCGCAAAGGATTTGTCATTTGTTTCTTCAGGCATTAACAATGCGAACGATTTATTATCATTGACCGCGTTTTTATATAATTGCCCTTCCCCATTACACGTCAGTACAAGGTGAAAACAATTTGTAAGGCACTGATTAGCCAGTTCTACTGCTGCTACACTTTCTGGGCTATTGCCTGAACGAGCAAATGACACTAATAACGTTGGTAGATCTTCCGCAAAAAACTGGGCTGGGTTTGAGACTAAATCAGTAGAAGCAATGGCTTCGACTCGTAAACCTGTTTTCTTTGATAACGCGGGTGCTAATGCACTACCCGCAAAAGCCGATGTGCCCGCGCCAGTCAATACAATACGTAAATTTGGCTGCGCTAATGCGTTGCTCATGAATGCATTAATTGCAGGTAGGCACTCTTGAATAATGGCATGTGTTTTACGCCAGCAAGATGGCTGCTGCTCAATCTCTTTTGCCGTCCAGAATGCATTAAGCCGTTCAAGTTCAAGCTCGGAATAACCAAGATATTGGTTCATGTACTACCTCTTAATCTTTATTTAGTTTGCATGCCTTCGCGTAACTGCGAAGTACCTGACGAATTTTTTCAAGAACCAATGTTTTTGGATCTGCGCTTATTTGTCCTTCACGCACAGCATGAAATTGCTCGGGAAGATATTGGCTCAATAATGGAAGGGGAATACCGGCACGCGTAAGGTTGTCGAACAACTTACTTTGTGCTGCATGGATATTTTGATCAGGCCAGTAGTAGCGAATACGGTCACTAAAGCTATAACAGCGAGCAAAACGCTGCTGTGACTCATTGCCCTGATAATATTTATTCCAATATTCAGGAGCATCACACATCTGCTTCTCTATCTGTTCTTTCAGGTTTGAACAGTGTGCTTTAGGCACTATTTCAGCTTCGATATCACACAGATTAAAGAGCGCTTCGCGCATAGCAAAGGTAAGTGCGGGGCCGACTTTCAAAATGGCAAAATGATCATCAACCAGCGCTTTATACGCTTTATCGGTTTGATAGTCGGTTGAGTGCGCTTCAAATATAAGGTGATCGTGATGATTAACAACATCACTTAATGCTTGGGCTTTTTCTGAGCAATAGTCGATAACACCTGTGTGATCAAATTCAACACCAGGTTGTACGACAAGACCTATAACCCGAGACCAGCAGCTTGAAACACCGACTTTTGCAAATGCTTCTTTGTGGCTACGAATTGTTTCGTTTGCAGCCTCGGCTGACGTTACTTTAAGTTCAGCCAATTCTTCAGCTGCACCACCAGGTACAGGAACTTCAGTACCGATGACATAGACCAGATCGCTGGCACCAAAGACATTAATCGCCGTATTTTCAGCAATTTTAGCTAAACGGGCAGCACGCTCTGCGACAATTGCATCAGATAATGGGATTGGATCCCCTAAACAAGACATACTGCAATCGAGGTGAATTTTCTTAAAACCTGCCGCAACGTATGCAGTAATCAAGACATCTGCATTATTCATCGCTTCTTCAACAGCAAGATGCTGCCAACGGTTAGGACCAAGGTGATCGCCACCAAGAATGAGGTTTTCAGTTGGAAAGTGAAGCGCTTCCGCTTGTTCTAAAACAAAATTACGAAAATCAACAGGTGTCATACCTGTATAACCACCAAATTGATCCACTTGGTTGGAGGTAGCTTCAATTAATAATAAAGAATCATCGCTTAGCGCCTGAGTAAGCGCCGCCTCAATAACTAACGGATGAGCAGAGCAGACAGAATAAATGCCATTTTTATCGCCTGCTTTATGGCGCTGAACGAGATTTAGAAGGGTGTTCATTTACTAACTCCATAGTCAACATCTAAGATGTGGCAATGGAGCTAGCGATTAATTTCCTTTTTCAACAATAATAACGTCAACTTTCATTTCACGAAGACCCTGTAAATAGTCTTCAGGAATATCAGAATCTGTTACCAAGATATCAATATTTCCAAACTCTCGAATCATGTGACAGCTACGTTTACCAAATTTGGTAGAATCGACAACTGCAATAACCTGTTCAGAAATTTCACACATCAAGCGATTGAGGCTTGCCTCTTGTTCGCTGTGTGTGGTGATACCTGCTCGCAAATCAAAACCGTCTACACCTAAAAATACCTTATCAAATCGGTAATTTTTTAAGCTGCTTTCAGCTTGCGAGCCAGAAAAAGAAAGTGCACCTTTACGAAGTACACCGCCAGACATCAAAACCTCAATTCCAGGTGCTGATGCCAACTCCATTGCTACATCTAGACCGTTGGTCATTACCACTACATCATCTAGTGCTTTCAAACTAGACGCGATTTCTCGCGTTGTAGTACCCGAATCCAGAATAACCGTGTCACCACTTTCAATCAGTTTCGCTGCCGCCTGACCAATAAGAGATTTAATGCCGGCATTTTGACGGCGTTTCTCATGAACAGTCAGCTCTGCTATTACCCCAGAATTCGGAATTGCCGCACCGTGTGAACGAACCACATAGCCATTTTTTTCCAGAAAACTAAGGTCACTGCGAATAGTGACACTAGAGACATTAAATTGTGCAGCAAGATCCTCAACACGAGCTTTACCATCACGGTTAACTAGGTTAACGATTTCCATACGTCTTTCGACAGCACTTTTCACTTTACTTTGTCTCCTTACAAAACCAGCAAAATCTCTTTCGCTTGATTTCGAATATAGCTTACACCTAAAAACGAAAGCAACAATGCGTAAAATGAAAACTTTTGATCTCTTTCACATTCTTTCGCATTCTTACACTTACACTTGCGTACATTTACGCATTTGATGACATCATAACCTTCGAAAGACCCATTGCCAAACGTAAACACCGTTAATGCGGCATACCTTTCACTTTTTAAGCGTACATCCTTTCATCTCCCTTTCGTAAAAAGCACTATTTTACTTTCGATTTCTTTTTTGTGATCGAATACACAGCCAATAAGCTTTCGATAACTTACGATCCGCAACAAACCGGAAGTGCAAGTGCGGAATTTAATAACTAAAACAATAAATGAAAGCATTTTGCTTTCACTTGTTTTTATCCAATACATCTCACGTTCAGGAGTTGAACATGTCTATCACCCGCCGAAGTTTGCTAAAAGGAATGGCTGCAACCAGTGCCGTTGCCGCTACAACGATGAGCTCTGGCTGTACTTCAGCCCAGCAAAACCCTACGGACTCCTCTTTATCGAATACTAAGATAAAGAAGCCTAACTTACTGATTGTTTTCCCAGACGAAATGCGTGCCCAGTCTTTGGGCTTTATGAATCAAGATCCTTCAGATACGCCGCATATCAACCGTTTTGCCAACCAGAGTGCTGTTCTTCACCAAGCCGTTTCCAACTTCCCACTATGTACTCCATTTAGAGGCATGCTGATGACAGGTCAATATCCATACCGTAATGGTATTCAGGGTAATAGCCACACAGCCATGCCTGGTAAGTTTGGCGGCAAAGACTTTGGTATTGAGCTAAAGAAAAATACTCGCACTTGGTCTGATGTACTAAAAGACCAAGGCTACAGCATGGGCTATATAGGGAAATGGCACCTTGATACGCCAGAGGCTCCTTTCATTCCGAGTTATAACAACCCGATGGAAGGCCGTTACTGGAATGATTGGACAGCTCCGGATCGTCGTCATGGTTTTGATTTTTGGTATGCCTACGGTACTTACGATAAACATTTAACACCCATGTATTGGACCAATGAGACACCGCGTGATCAGCCAATCAAAGTGAATCAGTGGAGCCCTGAGCATGAAGCCGATATAGCCATAAAATACCTGCGAAATGAAAACGGAAAATACCGTGATAGTGACAAACCGTTTACGCTGGTTGTTTCTATGAACCCTCCGCATTCTCCTTATGATGAAGTGCCGAAAAAATATCTCGACCGTTATCAGAATGACACTTCTGAAAGCCTTAATACCCGACCAAATGTTCAATGGGATAAAGGCTATCAAGAAGGGTATGGGCCTGCGTACTTCAAAGAGTACATGGCAATGGTACACGGTGTAGATGCGCAATTTGGTCGGATTATTGATGAACTTGACCGACTTGGTCTGGAAGAAGACACCTTGGTGGTATTTTTCTCAGATCATGGCTGCTGTATGGGCTCTAACGGTAAGCCCACCAAGAATGTCCACTATGAAGAGGCAATGCGGATTCCAATGATGTTCCGCTGGCCCGGTAAAATTGCACCACGCCAAGATGATCTGCTCTTCTCTTCACCTGACATCTACCCAACCATTTTCGGTTTAATGGGAATGCCAGAACTGATCCCAGACACAGTGGAAGGCTTTAACTATGCCAACAGTGTCCATGGGCTAGAAGGCGACAACAGACCGACATCTCAAATGTATACGTTTATGCCTTACGGCGGTCAATCCTACGGTCGTCGTGGTGTGCGAACCGATCGCTACACCTTAATGGTTGACCGCAAAATAGGTAAGCCTCTTACTTTCGTTTTACACGACAACCAAAACGATCCATACCAGATGCAAAACATCGCACAACAGAATGAAAGCATCGTGGTTTCGTTGATCGAAGAAGAACTACTCCCTTGGTTAGAGCATACCGGTGATCCTTGGCGCCCAACAGAAGTGCCAGCATCAACAGCAAATGCATACACCTAATTTATTGACACAATCCTAAACACAATTAAAAAGGTTATTATGAAAACGACACTTAAATTTGTTGCCGCTTCTATGCTATTGGCAACAACCTCACATGCAGTGGCAAATGACTATAAAACGACCGTAGAGTATCGACACGAATATAGAGATGGAAATAATAAACATTCTGATCGCGTAAAAGCCTTCATCGATACAGGAAAGAATATCGGCTTCGAATTAGATGCTCGTTATAACAACGACGAAGAAGACAAAATGTATGATTCCATGACGATGAATGGATCTGAATTATCAATCTTCTATTACACAAAGCTTAAGCCTAACTTAACAGGTGTATTTGGTTCCTCATTAGATTTTAATCCTGATGGCTTGGTCTATGTACCTTACGCACGTTTAAATTATTCTTTTGATAATGGCTTCCGCATCCAAGGTCGATATAAGTGGAAACTATGGGATTACAGTCAAGAAGGCACTGATGGCAATAGCTATCACTCTAAAATTCAGCAGTTTGATACCTGGCTAGGTTACAAAACAGGAGATTGGGATTTCCAGTACGAATTTCAGTTCTGGAAGGAAATGGAAGGCAACGGCAAAGCTTTATTTGATAACGGCTCAACCGATTATTTGCATAATGTTCGCTTAATGTATGCTTTCAATATGAAAGATGGCGAAAAGTGGCGTCCATTTATTGAACTAGGGCAAGTGAAATTAAACCGCACAACAGATGAGCGTCAGCTTCGTTATCGTGTTGGTATTAAATATACTTGGTAAGAACATAGGCTGCCTACGGCAGCAACTAACGACCTGTTAGTTTTACTGTTCATAACAGGCATAGACAGGTATCTTCCTGTCTATGCACTCAGATAAACCACTCAAAGCCCTTTTCAATCGACAACAGGAATGGCTGACGTTCCTCAACAAACACATCGGTCACGTTCGTGAAGCAGTCATTGAAAATGTCACTAAGATGCTCGCCTGCGGCACCGCGGCATTTGGCTCCCGAAAATATACGTGTGCCAACACATCACCTTCACGATGCCCGATAAACTGTGGGAGATATTCCGCTATAACCGTCAATTATTAGGAAAACTCTTCAACTGCGCGGCTCAGATACTGATTAGTTGGGCGAAAGCAAAAGGACTGGAGATCGGTATTTTCTGTGCACTCCATACCTACGGTCGCCGGCTTAACTGGAATACCCATATTCACCTGTCAGTGACCCGAGGCGGAATTTGCCCTAAAACAGGTACATGGAAGCCTATCTTTTTCAAAGCCAAAGAAACCGAAGCCTGCTGGCGATATGCCATCATCACCTTACTGCGTGAGCAGTATGGTGAGATTGACCTGTCAGCCGAGCCGTATGCCCATATCAGAGAGGAAAGAGACTGGCATCACTTTCTCGATAGCCAGTACCAGCGGTACTGGAAGGTGCACTTTGCCAAAAAGACAGACAATATCTTACAGACGGTCAGTTATCTTGGCCGCTACCTGAAACGCCCGCCGGTGTCGGCTTCGCGTCTACGCCATTACAGCAAAGGCGGCATGTTGACGTTTGATTATCTGAATCACCGTACAGGTCAAATTGAAAGCTTAACGCTGCCGCCGGCCGCGTTAATAGAAAGGCTGGTCGAACATATCCCCGATAAAGGCTTCAAAATGATCCGTTACTACGGCTTTCTGTCCAACCGTCATCGGGGTGAGATGTTGCCCAAAGTGTATAAAGCTTTAAAGATGGAAGAGAAAAAGAAACCCACTTTGCCCGGTTATGCCGCGATGCTGAAGGGGTATGTGAATGTAGACCCATATGAATGTGTGCTGTGCCAAAGTCGATTGATTTTCAATGGGTATCGAGCCGGAACGCCGCTCTCAGAGTTGACGGCTTCGGCATTAGTGCAGGCGAGTATGATGCTGGCCTGATGGCCGGTACGGGATAGGTGTATTCAAATGAGGGTAAAAAGGCAATATCTGTTCAATAATGCGCCGTTGAATGGCGACGAAAGAAACGTAGGCAATAACAGAGGTGAAAAATAGTCAGTTTGCGCCTGCCTCCGTTCATGGTAAGGGATATTGAACATAGGCTGCCAACGGCAGCAACTAACGACCTGTTAGTTTTGCTGTTCATCATTGGCATAGACAGGTATCTTCCTGTCTATGCACCCAGACAAACCACTCAAAGCCCGCAGGAATGGCTGACGTTCCTCAATAAGCATATCGGTCACGTTCGCGAAGCGGTCATTGAGAATGTCACTAAGATGCTTGCCTGCGGCACCGCGGTATTTGGCTCCCGAAAATATACGTGCTCCAACACCCGCAGCTCTCACATCAAATTCATCAATTAAACCTGCAAGTCCAGGGCTTGCAATAGCTGTGGCATCAAAGCCACGGAGCGCTGGGTGCAAATTCAGCAATATGTCCTTCCCGATTGTGAATGGCAACACATCACCTTCACCATGCCCGACAAACTGTGGGAGATATTCCGCTATAACCGCCCACTATTAGGGAAGCTCTTCAACTGCGCGGCTCAGATACTGATTAGTTGGGCGAAGGCAAAAGGACTGGAGATCGGCATTTTCTGTGCGCTCCATACCTACGGTCGCCAGCTTAACTGGAATACCCATATTCACCTCTCTATGACCCGAGGCGGAATTTGCCCTAAGGCAGGTACATGGAAGCCCATCTTTTTTAAAGCCAAAGAAACCGAATCCTATGCTCATATCAGAGAGGAAAGAGACTGGCTTCACTTTCTCTTGGTAGCCAGTGCCAGCGGTACTGGAAGGTGCACTTTATCAAAAAGACAGACAATATCTTGCAGACGGTCAGTTATCTTGGCCGCTACCTGAAACGCCCGTCGGTGTCGGCTTCGCGTCTGCGCCATTACAGCAAAGGTGGCATGTTGACGTTTGATTATCTGAATCACCGTACAGGTCAGCCGGCCGTGTTAATAGAAAGGTTGGTTGAGCATATCCCCGATAAAGGCTTCAAAATGATCCGTTACTACGGCTTTCTGTCCAACCGTCATCGGGGTGAGATATTGCCAAAAGTGTATAAAGCTTTAAAGATGGAAGAGAAAAAGAAACCCACTTTGCCTGGTTATGCCGCGATGCTGAAAGGGTATGTCAATGTTGACCCGTATGAATGTGTGCAGTGCCAAAGTCGGTTGGTTTTCAATGGGTACCGAGCCGGAACGCCGCTCTCAGAGTTGACGGCTTCAACATTAGTTTTGGCGAGTATGATGCCGGCCTGATGACCGGTACGGGATAGGTGTATTCAAATGCCGGTAAAAAGGCAATATCTGTTTAATAATGCAGCATTGAATGGCGACGAAAGGAACGCAGGCAATAAAAGAGGTACAAAGAGTCTATTTGTACCTCTTTTATTCATGGTAAGGAATATTGAAATTCCTTACCATTGACACAGTATTACATTTGCGCCCAAGGGCTACCAGCATTGCCTGGCTGATCACCTTTTGTCCACCACTTCGCTTTATAAGTCACGCCGTTGAAGGTTACTTGGTCTCCTCCCGTATAGACTTTATCTGACTTCCACTCTCCAAAGCCTGATTCAGCTTTTACATTCACAATAATAGTCGCCACATCAGATGCTTGACCATCATTAACGGTAACCAACACGTCAATTGTGGTATCAACTTGTGTTGTAGGGGCTGTAACAGTGATATCAGCACCTGTCGCGGTTACTGCAACCGTACCAACAGATGAAGAGTAAGCCAATGTATCACCGTCTGCATCTTGTGCTGAAACTGAAATCACAACAGTTTTACTACTGTCGACAGTTACAGAAGCAGGCGTAGTGAGTACTGGCGGCGCATTTTCAACGACGCCTGAACCTTTAACATTAACCACAACATCTTTTATCACGCTCTTTCTACCATCACTGACCGATACTGTAACTATCACCTGAGTATCTGTGCCGGTATTAACGGCTTGATAAGTTACCGTCGCAGAACCATTACCATTATCGACAACGGTGGCATTCGTGGCGGTGAAAGACAATGAATCACCATCGGTATCTGTCGCAGAAACAGAGAAACTTACCGTTTGACCAGAATCAACGACCTGTGCTTCTGGCACACTTAATACTGGTGCAGCGTTAGAAACAGTGCCAGCACTAAACACACGATCAATGGCTTCAGCCAAAGGCGAGCTTAATTTAGTACATTCTTTCAGCTTCCTACCATGGCTAATAAATGTGCCTTCACATTTAATATCACCATGCACTTGCCACACTATTACACCACCAAGATCATTATCAACAATGTATTGGGCTTTTTTCTCGATAGAAGGAACGTCGTCATAACTTAAGAAATATTTACCTTTCACAGCATAAGGTACTTCTGCGGCTGCATCCCACTTATGCTCCCAACCGCCAGTTTGTATAATGTAATTATAATTTGGCTGACCTTCGAATTCTTTCCAGTTATCTAAATCAACAGAAGATAATGTTGGCCCATCAACACTAAAGTTAACGGTACGTTTTTCTGTTGGAGCCCCAAGATACGCTGTGGCTTCAGATGTTTGAACACCACGTCCATAAAAGGCTGCACCGAAGTTAATCTTGT
>NZ_PYMJ01000066.1 GCF_003025615.1 Photobacterium frigidiphilum | reverse complement strand
TCAGGTTGTGCCATTAAAAGAGCCTCGCCTTATTGTTTACGAGCCGCTAGTCGCTCTTTCAACGTTCCTGAAGACATTACACAACCGTTTGCCACATCGGACTTAGCAAAGCTAACCAGTTTAAGCAGCGCAATCGCCTGCTCTTTGCGCTGATGCTGCTCGTAAGACTCAACGACATAAGCAGGTTTACCGTTTTGTGTAATCGTCAAAGGTTCATTGAGAGGCAGATCCGCCGCATTTTTTTTCAAAAAACTGACTGTTTCAGTTGCCATAATTAAATCACTCACTCTTTCATTTATTCATTACTTGTTGACTCATATTTACAACCGAGATTGCTTACTGAGTGCTTATAAAACTAATTGTCACGTAGATAGGTATTCAACGGTAGATCTGACGCCTACTCACAACATCTACTATACAATCACTCAAGCAGAAGTTCAAATATAGCCTAAATTTAAACCTCACTAGTTATGATGCTAATCATAAAACCAATATTTAAAAGCTTTATTTATCATTAATAAATAACACCAATCAAAACGCAAAAACCAATCGATAAAACCAATTTATCGATACTAACAATCAATACAAAGATATTAATCATAAAACAGTACGCCATTTAGGTATACCTTTTTGTCACAGGTTAAAATCAACCACTTTTACGCTTTTGTCATAACTTAAATGTCAGGTACAATATGATCATAACTTAAGAGTCACCTTACGAGGTAACATGTACATATTTGGCTATCTTCGTGCATCAACTAACGAACAAGATGCTAAGCGCGCTCAGGACAGCCTAAAGGCATTTGTATCTGAAAAAGGTCATCGAATCGCTGGATGGTACATTGAGAACGTTTCCGGAGCTTCATTGCAAAGACCAGAATTAATGCGATTACTTGAAGATGCAGCACCAGGTGATGCAATTCTCATTGAGCAGGTTGATCGCCTTTCACGTCTTGATGATAAAGGTTGGTCAAAACTCAAATCACTGATCCAAGAAAAAGACCTGAAAGTGATCAGCATGGACTTACCGACCAGCCATGTTGCCTTATCGAATCAAGTCGGTGATGAATTCACAAATTCAATGCTTCGCGCCATCAATAACATGATGCTCGATATGCTGGCCGCAATTGCCCGTAAAGATTATCAAGATCGTCGTCGTCGCCAGGCTGAAGGAATAATAAAAGCCAAGGATGAAGGTAAATACCGTGGCCGCCAGGCTGATGAAGCTCTTCATCAAAAGATATATCAACTTCGAGTTGAAAATGGATTGAGTATTTCGGATACAGCTCGATTAGCGGATGTTTCTGGTAGAACAGTAATTAGAGTTGTAAATAAGCTCAAAGAGCTCAATCCTCACCCTTACTAATACGGAATGAGGCGTAAACCGTGACAATTTGATGCGATTAATCTAGTTCGCAGTCACTGCAAATTTTCATCCATCAAGATCACCCAATATTCATCACATGGCTATCTAGCTAACGCCTCCATTGCGACTTACTACACAGTAAAAAAACAACGTTCTATTTTTGTTAACAGAAAGCACATAACAGAAAGCACAATGCTGAGGCGCTTTGGGACATAACCTTGTTAGATTTAAAGCTCTAACAAGGTTGCTTGACATTAGAAAATGTATATTGAACCCTTGAACTTGCTATGAAGACTTTAGCCTACAATTTAGTTTTAAATAATCAATTAGATCTGATGCCCGTCTTGTAAGTAACTGTCGACGATACCAAATAACAAAGACCTCACGATCTTCTCCCCGCCACTGAGGTAAAACATTTGTCAACAAACCAGTCGCCAATTCATTTGTGATTTCTATTTCTGGCAGTAAAGCAATACCTAAACCATCCAGAACAAACCGCTTTGAAATTAGAAGGTCATTGACCACTAACCGCTTGCTTTTAGGTGAGATCTCAATGTGTTCGTCCGAATTATCACAATGGTATAAATTCCAAGAGCTTATAGGTTTACTGAAAATCAAATCGAATTGCATTAACTCACCAGGATGATTTAGGACCGATGAGTGATTTTCTAAATAACGTGGACTAGCAACAGCAATTGTCTGAACTGTACCTAATTTCACTTGAGTCAATTCAGAATCTCTCTGTGGACCAACTCGAATTGCAAAATCAGCTCCTGTCGCAGAAAATTGGGTCAACTCATTACTAAGCTCTAATTCTAGGTCGACTGACGGCTGAATTTGAAGATACTTTGATAATACAGGCTGAAGAACACTCGTCGTTAAATTTAGCGGAGCCAAAATTTTTATACGTCCTCGCAACCCAGATACATCATTTTTGAAGTCATTGACAATAGAATCAAACGATTCAACGTGATAACGGGTGCTTTCAAAGAGTTTCTGCCCTTCATTCGTGAGATTAAAATAGTGACTGCTCCGGTTAATCAGAAGACAGCCTAAACTTCGCTCTAGATTCTTTATTCTACGACTAACTGTCGAAGCAGGGATATTAAGCAGCTCCCCCGCTGATTTTAAGCTTTCAGATTTAACTACAGAAACGAACAAAGCAATATCGTCAATCATCGACTTGATACCATTTTTGGCATTCACACTTCCAAAAGATACTATAGATTTCGTTTGTGACATTCAATATCTTAGTCTTCACTCAATCACCACACACAAACCAAGCACTGTTAGTGGAGCTTGGTCAATAGAGAGATATTCATGCAAGCTATAGTTTTTAATTACACAGGACCTGCAAATTCTGTGTTAAAACTTCAAGAACTCCCTACTCCAAAACCGGATAATGGCCAGGTTCTAATTCGAACGGTTGCATCTCCGATTCAACCCGCTGATTTCTTATTCATAGAGGGAAACTATCGAATATCGCCGGTTTTTCCTCAACCTGCTGGATTAGAAGGTTTTGGTGAAGTTATTTCAGTCGGAGAAGGTGTTTCAAAGAAAAAAATTGGGGAATTTGTAGCTTTTCGGGCACCCGGTGCATGGGCTGAATACGTTGTTGCATCGGAAAATAGAATCTACCGCGCCCCAGATAGCCTTTTACCGGAAATAGCCTGCCAATTTGCCCTAAATCCATTAACAGCTTGGGGCCTACTGGATCATGCATCTTTAGTGACAAATGATAGGTTACTTCTGACTGCTGGAAAGTCGATTGTGGCATCTATTCTTGCGAAACTGGCTTTAGGACGAGGTATTCATCCATTTCTATTGTTTCGTGAAGATGACGGGTATCGCGTGCAAAACCTTATGGAGGGCAGTGAAACTGGCAGGCATGAGACAATTGCAGAAGCGCTTCAAGAAACCCAAATGCATCCTTTCGATGCAATCATTGATGCGGTTGGGGGAGTAAATACCCCCGAATTAATGGATGTAATTAAACCGGGAGGAAAAATGATTTCTTATGGCATCTTAGACCCCTCGGAGATGTCCATCGCAGCTTCAAAAATCATATTCAAAAATCTCACATGGATTGGTTTTGGAGTAGATCAATGGCTCAGTCACGCTAGTGCTTTGACGATAGATTCAGCGCAATTAGATATATGGCAGCTATTGAAAACAAGTCCTGAAGTGTTACCTGTTAAGGATCTTTTTGACCGAAAAGATTTCCTGGAAGCAATTGCATTTACTCATGATAGAAGCACACATGGCAAAGTCATATTGATGGCTAACAAACATTAACAGGCTAATGTTGCAAATAATTAGATAAGACAAATCTAACCAGTAATTGACTTAAAATTACTGGTAAACAGCCTCAACATTGAAGAGGCGATTCATGAAGGCGGATCTCTCCCGCACAATGGTTTTACGTTCATTATTACGTAACCAGAAATCAAATTGCCCTTTGTTTAACATCCGTAATGATTCGAATCCTTAGATCGTTAACCAGAGCTTGTTGCAAAAAATTAAAACAAAGAAAAACTGATCTACATATGCGTAATTAAAATTCATCAAACACAATATTTTGTGTTCATGAGAGCCGATTGAAGGTCAAAAAAATTATTTGCAACAAGCCCAAAAAGAAGGCATAGAAAAAGCGAAGAATGAAGGTAAATTTAGAGGGAGGCAGGCTGATTTAAATAAACACGAACAAATTTACAAACTGCGTGTAATAAACGGACTCAGTATTGCTGATACAGCTAAACTCGCTGACGTGTCATACAGAACAGTAATTAGAGTGGCTAAAAGCTACAAAGCCGTTGCGCAATGATGAACGTAAAATCCTGGTGCGGGATAGATCCACTTTCATGAATCGTCTCTTTAATATTGAGGCTGTTTACCAGTAATAATTCCTCATTACTGACTAGATCTGTCTTATCTGATTAGTTGCAACATTAAGCCCTTATAAGTAAGGTAGTAACGAACAGTCAGAAGAATAATTTCTGAAGGAAAGTGTCGGCCTGAAAAATGGATGGTCATAATGATAAAATTAATGAGTGCTGGCGAATATCATAACTTAGCACTCCGGTTTGCGACAAAATCATATATAACAAGGCATTTCACACAAAGATGCAACATATCAATAGCTAGATGAACCGATTGTGATACCGATCAAACGATGCTACTATCGTGACACTATTTCATCTTGTCACGGATTGAATTCAACATGCCGGCGCTAGCAAAAAAATCAGATATTATTATTCGCCAAGCTAACGCATTAACCTCCGCTGCATACAATCTTACCCGCAATGAAAAACGACTCGTTTACATTGCGCTTGATGACATCATAAATAAACGTATTCAATGTAATGAATTTGGTCAATACCCCGTAAAAATCAATCACATTGATTATGCGTCGATATTTGAAGATGACAGTGAAAATATTGGTCAGGATATATTAAAAATAACGGCTTCTTTAAATAAGAAAGAGGTTATTTTTTATCGACCAGATGAAGACGTCGGGAAAAATGCCTTGGATGCTATTTCATGGACAACAAAACGTTCCTATCGCGCATCACTAGGAGCGACGACAGTATTCTTTAATGCTGAACTAGTGAATATCATTACCAAGGTAGATACAAATTTCACCCGCTTTCTTATGGGAGAAGCAGGCAGACTTAATAGTCCTTACGCGATGCGACTTTACGAGTCATTACGACAATGGCCCGAACAGCAATCAGTCACGCTTGAAGTAGATTGGATGATAGAACGTTATGAGCTCCCTGAATCATATAGACGAATGAGTGATTTTCGCCGCCGCTTTTTAAAACCTGCGGTTAAGGAAATCAATGAGCATACAAGCATAATGATTGATTACAAGGAAGTTGCAGATAAAATACGGTCTAACCGTATTGCGGCGATCACATTCAATTATTCGAATCGTATGGAAAAGGAAACTCACTCTTAAATAACACTAAAAGGCCAGAGTAATAAATATAATTACTCTATCATAAAAATTGAATAACAATATAAAAGGTGCAATATAAACAGTAAAAGGCCGTAATCCTTGAAAAGGAATTTCATTATTACCGCTCAAAAAAAGATGAATTTTTTATTTCAAATAACTTAGGATAGAACAGGATAATTATCTAATGGTTTTAAAACGATTAATATATAAATGCTTATTGGTTACTTGCTTATTTTCGTCATTTGCGGATGCAACTACACTTCGAACTCCGCATCAATTAGAATGGAGAGGGCAAGAATCCCTTGATCCAATCTCATCAACACGCTTTTATTACCCAGTACAAATGTTATATAACCGTCTAGTAAGACAAGATGAATCAGGTGCGCCATCTCCTGAACTCGCAACCAAATGGACATCCAATAAAACAGCTACTGAATGGGTGTTTGATTTACGCGAAAATGTGAAATTTCATAATGGCAAAGAACTAACGTCAGCTGACGTTGTCGCTACAATAAACAGAATTCTTGATCCTCAACGAGATGCTCCAGTTAGGGCTGTTCTTTCTATAATACAAGAAGTTACCGCATTAAATGATTATAGTGTTCAGTTTGAACTAAAAAAAGCGCATTCCGATTTTCCTATATTGTTAATGGATTATCGTATAAAAATATTGCCTAAAAATGTTGACCAAGATAAATCTCTTGTTGGTATCGGAACTGGGCCATTTAAACTTGAAAACCTTAATGTTGAAGGAACAACAAATCTCATTGCGAATAATGAATATTGGGAAGGAAAGCCAAAACTTGACGGTATCGATTTAATCGCAATTGCAGATGATTCAGCTAGAGTACAAGCCCTTTTAGCTCGACAAATCGACTGGATTGGTTGGTCAGGGGTAACATCTCAACAGCTACCTTTATTTCAATATAACAGCATGTTTAAAATTGATTCTATTTCAACGGGTGACTGGCGTGGAATTATATTTAAAAATGACGTCGAGCCATTTACCGATCCAAGAGTACGTAAAGCGCTGCGAATCGTTACAGATCGAGAAGAGATGGCCAGACTTGTACTAGGTGAAGATGGGGGGGCAACCACCTGTGACACTCCAGTATGGAAAGGCGATCAATATAGAATGAACTTAGAGTGTAAACAAGATATTGAAGGCGCTAAACAATTATTAGCAGAAGCTGGTTTTCCAGATGGCATCGATATCGATCTTTACACCAGTAACACAGATACTTATTTTCGACCTTTAGTTGAAATCTACCAGCGACAAGCAGCAAAAGCCAACATTCGCGTCCATATAAAAATGACACCATCAGATAGTTATTGGAACGATGTTTGGATGAAAAAACCTGCATTTACCGCACTTTGGGGACAACGCCCAACCGATCAGGTGCTAAATGAAGTCTATCGCAGCACCGCACAATGGAATGAATCGGCTTGGAATAACCCCGACTTTGATCAACTCTTAGATGAAGCTCGTCTAACTTTAGATTTTAATCCCCGTAAGAAACTTTATATCTATGCTCAGAAGATGTTGTGGGAAGAAGGTGGAACCCTAATACCATTCCACTTACGCAATCACAGAGTAATGATGAAAAATGTCACTATACCAGCGGTGGATGACTTTTCAATTCGATGGAATCTTGTCACTAAAGAATAATATTAAAAAATACAGTTTAAAAAAAGCTGTTTAATTTTAATAATATAAAAGTAGAGCGAAGGTTCTACTTTTATTCATTTCATATGTTTACACCTTTAATATAATGAGAACGTTCATGTTTACCATGATTTATAAACGCCTTTTCACTGCAATATTCTCGCTTCTTATTGTTGGCGTTCTGGTTTTTTTTGTTACAGAATCGTTACCTGGCGACTTTTGTACTAGTTATCTTGGGCAAAATGCAACCGGGACTCGATTAGAACAATGTCGTATAGATAATAATTTAAATTCCCCGTTAATTAAACGTTTTACATATTGGTCTGAGAATATTATTAATGGCAATTTAGGTACATCATTAAAACGTCAAAAGCCCGTTAGTGACATACTTATTCCTCGATTAGAAAACACCTTAATTCTAGGTGGAATAGCAGCTTCGATAGGGATCCCAATAGCCATTCTTCTGGGATGTATTGCAGGTCTTAGAGTCAATAAAAAATCAGATCACTTTATATCAATAGCGTCTCTTTTCACCATGACAGTTCCAGAATTTGTAACTGCCACCCTTTTAACACTCGTATTTAGTATCTGGCTACCATGGTTTCCAGCCGTTACTTTAATCGGAGCAAATGCATCCTTTGCAGAATTGTTGCCTAATCTAGTATTACCAGCAATTACACTATCGATGGTAATGATTGCCCACATATTACGCATGGTTCGCTCATGTATGATCACCGTAATGAATTCAAGTTATATTAAAATGTCTCGCTTAAAAGGCATTCCCTATTGGCACATTGTTTTTTATCATGCTCTTCCCAATGCCCTTCTTCCCGCTATTAACATTATAGCACTCACTATTGCTTGGCTGCTTGGTGGTGTTGTTATCATTGAACAAGTCTTCAACTACCCTGGTATTGGTAGCCTTATGATTTCAGCCATTTACGATAGAGATCTCCCTGTCGTTCAAGGTATCGCCATCGTTTTAGCAGTTATTTATATTTTGGTTAACCTTTGTGCTGATCTTCTAACCTGTATTCTTAATCCTAAACTTCGCACACAGCAAGGATATTAAAATGAGTAATATTAAATTGTTCGTGGCATTTTTTAAACAACTTAGCTCAACGCCATCAGCTAAAGTTGGTTTAATCTTATTCATTTTCCATATTTTGTTAGCTTGTTTTGCTACCTACATCATTCCCTATGACTATGGACAAACCGATAGCTTTAATATTCTTAAAGGTCCAAGTATGGAGCACTGGCTAGGAACCGACCAATTAGGAAGAGATATATTAAGCCGTACAATTATGGGAGGCAGAGCTGCCCTATTTATTACGTTTGCAGGAAGTTTTATCGCCATACTATGGGGTAGCTGCTTAGGCATTTTTACCGGATTTATAGGCGGACGTTTTGATGAAGTCGTCATGCGTTTCATCGACGCTTTATTATCAATCCCCTGGATTCTGTTTTTGCTTCTGATCATCAGTGTTTTAGGGCAGAGCGATACAACATTAATTTTAACATTGGGCTTTTTCTACGGCATTGCTGTTATAAGAGTTGTTAGGGGAGCCACCCTTGACGTTATTACCCATGACTATATTTTAGCTGCACGCCTGCGCGGGGAGCGAACAAGCTCTATCATTAAACATGAAATATTGCCTAATATTATGAATGTCATCTTAGTGGATGGCGCTATGCGCTGGTCATGGATGTTACTCATTTTCAGCTCACTATCTTTCTTAGGCTTTGGCGTTAACCCTCCTACGCCGGATTGGGGCTTGATGATAGCAGACACACGAGGATTTATGTCTGTCGCTCCTTGGGCTACCCTTGCACCGTTAATCGCTTTAAGCTCTCTTATATTTTCAATCAATATTACTTCAGACGCCTTATCAAAAGTGGCTGGTCTAAATCGTGATAACAGCTCACCGGTATAAGGAGAAAAAAATGAATCATATAATCGAAGTTTCAAATTTAAATTTGGGATACAAAAATAAAGCAGGTGATTTCTGTCATATTCTTAATAATGTCGATCTCCAAGTTAATCCAAAAGACATTATCGGCCTTGTGGGTGAGTCAGGCTCAGGAAAAAGCACATTAGCCCTTGCTCTAATGGGATACACCAACGACGATTGTTTCGTTAAATCTGGCACTATCCATTTTGAGAATAAAGATATCTTACAGCTATCAACATTAGAGCTAGCAGAAATAAGAGGTAGCCAAATCGCATTAATACCTCAAAATGCAGGGCAGGCATTAACCCCTACAATGAAAGTGGGAAAGCAAATACAAGAAGTTTTACAATTTCATAGTGATATTGACAAAGAAAATTATAAAACTAAAGTCATTGAGCTATTAAACGATGTTAAATTACCCGATCCTGAACAAATTTTTTCGCGCTATCCACACCAGCTTTCAGGTGGTCAGCAACAAAGAGTTGCAATAGCGA
This sequence comes from Photobacterium frigidiphilum, assembly GCF_003025615.1. Classification (GTDB taxonomy): domain Bacteria; phylum Pseudomonadota; class Gammaproteobacteria; order Enterobacterales; family Vibrionaceae; genus Photobacterium; species Photobacterium frigidiphilum. The sequence continues at coordinate 1,888 of NZ_PYMJ01000066.1, read as the reverse complement.
TGGCTTTAGCGGTCAAACCTAAACTACTCATTTTAGATGAGCCAACAACGGGTCTTGATGCCACAACTCAAGTCCATATTCTGGATTTATTGAAAGCATTAATCAATAAACATAATGTTTCTATGGTTTTTGTAAGCCATGACTTTGGTGCGGTTTCTCGACTTTGTAATAAAGTGTGCGTTATGTATAAAGGTGAGATAGTAGAACACGGTGACATCAGGAAAGTGTTACTAAAACCTGAACATACGTACACTCAAACATTACTAAAAGCAGTGCCAGTTATTGGTAAAAAACAAAAAAATAACGTTTCATTAATACAAGAAAATAAGGTAAAAAAAGAAACAAGCATCTCGTTAAAGCAACTAAAAATATCCTATCACCGTAAAACATTATGGGAATCAATAACCAGAAAACCTGAGCCAGAAGCCACAGTAGACAATATAAACCTAACGTTAAAGAAAGGTGAAACACTGGCCTTGATTGGTGAATCTGGTAGTGGGAAATCAACCATTCTTAAAACCATTGCAGGATTAAACCAAGCCAAAGGTGGAGAGATAATCTTCAATGGAAAACCATTGAAAACTCTTGAAAAACGGACAAAAGAACAAAAAAAACAAATCCAAATAATATTTCAAAATCCGGATGCTTCGTTAAACCCAAAGCAAACAATTTTGCAGATTTTATCTAAACCATTACAACTTTATTTTGATATGAATAGCTCTCAATGCCATAAGAGAGCGAAAGAATTGTTAGAACAAGTGCACCTCAATTCAGACTATTTGTATAGAAACGCAACCATGCTATCTGGTGGTGAAAAACAACGGGTTGCAATCGCAAGAGCTTTTGCCTCAGAGCCCGAATTATTGCTTTGTGATGAGATAACCTCAGCCTTAGACGTAACCGTTCAAGCTACAGTATTGAAATTACTAAAAGAGTTGCAATTAAAATTCAATACCAGTTACATTTTTATTGCCCATGACCTAGCCCTTGTGGAATCAATCGCAGATCAAATTGCCATACTTAACCAAGGGCGCATTTGTGAAGTAGGACCAACAAAGTCAGTGTTTGCTAATCCTAGTCACCCATACACAAAAACATTGTTAGATTCAGTGCTAAAACCTGAGCCAGAGCCTGAAACAAAACAGAAATACGCATAATGAATATAGGCAGCCTACGGCAGCAACTAACGACCTGTTAGTTTTACTGTTCATCATAGGCATAGACAGGTATCTTCCTGTCTATGCACCCAGACAAACCACTCAAAGCCCTTTTCAACCGACAGCAGGAATGGCTGACGTTCCTCAATAAGCACATCGGTCACGTTCGTGAAGCGGTCATTGAGAATGTCACGAAGATGCTTGCCTGTGGCACTGCAGCATTTGGCTCCCGAAAATATACGTGTGCCAACACTCGCTGCTCCCACATCAAATTTATCAACCAAACCTGTAAGTCCAGAGCCTGCAATAGTTGTGGCACCAAAGCCACAGAGCGCTGGGTGCAAACTCAGCAATATGTCCTTCCCGATTGTGAATGGCAACACATCACCTTCACGATGCCCGACAAACTGTGGGAGATATTCCGCTATAACCGTCAATTATTAGGGAAGCTCTTCAACTGCGCGGCTCAGATACTGATTAGTTGGGCGCAAGCAAAAGGGCTGGAGATCGGTATTTTCTGTGCGCCCCATACCTACGGTCGCCGGCTTAACTGGAATACCCATATTCACCTCTCGGTGACCCGAGGCGGAATTTTCCCTAAAACAGGTACCTGGAAACCCATCTTTTTCAAAGCCAAAGAAACTGAAGCCTGCTGGCGATATGCCATCATCACTTTACTGCGTGAGCAGTATGGTGAGATTGACCTTTCAGCCGAGCCGTATGCCCATCTC
>NZ_PYMJ01000065.1 GCF_003025615.1 Photobacterium frigidiphilum | reverse complement strand
CTCATTCAAAAGTCCATATCCAGAACGTATTGACCATAATATGTATACAACATCAAAAATAACTAGCAATCCAAGATGGCAAACAATTAAATTAAGCACTTTTCTCTTATTAAAACCAATTTACAAAAAAGTTTCTCCTTTCAAGTTATAACGCCTCGTTAAGCGGCGAAAAATAGTTGGCTACAATTTGTGAGGCACGAACAAAAGCCAACTGTTTTTTGTCCGTTTAAACGACTTGTTATACGTTCTAGTCTACATGCATAGCCGTTTTAGCGTATTCTTTTAAATGCTCCTTTGCTTTTTCAAAACTCTCTTTGGCAACAAGATCATTCCGATTGGTTTTTAGGTACTCTTCCAAATATTTTACTTCGATATGAGCTAAATCAATTCGAATCCGTTGAAGCCAATTCGGAGTACCTAAATTATGATATTCCCAATTCCTGTTGAAAAAAGGATTTTCATAATATGGCAGATCATCAAAGATTTCTTTTGTAACACCTCGTTTTGATAACAAAGCTTGGAAGTCATCAATTAATTTCTCATCACTAGTATGCAACTTATCTAATATTCCTTTGATTCCATCAATCGCTCTATAAGTGCTATTTATAACTTCAAAGAAACTATTATCACCATTTACTTCCATCGCTAAACCGGTATCAGCATAGATATGATCGACATTGTTTAGCCTCTCTATATCACCCCAATATTTCTCCATTTCATGAGATAGCTTCACAAGCTCTGCTTCATCAATTTTGAAATCATCTTTTTCAAATAACTGCTCATGCTCATTCTTAATTAAAATGAGCCTTTCTACAGGGTATTCATCGTCATCATCTGTTTCAATATGATGCGGGTAGCAAAGTATTAATAAATTTTCATAACTTCGCCGGTATTCATCATTACTTTCATGATTAAAACGCTCACCACCAGTCATTGCAGCTTCTATATGACAAACTTGGCCAATAAATTTATTTTTATTATTCATTATCGGTTGGGTACAACCGGGAAAAGCACATTGATTTCCTGATCTTGCGAATAGAGCTCTCAAAACATTAGTCTTAGGTGCTAAACGAGTCATGGCAATCCTTTTGAACGTATAACGCCGCATTAAGCGGCTAAATACAGTTGGTTATACTTTGTGAGGCACGAACAAAACCAACTGTTTTTTGTCCGTTTAAATGCCTTGTTATAACGTTGTGGGCAGTTTACGCCAAATTTAAATAAATAAGGTACCTGTATTAATGCATTCATTTAACCCGACAGTCTTTACCAACTCTTTTTTGATCTTTTCAGTTCTTGTTTGATAAATTCAATGAGGAACTTCGTTGCGAAACCTCCACCAGTAATCACACCAAATGTAAAAAAAATCCAAAAAGACAGTTCGGCTCGACTACTCCCCATTTGCATTAAATGAAAAAATAAATAAGCAACTCCAACGAATATAGCTCCAAGTAGAGCCATTACTATCCAGGAAGGAATAACAATCATCACAATATGTACAGTAATACGCTTAAAACTTAACATTAAATGGACCTTTCAGTATCAGTTTATGCTAGTAATACAAAATACCATTAAACAAAAACAACTTATAACGCCCACTTAAGCGGACAAAAATTGTTGGCTATAATTTTGTGAGGAACGAACAATAGCCAACTGTTTTTGTTCCGTTTAAAGTGCTTGTTATATGCTCGCGATCAGTTTAAAACCTTTCAAATACAAGTGCATAACGAAATGAAATAATAAAGCAAACCACCTGGATTTAAAGCTACTTAATTGTTAACTTTGAACTCCGCATGAAACACACTACGAGAATCACACAAAGCCAATAATTAAACAGTTTATGAATATTTAAAACCACCCTTTTGGATTGTAAACCTCAACTAAAAAACTAGCTGACGAAATGGAAAAATCAATAAGTCAGCAAACCAAAATACCGCAATTTACAGATTGACGAAACACAAGATAACCAACGAAAGTAACGGCACAATCAAGGTTACTTTAAGCTTTCAAGTTTTAAGAAATTTATAAAAAACAACATGGTAAAACAGTAACCAAAGCGTATATGAAAAGCTAAAACATAACCTAAAAGGTAGCGACATATAACGTCTAACATAAGTTGCACCACAGCAAACTCACCAAGTGCACTAAACTTCATACCAAAAATGCGGAGTAAAACGTGTCAACTTGATGTGCTTGTTACAACCGATATAACTCAATAACTTAGAACCAAAATACAGCGTATGACTTCCAACAACAACTCGCCTTTTCTCTTTTGCGATTCACTCAACAGCACCCCATAATCACAGAGTGAATTATCACTTAAAGCGACTTAGTAAACGCTGAAGCCAAACACAATACAGATGAGGACTATTGTTGCGGTACGCGAAAATTGATAATTACACAGCACACTTGGCAATAAATTTAGATCCACAAGAATTGAACCGCAACGGGCGTAATGACTAGCGACAACAGTGAATAATTGCGGCTAAAGAACTTATTACTCACGATAGAAACTTGGCAACAAAGTCTTATATACACCAAGCCTAAAACCGTAATAACCGACAAACGAAACTCACGGTATTTCGACTGAAAAGATATTAAATAAGCTGCCACTTGCCGAAGACCAAACCATAAAGATTAGGGCTAAGATGGAGGTTGTAACGTCTAACATAAGTTGCACCACGGCTAACTCACCAAGCACACTCAACTCCATACCAAAACTGCGGAGTAAAACGTGTCAACTTGATGTGCTTGTTACAACCGATATAACTCAATAACTTAGAACTAAAATACAGCGTATTACTGTCAACAACAACTTGCCTTTGCTCTTTTGCGATTCACTCAACGCGACTCAATAATCACAAGCCAGATCACCACTTAAAGCGACTTAGTAAACGCTGAAATCAGACAAAAACCAGATGAGGACTTTTGTTGCGGCACACGAAGATTGAAGAATTACCCTGCCTACTTGGCAATGAATTTAGCCCCACAAAATTTGAACCGCAACTAGCGTAAAACCAACAACATCAGTGAATAATTGCGGCCAAAGAACTTATTAATCACGATAGAAGATTGGCAAGAAGGCCTTATATACACCAAGCTTTAAACCGCAATAACCGACAAACGAAATTCACTGCAATTCGACTGGTAAGAGATCAAAAGTGCTTCCACTTGCCGAAGACCAAACCATAAAGATTAGGGCTAAGATGAAGGTTGTAACGTCTAACATAAGTTGCACCGCGACTAACTCACCAAGCACACTGAACTTCATACCAAAACTGCGGAGTAAAACGTGTCAACTTGATGTGCTTGTTACAACCGATATAACTCAATAACTTAGAACTAAAATACAGCGTATAACTCTCAACAACAACTGGCCTGTTCTCTTTTGCGATCCACTCAACGCTACTCAATAATCACAAGCCAAATTATCACTTGAAGCGACTTCGTAAACGCTGAAGCCAAACACAACACAGATGAGAACCTGTGTTGCGGCATGCGAATATTGGAGGATTACTGAGTCAACTTGGCAATGAATTTAGAGCCACAATATTTGAACCGCAACGAGCGTAATAACCAACAACATCAGTGAACAATTGCGGCTAAAGGACTTATTGAACACGATAGAAACTTGGCAAGAAAGCCTTGTATGCGCCAAGCCTTGAACCGCAATAATCGAGAAACAAAACTCACTGCATTTCGACTGAAAAGATATTAAAAAAGCGACCACTTGCCGAAGACAACACCATAACGATTTGGGCTAAGATGAAGGTTGTAACGTCTAACATAAGTTGCACCACGGCTAACTCACCAAGCACACCGAACTTCAGACCAAAACTGCGGAGTAAAACGTGTCAACTTGATGTTTTTGTTATAACCGATATAAATCAAAAACTTAAAGCTAAAATGCAGCGTAAAGCTTTCAACAACAACTCGCTTTTTCTCTTTTACGATTCACTCAACACGACTCAATAATCACAGCGTGGATTATCACTAAAAGCGACTGAGTAAACGCTGAAGCCAAACATAAACCAGATGAAAACCTTTGTTGCGGTACGCGAATATTGAAGAATTATCTGCCTACTTGGCAATGAATTTAGAGCCACAATATTTGAACCGCAACGGGCGTAGTAACAAACAACATCAGTGAACAATTGCGGTTAAAGAACTTATTGAGCACGAAAGAAACTTGGTAAGAAAGCTTTGTATACACCTAGTCTAAAACCGCAATAGTCGACAAACGAAATTCACTGCATTTCGACTGACAAGAGATTAAAAGAGCAACCACTTGCCGAAGACCAAACCATAAAGATAATGGCAAGATGGAGGTTATAACGCCGAACATAAGTTGCACCACGGCTAACTCACCAAGCGCACAAAACTTTATACCAAAACTGCGGAGTAAAACGTGTCAACTTGATGTTTTTGTTACAACCGATATAATTCAATAACTTAGAACTAAAATACGCGTATAACTTTCAACAACAACTCGCCTTTTTTCTTTTGCGATTCACTCAACGCTACTCAATATTCACAAGCCAAATTATCACTTGAAGCGACTTCGTAAACGCTGAAGCCAAACACAACACAGATGAGAACTATTGTTGCGGCACGCGAATGTTGAAGAATTACCCTGCACACTTGGCAATGAATTTAGAGCCACAAAATTTGAACCGCAACGGGCACAATAACAAATAATATCAATGAACAATTGCGGCTAAAGAACTTATTGCTCACGATAGAAACTTGGCAAGAAAGTCTTTTATGCGCCAAGCCTTGAACCGCAATAACCGACAAACGAAACTCACTGCATTTCGACCGACAAGATATTAACAATGCTTCCACTTGCCGAAGAAAAAACCATAAAGATTAGGGCTAAGATGAAGGTTGTAACGCCGAACATAAGTTGCACCACAGCTAACTCACCAAGCACATTAAACTCCACACCAAAACTGCGGAGTAAAACGTGTCAACTTGATGTTTTTGTTATAAATTTATGCTACATATTTCTCCGTGGTTGACTGCTGGATTCTGCATTCAATCTCTGAACTAGTGACAATTTCAAAATCAGTAAATAATGCTACTGGTTTTGTTACATTACCCGCTTTTTTCTCCAAACGAACAAAACCTTTATCACTTAATGATTTTAGTGTGTTTGATAAGTTTGATTTTGCTCGCCCTGATAACTCAGCTAACTCAGTTAATGATTCTGGTCTTTCCGAATCCATTAATCTCAGCAAATCAATGTTTTCTGGACGTAAAACCTGAGAAATGGCATTAATCGATGTATACCAAACTTTCGGTTCATCAGGTGATGGAATATATTTACCCTGAGTAATAGCCAAAAGCCTCATGCGAATTAATGACTCTGACATGATACCGATTCTAGCTTTCATTATTTCCCCCTCCCCTCTATTGCTTCAATTGTTACGTCAACACCGCTAAAAAAATCTTGTAAGAGCGTATAACAATCTGAGAACTCATATGGTGTACCTTTGTCGACAGCAGACTTGTGCACATGGTCATAATCGTATCTTTTACCGCTAAACTTACTTTTTTTAGGTGCTTTTACAGCATGAGCATTGTCATAACCAAAGATTCTCGTGTTGTACTTATTATGCAAGGTCAGGTTGTATCTGATGCCATGAGGTCGTTCTTTGGTTGGGGATACACCCCACGCCTCGATCTTCCACCAATAACCATCATCTCTATGAACCTGTTCACCATGCATACTCAATAGTATATCTAAACCGTCCAACGTCACTTCCAATCATGAGTTATGACCAGAGCATAACATAACGGAACCTAAGCTGCATAAGTACTATTACCGAATAAGGTGGGGAAATTTATAACGTCTAACATAAGTTGCACCACGGCTAACTCACCAAGCTCACTGAACTCCATACCAAAACTGCGCAGTAAAACGTGTCAACTTGATGTGCTTGTTACAACCGATATAACTCAATAACTTAGAACTAAAATACAGCGCATTACGTTCAACAACAACTTGCATTTTCTCTTTTGCGATTCACTCAACAGCACCCCATAACCACAGAATAAATTATCATTTAAAGCGGCTTAGTAAACGCTGAAGCCAAACAAAATACAAATGAGGACTTTTGTTGCGGCACGCGAAGATTGAAGAATTATACTGCACACTTGGCAATGAATTTAGAGCAACAATATTTGAACCGCAACCAACGTAATAACAAACAACATCAGTGAAAAATTGCGGCTAAAAAACGTATTGTTTTTCACCAAGCCGTGAACCGCAATAACCGACAAACGAAACTTACTGCATTTCGACTGAAAAGATATTAAAAAAGCGACCACTTGCCGAAGACCAAACCATAAAGATTTGGGTTAAGATGGAGGTTGTAACGTCTAACATAAGTTGCACCACGGCTAACTTACCAAACACACGGAACTCAACACCAAAACTGCGGAGTAAAACGTGTCAACTTCATGTTTTTGTTACATGCAATAACGATAAAACCAAGGAACAAAGATTGAAAATACAAATGAATACATACGATTGCATTGACCAAACCATTTAATGAAACTAAAATGTTTTCCAGAAAAAAACATCCACTAAGGAAAAAAAATGACAACTGTGCTAGTAAACAAAGAAAGCGAAGAAGAAAAAACAATCCCATCAGGTTTCTCTTGGACCACTCTTTTCTTTGGTATCTTTGTTCCGTTACTACGTGGTTATTGGCCATATTTTTTCGGCCTTCTAATTCTGTGTTTTTTTGGTGGCATTGGTATCTTTATCGCTTGGTTTGTTTGTCCATTTTTAATTAACAACCACTACCGAGACCATATGTTAAAGAATGGTTGGACAACTAAAGAAAAGCACCTTGAAAAAAAACAACGAGAAGATGAAGATCGTTTATTTAGACAAGCAATGCTGGCTAAAGCCGTAAATTAATACTTGTTTAATTGTCAGGGTGCCTAAGACACCCTGACGCATGTAACGCCGAACATAAGTTGCACCACGGCTAACTCACCAAGTACACCGAACTTCATACCAAAACTGCGGAGTAAAACGTGTCAACTTGATGTTTTTGTTAGCCATTTTATAGTAAAGGAAACCACGAACTTATATCTCTTAACCTGTGACCGTGGTATTTATGTTTACTATTAATTTTTTCGTGAGCTGAAATCAGACTTACAGCTGCTGGAAGAGCAAAGAGACAGAACAGCCACGGAATTATGTCAGCATCCCCCTTAATTAGAATGCTAGCTAGGTTAATCAAACAAGTAACTAAAACAGACCAATTACACTTGATTAGCGTTTTATTGAGGCGGATATAACCTTTCCAATCATAAACATACCAATCATTGCTGAATATCTTTCATTTAGGGCAATTAAGGGATTGTGGTATATCTACAACTACCGCATTACACTCAGGGCAACGTCCTTTCATAAGCTGGGAAATCCTTTTTCCACATTTGAGGGCTAACGCAGCACTAAGGTGGCATAGACTTTGCGAGGCAAAAGTGCCACGTGTTGGAGGTCAGTTTGAGTGCCTTGTTAGCCATTTGTTTCAACGGAAATTTCTTCTTTAAACACCATACGTTCAGCTCCATTCCTTACAAGGAATTGCAATGTAGCAATAACTAAAGCTATACCCTTATCTACTTCTTGTGAGATTTCCCAGTAATGTTTTTCTACCGCTTCAAAACCTGCATCGGTTTCTCTATATCTAGGCCGAAATAAAGGAAAATCACCATGGGCAATGTCACTACGTAGTTTATAAAAGTTTTGTATTAACTTCTTGTTACTATCTGGCAACCGGCCTAAAACAACTGGTATTTTCCTATTTAGCCCGCGAGCTTTCGGTTCACCGTTAACCAAATAGAAGTTCTCAATCACTTGAGATAGTTGCAATATATCAGTGGACTCAATATCATCTTTGTACGCTAAATGCAGTAATACAGCACTTGCTTTAGTAACTGCTGTATCCGCTAATATGAAATCAAACTTGCTAAATTTTTCAAACCACTGCCAGGTTTTTATAACAGAAAGACGCTCAATTACTGGCCACTCATTGACGGAGGAATAATGCCATCCGCTCTCAATATCAGAACAGTGCAAAGACTTCCAAGCTTTACCAATGCGAAAAGATCCATAATTGCATCCACCACGAACTGCAACGTTTAATACTAAGAATATTTGCTCGAGGAGTCTTTCGACAAACTGCACTTCACACCAACTGTCATCATCAAAATCTTTAGTAAACTCAATATGAAAATCCGCACTCAAAGGATGGTCTTCAAGCCAATTTAAATCATTTGGATCTAACCGATTAAAAAAAGCATCACAGTTTTCTGGTTTAAGCCAAAAGAGTTTATCCCGAACTTCACTTGAATCTATTGATACTCTGACAAACCGTGCAGCATCAATTTTGATATCGTAATTTGACAATATCTCTTCTAACTCTTCCCAGCCACGTATCACATCATCATGGTCCACTTCAGCAGCTGAAGGAGTGACATTTCTACATCGGATTGAATATTTAATAATCAAAGTCCTAATAAGTTATCGTCAAATGGCTAACGTCTAACATAAGTTGCACCACGGCTAACTCACCAAGCGCACTGAACTCCATACCAAAACTGCGGAGTAAAACGTGTCAACTTGATGTGCTTGTTACAACCGATATAACTCAATCACTTAGAACTAAAATACAGCGTATTACTGTCAACAACAACTTGCCTTTGCTCTTTTGCGATTCACTCAACAGCACTCTATAATCACAGAATGGATTATTACTTAAAGCGACTTAGTAAACGCTGAAGCCAAACACAATACAGATGAGAACTTTTGTTGCGGCACGTGAAGATTGAAGAATTACCCTGCATACTTGGCAATGAATTTGGATCCACAAGATTTGAACCGCAACTAGCGCAATAACAAACGCCAACAGTGAACAATTGCGGCTAAAGAACTTATTAAGCACGGTGGGTAATTGGCAAGAAAGCTTTATATACACCAAGCCTCAAACCGCAATAACCGACAAACGAAACTCACTGCATTTCGACTGACAAGAGATTAAAAGAGCAACCACTTGCCGAAGACCAAACCATAATGATTAGGGCTAAGATGAAGGTTGTAACGTCTAACATAAGTTGCACCACGGCTAACTCACCAAGCACACTGAACTCCACACCAAAACTGCGGAGTAAAACGTGTCAACTTGATGTTTTTGTTATATTTTTTGTTCCTGTGCAATCGTTTTAAATACGGTTACACCAAATTCAGTTAACTTATTGTCATTATTTATAAGTCCCACACTGCGCAAGCCAGTCATTGCACCACCATTAATAGGTATTGAAGGGTGCATTCTATGCCTTTCAGTATCTCTATATACGATGTCAAAGGCCAATATTAAGCTTTCTGGTGGGGTCATAATAACGAATTCATAGCCTAAATATCCTGTAATCTCTCTGATTATATGCTGTCGTCCTGGAGATACTTCGTAATCAGGGGCTAACCGAATACCATAAAATATATTTTCTTCACTTCTTTCTTGCTCTTGGAACTGAACGAGAGGCTTTAGAGAATCTTTTATTTCTGCGCTTAACCCTTGTTCAGAGTGCGCTTTCATAAGAATATTTAGAGCTCTGGTTAGTTCCCTTTTATTGGCTGACTTAGCCGCAAGTTCTTCAGCCTTTTGTGCTTTTCTGATAGCACACTCTATTTGCATTTGGATTAGCGGAGAAGGCGTAAAAACATTATTCGACTTTTTACCGTTACAACTTGAGCATGATGGAAGCCAATTTGAGTAGGAATTTATTCCAAAATCGGCGGAAAGTCCAAAGCATGCAAGGACAGAGCATAGTTCTTCATAATCATCCAAGAGGCTTTCAGGAATTATATGATCTATTTGCATAGATTGGAGATCAATTGGCTTAGTGCACATATAGCATTTTTCAAGATGCACAGTCCAAACCGCATGCCTTTGATGCGGTGAAAAACTATATTTTGACATGATACCTCGCTTAAAAAATATAACGTCTAACATAAGTTGCGCCACGGCTAACTCACCAAATACACCGAACTCCATACCAAAACTGCAGAGTAAAACGTGTCAACTTGATGTTTTTGTTATAACCGCTATAAATCAAAAGCTTAAATCTAAAATACAGCGTAAAACTTTCAACAACAACTCGCCTTTTCTCTTTTGCGATTCACTCAACACAACTCAATAATCACAGCGTGGATTATCACTAAAAGCGACTGAGTAAACGCTGAAGCCAAACACAAACCAGATGAAAACCTTTGTTGCGGCACGCGAAGATTGAAGAATGCCTTTGCCTACTTGGCAATGAATTTAGAGCCACAAAACTTGAACCGCAACGGGCGCAATAACAAACAACATCAGTGAACAATTGCGGCTAAAGAACTTATTGAATACGATAGAAAATTGGAAAGAATGGCTTATATACACCAAACCTTAAACCGCAATAACCGACAAACGACACTCACTGCAATTCGATTGGAAAGAGATTAAAAGTGCTTCCACTTGCCGAAAAACAAACCATAAAGATTAGGGCTAAGATGGAGGTTATAACGCCGAACATAAGTTGCACCACGGCTAACTCACCAAGCACACTGGACTCCATACCAAAACTGCGGAGTAAAACGTGTCAACTTGATGTGCTTGTTACAACCGATATAATTCAATAATTTAGAGCTAAAATACAGCGTATAACGTCCAACAACAACTCGCCTTTTCTCTTTTGCGATTCACTCAACAGCACCCCATAATCACAGAGTGGATTACCACTTAAAGCGGCTTAGTAAACGCTGAAGCCAAACACAACACAGATGAGGACTTTTGTTGCGGCATGCGAATATTGAAGAATTACACTGCGCAACTGGCAATGAATTGTGAGCCACAAGATTTAAACCGCAACGAGTGTAAAAACTAACACCATCAGTGAATAATTGCGGCTAAAGAATCTACTGATTTTCACCAAGCCTTAAACCGCAATAACCGACAAACGAAACTCACTGCATTGCGACTGACAAGAGATTAAAAGAGCAACCACTTGCCGAAGACCAAACCATAAATATTTAGGTAAGATGGAGATTGTAACGTCTAACATAAGTTGCACCACGGCTAACTCACCAAGTACACAGAACTTCAGACCAAAACTGCGGAGTAAAACGTGTCAACTTAATGTTTTTGTTACAACCGATATAATTCAATAGCTTATAACTAAACTACAGCGTATTACTTTCAACAACAACTCGCCTTTTCTCTTTTGCGATTCACTCAACACTACACAATAACCATGGAGTGGATTATCACTTAAAGCGACTTAGTAAACGCGAAAGCCAAACACAATAGAGATAAGGACTTTTGTTGCGGCACACGAAAATTGAAGTATGACCTAGCATATTTGGCAATGAACTTAGAGCCACAAGATTTGAACCGCAATAACCGGCAAACGAAACTCACTGCAATTCGACTGACAAGATATTAAAAGTGCTTCCACTTGCCGAAGAGCAAACCATAAAGATTTGGGCTAAGATGGAGGTTGTGCATATTTTCATCCATCCCGATCGCTCAATAACACTGATGCCGATCAGCCAATACCATTCATGGCGATCACCTAATAACATCGATGCCGATCACTTTGGTTAAAAATGTTATTGAGCGATCGACT
>NZ_PYMJ01000064.1 GCF_003025615.1 Photobacterium frigidiphilum | reverse complement strand
ACCAATTCTTCGAACGCATAATCTTTTGAGCCAAAGCTATTTTTTAAATCACGATCTAAACGGCTTTTATGACCAGACCAGTGAGTCAGTTCATGCATGGCCGTTGCGTAATAATCGCTAGACGATGCAAAACGATCTTTCGTCGGCAACGTAATCGCATCATGACTCGGCGAATAGAATGCCCTCACACCTAAATGGCTAATCGTCGCACCTGTCTGCACCATCGCGGCTTCAACGTGATCAAGTGTGACAAAGTTACCTTTAACTGTACGCGCCTCACTGACGCTCACAGAGGGCTTATCAATGCTCTCTATTTGATCGAGATTGAAGACCGTGAAGGATTTCAACATAGGGATCATGTCTTTTTCGCCCTGGTCGTTATCTTTTTCTAACATCTTATAAAAGATGATTGCCGTGCCCTTTTGCCCTTTGATCACATTCCCGCCTAACTCGGCGGCTTGCTTGTAGGTTAACCAGTAAGGACTTGAGTACCCTTTCTCGACAATTTCAGACCATAACAACAGAATATTCACGCCAGAATACTGGTGCTTTGTTTTGAAATTCATGGGTAACAAGGTGCATTCCTGCGTTCTGTCCCACGGGCACACCCACGGCTTAACCCCCTTTTCTAACGATTGAATAATACGGTCAGTGACAATCTGGTACATGTCTTTTGCCACTTTTGCCACACGACGGGGCTTGCGCTTTGAAGAGACATTTTTGTTAGAGCCTGACTGCTCCAGCGGGGATACGCTGGTCGCCTGTTGCTGCTTAGTGATTGTTGAGTTGATAGTGGTGGAATGTGTCATGGCTGTGCTTCCTGTTTAAGTGGATGTTCATTTCCGTTCTTCGCCTGACTGTTCGATTTCTTACCATCGTTCTGCTTTACAAGGGCGCGTAGCGTTTATATACCCTTGTGAATCAGGTTGTGGTGAGAAACGATTAACAGGCAGTAGCGGAAAGGGAAATGAATGGACACGCAGGAAGTACAATGACGCATGAGACCGGTAGCGACGATTACAAACACTTAGCAGGGAAAGGTGAAAGCTCTTGATGTTGTGAGTTCGACGGTAGGAGAAGGATTGCTGTTGCGTTGGGTGATTGTTCACAGGAATCGAGCACCCCTTAGCAACTCGTTGCTTTTAGGGATGCCGGTTATCGTGAGAGGAGCTTGCGACGGAATGAACCGAGTGAATACGAGAACGCCATTTTAATTATAAAATCAACAATATAGAACCATACTGAAGAACACACCCATAATAAGATAATAAGATAATAAGATAATTGACATATTAAGATAATAAGATAATACTGTGCATAATTTATTAAGGAGGATTTATGGGAAAAATAATACTACTAGGACATCAAAAGGGTGGCGTTGGTAAATCAAACACAGCCGTCAACTTAGCTGTCGCTATTGCTAAAGAACAATTCAAAGGTGAAACAGATCGAATTCTTTTAATTGATGCCGATCCTCAAGCAACGTTATACCGATGGTCACAACGTCGTGATGAAAACAATGAAGTTAACTCATTCCCATGTATTCGCCTTGATGGAAATATCACAGCTCAAGTTAAACGAGAGGCTGAGAAATACGATTACGTAATTATTGATGCCGCAGGACGAGATAGTAGAGAAATGCGAAGTGCAATGCTCGCATGTAACATAATGCTTATGCCGACCAAAGCCAGTCGTGCTGATTTAGAACTTCTTGAGCACATGGCTGAGACAGTGGAAACAGCAAGAGACTATAACTCAAACCTTAACGTCAGCGTGTTTATCAACATGGCTCCAACAAATTCTCAAGCAGAAAAACTTATAGCCAAAAAACTACTCGCCGAGTTTCCAGAATTTAAGTTAATGAATACCGTTATTTCAGAACGAAAAGCACATCGAGACTCATTTTCTGAAGCTGTCGGAGTCCATGAATGGAAAGACAACAAGGCTAAAGCAGAAGTAAGCTGCTTACTAAAGGAGATGTGTGATGAACTTATCTAGGAATTCAATTCGTAAAAGCGAGCAACACGTAAAGAAAGATCCCACAGCATTCATCGAAGGTGCAGACGATACAAAGCAACCAGAGCCTATTGTAAAACCAGCTGGACGCCCAAAGACAAATAAAGAGTTAACAAAACCAGTGTCTATATCACTGACCAAAACAGACCAAGTCAAACTTGATAACCAGGCAAAGCGTTACAATATGTTGTCATATCAACGTGATAATACCAGCGAAATAAACCTCAACC
This sequence comes from Photobacterium frigidiphilum, assembly GCF_003025615.1. Lineage (GTDB taxonomy): Bacteria > Pseudomonadota > Gammaproteobacteria > Enterobacterales > Vibrionaceae > Photobacterium > Photobacterium frigidiphilum. The sequence goes on along the minus strand of NZ_PYMJ01000064.1, from coordinate 9,877 downwards.
GCTCAGACATTGTAAGGTTGATGGCTAACTACCTTAATTCAATGGAAGACTCTGAATATCTTACACTGATTAATAAGATAATAAGATAATAAGATAATAAGATAATAAGATAATAAGATAATATCTTAACTAAAATCACTCAAATGTGTCTAGCTTTTTGTGTTTTAGGCACGAAAAGGCATTTAAATATGGTTGAAACTTCGCCAGCTTATTTTAATCAATAGCTGGTTTTAGTTTTGCGTAGTGAGCCCCTAACCACTTTAAACCGCTATCAGTAAAATTAACTTGAACCCTTGCACATTGACCTTTCCCTTCTAATGCCATTACAACACCATCTCCAAACTTAGGATGATTAACGAATTGACCAATTCCATATTCAATTTCATAATCAAGACTAGCATTAAGATGACTAATCCTATGCCCACTCCAGTCTCCCGAATGTTTAAAGAGGTTATGCTTAGCATTCAAGCACGCTTCTGATTCACTCTCAGCAGGAACAATTATAGTCACTTCCTTTTCTACAATCGCCGTCACTCGATAGAACTTAGTCATTACTTAATTTTCCTCTATAGTTTTAAACTATTTAAAAATAATTGGGTGCAACTCAATATGTGCTTGCTTGGTCTTTTCATTACATTCTTTCAAAGTCGCGAAGAACAATTTAGTGTTATTGATGATTTCAACCAACGAAGAAACCGATTCATGTTCAATCAGCATCGATACTGGTGCAATCTGTTTTCCGTTCTCTTCAAAACAATTCTCTAGATGCTCCTTTAAAACATAAATCACACCTGACTCAGCCTTAACAGACTCATCAAACATCTTCGAATCAAAACCATGCTCATGTAAGAGTATGTTAAGTAAGTCATACAAACTCTGTGCATCATTTGCTTTCGCCTGGTAATCCAAAGACAGGGTGTAGAGTTCATTCAGCTTCGCTTCCAAATCTCCCCCTTTACGTTGGCCCGCCAAAACCATTCGCTTAATGTCACCCTTGATAACTTTGTATTCGGGTTGTTTTAGTTTCGGTTTGAGGTATTTACAAAGAAGAGTATTACGCTTAGCCAAAGGCACAAAATGATCATTACTTGCCACTTGGCCATACAGGTGCAACAAACTATTTTCGATCACATCAGAGAGGAGTTGGTGATAATTTTCTTTAGACAAAACGATGAGTACTCACAACAAATGGAATTCAACCTACAAGGAGAAATGGGGACGATCTCCTCAAAAATCAATCGATACAAAACTAGCATCATGGTAAACAGAGAAAAGTGATCGTTTTAGCGCTTTAAGGTTAAAAATACGGTTAAACGCACTTCTCGTTTATGATAACAACTTAGTCACAAAAATGTGGATAGCTCTGGCTTGGTAACTTTGTATTTTGAAAAGTAGAGGTATGATAGCGTTTGATTCAAATCACTTACACGCTTGTCAAAAACTTTATCTTCACACGTTCAATAACAAAAATTATGACAGAAATATTGACTTAATCACAAATACACGTATATAGGTGTACATGAATTTAGACAATTTATTTTGTTTTATATAAATTGCTCTTTGTAAAGATATTTTGCTCACTATTAGAAAGCTCATGTAGTTAGAGGCGGGAATTTGTTAAATAAATACAAGAGAACGGTTAACTTTTTAGAGATGAGCATCGGATGCTACCCAGGTGATGGGCCTATTATGGACTTTAGCCAAAATTGTGTAGCAGTTTTGGAGCTTTTACATCAGAAAAATCTAGCTATCTACTCATTTAACGATGACAAGTCTTCATTTAGAATTGCCAAATTAGAGAAAAAATCAACAACGCTTTCTATTCTATTCCAATATTCAAATAAGAATGCTTCTGATCCATCATTTTTAAATCAAGTCACGGGGGAAGTAAGAACGGCGGATAAGTCCTCAGATGAAAACCCCGCTCAATCTATTCATATGATAATTGATTTAAATTCAAGGAAATGTAATAGAAGTAATATCACAACAAATTTAGTATTAATTGAAGATGTACCCAGCATTGATAGACAATTACTAAAAAGTGGATTTAATTCTTTTTTTAGATCAATCGGTGAAAGTTATTGGGAATTTAACCGACAAAAAGAAAGTGGAAAGGAAAGTGTAGTTCAATGTAGGCCTTTATTTAGTTTTACTAATTTGGCCTCAGATGATCTTATATCACTTTTCAATACAAAAAAAATATCCACAATAAAATTAATAAAAAAGAGAACAACAGGATTAAATGATCCTGTAATATCTGAAGAAGAAACAGCAATAACATACAAAGTAGCAAAAAAAACAACAACACAAGCTTATGATTATATTATAGATAAAGTTATAAAGTTGGGTCGTGATGAGGGGTATTCTATATTAAAGTTTAACTACAAAGATGAACAAAACAAAAGTGGCACCGCAACATTTAAAAATATTGAATCACAACGCTTATCATCACTTGAAGCTGCATATTCAAAAAAAGAATTAATAAAAACTGACAACCCAATAATGCAATGTGAAGATGACTTTCATTATGAACTTCATCATAAAATGAAAAACACATTATTAAAGGAGATAGGTGTCAATGATGAAGAATTCAATAAAGATATTGCTAAGACCACTCAATTACATGAAGATATCGCACGAGAACAAATTCATAATTGATATTATAATTCCTTTATTTATTTCAATGATGACTTGTTTTATTTTATATGAAATGTCTTTTTCACACATTATTGGTGATGGGAAAATCATTGATAAGATAAGCTCTCTTTTGGGTATATTGATTGGGTTCTTTATTGCTTCATTAGCTGCCGTTTCAACTTTTGATCGGCCAGAAATGGATCACTATATGAAAGGAACACCACCAACATTAAACAAAAAACCGTTAACAAGTAGGCAGTTTCTATGCTACTTATTTGGCTACTTATCATTTATTACTATAATAACTATATTAACAAGTGACCTCATCAATGTATTTAGTGGTGCATTAATAATCATAACAAAAAACAATAGCCTGCTTGCTTTTGTTATATTTATGCCATACTTTTTCGTTGTTACAAATATATTAATGACTCTCTTTCTTGGTTTAAGCTTCTTAACTGATGATATACATAAACGAGAAAATACCATTATAAACAAGGTGTTAAAATGAAAAACTCTCTTATCAACATAAACAATTTAGAGCTGGATTTGGAAAATCCACGCTTTGAATCATCACTTGACAATCAACGAGATGCAATAAATAAAATGATTTCGTTACAAGGGAATAAGATATATGAACTAGCAAAAGATATTAGTATAAACGGGCTAGACCCATCAGAAAGTATAATTGTTTTTAAAGATAAAAATAGATATATTGTGGTTGAAGGTAATAGGAGAGTGACAGCAATTAAAATAATGCACACTCCATCAATGATAGATGATAAAAAAATAAAACAAAAAATAAAATCTTTATCTAAAAATAAGCTAAGTGGCTTATTAAAAATAAATAGCACAACTTATGAAGATGAATCATATAAACGTTGGATAGAATTAAAGCATACAACTGGCCATAAAGGAGCAGGTAGAGAGGCTTGGAGCCCAAAAGAAGCTGATACATATAAAGCTAGAAATGGTGATTCCTCTTTCAGCCATCAATTAATTACATTCATTGAATTTAATTCAATTTTTTTCAAAGAAATTATAGCAAACAAAAAATATTGGAGAATAAGTAACATATCAAGAGTTCTCTCAGATCCTCTTTGCAGAGAAAAACTTGGATTAAAGGTAGAAAATAACTTACTTTTTTGTACTGAAAGTCAAAATGTATTTAAAGACAAAATATTCAACCTCCTAATGATTATGTCTGAAACACAATCGGATGGAAGGCCAGTATTTACAGTTAATCGAATAAGAGCAAAAGAAGATAGAAAAACATTTTTCAACGAATTAAACATTTATAAAAGTAATGATTTAGTAGCCCCATGGGAAGTAAAAGGGAATACTGACAGTATCATCCCCACTCCAATATTAAAAACAAAAGATATATCTACAATTATAGAAAAAAGACTTGAAGAAGTAACTAGCAGCGATAGCAGTAATAGCAGCGATAGCAGTAATAGCAGCGATAGCAGCGATAGCAGTAATAGCAGTAATAGCAGCGATAGCAGCGATAGCAGTAATAGCAGCGATAGCAGCGATAGCAGTAATAGCAGCGATAGCAATAATAGCAGCGATAGCAGCAACAACCGAAATAATTTAGTACCTAGTAACTTTTCAATATCATCAACTAATGATTATATTAACAGCGTGTTTTATGAATTAAAGTCTTCCGATAATATTAACAATGCTTTCTATTCTAACCTTCTCCTTTTTGAGCTATTTATAAAATTAACAGTAAGTGAAATAAACAAAAGCCACAATGGAAATATTAAAGACAAAATAACCCATATAATTAACTCTTTACAGTTAAAATCGCCAAATTCAGACGAAATCATTAATGCAATAGGATTGCATTTCGATTATAATGGTGAGCTGATACACTTTTATAAAAAAGATTTAAATAATTACAATAAATCAAAGCTTATAGAGTCGTGGGATTATTGGGAAAATTTATTTAAGGCTGTTTATATATAAATTATTAAACATAACATTAGGAATTTGGATGCGCTTTTTTTCTCCTCTACGATACCCTGGTGGTAAAGGGAAATTATCATATTATATAAAATCAATTATAGTTGAGAATTCCCTGCATGATGGTACTTATATAGAGCCATACGCAGGAGGAAGCGCAATCGCACTAGAGCTACTGCTTGAAGATTATATGAAAAACATTGTTATTAATGATTATGACCCTGCAATTTATGCATTTTGGGAAACAGTTGTTAACAATAGTGAGCAGTTATGCTCTAAGATATCCACAACAAAAATTTCAATGGATACATGGAATAGATCTAAATCTATAATAAATAACATCCATGAAAATTCATTACTTGACATTGCATTTTCAACGTTTTTCTTAAATAGAACCAATCGCTCTGGGATCCTTAAGGCTGGAGTTATTGGAGGGAAATCACAATCAGGAAAATGGAAAATGGATGCGAGGTTCAACAAAATAGACCTTATTAGTAGAATTGAAAAAATTGCTAATTACTCATCTCGAATTCAAGTTTTAAATTATGATTGCGTAAAATTAATCGAAAAAAAAATAGTTAACATAAGTGATGATGCTCTCTTTTATCTTGACCCTCCTTATTATGTAAAAGGGCAAGTTTTATATCGAAATTATTACAATCATAGTGATCACATTGAAGTTATGAATGCTATATCTAAATCAAAGATAAAAAATTGGTTAGTTTCATATGACAACGTAAATGAAATAAAAGAAATGTATTCGAAATTTAGAAAAAAAACATATTCACTACAATATAGTGCACAATCAAAAGTATTAGGTAGTGAGGTGATGATTTATTCTGATAACATCAAAATACCTACCAATGTCATTGGTAAATATTCAAGTGATTTACTTAAATAATATTTGATAATTTTGCTATTCATCATAGGCATAGACAGGTACCTTCTTGTCTATGTATCTAGACTACCCTAGCAAGAATGGCTGCCGCTCGCCCAAGGCCAGCAATAATAGAGGTGAAATAAAGTCTGCGTATGTCATGGTAAGGAATTTCCTTACCATGACTTTCCTTACCATGAATTAGTCTATATTCCCAACAAGATCAACAATATTAGGTACTTGTTTATCTAATTGAGTTTGATTTACTGACACATTTTTACCTGCAATTGTTTTATTTCCTGCTGTAAGTCTAGATATCGGTATACCTAGAGCTCCAGAAACAACAGAAGCTGTATTTGCATCATTGACTTCATACTGGAACATATTTTTAAATGCTCGGCGATTATTTGGGGTAGAAGAACCATTAGGATGAATACAGAAGAGGTTAGAAGACCCTCCCCACACATTCCAAATTTCTTCTCCTATTTCATTAACAACAGTTTTAAAAGCTCCAGCAGAGGAGTTATTCATTTGAGTTAAACGATTACCGATATACATATATATTTGAGGAAGTGACATTGAATATCGATTGGAATTCAAATAAAACTCAGATTGTGGATCTCCACCATATCGCCTCACACCATAAGCAAGTGATAAAACGGCTTTTACTGACCTCTTAGAAGAACCATCAGCAGAAAAAGGAATTATTAACCTTTCTGCGGCTGTTAATGCTAATTCGGTGTATATAGAAAAACTAGGATTACAATCAATAAACACACAGCAATCTTCATCATTCCATGACGATTGTATATCTGCAATTAAATCACGGACCCAAAGATGAACAATACGCCATGCGTCTTGAGGTCCAGAAAAAGTAGCACTTGTAACTTTTGATGATTGAATTTCTAACTGTTCATCACCAACAACTAAGAACACATTGCTTGGTACACTATTATTATATTGAGATACATTTGTTATATAACTAGAACCTGAATTTGGGGATACGTAAGGGCTCATTATTCGATCATCAATATAACCAGAAATCGTTTTCCTTGGACTAGTTGTATGTATATCAGTTAATCTTTCCTCTCCTTTTTCAATACCACCAAGTAACATAGATGATGAGTTAGCTTGTGGACAAAGGTCTACCACCAATACTTTTTTTGTCGGATTTTGTCTCGCGTATTCAGAAGCTATTTGAAAAGTTAAATAGCTTTTACCTACTCCGCCTTTGTTATTCCATATTGCATAAATTGCCATGTAAAATCCTTACATTTACGACTTGTTAGTCATATTACAAAATAATTAAGTTGTACTGTTACAAAATTTTCAAGACAAGCTATTTACAGCTTCCATGACCCTCTTGTAATCATCTGTCCCTATAGGGTAAGAGGGGCTTCTTCTGCCTGAAACTACATCGTTATATTCCATTTGTATTTTTATAACCTCATGCCCTGTGTCGCCCCCCCAAATTTCAATCCCCATAGAAATTTTGTACTTTGTACCTGTAGGATGAGGCTCGCTTGCAACAACTCGAATAGTTTTTTCTGAATTGGGAAAATATGTTTTTGCCATGCAACCTCCCGTATAACTTTAACTATAGGACACCATGATACCCTATAGAGGCCATAGATATATACCGACTATATGTATTTTATTAACCCTCTCTATCTGCTTGTCCACCCCAAAAATGCTGTCAATTCCATTTTAAAATGTCCGTTTTTCATCCACAAAATCGGTGGATAACCAATGCTAGGTCAAGCGTTACAGGTAACCAAAATCATCACCCTGTAACGTAAAAAAGGCCGCCATTGGCGACCTTCTCGTGATTCTTACTTCGAGATTTATGTTCAATACGTTGATGCCTTAAACGTTTGTTATGCAAATAGGTCTGACAGACTCAAAAAGTATCCGATCGGAAAAGCGATGCAGGCAAATATGAAATGTAAGCCAAGCAATGGACCACGTACCCTTAATACGATCGTTATTACTGCGCCTCCAATTTGCAACACTAACCAAGATACGATACCTGCAACCCAACCAGAATAAGAGCCAATATATATCGCAGGAAGTACAGAACATGGAATAGAAGCAAACATAAATAGCGCAGAAATCGGATGCTTAATTATCAATGGAGAATTGATCCCATGAGGGTCAAGGCGATCTCGGCGTACTGCTTCCATCATTACGTTTCCTGCATAAACCATTAAAATAACAGCAAAGATACTACCTTGATGCATAAATTCATTGAACATTATCGCCCTCTCTAAAGATTGATATTATTGCCTAAATTGTACGGGATACCATATATCACAAACTAACGACTTAATCATAATTCCTTATTTTATAGCGAAAGTTTTGTCAGCGAAAGTTTAGTGTCCATTATGTTCAATAGCCAACTTAGTCACTCAAAACACACCTCATAACGCCTAGAAATGCCTTAGAGCTCATTTATCGACCCACCCCAAACCAATGCACCCATAAATACGCCGAAAGTTTGTGACGGTTTTGGGCCGATTTACAGACTGATCTTTCCCTCTGTGAACTTACACACAAATCATCAATAATGGTCTATTCTCACACCAATCACCAAAACCTATCAAAATAGAGAAATTAAAAGGCAAACTAAATTAATCGTTATTGGCGATTGATTACGCAATATTATTCAAAAAGTTATGTGTCACTTATGTATGCCATGCCGTCTGTTACATATAGGTTATGAATTTAGAGTATCTATGTGGCTGTCACCTCAGAATTAATCTCTAACATTTATTAAATGGATAGATGAATAATCGTGTATATTTCATGACACAAAATAACAGTGACCGCGTAACAACAAGGGAGTTTCCATTACTGGATAAACATAAATTACCGAACGTAGAAATTTTTGAAGAAAGAAAATCTCAAAAACGGATTTGGATAATAGTGAGTTTGGTTCACTTTTTCACCATACACTTAGGTATTTTGCAAAATGTTCAATGAGAAATGTAAGTTGAATAAGCCAGTAGTTACAATTTCAGATAACTGTTCAAGACAGATATGCGTCCGAAACCATTTCTAACTTGTGCGACACAACCCAAAAAGCCGACCGGGCAGAGTCAACTTTTCAGGGTATTAAAATTTTAGAACGCGCATTTAATACTTATTCAGTGTAGTTTTATTGGAATATTAATCAAGTACATGAACAATATCCGTGTAGCAAAAATAAGACCAAGTTAATTTTTGATTGTTGACCGTAAGCAATCAGCATGAGCCCTTGAAAAGAAGGCCAGCACCAATTCAGCTACACCTGAACCAATCCCATAGTAGTCGATACCAATGTGCACTACGTTATAGCGTTCAGCCTGCCATTGCCAGTTCAAACTGCACCATTCATGCTGCTCTATTACTCTGAAATGCGGGTATTGCTTATCAGGCTTGGCCAAAACATCGTATTTAGCCTGATCGCCTACAAATACGGGACAATCTTTCAACTTGAAAACACTAATTCGCAGTCAAAGAAATAATCAAAAGCCTCTGGACTATAGCATTCACGCTGGTTATCAACATCAATCAGCGTATACCGCCAGCAATAGCATCATGGATAGTAACTGCCAACGTTTATCGACACAAACTTGCGGATGTATACGGAGTGCATTGAGTTCAGGGGAAGGGAATCAACACGTTTAGGGTCGTCTCGCTCTTTTCACCATGCACCCGAGCAGACACTATAGACCTTATGCTGTTTGGTCGATGGTGTTGAGAAAACGGTGACGCGACAATGTGATTACGTGGCCATGGCCGAAGCCACTTCATAAATCGCATCGAATTTATGGCTCCAGAATGCCTCCTTGATATACATATCAAGGAGCTCGTAGAGATGTAACAAGTATCTGCTTTAACACACAATGGGCAGAAACGCGTTAGAAAAAAGGTCGCCTCAGCGACCTTCTCGTGATTATTTGTAAATGAGGCAATAATCTACGAGTGTCTTTTGCAAGTCCTGCTTATCGCTCAACAGCAGCAATACTGTGATCTTATTTAAGGTTTCATTGTACTCATAGAGCACCCTAAAACCATCCGCTGAAAACTGACGTATATCTGTGATACCAAACTCACTTAGCTCGCGACAGCGTGAGTAAATCTCAGGGTTGTCCGATACGTTATTTTCAAAACGATTAATAAGTACTTCCATCCTTTCGATAACCGCGTTCTCATCATTCCATTGAGAAAAATAATTAATGCGGTCGTCAATTGTGTTGTAACAAGTTTCAGTATAAAGGATTTCAGGTTGTGCCATTAAAAGAGCCTCGCCTTATTGTTTACGAGCCGCTAGTCGCTCTTTCAACGTTCCTGAAGACATTACACAACCGTTTGCCACATCAGACTTAGCAAAGCTAACCAGTTTAAGCA
>NZ_PYMJ01000063.1 GCF_003025615.1 Photobacterium frigidiphilum | reverse complement strand
TTACTGGGGACAGGCGCAGTCGGCGCCATGAAAGGCGGCATTGGCAGTCTCGCAGGGAAGGTCGGGGGCGGCAAGGTCATGGACGGCGTCAAAAGTGCCCTGTCCCGTTTTTCACCCACCTCGGGGGCAGGGAAAATGGCCATGAAAGGCGCCACGGGGGCAGGCAAGGCGCTGTCTGGCTCTGGAAAGGTCGCCGCCAGCGTCGGAAAAGCCGGCTTGAATCTCCTTGCACAACAATCACCGGTGGGGCGCGCCATGCGGGATGTGGCCAGCATGGCCAGTACCCCGACCAATCAACACCAAGACGTGCTCAACAACCTGAACGCCCAACAAAACGCACCGTCAACCTCGACCTCATCACCCAACACCTCAACGGTCAGTACCGATGAAGCCGCCTGGCAGGCCATGGCCAACAGCAGGGCAAACGACAAACACTAACCGTCCCCGTTTTTTACTGAATAAGGAAAGCGTCATGCCACCCAAAACACCGATACCCCACTCCATAGTGACCTCTGAAGAGGATGCCGATAATGCTTGTTTTGGCAGGCTAGAGAGTGATCTTGATGATTATTACGATCAACTCGATGCACGCGACGAGTATGAGCGAGAAAACGATGCCGATAACCGCGAGGAAGCCGCACATGAACACACAACACACCGATGAACTGTCCTTGCTCTATCAACGGGGGCGGCATGAATGGGACGAACGCATGGGCTCGGTTATCCATCAAGCCCATGTTTGGAAGCTGGCATTTTTTGCTGCGCTGGCCATCACAGCCTTGTCGGTCGGCGGGGTGATTTATATCGGCAGTCAATCCAAAATTGAACCGTATGCCGTGGCAATAAACAATGGCGAGGTCATGGCGACAGGGAAAATGTCTCGCTTACCACCAGGACAACTGAATGCCTTGCAGGTCAAGGCCCTCACCGGCTTCATTGAAAATATGCGCAATGTCATGGTGGATGTCTCGGCACAAAAAAGTGCCATCATCAAGGCGTATGCCATGATGCAAAATGATTCCCCCGCCTATTTACAAGCCAATGCGCATTTTAAGCAACAAAGCCCCTTTGCCCGCGCCGAAACAGAATTGGTGAAGGTGGAAGTGCTCACGGTATTACCATTATCAACCGACACCTATCAGGCCGAATGGAAGGAAACCGTGACGGCACGCAGTGGTAAAGCCACCTATTTCAAGCGCTATAAAGCAACCCTCAACACCGTCACACACGTACCGACCACCCAAGCCGCCCTCAATACTAACCCGTTGGGCTTTTTCATCCGCACCTTCAACGACGTTGAAGTGCGCTAAGGAGAACAGATAATGAAAAGATGGTTGCCCGCACTCTGGGGCGTGGCTTTTTTCTCTCAGGCGGCCACCGTGCCCGCGTTGACATCCACCCCGCCCAATGCCTTGTCGTTGTTCGGACAAGAACAAGGACTCACCGCCAGTGAGCGGTCAGGGGTACAACTGGCTCAAAAATGGATAAACGGCAACATCCAACCCATTACCGCCCCTGACGGGGCGGTGGTGTATTACTACGGCGCCTCCCTGCCGTCAGTGGTGTGCTCACCGCTGAAAACCTGTGATATCCAATTAGAGCCTGGCGAGCAGTTGGTCAAAACCGGTATCAATGTCGGGGATTCCGTGCGCTGGACCATCACCCCGACCTTGTCAGGCTCAGGCAGTAATGCCGTCACCCACATCATCGTCAAACCGTCCGATGTCGGGCTAGAAACCTCCTTGATGCTCACCACTAACCGCCGTTCGTACATGTTCAAGCTGGTTAGTCGGCAATCGGACTGGATGCCCGTCGTCCGATTTGATTACCCTGAGACCATTAACACCGCACTCTCGTCCCTCTATGCCAAACAAGCCAGTGCGACAGCAGAAAAACAATTGGGAAACGGGCTGAATATCGACAATTTGGATTTCAATTATGGTGTTGATGGCCAAGCCGCGTTTACGCCGATACGGGTCTACAACAACAGCATCAAAACCATTTTGGAAATGCCCCGCAGTGTGGCCACAGGCAAACTGCCCTCGCTGCTTGTGGTCAATGCGGGACGACGCGAATTAATCAATTACCGCTACAACCAAGGCAAGTTCATTGTGGATGGGCTGCCAAAAGAAATTGTCTTGGTGATCGGGGCGGGAAAATACCAACAATCTGTTCTGATAAAGCACAAGGGATAAATCATGAAGACCATCATAATGGGGCTGCTCTTGTTGTTGTCAGGCTGTGCCAGTTATCAGCCTGACGAATACGGCAATTACAATGACGTGATCTTAACCCCGTCGGAATCACGGGTTATCGCTTCGGATGTCGCCCGCTTTCTGCGAAAAACGGATAGCGCAAAACGCATCGTCAACATCAACCATGACAACAGTGCCTTTGCCACCACTTTGATTAGCACCCTGCGTCAAATGGGGATTGGTGTCTCAGTTAACAACCCTGATACTTACCTTAATATGCACTATCACCTGACGGCATTGAACCCTACCCAGTTTTACATGACCGCATCGTTTAATGACGGACGACATTTTTCGCGTATTTGGGCCATCAGTAATAATCAATTGATCCCGTTACCCAGCAGAACGGCATTTGGGGGGACGTATGAGTGATAACTCACCCAATACCGTGACGGTCAAACAAGACCCATCGAAAGGGTATTCATCATCACGGGTTAAAAAACAGGTCATCGGCGTGCTGGCTGTCGTGGTTATCGCCATTTTGTGTATCGTGTTATACGTCATCGCCTCCAAAGGTCAGCATCGCGTGACAGATAATACCGAGGTTGTCACAAACACCGTGACCGATAGTCGAGCAGGATTGGCCGCCGCCTTAAACACGGCCCCGCCCGATACAACCGTGATTGATGATCGTGTCGCTCAAGAGGAACAAGCCTATAAAGATAAACAGGCCTTGGCCCCACCGGTTAAAACCGCCTTGGAAGAGGCGCTTGAGCAAGAATGGTTAGCCATTCAAAAAAACAGGAACCAGACTTTACTCGCCGCCTTGCGGGCACCGGTTTCCGTCACCGCCCCGTCATTAGCGAGCGCCCCGTCCTCATCTGGGCGAGAGGATGCCGAGCAAGATGCAGTGTATCGCCGTGCTAAAGAAAATGTGGCAGATATTCAGGCACAGCTTTACGGGACGCAAGACGCCCTGGCACCACAGCAAGGGGGCAACAGTGGTTCTGGTCAAGCGGAAAAGCTAGCGTTTCGCCAGCAAGACCGCCGTCATGATTATTTAACCGAAGGACGCCAAGCCCCTCTCAGTCCGTATGAATTGAAAGTCGGCACACTCATTCCGGCCAGTTTGGTGGGGGCGATTAACTCAGACATTCCAGGGCAAATCATTGCACAAATCAGTCAGACGGTGTTTGACAGTGCGACAGGCAGTACCGTGTTACTGCCACAAGGCGCAAAGCTGGTCGGCACCTATGACAGTCGTGTCGGGTACGGGCAAGACCGATTGCCGGTTGTCTGGACGCGGGTTAACTTTCCGGATGCATCGGTGTTAAACCTTGGTGGCATGGACGGGGTGGATGTGTCAGGGCAAAACGGGTTTACCGGCGATGTTGACCATCACTATTGGCGAATATTTGGCAATGCGCTGATGTTAGGCATGATATCGGGCGGCACACAGGCGGCAGTCAGTGACGGCAACTCAGAAGAAAACAGCACAGGAGAAGATGTGGCCAATGGCGTGGTGCAGCAGTTTTCACAAACGGGCAATCAACTGATCCAAAAAAACCTCAATGTTCAACCGACCATCACCATTCCCAATGGTTATGAATTCAACATCATGTTGACCAAAGACGTGATCTTACCGCCTTACCATTCGTAATAAAAAAAGAAAAATTTGCGCTTTTGTGTGGTCATCGTGTGTTAACGCGCAGCGTTATCCCCATGTCCACACGCTCTGAGTGCATGTCATTGGGTGGTGAGCCTCTTCATCACATCATGCTTTATAACCAAATTGAGTTATTTATGAAAAGAATCTCAAGCATTGCGCTGTGTGGGATGATCTCAACGTGTGCCATTGCAGCCCCACACGCAAAATGGCAAACCGTTGATGGTCAGGAACGCATTGTAATTTCACAACTGCCGACCATGGTGACTCCTCCTCTCGCGACGTACTCATCCATCGAACAAGGCGATCCCTTTGTCATTGAGAGTGAGTCATCTAACGCACCGTTATCCTTGGTAGAAGCGGCGATAGCGGGTTCAAAAAAAGCGCCCGCAAAGATCGCAGTTAAACCTCAACAAGCGAAACAGTCCACGGCTTATCAAACACCCACAAAAAAGCTTGTACAACCGCAGTATGTGGTCACGAAAGGTCAGTCATACATGACGGCGCTGCGCCAATGGGTCGCCAAAGACAAACTGACCCGCGTGGCGTGGTCACTCCCTCCGGCTGCCATCAAGGCATTGGAGGAAATCTCACCTAACGGTGAAGTGTTTAAGGGCTCGTTGTCACAGGTCGTCACCACTTTAGGTAAGCAACTCGATACCCCATTACATTTTACCCATAACCCCATGAAGGGGTTGGCGGCCATTCATACGCTTGATAGCAACGTTGAATTGAACTGGGTGCATGGCGCAACACTTAAAAATGCGGTCCATAACCTAACGACCGATTTTGGCTGGTCATGGAAAGACGGTACGACAATCCAAGGCGGTAGCTGGATGTCACCGGATAATTTTCAGTTGGCTGCACCCTATCCCATTGTGTCCCCGCGTGGGGATTTTGCTTTTGCCTTAAACACGGTCTTGGACGGCTACCCCGTCCAAGCACAACTGCTCTATGGCACAAAGAACATTTTCATTATGGAGAAAGAATAATGAACCACATAATCAAAAAAATGGTGCTTCTGACCAGTATCATCACAGGGTTGGCTGGGTGTGTATCACAAGACTTCATCGACAATAAAGCCGATGCCGACAAGGTACAAGCACACATAGAAACACTCAGGCCCACAGGGACACTCAACAATGTGGTCAGTATTTCCCGCCCGCCAGTGAACGCGAACCCTATCGATGCTGAAAACCGCATTGCATGGTTAGACCAAACAGTGAATGTGCAAAGACTGACTCGCGTCCCGTTAGTGACCGCATTAACCGCCGTGATGGCAGGGACACAAACTGAAATACGGTTTGATAATGATGTTCAACCCAATACCACGGTCAGTGTTGACCTTCATACCACCCGACAAAACATTCTGAATGTGTTGTCGAGCCAGACAGGGTATGCCTTTACACCGTCAGAGAAAAAAATCGTTGTCCAACGTTATCTATCAAAAACATTCATTATTCAGTTGCCGACAGGCGCGTATTCCGCGCAGCAAGGATCACAAGGGCAATCAAAGGGCAAAGATGACGAAGCCAAAGTCGAAGGGCAGTTCATCAGCGTCACGTACAAAGACAAAGATGTGTTTACCGAAATCAGTGAGGCCGTCAAAGTTGTATTGAAATCTGACGATGAAGACGGAGAGCTCATTGGTGACGTTCAGCCCGTGCCGTCCATGTCAGGGCTGACAGTCAGAACCACGCCAGTGCGAATGCGACAAGTTCAAGCCCTTATTGATAGCTATCAATCAGAACTCAATAAGCAAGTATTGATTGATATCCGCATTCTTGAATTTCGGTCAAACCTTGGAAAAGACCGTGGGGTGGATTGGCAAATATTGAAAGAGGTCGGCGACGGGACACTGAAATTTTTAATACCAGGCACAACGACGTCATCGGCAGGCAATCCCGCAGGGTTGGCCTTTACAGGAACAGGCAAGTGGGACGGCACCACCGCGTTCATTAAAGCCCTTGAACAACAAGGCACGGTATCGACAGAAACCCCGATCAGCTTTCGCACCCTGAGTAGCCAGCCAGCCCGTATATCTCAGACGTTAGTGACCCCCTTCCTCGAAGATTTTTCGACGGTGATAACCGATAACACCACGACCCCAACAACGACCCGAGGCTCTGTGACCGAAGGGGTAGACATGACTATTTCTGCCAATGTGCAAAAAGGGTTTGTGTGGTTACGTACCGCCGGAAAGTTAACCAAAATCGCCAGTGACACAACGGAAAAAGTGGCTGATGTCGCCTTGCGATTTATTTCGACACGCAGTGCCGATTTGAATTTCACCAACAAATTGCGCTATGGCCAAACCGTGGTGATTGGTTCGATTAAGCAGCAAACCACAGGGGCAAACAAAAGTACGTCATTTGGTATTGACGGCTTGGGCATGCAATCAACCAATAATCAAACGGTTGAAACGCTTATCTTATTGACCCCAAGGAGAGTCCAGTGAACATAGCCGCTTTATGTAAAGCCAGTTCGACCCACACCAATAAAGAAAAATTACAGCGAGACCACCCTGCCAAGTATGCCTATAGCGTCACCAGAGGGGGAAGCATTTCCTTGTATACCAGTGATGAGCCCGCCACGGCACTGGCAGAAGCATGGTTAAAAAAAATCGGCAGACAGGAAGATGCGTGGTGTCTTGTTGAAGCACTCAATGATCACACTGTCTTTTTTATGTTCGTCAGTGGCGGCGACGTCAAAAAAGCGATCACTTGCGAGGTCAATCAACTCGATACCGTCTTACTGCTACGCAGTGACCGTGTATTTTTAGTCAATCTGCCCGAATCAACCCTCGGGCAATACGGTGATTGTCCCACCGCAACCCCGCTGGCCCCACTGGCCGAGGCTGAATATGCCCCGTTTGCCTTAAAACCCGTCTCAACCGTTAGGTGGCGGGCCGTGATGGTAGGTGCGGTTCTTCTGGCGATGTGTGGCGGCGGTTATGCGCTGTTGCGCCCTCAACCGCTGCCTGAGTCTCCTGTGTCCCCCCTCGACCCGTATTTGGCTTACCGCACATCGGTCAGTCAAGCATTATCAGCCAAAGAGATATTGCAAAATACCGTCGCTCTGGGGGCGTATGGGCTTTTATTGCCAACGGGGTGGCCACTGGACACCATTTCATTGCAAGGCGATAACCTGACGCTCACCGCAAACCGTTCACCCTCGGGAACGCAGGCGGTGATTAAGCAATGGTTGCAGCAACAAACCGCGCTCACGCCATTTTCGACGGTGACGATCGATACGTTGACTATTCGCATACCGTTGAGTGCCACGCTGAGTACATGGCGCGACACGATAATGCCCGTCGGCCAATCAACCACGCGCTTATTCGATGCACAAACCACGTTAGGCTGGACGGTTCGCGATGTGATCCATACCGACCACCGTGTTTCAACGTCTATCCAATGGTCATTAACAAAAACGGCCATGTTGACCGACATTGCCACGTTAATTGACACCGTCGCCATGCAACCCATTTCCATTTCGTCACTGACGTTGACCCCCACCCAACCATTGGGGCGATACGCCACTGAACTGTCATTAGCTTTTACCGGAGAAACCCCATGAAAAAATACGCGAAGTGGATAATCTTAGGGATTGTCGGTGTCGTCATGCTCACCCTCATCGTGCCTTATTTATTTTTTCCACCCAAAACCGCTCCCATCATTTCAAACCATCAGGATGCGAGTCCGCCCCCTCTAACAACGCCCGCCTCACTTGCATTACAGCCGATAGCGGCCCCTGCGGTTCAGGCTCCTGTCGTTATCAGCCTGAATTCGCAAGCCATGGATGTGATGAGGAAAAGCAATTTGATCACCCAAAAAACATTGGATGCTCAAATTGCAGAATTGACAGCACGAGCAACAATAAGATCTACCCCTTACGCGGTGCCTAACATCACGGTATTAAGCGAGGACACGCAAATAAGCCGCGACAGCAATATGGGAGGCATGTTGGACCGCTTACAACTGCGCGGTCTTGTCACGAGTGACAATCACATTACGGCCTTTCTCTCTATCGATGATAACGCCCCGTTAAGCATCAAGCTCGGCTCTGTCATACACGGGGTGAAAGTCACGCGTATTTCAAACAAGGGCGTGAGATTGACACAAGGTAAACAAACACGCTGGTTAACAGGAGAATAATCATGTCTTACACGCTACTGCTCGATAAACAGCTCATCCCTTTGTGTTTGGATGACGGTTATACCTGTGTGACAGGATCCGGTGAGATTTTGAATGCCAATCCCAAGTCAACCAAACTCGATGACATCATCAATTATGTACAAGCCCTGCCTAGCAGGGCGGGCAAACCCTTGGTGATCACCCCCGTTGCCATTGAAGATATTGAGGGGTTATTAGAAACCCTGACTCACACCCTCTCATCCCCCGAACAGAAAGATGATACCGAGCTTGGGCAACACCTCGTGGCATTGTGCCAAGCGGGTGTCAATCTGGGGGCCAGTGATATTCATGTTGAAATCTATCGCAAAGAGACGCGGTACTTAATTCGGGTCGATGGTAAGCGGGAAGTGCTGACTCACTTTGCTGACGGGCAAAGTGCCTTGCGGCAAAATCGCAAGAAAGGCCTTGATTTGGCGTCTTACGTCTTCAGCACGTTAGGGAATCAAGACGTGAATGAACGCGAGCCAGCCAATGACAGTTTCGAGGTGAACTTAGTGTGGGAAGCCGAGGAAGCAGACGCAGAAGGTCGTGCCGTACTCGAACCTAAAATATTTGAATGGCGAGCCGCCCTCATGCCACTTGACCGTGGTGTCAAACTGACGATGCGCTGCCTGACACCGCGGGATAAACCGCTGCTGCTCAAAGACATGGACTTGCCACAGTCTTATCTGGCACAGCTTATTCGAGCCGTACAGCAGCGCGGTGGAGCCATTGCCGTCACAGGGCCAATGGGGAGCGGGAAGTCCTCCTTGATATATGCCCTACTCGATACTATCGACAGTACGGCACGCTCAATCCACGCGCTGGAAGATCCCGTGGAATTTAATCAAAAAGGTATTTGTAAAACCGCCGTTGAACCCCAAACCGAAACAAAACTCGGCTCCGGCGTCTATAAAGATTATGCGTTTTATGCCAAAGAGCAACTTCGCCACGATGTGGATGTTGCGCCGTTTGGGGAGCTTCGGGATCATGCGGCGGCAAAAGAATTTTGTCGTAAGGCAGAAACAGGAGGATTGGCCATTACTACTATGCACACCAATTCCGCGGTGGGTATCGCGCAAACCTTCATTGAACAAATGGGTATCTCACCCGCGATAGTCTCTTCCCCTGATTTGATGCGGTTGTTCGTGCATCAAAAATTAGTCAGAAAATTATGCCCTGACTGTGCGTTATCGCACGCTAAGGCTCGTGAACGGGAGGACACGCGAGAAAAGGCGCTGCATCTTGAACAGTTACTGCCAAACGATGTAGAGACCGTCAAAATCAAACACCCTGACGGTTGTGATAAGTGTCATCAAAAAGGAGAAAATGGACGGGTCGTCGTCATGGAAATTATTGTGCTCGATGATGAAGACCGTCGGTTTATTGCCAAACAAGATTATCTGGGCTGGAAGCATTTTTTAAAACAAAAAGGCTGGCCTGATATTCGTGATCATGCGCTTTCAAGGATCAGGAAAGGGATCGTTGATATCGCCTCGGCTTCTGAGCAAATCAACGATTTACTGCCTGTCGATGTCACCGCGATTTATCGGGAAATGCAGGAGGAGCTGTGAAATCACTCACGCAATTATTGTTCTCGCAACAAGACCAAATTACGTTATTAGCGCAATGGAAACACTGTGATGAATACGGACTGAGTACCCGCCAGTTCTGTGATGCGTTGATTGAGAATGGGACCAGCACAACAAAGGAAATAGGACAGGCTGGCAAGGATGCTCCCACCAGGGGAGAGCACTTTACTGATGTGCTCATGGATTGGTATCCGCCTCATATTGTTAACGCTATCGCGTTTGCTGAACAAGCCGGAGACAGGCAAGCCGGATTAACCGCCGGTATCAATCAACTGCAAGGCGGGCAAAACATTATGCTGAGCATCATCAAGCTCTTGTGGTTTCCCTTTGCGTTGATGATAGTCGCTGGCGGTTTGGGGCTGTACGTGTCTGATAGCATTTTGGACAGCATGAAAGAAAAGGGGGGGATAGGGCAAACGCTCAATGACATTGTCTCTACCTATGGCATCGCCATAGCCCTTGGACTCCTTCTTTTTATCTTCCTCATCACCCTTGCCCTTCCGACACTCACTGGCCCTCTACGCCGACACCTCGATTCACTGCCAGTATTCGCTGTCTACAAGATTGCCACTGCTGCTAGCGTATTGAATACCCTCGGTAACTTACTCGCTTGTGGCATCAAGTTGGATGATGCTTTAAAAGCTATCGAAACGTCTGGCTCGCCCTATGAGCGTTTTCATGCACAACAAATGCGAGATCAACGGGTCGGAAAAATGAATCTGGGTGACATCCTCGATACAGGACTCCTCCTGCCGTTTGAACTTGGGGCATTAAAAATATTGGGTAGCCACGGCAGCTATGCTCCGCTGCTTTTAAAAAGTGCCCTCGCCCATCAGGCTGACGTCAAACACCGTTTCGCGGTGATGTCGGACATTTTACCCAAAGTCGGTTTATTACTGGTAGCCCTCCTATTAGGAGGGTTAATGGGAACCGCTATGGCTCAACTTTTATCGACTGTTAATCTTTAAGGACTATTTTCATGACACACCACCTAAACAACAACGAGACATCACTGACTGACAATGACACGCTGATTGGCCAGAAAAAAAACGCCCATCAACGGGTTTTTAACAACAAACAAGCGGGGGCCAGTTTGGAAAATTTCATCTTCTGGATGATTGCAGCGGCCTTTGTGCTAACCGCCATTGTTGGGCTCTATAACAAGTCGATGAGCGGGGCAAGAAATGGCGTAGTGAAAACAGATGTCGGTGTCCTGATTGCCGGTGCATCAGGATGGGGAGGGAATAATAAGTCCGGCATTTCAATGAATGAACTCTGTAAAGCAGGGAGCAACTATTTAACCAAAGAGATTTGTGGCACTGCGCTTGATGGCGTGAATGCTAACCCCTACGGCGGGGATTATACCTTAGCGGTCGATACCAATACCTCCCGCGTAAAAATTGGGATCACAGACATCGACCCTGATTATGTCACGGTCGTGGCGAATGACCTCGCCGCACTGTCGTTTGACAACTGCCGCCTTGCCAGTGGTTGTGCAACAATCACGGTCGCAGGGCAAAACGTCACGTTGATACGCTAACATGAAAAAACAGCATGGATTAACCCTCGTTAATCTGGTGCTGGTATTGGCTGTCGCGGGGGTTATCCTCGCGACAACAACCCCTGCTCTGCTTCGTGTCAATACACGGGTGCAACAACATGTTGAATTACAGGATGCTGTCAATCAAACATTACGCAGCTTGCACCTTGCATTAAGCGAACATTGGCAACAAACCCAATGCCGAACCGCACCGACGGTTAACGTCAACCAACTGATTAATCGTTATCAGTTACCCAGTGACATTATGCTCACGCTACCGTTACTTAACGTCAATATCGACCAGAGCCCCAACATCCCTCACCTCGCCACGCGCTTAACGATCTCATTCGATACAGAATCAGACATGGAGGCGAATCGCATCAGCAATGGGCTAAAAAATAGGGCTGTTTGGGTCAGGGCAACCGCTAACCGCATCACCGTGATTGAGCCTATCTCCCCGATAGATTCTCAGTTCGGGCGAATGAATATTGACCCCACAACAGGATGCTATTAATGAAACGTAAACAACACGGGTTCAGTTTGATTGAGCTCATCATTGTCTTGGCTGTTTTAGGCATTATCTCCACGTTTGTGATACGTGCCATGAACGGCTATACCAACTGGAAATACGCACAAGATTATGCGGCGCATATCGAGCGTGTTATTACCCAGCTACAACAATATCAATATTACCAAGTGACGACACAAAACCAAGACCCTGCTACGGCGGCCGTATGGCCAGCTAACCTTGAAAGCCTCATGAGTCCATCGGGTCAATTTTGGCCGGATTGCTCACTGGCCGATGAAAGCAACCGGCTGTGCACCCGCCCCGACAATGTACCGTGGACAACCCAACGACTGGGTTACACCGTCACTACCGCAAACCCGACGAAAGCAGAGATAACGATCCCATTATCGGCCATCCCGAGCGAGCAGCAAACCCTTTGGGCCTCAGCATTAAAGACCTTGCCTTTTGCTGTTACCCACCCCACCACGGGCGATATAAAAATAGTCATAGGCGATCCGTTATTGTCCCAAGTCTATAAGGAGTTTTTACAAAAAAATGGCGAAACGCCATTAACCGCCGCATGGGATGTGGGTAATCAGTCCATTCTCAATGCCAAACAAGTCACGGTAAAAACCCAAGACGGACGGCAACAACAATTAGGGCTTGGTACGGTGAAAGAGTTTTTAGCGCAACACAATGCATGGGTAAGTAAATCATCGTGGTCATGCGCTGCGGGTTTAACGCAAACAATTCATGTCAGTTTGAATGCGCCGATGGCCCCTAGAGGCTATGAATACATCGGTATCGCGGGTTTTAAACCCTATGCCGTTAATCACAGGACAGGTTGGACTATCGGACTCGATTACAACGCCAAAATTAAATCCACAGGGAAATGGCAACCAATGCATTCAGGGTTCTTGAATGTTCGTCTTAATTGCAGTAGCTCATAACGGAGAAAATAATGAAAAAGTACGCTTTGATAATCCTCGCGATTGTCACCTCAGCCTCAGCGATGGCCAAAGTCACCGAGGCGGATGTAGCGCGAGACACAGCATGGCTTGCCAGCCAAAACCCCAGTGTTCCGCAATCTGTAATTGACAATCAATGGAGGTATTACAACAACCCACCTAATGAAGTCGGGCAAAACACCACGGTTTATCAATACAGCGTGAGAAATGGTACAAAACGGCTTAAACCCGTCAATGGTTACATCTGTACGATAAGTCGAGCGTATGGGTATTATCATCGAGGACTGAAAGGTATTGACGTCAGTGTTTATCAAAGTGGGGGGTATTGGTATTTAAAAGCGGCGAGTCCTAATTCTGACAACCTCGGTGATGCTACCTGCTGGAATACATAGCTCGCCGTTAACATGTGTAATATACTACTCCATGATAAATTATTATGGAGTAGTGTCACATGCCTAAACTCACCAATAAAGAATTTAAAAAAATATATAAAGATAAGGGGTGGACACCTTCCTTACTGGCTGAAAGATGGGGGTTTACTAATCCATCTCGCATTCATCAAATCGCCAGAGATGAAAGCCGCGCCGAGCATTATGTCGATGCACTAAGAGGCTTGCCACATATAATTATAAAGTATAAATAAATACACTTAAAATGTTGACTTGTTGCATAATGAGATCATACTGAATACATCAACTAAGGAGAGTAAGCCCATGAAAAAGCACACTTTAAGCCTATTGGCATTATCACTTATCGGTACATTCACCGCCCCGACCTATGCCGTTGAAGGAGGGACTTCACTATCATGGGCTGACCACCCTTATTTGATTGAATCACAATGCACTGGCACCGTGTTAGGTGGTCAATATGTGTTGCTCGCAGGGCATTGTGCAAATTCGGTCGATAGTCCTTTCCCTCGTCAGGTCAACTTGTCGAATAGTGAAAGCTTGATGCCGACTCATCGTGAAACCTTGTATGACCCTAGTTTGCCTGTATCAGAGTTTGCTGACGTTGCCCTTTGGACATTACCCAGTACGGCTCCGATGGATAAGGTACTCTTTGTTGCTGACCTTAACGATGCTGCTAGCACCGTTAATTTAGGGGATAACGTGTCATTTATGGGATTTGGTCAAGATGACCACACTCCACGATTAGGACAAGCAAAGAGTCACATAACAGATGCCGTATACGGTGGCATGGGGATATCATACTCCGACCCCTTAGAGCACTCTGTACCAGGTGATAGTGGGGCACCAATTTCTAACGCTGATAATAAAATAATTGGCGTCAACTATAGCGCTACTGGTTCAATCGACCCAATAACAGGACTGTATGAACAAAATGGCGTTAACCTACATTTTGTTAAAAATTGGCTACTACAAAACATAAACCGTTGGCACAGTGCCACAGAGCTCAAGTTCACGGGCGATAAAACCATTGAAGTACAATCGCTGCATGTGAACAATATCGATATGGCAACCCGTCAGAACAACGGAACGCTGACCACTGGTGATGTCACTGTAACAGGCGGAACCTGTGTGACGGATGGAGCTGTTACCCCCTTTGGTATGTGTACGTTGGAACTGAAAAGTGGTGCAGGTGAAGGGAAAGTGATGCTTGAGGATGGTAACGACATTACCATTAACCGCGCACCAGACCCTGACCCTAAGCCGGTTCCAAAACCTGACAATGGCAGTAGCGGCGGTGGTTCTCTTGGCTGGTTGGGATTGTTGGGGTTATTAGCCGTCGCCATAAGACGTAAAGCCTAACTACAACAAAACATTATCGCAACATACAAAAGCCTGATTGAATCTGCATTCAACAGGCTTTTTTGATACCTGCTATAAAACAAAGGGACAACATAACAATGAGCTTCATTGCTTGGCTATTAACCATTACCGCTATTTACCTCCTCTTTTTTATTATTACATTCGCCCTGGCAACAAGAGTTCAAAAAGTAGCAGACTCATTCATGGAAATCACAATAATAGGCGGTCTTTATGCGCTGATTTACATGATCCACTATGACGGCATCATGTTTCGTTATCATGCAGCCTTACATTGAACCCTACCCATGGAGAACAAAATGGCAATACAAAAATGGCGCAACCTTATCCACGAACGGTTTGTGGCCACCAAGGATACAGCGTGTAATCGCAGGGCAATCATTAAACGCACCTTAATAGGATTGGGGTTATTCGTGAGTATCGCTCTCATCTTTCATGCCATCGGCCTCCGCTGGAATGAAAGCACCTCCTACCCCACAGGCTTGTACCAATTAACAGGCAAGAGTGATTATCGACGAGGGGAGCTAATCCTCTTTTGCCCGCCAGATAACCCCGCCCTTCAAATGGCATTAGAACGGAAATATTTACGGTTTGGGCTGTGTAACGGGGGATTTGAACCTGTCATCAAACGCATTGTAGGAATAGGCGGAGAGCGCGTCACCTTCACCGATGTCATTAATATTAATCAACAACGATTACCCAACACGCACCGGCTTCAACAAGATGGATTCAACCGTCCACTACCGCAGCTAGACAATTTTACCCTGCCAGACAATACCTTCTTTGTGATATCAGACCACAAACCCACCAGTAGCTTTGATAGTCGATACTACGGTGCTATTCCGAGGGGGAATATCATTGGAAGAATTAAACCCGTTCTACTTCTTGATGACAGAAAATAATAAGGAAAGAACCATGCAGCAATCACACCTGACTTCCACCTTAAATATTGATACGGAGTTGACATGCCATCATTAAGAAAATTGATAGCAAAATTAAATGATCGAGTAAATCGCAACACACCTGAACAAGTTGGATTAATTTGCTCTTTTGCGGGGTTTATTGTGTTAAGCCTCATTGTTACTGACGTGAGTGCGTATTAACATGATGCCGATCGCTCTATAACATCGATGGCGATCACAATCTCATTCGATTGTAGACCTTCGTAAAATCTAACTGACGTGATCGGCTTGCGTCAATTTATTTAATCTTTTTCGCA
>NZ_PYMJ01000062.1 GCF_003025615.1 Photobacterium frigidiphilum | reverse complement strand
CAAGCATTTGTGGAAAGGAGGAATTGCATTTTATATGCACATAATCACAGTGCATTAATGAGCAAAATGATTAAATCCATAAGTTAAATCTGCCATAGGGCGGAAAGCTTATACAACATGGCTGGCATGTTTTTGGGCAGGAATGATTCAGCCATGCTTGCCTGAATTGAAGATGGACAGAAGTTTGTCAGTTGCTTTGCTAAATTAGCAATTCATGAATAATTTTTTGTAAGGTAATCCCTATTCAGTTAGCTTGCCATTACGGTGCGTACTCTCTTGTTATTTCCAAAAGAGTTGCTCACTGACAATTCGTCAATACTCAACAAATTTTAGTAAGTATGGCATTACAGGAAATTCAGTCAGAACTAGAATTAAAAATTAGTGCAAAGTTAATGAAGCATGTAAGAGCGATAGCTCAACTAAAGGCAGAGTGATAAAAGCAGGTCAGCTCCGATATGGAGCCTATGTTTATTTAGATATTGTTTCTTTAGCTTTAGTCATATCGGCACTTATGGCGTCTAAGAATGGTAAAGGTGTCTTCAATGAGTATAGGTACCAAACCAAAAATAAAAGCGCACAAAGAACGACTCCATAACTTAAGTAAACTCGGTATTGGTTTGCTTTATTGGACACTAACTCTAACGATGGGCAATCTTTGATATCAGAGAGTTCACCATCACCTATATAAACTGAATATCTATTGATCATTTCGTTGAGTTGCATCTTCGCTAACTGAGTATTAGCTACTATTTCATTCCTTAACCAATAGAGATTAACGAGGCCTCCAACAATAAAGAGCGTCGATAGCATACTGATTTCAAAGTTGAACACATTTTCTACTCTTCCCTTATCAATCCCAGTAAAAACGATGATTGTAAAGAAATAAGAAAGTGTGAGAATCAGAATATTACGTGCTGATGCAATACTATCAGAAATTTTATCTCCAATTTTTGCTGTTGTTTCATACAAAAAATCGGACAACTTTGAAGTGACTTCGACATACTGTTCAAAATTATCTGATATATATACTTTATAATTTGATTCTAGAATATCGAACAGGTAATGCTTAAATGATTGTTCGATATCTTGGTATTGTGCAAAAACATGGTTGATGATGCTGATTCGTGTTCGATATCTTTCATCACTAAGTCCCCAACGGTAAAAGTCATAAATAACTTGTCCGTAACTATAATAGAACTCTACGTCTCGACCAGACAAAGAAATTTGCTTGTCACCATCAAAACAAAACTGAAGCTTATCAATTGAGCATTTTCGGCTTAATATCGCTAATGATGATATGGTCCTTAGCTTTAGAAAGTAATCTGAAAGGTGACTATCAATAGATAAAAGATCAAGCAAGTCTTCGATGTATTCTATACTTGAATTCTTAAGCTCAAAAACATCATCAAAAACTCGTACTTTATTAGCTAGAAGGTACTTGTCTCCCTCAGTGGTGACAACTGTTGATATATCGATGGGTTTGCCAGCGACATAAATTTTATCGTAGTTACTTCTGAGTTCTACGTATACGAACTTGAACTGTGTCTGCGTTCTTTTAGATTCCAGACGTGTAACAAAATCTCTAGGCGAATAAATCTGTAAGACGCGATCTGGACTACATTTATTTGCGACTAGCCTGACTCTGATGTTACTAGAGTCAGGTTCAATTTGGGCTAGTGTTTGTAAACACGCTTCTATTTTTGATTCCGATGACATGTCCAATTCAAAAGAATCTTCTTGTTCACCAAGATGGTATATGTATACCTCTTTTCTTGACCCAGAGTCATGGGAAACACTCTCTAAAAAGTCAGAGAGGTGTTGTTTCCAAACGGCAGACTCAGGAGTTAACTCACAAGAATAAGTTGTAAGCTCTTCAGAATATTGAACAGACATTAATCTAGCTCTTTAGGTTCAAATCTACCTTTTTTATTTTTCGTTTCGATCATAAGGTAGTCTTTTTGGTCATGGGTTACTTCATAGATAATATCACTAGTGTTGCCTTGTATAATAAGCTTAACACCATCGTTGATATCTATGGTTTCTTTAATTTTCTTTTTTATATAAGTTTTATCAATTTCAAACGAACCATCAAAATCTTGTGTCGCTTTAGCATGTTTTAGAGCACTAACAAGCTCCGTTACAGTAAAGTCGTCCTCAAGAGGTGTGTAAGAATCAATAGTCTCTTTAACAAACTCATCAAAGTTAAAGGTTTCTTTAGTATGAAAGTAACTATTGACGCAGTCCTTCAGTGAATAGAAATCTTTCTCTGATACCTTTTTTACTTTAGTGCGCAGTAACCTGCCTACTAATTCATAGACTTCTTTGGTGTTGATTTCGTTGTTTCTTTGCGGGGTAGAATCTAAGAAATCAGTGTGCCAAAAGAAAGCAATAGTGCCGTTCTTGTCTGCTAGATAAATAATATCTTCAAGAGAGCCGTCTTCTTTGATGTTGATTAGACAAGATTTCAGAATAGCATCGTCTTCTGGTAAGCCAGATTTGAGCTTATAAGTCTTTTCTTCGAAGTACTTTTTGAAGTCTAACTTTGTCAAAAGATAGCAATTCCTGTTTACGGTGTTCAACTTTGCAATAACAAAGGAGCCATTTGAAGTTTTGAACCGAGACTTATTTTCTGCTTCAAAGAGGTGATCTGCAATGTTAGTTGCATGTAAGTCGATATCATCATCGATCGTCAAAATCTCACTTTTAATGTGTGCATTGTCATTAAAAGTGTAAGATCTAGAAGACTCACTATTCATCGTATCTTGAGATAATTTTATTAAAAATGACAATAAATCAGTATTTGAAGTAAGGTCTATCTCACTCTTGGTATAACCAACACTATGCTCCAAATCGTAAATTCTTAACATTTCAATCGGATTATCCAATACTTCTTCATCATCATTTACATCAACATCATTTGCATCAATTTGGTCGCTCATACTTGTCTTCACTTATAAGTTTTTACTGGAATGTAACAGACCCCAACCGTATACGCACCTGAATTCAGTGCAGTTAGTGATGCACGTATAGCTAATGCGTTTGTTTTATTTAAAAGGCTGGTTGATACACTCTTTTGATTTCAGCCAATGTATCGCCTTGTATCTCGGACATGACATGATAATCGACAGGTGTACAAAGACTCAATAAATCTACTATTGCTGATGCAGTTGGCAACCTCACCTCTATTATTCTGCCGTACTTTTCTTGATATTCTTGTGATATCAATTCTTTAGCAAAATGAGGAAATGCAATACAAAAACATGTCAGTTCAACCAATAATTGATCTGTAGAATTAATGGTTAATTCGGCGAGACCTGTTAGCTTCATTAAAGTGGGATGACCTATCCCATTAATCATTTCATCTCGGTCTATTTGGTTTAGTGCATAGTCATCGATAATAGACTCTATCTCAGTTCTCTTTTGATGAAAAAGCTCCCATTGCATTTTTAATGACTTGTAATTTGTAAAAAGTGCGTGAATATACATTGGGTTAGACCATCGTTCAAATTCCGTAGTCAAGACAGTCGAGTGAGAAGATACAAAGCTTAAATCCACCTCATCAAGCTTAGGGGTATAGAAATCACCAACAGTTGGCTTGAGAGCAAAAACTCTCAGGATAGGATTACAAGGAAGTATATTAAAATAGGTTGCTTTATGAGCTAATAAACTAACTCTCATAGCATTAGCATCCATTATGACCCTATTAAGAGCTTTAATTTTACCTATCTCAGCCTTAACATCTTCTTGATGACCAATCGCGAACTTGGCAGCTTTAAAGCCTACAAGTGCTGAAGTTGCAATAGCACCAATAGGAAGAAAATAGTCCTTGAAGGCATTAGACTGCAAACCAGCAATGGCATCGACTATTGGCTGGTATTCACTCATCCTTTCCCGACCTCTCGTTAACTTTTCTTTGAATTACTAGGCACTTTGCAACATGAGTAATGTTAGGGCAAATGATAATTTGATGAACTGAGAAGCCCATCAACCGCAACGCGCTTTGGGCAAAACTGACCTAGAATTATTGCTCTAGCTCAGCTCTGTTTGATTAGTAAAAGTACCTTAAAGTAAAGCGTTATATACTTGTTAACTCTAAGATTATTTAAGTGTCTAACATATCCCATTCATCACCTAGCACCCAGCGTAAAGCAGACAGCTTACCGTTAATCATACCCCAATCAAAGTCACTCCAAGGACCAACATTTTCATAAATATCTTCTACACGCTTAGCTGACTTCATTGCGCCCTCAATAATATGATCATGAATAACATCGTTACCGTAACGTTGAGTACCTTCTGGAACAATTTCGATTTCACCATTTTCAATTTTCCACATTCTGTTTTGGTGTCGGTTATACCAAACCTTGTCGACTAGCTCATCCATTGCATCGAGAATAGCCCTTAACCCCCTTGTTTCCTCAGTGTAGTCAAACTCAAACTCAATCCCAGCCAAACAATCTTCGTCGATCAAATTAATTGCAGACGCCAAGTTATTAAAATAACAAACATTTTCACTATTAAATATGTTGTCAAAATCAGGATGTGGCTTACGGTGATCTTTGGCTGAAAAATCATTGTGATTATGAGTAATGAAGAAGCAACTATCTGTATTACTAACACCCTGTGAAAATTCGTAAAATTGTTCAATGATCACGGCGTCAGCTACAGAGTTTTTACTGATATGAAAAGGGGCTTTTTTATCCAAGCCACGCTGAACCGCAGCAATTTTAGATCGCTCGCTTATACTAATTTTTTCAGCTGATTCAATCAACTTTTCGACTCTATAGATAGTCACATAGTTGGCATCAGTTAAGAGGGGTAATCGAGCATTAATGTCGTTTAGCACTTCGATTGTTTCTGCTTGCTTTTCATCCGCAAACTCGCTTACTACCGCTTTAACTTGCTTAAACTCTTGCGATAGTCGTTTTGCTGTCTTATTTGCTACGTCTGCCTTATTTCTTTCGTACTCTTCAGCTACTAGATCTGTGACAACTAATTTAATAACACCTGCACCAATAAGCTCTTCCAATGCTGAAACCAACGGAAGATCGTGTTTTTTTGTTGAAATATCTAAAAAGACACAAGTATCAAGGAAAATATGAAACATAATAACCCCAAATATACTGAATTTTACTTAATCGAGTTAACGAATGGCATGGACTCACTCAACCTAAATAACTACGCCTTAAACCTGAACTAAAAATACCGAGTGTTGCGAGTCTGTTTTAAACGTTTGTATATGTATTATTTGTGAATTCGTTTGTAGCTATCAGTTAGCTTCGTAGCTATCGCTTCAGAGTTACACACTTTTGCCATAGCTATTGAATTAAGGTAAGAAATATTACACGTTAGCCCGTAAAGCGTTTCGATTTGGCACTTCTCAAAATAACTGCCTATTTCATGCCGACCGATGTGCCATGCTCCTTGAACACCGCCACCATGAGTAAAATCACATAGAAGTTTCCACATCTGATTAACTTTATCTTTGAACACACCATCTCTGAACTCTTCAAGTTCCGTGATTGCAGTTAGTATTACATTCTTACTAGGGAACTCCTTACCAGCATAAATACCATTAATTTCATCCATGGATGCACACCTAGCTACCCATAAACTACGGACATGGGCTTCAAGTTGCGGTCGCAATAAAGCAAAAGCTGATGAGGGTATGTTCTTTCCGCAAAGCTCATATATAGAACAACAATGCTCATTACTTGCGTACATTAAACCTAATGCTAAACGGTTTCTATCATCTGCTTTCACCGTCAGTTTTGATGTTAAGGACTTCAATGATTGAACCCATCGTTCTGTTTTTCTTCGCATCACTTCCTCGTAATGTATAAGGCTATTTGATGGTGAAAGCCATCTTTTGTGTGTCTATGATGCCGCCTTTCCTTATGTAGTTAAAAGTTAAATCAATAACTTAATTATAATATTGGGATCTTAAATGGTTGTGAACGTTCTAAGTCGATGTTCATGCCACTTTGGATAATTTGTGATAAGCCAAAATCGCATTAACAGAATGTGAATGCGCTTTTACTCTAAGTAACAATGGGGCAAATCTGTGCTAGCTAGCTAGATCGGGACGTGGAGAGAGCCAGAGATCATAGTTCATCAAGATTTACATCGATTTCAGGAGAGCTTTTTCTTTGCCTGATTATTTCTCTGTCCAGCGCATCTTCGTATGCTTCAACCCAAGTAACTAGCTTTTCAAGTTCGTCACCTTCGGGAGTGCCAGGTTCAGCTACATCAAACAGAGACTCAATCCTTTTCAATGCGGCTTTGTAATCACTTTCTGTGGGTTCAAGGCCTAGCTCATCCCATGTTACATCAGCCAGTTCATCAACATGTGCAGTATGGGGTGTCATCCCCTCAACCAGTTCTTTTTCTGGCAACCGTTTTTTACTCATAGCCTGTTTCTCAACTCAAAAATAACATTAGGTAATCTATAGCATAATAAGTTGCTGGCCATAATTTAAGATTCGTTCTGAAACACAGTTCGGGGCAGATCTAATCTAGACGATAGTTTGAAGGTTGAAAGGTGATGTTGGCTAAATCTATCTTTATTTATAAGGCAAAGGCGTTAGCTACTGACCACGTAACACACCTAATTGAGTTCAGATAGCTAATAGATTTGCTTTCATTCGATGTTAAGGTGGAGCCGGTCCATGAACTGGGCTTACCAGCTTGATTCACGTCCCAACGAATGCATTAATTATTCGCTGTTTGAATGAACCTAACCGGATTTCATCAAAGCTCCCCATGATACCGCTAGAGCTGCTACCGGTGCTCGATGTCGAAGTCCATGTTAACTGCGTGCTTTCATTCTCGATATTTTCCAATAACTTAGTTTTGCCTGAATTGTGGTAATAAGATTCTGCTTCTACTGCTTCAGAACTATTTATTTTTGCAAATATACAGGTCTCGGGTATGTCTTGCTCAATGCGCTCAGAAAACTCGATTAGGCTTTGCTCTGCAAAGGTAAATAGCCATGCTTGCTGGTTTGTGGCGTCGTTTACACGGAGAATGCGACCAAGTACCTGCCTAAAGTACAACTCTGTCTTAACCGCACTCATGTGGCAACATACTTGAAGTCGGGGGATATCGGTACCTTCGCTTATCATTCCAACACTTACAATCCATTGGTCACTACTTTGTCGATAACGTTCTATTTCGGCTAAAGGCTCTTCATGGCGGTAAGTAACGATTGAGACTGATTGAGCATACTTATGAGATAGTATCCTCTGAATTGATTGTGCATGTTGAACTGACGAGGCGACAACTAGCCCTCCAGCACTTGGCGATTGAGTACGTAATTCAGCTAGTTTTTTACAACCCAGATCAAGCAGGTACTCCATCGCCTCTTGATTGTGAATGACACTTTGGTAAGAGGTTTTAGTCTTTTTTATCATTTCTAAAATCGAAGAAAAGGACTCAATTTTTTCATCATTTGTGACCGACAGGTGTTCGTTATCAACGAGTACTATTTTCGGAGTTCTACAAACTTTGTCTGCAATAGCCTGTCTTAATGTGTATTGGTAATCAACGAAAAGTTGACCATCAGGGTCGCTGTATTCTCCCATGGCTATGGGGAGAGAATCAGAACGCCATGGTGTGCCAGACATTGCGAGTGTATAGGTAGCTAACCCTTGAATTTTGGTAAGGACTTGTTGACCCCATATGTTCGCATTTGCAGTGTCTGACCCCGAGCAGTGGTGTATCTCATCGAAGACGACAAACATACGGTAGTTTCCAAGTGTCTGCCAAAAATCATCGCTCAAAAATTGGATCGATTGGTATGTGAGCGATTGACCGATAGCACCTAACCCACCATTAAAAGTACAGTTTAGAGTTTTTGAAAAGGTTCTTTTTATGCCATCTGAAACCGTTAGGGATGGGGAAAAGCACAGTACTAGATCAATCATTTTGTTTTCTAATAATCTTGATGCGACAGTTGACGCAAGGACTGTTTTTCCGGCTCCTGGCGTTGCTTGACAAAAGAAGTGGTTTTGATTCGAACAATACTTCTTCAACGCTTCTTTTGAACACTCTTCTTGCCACTGCCTCAGCACGTTGTTTTACCTTCAGAAAGTGTTTTGAGAACATTCGTCAAAACGTTTACCTTTCCAAGTAGGTGGGCTGAACGTTCTTTTGCCTGCTCAAGGAATGGAGTCAGTTTGACCTTCAGTTCAGGAAAACGATGGTTAAGGGATTGGTACTCTTCAATCTCTCCCAGAACAATTTCTAACTCACCTTTATATTGGCTGCGCTCACGTCTCAATATCGAGTAATCAGTCATCGAAGATATCTCAATCTCAACCGCTTCTGGCTTTGGCGCTACTTGTAGAGTTTTAAAAAGGTCGGTTTGGAAGTACCTTTTCTTCTGCCCAGTACCTTCACTTCTAAGCCAATCGTTCTTTATAAAGCGTAGGATTTGTCGGTAGACTATTTTGCGTGCTTCATCCGGTTCAGTGTGGTCGTTGCTAATTGAAATAGAGGCATCCCGTAACTCTATAACTGAAAAACCATCCATCTCTTTTTCTATCAACAACTTGTGCATTACCGCACTGACTTTCGCAGAACGTTTCATTTACTACTCATACAAACAAAAAAACTAAGGATTGCTTAGTATACAGAAATCAGTAAAACTAAGAAAATCTTAGTTACCTGAGATTAGAGATATGAATCATAAGTGTCGTTCGATAACCCAATCCCAATACGCCTCAAAGAAGCGCGTAAAAAAGCGAAGCTATCCCAAAAGGCGTTGGGGGAGCGTATAGGCATGGATGAAAGCTCAGCAAGCCCAAGAATGAACCAGTATGAAAAGGGGCGACATACTCCTGATATCAGTACGCTGAAGAAAATCGCAGATGAACTTGGTGTGCCGTTGAGTTACTTCTTTTGTGAAGATGAAGTATCAGCTGAATTAGCGGTGAATTTGAATAAGCTGTCTGAGAATGATAAGCAGAAGGTTCTTGATATGACCGCTCGGCTTATTGCAGCAACGTCAGAAGGCAATAGCTCGGAAGGGGACTAGTTAAGCAGCGATAAGAGCCAGCGAAAGAGGAGCTGGCTCGGCTCGGTTGGTAATCTAAGAGTTACTTGCTGTTAAGGTAGTCTAGAACGACTTCATGATGGTCTTTGGTTTTGAACTTGTTGAATACATGCTCAAGATTTCCCGACTCGTCAATCAGGAAGCTTGTTCTTACGACACCCATGTTCTCTCGGCCCATGAACTTCTTAAGTTGCCAAACACCATATTTCTCACAAACTGCGTGCTCTTCATCGGCTAGCAAAGTGAAGTTCAGCTCTTGCTTGTTGATAAAGTTAGTCAGTTTTTTCGGTGTGTCTGGGCTTAAACCAAGAACAACGACATTATGGGCATCTAGCTCAGCCTTAGTATCACGTAGTCCTTTAGCTTGAACAGTACAGCCTGGCGTTGAAGCGCGCGGGTAGAAGTAGAGCAGTACCTTCTTTCCTTGAAGCTCAGATAGCGTCACTGGGTTGTTGTCTTGGTCATTAAGCGTAAAATCTGGTGCAGTTTGTCCGGCTTCAATTGCCATTGTTTTTGTCCTTACTTTCTTAATTTAAGCTATTTACGGATTGGTGCGGTTAGCTACGTCCGGTTTAGAGCATTTTTATAATGTTAGAGTGTGCATTCTTATCGATAACTAACCGTCCTGTCTAGTGATTACACTAAACAGGATAGGTTTATCTAAAATCGCCTTTGATAAGGTTATCTGGTCTTGCTTTGACGACCTTATCCATTGCTTTCTCTCGCTCACTTTCATGCAGCATTTTCATGAGTTCCTGAACCATTTTTATATGGCTTGCTGCTTGTGTGGCTAATGCTTGCTCGTGGCTTTTAGCGAGGTCTAGGTATTCTTTTTTCTTTTTATTGGCTTGAGTCTTATCGCTTTTTAACTGTTTGATTTCTGATTGTAATACATCAATGGGCGATTGACTGAAGTCATCTTGTGCAGCGCGGGATTCCAGTGACTTATTCTTCACCATGACTCGAACATCTTCATGCCTACGTAGTGCTCCAACAGATAGCCCAGCTTCTTTCTCAACGGTACTATTGTTGATTTTTAGTTTACCTTCTCGGACTTTTTTCCTCAGTTCGCGATTTTCAGGTTTACTATCTAACAGTCGTTTTAGGGCTTCTATTAGTTTGTTTTTGGTTGCTTGTGTCATTGCACAGTTACTCCGAAAGGTATCAGCAGCTCTTTTACTTCTTGTGGCATCTTAACTGGTTCATAATTCATATCTAAGTCACTCATAATGCGCTCAGCAGCGGTGATCTTGATATATGCTTCACTCGCTGTTTGAGGTGTTAATTCATCATGTTCAATATCCCACAGCATATTGATTTCAGCTTCCTTGCGTTTAGCCTCGGCAAAAACAGCATCGACAATGTAGTCGTTTTTACAGTCCACACATTCTAAAAGGTTGACCTGTGTGCGCAGACTACAACTTGTTGAAGTGCAGTAAACACCAGGGGCGACAGCATGAATATGACGCTTTTGATCTCTAATCTGCTTACTCCAATAATTGAGTGATAGCATGTCGTCATCGACTTTATCTTTAAACAGGTTGTGCTTAGCTTTCATCATGTTCTTGGCAAACTCTTTACCCTTACCGCCAGCTACCCGTTCTTTATTTGCCAGTTTCTTATAGATGTTGAGGTAGACTTGTGCTTTTTGCTCAACCCTTTCTTCGTCAATGGCATGAGCCAAGTTTTGTTTTTGTTTTCTGATTTTCTGGAATTTACTGGCATTCTTGGCGTAATGCCGTGTCATCGCCATCGATACATGGCTGAACTGCTGCTTGAGTTGTGGAAATGCGCAAAGTTCATACCCGATAAGGTAGTATGCAAACGAGCGGCGAAGTTGATGCCCTGAGAACTCATAATTATCACCCACGCTAAACGAAAGATTAGGGTCGGAGATCTTCAAATCCATTACATCGTCATTGGCCAGTGCGAGCTTCTCGCTTATTGCACCCTCAAACCAATCACTAATATGCTTGCCGAGTTGGGCTTTATTTATAGCGCCACAGTCGCCTTTTACCTTATGAAAAAACGCTTGGCTGTTAGGGTGTCGTTTTCTAAATGGCTCATGCAAGGCCTGGAGAATCTCGTAAGCCTTTTTTCCAATCTTAGTTGTGACAAACTCATCTTGTTTTGACTGAGAGCCTTTGGTCGTCTTGGATAGGTCGGCATGAATAACATGAATGGTTTGCTTGGATATAGTTTCTTCTGAGTATCCATTCGAGGTATGAAGATGAAATATTTCATCAGAGCGCATGCCTGTTCGAGACATTAGTGCCCAAAGGCAACCGCCGTGGAGCCGTTTAAACAACGACTGCGCCTCTCCAAGCCCCACTATTACCCTGTTGCCAACCCTTAATGTTTTATCAAGGTGAAATTTATCGATGTGCTGAGAATAGATCGGGGGTTTGTGCTTGTAGAGTAACTCAATAGCTGCTGCTTCTGATGGGGAGTTTAATGCGAGAAAATCTGTTTGAAAGGCTATTGTTCTTTCTCTATCACCTTTGTGTGATTTAGTTAAATACCACTTAAATCTACCGTTTTTTAATCTTGCCTCATCGCTGGTAAGGTATTTGGCATACGCTTGATAGAGGTTTTCATAATAGGCTGTAATGTAATTTGATAGTTTGCCCAGCTCATCTCGGATCGGGTATAACTCGTTAACTAGTGCTTCTGATTTTCTCAGCCCTAAATGATATAATCGTTGAGGGACTACTGTGTGTTGCTTATCCTCTTTAAGGGCTAAGCCAAAATCTGATGCGTTTAATTTTTTGGTAAAAGTAATGTTAAACGGTAGTCCTTGTGCCTCGGTGTACAGCTTATTGAGTGCTGCGTAGGTTTTATGTCTTTTAAAATCGACATCGGTAAAGTTGCTCAGAACCCAAGATTCTAATCGGTCAAAACTCAAAGCCTCAAAGCTGTTGTAGCCTTCACGCAAAAGAGGTGGTATGAGTTTTTTTAATGTAGTGATAGTGTTGTAAATGGATTCGAAAGAATAATCTTTGGGAGAGAGCCACATCATTTTCAATAGAAGGGCTTTTAATTGGTTTTTTAGGTTGTGCTCCATCACCTTTCCATTGAGCGAAAAGTCTATTGAGCTTTTTTTGGTCGCATTAGGTTCAAAGAATGCTTGAAGCGCTCTCCACGCATCGTTGTCACCAATCTTACCAAGTGATTCGCCAGTAACTCTAAAGCCAATATCGAGCGTTTCAAATTCATCCCAATCCCCCGACTCAATTGCAGACTTTAATACTTCGTTTAGGTAATTTGTGTAGCTCCCAACGTTGTTTTGTGCATTGATTATGGCATTTTGTCGGTCAAGGTCATGCTTAGGTAGCTTTATCATGTCAGACTCTTAATTAACGGTATAAAGTCAAAATGGCGTGGTCAGTCGATACCCGTGGATGACGACCGTTTTTGTAAAACAACGCTATGGCATTGTCGTACACATCCTGACTTGCACCGTCCAGGGTAAGTTCAAAAGCGGCTATCTTTTCATGCACCTCATCTTTCGCATTGGGGTGCTGGTCTAACGCTTCTTTTAACACATCAATGAAAGATATAAGTTTATAGATGGATTGAACCTCATCAACGGCTTTGGCCGATTGGCATTTATGGCACATGTCGTACTCAGTGCAAGGCAGTGCTAAGCTCATTGCGTTGTTGGTTTTGCGCTGCATGTTTTTACCGCGGAGGATACTTTGCTGGCCATTGCAATAAATGCCATTAGGGTTGGTTTTTGCTCTTTCTTCCTCTTGTTTCATTTGCCACTCATCATGCGCTAGCATTGTAATGCCAAGCTTTGCTGCAACCACTGTTTTCGCTTGCTCTAAGTTTGAGTCTTTATTTAAATGGTCTATGACTTGCGTGGCTTGTGAAATGATGATTTTGTTAAGCCTCGGGTCACCATTAGCATAATGCTTATCAATGGTTTGAAGAAGGCTTTGAAGGATACTCTGAACACCACTTCTGCCACTGTCGGAGTACACTTGGTTACTGGTCATCTCTCTCCAACGGCTTGATTGAAGTGAAATGAAGTATTCATTTGGCTCAATTGGCCAGGTATTAATTCTGCTAGACGTGATAGGGCTAATTCCGTCCCAATCTTTAGGCGCTTTCTTTGCACCACCTCTTTTAAGCAGCAATCGTTCATATTTAGGGTATTGTTTACCTGCTAACGATGTGGCGAATTTTTCGATATCTTGAATTAACGGTTTATCCGCAGCAGTAATAGAGAAGCTGTGGCAATTACCGTTTCGGTATGTCAGCGAAACACGGATGTTGCCATCGGAATCTCTCTCTGAGTAGGAAAGTGGTAGCAGAACGCCTTTCAGTGGCAAGTCTGTATAACATGATAATATGCAGTAGGCAGCATTGGTTGCGCCTTGCGTCGCTTTCGGTTTCGAACACGGGCGAGTTACTTTACTTACAACTACTTTACCAAGATCAGTGGTCACTTGGCTAATCTCGATAAGGTGTTGATTTAGATAGCTATAAAACAACTCTTTAAACCATGGTAGACTAGATGCGCGTGTGGGTGAGAGCAGATTTAATTCCACCATTAGGTGTTTGTTTAATTGTGTTAAATCAAACCTGTTGCTTTTCTCCCCTTGATTATTGAGTGTGTAGAGTAATTCTGAACCATCTTCGCCTCCGCCGTATAGCGCCGAAAATACCTCGAGGGTTTTAATAAACTTCACCCCATCACGCTTATCAACGTCGAAGCTCTGACTGGTTAGAACTGCGTCTACCTTTTTGTTTGCTCGTGTTTTAAAGCCCGTAACTTTGACCACCTGTAACCCTTTATCCCGGTCAGCATAATGAATCGTAATTGGGTGAGAAATGCCTTGTACGTTGCTGTCGTTCAATGAAGTGAAAAAGCACATTAGGTGGTATGCCGCCCCCATCGCTATGTTAAACGCAGCAGAAGGTCTCACAGACG
This sequence comes from Photobacterium frigidiphilum, assembly GCF_003025615.1. Lineage (GTDB taxonomy): Bacteria > Pseudomonadota > Gammaproteobacteria > Enterobacterales > Vibrionaceae > Photobacterium > Photobacterium frigidiphilum. The sequence goes on along the minus strand of NZ_PYMJ01000062.1, from coordinate 2,265 downwards.
TGCCATTTTTGCTTTGTCCATGTGTTTGTGTTTTTAGGGAAGTTTGAATCGAAATGACTTCTTGGTATTCACCCAAATCAATAACGACGGGTAACTCATCAGGAAGTGCTAAATTTTCTTTTTTTGCAGCAATGAGCAGTGGGGCTAAGGTGAAAAATAGCTCACTCATCCTAGTGACAAGGATTTTTTCTTCAGCATCAGAATAACCTCTATATGGCGCTTTTTCGCCACTAAACCCTCGATGCTGGGTGGCCCACGCATCAGCAGTTAATCCACAATATATAAGGGCTGTGCGAAGGCATGACACTATGCCAGCTGCCGTGCTTTCCTTTATGCCAATTTCATCACCGTTGCTCCTTTCCCAGAGTCTTCTTGATGGGTGGTATATTTTAATGCGGCGCCTTAACTCACCATCATTCCCTACGTATTTTAAATAGCCTTCCTTTGAAAACGGGTTAATTTTTATAGCATCACAAAAAGTAATGAAAGCGCGTAAATTTTCATACAGCAACACGACAGTTTGTGCTGACTTGCCACTGTCAACATATTGCTTGGCTTTCTTACAAAAGCTCTGCAAGTAAAGTGTGCGGCTTTCAATTTTATGGTTATTGCTATTGGTGTTAAGGTGCAACAAATGTGAGATATCAAACTCTGTTATCGTTCTACTTTTGGTGTCTTTGTGAGGAATAGTCAAGCGAAGTGGAGTTACATTGTTGCTATTTCTAACGTGCTTGGTGGCCTTTGAATTTTTAGCGAGTGGGCTTTTTGCCATGCTACCACCCTCCGCTTATCTTGTTGTTTTTAATCATTGCAACTCTTAATTGGTCATCAAGTTTATTCATGAACTTAATGTACTTTTCAGTCGTTGAGGTGCTTGCATGCCCCATTAGTTCTGCTAACTCATCCATCAAAAAGTCATAGGCAACCTGTCGCTTTTGATACTCACTCCAAAGCCAGTGGGTGGCAAAGGTTGACCGCAAATCGTGAATACGGTAGTACCAGTCCGGTTCAATCTCTCGGATGTGCTTTCGTAGGACACCAAAATGCACCTCTAGAGTATTTTCAGTGTATGGACGCCCTTTGTTTGAGGCGAAAAGATAACCTGTTGAGTCTCGTTCTTGTTTAGATTCAATAAGCTCTTTGTGTCTGATTAGGTTCTGTTGTCGTTGTTTACTTTCTTTGTATTGTTCTAATTCTTCATAAAGTGCGATAGGGACTTCAACAGTGCGAGGTTTACTGCCTTTGGTATGTGTAATGCGAACGGGTACGACATCTAGCTCACTGAAATCCTTGTGACCAATATCATTAGCAGGAAAGTGGGTGGCTTCATCAATCCTAAGCCCTGACGCATCACATAGCCTAAGTATCAAGGAAACAGCTTTTGGTAATGCATCTATGTGTTGATAGAACAGCTCTTTATGATCGAACGACATAGGTTTCAACTTTTTATAAGTAGGAGTTCGATCGTTCTTTGGAAACTCCTTCATGATGTTTGATATCTCATAAACTCGTTTTGCGCCAGAGTGAGTGTGAGCAAGCATATCGTGTTGATTAATGCCTTCATAGCTCTCAACTTTACTGAAATGCGTTACTACGTGTTCATCATCATTTTTGAGATAACCGTTTTTTTGCATCCACTTATAAAATCCAATCACAGCACCCATGTAACTTCTCGCAGAGTTAAGCGAGTACGCTTCGTCACCGGTTGCATTTCTTTTAGCGCGGCAGTTTGCTAAGAGGTGTTTTGCAAAGCGCCAAGGCGCACCTTCTTCTTCATACTTCGATAGGGTTTTATAAGTTAGATATTCAGGCGGTATCTCATTACCATCTTCATCAACTTGAGGGTAGTGAGTGGAATCCAAATAGCGAGTAAAAGCCAGTAAGCCCTTTGCAATTGAGTCAGTATCCTTGACGCCCCCTTCGCCCCGTAACTTTGACACTAGATAAAGAGATTGTGGGTAAACAACACTTCCGTCGGGAGCTAGGATAATATCTGTTTTCTTGAGGCGTGATTCTAGATTGGAAGGAGAAAGGTAGGTTGAGTAAGTCACTTCTCTAGATTCAGCATTGATGCTCTCTGACATTTTTAACTTTGCTAATGTATCTACCTTTATGGAAAGTAATCGGTAGTCATCATAAATATCAGGATGTTCTTCATCATGTGTTTCTGTCACAAACTTACCCTCAATATGTTAACCACATATCAAAGGTAGCTAGTCATAAAAAACAATCAAGGTACTTTGTCATTAAAAATATTCAGGGGTA
>NZ_PYMJ01000061.1 GCF_003025615.1 Photobacterium frigidiphilum | reverse complement strand
GGCGGTTGCAATTTTAGGTGCATCAGCGGCGGCATTGTATTTCTTCTTCAGTGGTAACGGTAATTCAAATAATCAAGATAAGGAATTCGAAGATGGCATCTGATATTACAGTTGGCACGCTAGCCGATAAAAACACCAAAACGTATGAAAACTTAATTGATGATGTTGATGCATATGAAGATAAAACAAAGCGCAAAGTAATCTCGAAGAAAGACCTGTGGATGTGTGCACTACGTGGTCTGTTTATGGAAGGTAACTTTAACTTTGAACGTATGCAGGCTGGTGGTTTTGCTTATTCCATTATTCCAGCACTAAAGAAAATCCACGGTGATAATAAACGTGATTTTGCAAAGTCATTAAAAAACCATCTGCAGTTCTTTAATGCTAGCCCTAAATTGTTCACTTTCTTACTGGGCACGGCTATAGCCATGGAAGAGAACAAAGAAAAACCTTCAACAGTGAATGTTATGAAGGTTGCAGGTATGGGACCAACAGGCGGGATCGGTGATGCCCTTGATCACATGACGTTAATGCCACTGACCTTAGCACTGGGTGCATCAATTGCACTTGAAGGGTCTATTGCGGGTCCGTTTGTTTTCTTCTTTTTGTATCAAGCAGCTCATTTCTTAGCCTACTTTGGCTTGATGTTCATGGGATATAAAGCGGGTACCGCTGCCATGGTGAGCATGAGTGATACTACCGAGAAGCTGGCGAAAGCAGCCAATATCATGGGTATCTTTGTTATCGGAGCTTTGTCCGCCACCTTTATACGGGTTCAGACGACCGCATCGTTAGAGATGGGAGGGGCGACGGTTGAATTACAAACCGCCTTATTCGATAAGATCATGCCTAACCTACTGCCTTTAGCCTTAGTGTTCTTTATGCTCAAAATGGTTAAAGGTACAGGGTTCTGGGCTAAGCCACCGGTTCTAATCTTCGCAACTTTGGCTGCAGGTGTTGTGGGCCACTTCTTGGGTATTCTTTAAGTAATCACATTTCGATATATCAGGGGGGAGTTATTCCCCCCATATCAAGGATTTTTAGATGATTGGTATTATTGTTTCAGGTCATATTCATTTCGCATCTGGTATGCAGTCAGCCGTTAAGGTGATTGCAGGCGAACAAAAGCAAATGGAATTCATCGATTTTGTGGAATCTATGTCGACGGATGAATTGGAAGCCAAACTTCGTCAGGCTGCACTGTTAGCAGACTCTGGTGAAGGTGTGTTGTTTTTGACTGATATTCCAGGGGGATCACCGTGTAATCGTGCATTGGCGATCATGATGGATACGCCAAATATCGAACTTATTGCAGGGGCGAACTTGCCAATGATTGCCAATGCAGCATTCGAACGCGAAGACGTTAGCTTACAAGAGTTAGTTGAGACACTGTTGGAAATTGGTGCTTCTTGTATGCAAGACATGCGTAAAGAATTAGAAGCAGTGATGGAATTAGAGCCAGTTGCTGAATGTGAAGACGGACTATAAATATGCGTTATGCCTTACTTGCAGATCGAGTATTTACACCTGAAGGAATCGTGACGGATACAGCAGTAGTCATTGCCAATGGCAAGATCGAAGCAGTTACTGCAACTATACCGACAGACTGTGATGTGATCCGTCTTGAAGGTCAATCATTGTTACCGGGCTTTATCGATATTCATATTCACGGTCGCCAAGGGGCAGATGTGATGGATGCGACTGATGAAGCATTGCAAAACATTGCCAATGCCTTACCGCAAACGGGTGTTGTCGGTTGGGTTGGTACCACGGTAACAGCGCCTTGGAGCGATATCTTAAACGCATTAACAGGTGTACGTACTTTCATTGAGAAGAAACAAATCCATGGCGCAGAGCTGTTGGGCAGCTTTTTAGAGGGACCGTATTTTACAGAACCACATCGAGGTTCTCATCCCCCTGCTTTTTTGAAGTCTCCAACGATTGAAGAGTTAGAGCAATTAAAAGAAGCAGCGTCGGGTTCATTGCTCCGTGCTGCAGTAGCCCCTGAGGCTAAAGGTGCGATGGAAGCTATTAGCTGGCTCACTGAACATCAGATTAAAGTATCGGTCGCTCATACAGATGCAACGTTCGATCAGGTAACGGAAGCCCATCATCGGGGTGCTGATTGTGGTGTTCATCTTTTTAATGGTATGCGTGGATTACACCATCGAGAGCCTGGTTGTTGCGGGGCTATTTTATACCACGACATGCTGGCGGAACTCATTGCCGATGGTATTCATGTGAATCCCGTCATGATGCAGCTTGCTTATCGAATGAAAGGGTATCAGGGAATTGCATTGATTACTGATTGTATGCGAGCGGGTGGATTAAGCGATGGTGAATATCAGCTTGGTGCACAAACAATCACGGTGACTAATGGTGAAGCTCGTAGCCCATGTGGTTCGCTAGCAGGAAGTACCTGCAGCTTGGATCAGGCATTGCGTAACATGGTGTTTGAAAGCCACGTACCTGAATGGGAAGCGGTGCAAATGGCATCGTTTGTTCCTGCTAATTATCTGGGACTTGCTCATCGCCTTGGCAGTATTGCTAAAGGAATGGAAGCCAGTCTTACTGTTATGAATGAAGCATTACAAGTGCAAGGCACATTGATTAACGGTGAATGGGCATACCACACCGAGTAATAAAATAATCGTTGTCTTGTCTTGAAAATTAAATTGTTAAGAGGTTTTAAAATGGAAATTCGTCAACCAATTCATAGTGAGCATGCGAAGCAACTTGATACCGCTGGTTTGCGTGAGCAGTTTTTGATTGAAGGTATGTTTCAAGAAGGTCAAATCAACCTGACTTACAGCCACATTGACCGGATTATTGTCGGTGGTGCAGTGCCTACAACCGAAGCGCTGATGCTTGAAGGTGGTAAGGAGATTGGTGTTGACTACTTTCTTGAGCGCCGTGAACTAGGTGCAATTAATATTGGTGAACCAGGTTTAGTTATCGTTGATGGCGAAACGTTTGAGATTGGTACCCGCGAAGCGATTTACGTCGGCAAGGGAGCAAAAGACGTTAAGTTTGAAAGTGTATCAGCAGAAAAGCCAGCACGTTTCTATGTAAACAGTGCTCCTGCTCACATGAATTATCCTACACGTAAGATCACGCGTGAAGATGCATCGCCTGAAACCTTGGGTAGCAAGGAAAACTGCAACGTACGTACCATTAATAAGTACCTACACCCAGCAGTATTGCCAACTTGTCAGTTACTAATGGGGTTGACCGAGCTAGCACCAGGCAGTCTATGGAACACCATGCCTTGCCATACTCATGAGCGTCGTATGGAAGTGTATCTGTACTTCAATATGAAAGACGACAACATCGTTTTCCATTATACGGGCGAACCGCAGGAAACCCGTCACATCATTATGCGAAATGAGCAAGCAGTGATCAGCCCTAGCTGGTCTATTCACTCAGGCGTGGGTACGGCGGCATACACCTTTATCTGGAGTATGGTCGGTGAAAACCAGACGTTCCACGACATGGACCATGTTGCAATGAGCGACTTGAAATAACCCCTTTCTCTTAGATAGCGGTATGGCAAATGTTACCTACTTACTCTCTTATTAATGTTTGTTGTGTCGCATTAAATAGTAATCAGGAATTCCAAATGAATATGTTTGATCTATCGGGCAAGGTTGCCATTGTAACAGGTTGTAATACCGGACTTGGTCAGGGTATGGCGTTAGGGTTGGCAAAAGCGGGTGCCAACATTGTGGGCATTGGTCATCAGCCAGCACCAGAAACACAGGAACAAGTTGAAGCGCTAGGGTGTAAATTTCATTACATTACTGCAAACCTAATGGCGCAAGATAAGCTTGAAGCCATCGTTGCTGAAGCGGTAGAAGTGATGGGACAGGTTGATATTCTAATCAACAACGCCGGTATTATCCGTCGTGAAGATATCCTCGAATTCTCTGAAGAAAACTGGGACGACGTGATTAACATTAATCAGAAAACCCTGTTTTTCTTATCTCAATCGGTTGCTAAGCAGTTTGTAAAACAAGGTAACGGCGGCAAGATTATTAATATTGCATCAATGCTCTCTTTCCAAGGTGGTATCCGCGTTCCTTCTTACACTGCAAGTAAATCTGCAGTTATGGGTCTAACGCGCGCACTGGCTACCGAGCTTGCTGAGCACAAAATTAATGTGAATGCGATTGCCCCAGGTTACATGGCAACCGATAACACAGAAGCGCTGCGTGCAGATGAAGCGCGTAATGCTGCAATCCTTGAGCGTATTCCCGCGAACCGTTGGGGGTTACCTTCTGATCTTGAAGGCCCAGCAGTATTCCTAGCTTCATCGGCAAGTGATTACATTAATGGTTATACGATTGCCGTTGATGGTGGTTGGTTAGCACGCTAAGGAGAGCACTATGGCATTAGGTACGAAGCAAGACATTCTCGATACCATGAAGCGAGTGTATCGTTATCAGGCCGCAAATCAAACACGCAGTGTGATTCGTCGAAGCGGTAAAACACGCTTTATCAAAGATACCGATTGGGAACGTGGCGTATTTTGGTCTTGTACGTCTGCAGCATGGTTGGCCACTGATGATAATGAATACCTTGATGGGGTAATGAACTACGCCTTGCATACAGGTTTCCGAGCGGGACCTAATGCCCGTTTTGCAGATGATCATATCTGCTGTCAGGCTTATCTTGATATGTATCCTGTCGTGGATCAGCCAGAGGCACTTGAGCCAACGATCAAAGCGCTGGATATTATGATCGATAGCCCTGAATTAGGGCGTAAAGACTGGTGGTGGTGTGATTCACTATTTATGGCACCGCCTGCATTTGCTGCACTGTCAAAGCAAACTGGTGATGCGAAATATCTAGAGTATATGAATACCGCATATTGGGATTCAGTCGATCACTTGCTTGATCCTGAAACTGGTTTGTTTTACCGCGATTACCGTTATATCCCAGACGGTTCGGGTAGTGAACTTCGTGAAACTAACGGCAACAAAGTATTTTGGAGCCGTGGTATTGGTTGGGTACTGGCATCGGTTCCGCGCTTGATGGCACGTATGCCCGAGGATTATCCCGAGCGTAGCCGTTACCTTGAACTGTTTAATAATCTGGCTAGTGAAGTGATTCAGTATCAGCAAGCAGATGGTTTTTGGCGTACCAGCTTACTTGATCCTGAAAGTTTCCCTGCCCCAGAAAGCAGCGCAACGTCGTTATTCTGTTATGGCTTAGCATGGGGAATTAATAACGGTCAGCTTGATCGTGATATTTATTTACCTGTTGTTGAAAAAGCTTGGCAAGCTTTACAAGGCTGTATTCACGACAACGGCATGATTGGCTGGGTGCAGTTACCCGCCTTTAATCCTCGCGATGTGAAGTTTGAACATAATATCGATTATGGCGCAGGGGCATTTATGCTGGCCGCAACTGAAGTCGCTCATTTAGTAAAATAAGGTGGCTGGTACATAACGTGAAAAAATTAAAAGCTGATTTTATTTCGATAAGGTCAGCTTTTTTTATTCTAAGAAAAACAAAAATAAATAAGGAAAAGCATGATGAAAAATATCTTGGGACTATCTGCAATTATGATAGGAAGCCTTGCTGCGTTTCAGGCTGTGGCTGGCGAAGCGGATAATCAGTATTCAGTTAACTTTACACAACAGGCTCCAGTGATTGATGGTAAGGGGCTAGATACGGTATGGGGCAATGCACAATCTTTGACTGATTTTAGCTTTCCATGGCGGACGGATTCTGCACCAGCTACTGAATTCAAGGCGTTGTGGGATCATGACGCGATTTATTTCCGTTATGTGCTGGAAGATCAGCACCTAGCGATCGGCACTGATCCGAAAAGAGCGATATTAGATTCTGATCGTGCCGAAATATTTTTGGCAAAAGATCCACAGCTAACAGTTTACTACACTATGGAGGTCGATCTAAAAGCTCGCGTTTTCAGTGCTAAAGCGTCATATGATTTGGTGAAGAAAAAGCGTGCCACGCTTGATAGCAGCTGGAACTGGCAGGGGCTGGTAACAAAGGCGAGCATTACCGATAACGGTTATATTGTTGAAGGGAAACTGCCGATAACAACAATTACCGAGCTAGGGTTGTGGCAGGATGAAGCGCAGTCAGAGCTATTGTGCGCGCTGATGCGTGCAGAATTTACACCGCTGAAAGACGGTAATATTGATATGGGGTGGATGACATGGGTTGACCCGAAGACCACCAAACCAAACTTCCATAATCCAGATACTTTTGGTTCTTGCAAGCTTGTTAAGTAATGACTAAAACCTGATTTAACCCGCCTCTCTTTTCACGTTCAATTTAATGGGCTGAAAGAGAGATTTTTTATTATATTCTAAAGAGTGCGGTATCCATGTCAGAACAACACATTTATCTGATTGCGCAACTATTTGGTTTTTTTAGTTTTGCGATTGGCCTGTTTGCCTTTTATCAGAAGAAAGATATCAAGCTGAAATTATGGATGGCGGGATTGTGCCTAGTAAATACGCTTCACTTTTTATTGCTAAATTCTTTTTCTTCAGCTTTTTGTGCCACGGTGTCAATGATTCGTAACTTGATCACTATCAAAGTCCGCTCCAGACTGGTGATGATGGCTTTTATGTTATTTAGCATTGCAGGTTTTTTCTCGATACAGCGCCCGAGTGAAGCTCTTGGCGTTATGGGAATGTGTGTGGGTACCTACTCGCTGTTTATGCTTGACGGAATAAAACTTCGATTGGGTTTGTTAACAGGATCGTTGTTGTGGCTTGGCAATAATCTTGCGTTGGGTTCAATAGGCGGTTCACTGCTGGAGGCATGTAGTGCAACCATGAATACGCTGACGTTGTATCGGTTATATCGAGATAAAAATACAGCGTTGAGATTAGGATAACGAAACAGAAGGGACGTTTCGTTGAAATAATAACTGTTGGTTATTAAAAAGAGCTGGTGTTAAACAGCTCTATTATTAATAGTTTTATAGTGTGGTATTTATTTAATTAAGTTAAATACCTGTGGTATAGCATCTATCGTTGTAACCATCACCAAAGTATTGCCATTTTCAATCTTGGTTGCCACTTGTGAATTGTTACCTTCCAACTTCCATTCACCTTTAACTGTAAATTGGTTCTTCATTGGCTGTGATAGATCGAAGCGCCAAGGTCGGCTGTAGATACTGACTTCCACTTGCTCGCCATTGGCGTCGATCTGTTCCGGATCTTGGCCGTTATAGAGTGCCAGATCGGGGTTAACCACACTGAGCGATAGCTGATCCGCGCTTTCATTGGTCTTTAGCATGATTTGCGAAGCGGTATTAGATGCAATGACCCAGTTTGTATTCGATAGCGTGGCTGGCTCAAAGAAAGCGTAGGCTTCTACCCCCTGTTCGCTACGAACTGCATGCACTTTGTTGTCTTGATGGAGAACGGTGTAGATCGGATTGATCGTATCTTGCGCTTCGATACTGATAGCATATTCATAGTGACCATCGACAGGGGCTTTACCATGCTCAATAACAGCTGAGGCAAATTGACCAGTTGTTGGTTGGCCATCATCCTCGTCATTGGAGTTTTGTGCCTGATAGCTAAAGCGTACCTGTTCGTCGGCAATGTTTTTGACAAAGTAACGGTTACCCGCTGGGTCGAGGAATGTTGAATCTGTTGTAAGGGTCATATCGGTACCGAGGGTGCGAATCGGATTACCGTTAACTTCTACCGGCTCAAGGTTGGGGATACTGTATTGGAACAGGGTGGTTTCGGTTTCATGCTGGCTATCATCATTTTTGATCCCAGAGCCTAGGGCAACAACGGTGTTATCAAACATGAAATACGACTTTCTGGCGCGCAGGCTTTGCTGCCCATATTTTTTGTGGCCGTGTAATTTCATCGCAAACATAGCGCTGTCGTTATTTAGGGTATTCGCACCCGAATAAGTTTCAGTGGACAGCAACATTTCTTCTATACCAGCTCCGGGTAGCTGGTTAAGTACTGTTTTCAATTCGTTATTTGGTAAGTGTATGGTCGTTGTTCCCGGATATCGGTTCCAGTCCCAGCCATCATGGCTAAAGGCTTGTTTCGATAAGTCTGAGGGTGTTATTTCAAGTTGACCATATTGAAGGTAGCGGCCATACAGATTATTAGCTTGGTAGGTCTCATTGCCGACTAAGTAGCGACTGAATCCTCGGGCTGTGGCTAACCAAGATTGGGTTGGTTGTGTTGGACTTTGTCCTCTCGCTATTGCCATTGATGCATAGTTCATTGCCCATACACCAGTTGGTTCAGCTTCCGCTGCAATCCCTTCAAAGGTGGGCTTTTTAACTAAATTTGCATAAGCAGCAGCCAAGTCGGGATCTGTAGCTTGCGTACTATCAGGTGATCCAGAAAGTGCTAACCACTTGAACGGTGTTGCAGAGATTTTTTGTTTGCCATCAGGATGACGGCCACTCAACACAATGGGGGTATGGGTTTCTTTTGTGTATACCCTCATTTTAAGCAAAACATCTTTTATCCGTTCATGAGCAGCCTGTGTTAGTTGGTATGTGCTGCCGCTGAGGCCGAAGACGGCCCCTGATAATCCATTAAAAGCATCTTTTCCGTAAGCTGGGTAGTGCTGTGAATGGTGGAATACGCTGCCATCTGGTTTGAATCCACCACTTAATCCATCGGAAGCGAGTAACGTTTTGCTGAGCCAAGATTGCAGCTGCTTAAGCATCATGTCACGTTCTGATTGATCCGGTAATAGCAGGAAGCTTTTGACCATCCATTGTAATTGAGTGTTAAGAATGTCGACATTGGATGAATTAATCTGATCGTCGGCTTCATAAACTCGGCCGGTAGCATTGAACCACATCATAGATTGTTGAACCGGTTCGAGTAGTTGGTTGTCTGCCAGTAGCTGGCGTGCAATGAACATCGCATCGAAGTATTCACGGGTTTGGTAACCAACGTGTGTGATGATCTGAAAACCCGAGCCGCCTTCCCAACCTTGATTGAGGGCGTATCGAGTTGCATCAACGAATACCTGCTCTAGCGAATCACGGTTTGCCGCAGAAAGAGAGTGAGTACGAAGAAACTTGGCCGTTTCCAGCATTGTTTTGCCTAGCGTCCGGATAGCCATGGTATCTGTCAACATGGCGAGAGTTGCATCTCCGACAATGCCAGCTTTTAAAAAGTTATGGCGTTTGGGATGATCAAGGGGCTCCCCTGTTACTGAGTCATCTGCGTTATACCGAATATTGAATGGGGTGTATTTTGCCAGATTGGCATCGATTTTTTCTTGGCTGATGGTTTGCTGTTCATTAACAGTAAGGTGTTGATCAAATTGACGGTAAAGAGGTGCGGCGTCTCCCTGAGTATCACTAAACTCTGCTCTGAAGTTAAAGCGGGCATTTTCCGCTTTAAGCATTTGATCGTACATCAGTAATGCTGTCCAATTCTTACTTGCCATGTCGACGACGGTTGGGTTGACAAAAGGCTGGTGGTAATCCGGTGTTGGCCAGCGGTTATCAACAGGGACGGCCAGCATCACTTGGTCAAAAAGCAGCGTTCCAGAAGAGTCAGGGGCAGAGATCGTTAAGCGGTTCATACCTGCACTTGGTGTACCTTCCATGTCTCTATAGGGAACTGAAATCCCACGCCAGCCTTGGAAATTAAGAGAATAGCTAAACTGAGCTTGAGATTTGTCTTTTGTGCCAAATTGAAAAGTAAGCTTTTTATCAGAAGCTTGCTCATTATAGACCCATGCCATGAAGGTATAGGGGGTGGTGTCACTGTCGTTATTGGTGAAATCAATGCGCTGGTGAAAAGTGAGTTGGCTGTTTGGGCTATATGCCCATTTCAGAGCATGTGAGCCATCTTTGTAATGCTCATTACTGATTGAAAGAGGTTTGGCTGACGAAGACGTAATCGCCTGTGGCAATCCTTCTTCGAAGAAGTACATATAACCACCAGGTTCAAGTTGTGCGCCCTTTCCATCAATGTTTTCATTTTCTGTGGGGGTTTGGATACTTTCACTTCCACAGCCAGCAAGGGCAATAATAATACTCAGGGCAAGATATCTTGGTTTATTCCACGCTTTCACTTGTCTATCCTTTTATGTTGTATTGTTTTATCGAAAGGCTATCGAAAGTTAAGTGGTTGTTTTTTGATCTAAATCACAAGTGTAAATACATATTAACTTACGAATACTTTTGTTTTTGGTTTATTGAATGTAAATCACAACAAATAAATTGCTCTAACTTTCGTTTTGTTGGTTTTTTCTTTCGTTATTGATGTTCACAACATAAAAATGGATTGGTGTCTTTCATTGTCTTTTGAATTATCTGTTAGTGTGACTTTTGTCGCTTTAGTTTTTCGTTTTCTTTCGTATTATCTTCGAAGTTCTTCGATGTAAACGGTAGGTATTGCGATGAGACAGTCACAACGTGCACGCTTTCACATGATGGCGAAACCAGCGAGTTATAACTGTAATTTGAAATGTGATTATTGTTTCTATCTTGAAAAAGAAGAAATGATGAAAAATTCAGAGCAGAAAGATAATCGTCGTGTTGTTGGCGATGCAACTGCAATAGCTTCGAAAGCGTCAGAAAACATGTCTGATGCAATGCTCAAACGCTATGTACGTGACTATATCCGTTCTCAAACTTCAGATGAGATTGATTTTGCTTGGCAAGGTGGTGAACCAACCCTTGCTGGCCTTGATTTTTATAGAAAGGCCGTGAAATACCAGCAGCAGTATGCTGATGGTAAGACGATTACGAATAGTTTTCAGACCAATGCTGTAGCGATTAACCGCCAATGGGCACAATTTTTTGCAGATAATAACTTTCTGATTGGGGTGTCTGTCGACGGGGTGCCTGAAGTCCATGATAAGTACCGTATTTCAGTTAATGGCAAGCCGACATTTGAGCGCGTAAAGCATGCTATATCATTGTTGAAAGAATTTAATGTTCAGTTCAACATTCTAACCGTTATCAATGATCAGAATTGGGATAAAGGCAAAGAGACTTATCAGGTATTAAAAGCCCTGGGTTCTGAACACTTTCAGTTTATTCCGATTGTCGAAGTTGAGCAGCATTGCCAGCAAAGTAATCGTGGTCATTACTCACCAACCACCGATGCAACCCTGACCCACTTTTCCGTTCCTGCTCATGGTTATGGCCAATTTATGACTGAAGTTTTTAACGAGTGGGTTAAGCAGGATGTTGGGCGTATTTTTGTCCGTATGTTCGATAGCATGCTGGCGACATGGATGGGGTATCCGGCTTCAGTATGTGTACAGGCGAAAGAGTGTGGTCAAGCCATGGTGATTGAAGCTAATGGTGATCTGTATTCGTGTGATCACTACGTTTACCCGGCTAATCGGCTTGGAAATATTACTCAGACTAATATTGCCAAGCTGGCAACTAGTAAGCAACAGCAGCGTTTTGGTAGCGCCAAATCCTCGAAGTTAACTCAGCGATGCCAGCAGTGTGATTTTCAGGCTCTTTGTTTTGGCGGTTGTCCTAAGCACCGCATCACCACCATCGAAGGTGAAAAGCATAAACAAAACTATTTATGTCAATCCTACCAACAAATTTTTAGCCACAGTGCACCTGCGATGCACTTGATGGTGCAAGAAATCCAACGAGGCGGTCTTGCCGCCAACGTCATGCCTATTTTAGCTAACTTACAGGCTAATAAATAACCCTATAAAAATAAAGGAGTACATCATGAAACTGTCCTCGTCAAAGAAGACGGTACTGGCTGGTTTTGTTGCTGCTGCGTGTGCGGTAACACCCATTACCTCAATGGCAACAGAAAAAGTTGAACAACCAAACGTTTTATTGATTGTGATGGATGATTTGGGTACTGCTCAGTTAGATTTTGCGATGGACCAGATTGATAAGGCAAAGTTGTCTGAACGTCCGGTGCCAGTGCGCTACGATGGTGACTTCGATAAGTTATACGATGCCGCTAAGCGTTCAATGCCCAATATTACAGAGTTGGCGAATGAAGGTGTACGCATGACCAATGCGTATGTGGCGACGCCAGTGTGCGGACCATCACGTGCAGGCATGATGACCGGACGTTTTCCGCATAGCTTTGGTACCTATAGTAACGATGATGCCAAGTTGGGTATTCCGCTGGATATTAAACTGCTCCCTGCACTGCTGAATGAAAATGGCTATGCCACGGCGAACATTGGTAAATATCATAATGCCAAAGTACGTAAGGAATTTAAGCCGTTAGATGAGCAAAGCCGAGATTATCACGATAACCAAATCTCGATTGCAGAGCCTGGATACGGACCGGAAGAGCGCGGTTTTGATTACTCCTATAGCTATTATGTTTCTGGGGCGGCATTGTATAACTCTCCGACTGTTTTTAAGAATGGTCAGAATACTCCGGCACCGGGCTATTTAACTTATAACCTGACTAACGAAACCATTAATTTTATCGAAAAAGCTAACGATAAAGATCAGCCGTTTTTTATCAATTTAGCCTATAGCGTGCCTCACATTCCGCTTGAACAGCCAGCACCGGCTAAATTCATGGAACGCTTCAACACCGGTAATGTAGAAGTTGATAAATATTATGCCCACGTCAATGCGTCAGATGAAGGGATTGGCAAGATTATCGATAAGCTGAAAGCCATGGGAGAGTATGAAAATACCCTGATTCTCTTCCTGTCAGACAATGGCGCCGTGCATGAATCACCGATGCCGATGAACGGTATGAACCGTGCGTTCAAAGGTCAGCGTTATCGTGGTGGTGTCCATGTTCCATTTATTGCGCATTGGAAAGGTGTACTTCCAGAAGGCAATGTTGATAACACCATGATTTCAGCAATGGACATTCTTCCAACAGCCTTGGCTGCCGCAGGTATTGATATTCCATCTGAAATGAAAGTTGACGGTAAAAATATCATGCCACTTTTGAGTGGTGAAAAACAAAAACCACACCCACACCCGTATCTATACTGGGCAGGTCCGCGTGCGCTTCATTATGACTCAAGTAATGCCGATTTCTGGAGCAACTACTGGAAGTGGATCACTTTCGAAACCAATGAGTTTATCCCAAGTAAGTACACTGAAAAGCGCTCGAAAGGGGATTGGGCAATCAAGGATCAAAACTGGTCATTGCACTATTACGATGATGGAAAAGGTGAGTATGAGTTATATAACTATACACAAGATCCGGCTGAGTCGATTAACCTTGCGAAAAAACATCCAGAGAAACTGAAAGAGCTGAAAGCCGCTTTTTATAACTGGATAAAGAACAAGCCAGCCCCTATTGCCTGGGGACAGGATCGATATGAAATTCTAACCGAATCAGCTGAATAACCATGATTAGGGCCTCGTTAGAGGCCCCTTTTTTGTGTTAGTGAATGAGTGAAATAATCATGCAAAAAGACATTAGTACCAAACCGCGTCCGACTATTCCTTATGAACATCCTGATGCTGCGATGTACCTCAAGCTGTGTAAAGAGAACCTGATTCGGCTACGTAATAAGAAGCCAGCCTATAGTATGCATGATGAAACTATTCGTCAGGTGTTCGACTCTGATACAGGGCATACTTCATATAGCTTACAGGAGCAATGTGAGCAGTTGGTTCGCTACATAGCCGAAGCTTTTGAACACTATGCAATATGGGATTATACCCATGCCTATTATCCTGGCCGCCCAAGTCAGCAAACCGCTAGAACGGATGCTATGGAAGGGGTTAGTCGAGTGATACCAACGTTGGCTGCATGGTTACATGCCAATGGCCAGGTAACGACTGTGATCAACGGGCTGAATAATAAAGCGATTGATGTTGCAGGGTTACTGCGAACCGCATTTCTTGCTGGTACCGACCCTGAGCACAAAGGTTATTGGGGCCAGTTGCATGATTATGATCAGCGGATTTGTGAAAGTGCTGATCTGGCGCTTGCGTTATGGCTGAGCAAAGAATGGGTTTGGGAGAGCTTCAGCTTAGCTGAACGAAAGCAGGTGGCAACATGGTTTAAGCAAGTGAATACCTGCCAGACCGTTGATAATAACTGGCACCTTTTCCCACTTACCGTCCAGTTGGTGATCAAAGATCTAACTGGGGAAGATACTATTGCTCATGATAAATATGCTCGAGTAAAAGAATTTTATGTTGGCGACGGTTGGTTCCGTGATGGAGCCCGTGGTAACTATGATTACTACAATGCTTGGGGCTTTTTCTATTCTTTATATTGGTTAGATCAGATCAATCCGGATTTTGACCCTGAATTTATCCGTCATAGTTTAACCACCTTCGTTGATAAATTTCGTTATTTCTTTACCCCTGAAGGGCTACCATTTTTTGGTCGCAGTGTGTGTTACCGATTGGCGGCTTCCGCGCCATTACTTGCAGCTATTGATGTAAAGGCTTCGAGCCTTTCGGTAGGAGAAGCGAAGCGTGCTTTTCGTACCAGCCTTGAATATTTCATTAGTCAGGGCGCTTTAGAGCATGGGGCACCGACGCAAGGTGTTTTTGCTGATGATGCCCGATTGGTTGATAATTACAGTGGGCCAGCTAGCAGTTTCTGGTCACTGCGGGCTCTGAATATCGCGTTATTTAGTGGGCACCGCTCAGGGCTATGGCAGGCCGAAGAATCGCGACTTGAAGTTGAAAAAGGCGATTTTTCCTTTGAGATCCCTGCAATTGAAGCCAGTGTGATCGGGACTTTCAAAACGAAAGAGGTCGTTGTGATCTTTCATAGTGACTATATCTTGCAGCAAACACCGCTAACCCGTCGATTAGAACCGCAATCATGGCTAGATCGGGTACTAGAAAGGCTAGTTGGGCGGGCGGAAAGACCTAAAAACAACCTTCTTCGCAAGGGTGTTACGTGTTACACATCGAAAATGTTTCATTTCTTTTGATTTCAAAATCTTTCGCTTCGAAAGTGTTTGTGTGATCTGGATCTTTTTATTTGTTTTCACTTTCGAATATAATCAAATCGAAAGCTAACGAAGGTAATGAGGTTTTATATGTTTTTGGTTTCTTCTCGAGAAATGCTCCATAAAGCGCAGATTGGTGGCTATGCTGTTCCTGCGTTCAATGTTCACAATCTAGAAACTGTTCAGGTTGTGGTTGAAACGGCGGCTGAAATGGCCTCGCCAGTTATCCTTGCTGGCACACCTGGTACTTTTTCGTACGCAGGTACTGATTACTTGGTTGGTATTTGTAAAGAGGCGGCGAAACGCTATGAAATGCCGATTGCTTTGCATCTAGATCATCATGAATCTTTTTCTGATATTTGCGGAAAGGTAGAAGCAGGGATCAAGTCTGCAATGATTGATGGTTCACATCTTAATTTTGAAGGTAACATTGAGCTTGTTAAGCAGGTTGTTTCCTTCTGCCATCGTTGGGACTGTTCTGTTGAAGCAGAGCTGGGTCGTCTTGGCGGACAAGAAGATGATCTGATTGTTGACGCAAAAGATGCACTGTATACCGATCCTGATGCCGCGTTAGAGTTTGTTAATCGCACAGGTATTGACTCACTAGCGATTGCTATTGGTACGGCACATGGCATGTACAAAAAAGAACCTCGTTTAGACTTTGACCGCCTGGGTATTATTCGTGGCAAAACGGACGTGCCACTGGTACTTCATGGTGCATCAGGTGTTCCAGATGCTGATGTTCGTCGCTGTATCGAATTAGGTATTGCGAAGGTGAATGTTGCGACAGAACTGAAAATCGCTTTCTCTGATGCTGTGAAGCAGTATTTTATCGAAAACCCGAATGCTAATGACCCTCGTCATTATATCGTTCCGGGCAAGGAAGCGATGAAGAAAGTTGTACAGGATAAAATTCGTGTCTGCGGTAGTGAAGGCAAGCTTTAATCGTTAATGAAAAAGAAATAAGGCACTTCCTCCGAGTGCTTATTGCTCCTGGCTATAGACGTTAATTTTCTCCTTATTATTAGCGAATATAGCCATTTTCTTTTCTTCGATATGAACTGGTTACAGACAGCAACTACGGATAGTAATTTGATGGCAAACCCTCCAACGGTAAAGCAAAATAAGATCGCCATTATTGGTGAATGTATGATTGAACTAAGTGGCAAACCTTTTGCCACTCAAGCTCAGAATTTCGGTGGTGATACCTTAAATACCGCGGTTTATCTGTCGCGACTACTTCCATCTTTGATACCTAGTTATGTAACAGCTGTTGGTGCTGATACTTACAGCAAGATAATGTTATCGGCATGGGAAAGTGAAGGTGTTGATACATCACTGACATTGGTTAACCCAGATAAACTACCGGGTATGTATGCCATTGAAATAGACGATAATGGTGAGCGTAGTTTTCATTATTGGCGTGATGATTCAGCTGCTCGTTACTTGTGTGAGCATGAAGGCTTCAATGATGTTGTCGATAGTTTGAAATCAGTCGACTTGGTTTATCTTTCTGGTATTTCTTTGGCAATTTTACCCGATCACGGCAAAGTGAAATTATTGAATACACTTGCACAGCTTAAATCTTCCGGGGTGAAAATTGCGGTTGATTCTAACTATCGCCCGCGTTTATGGCGTAATGCAACTGATGCTTGTGAATGGTTAGGTAAACTTTATCAATTAAGTGATATCGCTTTAGTAACAGCCGATGATGAAGAGTTACTGCTAGGTCGCAAGTTGTCTGAGCCTCAGGTGATAGCGCGCCGTCTGCACTCTCTTGGTATAAAACAAGTTGTCGTTAAGCTGGGCAGTGACGGGGCTATGTGGTCTCAAGCTGGTAACCAAGGTGTTGTGAGCGGTAACAAAGTGACGCAAGTTATTGATACGACAGCAGCGGGAGATTCATTTAACGCTGCTTATTTAGCTGCATGGTGTTCTGGTATGGAGATGGCAGAGTGCTGTTATTGGGGTAATAAGCTTGCTGCACAGGTTATTCAATATAAAGGGGCGATTATCCCAGTTGAACAGACGCTGTATATAACGGAACTAATGAGTGACTAAGATAATGAATGAACAGTGGATTGAAACATTAAGAGCATTACGAGTAATGCCTGTTATCCAGATTGAAGATGCTAAAGATGCAGTAAAACTGGCGCAGGTACTCAGTGACAATGGCTTACCAGCGGCAGAAATTATCTTTCGCAGTGCAGCGGCTGCCGAATCTATTCGCCTGATCCGTGAGGCACTCCCTGATCTTATTTTATGTGCAGGTACAGTGCTGACTCCTGCGCAGGTTGATTTAGCGATGAAAGCGGGGGCTGACTTTATTGTTAGCCCTGGGTTTAATCCGACAACAGTGAAATATTGCCTTGAAAAGGAGGTGAAAATTATTCCCGGCGTCAATAGTCCAAGCCAGGTTGAGCAGGCGTTGGAATTAGGTGTCACGGCGCTAAAGTTTTTTCCTGCAGAAGCGTCAGGTGGGATTAATATGCTGAAGTCATTAACGGGCCCATATGGCAATATTCAGCTGATGCCAACAGGTGGCGTAAAGCCAGAAAACCTGATGGAGTATCTTGCGATTCCTCAGGTGATAGCCTGTGGCGGTACCTGGATTGCGCCAACGGCAGCTATTCGTGATAACGATTGGGAAACGATTGCGAA
>NZ_PYMJ01000060.1 GCF_003025615.1 Photobacterium frigidiphilum | reverse complement strand
TCAGGTTGTGCCATTAAAAGAGCCTCGCCTTATTGTTTACGAGCCGCTAGTCGCTCTTTCAACGTTCCTGAAGACATTACACAACCGTTTGCCACATCAGACTTAGCAAAGCTAACCAGTTTAAGCAACGCAATCGCCTGCTCTTTGCGCTGATGTTGCTCGTAAGACTCAACTACATAAGCAGGTTTACCGTTTTGTGTAATAGTCAAAGGTTCATTGAGAGGCAGATCCGCCGCATTTTTTTTCAAAAAACTGACTGTTTCAGTTGCCATAATTAAATCACTCACTCTTTCATTTATTCATCACTTGTTGACTCATATCTACAACCGAGATTGCTTACTGAGTGCTTATAAAACTAATTGTCACGTAGATCGGTATTCAGCGGCAGATCTAACGCCTACTCACAACATCTACTATACAACCGCTTAAGCAGAAACCCAAATATGGTCTAAATTTAGACTTTATCACTTATCATGCAAATAACAAAACCAATATTTTCAATTATTTCGTTAAAAGTCTTTTTTATCCATTAATAAATAATAAGGTTAAAAATCGGAAATTTAATCGTCAAAACCAATTAATCGATATTAGCAATTGGTATTCTAATATCAATCAAAATAATATATGCCATGCCGTCTGTGACCTATAGGTTATGAATTTAGAGTATCTATGTGGCTGTCACCTCAGAATTAATCTCTAACATTTATTAAATGGATAGA
The DNA here is from genome assembly GCF_003025615.1 of Photobacterium frigidiphilum. Taxonomy (GTDB): domain Bacteria; phylum Pseudomonadota; class Gammaproteobacteria; order Enterobacterales; family Vibrionaceae; genus Photobacterium; species Photobacterium frigidiphilum. The sequence goes on along the minus strand of NZ_PYMJ01000060.1, from coordinate 17,308 downwards.
TGAATAATCGTGTATTTTTCATGACACAAAATAACAGTGACAGCGAGAAGACCGCCTTGGCGACCTTCTCGTTATCAATACTCTTTTAAAAGGTTCATTATGATAAACCGGCCTTTTGTATTACAATGTATTCTATGTAATACAAAAGGAACTTAACATGCCATCAATGTCAGTCCGTATCCCTGAAGATGTCGAACTAAAACTAGCTAAACTGGCAGAGTCCACAGGACGCACCAAATCATGGATCGCGAATCAAGCCATTCAAGACTATTTAACGCGAGAATTATGGCAAATAAACGAGATAAACGAAGCAATAAGAGAAGCTGACGCTGGACAGTTTGCTAGTGAAGAGGACGTGCATGCTACTTTTTCCAAATGGGGTGTGAATGGAAATTAAGTGGCTAGAAAACGCCTTAAAAAACCTTGATAGTGCTGCGGAATATCTTAACGAACACAATCCTCAAGCTGCTCAAAATTTCATGCAAGAGGTTCATTCTTTTACAACCCTCCTCAAAGAAAATCCTTCGATGGGGAGAACTGGTCGAGTTTTCGGGACTAGAGAATTGGTGTTACAACAATTCCCATACCTCATACCTTACCGAGTAAAAAACAATCGCATTGAGATTTTGAGAGTTTTTCCTACTCGCATGAATCCCCCTGCTTATTGGTAATCAGTACTAGAAACTAAGAATGTCACCATTTGGCGACATTCTCATGGCTGCCTTTCTGTGATTATCACTTCGGAGGGCATAATAAATCACAGTCATAAAATTTATAATAAAACCTTAAAAACTTAACCCGTGTTCGAATTGATATTTCTCGTGCTAATCTTTTACTTTCCAATTTAAGAACTTTATCCATGATTAAAAAACACGCTCTCTTTTCTCAAAATAACCCCAAAAAGCATATCATTCTTGTTGCCTTAATGGTGATTTTCGCAAAAGCTTCTGACTATAGACAAAAATATCTTCACGACTAAAAATCAGTAGTCATTATATCGAATGGGCGGTATTTTTCACAAAAAAAAATTCGAAAAGAAACGTTAAGGCGTAGCGGTTTTTCGAACACACCCGAATAGAAAAACACTATTTTTTGAATTACATATTTAACTTCCCCTCCTGAAGCTCACACACAAATCATAGTTAAACTGCAACCTTTATCATCAGTCAACAATACCAATCAAAATCACCAAATTAATTATCAAAACCGATTAATCGCCAAAGACAATCAGTAATACGCCATCAATCAGAAAACAATATGACATTTACGTATACCTATTTGTCAGTAGTGAATTTTGCTTGTTTAAATGTATATGTCATAACCTATATGTCATATATAATATTGTCATCACTTAAGTGGCACTTTAAAGGCATTATGTACATATTTGGGTATTTAAGAGCATCAACTAACGAACAAGATGCACAAAGAGCCAAGAGCAGCTTAAAGTCTTTTGTTGAAGAAAAAGATCATCGTGTTGCTAGCTGGTATTGGGAGAATGTTTCAGGGGCATCTTTAAAAAGACCTGAACTCATGCGTTTACTCGATGATGCAGCACCAGGTGATGCAATTTTAATTGAACAAGTCGATCGCCTTTCTCGTCTCAATGACGAAGATTGGATCACACTCAAAGCACTTATCCAAGAAAAGAACCTTAAAATTATCAGTCTTGATTTACCAACCAGTCATACAGCCCTTTCAGCACATATTAATGATGAGTTCACAAATGCAATGCTCAGAGCCATTAATAATATGATGTTAGATATGCTGGCTGCGATTGCACGTAAAGACTACCAAGATCGCCGTCGCCGCCAAAAAGAAGGCATAGAAAAAGCAAAGAATGACGGTAAATTCAGAGGGCGACAGGCTGATTTAAATAAACACGAACAAATTTACAAACTGCGTGTAATAAACGGACTCAGTATTGCTGATACAGCTAAACTCGCTGACGTATCATACCGAACAGTAATTAGGGTCGCTAAAAGATACAAAGCAAATGAGCCTGAATGAAAAACACTTATTGGGACACAAGCTTAGGTTCTGCTGAGCGCATGTTCAGATTCGATGCCGTGATACAGTAACAGAATTAGATTCGATGTTACTTTTCGCTTGTTCTAATACATACTTTCAGCAATTCCCTGATTTTCTCGTCAAATTGCATTGATGTAAAAAATCAAATTAATCAGTTAGATAGTGACATGATATGAATCGTGACATACGATACTTGATCGTATATTTATCTCTACTTATAAGATGGCAGATGAAAGTTATTTTTGTTTATAAGTACATAGGTAAGATAATTCAAAAAAGAATATACGAGCAAGATACACGCGATCTTTGTTCGTTGAATAGTACACAAGGCATTTAAACGGAACTAAAACAGTTGGCCATGTTTCGTGCCTCAACAAGTCTAGCCAACTATTTTATTCCGCTTAAAGCGGCTATGTGCAAGTGAGCTGTAGGTTTGTCCTTTTTAAATGGCTATTTAAAACTGTTTAACTTACGAGAAATTTCTTTGAGGAACAAAATCGTTTCTTCCCTGCTTAATGGCTTCTCCATACCAATGATATTCCAATATGGTAATTTTGGATTCTTACGGTCTGATAATATAATACCTAGCTTTTCAATTATTGTAGTGTCGTAACTTTGTACTATTATTTTAGGTTTGCAAGATGCCCGAATGAACACGGTTAATTTTAATCCGTCAAAGCATGCTAAAAATCCGAGCATACCATTACTTGGTTTTGCACTGTGTTGAGAATCACCACTTTCAGTATGAATTCCTGCTTCTTCAATATCTTCTCTAAGCCCCCTGATAAACTCGAATGCGTTAGCATCGTTAAGTTTAGAAAGGTGTTCTTTTGAATACTCTCCGTCACTTTCTGTTCGAATCTTTTGAGGGATTATCCATTGTTTTGGATTTCTTTCTCTGACGAGTGTAATTAATTTGTCTACTTGTTCGTATACTGATTCTTGCACATCAATTCGGAAAAACTCACAGCCTAAAATTTCTTTAATCTCAGCTTCCCGTATTGCATCTAATTCTTTAGTTCTTTGGTGGTAAGGCTCGTCAATCTCAATAGCAAGATTGAGATCAGGAAAATAACCATCAATTAAGTATGGACCAGCGGAGAACTGTGAAAGTAATTCTACGTCTCTCAAGGAATAATGCAGTGAATACATAACCATAGATTCCCAGCGTTTATGGCTAGTTCTGGTATTGTTGAAAATAAACTCTTCTATTAACGTGCTCATTTATAGGCTCTTTTGATAGTATTGCGGTCTATATTTATCATATAATTTTTGTCGCCTAATTTCTTCAACTAGGCTTGCCTTGTCTGATTATTTGCAACAAACCCATATCAGGAGCAAAGTGTTTCCATTTGAATTCTGGCTTGGTCATTAAGTCGCTAGATTCGAGGGGGAAAAGAAGGGATTCTGAGCCTTGGTTAAATTTTTTGCAACAGACCCATTAATAGAAGATCAAACTAAATATTGCATTGATAAGTTTCGCATTTAATCGGGTAGCCGAGGGTTTCTAGCCCTCAGCCCCCACAACACCCTGCATGCGGATCCGCACAGGGCGTTTCCCAAAAATGTTTAAAGAAAGTTGGCCGATTAGCTCCTACTTCCCCCAATGCTGGCTACTGTATTATCAATGCCCCCATGCCTAAAGTCCGGTCGGATATAGCATGTTGAGTTGCACAGACTCCTCATTAACCTCTAGGTTCAGGCCCTCACCGTGTCCCAACCATTACGATGGGCATTTGGCTACTATGCCGTCTGCTGACTTCTGCTTAATCACTTAACGAGTTACCTCGTAAAGCGCTATCGTTGTTCATCGGTTTCGCTCGCGTAAGTTGATGACGCTTACACGCCAGACCTGTTGAACCAGAGGCCAAACTGGTTAGGTTAACGATCGCATGTTAAGCAGATCTCCCCAGATATGGACATGGACTTTCACTGCGCAACTGCATCATTTACGGTGGTCATTAAATCACTTGGCTTCGTCGTCTTGTGCCAACTCGCCTCTGACCTACGCCTCATATGATATTCTTGTTCATCAGCTCGCAGTTTTGCTCGCGGCTTCCTTCAGACAGTTCCTCGCGGAAAAACCCTTGCCATTCGCTAGTAGTTAACATTTAATATCAACGAGTTGAATATTAAAGGGTGATTTTCCTACAGAGGACTTTCACCTCATTAGTTCATGCCCATACTGGGCGTACACAAGGCCATTAAATGGACAAAAAAAAAACAGCTGGCTTTTGTTCGTTCCTCACAAAGTATAGCCAGCTTTTTTGCCACTTATGTCAGCGTTATGTGTCAGTGTAAATAGAGGTTGTTATGAATGAAATAGAAGTAGCATTAGAAGAGAAGTATCGTTCAATCCATACACGTAATGGTGCACCTAGTTGGTCTGTAGATATAGAACCTGCGATTCCTTTCGTAGGAAATAACTATAAAAAAATGCCTGTGAAATGCCTTGTACTTGGCAGTGCAGAGAATTTGACTCATTTAGGTAATAGTAATGAAATTACTGAAAATAACTATTTACGCAATAGGCAAATAGAAGCAAAAAGCAAATTTTTTAAAAATATTCATATGACACCTATTAGTGACGGTTCGTTGTTGACTGCATCAAGATTTATTTTGGCAATGCAGGGGCATGATGATGTATTTTCAACTGAGCCAAGAGATTTTATTGAAGAAATAGCCACTGTTAATTTTGGAAAATATTCGATTGCCTCCGAGACCAATGAGGACTATGCAGGTAAGTTGAAATATCTTAAGGAAAGCTTTGAGCTTGTAAAGAGTGATTTAGAAATATTAAATCCTGACATTATTATAATGCCCAAGAAAATTTATGACTTTGCAGGTGTTAGAAGAGAGTTATTTGACAATGATCGGGTCATCGTTCCTATCTATCAAACTAATCGCCTAGTTATTAACTCACATCTTAGAAATGTAGAAGCTACAGATTCTATAAATAAATATTCATTTGCAAACAAATGGCTCAGTGAAACAATTACGGGAATGAATAGATACTTAAGTTGGCTAAATCAACAAGCTGAAAACACATAATCGGGTAGCCGAGGGCCTTTAACTCTCAGCCCCCATAACACCCTGAATGCGGATCTGCACAGGGCGTTTCACTTAAAATGGTGAAGCCTAATCCATCCATCACGTAGTTCAACCAATCCCTGAGATCTTAGGTAAGCATTGGATAATGCTTGCTGTATTCCCGGTGTCTTTGAACTTCGCCATGTGCCTTTACTGGTAATGCCACACGCAACGGCTGATTGAATCCGAACACCTCGATTCAACAGACTTTTTACTTTAGTGCTAACATCCACTGTCCACCTGTTGTTTATCCACGAGGCACATTACGGGTATTATGGTAAATTTTATTCTTCTTTAGAGAGCGAATTCATTAACTCGAATGCTAACGTCATAATCTTGGTGAGCTCTTAAGCGATGAATTTAATATGATATTCGCAAATATAGTTTCAGAAAGGCTTTCGCAATGTTCAGCCTTTCTGTTATTGATATATCAATCAATCTTATTAAGACGATCTAGAGAATGTAAGATAAAGAACAGTGTCAGAATCATGGATATAATTACAATTAGTAATTCATATACGTTTCCATTGAAATACTTATAAATATAGTCATCTTTAATATTGTTTACTAAAGGATACAGTAGGTAAAATGATGCGGATGAAATTACAAGTATAAAAGCGTATATAATCACCGTACGTAGTTTAATGTAAAGACTTTTATATTTGTAAGCGATTGAATATATAGATGTTAATGTGACTGCTGTGATTGTGCCAAGTAGACTCATCATATAAGTTGCGAGCATAGTTGCCCCTCCATTGGTAGTGGGTAGTTTTATTTGTTGACCAATGACGGAGGTATACAGGAAGGGTCGTGCTGAATACACACGAAGTCTTCTATATTACTCTGTGATACCTCCAATATTGGACGTTGTAGTGAAAGTTTTCATTTTATTATCCTTGTGGAACTTATTAACAAATGTCGTAATGCCCGCTACCATTAGAGAGTGCGTGGCGATTTTAACAAGTTGAAAATTAATTATACCATGGAAATCGGTGGTATTTTACGTGCCATATAGATTTATATAGAATGCTGTCATCCTATCCCCCCGAAAGACAATACAACCTGGTAGGTTGCTTCGCCCTTGGCATTATTGGCTGACAGAACGTGCGGCAGTACGGAAAAAGGAATATCTCAGAAACTGCCATGCAACGATACAAGAAGATCATCGGCAATACATTACACAGCAGAGGGTTTGAAAATCAGTCAAAGGAAGTGTTGCTCGGTTGTTCTATTTTGAATCGCTTTACCCATCTCGGGATGCCAATAGCTACCGGATCACCTAACCATATCAAAAGACCACGTAGCTTTAGTGTTGCAACTGTTAACCCACATTCTGGTATGGTTAGTTCCTGTTACGGGGGTTGAAGTCCAAGACGCTACGCCATAACTAACAAGCCAAAATCATGAAAAACGCTCACCACCAATCACTGAACTTGATTGTATTTCTCCACTTCCATTGTAAATAATATGGCTATTTGGTTTGATTACACCCTCATCACGAGACAGCCAGCGATTAACCTTACGTTTCAATGATTGTTCGCCAGGTTCATACGTCAAACCAACTGGGAATAAAAAGTCATAATCAGTGCTTCTATAGCTAAGATGTCTATCTGCATTGCAAACCTCAAATTCACAACCAAACTTTTCTTTCAGCACTTCTGCAATGTACTGTTCTGCCAACTTAACTTCCATTATGCTCTCCTTATCGTAACCTAACATTGCATTCAATAAACTCAGTTCGTATATCTCCATATGCTACACGCACCACACTGAAAAATATGTGATACAGAGCCTCAGAAGGCCATACCGCCCATTAATCAATCTAACTCAAGCGGATGATTGAAAGTTTGTGACGCTTTGAGAGCTATTTTCAAGGTGATTTTGAACATTCCGATTTCAAAGACTTTATTACATCAAACGGTCATTGACCTCAACTAAGCACGCTATACACCGTCGTCCGGCTGCATCCCAACTCTTTGCTGATGGCATGCTTATTCATCCCATTCTCTGCCAGTTCCCGTATTTGTTGATGCCGTTTTAAATCAGCATGGCGCCCTAAATGCTTCCCTTCTGCTTTGGCCTTGGTTCTGCCTTCATTGCAGCGCTGCAAGATGCGTTTTCGTTCCATTTCAGCAAAGGCTGAAATGGTGGTGTAAATAACACGACCATTGTCGCTGTTAATATCTACATCACCCAAATCATGGAACACTAATCCTGCGCCTTTGTTGGCGAGAGTATCGGCAATGTTTAACGCATCGATGGTGTTACGTGCTATCCGATCGACTTTCATCACATGGATCACATCTCCTTCTCGGGCGTAATCGAGCAAAGCGGTTAATTGTGCACGATCGGAATCTTTGCCACTGGCACTGTCACTGAACATTTTCTCGCAGCCGAATTGGGTGAGTTGTTGGTGTTGAATATCTAGCGACTGATCGTTGCTACTCACCCGTGCATAGCCAATGTTCATATTAATCCTCTAAAACCGTTCAATAAGGTACACCTTTGTGCGCACTGTCACCCTCTTGAACGAATCGTTCGATTCGTTCATAATAAACAAATAAACAAATAAACAAATAAACAGGAAAATGACTTATGCAATCTTTAACGGCCAATGCCGCCAAAACTAAATTTGGTGATCTACTCATGAAAGTGCAACGTGAGCCAGTACAGATCTGTAAGAACGGTTCACCTGTCGCTGTCGTCATGTCATGTGAAGAATATGCTCAACTAGAAGCCTTAAAACTGCAATTTGTAAAAATGCGCTTTGCTGCCGCAGACAAAGACATTGCTGACAATAACCTTGTCGATGGCGAAACGTTTTTTAACCAACTAGAACAGGACATGTTGGACTAATGAGCAAATATGTACTGTCAACTGGCGCCCAAACAGATCTCATTGATATTCGACAATACACGCTAGATAAATGGGGACAAGTTCAGTGGAAAGGCTACTTTGCAGAGCTTAAGTCGACGATGATCCTGCTGGCTGAAAACCCAGCGATTGGGGCCAAAACCTTAGATCTAGGCGATAACTATTTTCGTTTCCCTCTTAAACATCATGTCATCTACTACATTCAGCAACCGACACAAATTGTCATTGTTGCCGTGCTAGGCAAGTCGATGTCCCCTCAAAAGCATTTCGAAATCATTAACTAGCTTACTCCTTAATTTTTCGCCTTTTTATGTAGACCCTCAACGTGCTTGGGGCTTTATCAAATTTCCAAAAAGAGTGACTGAAATTACTAACTGTAATTACGATAATTACAGTAAATACCATAATTATGAATTTACAATGATGAGTGTTTTTTATACAATGGTTTAAATGGGTATTTTGGCGGGGAGAAGGTGGATGGTTGCGGCAAAAGTAACAGTAGAAAATGTATTTACTACGGCAAATCGGATTGTTGAGCAAGGTGAAAAGCCAACAGTACTCAAAGTCCATAAATCCTTGGGGGTGGGTAGCTACAGCACGATCCAGAAGCACTTGAAAGTGTGGGAAGGATCTGATGCGGGTCAGCTTGCGATGAAAGCTGCATTGCCAGAAGAGATCATCTTGCCCAATAATGCTCAGGATGCCATGGGTGATGCCATGAAAATCATTTGGAGTGCGGCACAGAAAGCGGCCAATTCATTGATTGAACAACACCAACTGACTATCCAATCTGATCATGAAGAACAAGAAGCCATTGTTCGAGAGGTACTGAGTAAAGTTGATGTGGCCGAGCAGCGCTTAAAAGAAACGGAAGCACGAGTTCGCCAACTGGAATCAGAGCGTGATGCGTCCATCGATGAGCGTGCCACATTACGCCAACAGTTAGATGCCTCACAACTTGAACTATCTCGTGAGCAGAGCACCAATAAAGAGAAAATAAACCAGCATGCTGTGGAAGTGGCTAGTCTAAATGCTCAGGTGGATGAACTGAAGCAAGCGCTTACCCAATCAAATGACAACCTATCCAGCAGCCAGCATAACTTGATTGCTGAGTTAGCCAAGCATGATGAAAGCAAGCAGCAACTCGCCTCCGCGTCGGCTGAGCTGAAAGCCAGTGAACGTCTATTAGGTAATTTTGAAAGCCAAATTGCTGAGTTAAAAGTGAGTAATCGTGAATATAGCGATCATGTTTCTGAAACCCGTCATGCGCTAACCGATGCAAGAGTATCTGAGTCTGCACTAGGTGCCGAACTGAAAGATGCGCGTAATGTTATTGATGAGTTGAAAGTTCAGCTATCTGAATCACAACAAGGCTTTAACAACCTTAAGAACGATAATATTGAATTGCGTAACGTGTTGGATGGTGAAATTGGTCGGTATTTGCAGGGTTTGAGCAAGAAATAAAGGTCTAAGGGTCTCTGTGGTAAATTTTGGCGTTTTTTAACTGTCGGTATTCAGTAGATTTTAAATTAAATGGGTTATTTAGCATCTTCCGGTAAGTTTTAAAATCGATTTTTTGGCTGCAGCCTAGTGATACCAAGGGTTACAGAGGAGCCTGGTGACAAACCGTTCTTTTAGTCAGAGAGCCCTAAAAAGAAAACGCAGTCATGATATTCATCATAAGTAAAAGCCTGCGAGGCAACCAATACTTTTTGTCTCGCTCAACCCGCAGATTGCCCCAAAACAGTGATCATTAACCCACCAATGTGACATTAATGTTCATCAAGCCATTCATCTGCTTCATCAAACATTTCTTCAAGTAATTGACTGACTAATTTTTTATCGGTACTCGATGCCCTGAGTACAGTTAATACATTGTTGTTCCCTTTACGAACGCGAATAATCGCTTCCGGCCAACGTGACAATATACGACGATTAAATTCGTTTTCGAGCTTTGGAAACCCTTTATCAGGGAGGCCCGTTTTATTCACCATCAATTCAATGTTCATACAACACCTTAAAAATACTGTATATAATTACAGTAATTATATACACAGCATGTTTAAAAGTAACGGATTCATATCACATATCAGCCGTCTAAAAGTGATTCATCTAACGTGTTACATTGTCACTATTAATCTCATCTTAAATGGCCTTCACCGATCGACAAAGAGCATAGGTAAATATAAACCCGCTTACGTTCTTATATTGAACGCAGTGAAATATACTAAGCTAACTACCCCTAAGCATGAATTAATCGCTTCTGGTGCGTTTCAGTGCCAATACAGCAGTAATTTACCCCCTTCTTCTCCCTGCTAAGCTGTTCTTATTCTGATGAAGGTTGAAATGAGTGAAATATCTTCCTGTCGGATGAGGGGTATAAGGTGCAACGGAACGAAAAACTATGATAAGGAAAATACTTCCTTATAAATCAATATTTTGTGAAGTATAGAGGGAGGTTGACCATTTTGATTTTTCAGGATGTTCGCAACAAAATCTAGATCTACGTTATTCATTGCCTATCAGGTCTGAAACATAGTTAATAACCAAGTATTTAAGGTTAATTGGCCTAGCGCTTCCATGTTACGTAATAACTTACAAGCGAGTAGACACTTAGGGTATAGGTCACTTGACCCAGTGTATTACCGTAGCCAATAAATGGAAATACCGACTTAAATTGGCTAGGTTTATTTTGGCTACTTAAATGGGCTATTTGAGTGGAAGATCACGATCTTAAGGGAGGGCTGAAGGTGGTAAGAAAATTCTTATCATAGTTTTTCGTTCCGTTGCACCTTATACCCCTATAACACCTTCAATCAATACTGTATATAACCACAGTGATTATATATACAGTATTATTAAACGCAACAGCTCCATGTCACATCTCATACGTCTAAAAGTGATTGATTTAATGTGTTACAGCGTCACTCTTAATGTCATATAAAATGATCTTCACTGATCAAAAAGATCATAGGTAAATATAAACACGCCTACACTCTTATATTGAGCGCAGCGAAATATACTAGGCAAACTACCACTGAGATTGAATTAACCGCTTCTGATGCGTTTCAGTGCGAATGTGGCGATATTTATCCCTTCTCCTTTCTGCAAAGCGGCTCTTTCTCTGCTAAGGGTTGAAATAAATAAAAAGTTAAAATGTCGGATGACAAAAGATAGTTACCACGCGTTCTTTATGGTTTCAGGATTGAGGTCGTAAAGAAATTATTGAATGATTAGATTACCTCGATGGGGCCCGTTCAATTAGGCGTAGAAGCTAATTGGTCGATATAGGTTGGTAATTGAAGGGGAGGTACTTGATAGCAGCTTGCTGCGTGCTGTTGTTTTTTTACTATTTATTTTTATATTTATCTTAGTATTTATCTAACTACAGAGTCTTCTAACTTACACCTGTTATTGAGTGCTTTTATTGGACAGCTTTCTAGGGCTTATTTCTTGCACCACTTTTCTTGTGAATAAGTTTTTTATGGTCTTGATGTTAAGAACATCGAAGGATAAACCGAGGGAGATCACACTTCTACATAGAGCTAAAGGGGGAGATAGAGGAAGAAAGGTCGTTCAAAAAGGTTCGGGCGTGCAGAATCCTCCGCTCTCGCGGATACGTTAAGATTGCTATAATGGGACTTGCTGAGGTTGTTGGTAGGCAGAAAACACCGTAGAGGTCGTGTCAGCATAGTCGTCGAGTGTCGAAGCATTGAAGATTTGCTGCACCCCTTCCATCAAGAGACGTCGAGCCACCCAAAAGAACCGTAATCCTTTCTTCTTCTGTCGCTCTCTTGTGGCAATGATCATCTGACAGATATTGCTATAACGCACAACTTTCAGATCAGAAAAGAAACGTTCGGTAAATTGCTTGAATGCCGCCGCACTACGCACTGTACCGCCCTTCTTATCCACACACACATTGATGCGTTCGGAATGAAAGTAACCGGCGTGGCCTAAGTGTTGAATCGCTTTTTTGAAGCTGTTCGGGGAAATGAACTCACCGAACCGAAGCGCATAGTCTTCTTGTAACTGATCATAGCTAATCGTTCTAATGCCCGCTTCTGTCGGAATACCGACACGGCCACCAATCAGATCGGTATTCGGCAAGATACAGGCAAGTACCTTAGCGATAAGACGTCGTGATTGAACATTATTGGTCGCATCACACCAAGCACGCAGTGAAGGAAATCGATTCGGGTTCTCGATAAACTCTTCACACCCTTTTAGAATACGGGCAAATTCCTGGGGCAGTGTTTCAACGTCACCATTTCTCAGTAATCGTCTCGCACGAAAGCCAATAGTAAAGTTGGTGGGTTTGTCCTGGCCTTGCAGCTTTTGGTTTTCGCGCTCAACCACGTCATGATGCAGCTCGATTAACGCTTGCTTGCGTAACTTACGCTTAGCACGGTACTCGGCATCATATTCGCCCTTATTCGGCGTGACGGGTGCTGGCTGTGGGATCGACGTTGAAGATTCAGCGAATGTCATGACACACATCCTCAACATAAGTACACAAAGCAGCATACGCTAGGGCATTATGGTGATAGAGATAGTGTCTAGATTTTTGGAGCAATGAGGGACAACAATAATGTAATGTCATAATAAAGTTCTTTGCAGTTTAAAGGGTCTGTTTGAGTGTCACCCCAAACATTAGGATCAATCTACTGCAAAAAATCATAAAGATCAAATTGTTATTGTTTACGAAAATTTCAGATACAAAAAAAGCCGATCCTGCAAAGGCAATCGGCTTTTTCTGCGAATGCTATTTAGTTGGATTGACGGTCCAACACATTCTTAATTTGAAAAATACACTACATAGAAAACTATGTAGTAATGTGCTATGTAATGCACTTTTAGCTTCAAACTATGAGCCAATTATAGCAACAAAGATAAAAGAATGAACCACAAATATTGATTTTTTTGTTTACTTTCGTTGTTAGATATTAATACACGATGAATACCAAAATACTTGACCAATCACTTCAAAATCAGAACCTTCATTTTTTTTATAAATTTCATCACAAAAATCCTTATTGTAGCTTCGTATAATTATTTCATTTGGTGTTTCTATAAGAATTTTCACACGCAATAAGTCCCCTTGCCTAATAACATACATCATTCCATCATGTACAATCTGTTTATGCGGATTTAGTGCGATAACAGAACCATTGCTAAGAACTGGTTCCATAGAGTTTCCTGAAACTTTAATACAACATACTGATTTTTTATTGGTTTGTTTATCAATAACAGCTTTAGGTATAGGCATTAACTCCTGCTCATCACTATCATTCATATAACCATTACCTGCAGCTGCTTTGATGTCATAACAATATCTAACCATGACAACATCTCTGCATTCGCTTTGTCTGCCACTTAATAGCCACTCAGGATCACATGAAATATATTTCGCTAAAGAATTTAATGTATCTCCTGTTGGAACACTATGCCCAAGTTCCCATCTTGAAACCGCAACCTTAGAAACACCTATTGCCTCTGCAATCATTTTTTGCGTTAAGCCTCGAAGCTTACGCTTGCTTTTCAATCTATCTGCAAATTTCATCCTTTTATTTTAAAGATAAAACAAACTTGTATTGTTAAACACAGTCCCTTTTAGTGGTTTTATTGTTTACTTTTCATGGTTTTATTGTTTACTTCTTCTGCGTTATAAATTAATATTCTCACCATGATCATCCATACAGTACTCCTTTAGCAGTACAAAGGAGCTGAGTATGACCCAGAAAAAGTACATTTCAGTCAATGTATTGATGGACGTCAAATGCAGCAATATGCTCACACGTTCAGCCAAAAAGAACATGCGTTGTAAACGTCATGAAGCCGCCGCAAGACTTAAAGATCATCTTTTACGTTTCGGTGGTGAGTGGACTGAAAAAACGACAACAGAAAAGCAATGATCTGTTTTTTTAAGTAAAAAAATCCCTAATAGGGATTCGCTCTTTAACAACTTGAAAGCCAAAGAGTGTTGCTTCAATAAAACACTTGGATGGGTTGCCTCAACTACTCGTGCCGCTTCTACTTCATAACTTGAGAAAATATAGAACGTGGAGGTTAACGAAAATACGCATTGTGAAATGCTGATAAGACCGTAGTCAATGAGACCAAATATGAAGCCCTGTGTGATCACAAAAAAGTTCATAGATGCCACGGCATCAGCACATCCAAGGGCGGAAACGTCTTGGCGGAATTGGTTTATAACTCCGACTAAACCATTCATGTGTGAACGGAGTCTTTATTATCCAATTTAAATCGAGAGGGACTTGATATGAACCATTTACTAAACAAACGTATCACTTACTTGCCAAACAAGCGCGTCAATAACGCGGTACGACTGGCTGTACGCAAGAAGTATTTGATGAGTGCATTCATCGGTACAGTGTTACAAAACACGATACTATTAACGGAATCCACCCATCAGTTAAAAGTGGGGATACGGTACTCCATCAATAAAGATGGCGCATTGTGCAAAACAAAATCCAGACAAAGAACATGGCCTTACTATGGTTATCACCGCCGTTAAAACGTTGTTAGTAAGTATCTGTATTAACCTTTAAACAAGATCAATACACATGCTCACTATAGAGAGACACCACCCAATAAGTCCGTCATTGATACGCTTAGTCTTAGCTTACACTTACCTATTATTAGCGTTATCAATGACGGCATCCTAACACCGATTCCCTCCCTCAAAGGTCGATGTATTCACGACGATAAGGGAGTCAGCCAGTGAGTCGGGAAGCATGCAAGCGTTACTTCGTCTCTGGAACCAAGCTTGTGTACTGACTCGTTTCAGAGCATTACATGGCAGCAACACTCAAGCCGGAGTGATGAGGTTCGTCGATAGTACCCCCAAAAACTATGGCGAGTTAATCCAATTTAAAGGCGAGGGATGAGACAAAAGAAGACAGCGAGCACGTTCATCAATAAAAACCGCTTAATTAAGGCATCTCAATGCTATTCAATATATTAAAGAATATAAAAGCTTTGCTTTTCGAGCTTACGATAGCCCCAATAATTCAATACAAGCAACCTTATCATGTCATTGATAGACATATAAAAACCGTCGTTGACATGCTCAATGACATTGACGATGTTGAAACAATAGCATCTTGTCACGGTCATTTATTTGGTCGTATCGAAGCTCCTTATGTGTACTTTAAAGCCCCTGTAGATATAGCGACACACTTACATAAACAGATATGGACAGCAACTCAATTTAGCCCTATTTATTGGGTTATTTATGGAAAATACAATAACGAGAGTGAGTTGTGTTTTTCTTTAAGATCGCCACCTTACGAATCTGCTTATCACCATTTTTTTTCACGCCTACGATTATACGGATACCGCAGACGTGAACTCGAACAATCAATGGTTCAGTTAGCCCAGGAAATTAAGACCGCCAGCGAAATGCTCAAACGCCAAGTAAGCAATAATCGCAACGCCGACAACGCCCGCTAAAATATTATTGTTTCGCTTGGTATGAAATGGATCTTTCGTATCACAATTAGGACAAGTGGTTGCATCAGGAGCAAGTTGTTTATTACAAACAACACAAGGGCGCATTTTTGCCATATAAACCTCGTAATTAAATTAAACTAAACTAAATAAAAATGAACGGTAAATAACAGTATCAACCTTATTTACACACCCTTTTTTAAAGGAACGACATTATGCGCCTATTCATCACTGAAAAGCCATCATCAAGTCATTGATACGCTTAGTCTTAGCTTACCTATTATTCGCGTTATCAAGGGCGGGATCCTAGCACCTATCCCTCCCTGAAAGAGTCGTATCAATGGTGACATCCATCATAAAAAGAGGTATCGCAATGAATAAACACGATGACACTAAAAATAAGCAAAATCTAGTGGATGCGTTTCTATCAGGCATTCTCGTTGCACTCCAATCAATTGCACTTTGTGATAGAGCAGAGGTGGCAACAGAAATTGTGGCGGGGATCGGGGATGACATTAACCGCCTTGTCGAGATAGCAAAGAACGAGGGCGGCGTCGATGCAGAAACAATTAACTGGCTAGTCAGTAATGAAATCATTGACCGCCGTCATTTAACAAAAATGACACAGCAACATTCAATGTGATTGGCTCGATATTTAAGAAGGAACGGCATAAGATGGCAATAAAAAATCTGTCCAACGCAATAACAGCACTTCGAACCCAAGTTCGTGCACGACACGGTGCAGATAAACAGGCCCTGTCGATAGCAACTCAAGCCGTTAAAGAACAAGCCCCGTTTACACAAATGATACAGCAAGCATTGATTGGCAATAAAGACGGGAAAACATTATCCAATGTCACCGCCCAATGGGTTAATCAGCAACACAAACCAAAAGGCTAATACGATTATCAATTGAAGAATACCCCCTTATTTATACGCTCGATGTGTCATGCCATTGCTGAGCAACGCGAACCCATGGCCTGACACATGAGCAACTAGCCTTATATATACGTCCTTGTTCACAACGGTGGTCTTTAATAACAAAACGCCATTACGATGACGTTTTGTTATTTACAGGGAGGTCTGACATGAATAAAAACGAATTCTTTTCACCTTACGTCATGGTCGCAACCCAAAAAGCAAACGGCTCGTGATACGGCCTATTGCCTGCGACAATGCCGAGCAAGACGCCAGATAGAAACGCTGCGGGATGCTCAATCATTTGGACTGTCACTGGCTGATATTGACGCTGGATAGGAGTGAGAGCCCCCACCTATCCTACTTAACGATTCATCTTTGGAGGAAAGTCTATGTGATCAGCCATTAACCCTTTGCTTTTTATCAGCAACACTCGGATGTCAAACCCAACAGGTCGCGGTATTCACGACGATAGGGCGAGTGCCCCCCATCATCTGTCCATGACGACGTACAAACGGCTATCGGTAGTGCGTCAACAGAATGAATACACCCATGACGTTACCCTAACCACTAATGAATCATGTGATAGCGCATCATGTCATTACCTGTGCGGCACAGGTATCAACGCCGCAACCTAATCATTATTAACACACTTGTGTCGCCCTTTATCTCGATAAAGGGCGTTTTTTCATGCGTAAAACACCGCTATGCAGACAGACGTTTCGCATGCGAAATCAGTGACTCCCCTTATTCATCGTTAATCACACCTTCCCCTCGCGGGGCAGGCGATTGACTGTTCCCGTCAGTCTGAATGTGTAAGGAAGCCACACATAATATTTCAACTATAAAAAGGAAATACCCATGTCAAAAAAGCTAGGTTTATTACTTCTTGCCGGTACGGCTGTGCTGGCGGTCAGCCAGCCAG
>NZ_PYMJ01000006.1 GCF_003025615.1 Photobacterium frigidiphilum | reverse complement strand
CATGATTTCTTGGTACTCCGATATTGAAGTAGAAATCATTGGTATAACGTTCAAATTTGCCAACACCTTGATCATTTCCGCTTTGATGACAGAAGAAGCACCTAGCTTGACCATAAAAAAGATCATGTCCGTCATTTTCCTGGTCAGTAAAACCATCTAAGTCGAACAGCCCATCTTCATCATGTTTTAACGCTATATCTCTTTTAGAGTCAAAGCGGTTGTTATCGCTAGACATTTGCCATGCAGATAAAGCAACTGCAAATCTTGCAAATATCTCATCCACTTGACGATAACTGCAGTAAAGATGTTCTCCCCAAGCATATTGGTATAACTGTCTACCCCATGTAGTTCCTCTAACCTGCGTACATACCTTAAACTTATCGTCTTTCGCCTGCTCAAGTGGATTAATAAATGGGCTTGCATGTGCCTGATCAGCAACGGGGCCTAAATATTTTTTATACATAGTTTCGTATTTGCTATTCAGACCCGCAAATACATCAATATTATGTACAGTTTCAATTAAATCACCTTCAGCACGACCATTCCAAAATGCACCACCACACGGTGCAGGAGCAAAACCAGGACAAGCCACGTCAAAAAGTTTCAACCCTTCAGGATCTCCAACCTCATTTAAAAATTGTGCATACTTATTTGTCGGTGGTTTAAGGTTACCAACCATAACTCCATCAGACCCTGTTACAGCGACTTGCACAAGATTTGTATCAGAATCACCGTTAGTACCACCAGTATCAGCGGTATGGCAGGTTGAACACGACATATTTCTACTTAACGAAATTTTTTCAAAAAATAAACGTTTACCCATTTCTTCAAGATATGTTAAATCTTGATCACTTGCGTTTGCAGCATTAGGCAAAAAACCCACACCAAACATTAGCCCCATTACAGCACTATAATGTTGTATCTTTTTTTTCTTTTTTAACATTATACCATTTAATATTTTACTCATTCCTTCCACCTGCTATCAATCCACATCAAAAATGATAATAAATAAAACAAATAACAACAGATTAAATTTAGTATATTAAACAGCTAAAAGTTAACATCAAACATTGTAATTCTCACACAAAAGACAGAAGTTATAAGATGACATTTAAAACCCATACGCCACGGTACAATTTGATTATCACAAAACATTCAAAAAGACAATCTAAACAAATTAAATTAATAAAAACAACAAGATACAACAATAAGCCATAATGACAGACAGTATCAATAATAACAACAAATCTCACTTCTCACTCTTTACATCTTATTTCTCACACTGTTAACCCCTCAATCAAATTAACGACAAAATAACAATTTAAAGAATAATCAAAACTAAACTACAAACCAATTAAAACCACTAGATTATTAACTTCCCATTCGGTCAATTATTTATAGATTAGCTTACTTATTACCGAGAAATTCATTTAAAATATGATGCATTCTTATTCGTCATTATTTGTCCTATCAAAATGAAATCTGTGCTGTGTATACGAGAAAAGTTGACCAACTTATATACCCAAGCTACCTCAATATGCAGGATTCAGAGTGATCTCAGCGTGTTTAATTCAAGGAAAATGAGTGTAGGAATGGCATTCCGCTGGAGTAATACAATAAGTGCAACACATTTGACACAGAAGTAGATACGCTGAATCACTCCCGAAGGGCGAGTTTTGTTGGGCTCTATGCGGTGTTACTTATTTTCAACGTAGAACGACTAGGTCTATAAATAAGTGCCTTGCCTAGAGTCCAACAAATTCTCGCTGAAACGAGCACCTTGAGGTAACTTGGGTATATTAGTATCAGAATGAATCGCTGGTATCCTGATTTATTTTTTAATCAAATGTTTAAATGGAATTAGTATGCTAAAACTCATAAAGAACGGCACGGTTCTAACCCCAAAAGGGTTCATAAAAGCTCATCTGTTTATTTGTAAGATAAAGTGCGATTCAAACACGGCGAGTATTGTATAAAAGGTACGTTTGAATAATTTATTTCTCTAGCAGCCCCTTCAACAAAAAAACCGCATCAAACGATGCGGCTATTAGTACCTTAGGTTCAAGACCTAAGCGGTATTAGCTAGATTTAACTATCGATTAAAAATCATAGTTCAAGTTAACACCCCAGTTACGACCAGGCTGAGTGAGGATATCAATACCCCGAGTCGATGCTGTTGCACCTTCTAGATCTTGATACTGCCAATATTTCTCATCAAAGGCGTTAAACAGACCAGCACGAAGTGTTAGATCTTTCATTGGGCGGTAGTAAGCGGTTAGGTCAACAACCGTATAACTAGAAGCATCTATATTGACGTCTTGTTCCCAATCCGTTTTACTTGCCACCATAGTAACATTCACAGCACTACCCCACTGTTCGCTTGGTGCGTCATAACCCAACCCAACAACAGACGTGAATGGCGCAATAGTATCTAACGTTTTACCCGTGTTTTTATCTTCACCATCAAGATACGCTAAAGATAAACGTGCATATGAACCCATAGGGGCACCTACAGCTTCATCTAACCATAAGCTACCCTTGAACTCGGCACCGTATATTTCAGCTTCATCAACGTTTTCATTGGTTGTAATATCAAGACCACCACTTTTTACCGTCGAACTTTTAATGAAGTTTGTGTAATCGTTATAGAAGGCAGAAAGCTCTAACGCACCCATATTATTATTTGCACGTAAGCCGATTTCATAAGACTGGCTTTCTTCTGGCTTCAAATTAGGGTTGGAAATAATTTTATAGCCATGCGCTGCATTATCTTTATCGTAATACAACTCATAAATTGATGGCGCACGGAAACCTTCGCTGTATTGTGCATAAGTGCTGAAATGTTGGTTCCAATGATATACCGCACCTAAGCGCGATGTTAATGCATCACTGTTATGATCTTCTAACCCTGAAGACTGATCTGGTGAAGCTTTATAATCATCGTATCGAAGCCCTGCCGTTACCACTAATGCTTCATCTAATAGATAAATTTGGTCTTGTACAAAGATACCGCGCTTTTCAGACTCTGACTTAGGCACTTCTGAACTACCTGGCTTAGATGTACCAGAATCTAAGAAATAATCAGTGTAATCTAACTCAAAGCTCGCATCTGATGCTGAAAGACCATACGTAAGCTCGTGACGATTATTCGTAAATTGAATTTCTTTTTGGAATTGAGCATCTAGCTGTGTGCTTGCATCAGTACCAGAACGTGCACGATTACGATTTCCGTAATTACCCGTATGATCATAACTTTTATGATCTGCCTCGCTCTTGCTCCAGTTCACTTTCCATTCTAAAGAATCAAAAGCCACATTATCTGCAAGCCATTCATGTTCAAAACCTAGACGTACTCTTTCATCTTTGTCGTCGGCACTGTTATTGGTATATACGAAGCCCGGCATAAAGCCACCGCCACCGTCATATCCATTACGAGAAAGGATTTGACCGTCTGCACTACGTGTATAGTACTCTCCCGTAAATCCAATGCGGTTAGCATCGTTTATTTGGTAGAACATCTTACCTAAAATATTATGCGATGTGATGTTGAAAGGATCAGCCGCACCACGATCAGGCCCCTCAATGTTCGCACCATCACCATGGGTTTCAGTTTCATGCCCATCACGGTAAGTGTAGATCAACATTGTTTCTAAATCGCCAGTACGATTAGCCACTTCAATTGTTGCTTTATATTCATCACTTACGCTGGCATAACCTGTTTTTAAACTTACGTGGCTATCATCGCCAGCTTCCAGTAGATCTTCAGGTTTTTTTGTACGTAAAAGAACCGTACCGCCTAAAGCATCACTACCGTATAAGCTAGATGATGGTCCTTTGTTCACTTCAATTGCAGTTAACGTATCAACTTCAAAGGTATTAGCATTTTTACGCATAACATCTGCGCCAGGGTTATAAGATGATGGCTGTTCAACACCATCAACCATCACTTTAACGCGGCTGCCAGACATACCTCGAATAGTGAAATCTTCCATACCAAAGCGACCACGCCCATTTACCGTAACACCTGGCTCATACTTCAATGCATCTTTCACATCGTTCGACAGATTGTTTTCAATATCTTCAGACGTTATTTTGGCTACGCTAGATGGGATATTTTTAATACTTTGTTCCGAACGCGTACCTGATACCACTATTTCGTCGAATACTGAAACAGCCTCTTCTGCGTGAAGTGCTGGAGAAAGTGCAATAAATATTGAGCTCGCGATGAATGTAAGTTTTTTACTCATAACCCCTGCTTATAAATAGATTTATTAGTAATTCCGTTGTTGCACAGTATACACATGCAAATGAGAATTACTATCGTTATCATTACCGACTGGTTATTTGTAATAACCTAATACAGAGAGGTTAAATAATGACTAATCTATTGAACACGCTCTTTTTTCAACCAAAAGAATGAAGCCAAACCCATAAGGTTCGTTTCATTACGTTAAAATACGCATTAAAAGGATTTAGTCTTGCTAAGAATAAAGCTGACTGTTAGTATGCGCGCTCGTTTTTACGACATTGAGTAAGGTCGCATTACTCAGTGAACTTATGAATTAAAGAGTATTTAATATGAAATTTGATGCAGTTGTACGTACTGATCTAGGTAAAGGTGCGAGCCGCCGTCTACGTCTTACAGAAAAATTCCCAGCTATCATCTACGGTGGCGAAGCTGCTCCTGTTGCTATCGAGCTTCTTCACAGTGACGTGATCAACCAAATGGATAAGCCTGAGTTCTACGAAGGTATCATCCTAGTGATCGACGGTCAGGAAGTTGCTGTTAAGCCTCAAGACATCCAACGTCACGCGTTCAAGCCAAAAGTTGAGCACATGGACTTTAAACGCGTTTAATTGCGTTGTTCATTCTCAATATAAAGCGCCTTATTGGCGCTTTTTTTATGGCTATAAAATATATATTCAACCTAACAAATCCTATGCGAAAGCACGCTTAAGTTAGAACAGACTTTGCTGCGGATTATCATCGACCTGCTGAACTTCTATAGAGTTCCCTTTTGCACGACGTAAAATGCGCAGATAGCGTTGCTTACACAGCCTTATTACCTGCCGCTTTTGATCTGACGTCATTGCTTGCCAATTAAAGCGCTCATCTCGACTGCGATAGCACCCTTGACAGTACCCTCGGTTATTCACTTGACATATTCCAACACAGGGGCTTGGTACGCTGAAGAAGTCTAATTGCTCCATTATCCCCTCGCTATGAAATACATCTCTATTAATACTGAGTTTATACCCAAGTAACCTCAAAATGCTCGTTTCAGCGAAAATTTGTAGGACTCTAGGCAAGGCACTTACTTATAGACCTAGATGGTTCTACGTTACAAAATGCCAATTTATGCAACTAACTTGCTAAAGTATGCTTTATTCTGATAAGGTTTACATAGTTATTAAGATTGATAACAGGATTGTAATTAATCGCATCATTGTATTTAACATCAATATCGATGCATATCAGGAGGGATTCATGGATTTTTTTGTACCATCTTCGTCTAACTCAGCTCAGGCTGAATCAGTTTTTTCTTCTATTGCTCAACACATTGCAGCACCATCTCAAGCAAAACGCATTCATAAGCTTCAATGGAAGCACGAAGGCGAAATCTGTGCTTGTGAGGTAGGTGAATCATTACCTGAAGTATTTCGTACCGATGAGAAAGTATTAGCTATTTTTGACTGTGGTGATGTATTCAAAGTATGTACACCAAGCCGTGGCGCAATCAAGTTTGATCCTATTCATGCGAGTAAATCAACGTTATTAAACGTGGAATACTTTGATTAATTCATTACGATGAATAAGCTAATTAGCAGATACTAAACATTATTGTGCTAATAACAGTGAACACTTAAAAACGCGCTAATAGCGCGTTTTTTGTTTCTCACGAATACTTAAAGTTGGCTAAAACAAGCCCATCTGAGGTGCGGTAATATCATCAAAGTACTTACCTATAAACGGTAAAATACCATCAGCAACTGGCTTTAATTGCTTTTCAAGGTAATGATTATAGTCAATCGAGCTTTGTCGATACTCTTTCGGCTCTGAGCCAGAGGTCGTAAACACGTACTCGATCACTCCTTTATTTTGGTATTGTAACGGGCGACCAAGCTTGGCATTCATCTCATCAGCCATTCGAGCTGCACGTACTTGTGGTGGAATATTCTTTTGGTATTCATCAAGGTTTCGTCTTAAACGCTTGCGGTAAACCAAACGATCATCAAATACTCCAGCTAACGTTTTATTGGTGTAGTCACGAATGTATTCATCAGGATCTTGGTCATGAAAAACCATCTCATATAAGGTTTTCTGGAATTCCTGAGCTAATGGCGTCCAATCTGTACGAACAGTTTCTAATCCCTTAAAGATTAGCTTCTCTTTACCATCTTGAATAATTAACCCAGCGTAGCGCTTTTTACTGCCTGTTTCAGAGCCTCGAATCGTCGGCATTAAAAACTTGTGATAATGGGTTTCGTATTCAAGTTCTAAATAGCATTCAAGATTGAAGTCATCTTTTAGGCGCCGTATCCACTCCGCATTAATGCTTTTCACCAATTGGTTACCAACGATATCCGCTTCTTCTTGAGTATGACTTTTACCTAATGAAACAAAGACAGAGTCCGTATCACCATAAATAACGTTATAACCGTTGTCTTCAATCAGATCTTTCGTGACCGATAACACTTCATGCCCACGCATCGTAATTGACGAAGCCAACCGGTGATCGAAAAAGCGGCAGCCAGATGAACCAAGTACCCCATAAAACGAATTCATGATGATCTTAATCGCTTGAGAGAACGCTTTTTCACCATTACGCTTTGCTTGATCGCGCGCAGACCACAACTCTTCAATCATCGCGGGTAAAAAATGTTTTTCTCGATGGAATTGCCCACCACGAAAACCCGAAATCGCTTGGTTAGGTTGTTTACCTTCATCTTGTAATAACCCTTCCACCAGCCCCATAGGATCAATACGAAATGAGCGAATAATTGACGGATAAAGAGATTTAAAATCAAGGACTAATACCGAATCATATAACCCAGGGTTAGAATCCATCACATAGCCACCGGGGCTTGCAATCCAGTTTTCACCCGCAAGGTTCGGGGCTACATACCCAGCACGGTGTAATTGCGGTAAATACAAATTAGTAAAAGCAGCAACAGAACCACCGACTCTATCAAGCTCTACACCTGTTAAACGGCTTCGCTCAATCGCGAACTCAAGCAAATGAGTATATTCAAATATACGGGTAACCAGCTTACAATCTTGTAAGTTGTATTTAGCCAACGACAGCTTATCGTTTTTAAACATATGGTTAATTTCAGCCATACGATCATGCACATTATGAATATGCTTACCTTCGCCTAACAGCTCTTGCGCTACAGACTCTAACGACCAAGAACGAAAGCTATAGGTTGCCGTTTTTAATGTATCAATACCATCTAGTACCACACGACCAGGAATAGAGATAAAACCTTGATTAGAGTTTTGACTAGATTGACGCCAATGCGGTGTTTGTTTACCACGACCAATACGTAAATTGATTGCATTCCATTCAGCACGTTTTAGTAATAAGCGGAAATCAAAATCAATCACATTCCAACCAATAATAATATCGGGATCATATTGAATAAACCATGATTCAAGCGCCAACAATAAGGCTTTTTCTGATTCGACCCACTGAATCCATTGTTCGCCGTCTTCACCCACTTTTGGCTCACCAATCATAATGACTCGGCTATCCATATCACTATGTAACCCCACCGAATACAGCACGCCTTTTTCTGAGCACTCTATATCAAGCGATACAATCGACAATTTAGGTACATAGTCAGTCGCTTTGGCTTTCACTTGTGAATATTCAGTGTGCCCCATCTTGTCTTTCGCCACCCCTGTAAAGGTAATCCCTCCACGAATAAATCGCTCCATTAAAAAGCGATCAGCAAGGCGAATATCCCCTTCAAATACCTCTATTCCGTCATTATTTAAGACCTTAGAAACTTGAAGGCTGTCTCTTATCGTTTGGGTATAGCAGGCACAAAGCGACTGTTGCTGAAAGGTTTTAAGCGGTAATGGTTTCCAATCGACTTGAAGGTTAGCTGTTCTAAGCGCATTGTCGGCTTGTCTTTGCACATCAGAAGGTACAAAACAGACAGGTTTATCACCATGAACTAATAATCGAGCGGGACCTTGATCCGTTTTAACCCACAGCACGACTTCAGTCTGACCTTGGGAATCACGACTTTGGCGTGTTAAAACGAAACCTGTAGATTGAACCTGCAAGAAAACCTCAGAAGCTGTAAGCAATAAAGAAAAAATTAACCAATTTTACGCTCAATTTTATCAAATTCAGCCACTATCCAGCCGCCAAATTGTTCAATCATAAATAATGCCGCACGTTTAGGCACTTGTGTGCCTTCGATTAAAGTAAATAAGCGTTCAATTTCGACATTTTTCTCAGGGTAATAACGCAAAAATATATCGGCACAATCACTCAATGAATGTGCCAAACACTTTTCACGGTGCATCACTAACGCAAAACAGCTACGCAGCATTTTTTTACTGATAAATTGGCAATATTCTAGGTAGTTTTTAACCACTTTTGTGGTCATTATCTTTTGCCGATAATCCGATAACACAGCCTTAATATCACCGTTCATGGCTTTAGCCACATCCCAGCTTGGTTCAAAACAACCAAAACGCGTCGATAAATCGTCGCCATATAAGCATACGCAACAATGCTTGAGCCAAAAGCCCCACTCAAATATGCCGCCAATGGAAACGACATCGCTAAATTTCCCTACCCGCAAATCAAGACTAGGTACTTTCGGTTGATAGGTGGTTATACGCCACTTAACTGTATTTAATGCAGATTCTTCAGATGAGTTAAGGTTACGATTAAGCACAACCGTGATATTTAAATCAGAATAACCCCATACTGCTTTTCGTTGAGCAACGCTGCCATATAAATAAACACTATGAAGTG
The DNA here is from genome assembly GCF_003025615.1 of Photobacterium frigidiphilum. Lineage (GTDB taxonomy): Bacteria > Pseudomonadota > Gammaproteobacteria > Enterobacterales > Vibrionaceae > Photobacterium > Photobacterium frigidiphilum. The sequence continues at coordinate 233,281 of NZ_PYMJ01000006.1, read as the reverse complement.
CCGAACCAAGAGCGGCACGAAGTTGATTAACGGTATCAATCAATACTGGCATATATTCTGGTTGAAAAGGTGTTTGATTATTTAAAGTTGGTAACGCTGTTGCCACTTGATCACTCTCGCTATTATTCTTTTGTAAGCGCGCAGTCGTTTATGCTGATCACACCTACATCACCCGACTAATTCTACCAAAGCTAAGCTGCAAAACAATCAGTGTCTTTTCTTCGTCAAGGCTTTGTTATTATTAACCAGACCTATACTCCATAAACAAACATAATATCAGAACTATAAACTGCCTTATCGACCACCAGCCAGCCTATACCCCCTAATTATTAGCTAATAGCCTTAATAAATGTTTCGGTATGTGTCTTATTGTATATCTTTGCTACACAGCTCACACAGGTGCCCTCAATTGCATAACAAGTGTCACATTAATTCACTATTAATAAGCGCTTAATGTGCCACCTAACAAGTTAACTAGTGGATTAGTATTGAGATGAGCAATAAAGACAGCATTTTCAACCAACCAAAGCCCTTTAAGATGATATTTTTCATTGAACTTTGGGAACGTTTTGGTTATTACGGTCTTCAAGGAATTTTAGCCGTATATTTTGTTGAGCAATTAGGTTTTAGCCAACAAGATTCTTTCGTCACTTTTGGTGCATTTGCTGCTTTAGTGTATGGTTTGGTCGCGATTGGTGGCTTTGTTGGAGACCATATTCTTGGTACAAAACGAACCATGATATTTGGCGCCATCGTGTTAACTATTGGCTATTTCATGATGGGATTTTCAATATTAAACCCAAACTTTATTTTCTATGCTTTAGGTACCGTTGCGGTTGGTAACGGTTTGTTTAAAGCTAACCCTTCAAGCTTATTAGCAAAATGTTATGACGAAAATGATACTCGTCTTGATGGTGCTTTCACACTGTATTACATGTCAATTAACGTGGGCTCATTAGTAGCACTTTCACTTAGCCCTGTTATTGCTGCGGAATATGGTTACGCAACAGCATTTGTTATCTGTGGGTTTGGTTTAATTGCGAGTTTGATGAGCTATGTTGCTTTCCGCCATACCGTTGAGGGATTAGGTTCAGAACCAGATAGTAAACCTGTCAATTATCAGCATTTCTTAATTGTTATTCTGGGAACAATAGCATCTATAGCCTTATGCGCTTGGTTACTAAATAACATAATGATGGCGAATATCGTCCTTGCGCTTATTGGTCTGGGTGTTGTCGGTGTTTTCTTAAAAGAAACAATGCGTTTAACAGGCGCCGCACGTAAAAAAATGATTGTTGTATTAGTACTGATGTTACAAGCTATCGTTTTTTATGTTCTCTATGCACAGATGCCGACCTCATTGAATTTCTTCGCTATATACAATGTTCGCACTGAAGTTATGGGGTTTAATGTCAACCCTGTTAGCTTACAAGCCTTGAACCCATTCTGGGTGGTATTATGTAGCCCAATTCTTGCTTATCTATACACATCTTATGGCAATAAAGGGCGTGATTTATCAATGCCGGGTAAGTTTACTGTTGGCATGTTCATGTGTGCATTTGCTTTTTTAGTTGTCGCAGCGGCAGGTAATTGGTTTGCTGATAGCCAAGGTATGGTTTCAATGTGGTGGATGGTACTTGTGTATTTGTTCCAAAGCATTGGTGAATTGATGATCAGCGGATTAGGCTTAGCTATGGTTGCTAGTCTTGTACCTCAGCGTTTAATGGGCTTTACCATGGGAGCTTGGTTTTTGACTCAAGCGGCTTCCTTCATCATCGGTGGTTATGTTGCAACCTTCAGCGCCACGCCAGAGAACGTAACGGATCCACTTAAAACGTTACCGCTATACAGTGAAGTCTTCTTAAATATTGGCATCGTAACGCTCGTTGTGGCATTTGTTATGGCCTTTACTGCCCCATTATTAACTCGCATGATGCAAGATGAAAAAGTAGAAGAAAATGGTAATTTAGCCACAAACTAATCCCCCCTTCATTCAAGCTATAACGAGAGCGAATCTTATTGGTTCTCTCTCGTTTTTCATTCTAGAATCGCAATATTATGATGACTAAATATAACAAAAACTAAACTCAACAGCCGATACCCAAGTTACCTCAAGATGCTCGTTTCAGCGAGAATGATTCCTTTATTAGTAATTAGATAAACTAATTAGCATTAAAAATAACAACAATAATTATACGAACATTTACAAAATAAATAACTTAATTAAACCTATGTATCCAGTAAATACAAAAGAATAAAACAGCCTGCTTAATAAACACTACAATAAAAACTAATCATATCCATTAGAAAATATAATTAACAATATGAGGTTTTTGAGACAACACACTTAAATTAACTCGCTGTATTAATGTTAATATCAGCACCGACTTACAAATACTTACAATTTTCAATTTACTTTGTTATTTAACGAAGATGAGGTGTAGTTATGTGGAATAGACTTAACAAGTCAATGATGGTGTGCCAAATGATGTTTGGTCTCTCCTTCTATGGCGTAATGGTTATTTTAACCCGTTTTTTCTTGGAAGACCTTGGTTACAGTGAAGCAGATACCATGATGGTTGTGGGTGCGTTTTCATCTATTGGTCCTCTTTTTGCTATCGCTGGTGGATTCATAGCTGACAAATTTTTAGGTTCATACCGCTCTTTAACAATCAGTTATTTCGGATTTGCTCTAGGTTACACATTATTAGTATTAGGTGCTTCAACCAGTAATGTACCAATGAGCCTTGTTGGTATTGCACTCGCGAGTTACGCTCGTGGCCTTATGTCTCCTTCATACCCTAGTCTATTTAAGCGTACATTTAAAACTCAAGAAGAATTCGAAAATGGTTACCCAGTAAACTATTCAGTTAATAACATAGGTGCACTTTTTGGACAGTACCTATTCCCAATGTTCGTTCTCGCTATTGGGTTTAATGGCAGCTTTATGTTGTCAGCTTCTATGGCATTCTTTGCATTCATCATTTTAATTGTTTCTCATAAGCCTTTATTAACGGTTGGTGCTGAAATAGATCAACAACCTGTTAGCCCTAAAAATTGGCTTCTATTCAGCCTTGTTTCTCTTGGTATGATTGGTCTTGTTTTCTTCATGTTCTCAAACATGGATATTGGACAAAACATTGTTTATGCGATAGGCGCAGCTGCAATTTTATACTTCATTTCTTTAATGGTTAAAGCGAATAAAGCTGACGCGTTAAAGATGGGTACAATATTGATCATGACTGTACTAACAACAGCATTCTTTGTTTACTATGGCCAGATGATGACATCGATGACCATGGTAACAATCAATACTATGCGTGGTGATCTATTCGGATTTATCCCAATTGCACCTGAAGCGTCAATGGCAATGAACCCACTATGGTGTATTCTTGGTGGCCCCGTTATTGCGATGACTTTTACTTCTTTAGAAAAGCGTAATATCAACTTTTCAACGGCAACAAAGGTTGGCTTCGCCTTTATTCTAACCGCTATCGCATTTGGTATTCTTACCGTTGCTGTAATGTCTGTTGGCCCTGAAGCTGTTATTCGTCCTGAAGTATTCTTAGCAATTCACTTCTTCCAAGCGTTTGCTGAAGTAATTGTGGGCAGTATGGTTGTCGCTTTCATCCTCTCTGTTGCACCTAAGCATATTGAAAACTTCTCGGTAAGCTTATTCTCTGTCGCAATTGCATTAAGTGGTATCGTTGGTGCGGTATTCTCTACATCGATTGCGCTAGAAAAAGGTCAGGCGATTACACAAGAAATCGTACAAACAGTGTATGGTGACTACTTCAGCCTGCTTACCATGCTAGCTGTCGTGATGGTACTAGTGGCATTTTTTGCCTCTTTCATCATCCGTAAGATGCTAGAGAAAAGTGCAGAAGCTGAAAAAATGGTACTGTCTGAAGCTTAACAATCTAGGTTACTTTCAAAGTAATACGTCTTGTTGTTTCTTTTCGTATTAAAGATATTTTGTATTATAAGCCTCCAATTCGGAGGCTTTTTTAATGGGAGCATTATAATATACCCTATCTTGACCAACCCTCTTCGCTCAGCCTTTAAAACTTACTTGTTTATCCCCGTAGTAGCGCCTAATATATCGTTCTTAAATAAACGGGGTCTTATACCCAGAAATCTCTCATATCCGTTTATTATCTGCTGAAGTTTGAATACCAATACATCTACTGATGTCATTCATTAAAAGCATCATAAGTCGTGTGCATTTAGCAACCACGGCACTTCAACACAATGGACATTTAGCTATGCGCGCTTTTGTATTACGAGCCAGATCTGCCCCTACCAATAGTCAACTGCTATTAGAATCAGTCGGTCAAGAAGCCCACACTGAAATTTTGGCTCATACCTTGATGAACGCTATATTTGTGGCTCAATCGCACCGTGACGATGTTATTGTTCATTTAGTATTAGAAAGCACGCAAGATTTCTCTCGCACGATTAGCTTTACTTCAAGTGAAATTACTAACGTTGGTGGTTTCCACGAACAAGCCTTACTCACGAAAATTGCGAGAGCATTAGATTTGTCGCAAGGCATGTCTAAAGAGCAAGAACGTAAAGTTGAACCTGGTATTACCGTTCGTACCGTGAGCTTCGAAAGACTAGTTCAAGAATTAGCGGAAGATTACCAACTATTCATGATGGATAAAAAAGGCACTAATATTCGTGAGCAAGAATTCGAAGGCAATCCTTGCTTCTTATTAACCGACCATATTCCTATGCCCAAGAAAAGCTTTAACAGCTTAAAGCGCCTTGGTGCAACAAAGATCAGCCTTGGGCCTAAGATGCTGTTTGCATCGCAATGTGTGGTACTGATCCACAATGAATTAGATATTAATATGTAATGCTAGGGCGTGTTGACGTTTCAAATTCTAGCCTGTGAAATCTGAAAACGTCAACACACCCTAATGAACGGCATGTCTTGTCGTTCATATTTTGCTTTCACATATAAAACGCAGTTACACTTAATATACCTTCGTTATCTCTAGAAGCAGGGTTCATTAATATGCGTATTTTGGTTCTGCTCATTACCTTTTTGACTATTTTGTCTTGTTCTAGTACACCAAGACCAGCGATAAACTATTCAGCAACCCAACAAAGCTGTATGCACAAGCTAATCCAATTTAAGCAAACAGTTAAAACACAAGGTGTTCAAGATGCACAACTCTTCTGGAGCCCCGATTACCCTTCACTTGCTTTTGATCGCTTTAGCGTAGCATTAATCCCTCAGCTAACATCCGATCAAAGTAAAGCACAATGGTTAAACCATGTATCTCGACAAGCTGAGATCCAACGTAAAATCGAATACAAAAATGCATTAAACAAAGACGCAATCGATTTTGAAAACCAAGAAAACTGCGCCAAACAATTAACAACATCATTAGCCGAGAACAACCAGTTCTGGTCGCAACTACAGCAACACCCGCCAATTATCACGTCTAATTACCAAAACTGGCAGCGTATCATCGGTCTTTACCCTGTTAGTAAGCTTTTCGCGACCCCTTCTATTCATACAGAAAAAAAGCGTATATTAAGTGGGTTTATTGAGACTGTAGACGATGTCACTATCTCTTATGCTATGCCTGATAAACCAAGATTAACGCAGCAAGAAATACAAAGCTGGTTTGCACAAACAACGGCTCGTACTGATCTTCACTGGCCCTTGCTAACAGATGATCAACTCACCCAATTATTAGCTTTTTACACCCCTGAATTTCGTGTTGAATCGGTATCTCTTGATGATAAGCCCGGCTTAGTAACATATGTTTCAGATGATCAGGCAGCCGTTAATACCAACAAACCGATTGTTTATGTCGACCATAGCTTCACGCAGTTTCATGGAAGAATATTGATCCAATTGAATTACAGCCTCTGGTTTTCAAACCGTACGGCTAAATCCTCTTTGGACCCCTATGCGGGTAAATTTGATGGTGTACTATTCAGACTAACGCTGGATGAGCAAGGAAAGCCCTACATTCTCGATAGCATCCATCATTGTGGTTGTTACCATATGGTTTTTGCATTAAATGAAGAATTACAGTTTGCACCAACAAGTGCCAAGATTGAGTCCCCCACGAGCCTCCATATATACCGACCGAAAAATTCAGATATATTAAAAATCAGCTTATCAAATGGAGAGCACATGATTAACGATGTGCACTGGGGAGAAAGTAGCCCTTTCACTCGCCATTTAACCTCACTCAATTATCAAACATTACGTAGCTTACCAACGCCAAATGGACAAAACAAAAGCCTGTTTGATCAGAATGGAATGTTATTGAGCAGTGAACGATTAGAACGCTTCTACTTATGGCCATTTGGTGTGGCATCGCCAGGAACAACCCGCCAAATAGGTCAGCATGCTGTCACCTTTATTGGTGAAAGGCACTTTGATGATGCAAATATATTCGACACGCTATTTCTGAATCCGTAATGTTTTGAGTGTTTCACATGCCTATTAAATAGACTGGCATTCTATTTATAGTCATACCAAGTGTCTTGCAAACAATGCATAACTGAATTCGTTACATTTTATTTGCTATTTTCATCCCACTTTTGATAGAAATGATTACCATTTAATACAAAATACAATAAATAATCTAACCACATGTATTTATTGATAAATACAATAGTAATGTTATATACCAAAACAAAATTTCAAACAATGAGTCTATCTCTACACCCTCCTCAACATACTCACTAACAACAATCTTATCTCAAATAAAATACATTAAATAACAACAGTATAATTGTAAATCACACTGGAAGCGCTGACTGCAAAGTTTGAATTGAAGGCAAAAAAAGCTCCGTTCTGGGAAACGGAGCCATAAATGAAACTATCCTATACAACCGTAATAATTATATGCACAAAGTTTCATTTGTGCCTACATTTTAATACACACGTTAACTTTCGCAATTAAGCGCACGGTGAACTGTTATGACTAAGAAAGCCAATTTTAAAAAGAACGGTATTTATTGGGAATTGTATGAAAGCCCAGATGAAATCGTAAAATTTCTTGATTCTGATTCTGAGTTTGCGCAAACCGCAATGAAGATATCGTTAACCCATGCCTATTTACGTGTTAATGATGTGGCAGAGCTCGATAGAGATGCATTTGATATCTTAGATAACAAAAAGAAATTTCTTCTACTGAAAGAAATGAATCAAGAGCAAACAGACGAATTATCCCGATTTGTGATGGGGCATTTTTATCATTATATCTCCTAGAAAAAACACTTATGCGTAATGCAGTTCACTTAACGTGAGCAGCATTACGTGATGATGCCGATCGAAATTACATGAATAGATTATACCCTCTCAGGTTTAAACCTTGTGTACAGGGTAAACGGTGCTCTGAGGCACCGTATTCGCTTTAATCAATCATGTTCTAATATCTTACTGGGAACAAGTTCAAGATCTTGATGCTCTTTATACTTTTCATCTAATAAATCTAATTCTCTTTTCATTTCACATATCTCTTTTTCCATATAAGAGATATTACGTTTCAACATTTTACGTTCCATCATTCGCTCCTTAAACGATCAAGATAATACTTTAGGGTTAGGCTATCAAAATCTAAAAATAATTAAAGTGCGAATAACGACATTCACATTATTTTTCATCACGCAAAAACGCACTATTCAGGTTACATTAAGAATTGCTAGGAAACTTTTATCACTGATATTAAACGCAGTATGAAATTAACAAGACGAACCGAGATAATAAGTTCTCTATTCCAAATGAACTCAAGATACACTTACCAATTAGCTTACAATATAACTTCATTATGAATGATATTTTATAAATCACGCACACTTGATCGCCATAAACATGACGAAACATAATTGAAAAGTGGTAGAAAAATGACGATTATCGCTATCACCTACAAAATATATATAAAAAAATAATATTTTGCCATGAGTCGTAACTTTTCATATTATCATAAAATATTTTATGATAATTTGCGTGTCTTCTTTTCCATGCAATCAATCTAAGTATTATATGAATCAGCCTAAAAATATAATGTTACTGATACTATGCCTATTGGTAGGCCTTATCTTAGATATGGTTTGGGTAAAGAAAAACATTAATCAAACGACAATAAATACAATTCAAAACCTTGATATCGCTATTGATTCTTACCTCAATAAAATCAAAACAGATCTAACATTAGTTGATTCAAATACAACCCCTTGCGATAAAAAGAACAGAAAAGGATTAGAACAATTAAATTTCGACTCGCCAGTAATACAAGAAATCACCTATATAGAGAATGATATTTTTCTCTGCAGTGACCGTATTAAAAAATCAAATGTAAAAATAGAAAACAGTCACTTAGCAAAATTTGAAGAACAGAGTGGATACGTCATTTATAGAGCAACAAGTCAAAGAAGACGTATTGATGCATTATTTTTCATGGTACCAACACCTAACGGTTGGTACCGTATTATGCTTGATAGCCGCTATATTGATTATTGGATCAAGCAGTATACGAATAAAAACCAACTTTCTGGTTGTTTAAGTAATACTAAGGACGACTTCGTATGCTTGAATTCGTCGTTACCATTCAGTGATATCATTTTTAGCGAGCAGATACGATCAGAAAAATACTCTTATGTATTAACAGTTGGATATACTGAAGCATCATTTAGAAATGCTATTTTCAGGCAGTTACCTTATGCCGCTACCATTATCATTATACTATCGATATTAATTATATTATTACTTCATGTATCAGTGAATTTCCGACGTTCAATTAAGTCAGATATTCATCGTGGGATTAGAAACAAAGAATTTTACGCTTATTATCAACCGATTGTGAATTCTAAAAATGGCCATTGGATCGGTGCTGAATTACTTGTGCGCTGGCTACACCCCAAACATGGTGTAATTTCACCAGCTGAATTTATTCACACAGCTGAAAGCACGGGGCTAATAAATGCGATTACACTTCATCTGCTAGAACGTGCTGCTTATGAAAAAACGCAGATTCAAGCAGAAAATAATAATACTTATATATCGATCAATGTAACTGCATCGATGATTATTAATCCTCGATATGTCACTGAGTTAGTTAGTATTATTTCAAAGTACCCTAGTCTTCAGCACAATGTGGTTTTTGAATTTACAGAACGGGAAACATTTTCACCCACTGAATTAGTCGAGCTTAAACTTGGTATGCAACGCCTACGTGAAGTTGGGATTAGATGGGCACTTGACGACTTTGGTACAGGTTACGCGGGTTTATCAACACTGCAAAGTTTACGCTTTGACATCTTGAAAATTGACCGTACCTTTGTAGCTTCTTCTGTTACAGATGCAGTGACTCACTCTATATTAGATAATATTGCTGAAATGGGACATACATTACACTGTACGATGGTTGCTGAAGGTGTAGAAACTGCCGAACAAGCAGAATATGTGGATGATTTAGGTATTAAAGCCAGCCAAGGGTACTTTTACGCCAAACCGATGCCGTTTGACGATTATTTAAGTAAGCTCAGTAAGTCAGTGTCTACATCTCGGTCTGAAGTATTAAAGGCAAATGCACAATAGCGTATTTAATTCCTACTTCCCCCTACCTCACCTCAAAAAACCATGTTCTAATAGTCACTCATTTACGAAAAGAGACATATCAAGTACATGGAAACATCAAATTTGATTTCATATGACGACGTTATTGACGCAGCTTACGACATCTTTCTAGAGATGGCATCTGAGAGCTTAGAACCAGTAGACGTGATCTTATTCACCGCACAATTTGATGACCGTGGAGCAGCCGAAGCCGTTGAAACACGCGATGATTGGGGCAGCCACGTTGGTTTTGACGTTGATAAAGAATTGTACGCTGAAGTGCGTATTGGTTTAGTTAACGAAGAAAATGATCAGCTTGATGACGTATTCGCTCGTATGCTAATTAGTCGTGATCCTGAACACAAGTTCTGCCATATCTTATGGAAGCGTGATTAATACATCACAGCTAAATACAAAAAAGGCGATGCATTTCTCATTAGAAAACTCTAACTTAGAAAGCATCGCCTTTTTAGTGCCGTATCGCTAACGATCTAAACCATTAGTTGTATATTCCAATCGTTATACCAAAACGGGTGTATCTTGCTGACTACTACGTTTCACCCAAATCAGGCTCATTACAACCAGTATCGACATTACCGTCATTACAGATCCAACACTGAATTGATCATCTGCACGCATGAAAGATGCCGACAGCGTCGCAATACCTGCTCCTAAGTTTTGTAAACCACCTAGAATTGCCCCAGCCGTTCCAGCATGTTGTGGAAATGGTTGAATAGCTGCCGTCGTTGCCGCAGGAAACAAAATACCTGCGCCAATGAAGTATATAAATGCCCCACCAATTAACGAGCTGACTGTTACTAGCCCCGCCATACCAGGAATAAGTACAGTGACTGACCCTAAAATAATGGCTAACATGCCTAAATACATTACGCGGCTATTACCAATACGCTTAACTAACGCCGAAGACATCCAAGAACCCGCTAAATATCCCGGTAAAGGCAATACAAATAACCAACTTACCGTCTTTGAATCTAGCTTAAGTACACTGCCTAACAATACGCCTGCCGCTGCTTCAAAAACAGCGATGCCTGCAAAGGTAGCAATAAGGCAAAGTACATAACCTTGGAATCGACGATTACTCAACACATAACGGTAACTTACGAGTACACGCTCATTACGACGCTTTTCAACCGGAAGGGTTTCCGTAAACATAAACATCATCGCTAATGTCACGATAGCACCAAACACTAACAAGAATATGTAACTTGCCGACCAATCAAACATTGATGACAAATAACCGCCTAATACTGGTGCAATAAGGGGAGAAAATATAACCCCCATGCTGACAAGACTATTGGCTTTATGTAAATCTTCACCATCATAGCAATCACGCGTTACTGTACGGCACATTGCACCGCTACAACCTGTACCAGCGCCTTGAATAAAGCTGGCTAATAAGAACAATTCAAAACTTGGAGCTAACAATGCGCCAATGGTACCGATTAAAAAGATCACCATACCAACAATAATGACAGGTCGGCGACCAATACGGTCTGATAGCGGACCATAAACAAACTGAGACAATCCGTACGGGATTAAATAAGCCGCCATTACCGCTTGTAAATAAGAAGACTGAACACCAAAATCGTGTGCCATTGCAGGAATTGCAGGCACATACATTGTTTGAGTCATTTGGCCAGCAGCAGCCAAAACAATAATTAAAAATAGTAACTTTGCCATTTGGCTAGAAGAAGATTGCTGAGTCACAACCTGCGCCCTCAAAAAAAACAACAGAATAAAAAACAAGTGAGCATTCGGATGAATAATTCACTAATAGTATGAAAAGCCACGAACAAACAGGATAACAATAACTAAGACTAATTCTGGGTTAATGTATAGCGTCTAGCTCTGTCTTAAGTGCGGTGATAGTAATGGCGAATAGCCAATCAGGCAAGAAAATAGCGTGGTATTAAGCACTAAACTTTATCATGATTTGCATTAGAAAAAGTAATGAATAAATAGTGCCGATTTTATTTATTTTTCGCATACAAAAAAAGCCTCGAAAAACGAGGCTTTTGCTGAAGAACTATTTATCACAACGCCATGCATAACAATTACACAGAGCGCTTAATAGTTAATCAATCAAAATGAAAGCGATGCTTGCCGTGGCTAGCTTTCGTTTTCAGATAACTTTCATTACCGTCTTTTACGTGGGCTTTAGTGCCAACCACTTCAGTAATGATAATGCCGTTTTCTTCGAGCTCTCGAATCTTCTTCGGGTTGTTTGTTACCAAGCGAATTTCATTAAGACCCAATGCTTTAAGTATTAGAGCCGCTTCTGTAAAATCACGGAGATCGTCGCCAAAGCCAAGGTGATTATTCGCTTCATAAGTATTCATACCCTTACTTTGCAGTTCATAAGCATCAATCTTATTATATAACCCAATACCACGCCCTTCTTGACGTAAATAAAGAATCACCCCACCCATTTCACCCATTTTTTCAATGGTTTCATCTAACTGTTCACCACAGTCACAACGTGAAGAGTGGAAAACATCACCGGTTAAACACTCTGAATGCATACGTACCAATGGTACTTCCGGTTTCGTATCTGCAGCTTGGAAAATAACGGCTACATGCTCTTTACCAGATTCAAGACCATTGAAAGAAAGCAAATCAGCCGGAATGTTACTCTTCTGGCCAACTTTAAAAGGCACTCGTGCTCTTATATTTACCATGTTGTTCCTAAGTACGTCTTAATGCCTTTAGGGTCTAAAATTCAAAAACTATTACAACGAACATTGCGTGAGCGTTATGTTTGAACGTATACCCTATAGACTGATAATCTTTACAAAATACTCATGTGTCGCGCTTCATCTCAGCATAGATATAACTAAACGATAGTACGACAGATGAATATTCCTCTGCTTGTTGCTAGATAATATCTAAAATATTCACACTTAAAAAGTATAGTAAGAGTAAGGGTATTATTTTTTGACTACCTTAAGCCGCCTTACCTCACCTTATTTTGTTATATTATAACAAAACCAAACAAAAGGCATTATGCAACCTATTGCTAAGTGGGTAACTTTTTTTACTGACTCAAACCATAACGCTTTTCTAATAAAGGGTGTAAAAAAGCACAGGCCGACAGAATTGTAAAACCTATCACACCCAGCATAATTGCAGACATTCTCATCCAATCATCCCCCATCATCAACCGTTCTGACAACATTTGATAGGTCGCTTGCATCCAGATTATAACTGACACGCTAAGTGCAACTTGGGTGAATCTTGCTGCCCATCGTTGCTGAATCGATAATAACAATGGAAAAACAACCAAACCAATACACAAGACAACATTACCATTGCGTAAAAAATGCGCAGCTAACAACCAAAGACTCAATACTATGGGTAATAGTAAAAAGGAAAGTTTTAATGAACGCACAATATTCTCCACGTTAAGTTAAGCAACCCATAAGTTGTAATATGTATACACCTTAATTTTTATAACTTCGAGTAATTCGCATTTAAGTTTTAGCTTTGTGTTTGCTCTATCACTTCAGCCATAGATATAAGCTTATCGAGAATACGCTCACCATCTGCTCGTAAACCATTATGTTCATATTCATTCGTCATCCATGCTTTTGCATTGGGCATTAAAGCCAATGTTTCACGCGAATAATCAAACTCTACATACATATCTTCAACATAAACCGCAGCAGTAACTGGTACGGTATTCTTTGCTAATTGCTCAATATCATACAACTGCGGCCAATCTGCTTTCGCGGCTAACAAATTCGCCGCAACTTTTAATGGCTTGAGTGTTTCGAGTTGTTCGAACATCCACGGGTATACCATTTCACCAGTAAAGCAGAAATCTGCACCAGAAACATAATTGCATTGCGGATAGTGTTCACGAACACGGTGTGCAGACCACTGTGATGCATCTTGCTGACAATAAATCGATTCATGCAAAACGGCATAGATCGGGTTAGTCAGGTATGACTGCTCAGCTAACATCGCGGTTAAGAAACTGTAACTCAGTTCAGGTTGACTATTTACGTCAACAAAGGCATCTTCCAGCAAGTAATACATGGCTAACGCACCACCACTGCGACCAAGATTGATACCAATCAATTGGAATTGCTCTACAGTAAAACGCTGACCGTTAGGCAGTATAACTTCATTATTCAGCAAGTAATCGGCAATACGGTTACACATACCTTGTGCTGCAGGAAACGCATGGAAGAACTGTTGGGTTTTATCCAATACACGTTGATACGTTGCTTGATACACATCATCAGCATGACGCGTCATCGACGGAATACCGCCCGTAAGATAAGCACGAGACAAACTCTGCGGATAATAAGACAAATAATGTAACGCACAGAAGCCACCAAAACTCTGCCCTAGCAACGCCCACTGTTGAATACCCAACTGCTCGCGAATCGCTTCAGCGTCACGCACAATATTATCAGCACGGAATTGGCTCAAGTACGTGACTTGTTGCTCCGGTGTTTTACAGGCTAAAGTTTGATGGCTGATCACCGTACTTAATCCCGTACCACGTTGATCCAACAATAAAATACGGTATTGTTTTAAAGCACGCTTAAACCAGCCGCTGTTGCTATCTGGACGTGGAGCTGGGAAACCAGGGCCACCTTGCAAGTAAACAAGCCACGGTAAATCAGTATCTTGCTTATCTTTCGCGACAACCTCTCGTGCAAACACGCGGATTGTTTCACCATCTTGATCTGCATAATCCAGTGGTAACTCAAATTGGTGCTGGCGATAAAACAAATCATCAACATAAAAACATGCTTGCATCGGCTTCCTCCATGAAGAAAGTAAACTTAAATAACAGATGGTTATACTACAAACTCCCCCAGTACATTGCCAGCGTGCTGTTGCATTTAACAATATCTAACACACTTAATATTTGCCTACTTGAATCAAAAAAGCATCACACTTATGCGAGGTTATTATTATGCCAAGCCGATGCCGTTTTCAGATCTCGCCAATTACTGTACAAAGCAGATTCCGATTCAATTTCGTTAAGCGTCATTCAAATTTGCAATGTTTGTTTGATTATTTATCGCAACACACTCTCAGATAACGGCGTATAGTCACTTCATCGGCAGGTTACACACCGCGTCGAAGTCACAATAACCCACTTGTTATTATGACGGGAGATGATGTTCCTCCTTTAACTGCCTTACTGAAGTTTACCCTTCTTATAAGGATGATGACGTCTAACAACATTGGCATAGAATGGCCAGAGGAAGCTTTTTCATGGATCCCTACATCCATAGAAAGCTGCAGTTGTTAGATCGTAATTATCCTCTACCGTTCTCTGCCCTTTATTTAAAGCACAATCATTCAGTTTATACGGTTCAAATCGTTCGCCTTTATTAGACGCGATTTCACAATAACTACGAATTGAACGGTACAACGCTAGAACAGCAAATGAGGCAGAGTAATGCAATATTCAGCAGAAGTTCAAAACATGTGTCCTATCTCTCGCGGACCGCAACATGCGTCTTCCCCTATTCCTGTAGAAGGTCGCTGGGTTAGCCCGAAAGATGTTATTGCTATTTCCGGCGTTAGCCACGGTGTGGGCACATGTGCACCACAACAAGGCGCAGCAAAACTTACTCTTAATGTTAAAGATGGCATCATTGAAGAAGCATTGATTGAAACTATCGGCTGCTCTGGTATGACTCACTCTGCTGCGATGGCATCTGAAATAATTACCGGTAAAACCATCCTTGAAGCCTTAAATACAGACCTTGTCTGTGATGCGATTAACGTGGCAATGCGTGAGATTTTCTTACAGTACGTATACGGCCGTACGCAAACGGCTTTCTCACTTGATGGCCTACCAATCGGCGCAGGTCTTGAAGACTTAGGTAAAGGGCTACGTAGCCAAATTGGTACTCACTACGGTACGCGTGAAAAAGGCCCTCGTTACATGGAAATGGCAGAAGGTTATGTCACTAAGTTAGCACTGGATGACAACGATGAAATCATTGGTTATTCATTCGTTAACCTTGGAAAAATGATGGAATTTATCGGCAAAGGAACATCAGCTAAAGAAGCGATGGAACAAGCCAGCGGTCAATACGGTCGTTTCGACGAAACGGTTCGCACTATCGACCCTCGCCACCAATAAACGCTGTCATACCACGACTTACGCATCACACGCTATTACGCTGAATTTTGAGGATACCATCATGGCTCTATTTGAAAGTTACGACCGTCGCATCGACCAAATCACTCCAGTACTTGAACAATACGGTTTCGCGTCATTTGAAGAAGCACTTGAATATTGTAAAGAACGTAACGTTAACCCATATGACATTGTAAAAGAAACACAACCTATCGCATTTGAAAATGCTTCTTGGGCTTACGTATTAGGTGCAGCTATCGCACTAAAAGAAGAAGCTAAAAATGCAGCTGAAGCAGCAGACTATATTGGTCAAGGCTTGCAAGCCTTCTGTATTCCAGGCTCTGTTGCCGATCAACGTCAAGTTGGTTTAGGTCATGGCCGTTTAGCCGCACGTTTATTGAATAACGATACTCAGTGCTTTTGTTTCCTAGCGGGTCACGAATCTTATGCTGCAGCTGAAGGCGCAATCAAAATCGCAATGAATGCAAACAAAGTACGTCATCACCCTCTTCGCGTAATACTTAATGGTTTAGGCAAAGATGCTGCGTATATGATTGCCCGTATTAATGGCTTTAATTACATCCAAACTCAATTCAACTACGAAACAGGTGAATTGGATGTAGTATCAGAACGTCGCTTCTCAACAAGCCAGCGTGGTGAAATTAATTGCTACGGTGCAGACGATGTACGTGAAGGTGTTGCGATTATGCACCGTGAAGAGGTTGATATCTCAATCACTGGTAATTCAACCAACCCTACTCGTTTCCAGCACCCTGTTGCTGGTACATATAAAAAAGAACGTCTAGAAGCGAATAAAACGTATTTCTCTGTTGCATCAGGTGGTGGTACTGGTCGTACTCTTCACCCTGATAATGTTGCAGCAGGTCCAGCTTCTTACGGTATGACAGACACAATGGGTCGTATGCACTCTGACGCCCAATTTGCTGGCTCATCATCTGTACCTGCCCACGTAGAAATGATGGGGCTTATTGGTATGGGGAATAATCCAATGGTCGGCGCAACTGTTGCCGTTGCCGTTGCGATAGAACAAGCAAAATGATCAGATACTTATTTTAATTGTATAAAATCAAACACTAAATTCATATTTAGATAGCTTGAGTTAGGTGCGGATTTAACCAACTGCACCTTTAATTGCGCAACTTAATTGGTTATTTTGTAAAAAACCTCTAGAATTGCCCGAGTTTGATCACTTGCTCTGGCTTCATTTCAAGAAATTAAGCCACCAGGTTAGTCCCATTCAGTCTTACAGCAGGTTGTTGCTGTAATCGGCGCAGTAAAGGAAACATGATGATTCAAGTTGTAGGTCACAAAAACCCAGATAGTGATAGCATCTGTTCAGCTCTTGTAGGTGAAGCACTTCTTAAAGCTCGTGGTTTAGAAGCAAAAGCCGTTCGTCAAGGCGAGCTTAACCGTGAAACTCAGCACATCCTGAAAACTGCTGGTGTTGAGCAGCCAGAAATGTGTACTGGTGTTGCCGGTCAAAAAGTATGGTTAGTAGACTACACCGATCTTGCGCAAGCACCGGACGATATCGCAGAAGCTGAAATCGTAGGTATTGTTGACCACCACCGTTTGGGTGATGTGATGACAGTTAATCCATTAGAAGCATGGATTTGGCCTGTTGGTTGCACATGTACAATCATGTTTAACCTATTCAAGATGGAAGGTACTGAAATCACGAAGCCACTTGCAACATTAATGATGTCTGCAATTCTAAGTGACACAGTAGGTTTCGCCTCTCCAACATGTACTCAGAAAGATCGTGATGCAATTGCAGAGCTAACACCACTTGCTGGTGTTGAAGATCTTGACCTGTTCATCAAAGAGCTTCTAATCGCAAAAACTGACATTGAAGGTCTAACCGCTTCAGAGTTAGTTGAAAAAGATCTTAAAGCATACCCATTCAATAACCGTAATGTTGTTGTTGGTCAAATTGAGCTAGCAACACTTGAACAAGTTGACAGCATGATTGATGAGCTAAACGCAGATCTTCAACGTCGTTGTGACGAAGAAGGTTTAGCAATGGCAGCTCTAATGCTTACAGACATCACAACAAGTACGACACGCTTACTATTTAAAGGTGAGTGGAATGCGACATTAGACACATTCGCAGACAATGGCGTACTTACAATGGAAAATACGCTAAGCCGTAAGAAACAAGGCTGGCCTTGGCTACAAAAAGTACTTTCGTAATTTAGCTAAAGTATTAATTAATTCGAGTAGGGTAAAGTATTACTGTTTTATCCTCTCTAAAATAAAAACACAGCATTCGCTGTGTTTTTATTTATCACTTTTCAACGTTGTTTTTTCATTTAAAATATCGGCAAAGTGCTCTAAAAATTGACGCCCTATTACTTTCCCTTCTAGATAATCAACTTCTAGATCATCTTCACTACTCAGCAATGCACGACTTTTTAAGCTACTTTCAGGTGCAATTTGAATGACCTTCAAACCTTCAGGAAGATTAACTAAAAACGCATTTAAATCATTATATGTATAATAGTAACGCCTTAGCATATCCATCACTTCCGCACTTTTACTTTTTCCTGCCATTGATAAAAACCGTTCAATATTATTTGAAGCAAACAATGACCAATAAGGTGATTTGCTTTCATGAATAAGCTTTTCTTTATCGCTGCTCGTCGTATTTATCTTTTCTCTATCATTGAGTTGGTCAAATTTATTCATCATATCGAATACGCTCATATTACGATAATGACTATCTTCATTATTAACGCGAGTTTCTTTCCATGATTCAAATCGCAGGGTTAAATCGCTATGTATATTTTTAATTTTATCCATTGGTTCATTAAGGCTTAGCTTCTCAATATACTGCGGAAGTGTTGCTTCTATTCTTTCTCGCCAATCATCAAATACACCAGGTGACTTTTCAGCACTACCGTCTGAACTGGTTTGTATCAGATCTTCATTAATCGGCTCTGTTCTTATCACAACAACTAACTCAGCCCCTTGCCTCCACGCTTCTTTCACCGGTACAGCAGCAGCAACACCACCATCAACCCATTCAAGATCATTGATATTCACTGGCTGATTATAAAGAACCGGAATAGCACAAGTAGCACGTAATACTTCTCGCCAGTTTTCTTGATACATAGGAAGGTAAATATCTTGAAGGGTATCTTTACGCGTTGCACATGCATAAGCATTACGGTGAATTAATGTCTTACGTGCTTGCTGAAAATCAAGAGGAGTATCGCCACCCGGTGAAATAGCTTGTAACGCCCAATCAAGATTTAGTGGCTTTTGTTGGCTAAGGTATTTATAAAGGTTAAAAAATTCATCATTCGTCGTGTAATTAACAATGAAGTTATAACTGTAGTTAGGCTGGCGACTAAGAAAAGAAGATACCGTCAAGGCGCCAGCAGATGTGCCAATATACAGTTCAAAAGGGTCAAAACCGGCTTCCAAAAATGCATCAAACACACCCGCAGTGAATACTCCTCTTTGACCTCCACCTTGAACAACTAAAGCAATTTTCTTTCGACGCGACTGAGCAATCTGCGTCGAAAATTCGTTAATAGTATGTAAATCAATAGAGCTCAAGCTAAACGGCAGATGATTCGACATATTCCCTCTACAAAAAACTCACCAGAAATCATTGTAGTAAGAATATCATTCCATGTTTAACGTAAACGGAACGACAAACACAAAACATTAACTATTATTAATAAGTTACATATTTATCGCACAATATTACGCGCCAATTGCGGTTAATCCAAACCCAATCAGAATAGCAAAAACCACACCCGTTGTAATAAGTGCAAATTTTAGATCAGCTTCCATATCCCACATCCTTTTCGAACCAACTAGTTAACATATTATTAACTATAGTTTAGGGTGACTTCAAGATCCTTATCAATTTATAAGCACGTTTTTAAGATAGCTGTCACAATTAAACCCACAATTCTAAAGGATATAGGGAAAATGTATGAAACCATCAACGATTAGTACCTTAGTGTTAGGTATCATCGCATTTTTTTCCTCCCAAGTAGCCGCAGAGTACCCTGTACATATCACACCTTTTGTTGGTTATACATTTTCTGGTGATGTAACGGATGAAAATGGCATAAATATTCAGCCTGAAAACGACCTTCATTTTGCACTATCTGTTGAAACCGATGTTGACCCAGGAAGAGTTGGCTTATTTATTAGCTACTTACCCACAGAGACACAAGATTTTAAAAATGATACCTCTTTTACATACCTTCATTTTCAAAGCTCTCTCCGTTTCGAACTAATCCCTAGAATTGACACCTACTTTGGAGCCAGTTTAGGAGGTACTTTCGTAGATGCCGACTGGTCTGATAACAGTCTTTTATTCTCTGCTGGTCTGTTTGGTGGTGCCGAATACAAATTGCATAAAAATGCAAAAATTGTTTTTGAAACTCGATGGTTAGCAAACTTTGTAGATAGCAATACATCTTCAATCTGTACCCTGCCAACGGGTGATGAAACCTGTAAAATTCACGTAGACTCGAAGCTATTAAGTCAATTTCAAACAAATCTAGGACTTAGTTTTACCTTCTAAAAGGCAGGGCTAAAAGTTATGTAATATGGCTGATATTTTGCAAATCAGCCGCTACCTGCTAGTTTTCGCTTATTTTGCAGTCATTTTTACAACCATTATAAAATAAAATAAAACACTGCAAAATGAGCGATAGACAGTGATTAACTTCAATTATCAACCCGCCAACCGCCCTATTCAACAATCATTAGAGTAAAAAACCAAACGTTAACACCTTTATGGCAGGTTGTTAACAAAGGCACACTCTATTGATTTACATATTATCTCTGGTTAATCTCAACTCATCAGCGTGGCTTATCAAACCAGATGTCACGACTTAGGATTCTGATTTAGAGAATAAATCTCTAAGAATATTTAGTTTCATAGTGATTAAGTACATAAGGAGATGTTTATGAAGCGAGAACAATGGGGCTCTCGTCCCGGTTTTATCTTGGCAGCGGTTGGTTCAGCCATTGGCCTAGGTAACATTTGGCGATTCCCATACATGGCTTACGAGAATGGCGGCGGCGCATTTTTTATTCCTTACCTTTTCGCCATGATTTCAGCCGGTATTCCATTTATGATTATGGAATTCGCTTTAGGTCATAAACTTCGTGGTGCTGCACCTCGTGCTTTTTCTAAGCTAGGTGTAAAACTTGAGTGGCTTGGTTGGTTCCAAGTATTTATTGCTGCGGTTATTGCTGTTTATTATGTCGCAATTATCGGTTGGGCAATTTCATATTTAGGGTACTCGTTCACACAAAGTTGGGGGGCCGATACTAATGCCTTCTTCTTTAGTGAATACCTACAGCTAGGTGAAAATTCACCAAGTAAGCTAGGCAATTTGCAAATGCACATTGTTCTACCAATGGTATTAGCTTGGGGTATCACTTTTGCAGCAATCTTTACCGGTATTAAAGGCGGTATCGAACGCGCAAGTAAAATAATGATGCCTCTTCTATTCCTTATGGTTATAGGCTTAATTACACGTGTTGTTTTCCTACCTGGCGCACTAGACGGTGTTAACTACCTATTCGAACCAGACTTTAGCAAGATCACAGACCCTACGGTTTGGTCAGCAGCATATGGACAGATATTCTTCACGTTGAGTGTCGGTTTTGCCATCATGATTGCTTACTCAAGTTACTTGCCAGAGAAATCTGACATTAATAACAACGCATTCATGACTGTACTGATTAACTGTGGTTTCTCTATTACTTCTGGTGTGCTTATTTTCGCAGTATTGGGCTATATGGCTCAAGACCAAGCGAAACCAATAACGGAAGTTGTAACAGCAGGTGTAGGTTTAGCGTTTGTTACTATTCCAGCGGCTATTAACCTACTACCAGCACCGTATATTCTTGGACCACTATTCTTCTTGGCGCTTGTTGTTGCCGGTTTGAGTTCACATATCTCAATCATTGAAGCAGTAACGTCAGCCGTTATTGACAAGCTGAACTGGTCACGTAAGAAAGCAGCTTCTGTTGTTTGTGGTGTAGGTTTTGCCGTATCAATGGCATTTGCAACGAATGGCGGTCTACTGCTACTTGACCTAGTTGATTACTTCATTAACAACGTTGCACTACTTGCAAGCTGTCTAGTTGAACTTATCGTTATCGGTTGGTTGCTTAAGATTTCAGATATTCGCGATTACGCCAATGATATCTCTGACTTTAGCATTGGTAAGTGGTTCGAAATTTGTATCCGCTTCATCAGCCCAATAATGCTTGCGGTAATTCTTGCAACGAATCTTTGGAAAACATTCAACGAAGGTTACGGTGGTTATGAAATGTCTGACCTACTGATGCTGGGTTGGGGTTTGGTTGCTGCAATGTTTGTTGTCGCGGTTATCATCAACGTAACATCTAAATCACCAAGCCAACAGGAGGGTTAATTATGACTACAGGTGCAATTATAATGATGCTGTTTGGTTTTGGTATCACATGGGGCGGCGCAGCATACTGCATCTCCATTGCGATGAAAAAGAATCAAGAGTAATTCAGACATACGTAACAGCTAGAAAATAAATAAATGCCAATCAATTCGTTGATTGGCATTTTTGTTTTATCTTCACGTTACGCCCTCTTCTTTCTATTTCAATAATCAAGTTTGTTACTAGAATTTTAAGACAACATTAGTGCACAAGGAAGTAAGATGATAAGTCACATAGATCATATCGTTCTAACCGTTTCTGATATTGAAGTCACGTTGGGTTTCTACCGTCGAGTGCTACTTATGGAGGAAATAGCCTTCGGCAATGGACGCAAAGCACTAAAGTTTGGCGCTCAAAAAATCAATCTGCAAACACTAGGCCAAGAGCCAAGAAATAGAGCCCAAGTCGGCTCTGGTGATTTGTGCCTTATTACACAGTGGAACTTAAAAGAAGTAATTACTCACCTAATGAGTGAGAATGTAAAAATAGTAGAAGGTCCAGTAAGCAAATCAGGCGCTGTAGGAGAAATTGAGTCAGTATACTTTTTGGATCCAGATGAAAATTTGATAGAAATAAGCGTTTACAAGTAGTAGATAACAATCCGTTTTACTGACTCATCAAACGTCTGTTAATTCCCTCCATCATTTGGTCAGTGGTGGCCAAATTTTTTAATAACACTTCAATAATAACAACCCTAGGAAGAGCTAGAGTTGTTATTATTAGTAGAACAGTTAACACTGTGCCTATTATTTTCTATCCCTGTTGGTAGCTTTCTGCTGAAGCACCCTCAACATGTTCTGGCATTTTCTGTTCTTCTTCGACTTCAAGCTCAAGTTTATGCATGGCCTGAATTTCCATCACAGTAAGATGTGAGTAGTCTTCACGCATATAGCCAACGGTTTTATATAGCATATAAGAAGTTAACAGCAGAATCGGCAATGCAAAAATTAATATTGCTGATTGCATTGACTGTACGGGGGCATTAACCGTAATGAAGATTGTCGGTAATGCAACAATAATTAAGCACCAAAATATTTTTAAGTATGTAGACGGATTATTATTTTCATCGAGTTCTTTCTGAGTATTACATGCAACGGCAAATACAGAGCCATCAAGCGTCGTAACCAACAACAAGAACGTTGAAATAATGAACACCACTAGAATTACAGATGAAAGAGGTAAGGTATCAAGCGCCTTAACAATTGCTTCACTAGCTTGACCTTCAGAGACCATCTTGCCAATTTCAACTTTCCCGTCAAGCTGAGTCTTCATCATAAAAGAGCCAACAATCGAGAAAAGTGCTGCAATACCAGCAGTACCACCACCAATCATACAGATAATAACTTCACGGATAGTACGGCCTTTAGATACCTTAGTAACAAAGACACACATCAGCGGGATGAAGATCATCCAGTACGCCCAGAAATACGCAGTCCAAGACTGGGGGAACTTGGCCTGATTTATCGCATCAGTATACAAACTCATTTTAATAAAGTTCTGAGCCCAAATTGCAATGGACGAACTTGTATTTTCAAGGATGAATTGAGTCGGACCAAAAATCAAAATATATAATGCTAAAGCAACAACAAAATAAGTACCATTATTACTTATTTTCTGCATCCCTTTCTCTATACCAAAGAAAGAACTCGCTATTAATAACGCAGCCACAATAACAAGCATTGATAATTTCAAAGTTAAACTATCCGAAATGCCAAAAAGTAAAGAAACGGCAGCAGATATAATGGGAACCCCAAGAGACAACACTATGATCAATCCAAAAATTAATGCAATTGGATACATAACATCAATGACACGACCGACAATCTTTGCTGTCGTCTTATTTTTGATCATCGACATCACGACATCACTAATTTTGAGTGAGCGGTTTTTTCTGATATAGAAAGAATACATAACCGGAATTGCTGTAATAGCGTAGATAGCCCAAGCAATGATCCCCCAGTGATGAAGGCTATAGGTAACCGCCCATTCAGCCGCAGTGACCGAGCCAGCTTCAATCGCGAAAGGTGGTGTCTTGATATAATAAGACCACTCGAGGAAGGCCCAGTAAACTGTCCCAGAGCCCACTCCGGCTAATGCCATCATAGCAATATAAGAAAATGTAGAGAATTCAGGTTTCTCATTTCCCATCCGGATGTGACCATATTTACTAAATACAAAAAAGGCAGCAAGAATAACAAGCCCAAATGCGTACCAAAGAATTGGGGTACCAAAATTATATGCAATCAGTGTAAATATATTACCAGCAATCTTGATTGCTTGATCAGGGTTAGTTAAAAAGAATATTGATATTACAGATACAATAGCTAGTGAAGTAATGATACTGAATCTGTCAAAGTTACTACTTCCTGTCGTACTTTTCATCACGTCTTGTCCCATTTATTAGTAAAATCACTTCCACATTGTTTCAGTTGAAATATATGGAAGCGTAATTTCCATTGCTAACTAGAGTTATTGTTATAATTATTCGAAAATATAATGGCCTATCGCATTTTCACGGATAACATCCCAGTCCATCTCAATACCAAGCCCAGGTTTTTCTGGAGCATGAACATAACCATCTTTGTCTGTTCTAATAACGTTTTTGGAACCTAGCTCGAAGTTCTCGTATGGGTAAGCCTGTTCAAAAAATCGGCAGTTATTATGAGCCAATGCTACATGTAAATTGGCCGCCTGAGTAATGGTGTAACCCCAGCTTTGTATCTCTAAGTTTTTGCCATGAGCTTCGGCAAGCGCAAAACACTTGTTCAATGGCGTAATGCCACCACAAACCGTTGCATCCTGACGAACGTCAGACCATAGGTTATTTGCCAGAGCAAAAGCAACTTCCTGAAGAGTCAGAAGGCAATTACCATGACTAGAGATTTCCAGATTGGTTTCTTTAACAAGGCGCTGATAGCTTGCATAGTCATAATCAGATACAGGCGCTTCATACCATGCCCAATTGTACTCATCCAGCAATTTCGCCATATTCAACGCTTCTTGCTGATTGTAGAAAGTCGCGGTATCGAGCATCAGCGCAATTCCAGAATCTTGGTAACGTTCCTGTATGGCTTTAACCAACTTAAGATCTTTTTCATAGACACAATAGCAATGCAGCTTGATGGCCTTAAAACCATGGTCGATACAACCATCAATGAACGGGAAGTACTCTTCCACAGTATCAAACATGGGCGTAGAGGCATAAGAAAGCATTTTGTTACGTGCACCACCAAGCATCATGTACAACGGCATACCTGCTTTCTTTCCTTTGATGTCCCAGGCAGCAATATCAATTGGAGATTTAGCTATCAAGCCACCCCATGAGCAACGATTCATCAGCCAGGTATTGATTTCCTCGGTCATCAGAGCATTCTTGCCAATCAGCCCCGGAACAATGGTTCGCATCGCCTCTAAGATGCAGCGGTCGTAATCATTTTCGGTGTAGCTGATAGTCGCACCAACACCTTCTAAACCATCTTCGGTGATCAGACGAACAATGTTGTTAGTGTACAATAGTGGTTCTTGGTTATCGGCCCACGGCAGGCTCTCAGCATTACGATCTGCAACCGCGTATATTTCAACTCGCTTAATGATGGACTCTTTCATTACCTTTCCTCGGTTATAGTTTGCTGCCATTGGCAATCATTTCCTTGCGAACCTCATCAACAGAGATGTCGCGAATTCGAGTATTTTCATTGATAGCTTTTACTGCTGCGATTCCCGCTGCATGCCCGTACTCAAAACATTGTGCAGTAACGCGCGCAGAGGCAAGCGCTTCATGTTCAGCACTGAGGCACCTGCCAGCAACAATGATGTTTTCACCAACAACAGGAACTAACGTGTTAAACGGTACGTCATAATAATCATCAATCAACCAATGCAACTTCGGTTTGTCGCCTGAATGCAACTCAATTGGCCAAGGTGTTCGACAGATACTGTCCCCCCGCTTGCGGCAGTTGACGACATCGTCATTGCTAAGCATTTCAACTCCCACGATAGAGCGAGTTTGACGAATACCGACCTCAATACCTGTATCTACAACGTAAGAGGTCTCGCATCCTGGTACATAATTGTTGAGGAACTTTGCGTAACCACGAACCTGACGGCGACCAAAGACTTCGGCTTCGGTGAAATCTTTAGGATCGATAACGTTCAACATCCGGCCATCCTGTCCCGCCAGACGCGTTGCATTAACCATCAGCTCACCCGGACGAGTCGTCGGGAAAATCCAGATTTTATGGCGAGGAAGATCGTATTCACCTTTTTGGTTCGCCGACAGAATATTCTCTGTAACTTTCGGCGGGCAAATAGTGTCATCACCATAGTATTCAAGGTATTTATCCATATCGACACCAGCAATACGAAAGAACATGGTAGGGTTTTGGATACGACCATCATCGCCAAAATAATGATCCATCCCTGCCCGAGCAATGACTGCGGCATCACCAGATGCATCCACAATCATCTTGGTAAGGATCACGCTCTGACCAGCGTTTGATTCAATCACAACCCCTTCAAATGTATCACCATCCATAATCACACCTGTAACGGCAGTATGAAATAAGGTGGTAACGCCAGCATGCTCAAGGAAATCATCCGCAACTTCACGCCATATCAAAGGGTCATGAGTCACAGTATAGGTTTTGCCATAGCGCTGAGGCCCAGTCACTCCGCCTTTGTCAGCCAGTGCCTGACGAAAGCGCTCGGTAAAACCAAAAACAACCTGCTCGGGCTGTGTATCAGGGTCGTCACTTGCCATATACATTCCACAGATGGTACCTGATAGCCCCGCCACTGCCGCGCCACCACAGAATCCGTATTTTTCAATCAGCCAAGTGTTCTTGCCCATGCGTCCCGCAGTTTCCGCAGCTGCTACACCTGCAGCGCCACCTCCAATCACCAGGACATCAACTTCAGCCAATACCGGCAAATCCGGAACAGCCTCAAAGCGGCGAACAATTTTCCAATCTTTCATTACTACCTCACTAATAGACAACTAATAGATAACTGATAGTCATCTGATATATCAGCTGTGTGTCTTGAATATATTCTTGATCTTTGTGTGATACAATGGCAATTGTCCTGATCGTGAGATCGCTCACTAAAATATTGCCTGAAGGAATAAGACAACAATGACTATGGGTTCGGTAAATAAGACAGAGGTTGCATACAATCAATTAGAACGTATGATTA
Source organism: Photobacterium frigidiphilum (assembly GCF_003025615.1). Taxonomy (GTDB): domain Bacteria; phylum Pseudomonadota; class Gammaproteobacteria; order Enterobacterales; family Vibrionaceae; genus Photobacterium; species Photobacterium frigidiphilum. The sequence continues at coordinate 205,884 of NZ_PYMJ01000006.1, read as the reverse complement.
TTTTTCGTGAACTGGAGCCTGGAAGCATGGTCAGCGAAAAACAACTCGCTGAAAGCTTAGGTCTTGGCAGAACACCAGTAAGGGAAGCGTTGCAGAGATTGTCTTATGAACGGATGGCAGAAATTCACCCTCGTCGCGGGATTCAAATTCCAGCAATATCTATAGAAAGCCAACTTAAAATCCTAGAAGTCCGCCGAGATATTGAAGCGCTGTGTGTTAGCTATGCTGCATCTCGTGCAACGGTACAAGAAAAGCAACAAATGCTCGAACTGGCGTCGAGTCTGGAAGAGTGTGCAAAAAATAAAGATGATTACACATATGCAGGGCTTCTAAAGCAAATCCATACATTATTAGTAAAAGCAGCAAGCAATGAATATCTGCAGCTTGCGATGGCTCCACTACAAGGATTATCACGTCGGTTCTGGTTTGCCTACAAAAATGATACGTCTGATCTAACTGAAGCTTCATCCTTACACGCGACAGTACTAAGAGCAGTAAGCCACACTGATACAGAAGAAGCTGTGGCAGCATCACATCGACTGAATGACTACTTGACCGATATGGCATTTCGAAGCCTGACCGTCAGGAAGTAGTTATTTGCAAGCCAGTCTGTTTAATATTGGTTTTAATAAACCCGCTATAAGCGGCAGGGTTTTCATTGCTCATCAGCATTGAAAATAAGATAGATACGATCTTATGTTGTTGCTGCATAGCCGTCCATATAGACAGTTGGGACTATAAAACACCAATTTTATACGCGACGAGAGGCTTTCGATAGCTCTACTCTACCCAACCCGTTCAGATATGGTCAAATCATCCTTTTGTCAGTTCAGGGGGAATACCGCTCATTTTTTTAGCGTTCCCTCTAATTTTTGAAGCGATACCCTGACCCATTCCACCACTAAAGTAGAAAATGACAACCCACTTCACTAGCTCACCTAACGTCTGTTGTTTCCTCCCAACAGTTTGTATCAGTATCAAAGCTTAGGGAAATCTTTGTTAGAAAATTAATAAAGCCGATAGCTTCTTTCGATAACACGGTATTTTTGCGAGTGAGAATGTAGTAAGCCTTATGATGCCTTACATGAAGCTCAGGAAAGGGAAGAATCAAATCATTTCGCTCAAGATGTTCTTTAACGAGTTCATAACCACAAAGAGCAACACCAAGCCCTGCCATAGCCATGGACATCACTGCATCTGACTCACCGGCTACATGTCCTTTCTTTATATCTATACCCTGTACTGGATGGTGCTTATGCCAATATTGCCAGTCGGTTGTATCCCTTTCATGAATAAGTACAGCTTTAGATAAATCAGAGGTAGTTACAAGATTATGTTCTTTGGCGTATTGTGGAGAACATACAGGAACATAATTTAATCCAAGCAGAAATTGCGCATCAAAACCATCCCAACTACCTTCACCCCATTTTATTGCTAATTCAGTTTCCGGTAGAAAATCTAGATGATGAGTCGTTAATACCTGCCTAACTAATACATAATTATGTTTATTTAGAAACTCGATTAAGTATTTACTAATAAATAATCGGCTAAATACAGGTTCAGTTTCAATATTTAAATTATAGCTATTAGAGTTTTCATTAAACTCATCAACAATATTTAGTAATGCATTAAATGGCATATTTATTTTCTCATATAAACGCTCTCCATCCTCAGTCATTACAACTTTTCTTGAGCTTCTAAAAAAAAGTTTGGTTTTTAATAATGATTCTAACTTTGATACTTGTTGGCTTATGGCTGGTTGAGTGAGATGTAACTCACGACTTGCCAATGTAAAACTTTGCTTATCCGCAACAGCTTTAAAGGCCATAAACCAGGAAAGATGCGGGACACGAGATACATACTTATTGCTAACTGGGTCATTCATAACGAAACGTTATAGATCTATAATATTATGTTGGTTGATGATACGTAACAGGTGGTTAAAAATCCACACCGAAGAATAAAAAGACTTAATCCATAACGTGTGTTTATTTGAGGTGTGAAATGTTAGATAACTCTGTGGTGCTACAACAGGATGAAATTCCTGCTGCAAAAAATGATAAAACGCTCATATCAATTAGTTTAGTATTTGTCTTCATTACAATTGCTTTGTTAATGATGTATCCAGACAGTTCTCAGGTAATGGCAAAGTCAATGTTCCATGGCTTAACCAGTAATATTGGCTCAATGGTTCAATTATTTGGGTTCATTGCGGTTTGTGTTGTTCTGTATGTTGGCACGAGTAGATTTGGAACAATTAAATTAGGAGAGGGAACGCCAGAATATTCAGATATGAGTTGGCTGTTTATGTTTATATGTGCAGGGTTAGGTTCCGCAACCATGTACTGGGCATTTATGGAGTGGGCTTATTACTACAATAATACTGGTTTAAATATTTCAGGACATACCAATGAATCTTTAAGGACGAGTCTGTCTTATGTTTTCTTTCATTGGGGAATAACACCATGGGCAATTTATGCTCTAGCTTCAATTACTATGGCTTATCATTTCCATGTAAATAAAGCGAAAGGTTTAAATCTGTCATCACTCGTTTCTTCTATCCTCAATTTAGATGAAAATAGTAACGTGAGCCGTATTATTGGCCGCACCTTAGACCTGACATTTTTATTTGCCACCTTTGGCGGTCTGATCCTAACCACTACCATTACCATTGGAACAGTCTCAACCGGATTTGCTTCGTTATTTGGTATTGAAAATACCTTCCTTCTCAAAGCGGTATTATTGGCATTTGTAACTCTTACCTTTACCTTAAGTTCTTACATCGGTATCAGCGAAGGTTTACAAAAAATCGCTCACATGGCCTGTGGTATGACATTCGTATTCGGTCTGGTTGTGCTATTTTTGGGTGACACTACATTTATTATCGATTTCTTCGTTAACTCTCTGGGACTCAGCTTGTCAAACTTTGTTGAAATGAGTTTGTTCACCGATGTCACTAATAATGGCACCTTCAACAAAGATTGGACAGTGTTCTACTGGTTGTATTGGATTACATATACTCCTGGCGTATCTATTTTCGTTACCCGTATTTCTAAAGGACGTACTATTCGTCAGGTCGTCTTCGGCTTAATTGCAGGTGGCTGTGTTGGTTGCTGGTTCTTCTTTGGTAGCTTGAGTGGTTATGCCGTTGATATGTTTAATTCAGGAGCCATTAATGTTCCTGAAATTTTAACGTCAACGAGTGGTGACTTAGCTATTGCTCAATTAATTAGCAATTTACCTATGGGAACTTTCCTTTCCATATTCTATTTCTTGTTGATGATGGTATTTCTTGCCTCTCATCTTGATGCCACGGCTTATACCGTTGCAGCAGTGAGCACAAAAGATTTACAACAAGGACAAGATCCTGAACGTTCTCTACGTCTTTTCTGGTGCATAATGTTGAGTCTGCTACCGCTTGCTATGCTTTATATCAATGCATCCCTATCGACTTTAAAAACAGCTGTAACTCTAACAGCAGCACCTTTTATCGTAGTCTTGATTCTTTGTATTTTTGGGTTAAAGAAATTCTTATCAAACCATAACTTTGGGAAATAAAATGAAAATCACCGATATTGAAGTTATTCACCTTCGCGTTCCTCGTGAGAATGAGGTTTGTACTTGGGGGGAAGATGCCGTCATTGTTAAAGTAATTACTGATAGCGGAATTGTCGGGATTGGAGAAGCAGATTCATCACCATCGGTGATAAAGGCTTGTATCGAGACACCGAACTCAAACTTATATTGTTATGGCCTTAAGTCATTGTTACTTGGCGAAAATCCTCTGGAAATAGAGCGCTTATGGAATAAAATGTATTGGGGATCGAACTACATGGGACGCCGTGGTGCAGGTATACATGCTATTAGTGCGATTGATATCGCGCTGTGGGATATTGCTGGCCAATATTACAATGTACCTACCCATACCCTACTTGGGGGAAAATACCGAGAGAAAATTCAAGCATACGGCACTTTCATTCCTGCTGATCGCCCTGAAGATAACCGTGAAATTGCTCTGAAGTTAGTACAACAAGGTTTTACTAGTATTAAATTCGGTGGTGGTGTTTTTGGTGATAATCCTGACGTTGATTATGAGATTGTTCGTCATGTTCGAGAAGCAGTAGGTGATGAAATTGAAGTACAAATTGACTTGGCTTCAAAGTGGGGAACTTGTGGTCATGCGTTAGAAATGTGTCGCAGGTTAGAAAAATTTAATCTCAACTGGATTGAGGAGCCAGTATTAGCTGATAACTTAAGTAGCTATGCCAAGTTATCATCGAAAGTATCGCAGAAAATCGCAGGTGGAGAGTCTTTAACCACGCGTTACGAGTTCAGTGATTTCCTCGAAAAATCTCATGTTGATATTGTACAGCCCGACATCACACGTTGTGGTGGTATCACTGAGATGAAAAAGATCTACGATTTGGCGCAAATGCATGGTACTCGTTTGATTCCACATGGTTTCAGTACTGGAATTTTACTATCTGCATCGGTTCACTTTCTTGCAGCTTGTGAACACGGCACCATGATGGAATATTCACAGAGTGATAGCCCATTATTTACAGATTTAGTCACTAATAAATTACCGTTTGAAAATGGATATGTATCTGTATCTGATATGCCTGGTCTCGGTATTGAACTCAACGAAGATCTAGTCGCTAAATACTTAGTTAATTAGCATCTAATTTAGCATTACTGAAAATAAGAACAGCCGCTTGTTAAGTAACGAGCGGTTTTGTTGCGATATCTTTCGTGTTTAACTCGAGCTGGTGAATATGTTCAGCATTCACTTGAATCAGACTACTGTTCTCTCCATCGTGAAATGATGAATAAGTGAACCATAGTTTTAGCACCAACGTAATCGATGATTCAACCTTCAAGTATTAAAACCTCTAAGACTTCGAGCATTACTATTGATGAATTGAGCATTTCGTCAACATTTCTTATGTTTTGTTCAGACATAATCAATCAAAACCACCAGCACTCATAATTATTGTATGTAAGCAGTTTAAGCGAGAAGTGGTAAGTACAACACAGTAGGCGTCTACAAGTTTTGCGATACACGCAGAATACTGTGTCCAGCTTCGTTAGCCATTCCTAAATGATAATTGGGATTAGACATGATAAATATACCAAATAAAGGACCCATCGAAATCGACTTAGGCCAGAGCACATTATAATCCAACAACGTTACGAAGCTGCTGGTGCCTTCAATGACTTACTTATTGCCGTCTGGTTTTTGATTGGTAGCTTTTTTTTCCTTTATGACAATCTTGTTACAGATGGCACATGGCTATTCATTGCTGGTAGTGCTCAACTTTTGACCAAACCAATAATCAAACTTGCCAGTTTGATACATGTCAACCGAACGCGAAAAAAATGGCTTAATTGCAAATAACTTGATAAGTAATTCTACCCTCGGGCAGTAATGATAATGGAGTATCAAATGTATAAAGGATCTTGTCTATGTGGCGCTGCTAAATTTGAAGTTTCAGGTGCTCTTGAAACAACAGATGCTTGCCATTGTAATCAGTGTCGAAAATGGACTGGGCACTTTTTAGCTAGTGCTGAGGTGTCGCGTGATTCATTATCAATTTATGGTTCTGAAAACTTATCTTGGCATCACTCATCAGAAAAAGTTAGACGAGGATTTTGTTCTAAGTGTGGTTCATCTTTGTTCTTTGATCCCCTTGATACAGACAAACACCATTGGATAGGCATATCTCTAGGGGCATTTGATACGCCAACAGGAACAAATCTTGGGCAGCATATCTTTGTTGCAGAAAAGGGAGATTACTATGAGATCACAGATGGTCTTCCTCAAAATGATCACTAAAAAAATCATCCAGACAAACATCAAGTTGACACATTTTACTCCGCAGTTTTAGTATGGAATTCAATGCGCTTGGTGAGTTAGCCGTAGCGCAATTTATATTCGGCGTTATAAGCACAAGGAGTTAGCTTTAGTGGAAAATTCAACAATAAAACTTGTTCCTCCATCAATGGAACGAGCCCATTCAATGCTTGAGGCAATCATTGAAAGTGAACACGAATTACGTCAGTTTCTTCCATGGGTAGATTATGCTCTTACTGAATCTGACTCAATAACAAATACCCAAGAGGCTATTAAGAATTTTGAAAATTTCACTGGCGAGCTTCGATATTCAATAATACGGAAATCAGATGACTATTTCCTAGGGGCTGTAGGTTTAATTATCAGAGATAAATCTGTTCCGTTTTTTGAAATTGGCTACTGGCTAAGAACAAGTGAAACAGGAAAAGGTTATGTGTCCGAAGCTATAGCTTTGCTTGAAAAATACGCTTTCGATGAATGTGGAGCAAACCGTGTTGAAATAACAGCGGCCTCAACAAATCTAAATAGCCGTTCTGTCGCTGAGCGATGTGGCTATCAACTCGATGCGAAGCTCGTGAATGCACGCCGTTTACCATCAGGAGAACTATCCGATACTATCGTATATTCAAAGACTGACTTATAACAATCAAGATAATGCGTTTTACTCGCAGTAGTTAGGTGTTGGTGATACTACCCCACCCCTTAATACGGGAAAGGTTTGACATACACTAACAACCAACACAGTCTTTGGATGTAATGACGATATTAATAATTAGATAAGGTACTAAATGGACAATTTACAATTATTAATTTCAATTATAGCGCTGTTTGTTTCAGGTTTAGCGTTATTTATTGGTTCCAAGAATTATTGTCGGTTGAAAGAGCTTGATGATAAGAACGAATACAAAGACAAGCGCATTTTGTCTCAAGAGTGTTTAGGTGAAGTTAAAGAGTTAATTGAAAGAATAACTTTAGAAACTGAAGAGTTATTTGTTCGTCGTAATAATTTTGATTTGCTTGATTCTCAATATATTGGTTCTTATGGCTTCCAGAAGGCACTTAACGAGTTTGATGGACACATTCGAGTAGTGCAGACACAACTCACTAAAACAAAAACAATTTATGGAAACCTGAGTAACTATGTAAAGCTTGATGATAAAGAAGCCTTTGATGAATGCTTAAATGCCAAAAATGAAATGAAAAACATATATTTAATCTATGTTAAGCATTACTCAAAAGCTAAGTCTCAGGTTGATTGTATTGAGCGACTGGCTAAGTTTCAAAAATAAAATTCGCAATAAAATCAATGCGTTAATTTTTTGAGGGTTATATGAAGAACATCGTACTATTGGCAGCAGTTTTATCACTACCCGTACAGGCAAGTTGCTTTGTCATTGGTGATCTTAAAGGGTACTCGGTAAGACAGAATGATAAGTTCATAATTGACAAAGACGGCATATCGTCGCAAAAATTTATTGTTGAAATAAACGGTGAACAAAGTAGCGTATCCCCAAACAATATGAACTGTTTTCAAGCTGGCTCTTTGACACTAATCTGTGCTGATATTCGTGACAGTGGTGAATCAACCATTGAAACTTGGGCAATATACCCTACTCATAAAAAAGCAGTTTATACAAAATCAATTAATGGTTTTAATGAATTTAATGGTGCCAATATGTTTGTTGGTACAATTAAGGGGACTTGTAACTAAACAGTTCAAATGTATAGAACTGTTTTGTATACACTAACAGCCTTCGTTCAAAGGGCTGCTAGCGTAGTCACTATCAATTTTTTAGTGTCATTCTCAATGCCCTTGCCGTTTTCATAATTAGTGATAGGTTGTGGCTATCCTGCTCTGCGCCTATTTCTAATATCGCAGTACCTTTTAATACTTTCTTAGAAGAGATACTCAATCCGTTAGGTGAAATTAAGTGTTCTTTGGCAATTCTCCACCCTATCCAGCTTTCGCTTATACCTACTTCTCTTCCTGTGTACATTCTCATTAGCCGTTTACATTCCGGTGGTATCTCTTGACCTCCATCCCATCGCGTGATGGTTTAAAACATAATGCGCACCTAGGGTATTAGACTCATTTAGAAGTGTCACATTGTTGAATCATCAGAGTCTATGAAATGTGATGCCTTGCAAGTTTACTCATTATAGAAGTGACAAAAATTAAGTAGATTCAGGATGAATGAATCATTCTGATAAAGAATCGTTTTCTTTATCACAATCATCTCGTTACAATTGGTACATAAAAACAAACATTGATCAATCAAGGATAGGCAATGAAGTTATCTGCTGTAATTCTTTCACTCGTACTTCTTCCAACAACGGCACTAGCATCAACAACTAGCTGTGAAAGCGACAAATACCACCAGTATGTCGATGCATCATTAAGCTGGTATCAGAGTTTGGTTGATTTGAGTATTAAACAAGATGAAAGCCTTAAAGAAGTGGGTGACTGGTTTTTAGCTGGTCGAAAGCATCACTTTGAATTAAATCGTGAAGCGGTTGATTGGTACTTAGAAAACGATAAAACCAAACTTGACCTTACCCAATCGGTTGAATCTTGGTTACAGCTAACTCAGCAAGACGTTAAAAAACTGTCAACACAACAAGATGAGCTTGGTCGTTATGCAAAAAAAGCATTTGATGACCGCCAAAGTACGCCTCATAAGAAAAACTATGAGCTACGCAGTGCCTTTGCTGACTTACTGACCCACCCTGTCAATATTGATAAGCCTCTGAATGCTTACAATGAAGAAATGACGAAAATTGCAGCTATCGAGTGTAATTAGCACGATTAGTCGTTACGTTATTTAATTGCTGAAATATAAAAACCCGCGACTTCGTTGTCGCGGGTTTTTTATTTACTCATATATACCCAACCTTAAGCTGTTCGTTTCAGCGAGAATCCTGCACCTTGAGGTGACTTGGGTATATAAGCATTAATTATCATTAACATCTTAATTATTCAGCTATGTTTTTGATATAATGTTAAATTTGTCATTTAACATTATATTGACATAGCGTATTCTTGCTTTGCGTATAAGAGCAGCACAAAGTAAAATTCAACTTGCATACTCTGTATGCCATATAAAAATATACGTTATATACCTTTTTATTTAACAGCATTGTTTTTCACAGGAGTGGTAATGAAGCCTCTTTCTATGGGTCTGCTTCTCGCAATGACCTCGACATCAGTTTGGGCTAATCCTTTAGCTCAGTGGGAGCAAGGATTCAGCGGCGATATTTCATTGCTTACGGGTTTTAGCAACACTAAATCACAATTCAATACCGATATTAAATCAACACCCTCTCTAGAAAGTTCTGGTGAATCTGATACTAAAGCACTTATCGCCCCGCTAGGTGCGATTCAATATACCTTCGCTTCAGATAAACAAGTTTTCATGGGTACTAGCCGATCTGATTTGGCATTAGGTCGTTTCCACATTGAGGCAGGTTACCGTCAATTATTCGAGGGTAATGGCATGGTGAGCTTAAGCTATGTACCTGGCATTATTGGGACTGAAACATGGGAAGACCCTTTTTTAGTAAATGAAAATCGAACTAAAACAGACACAAAAATTAAAGGGTTCCGTTTTCAATACAAAAATATACTGGGTTCTAACTTCTCAATGGAGACTTCTGTAGGGCAGCAAGAAATTGATTCTGAAAAAAGTGGTCAAAAACAAAACTTATCAGAAACAGAAATAGCCTCATTAGATCGTGAAGGAGACATCATTTATTTAGAGGGGGCTTACCGCCAATCTATCGCTCGAGGGCGATTCTTACGTGGTGCGTTAAACTATACCCGATTTGATGCTGATGGCGACGCGATGTCATATGATACCTATGGTGCACAGCTTAGTATTATACAGATGTTACCTAGCTCTAGCCTCGCACTAACGTTTGGCTATAAAAATGCACAATACGAAGCAGAGAACCCTGTATTTGATGAAAAGCAAAAAGATGACCTTTGGAGTGTCTTTTTAGCGTATGAATACAATGAGCCTTTTGGTTGGACAAATTGGGGACTAGTATCATTGATTGGTTATAACACAACAGACTCCAATATCAATTTCTACAACGAAGACACCCTAATGGCCACTGTGGGTATCAACTATAAATTTTAATATCAAAACATCAAAATAGTTAATTGGTGTAACTATATCGATGATCTTGAAGGTTTTTATGTGAACAGTTAGTAGCAAACATAGAAATATTTCGAGACATCGATGCCAATTTCTATTAAATTAGCATCAATTTGCCGAAGTTAATCAAAAGTAACAAGTCATTATGGCAGTGGATAATAGAAAAGCCGATGCGACTTTAGAGTCATTACATCGCATTTTTACGGTGCCGGAAGCACCTGAATCAACCCTAGGGCTGATCGAGCAAAAAATCTCACAAAACCTAAATGAATTTTTGGGTACGCATATTGCCGCGCGCGAAAAGCCGCTTATAGAGATTGAAAAGGATTTCTCATCTGCTGACATTCCAGAAAATCCTAGTTTTGTATCCGATCACACTCAATTTTTGCTGACTAAGCTTGTTGCTCAGTCGGTTCATACGTCTGCGCCAAGCTTTATTGGCCACATGACGTCTGCCCTACCGTATTTTTTGATGCCGCTATCAAAAATTATGATCGGTCTAAACCAGAACTTGGTGAAGATTGAAACCTCAAAAGCATTCACTCCCCTAGAACGCCAAGTTTTAGGCATGATGCACAACTTAATCTTCAATGAAGAGACAAGTTTCTATCAGCAGTGGATGCACAGTGCAAACCATTCATTGGGGGCTTTTTGTTCTGGCGGCACAATTGCCAATATTACCGCACTTTGGGTAGCACGAAACAATGTGTTAAAGCCAGATGGTGAATTTAAAGGCGTGGCAAATGAAGGTCTATTCCGTGCAATGAAGCATTACGGATATGATGACCTTGCAATACTTGTCTCTGAACGTGGTCACTATTCACTAAAAAAAGCAGCTGATGTCTTAGGTATTGGCCGTGATTGTCTTATTCCAATAAAAACGGATGACAATAACCGAATCCGAGTTGATGATCTAACTGCTACCCTCCAATCCTTAAAAGAAAACAACATTAAACCATTCGCTATTATTGGTGTGGCTGGCACAACTGAAACGGGAAATATTGATCCGCTAGACGAGTTAGCCGATATTGCACAAGCGCATGATTGTCATTTCCATGTCGATGCTGCTTGGGGCGGTGCGACCTTAATGTCGAACAAATACCGCTCTTTATTGAAAGGCATCGAGCGAGCAGATTCGATTACTATTGATGCGCACAAGCAACTGTACGTACCAATGGGGGCAGGCATGGTTATCTTCAAAAACCCAGCTTTGATGACATCAATTGAACATCACGCTGAATATATTCTTCGTAAAGGCTCTAAAGATTTGGGTAGCCATACTTTAGAAGGTTCACGTAGTGGTATGGCAATGCTACTGTTTGCAAGCTTGAATATTATTAGCCGACAAGGCTATGAAATGTTGATCAACAACAGTATTGATAAAGCAAAACATTTCGCAAATATGATTAAGCAAGAACCCGATTTTGAGCTAATTACCGAACCGGAATTATGCTTGCTCACCTATCGATATGTTCCCGCAGAAACGCAGCAAGCACTAACGATTGCGAATGCCGAAGATAAACATCTATTACATGATGCACTTAATGACCTTACGAAATTTATTCAAAAGCGTCAGCGTGAATCTGGTAAATCTTTTGTGTCACGTACGCGTTTAACACCTGAAAAGTGGGACCACAAAATTACAACCGTTTTCAGAGTTGTACTGGCGAACCCACTAACGACGGATAACATTTTGCAAGATGTTTTAATCGAGCAAAAAGAACTCGCGAAAGAAAGTGTACATAGCCTGCCACGTTTGTTGACTTTAACTAAACGTATTTTGGCAAATAACTAGCTATCAATTATACCCTGCGACCTCAAATATAAACCTCAAACAGTCTGAAAATTTCAGGCTGTTTTGGATATTACACTCTCAATTCTAATCAAATTCCCCCATCAACAGTCTGCATTATTTATCGATATATAATGCTATATTTCAATAATGTCATAACCGTAACATTTCGAATTATTTAGCTGTTACCATAATAATACGCATGTTAATGAATCGATATTTTGTGTAACTGCACCGTAAAGTTCATCGTAAAAAAATCAAAATCACAGCAGCATCATTTGGATTATCTATTAATGCTCTAAAAACATACAGTTAGTATTTATTCCTAAATTCAACAAAAGTTGATTGAAATCAACTAAAGTGCAGTTAAATCGCCATGAAAAAGCCGACACATAGAATGTGTCGGCTTAAATAAAGGCTCGTTTAAATGACTTTTTAGCCAGCCATTTTAACGTTCATTTTCGTGAATTTAATCGCCAGCAAACATGTAACCTTCACCATGAACGGTAACAAAAATTTGTGGATTTTTCGGGTCAACTTCCATTTTCGAACGCATTCTTCGAATCAGAACATCGATAGTTCTATCATTAGGAGCCTCTACACGATGGCTCAACATATTCAGAATTCGTTCACGACTTAATACAACATTTTGGTGCGAAGAAAACGCTACTAAAAGCTCATATTCAGCTTTAGTTAACTTCACTGGCTGACCGTTATGAGTCAATGCTCGTCTGTTAATATCAAATTGCCAATCACTGAAACGAATGATGTTATCTTCATGTATTTCAACTAACGTTTCACTGCGCGCTTTTTCGACTAACCCCATGCGCCATAATAAGTTTTTCACTCTTACAAGCAGTTCTCTTAGCTCGAACGGTTTCGTCACATAATCGTCGGCACCCATCTCTAAGCCCACGATACGATCGATGCTATCGGTACGACCAGTGACTAGAATAATACCCACCTCTGAGCGGCTTCTTAGTTCACGTGTAAGCAGTAAACCATTCTCACCAGGCAAGTTAATATCGAGCATAATGAGATCGATATTTTCGACCATCATTATCTCTCGCATCTGCTCGCCATTCTCTGCTTGGCTTACTTGGTAACCCTCGTTCTCAAAATACCCAACAAGTTTGGTTCGGGTAACAATTTCATCTTCTACAACAAGTACGTGATGACTCATTTTTATCTCTTTTATTGTGTTTTTATCGCCTGATAAAACGTTAGCACATCCCATTGCCATTCACAATTTTTCATAAACCGATGCTTACTGTTAATTCTTGCCGTTAACCTTATTCACATCGTGGACTTATTATCACCCCATAAAAATTTAACTACCTCCGTACTACGGAGGCAATTCTTTATTCATGGAATATTCCACATATGAAAAAACTTTGGCAAAAGTTGATAAAACCAAGCAGCAAGTATTCGATTCTTGCGTTGGTATTAGTCGGTATCGGTATCACGCTAGCGGGTACATTCACTGTACACAAAGGTTTTGAGTTTGCTTCAACCACAGAATTCTGTACCTCTTGTCATACCATGCAAGGCAACTACGAAGAGTATAAACAAACTGTTCACTTTAAAAATGCCTCTGGTGTACGTGCTGAATGTGTTGATTGCCACCAACCAAAAGACTTGCCAGGTAAACTATTCCGTAAGATGGAAGGCGCAAAAGATCTCTACCACCACTTCATTTCTAAGAAAGTGGATACGCCTGAAAAATTCGAAGACAACCGCTTAGAGATGGCACAAGCTGTTTGGGCTCGAATGAAAGGTCAAAACTCAAAAACATGTAAGAGCTGCCACGCTTACGAGTCGATGGATCACTCAAAACAATCGGCTAAAGCAGCGTTTGAAATGAACAAAGCAGCCGCTGACGATATGAACTGCATTGAGTGTCACAAAGGTATTGCCCACGAGTTACCTAACATGGCTGGTGGCTTCCAAAAAGATTTCGAAGAACTACAAACAACAGCTAAATCTCAAGGTGCTGCTGCTGAAAATCTTTACTCTTTGGGTGAAAAAGACCTTTTCGCTACCAACAGTGCTGACGCTAAACCAGAAGGTAAGTTATTACCGGCTTCTGAAGTTATCGTTCTTGAACGTAAAGACGACATGCTGAAAGTACAAATTGACGGCTGGTTAGAAAAAGCAGGCAAAGGTCGTGTACTAACTGAATACATGGGTAAACGTGTCTTTAAAGCAACTATTCGTGGCGACGTAAAAGCGGGTGAAAAGTTACTTGAAGAGCAAACTGACGTTTCAACCGATATTGTTTGGCAACACGTTTCTGTTGAAGCATGGATCAGCTCTGATGACATGATCGATAGCATTCAACCTATCTGGAATTACGCAGAAGACATGTATGGCTCAACCTGCAATGCATGCCATGCTGCTCCGGACCCTGCCCATTTTACTGCAAATGGCTGGATCTCAGGCCTTAATGCTATGAGTGCTTATTACCGTCTAACTAAAACAGAAGAGCGTACTTTACTGAAGTACCTTCAAAATCACGGTAAAGACACAGGCGGCGCTGGCGCCCACTAATTCCTAAGAGGCGGGTTAATACTTTTAGCCCGCGTTATTACACAGAATTTCAAATTTAAGGATCTCGTCGATGACGACTCAAATTCTAAATAAAGGTGTTTCACGCCGCCGCTTTTTATCTGGTCTGGTTACAGTCAGTGCAGCATCAGTTGTAGGAACAAGCTTACTTGCACCACGTAAAGCAATGGCAGCAACCGATAGCAAAGCCACGTTCACAGGCAATGTGCTGTCAGGCTCTCACTGGGGTGCATTCCGCGCCAAAGTTGTTGACGGTGTTTGGGTAGATACTGTTCCGTTCGAAAAAGATTTACACCCTACCCCTATGATTAACGGTGTACGCGAGGTTGTTTACAACCCTGCTCGTGTTAAATACCCAATGGTTCGTATTGATTGGCTAAAACATGGTTACAAGTCTGACACTACGCAACGTGGTGATAACCGTTTTGTACGTGTGCCATGGAGTCAAGCACTTGATTTCTTCTACCACGAACTAGAGCGTGTACAAAATAACTATGGTCCTAGCGCACTTTACGCAGGTCATACAGGTTGGCAGTCAGTCGGTAAGCTTCACTCTGCTGGCACTATGATGATGCGTGCTATTGGCCTACACGGCACTTACCTTGGCAAAATGGGTGACTACTCAACAGGTGCAGCACAGGTTATTCTTCCGTACGTTGCTGGTGCAATGGAAGTATACGAGCAGCAAACATCTTGGCCTTTGGTTCTTGAAAACTCAGACACAATTGTTATCTGGGGTTCAGATCCAATCAAGAACCTTCAAGTAGGTTGGTTAGTTCCAGACCACAGCCCATACGCTTATTACCAAGAACTGGCTGAGAAAGTAAAGAACAAAGAAATCAAAGTAATTTACGTTGATCCTGTTCGTTCTGAAACTCAGAAGTTTGTTGGTGGCGAGCAAATCGCTGTTAACCCGCAAACTGATCTACCGTTGATGTTAGCTATCGCGCATACCTTGTATACCGAGAACCTATACAACAAAGATTTCATTGCTGATTACACGACTGGCTTCAAAAAGTTTGTCCCTTACCTAACAGGTGAGAGCGATGGCGTTGAAAAAACACCAGAGTGGGCTGAAAAAATCTGTGGCATTAAAGCAGATGAAATTCGTGCACTTGCTCGTCAAATGGCATCTGGTCGTACTCAGATCATTGGTGGCTGGTGTCTACAGCGCATGCAACACGGCGAGCAATACGCGTGGATGCTAGTGGTAGTTGCTGCAATGCTAGGCCAAATCGGCTTACCTGGTGGTGGCTTCGGTTTCGGCTGGCACTACAACGATGCTGGTTCTATCACGTCTAATGGTCCATTAATGTCGGGCTTTAGTGGCGTAACAGGCGTTGACCCTATCCACAACGGTTCATACAAAGGCTACTCTACCTATATTCCAGTAGCACGTTTCGTAGACTGTATCGAGAATCCTGGCGAAACAATCCAGTGGAATGGTCACGAAGTTAAATTCCCTGAAATGAAGATGGCTATCTTCTGTGGTAACAACCCTTTCCACCACCATCAAGATCGTAACAAGATGATCAAAGCATGGCGTAAACTGGAAACGGTTGTATCAATAGAGCACCAATGGACCGCGACTTGTCGTTTTGCAGATATCGTTTTACCTGCAACAACAACGCATGAACGCCATGACATCGAACAATACGGTAACCACTCTAATGCAGGCATTATTGCCCTGCCTAAAGTCGTTGAGCCTATGTTTGAAGCGAAAGATGACTTCGATATTTTCCGTGAACTATGTCGTCGCTTTGATCGTGAAGAAGCATTCACTGGCGGTAAGACACAAATGGAATGGATTGAAGAAATCTATAACGGTGCACGTTTACAAGGCCGTGGCCTTGGCGTTCGTATGCCTAACTTCAAGAAATTCTGGGATGAAGAAGGTTTCATTGAGTTCCCTGAAGGTGCTGAATGGGTACGCCACGAATCATTCCGTAAAGAACCTGATCTAGAGCCTCTAGGTACCGCTTCAGGTCTTATTGAAATCTATTGTAAGACAATTGCTGACATGGGTTACGACGACTGTCAGGGTCACCCAATGTGGTTTGAAAAAAATGAGCGTAGCCACGGTGGGCCTCAATCAAACAAGTTCCCACTGAACATGCAAAGCACGCACCCTAACCACCGCTTGCACTCTCAGCTATGTTCATCAACAGAGCTTCGTGCAAGTTATTCAGTTGCAGATCGTGAGCCTGTTTACATCAGTGCTATCGACGCTAAAGCGCGTGGCATTCAATCTGGTGATGTTGTTCGTGTATTCAACGACCGTGGTGAAGTACTAGCAGGCGCAGTAGTGACTGAAGACTTTAAATCAGGTGTTTGTCGTATTCATGAAGGCGCATGGTATAGCCCTCTTGAAGGTGGTAAACCAGGCACGATCTGTACATATGGCGATCCAAACGTGCTAACTCAAGATGTTGGCTCATCAAAGCTTGCACAGGCAACAACAGCTGCATCGGCTCAAGTAGATATCGAAAAATACACTGGAAAACTTCCATCGGTAACAGGCTTTAATGGCCCTGTAGAAGTCACTGATATTAACCCTCTATTCCCAGCAATGGATTTAGAGTAATAAAACAATAAGCAACCAAGCGAATACTTGATGTGCGCATTGTTTTAGTGAACTGAATGATAGCCGCCTTAAATTTAGGCGGCTAATCAAAAATAATAAAAAGATAGGCGATCTGAAGCAATAACCTCACCTTTCTTTAAACAAAATAAAACCTATTCACATATAATCATTACAAATCTATGTTTTATGTGAATATGTTTTAAGTGTCTGGAGTGACCATGCAAGAATTTATTGCTTTCAACGAACAACGTGCTGAAATTTACTGGTGGATGTCTTCACTTTTGGCTCGCGAGTTGACGAATGAAGATGTAACCGAGTACCACGGTGACGAAATGTTCACTTTCTTGTCTGGTTTAGGAATGACACCTGAGCTTAAAGAACCTGTTGAAGCATTTCGCAATGCAATCAACACGCTAAAAACACGTGAAGATGCACAGCTTGAATTAGCAGCTGATTTCTGTGGTCTATTTCTGAGCACACCTAAATCAGGCGCATTACCTTATGCATCAATATATGTTGGTGAATCTGGTTTATTGAACGATAAACCCGCTCAAGATATGAATGCATTAATGGAAGAATACGGTATTGCACAACGTAAAGAATTCAACGAACCTGCAGATCATATTGCAGTAGAGTTAGACTTTATGGGCAATCTTATTATCCAAGCAAACCAAGAGTTGGATGAAGAAAAACGTGAAGCGTTGATGCAAGCGCAATTAGCCTTTGTTAATGACATGCTATTGAACTGGATTCCAGCATTTGCCCAATCGTGTAAAGCACGTGATGACTTCGGGTTTTATACTGCATCTGTTAACTTACTTGTTGCTTTCTGCCAACTCGACGCTGCTTTCCTGTTAGGGGAAGAATAGAACTAATCAATAATAATCGGTGTGCATGCATGTTGGTAGCTACATGATAATGCCACTGAAACACTATCTCCTTGCCGGTATTTAATACCGGCTTTTTTTTAAGTGTTCAGCTTTTAAACAGCCTTCATGACAGTCTTCTGACATAACTCCCCCTTCCGACATTTAACGTATACCTCATACTAAATAACAAGAGATATAAACATGTCTAGAATTATGGTGAAAGAACCTCTATTTAAATCCTTATTTGCAAAACTGCTTCTATCTTTTTCAATACTTGGCTTTATCGCAAGCGTACAAGTGAATGCGAGTGAAGTAATGGCTTCACCTGCTGTTGAACAGCAAAAACTGGCTAATCGTATTGGCGTAATTCAGCAAGAGTTAGCTGATATAAGAACACAAACCATGCAATCAAACCCAGCTCTTGTTGAACAGGTAAAAACATTCGAAGCAACGTTTGAAAAGAAAGCGAAAGAAATCAATTATCAACCAGAAGCTTTCCTTAAAACTGCACAAGAAATTCAGCAGCAAGTGCGAGATGAAAATACGACAGACGAACAACGTGCTGAGCTAATAAAATCATTCGCCAAAGAAAAACAAGCATTAGCTAAACAACGTGAATCTATCATGGCTGATCCTGAGCTTAGTAAACTCGAAATCGCACTACAGAAAGATACGCTCTCTGCAATGAAAAAACAGGACCCAAAAACAGAGACTCTCTTAAAAGAGCTCGACACTTTATTCACCCAATTTAGAAGCTAAGTCGACAAGCTAGACTAGTTCCCCCTAAGTTAGCGAGAAAGCGAGCAATAAAAAAACCTGTGGAAATCTGAGTAACTCATCAGACTTCCACAGGTTTTTTTGTATTACCTTTGTTGTATTACCACTATTTCGGCAATTACATTTCTACGGCTTCATTTACGCTAAGCTGCTTCATGCCTTTCACTATCTTCGCAAACCAAGCCACAATCGCTGCTAAGGCAATAACTGCACCAATAAATGGCAGTATATTCAGTACTGTATGAAGTACATTACTATGAACCCAATACTCAGCACCCGCTACCATACCCGTTGTAGTCGCCGCCGTTACACCCAAAACAACAAAAAATGTGAAGAACAAAAAGAAGCTTCGAATAATGGTGTAATAATGGCTGTAAGCCACTTCATCAGTACCTTTATTCAACTGATAGCCAGAATAAATAATGGCAACAATACCAGAGATTAGTAATGTGAAAGGTGTTAAAAAGCTTGCGATATAAGCAAACCATAAACCGTTTTTATTAGCCATAATATTGATCCGATATAAGCGTAAAGGTTGACGTAATTATCACACGTATTCGGGAGACATCAAGTTTCTCATTGGTATCTGATGATCATGATCAAGCGTTTAAAAAGCCTGTCTGTTATTGTCCGCAATAACACCCTATACAAACAAAGGCCTGAACCTCGGTTCAAGCCTTTTGCTTATTAACTGTACCAAGGTACTGTACTTTTAAACGTACTTTACTTATACCAAAGCATTGATATACCTTATAACTCTTCTGTTGGCGCTGTTACTTCGCTACCATCTTTAACGCGCTTATGACCTTCTGTTAAGTGAACAAAATCAACTAGGTCATCGCTGCTTACTTGGAATGCTTTACCAAAGCCTTTTACAAATAAACCTTGAGTCGGTTCAAGACGGAACATTTTAAAATCTTCTAATCCACTTAAGCCATCAACAATTTCTCCAAAACGCGCTGTTAGGCCCGCAACGGCTTCTTGCCAACGCGCTGTTTCACGTTCAACGATCACAACATTCGCTTCAAAAGTTAAGCGTTTACGTGCATAAATTGTTTTCGATGTCGCTTCATCTTCAATCATCATTAAAGATACTTTCGGATTTTCAAGCAAGTTACGTGCGTGTTTCGCAATTTGGCTAATCAACACATAATAACCATCATCTAATAATGCAAACGGGGCATAACTCACGTTTGGGTTACCATTCGCATCGACTGTCGCGAGCTGAATGGTTTGGCACGATTCACGAAATTCTTTAATTTCTGGACCTAAACGGTTTTGAAGGCGTTCTTGTTTTACCTGACTCATTTTTACTTTCTCCGTTTATACCTGTTTAGTCGGTATTTTAGGGTTATTTTTTAATATGATGACAGTACTTATAACTGTTGTTTATAAGTACTGTTTATAAGCTTTTTTATAAATACTGTGTTTTAAGTTGCTGGAATTTTTCAATTTGTTCTGGGAATAATTTACGGTGCTTGTCGCGCCCTAGATACACTTTAAATACACACTCGCCCGTTTTAGCAAAGAAGCCAATAAAATAACTTTCTTGCCCCATAAATGTTTTGCTGACTAAACCAATCTGAGCGACAAGATCTAAACGCAAGTGACCGTGCAATTCGCCGTCTTTACCCATCAAGTTATAATAACCACGCGCTTCCTTACCTTTAGGAAACGGTGCCTTCACCTCAAAAATTGAACCCATTGAGTGCACAATTGTTGTAACAGGGCCCCATGAAGGTAAATCTTCTAGAATGCTTTTCGCGACCTCACCAGGGAGTGTTGCGACGAACTCATCAGGGAAAGCGAATACAACTTCACCTTCGGTAACTTCTAATTTTTCGGCAATCGCACCAGCATGTAATTTTGGATCGTCAGCCAATACTGCCGCTACTTTTTCTTTCATTATTTCTAGTGAGTATGTTGAAAACACGGTGTTTCTCCATATTTATAAATGCGTTAATTAGCTTTTTAATTTTTATCTATGAAGGCGCTAGAAACGCTTCATGCCGCCGCTTGTGCGGGTAAAAAACTTTTGTAACACTTCAATCATTGCCTGAGCCAACGACACCGACCAGAATTGCCCTGCTAACGTTAGCGATAAATACTCATTATCGACATCAACCAACCCATGACTTTCCCACTTTTTAAACAAGGGTAAACAATAGTCATAAACATCAATATTCATGTACTGTGCTGGAATCTGGTTTACCATCACTTGCTGTGCAAGAGCCTTTCTAAGTAACGATGCAGACAATACCCCACGGTCAAAACTCGCTTTAATTTCTGCGTGTAGTGCAGCTAAAGGTGCAGACTTAGTCATCATCATTAAAGGCATCTCACCTTTACTTACAGACGCCATATACGTATCTAAGTTCCGATGCTGCATGAAACCATAACCACTAACATTGCCACCGGCCCCTGCACCTAAAGGTAAAACTTCTGCAGAGGTTTTAGCTAAGCTGTTGTAAACACTACGTTCACGATTATCTCTTGCCCAATGATTCACACTCAAACGACGCATATGGTGTTTGGCCATAAAATTTACACCATGTTCAAACATCGTCGCTTTTGTTGGGGTATCAGCAGGCTCTGGTAATCGACCATTCTCAACCAACCCCTTCATCGGTGTACCACCCATTTCGATGAGTTGATACAGATCGACACCATGCGCACCACTGTCTAAAAAGTCATTCAAATCTTGTTGCCACACCGTTAAGTCTTGGTACGGCAATCCATACAATAGATCGATAACGATAGGTGCTGATTCGCTTGAACTGAGCGCTAGAATTCTCTCTAATACCACGTCTTTATCATCTAAGCGCTTTGCTTTACGTCGTACTTGCGTATCGAAGCTTTGCACACCAAATGAAAAACGATTGAAGCCACCTTCTAGTGCTGAATCAAACATTTCATCAGTAAAGCGATTAATTCGCCCTTCCAACGTTAGTTCACAATCTGTTGTTAATGGGAAATGTTGACGAATCATTTGCCCTAAACGCTTAATTTGCGCAGCCGTTAAATCTGTTGGGGTGCCACCACCAATATATACCGCATGAAATGGTGCTGCTTGTGTCCAAGCTTGGCGTGCTTTCAGTTCAAGCTCTACCATCAACGCAGCAAAATAATCATCAATTAAACTTTGGCTCGATGCGTATTGGAAAAAATTACAATACGTACAGCGCACACGACAAAAAGGAATATGCACGTATAAACAACGCTTCCCCGATTGGCTTGGTGTTGTACTTAAAATTGCTTGCGCTATAGGCTGCTGTTCGCTCTCTGCAACCATTGATGTCATACCACCAGCATGCGCTGATCGTTTTTGACGAAATGCAAACCTCAGTGGATCAGGCGTATTTTCCCCGACAATATCAACACTCATGCTTTCAACATGTATTTTATCAATACTACGCAATTGTTCTTTATTCATAGATTTATGTGCTGGTTTAACCAACCACTCCTCGTATCGGTACTCTCACCAAAAATAGTGTGAGTTAAGTCATAAGGTGAGCACTTATCACTTAGCTAATGAGTCAACTTCAACGCTGTTTACTTTCTTTATGCATACTTTCTTATTAACTGACGATTCATGTGCATTTTTGTCATTTATCCAGATAACCAATCACACCGTGAATCCATTAAAGCAGTTGCATTCACAGACAGGTTGTTTACACGTAAAGCATTGAAATTATTACCTTTACCACAAAACAAACAGAAATGAAATGATAATCAGTCTTATTTGGTAGGCATCATATTCACCATCAAATGAGATTGCAAATGATAATTGATATTATTCGCTTTTAGTGGATAATAAGACTCATTCTTGATAGCGTGTTTATCTCAACATCTTTATTAACCCAAGTTCCGACGCTTTGGCGTTTATGGAAATATTACTTTTTCGAGCAGGTGATCTGTGTGAATACCAAGCGATACGTCATTGCGGGGGCTACATCCATTCTTTTTCATGGCATTTTGCTTTCTGCAATTCCAAATAAAAACGCAATGGCAATGCCTGTCGGGGCTGAATCTATTCGTGTATCTCTAAATTTGGTTTCATCACCTCAAGTTGCAGCCTCGCAACCGATCAAGCAAGACGTAATCAAACAAGCGGTACAAAAAACGCCGCCTAAAAAGGTATTGGAACCCGTAGAAACGAAAACAAAAAAACTGGTAAAAAAATCGGACAATAAACCGAAAGTAATTAAAAAAGTGAAACCTACCCCTCCTACAGAGAAGAGCACACCTAAAAAAGTGGTAGAGAAAAAAACACCTAAGAAAACCGAAACCGTAAAAAAAGCTCCAGCTAAAATCATCGACAAACCTACTTCAGAGGTTACAAAAACAGAACAGCAGGCAACAAAAAGTGAAGTATCGTCTGGGGCTAATTCGCCAGCGTTGGTATCAAAACCAACATTTGCAACACGTCCTAGCCCTGTGAAGTATCCGCGTTTAGCTAAACGCCGTGGTGTTCAGGGGGAAGTTATGGTTGAGGTATGGATAGATCAAACTGGCCGTCAAATTAAACAAACCTTACTCGCCTCTTCAGGCACAAGCATGCTGGATAAAGCCGCATTAGATGCCATCAAAAAATGGCAATTCTCTTCTCATATCGTCGATGGACAAGCAATTGCCCACCGAGTACAGATTCCTGTTCGTTTTCAGTTGGATTAAATAATGGACACCATCAATACTTTACAAAACCAATTTGGGCTAATGACATGGCCTCTTCTTATCTGTTCTGCGTTAACCATCATGATTTTGTTGGAAAGGTGCGTACAGGTACTCTTGTGTACCGGCGTGGGGAAAACAAAAATTAATGCCCTACTTGCCAAACAATATCGCGATGATGATAGTGGATTAGATGAGCTTGCCTCTGAATTAAAACAGCAGCGCCCTTTGTTATATAAAGGAGTAGCAATGCTAATTTCACACCGCCATTTTGATAAACCGCTTCGTGAAGATGCCGCTGGGATTTGGTTACAACAAAAGCGTACACAATTACGCTCAGGCTTACGTCTACTCTCACTGATTGGTGTTATCACCCCTTTACTCGGTTTATTAGGCACAGTATTGGGTTTAATCGAAATGTTTAAAGGCATTGCCGCCACAACAGGTTCAGTTACACCAAGCGATCTTGCTGATGGACTTGGGCTCGCCATGCGAACAACAGCTGCTGGTTTGATTATTGCCTTACCTGCAATAACAGGCGCTCAACTTCTAGGTTTATGGGCAGATCAGGTAACAGCAAAATTAGAACATACCTTAAACCATTGTAACCTTTGGCTTGAGGGGTTAGATCTTGACCCTGCTTGCAATAACCATTCAAAAAAAACGGGTGTAGAGCCATCAGCGGCCAACATAAACACATCGCCAACTAACATCAACACCTCTCTTTCCAGAACAGAGACAGCCTTATGATCAGCGTAAGCCATACATATAGAAATGATGATGAGCTTAAGCCCGACCTCACCCCTTTACTCGATATTATTTTCATCGTTATGGTTTTTCTGTTGCTCACTGCCAGTGTGAAATTGAAAGCACTCGATGTCGAATTACCGAAAACAGAAACACAGATACTACAAACAGCAGAAGCCGACCCTATCACGATCAATCTTGTCGCCAAAGAACCGTACTGGGCACTGCAAGGTCAATCATTTAAGACTTGGGATAGCTTTACCATTGCACTATTAAAACAAGTAAAAGATGGGCCTACACAGCCTGTCGTTATTGGTGCAGATAAAAATGCATCAGTAGAACAGATGCTCAAGCTATTAGCCTTCTTGCAACAACATGAAATTAAAGCCACACAACTATTGATGGAAGATAACGCGTAATGGAAAAGAGCATGAACAGAAAAATGAACAAGATGAAACTCGCTGTCTTAGCTAGCGCATTGGTTTTCTCTAGCAGTTCATCATG
Source organism: Photobacterium frigidiphilum (assembly GCF_003025615.1). Classification (GTDB taxonomy): domain Bacteria; phylum Pseudomonadota; class Gammaproteobacteria; order Enterobacterales; family Vibrionaceae; genus Photobacterium; species Photobacterium frigidiphilum. The sequence goes on along the minus strand of NZ_PYMJ01000006.1, from coordinate 181,361 downwards.
GGCAAGTGAACGCATTATTAGTGCTGGGGCTGCAATTACTGAAATCATCTATGCACTGAATGCTGAAAGCCAGCTGGTTGCTGTGGATCTAACCAGTAAAACGCTGGTTAAAGGCGCTTATCCATTAGTGGGTTATCACCGACAGTTGTCCGCAGAAAGCTTAATGTCTTTAACACCAGATCGCATTATTGGTTCAAATGAAATGGGGCCAAGCAGTACGTTAAAACTGCTTAAGCAAGGTGGAATTGATGTTGATGTCGTCAACTCGGGCGAGACAGTAAAAGACCTATTAGAACGTATTGATGAGGTCGCAGCTTTAACCAATAAAACACCAGTTGCAGCGTCATTAAAAGCTGAAGTAAGCAAAAAAGTAGAAGCGATACAAGCACACCTACTCACACAAAGCACACCTAAAAAAGTATTGTTCTTAATGATTCATGATGGACGCCCAGCGAATGTTGCCGGGCGTAATACGACAGCAGACACCGTGATCAGATTAGCCGGTGCAATTAATCCTGCCGCGAGTACCGTTGAAGCATACAAGCCAATCTCTGCCGAAGCGATGGTACAGATGCAACCAGACATTATTTTATTAAGTGGCCGAACATTAAGTTCAATTGGCACAATCGATGACTTGCTGAAAAAAATGCCTCTACTTGCAGCTACACCAGCAGGTAAAAACAAAGCATTGGCGACTATCGATGGTACTGCGCTAATTGGTGGTTTAGGTCTGAAGAGTATTGATGAAGCTGAACGTTTAAATAAAGTTTTCTATCAAGATTAAGTAAAGGTTACACATCACATGCAATCAAGACGTATGCAACTTCAGCGCTTACCCATTGAAACACTCTTACCTTTAGGTATTGGGTTATTATTTTTTGCGATAACTTCTTCAATTGTTATCGGTCCGATGGACATCAGTTTCATCGACAGTATTAAAGCATTGATACCGTGGGAAACAGATTTGCCCGTAAACATACAACTAGTGGTTAATCAAATTCGCTTACCACGCACATTATTAGCCATTGCCATAGGTGCTATTTTGGCACTATGTGGTGCCGTTATGCAGGGGTTGTTTAGAAACCCTTTGGCTGATCCTGGCATTATTGGGGTTTCAGGCGGTGCGGCATTAGGTGCGGCAATTGCAGTTGTTTTCTTTGCGCCTCTTGTTGTCAATTACCCACTTATTTTGACACTTGGTACTGTGCCTGTATTCGCTTTCATAGGCGGCGCATTAAGCACATTCTTTGTTTATTACCTTGGAACAGATAAGAACGGTACATCAGTCACCATTATGCTGCTTGCGGGTGTTGCAATTGGGGCACTTTCTGGTGCCGCCCTTGGTTTTATGAATTTCATCGCCGATGATCAAGCATTACGCGATTTATCATTATGGTCGATGGGATCATTAGCAGGTGCAACATGGCCTGGCATTACCTTAGCATTCACTACTTTAGCTATTTTGCTATGGCTATTTTGTCGCGACGCGAATGCACTGAATGCCTTTCTACTCGGTGAAGCTGAAGCCAAACATATGGGAGTGAATGTACAGATGCTTAAACGCCGCCTTATTTTATTATGTGCAGCCGGCGTTGGCGTTACTGTTTCTCTGACTGGCATCATTGGTTTTGTAGGTCTGGTTATTCCCCATTTAGGCCGAATGCTTTCAGGACCAAATCACAAAACATTACTTCCCATATCTGCATTATTAGGCGCTTTGATTCTATTGATTGCAGATATGATTGCGCGTGTAGTGCTCGCGCCTTTAGAGCTTCCTGTCGGTATTGTTACTGCCATTTTAGGTGCTCCATTTTTTATCCTCTTACTTGTTAAGCAAAAAGGTAGAATGTCATGAAATTTGCCTCGCAACCTAATAACCTAGAGCCATTAGTAAACAATCAAGCTGATAAGAAAAAAGTGGCCATTCGCGCCCAAGGTTTAAACCTCATCTTAGGAGGAAAAACCCTGCTTGATAACTTTGACATTGATATTCATGCGGGTGAAGTTACGGCATTACTTGGGCCAAATGGCGCAGGGAAAAGTAGCCTATTAAAAGTGTTGTGCGGTGAAATAGAAGCCACAGGAAACATCGAATTTTTTGGACAAAACAGAAAACAATGGTCAGCTAAAACACTCGCAAAACACCTAGGTATATTACCCCAGCACAGCACGCTAAATTTTGCTTTTTTAGCTCATGAAGTCGTTGAGCTTGGTGGATTGCCACTAGAGTTAAGTAATATACAAACACAACAGATTACTCAAGAAAAAATGGCGCTTGTCGACGTCTGTGCTTTAAGCCACCGCCTATACCCCTCCCTATCAGGCGGAGAAAAACAACGAGTGCATTTTGCCCGTATTCTTACTCAACTGAGCCAAGCAGGAGAGCAGTGTGTTTTAATGCTTGATGAGCCCACTTCTGCACTCGATTTAGCCCATCAACATAGAACCTTACAAGTCGCAAAAGAATTAGCCAGTAATGGGGCGGCGGTTATTATTGTCTTACACGACTTAAACCTTGCAGCGCAATATGCTGATCGCTTAGTTATCGTTAATCACGGATTAATACAAGTCGATGGAACACCGTGGCAAGCATTACAACCGAATATTATTGAACGAGTATACGGTTGGCCTGTGCATATATCCCCCCACCCAACAGGCGATTTCCCTGTCATTTTGTCGCATTAAGCCGCAAATATAAAAACGGAAATATCATACATCATATATTTAAGTTACCTCACGGTGCTCGTTTCAGCGACAGTGAGGTAACTTAGGTATTTTAGGCTTACATTTCAGATCGCCGCTATTGATCGTTACCGACAGTAAACAGCATATATACAAATAAACTCATAATGGGCATTTATAAAATAACGGTTATTACCATGCATACCTGTTGAAATTGCATTAATTTTGTTGATACCTATCAAGTAATTTATTCTTGAGAGCCAGAAAAGTTGCACTGTGCGCTACACTCAGTAAAATGTGAGCGCAAGCGATTAAATAATGTAACATACAAATTTTATGATGAAGCCGCGAGTTTTAATATGCGGCTTTTTTACGTTTAAGTACCAAATTGAATAAATAGACAGGTGTCCTCTTGCTACTTATTCAATTTGGTACTGCTCAAGTAGCATTCAGATCTCTGACTACAATTATTAGAAGAATAAATATGGCAACGATTAAAGATGTTGCACGTATGGCTGGTGTGTCGACCACAACTGTCTCTCACGTGATAAACAAAACCCGCTTTGTGGCAGAAGCAACTCAGAAAAAAGTATTGGCTGCAGTAGATGACCTTAACTACGCACCAAGTGCTGTCGCACGAAGCTTGAAATGTAACACAACAAGAACCATCGGAATGTTGGTTACAAAGTCAACTAACCCATTTTTCGCAGAAGTGATTCATGGTGTTGAAGAGTATTGCTATGGCGCTGGTTACACGCTGATTCTTTGTAATACTGAAGGTAATCTTGTTAAGCAACGAGATTACCTACGCATGCTTGCTGAAAAGCGTGTAGATGGCTTGCTCGTAATGTGTTCAGATCTTGATCAAGATCTACTTGATTTACTTGCTCGGAAAAGTGATTTACCAATGGTAATCATGGATTGGGGCCCAGAAAGTCCGCTAACAGATAAGATTCAAGACAATGCTGAACAAGGTGGCTATGTAGCGACCAAGCACTTTATTGATAATGGTCACGAAAAGATTGGCTGCCTGTCAGGTCATAGCGAAAAATCTACGTGTCGTGAACGCTTAAAAGGCTTCAATAAAGCAATGGCTGAAGCAAACATCACTGTTAATAACAACTGGATTATTGATGGTGATTTTGAGTGCGAGTCTGCCGTTGAAGCCGCAAATCAGTACATCGCAATGAAAGATCGTCCAACTGCTATTTTTTGTTTCAACGACATCATGGCAATGGCGTTAATAAGTACATTTGAACAAGCTGGAGTGCGTGTACCAGATGACATTTCTGTTATTGGTTACGATAATATTGACTTAGCGCCGTATTTTTCACCACCATTAACGACGATCCACCAACCAAAACGACGTTTAGGTAAGACTGCCATTGAGATCTTGATGGAACGAGTGAAAGATAAAAATCATGAACGTCGTGTTTTTGAAATGAACCCAGAATTGGTGATTCGTAAGTCTGTCAAAGACTTAAATTAAAATAAACCACACAAAAAACAGTGATACTTGATTCATAATAAACCGATAAGTTAATACTTGTCGGTTTTTTTTTAATTAAAATAATCTCTATAAAAAGAAGGTTACAATCTGAATCAAGTGCTTTTTGTTCATAAAAATGAAATAATGTACTGAAGCAACATCACATTTACGAAGTTTCCAAACCGGAACAAACGGGAACAAATTTACTATCTACGTTACAATCGTTATGTCACGAAACAAGGCAAACTATTCGAAAGAATAGGACGCAAAGCTTCCGACCTAAAAGGTATTATTTATGTCTTAAATAATAAACCTCATGGTAGCGGGGTTGCCGATGGATTAAAAAAAGTTTTGTCATAAATTTTACATACTTTTGACACAAATTATCTGTAGTTTGATAATTTGGATTCCTCGCTCTGATGTTAGGTGACTCATGGCATATCACCGAGAAGAAGCATGGATAAACCAGTACTAAAAGACGCACTAAAAATATTTGATTGTTTTGAGAGTGTTAAATCACGCTCAATGTTTGGTGGCTTTGGCATTTTTGCGGGTGAAACAATGTTTGCTCTTGTAGTAAACGATAAACTTCACCTTCGTGCGAATGCTGATAATGAAGAAGAATTTAAAAAATCGGGGCTAGAACCATACGTTTATAAAAAGCGTGGGTTTCCGGTTGTCACTAAACACTACGCCATTCCTGATGAGTGGTGGAATGATACAACCAAAATAATTTTGCAAGCTCAAGGGTCTTTGACCGCTGCTGAAAAAGATAAAGAGGCCAAAAGTAACACTGGTCCGAATCGTATTAAAGACCTTCCAAACTTACGTTTAGCTAATGAACGTATGTTAAAAAAAGCAGGCATATGTACGATTGACGATCTTTTTGATGCAGGGGCGCTTAGAGCGTATCAAGCTTTGCAAGATAATCATCAGAATTCATTAAGTATTGAATTATTATGGGCATTAGAAGGGGCAATAAGTGGGCAACACTGGTCTGTTATTACAGAGCAGCGCCGTACTGAATTGTTATCTGCATTGTCTTAATCTAGATATACTTTATCGAATGAAATTAAAAGAGGCGTTTACGCCTCTTTTTTATGGCTATAACGTAGTATTTGTCTCATCTAATCATTCCCTCTCCAACCTAGTACACTAGCGCACAAGCATGATGTTTTATATCAAACACTGTCCATTTTTCAATGTGTGGAAAATCCAGTGAACATCACATTTAAGACGACATTATTTACGTCAAAATTAAGTCAATAAATCACAAACATTGAAGCGACTCACAAAGCTGCTCATAAAAGCAGCTACAGGTTTTCATTCAGCACAGATACTTGTAAAATTACTGCGCATTCTATCAGAATGAATCTGAAGCTTAGGTTAATGACATTACATATACAACCAGCGCTGACACTCAAAATGGTTCATCAACAACACTGAGAAACGCAATGTCTTGTGCAAACCCTTTTACAGGGCAAGAAAGTCACATGTTTAAAGATAAGTTTTGTAAGTGGCCAAAGCTGCTACGCTTTCTTGTTTTTATCAGCCTAATACCGCCTTTAGGTATGTTCTATCTGGTATACAGTAACCTTGCTCCTGCCTACCTGTTAAATGAAACACTTACGATTGTAGGTTCCTTTAATCTTATATTGCTTACTTGGGGTTTATTACTAAAGATTAGAGCGAAGAAATATTGGTATCGAAGTTACCATATTGGAAAAACAATGCTTTTAGCATTAATTCCAATTTTAGCGTGTGGTTATCTACTTGCGACCGATCAAAACGCGCCTCGTGTTGCTCAGCAAGTTAAAACCCAATATGTAGAAATTTCCATCAACTAAACGTTTTTTAAGATATTTTTAGCATTTATTGAAATATTTTCGTAGGGTTCTCGGTCTTTGTTGTTAGTTTGGTATAAAAACCATATTTACAACTTTGATAAGGGCCACTAGTGCGTATTTCAACCAAGAAAAATTACTCATTTCTCATCAAGCCACTACTTTGGCTTCAAAAGCGTCATTATGGTGAAGTCTTAAACCCAGCCCTACTTTGGGGGCGCAAGCCTGCACTCTTTTGGCTCGTCGCGGGTTTCTTCGGCGTTCTAGATCGTAAATCATCCCCTATTACTCCCGTTATCCGTTCATTAGTCTGCGTGCGTGTTTCACAATTGAATGACTGCACCTTCTGTGTTGATGTCAACGGAATGAAACTTGCTGAACGCTGTGATTCGGTTGATAAAATCAAAGCGTTAGCACAGTGGCGACACAGCGATCAATTTTCTGAGCAAGAACGTATAGTGCTTACTTATGTTGAAGCGATGACGATCACAGGTCAGAAAGTTACTGAAGAAATGCTTAACGACTTAAAGCTGTCGTTTGATGAAGATACTATTGTTGAATTAACAGCCTTGGTAGCTTTTCAAAATCTATCCGCAAAATTTAATACTGCACTCGATGTACCTGCACAAGGTTTTTGCTCACTACCAATACAAATGGATGATAGCAACACACCGTCAACGTCGACACAAACTGAACGTGACTCAAACAGCTGAGGTGTTTCATGGATAGAAAAAAAGTCGTACTGCTTGTCACATTAATGATCCTTATCGGGCTTTGGTTTGCATTTGATCTAAGCCAATACTTCACTCTTGAACAAGCTAAGGCACAGCAATTAGCGCTACAAGATACAATTGCCGAAAAGCCATTTTTATCAAGTCTCGTTTACTTTGCGGTTTACATTCTTGTCACTGCCCTATCGTTACCGGGTGCTGCAATAATGACGCTACTTGGTGCCGCTCTGTTTGGTTTTTGGTGGAGCCTATTATTAATCTCTTTCGCGAGTACTATCGGCGCAACGTTAGCCTTTTTATTCAGTCGTTTTATATTACGCGATTGGGTACAAGCTAAATTCGGTAACAGAATTGCCCCAATCAATGCAGGCATTGAAAAAGATGGTCCTTTTTATCTTTTCACACTGCGTTTAATTCCTGTGTTCCCATTCTTTTTGGTGAACTTACTTATGGGGTTAACACCCATTAGTACACGTATGTTCTATTTAGTCAGTCAACTCGGCATGCTGGCAGGCACTGCGGTGTACATTAATGCGGGTACACAGCTTGGTGAAATTGAATCACTAAGCGGGATTATTTCAGCCCCTGTTTTAGTGTCTCTTGCTCTTCTGGGCCTTTTTCCTTTAATAGCGAAATTCATTATGAATATCATTACTCAACGTCGTGTATACGCCAATTGGAAACGTCCTGAAAAATTCGACCAAAATATGGTGGTGATTGGTGCAGGCGCAGGTGGTTTAGTGAGTTCTTATATTGCTGCGGCTGTTAAAGCTGAAGTTACGCTTATTGAACGCCATAAAATGGGGGGAGATTGCCTCAATACAGGGTGTGTACCTTCCAAAGCCATTATTCGTGCAGCCCATACCATGGCAGAGATTTCTCGAGCTCATGAGTTTGGTATTACTACCGATAAGCCTCAGGTTAACTTTGAAAAAGTGATGTCACGTATTCATAACGTGATCGATAAAATTGAACCGCATGACTCTGTAGAGCGTTACTCTTCATTGGGGGTTAACTGCATTTCGGGTGAAGCTCAGATTCTGTCACCGTGGGAAGTTGAGGTTAACGGTCAACGTATTACAACGCGTAACATTGTGATCGCGACAGGTGCTCGTCCACTTGTTCCAGGTATCCCTGGCTTACAAGATGTTAATTATTTAACGTCTGATTCTATCTGGTCGTTAAAAGTACAACCGAAGAAGTTACTTGTATTAGGTGGTGGCCCTATTGGTTGCGAACTTGCCCAAAGCTTTAGCCGTTTAGGCAGTGACGTTACCTTGGTTGAAATGGCAGAGCAACTGCTCATTCGTGAAGATACCGACGCATCTCTGCTCGTTAAAGAGAGCATGCACAAAGATGGGGTTGATATTAAACTCAACCACAAAGCCACACGCTTTGAATCTATTGCAGCAGAAGACGGAACACGTATTCAACGGGCGTACCTAGAATACAATGGTGAAGAAGTTATCGTTGAATTTGATGCTGTAATGTTGGCGTTAGGTCGTGTAGCAAACGTTCAAGGGTTTGGTCTTGAAGAACTTGGTATTACAACCACGCAACGTGGCACTGTTGATGTTAATGATTATCTACAGACTAAATACCCTAACATTTACGCTGTAGGCGATGTAGCAGGGCCTTTCCAGCTAACGCATGCCGCAGCTCACCAAGCATGGTACGCTGCTGTTAATGGGTTATTTGGGCAGTTTAAGAAATTTAAAGCCGATTATTCTGTATTGCCGGCAGCAACTTATACGGCACCTGAAGTCGCTCGGGTGGGTATTAATGAAAAAGAAGCTGAAAACCTCAATATTGAATTTGACGTAACACGCTATGGTATCGATGATCTTGACCGCGCCATTACTGATGGTGAAGATTATGGCTTTGTAAAAGTGATTACGCCTAAAGGTAAAGATAAGATTTTAGGCGTCACGATTGTAGGCAATAATGCGGGTGAACTATTAGCTGAATTTACCCTAGCCATGCGCCACGGGCTGGGCTTGAACAAAATACTCGGTACTATTCACCCTTACCCTACGATGAGTGAAGCCAATAAATATACTGCCGGCGTTTGGAAACAAGCCAATGCGCCACAGACATTGCTCGCTTGGGTAAAGAAATACCATACTTGGATGCGTAATGATAAAAGCCAAAAAATAACGCAACCGACAGCACCAAACACACAAGCTAAGCTCGAAGAAGAGCAGCATTAAGCGAATAAGGATATTCTGAAAAATGAAAAAACTAACAACAGCTTTGGGGTTAACGTTCGCGTTAGCCTCTGGCTTTTTTGCATCGAACTTTGCATATGCTGAACAGCAAACAAGTACCTATTCATCAGAAATAGTAAAAAAGTGGCAGCAAATACAAAGTAAAGCCGACGGACAAACAGTCTACTTTAACGCGTGGGGTGGAAGCCAAGAAATAAATGCCTACTTGCGCTGGGCAGCCAAAGAACTAAAGTCTCGTTACAACGTCACGCTAAAACATGTCAAAGTCGCTGATATTGCTGAAACAACACAACGTTTAGTAGCAGAAAAAACAGCAGGAAAAAATAGTGACGGCAGCGTCGATATGGTATGGATTAATGGTGAAAATTTCCGTTCAATGAAGCTCGGCAATCTACTTTATGGTCCTTTTGTGGAGCAACTGCCTAACTGGGAGTTAGTTGATAAACGACTTCCCGTTTTTAAAGACTTTACCGAATCGACTGATGGGCTTGAAGCTCCTTGGGGGGTTGGGCAGCTTGTCTTTATTCACGATAAGCAAACGTTAAATAATCCACCGCAAAGTTTTGCTGAACTATTAAGCCTTGCTAAAGCATTTCCCGGTAAGGTGAGTTACCCTCAACCACCAGAATTTCACGGTAGTAGTTTCTTAAAAGCCGCTTTAATTGAATTAACTGACAACAAGCCAGCGCTCTATCAACCGCTAGATATTCAAAAAGATAAAATTCTTTTTGATAACGTTACTGCCCCTTTATGGCAATATCTTGATCAACTTCACCCTGTTGCTTGGCAGCAAGGTAAACGCTTCCCATCAGGCACGACTGAAACGATCCAATTACTTGATGATAGACAATTATTGCTCGCACTCACATTCAACCCTAATGCGGCAAATGCAGCCATTGAACACGGTACACTCACAGAAACCGCTCAAGCTTATGCTTTCAAGCAAGGAGCATTGTCTAATATTCACTTTTTAGCGGTACCTTGGAATTCATCAGCTAAAGAAGGTGCACAAGTTGCCATTAACTTTTTATTAAGTCCAGAAGCTCAAACGCGTAAAGCTGATACCAGCATATGGGGCGATCCATCGGTATTAAAAGAAGAGTCGCTTGAAAATGGAAGCCATGGGTTTTCACTGTTTCAACCCATTGCTGAACCCCACCCAAGTTGGTTAACAGCCATAGAGCAAGAATGGCAACGCCGTTACGGTCACTAATAAAATCGAGGTGTCAGAACATAACGTTCGGCACCTCAAATTCACTATAATGAAAGGGTAATAAATCGGTTTATGCTGTCTTTTTCTCTGTATAACATTGTTGCTAGTAAGGCTTCGGAAAACACATGATTCGTTTGCTGTACTTAGTGACAATATTTATTTGCGCTTTACCTTTAATACCCGGTGTATTGGGTATTGTACTGCCTGCTTTTTCTTGGTTACCTGCCCTTGGTTTAAACACACCGAACTTTTCTGCTTTTAATACTGCTTTTCAATGGTCGGGGCTTTCTCAGTCAATTTTTTTAACGCTGTTTACGGGTATTGGCAGTACTGTACTCGCGATAACGCTTTGCTTTTTTATTCTTCGGGCTAATTGGAATAGCCCTCGCTGGCAACGTATCGAGCACTTAATTGCCCCTATGCTGGCATTACCTCATGTCGCATTTGCTATTGGCTTTGCTTTTACCTTTGCGCCTACAGGCTGGCTATTCAGATTACTCGAAAGTATCGGTATAGATACATCGTCGGCTTTTACCCTTATTCAAGATCCTTACGGCATAGGGCTATTATTCGCGCTCGCGATAAAAGAGACCCCTTTTTTACTCTTAATGAGTGTGTCTGTTTTACACCAAATACGTGTTAATCAATTGCAAGCCGTCGCAGCAGGCTTAGGTTATAACCATAATGAAAGCTGGTTAAAAGTCGTATTACCGCAATGGCTTCCTAAGATGCGTATGCCTATTTACGCCGTATTGGCGTACGGGTTATCAGTTGTCGATATTGCGTTAATTCTTGGCCCTACACGCCCCCCTACACTCGCAGTTTTAGTTTGGCAGTGGTTTAACGAACCTGATTTACTTTTAATTACCCGAGCAGCCGTCGGTGCGTTACTTCTTCTTACTGTTTCTTTCAGTGTTTTAGCACTTGCACGTACTATTGAGTGGTTTGCATTTGATATAAAACGTGAATGGCAGATTTCTGGCGCTTTTCGCCCTCAGGCTACAACTCCCCTCACGACCAAAAGCAATAAAAGAAAGAGACACACAGGCATAAGTGGACGACTGCATTGGCCATTTTTCATTGTACCGATTGTGGTTGTTCCCGTTTTACTGCTTTGGTCTTTTGCTCAACGCTGGCGTTTTCCTGATCCACTACCAAGTCGGTACAGTGCACGCTTTTGGCTACAAGAAAGTAATACACTGATTGAACTCGCCACCAGCAGTGCAATGCTGGCTTGTATTAGTGCTTGTCTGGCTTTGATTTTAGCCATTGGTTGTCTTGAATACCGGCAAAAGTATCAACGTGGGCTGCCTACGTGGTTAATTGCTTTACCAATGGTTATTCCTCAACTCTCTATTTTATTTGGTATGCAAATATCAACCTATTTCATTTCAGGTCAATACTATTGGTTTTGGGTAATATGGAGCCACGTGCTATTTGCTTTCCCGTATTTATACCTGTCTTTAGATGGCCCATGGCGCAGCTATGATATCCGGCTCGATCAATCAGCCCGTAGCTTAGGCATGAATGCATGGGCGACGTGGTGGAAAGTAAAACGCCCTCTCATGATGCCTGCTATTTGGTTAGCTATCGCTGTCGGCATGAGCGTAAGTCTTGCGCAATACCTGCCAACACAAATTTTAGGTGCTGGACGTATTTCTACCTTAACCACTGAAGCTGTCGCTTTAGCCAGTGGGCAAGATCGTCGCGTCAGTGCTGTTTACGGTTTACTTCAAGGGTTATTACCTTTGATTTTCTTCACTTTGGCACTGATTGCCAGTCGTTATTCGGGTAACTTTTCCCGTCGTACACAATCGATTAAACGACAAACACGGAGTACCAACACGGATGACCTTATCTGTGGAAAACCTCACTATAAATAACGCTAATATACCGCTTATTTCTTCTATCAACTTCAATGTTAATAACGGTGAAGTGATGACATTAATGGGGCCAAGCGGCTGCGGTAAATCTAGCTTATTAAGTGCTATAGCTGGTCATTTAAGTCCAGTATTCACCTTAGAAGGTCAAATACAGCTTAATAATACGATCATGAATGATCTTGAACCCGACCAGCGTCAAATTGGGATCTTATTTCAAGATGATTTGCTATTTCCTCATCTAAACGTGTGGGAAAATTTAGCCTTTGGACTACCCCGAACGATCACAGGATCAAACAGAAAGAACGAAGCAATTCAGACTCTGACACGCATAGGATTACACGATATCGCCTTTAACATGCCTAACGAAATATCGGGAGGACAACGCGCAAGAATCAGTTTAATGCGAACATTACTAGCAAAGCCAAAAGCGGTTTTGTTAGATGAACCCTTTAGTAAACTCGATAAAGCCTTACGCATTGAATTCAGGCTTTTTGTTTTTGAGCAAATTAAGAAGCAGAATATTCCCGCATTAATGGTGACACATGACGATGACGATATCCCTGAAAATGGACTGGTTTTACGCTGGCCATGGAACGACAATGATCGAGGGTTAGCCAATGCTTGATCGCTATGCTGTTAAAGTTATTCGTTGGCCGCTTAAAACACTGGCAGCCCTACCCGATAAACTCGGGATTACAGCTAACCAAGTAACGTTAACCGGCTTTTTAATTGGCTTACTTGCCTTACCATCCCTTATGCTGCAAGAGTATTATTGGGCACTTACATTCATCGTTATCAATCGAATATTTGATGGTTTAGACGGTGCTATTGCACGTCGGCAAGGCATTACAGATTGCGGTGGGTTTCTCGATATTACATTAGATTTTCTATTTTATTCGATGGTGCCATTTGGCTTTGTATTAGCAGACCCCAGTGCAAACGCCGTTGCTGGTGCGTTCTTGATATTTTCGTTTATTGGTACTGGCTCAAGTTTTCTATCTTTTGCCATAATGGCTGGAAAGCGAAACATCGAAAGCCCTATTTATAAGCAAAAATCTTTGTACTACATCGGAGGATTAACGGAAGGCACAGAAACCATTGCCTGCTTTGTACTGTTCTGCTTATTCCCACAATACTTTGCAATCATCGCATGGGTGTACGGCACATTATGCTGGATCACAACGGCTACACGTATCTGGGCGGGTTATCACACCTTGAAAGATACACCTGAAATAGAAGTTAATTAATAATAATCAAACCAAGTAACTAATTAACTAATAAATTAAAATGGCAAGGCAGAATGATTACTCGCTAGAGTATAAGATCATCCACCTTGCCGTTTTATAATTATGTATTCTTTCAATGCTGCAAGCGTATAGACCAAATAGGAAACAAAGTAGATTAGAAGCCTTCTAGAACCACTTTACCGATTGACTTACCTGATTCTATGTAAGCATGCGCTTTTATAAGGTTTTCAGCATTTATCTTGCCAAAATTCTGCCCTAGAGTTGTGACTAACTCACCATCATCAATCAATGAAGAGACTGCGTTTAATAACTGGCGCTGCTTATCCATATCAGCCGTTTGGAACATTGAACGTGTAAACATTAACTCCCAGTGAAGTGATAACGACTTACGCTTCAACTTCATAATGTCTATCGGTTCTTGGGGATCATCGATCAGTGCCAATTGCCCTTGAGGTGCAAGTGCTTCGACAATCTCATCAAAATGTTTATCTGTGTGTGTAAGACTAATGACATGCGTAACATCGCTGATTCCAATGCGTGCCAGCTCTTCTGTGAGTGATTTCGAATGGTTGATTACATAATCAGCGCCAAGGCTTGTTACCCATGCTTGGCTTTCTTTACGTGAAGCAGTACCAATCACTGTCGCATTCGTTAACTTAACCGCTAATTGCGTTAAAATTGAACCTACACCACCAGATGCACCCACGATCAGTAGACGAGTGTCTGTCGATTTATTTGCTTCATTGGAAGATTGGTCTGAAGCCGCATGGTTAATCACGTTAAATCCAAGGAGATCAAACCCAAGGCGATCAAACAGCAGCTCCCAAGCCGTAATTGCCGTTAACGGTAAGGCTGCGGCTTCTGTATTAGATAATGTTAATGGCTGCTTACCTACAATGCGTTCATCCACAAGATGGTATTCAGCATTGGTACCTTGACGCGTAATATCACCGGCATACCATACTTTATCACCCACCTTATAGTGCTCTACATCATCACCAATCGCGACAATTTCACCGACAGCATCCCAACCTAAAATTTTATGTTCACCTTCATTCGGTTGAGCATTACGACGAATTTTAGTATCGACAGGGTTAACCGAGATCGCATTAACGTTAACCAATACATCTCGCCCTGTTGCCGTCGGCATCGGTAACTCGATATCTAATAGTGCATCTGGTTGATCAATGGCTTTCGCTTCTAAGTATCCGATGGCTTTCATGGCTATTCTCTTTAATGTTTGAGGGCTATACCCAAGTTACCTCATGGTGCTCATTTCAGCGACCTGCATCTTGAGGTGCCTTAGGTATATATTATTGTTAAAGCAATAATAGAAGAGAATGACCTAATTAAAAACAGTATAATGATTTAAACTTTTTCAAAATAATATTGATAATAGGTGTCTACCATGAATACAGCAGACCTTGAGCTTTTTGTGCGAACCGCCGATATCGGTAATATTACTGCCGCTGCAGTGCAGCTCAACATTAGCCCAGCGGCAGCGAGTGCCGCCCTCAAACGACTTGAAAAACAATTGGGCACCGAACTCTTTATTCGTTCGACACGTCAGTTACGTATTACCGCTGAAGGTGAGCGTTTTTTACTTCATTGCCGCCAAGCACTGAATTCGCTGGATGATGCCAAAGCATCAATTTCGGAAATGAAGGGAGAAATAGCGGGTGAAGTGCGTTTATCTGTTTCTTCTGATTTAGGCCGTAATCTTATTTTACCGTGGTTAGACGAAGTCATGGATAACAACCCTAAACTCAGTTTTCAACTCAGTATTGGTGATTCGCTGGCTGACTTCTATATGGATAAAGTCGATGTTGCCCTACGTTATGGGCAGCCTGAAGATTCAACAATGGTCGCGTTTAAATTAGCCACAGTCGACCGTGTAATTTGCGCTTCACCTGACTATATTGCGGCATATGGCTCACCGAATAAACCTGAAGATTTACTGCAACATAATTGTTTGTTGTATCAACTAGGCAGCAAAACGTATAACCAGTGGGAGCTGTTAAGTAAAAACAGTGACGATACGATCTCGAACACTGATGTGTAGCGCGGCTAGCGATATGAACAAGAAACTCTAGGAAAATGAGCATTTATTTTTTTGCTCAATTACCTAGAGTTTTACAGCCTAATGATTAAATAGGTTGAAAAGATATGTTAGCGGAAGAACCTGAAGAAGATGTAGGTTTAACAGCAATCCATTTTTCAGACCCATCGACCGTGGCATTATTTATACATATCGTCCCTAATGGGATCTTAGTTAAGTCAATACTAGCCTTCAGATTAGCAGCAGTATCACTTGGTGGTAACCCAGGAGTATTCCAATATTCGAAAACCCCTTGAATTATATTTGTGTTAGCATTTAAAGGAATCAGAGTAGGATCACCATTCGGTTCGTAACCAATTGGCTCATCGAAACCTTCAAAAGTCCCATCAACACGATGATAGCAATGTGATTCTTTACCATCAGGACCTGCATTCGCGTATCTAACAGCATTTCTAGCATTGCCATTGTTTATGTGTTTATTGTCGCATCGCCACCTTTTACAGCCATTAGCCATATAAATATCGTCAAAAACACCGGGGGATACATACCCGTTCCCGCTAAAAAAGTTATCCAATACAACGACATCTACGCCACCAGAGCCAACCACACCTTGCTGCTGGTTTGCTAGAATCTGATTCCCTAAAACCGATATATGATCTATTGGCTTTCCTACTGCTCCGACCTCATGACCAATCCAAATGCCACGTTTATTGTGATTTATTTTTAATCCGGAGATGATTTTTTTTGATGTATTCCTACCTGATTTTTCAATGTAGATTGCTGCTTCAGTGTTATTACAAACTTCACCACTTAAAAAGCTCAAGTTCGATGCACCATTATCCCTAATCCCGTACGTGTTCATCTGAAAGTTTAATCGAGTAAATGTGATGTATTCGCAGTAGTTATCAACAAAAAGGCCGCTTACATTTCCAGCTCCACGAAGATTATCAAAATCATAACTACGCTCAACAAAAGTTAATTTACCAAGGTAAATACCATTAACCCGGCAATTATTTGAAAGTATGTCGGAGACTTCTATATTCTCAAACTCTCCAGTATGGTTAACGTCATCACCATTTAGGTAAGGATTTACTACATCACAACGAACTAAAAGCCCTGAACCCAACAAGTTATCATTGGTTGGGGATTGGTTTTTTTTATTGCCATCAACAGTAAACCCTTTCCACTTAACGTTCGCTATTTTTCTAACCTGATATTGTGCATAAAAGTCCAACACTGGGGCGTTTAGACCATCTTTAGCTTTAAAGTGGCAACTGGTATCCATTGAAGCAAATGCACGTCCTTTTACTGTGTCGCCAATAAGGTATTTGCGGCCACCAGCAACGTTTCCATAAAACTGCTTATCTTCGAAAAAATTCAAACAAGCTTGTACTGCTGCATGATCTTCATGAACAAGATCGCCGTAAGCACCTGTCATTTCTGGAGTAAGCATATTACCTAATAACGGTTTTAAAACGGCAAACAAACTTGGTGATGCTGAAATTTGAATGGAAAAATCTGAGGCTTCAGGGTTTTGAGTAATTTCCCAATCACAAACGACATCGGTGTTATAGAAATATGTTCTAACTTTATTCCCTTCTATAAAAGATGGGTATCTTGTCATTTCGTCAACTGAATGTAACTCAACCTTTTGATAACGAAACGTTACAAGAGCACCTTCAACTTGAGCTGATAGGTTTGTTAAATTAGAAACAGTTCCACTAGAAATTGGATCCATCAAGCATGGGTTGCCGTCAACAACAATATGAGTTATTGGCATACCGTCAACGGTATCTTCTTTCGCTGGTATTTCAGAACCATTTTCTATATTTTCCCCATGAAGATATGGAAATACTCGCGCGTTGTATCCTAGAGACTGCTCTAATTGCTTTCTGGATCTGGCTAACAATTGCAAATAACTAAATGCTTTCTCAAGGTGGTCATCATTCTCAGGGTCAAACGCTATCCCCTGAGACGTAAGCATATTCTGAAACTCAGCTATAACATGGTTAAACCAATCGGCGCCTGGGTAACTAGGGACGTTGTTCTCGCCTGTTTCAGTAAACCAACCAGGCGCACCAGATATTGGCTTACTGCCTGGGCGTTTCGTATCTTGACTGCCATTTTGTAAAGGATGCATTGCTAAACTCCAATTTTCAAACTTGTTTAAACGCCATTTAAAGTGCTTTTATTACTCGTTGGCGTAATAGAATTCGTAATACAAACCACCTAGCTTGTAACGATTTAAAGTACATTCAAGAACACCAGCATCAGAGGTTAAAAGCGGCGTCAAAACATTATCAAGACACGTCATGTAAGCACCTGGAATGCCATACACTGTAACGCGTAGAATGTAGCGGTATTTCTGCTCCCATAATGGGTAAGTACAAGAGCGTAAACAGTGGTGAGGAAACGTCTCATCAACCTCAACGGTAAACCCCAAATCTTCGGCTAACTTTTGGATATTCCAAGACTGCAAGCCACCCTTACGGCGATACTTTTCTATCACTGCAAAACGACGATACTCAAAGTTCGAATTAGGCTCTGCTACGCACTCAGGAAGCCCTAAATATTCTTCCCATTCTGCAAGCGTTTGATAAAGCGTTTCTGGGCGCATTTCGAGCAATAAATTGTTCGCATTATCTTCAGCTTGAACGAGCCTTGGTGCGTAACCTTGAGCGTATTTATATAAGTCAGAATCTGGTGCTCTTTGCCACAAAATACCCTTCGGCATTTGTGCCATTATCGAGCCTGTCCATGCTTCTACATCGTGCCCCATGTAATCACCCCTAAAGCATGAAGCTCACTAGATAGAGCAGGAACATTGGCACTAAGATCAAGAACGTAATCATCCACGCCAGGCGTTGAACCAATAGCGGTACGAACAGAACTTAGTTTTAGAGTTGAACCAGGGCTAAGCGTCTTAAAATAACCTTCAATACTGGTCTTAACGCTTTGTCTTAAATCGGAGCTGTCTGGGGATATGGTGATACCCAAATCCGTCTCTTTTAATTGAAGAGGAATATAGACAGCTTCAATGCCACCTGGTCGGCCAACGTCAGTACCTGTTGCAGGGTCTGGGTGGCGATAAATGTAATCAGTCATTGCCACTTGGTCGGTATAAGTTGGAATGATATCGGCGCGTTCGTCATAGACGAATGCATAGCCCACAGTGGCAGGTCCTTGATATAAGTCGATACACCAAGCACGAGTAACGCCTGATACTTCACGGCACCAAGCCACATAATCATGAAGCGCTCCACCCATTGGCGGGTTGCGCTTACGAAACAGCAAACGTTCAAGAACCTGTGCTACTGGCTCTATATCCGCACCGCCTGAAATCTCACCTGTAATACCGTTTGGTTGAATGCCTGGAACAGTAGAAACCAAAGTAAGTGTTTGGCCTGAATCTAAGTTACCTGCAACGCCAGCGTCTTCTGCTTCAACCTGAACAACCACGGTGCCACCAGACGGCGCATTTGATAGCGTCACTCGATACAAGCGGCCATCAGAATGCGTCATCACAGTGTCAACGGGAATAGGTACGTCACCAGTAAACGTTACGGGGCCAAAAGCATTGCTCGCAAGCTTTTGAAGCACACCTTCATAACGTGCGGTGTCGATAATGGTTTGGTCTTCAGATTCAGAAGAAGGAATGATTTGGCGAACAATCCACGTTTGATAATCATATAGATCGCGAATGCTGCCACTAACAGAAGCGTTTAAAGCCTGCTCAATACCAAACTTAGGCAGCAGAGTATCTAGTGAAGCCTCAATATCAATTAGGCCACTTTCGATTAACTGGCGTAGCGTAGGAACGTTAAACGGCACGTTGCGCCTCCCATCGTTTAGAAACCGTCAATGAAATCACTTCATCGTCTGGTTTAGTAATATCGATATTCAAGGCTAAGGTTTGAAAGCGAGGAATAGAACCCGTTACGACAACGCTTTTTGCCATCTGGCCATTACCGCTATCAACCAACATCCAAGCAAGTGCATCCTCTGCGTATTTCACCGCAAGATTACGTACATCTGTAGTTAGTTTTTCACGGTAAAGCAGCCAAATTTTAGAGCCCCATGGGGCATCGTAAAACGTGTCACCAGGCCAGCCTCTTAGGTCATTAGAGGAATCAGACAAAGTATCGGATTCATCAGCGCGAGCATCGGTAAACAACGAGATCAAAACGAGGGCTGAAACAGTGTCGCCATTGACACTTCCGCCCTCGATAATGATTCCTGTGTTTTTCATCATGTCGAACACGATGCTCACGCTCATAGTTAACCCACTAGTGCTGAAGTATTCCTGTTCTCTGCATCTTTGTGGAAGTGGCCAAGGTAGCTAAAGCCGCCTGCGGTTAAATCTGAACCGCTAACAACGCTGGCAGAAGTAATGCCGCCAGTAGCAAAAATACCTAGGTCTGTAGAAATCCCACCTGTTACATGCAAAGGGCCTTGAATCAATGTTTCAGGGGAAATAATAGTGAAGGAGTTAGCGGCTTCTAAAGTAACGTCGGTTGCTCTAATGAGCACCTTGCCATCTTTAGAAAGTTTGATGTGGTGTCCCTCAGCATGATAGACATAAACGTCTAAATCGTCACCATCTTTTGGCCTAACGTTTTTGTCCTCTACTGCAAGCACCACGATATCAGCAAGGTTGCCAGCAACGGCCACTGGTATCGCTTCAGCGTTCTTTGAAGGGTTAGAGCTAAAGCCATAATTCTGGAATCGTTCAACGTTATCCAGGGACTCATCATAATGAATCTTTATTTGTAGATTTTGGCGCTTAAGCGAGTCATTAATATCCGTCACTACCGCACGAGAAATCATGCCTACAAGACGTCGTCGAATGGGCGCAAGTAACTTTTGTACTAATCGCTCTGTTACCATTGGCCACCACCTAGTTTCGTTTGCTTTTCTGCTTCAGCAGGAATATCGAATGCTTCGGGTTTCACCACGCTAACCACCGCCAATCGGCCTGCATCGTCTTCGCTAAACATGACAGACGCAATCAGCATTTCTTCATCAATACCTAATATCTCATCGAGAACAGGGACAAGCGTATTGAAGTTCCAAAGCTTACCCGTTTGCGGAATTCTCCACCCCGTTACCGTGTATTCAGCGCCATTTGATATCGCTAAGCTTCGTTGTCGTTCCCACTGCCCACGCTTAGCTGCGCCTTCTGCGGTGGTTATTTCTTCATTGATAATAATCATTGGACGATAACGGCTAATCTCTTCGTCTTTTACTTCAGCCTTGATTCCACCTACCGTCGAAAGTGGCGCATCATCCCAACCACCGAACGAAGCACCAACAGCTTTAACCGTGAAGCTGCTATAACGATTACGCCAACTAAAACGACCACGGGCTGCTAAAACGTTCTCACCAAGAATTAAAGACACACCCGCACGTTCTTTACTTGCTCGTGTGATAACTAAATTTCCATACGTGTCACTGGTAAGAAGCACACCACGCTGACGAGCCAAACGCGAAAGCAGCTCATGCGGTGTTTCGCCTTGCTCTATTTGAACGCGAGGAAATGCCGCGCCCACATCTGTATTCACGATCACTTTAATGCCAAAGGGTTTGCAGATCACATTAGCAATCTGCGTCAAAGTTTGGTTATTGAACTGGCCTGAAGGATAGTCGATTGAGCAATCTACCAAGTCAGCGGTTTTGTCTCGGCCACTGACCGAAATCACCACTTGAGTTGCATCGTAACTAGGCACCCAATCATCAACATAACCAGTAATGACACGCTCCCCGCCAATCTCAACCATACAAGGCTGACCTTGCTTAATTGGGTCCATAAAGGATTTGTACTTATCTTCTGAGCCTTGCCATTTCCACGTCAGTTCCAAATCAAACGAGCCAGACATTGATTTGATTGAGCGCGTGACACTAATCTTCGTCCACCCACCGTAGACATTCCCGCCAGCCTTGAGAACAACATCACTCATTGATCACCTCGACCAAATCAGAAGGAAGAATGAACGAAGGGTTAGAAAACCCATTACGGCGAACAATGCTTTGACGCATCTCTGTATTCCCTGTTTCTTGCCATGCCACTAAAGACACAGGCACCGTGCTAATTGGTTTGTAAATACTTAACTGAGGCAATAACTCAGCACGAGATCGAGTATCTTCCAACACTGCCTGGCGAAGCACACGCAGCTGACGCCACACACTAGAATCTCCCACTTCAACCGCATCAGCAGAAAGGGCCGCAAGTTCATCAGCAATGCCGTAACCAATCTGTTTCAAGCGCTGGCCTGTCATGATGGTATTACGCTCAATGCCTGAAAGGCTTTCAACCACGTCAACTTGGTCGTTAAGATCAAAGCTAACATTGGCATTACCCATCGCCGCCGCTTTCGATACAGATGCTGAGTTTAAAATTAATCGTTTATAGGCGTTGGCATTATCTAGAATCGCTTGCTGTTTGGCTGGGTTGGCCACCGTGGACACTGAACTAGCAAAGCCATTGGCGCTATCGATATTGCGACTTAACCCGCCCGTTACAGCAAGCTCTGCTCGCATACCATCCCAACGGTTTTGCACGTTCTGGTAAACATCGAGTGCTCGAATAGGGTCTGTCACCACACCTTTCACATCTTCCAATAGTCCCATGGTTTCACGCGCTAGTTCACCAGGGTAGGCTAAAAGCTTGCCAATAGAATCTTTGGCGCGCATAAGGCGATCTGTCCACTCTCTAAGTTCACTAGGTAATGAAGGCAAACCACGGGTAAATTCATCCAAGTCATCTAAGAACTGGTCAACCATATCGCCCACGCCTTCCGTGGCCGTTTCATCGAAGTCTTCTTCAAAGGCAGCGTTCGCCGCGTCTTGTGACTTTTCAGATTCTGCTTTGACTTGATTGGCCGTATCGCTTTTAGCGTTAGGGAAGAGGTTTTCACCCACTTCAAAAACTTCAAAGTTAAAGGTGGCTAAGCCGTCTGTTTTGTTGACTAACTTAAAACTGCCTTTACCAACTTGAACTTTACGAATACCAAACCAAGGGTGGATCATTTCACACGGCCCTGGCGTGTTAATCGCTTCAATGATTTGTTTTAGCTTTTCAAAGTAGCCATCACCCACCGTACGGCCATTAATGATTTCTTGCTGGAGTACTTTACCATTATCTTCGGTATAGCCTTGTTCACGCTTAGGGTAAGCATGAGGGATAGCGCGGCGACCAAAGTCACCGCTTGCGTCATCTAGGAAAAATTCAACACCACGAATGGAGGCGTTTAAACGATCTTCAAATGCCATTTATAGCCCCTTTAATTTATTCCGGTATCTGGGTCGATTTGAATAGTTGGTGAAGATGATGTCACTGAAGCCGTTACTCTTTTATCAGACACATCGACTTTAACGTTTACGTTTCCACCTACAGGATAATTAGATTGACTACTAGGTTGGGCGTAATTCCCTGTCAAATAAGAAGGGCTGCTTTGATTTGATGGTTCATTCAAATAAGCATTTACCTTTTCTTCTGTTATGGCCTTATCTGAAGGCCCTCCAAACAAATCACCTAGCGTGGTAGATTTGGCCCACTTACCAAAACCTGTATCACCAATTAGAGAATCAAGCACAATATCAACAACCGGATAGATAATCGTCGCTGCCACAGCGCCTTTTAAAGCAGCGCCCGTTTTGCTTGGTTTAGTTCCACCAGGTCCTTTGCCACCATTTCCCTTTCCATCGGGAATATCACCACCTAAACCACCCATGCCGCCACCTGGCATATTCACAACAAAGACTGGCATAGCGCCTAAGTCTTGAAATCCACCTTTACCGCCTGCATCGCCACCTTTTCCTTTGCCTAGGAACCTTCCGGCAGCATTTACTACATCTAAACCTTTCTTAGCTACAACCAAACCACCTACAGCCCAAGCAGCCGCTTCCCCCCACCTCAACCAGTTCTGAATGGTTTCATCGTCAACGCTGTTAATTGCATCAGCGAGCTCTTCGATAGGTTCAGCAAGCCTTTGGTTGGCAAATTTATTGAATGAGTTATTTAGAGAGGTCATGGAGCTGTTTAAAGTAGCAGCGTTCGTAGCAGCAGCCTCTTGCGTAGATCCTAGTTCGCCAGTGCCAGATACCATTTGTAGCAACAGTTCTTTATTTTCCTGTGAGTATAGGGATGCCAAGCCTTGGATCGCTGTTTGATCAAATACATCACCTAACGCCATTGGGTTGTTATTTGCGGCTTCAAGAATTTCAAGTAAGAGTTCAGCTGGTTCCCTCAGCTCTTTTGTACCTTTTTTAAAAACTTCAATATCTTTTGAATCTAAAAACTCCACTTTTTTCTTATCTGAGAATGTATTAAACACCGCTTGGATAGATGTTAGCGATTCGTTTGCATTACCTTTTGCCTTTGCAAATAATTGAACAAGTGCAGACATCTGTGTAATCGCTTCAGGGCCTTTTGCTTGGTAGGTTGCAAAAAGCTGCTCTGATATCCCAGCCAAATCCTTAACACTCACACTACCAATAGCGAACTGGCCATAGAGTTCATCAATGGTTTGCATCACCGCTTCTGAATCACGAATACCTTTCTCGCGGAACTGAGCAAACAAAGCACCTGTCGATTCAGCATCAGCCCCAAATGCTTGCATGAACACACCCATGTTCTCAAGGTTATCCATAACGAATTCAAGATCACCTGTTTTACCAAGTAAGGTATCAACGCCTGAAGCCAGAGTTGTTGTATCGATTCGAATATCTGATTGAGTTGAAAAGTCTTCAATGGACTTGGTTAGCACGTCAACCTGCTCACTTGACAGCTTTGCGTTTGTGCCGATACGAGTCATCTGAGAATCAAATGCTGCCACATTGCGCACGGTTGCGCCTGTTGCAAATGCTGTCGCCATACCCACATAGCGATTGCCTAAAGCGTCGATACCTCGACCAGCTGCGGCTGTCGAGGTTTTAACGAGTGTCATGGCTTTTTTATTTTTCTTGGCGAAGTCACCCATCGAATTACCATACTGACGTGCCTTAGCCGCTAAGTTGCCCGCAAGGTTTAAGACAATATCGGTTTCAAGCTTCTTTGCCATTGGTTAACTCTCTCAGTTTTCGATAGGTTCTTAGCAGTCGCCGCAAGGGCATATTTGATGTGACGTTTAACGGAACTTTTGAACACATTGCGAGTTGCAAGCTTTCGCAAATCTCCGGCAACGCCTTAAGGTCGCCCCCTGCTTTCAAGCTCCTTGGCAATCAACTCGTCGAGCTCACTGGCTTTTTCTTGCAGCAGTTTAAAGTCGTCCTGGTGCAGCTTTCTTAACTCCTTGATAGAGAAAGGCCCCTGAACACTGCCGATGTATTCAACCTGACGAACAAGAAGCTCAATGCCATAAAGCACATCAGAGGTGTACGCCATGGCCACGCCATCATTCACGATCACTTTCTCTGCCGCTAACTGCGCATCGATGTAATCTCCAGAGATTAATTCTCTTAGACCAACTTCATGGTGGGCTATATCGCCCACCTTGAAACCATGATCCAATGCAAAGGTCATGATGGCCATTAGATTTTCTCCGCAGGGTTGCCAGTGAATGTGCCAGTAATTTCACCAGAGTCACTTAACACGAACGGGTCTTGTGGTGATGCACCTGTAATCATGTAACTAACACCATTGTCACCTTCATAAGTTAAGGTGGCATTTGAAATGGCATTAATATCTACAACGTCCACATCTTCGTCTGCCGCAATCACCACTGATAACGTTGAGGGAACGAAATCTTTAGAAAATCCCCAAATTCGCTTTGGCCCAGCATGAGGTGTATTTGTGTAGCCACCTGGATTCAAAGTAGAACCCTTCTTTGTTTTAAGTTGCTTGCTGTTAGCACGAACAACAACTTGACCAAGGATTTGTCCCATGGTGCGTACTCCCTATTAAAGTTTGAACTGCATTAGTGCGGCGAAGATGCGGAACTGGTTCACGATGTCTGGCTTGAACACACAGTTCAAACGGTTCTGATCGCCTGTATCTCGATAGACCTCTAAGGTTTCTTTGAAGCCGTTGAAGTCTTCCATCAAACCACTTGGCACCCAATCATTATTGGCAAGCTCTAACACGGCATTGCGCATAATCTTTGGTGTCACCACTGGCTGACCAGGGTCAAGGCGATCAAGTACATCGTCACCTGCCAGTTTGTGGCGAGGGAATCGGTTTGTGACCATGGTGCGAAGTGAATAACGCAAGTAGCCCAAGGTCGCTGGGGTGGTGATGTCTAAATAGCTTGGGTCTGGGTCGCCATAGGCATTCTCGCGATACATCGAGATTTCACGTTCAATCGCAATTTCATTGCCTGGCGTGACCATGTAGGTTGCAATGCCGTCATGCAGTAGCAAGTTACGCTCTGTCATATCCCACTGCTTGGTTTTAGCCGGTGGCAGCAAGCTTGTTAGTACTAGCGTTTGAAGAGGTCGCGCAGGGTCAATACCCAGCGAATAAGAAGCACGGCCAGCATAAGCGGCGGCAAATTCCCAAGGCGAATTTGGCGAGCTGTTCGTACCCATACACGTAAACAAGAAATCATTACGCGCAGAGCCGAACGCACCTGTTTCAGCAAACGTGCCACGGAACGCGGTATAAGCAATGCCTTCAATCATCTTGAGTGGGCCCCAACGATTAACGAGTTCGTCACGTAGGTCGTTCATAGATTGAGTATCGTTAAACGGCATCACGATATGGTTGTACCACTCGTTTGGAATAGCCGCGATAACTGCGCTCATGTCTGGCGTTCCTGCTCCGCCTGTCATATCGGTAATCGCAACGGTCACACCACTAGGCAAAAACTCACCATCGTAATAGTTGTAACGAATATCGATATCGTCGCCCGTGATACCTGTCCACTTACAAGTCAGCTCTACAATATCAGTAGACGCCGCTTTCAATGCTGCGGTCACAGGCAAGGTTTCGTTTTCAGTGACTTTAGCAATGATGGCTGTTGCAATAGAGTCTGCATCGTCAGTGTCTTTCACTGTCACCTGAACGCTAACACCAGCAATCAATAACGCGATCACACCTGCTTTAACGGTTGCTGTGGTAACGGCAATTTCACCCTTAGCACTCGATGCGGCTAAGTCAGCTACGCCCAATGCATACACATCTGTATATTCATTGGTGTTGCGGAACTTCTTAAGCGTAAGAGAAAGCATTGAACCTTTGCCATAAAGGTCGTCGATTTGGCTTTCACTTGTGGTAATACGATTCAGCGTAAGCGCATCTGCATTGCCCGTCGCCAGTTGTTGGCCAAGTACTAATACTTTTTGAGCCAAAGCGGGGGTGCCTGAATTCGCTTCGCTGTTGTCGATCTCGATATAAACGAGTGGTACTCGAATATCGTTAGGAATAGAGCCCAATGACATGCTTATTCTCCTTCAGCTTTAGTCGTTGATGCATTGGCTTTCGCCAGCGCTTTCTTTTGTTCTGCGAGTGCTTTGGCTTTGCCTTCTGCCCACGCCTTCTTGATTGCATCGGCTTCTTTTTCAGGCACTAGAACCACATCGCCATCATTAATTCTGCGTAACCAATAGCCAGAGCGTTCAACGTCCTCCCCAGCCGCGTCTACAAAACCACCTTCAGGTTTGCGCACGGGTACTTCTGCTTTCTTTGGTTTTATGAAAACCTGTTTCTTTTCTAACGACATGGTTGAGTCCTTCGTTGTTTATTGAGGCAATGTCACTTCACCATCAATGGTGGGTGCGCCGTCTGCGATTTCACCTTTCAGGCCAAAGGTAACAAAGTCATCTAACGTACTGAGATCAATCTCTTCATCTAAGTACCATTGCTGCGACCAAGTGACCGACCAAATAGCAATGCCAAGTTTGTCTATTTCACCGCTGTATAAATTGTCACTGCGTAGGTTTTCCACGCGTCCATAGGCGGTTGGCAGGGCGCTTCTGTCTGCTAACTCTCGTACTAACTTTCCTACAACCACTTCAGCGCGTAAGTCTTTTTCGTACCCGAACTGGTCAGTAGTAAACACATAGGCCACAAGGTTAACGTTACCAATTAAGCGATTGCCCACCGTTTCATATTGCGGGACACGCAGTGCAGCAATGCGAACGCCCCCATCACGATTAGACATCCACCGCTTAATATCATCAGCCTTATCAAAGCGGCCAATGTGACGTTCTACGGTTTGAATCTTTTCTATCTCACGCACTCCACCTTCAAGCTTTGGCTTAAGGTACTGAACGATTTCATTCACCGCCCAAACGGTAGAACCACTGGTGGTAAAGTCGGGTCTAGACATTCATTAACTCCTGCCAGAAGTCACCGATAACCGCATACACTTCAGCTTGGTTGTCGCTACTTAACCCTAAGTATTCGCGCTGTGGGATGTTCATCATGCGGGTGAAAGCCCCTACAGACTGATAGACCGGAAATGCCAACGCTTTACCAAAGGCTTGTGTGATAAGGCGCGTATGAGCAGAGACTTGAACCGGACCAGAAAATCCATCTTGATGAACGCCAGAGTAGGCCAATGGCGATCCAATTCGAACTTGGTTTCGCTGCACTTGGTACTGGATGGAATCGAGCAAGTCACCATCGCCTTGCAAGAGAGACTGGTTTCCATGTCGAGTCTTCGCATAACTGCTAGACCAATCATCCCAACGCTGACCATCAGGTGACGTTTTTTCATCGGCAATTCTTCTTCTGGTTTGGCTCTCTACAATGCCACCCAATGCATCAAGCAATTCAACTTTGTGCTTGGGGTCGCTTAGGGTTTCAAGCAACTGTTGATAGCGCTTAAGCTCTTCTGTGCCCGTTACCTGAACGCTAATGCCCATTACAGAACGCCTCTTAAGCTGTTACGAGTGAACAGGCGTTCGTTCTGCTGTACCAGCTCAACTTTTCCTACCGCACCTTCTGCAGGAGTATCGATAGTGGGAAGCCCCAGTTCGCGCTTGCCGTCGGCGATTTCTCGCAGCTGTTTCAGCACCATTTCATAACGTTTTTCTAGCAAGTTGGTGGCTTGCTGGTCGCGGTCTGCCAGCCAATAGAACGCAATGGTGATGGCAATCTTGCTCAACATGCTTGGCACTGTCGGCAACGGCAGTACAAAGCGACGCCCCAAAAACGAGTTGATTTCATCGTCAGCTTGCTCAAGGGCTTGATTGATGTAGGTGTCGTTCAGCTGGTTGGTATCGCGATCAAGGGCGACGTTCCAAAGCATCTGTTCGTCACGATCTATCAAGTCTTGTTTAGTTGCGTAGATTGCCATTGGACTTACTCCATCAGTTCATCAATATCGACGGGCTCAACAATCAAGTGGGGCTCATTATGTACATGCTTGGCTAGTTCAGCTGACATGAGCACAATGGTATCTGGCTCATGACCTTTAACATCCAGCGCCTGATACCCACCTTGTGGCATTTCATCCACCACAACGACCAGTGTCTTTTGTAAGCGGTGGAACTTAACGCCACTGCGCCAAAATCCGGCATCTGATTTCGAGCACACTTCAAAGGCACCAAGAACTTCAAGGGCGAGATTGCCAGCCGCACAATCAAGATTGTTAGTTGTTTCAACTTCTTCAGCATTAACGCCTCCGACATTACTTAATGCATTGGTATCTACTAACGGTTTGGGTGCCGCTTTTGACTGGGTAGTACTTTTTCCCACATCGCCTTTAGCATTTCCGGCGGTAAGCTGCTTGGTGGCAGCGTCGGCTTTGACTTTTTCACTCACAGTAAACTCCCTTTAAATACGGTTTAAACGGCGATTAATCGGCAGCATAACCATGCTGCCTATATTTATTTTGCAATAAATGTGGACACAACAATGTCAACATCCTGGTAGTAGATGTTTGAATCACCACCATTTTTAAGCATCATGCCAATTAACTTACGCGCTGCTGCTTCATTGTCAGGGCCCACAACAATTTTGGTGGCACGGGTGCCAATCGGTGTGCCATCGGCTTTTTTCATTTTACCTAACAGCTTTTTAGCGGCTTCGTAGTTAGCTTCGTTCAGCGTATCTTTAGAGCCGATAGCCAACTGAGGGAATGAGAAGCCGACATTACAACGACCATCCACACCCGCTGCATACTTGTTGTTGAACCAGGTGTACTCTTCGGTTGGGTTCATGTTTTTGAACACAAACGGTTTGCGGTCTTGATACACGATTGGCTTGAGCACTTTGGTGTCATCAATCAAGAACCAGGGTTCGCCCGTGTCTGTTGCTGGGTCGCCAATTACATTGGAAAAGGTCGTTGCAGGTGTCGTATCTAACGGGTGGTCAGTATCAAAGTAGTTCTGACCGTCGTAACACAAGGTTGTAAAGCCTTCAGCTAACAGCGGATAAGCTAGGGTGTCAGGGAAGATAGCCACTTGCTCGCCGTAGTTTTTGGCAATAACCGAATATTGACCAATTTGATCGTCATCCACTTCATCACGAGAAATCGAGATTGAACTTTCAAATGTTTTGTTTTCAATCGAATAACCATGCTTGCCTAGCGTGGCTAGCTGTCGGTCACCCACCCATTCTTTAATGCCAGGTAGATCTTTTATCCAACCGTAATAGTTGGCCGCACCTGAGCTGGGTACACGCGTAGCAATCATTTGCCACTGTGGCTTTGAGCCGCTCAACCCTTGTGTATAGGCGGCAGACATGGTGACTTGCAGGGCTTCAATGACTTGTGCTTCTGTTGCCATGATTACGCTTCCTTCTTCATTGATTCTTTAGATTTGATGAAATCTTCCTGCGAGATACCCATATTGCGGCACATAGCAACTTCATGATCTTCAAGCTTGCTGTTTGTAGCGGTGTCTTTCGGCTGCTTTGTTGTCTTGTCATCAACAATGGCCGCTGCTGCCCCCACAAATGCTTTGAATTGTTCGCGACCTTCTTCTGTGCGACACAAACCCACGTACATATCTTTATTCGCAGGAGAGACCTTCCCTTGCTTGATTGCGTCATCAACCAAGGCTTCCTGCTCAGTAGCCTCAATACCCGCCACCTTGGCTTCAGCTGTTTCGGCGCGATTCAGCGCGACTGTGTATGTTTCTTTTGGCACGAACTTACTGAGGTCAGGGTTTTTCGCTCGGTTCAGCGCCACTTGTTTGTCATTCTTTAAGGCGTTTATCGCAACAACACCTTCTTCTTCCGTTGCAGTTTTCGGCAAGCCCAGCGCAGCAGCAATGAGTTCAGCGAGAGTCATGGTGTTATCCTCCATTCGGTTTAGGGCAGGTACATAAAAATTAGGTTTATTAGTCAGGCCAGCACTGCTCATCGAGGTGATAACGCCTTGCAGGTCGTAATTAAAAGCAGGGGAGTAATACAGATATAACTTGTCGGTGATCTTATAGCGGCCAAGATAGTTCCATTCGACTTGCGCCCAAATTTCACCCTTACGATTTTCAAGCGCCAAAATCCAACCACACGCATCTGCGGCTTCACCTTTTGGCCCTAGAATCTCAGTAGCATGTTCAACATCAAAGGGCAGCTTTGCATCAAAGGCTTCAACAATGGCATCTGGCTCTGAGTTACTCCACATGCGACCATCACGGCCTTTCACTTCACCCGATGGGATCATCGGCAACCAAACGGCGGCTGAACCTTCCACTTCGCCAAGGCCATCAATCACGCTGGTCGATAAGTTGAAACACATTGCCAGGTAAGTTTTTTTCATTACTCGCTCCGTTAACTGAGGGCTACATAACAACCTCCTTAATGTAGGGGGCGGTAAATAACATCTCGTTGTGGAGTTAATAATGCACGGATGTGCGAAGGCACTGAGAGTAATCTCGGTTGATGTAATTAAAATAAGATTATTGGCAGAGGTGGAGCAAGGGGAGGCTTTATAGGTTACAGATAAAAATCAGGCTGGCAAGTGGTGAGTCACTAACCAGCCATAAATATCTGTCACAACCGTGTTTAAACCCTGTTTAAATCGCGCTGTGCGTGTTTAACTACTTTTCGGTCTCGCCATTGTATTACTACGCAGTTACAAGCCCGTAGACAAGTTCTGACGCATTGCTGTCTCTTTTTTGAGAAGGTCTGCATTTAAGGCTGATTGGCGTGCTTTCCCTGGATTGTAATTCCATCCTGGCTCAATCCCTTCGGGCAAGGTTTCAACTTCACCTGTTCGCTTGTTTGTCCATTGTTTGTCTTTGCCTGGCGGGGCGGTTGTGCTGATTGTTCCTTTCTTGGTTAACGTGGTCGCTTCATATTTTGAGACCTGGCGTATCCAGCAGTTGCACCCCCAACCATTAGGCGGCATGTGATTAAACCACCATGGGTCATCAACAGGCAGTAAAGTACCGTTCCATTTCTCGTGCTGTACGCGGTGCTCTCTTGATGGACCTAACTGGTACAGCAAATAAGGCATGGCGCGTTTGGTGCGCTCAATGCGCTCCCACTGACCTGCGGCACGGGCAGTACGCATGTTGGTTCTGTAAATGGTTTTTATGCGACCTTCACTGCCCAATTGAACCAGCTTGGTTTCTTGGGTTTGTGGGTCATCCATGGTTTGGATACCCCACCAACCGGACTTAACCAGCATGGGCTTTAGTACATCACGAAACTGCGCGAAGGTTTGGCCTTCTTCAATGGCTTGTTCAACCAGTTGCTTGACTTCGACCAGCAAGTCGGCATTCAACATCTTAGCGACAGTGAACGCATTGGCGTGTTCTTCTTTCCAGACGTCACGATAATCAAAGGCTGGCTCAATGCCTTTGCGCTTGAACCAAGCCAATGCTTCTTTGGGGATAAGTATATCTGAAGGGTTATACATCCCGTGCGTCTCCTAATCCCCGCGCTTTAAACATATATTCAGCCATCGCATGGGTAAAGTCGTCAGCATTAAGCGAATCTTGCAAAGCAGCAAGACCAGCCACAAAATCGTCATAGTCATCTGACTGAGCTGCCAGTTCGATGATCGGGTTCATAAACTGCTCGGCGTCTTCGACCCAATCACTCATCGCCTCATCAGTCATGCCGTTGAGCTCTGCATCAACTGATAGCTGCACGCGATTCACCGCAAGGCGACGATTCAGCCCCGCCTCTGCACCAACCGCTGGCTGCGCTTGTTTAATCGGGTGCAGAACACGCTCACTGTCGCCAGCCGCTTTTAGTCCAAACTTATTTAAAATGGAATCTTCCGACACACGCACACCGCGATCGATTGCAGGCACAATCGCATCCATGAATATTTTTAAATCTTCTGGCTCTGGTATTTTAATCCGAACCTTCGGATAGTTTTCTTGCACGCCCCAATTAAGAATAATAAATGGCTTAACCAAATATTCATTTAGGCAAGCCCCTAGCTGCTGTGCATCCCACTTAGCAATATCAAGGCGCACTTCATTGTGTACAGTGGCTTGTGATTGAGAGCTGCCATTATCAGCCGTCATGGTTTGACCCAGTACTGCCTTACTGGTTTGCTCATCACACCAACGCGCCTGATTTTCGAACAAGGTCTCCCCGCCGTTACCCTTGACCGTCTCAATCAGCTCTAACTTCATTGATTCAGGGATAACCGCGCCTGCATCACTGGCGATACGGCCAATAGCATTAACCAGGGTTGCAATATCATCCTTGCTTGCGTTCGGTCCGTATTTACCCACACGAACCGGAATGCCAAACACCTCAGCAAACGCCCACCAATCACGTACGGTGAATGATTTAAGCATGTACATCACAGCGACTAATCGCGCTAGGCCATTGCGCCATACACTGCCGGATTTAGATCGCGGGGTATGAACCATGAATTTATTCGGTTCTAACGGACTGCCACTTGGCGCATCATCACTGATTAACAAGATCTCAGATAATGTTTCCTGGTCTTGTCGCAGATAGCGAGGGTCTACCCATTTATAATCTTTGGGCTTCCACGGTGTAGCTTTAACATCCCATAAGATTTGAACAACTGACAAGCCTTTACCTAGGCCATCAAGCAAGTCAAAAAGTAGCTCGGGGATTTGGTCATCATTCATGACCTCACGTACACGCTCAGCCATCAACACATCATTTTTATCATCACTGTGTGGTTCAACACTTGGCGTGATAGCGGCAACGGCCAGCTTACGGGTTCGTAGTTGAGCAGCGTAATGTAAATCGCGCTCTTCCATTTCTTCGGCCAGTGTCATGAATGCTTCGGGATCATTACCATCAATGACCGAACGCAGCAGACCCGCTAAACGATGCGGTGTAAGCGTTGATGCCACGCTGGCGGGGCGCGGGTTGCGCACACTGGTGGTATAGGCCCTGGCGATATCATCAGACAGCACTTCTTTCTTTTGATTAAGAGGCTGCCCGCTAACATCCACAATTTCTCTCATAGTCGGATCCCTTTGCCGCGCAGGTCTTGATGCAGCATGTCGTCAAATTGGTTGTTTTCTTCAGCAGTTGCATAAAAGCTACGGTGTGTTTCATTACCCTGAACTTTGATGGTATATAAACCGTAACGGGTTAAGTCGGCTTTCGATGCTAAGTACGCGAGCCATATTGCGATGGCGCTATCACCATGTCGCTTGTTCCCGTTTGCACCTTGGGTTCTTGAATCATCGATACATGGCACACCTGCTTTGTATTGAATCTGCCCTAAATCGGTAATGACATCTTCATGCTTCGGAAGCAGTATTTCATCATCTTCAAAGGCAGCTTTAAATGCTGGCATATTTAGACGGTAGTAAGATACGGTCAGCATGACTTCAACCACTTCTTCGCCGTACTTATATCTTGCTTGCTCTGCTAAGTATTGGCCATTACCACGCGCATCAAGAAATATTCCGTCACGGCGAGGCAGTTGATCACAGATATAATAAAGTGCTTGTTCTTGTTGTTTAAATGGCACATTAGCAAGCTCAACCAAGAACGGAACTTCACGACGAGTATCATCATGGATTGCCATTGGCGCAAAAACAGTCAAGTCACCAGTACGGGCGAAATCCTCCCCTAGAGAATGTCGCAGTTTAGGATCCAACTTATCAAGCTCTGGCTGAACATGTTCGTCCAACCACTCTTTCATCTCTGCTTCACGAATGTGTTCTGGCGCTTCGTTAAATTCGAGTGAGCCAGTAAACGTAAGTACAGGCGCATCGGTTAATCTTGCTGCACGCTCTCGACGGCTTCGGCTAATATAGGCACCACCGCCATTTTTAGGCACGCACTGGTATTCTTCCAGTGCATCCTCTTCAGTGGCGGTATCTTTCAGTAAGCCTGCCTTCCATTCATTTTCGGCTTCTTGCGTCCACTCGCGCTTCTTCACCTGACAAATACGCTTATACAGGCCATCTTCACAGGCTTGGTCTAACGTGATGGTGTGAACCGAATAGCGTTTCTTGCCTGCGCGGCTATCTTGAATCAATGTATTAAAGAGGTTATCAATACCATTATGGGTACTGATTAAACGTACTTTAGAGCCCCACATGGTCAATGCCAGTGCTGCTTTTAGCACTTCGGCCAAGCGCTCGTGGAATGCGGCCTCATCGATAATGACCGTTCCCTGCATACCACGTAGGTTTGAAGGGTTACTTGATAAGGCTTTGACTTTAAAACCAGACGCAAAGTTGATCATGTAAGTGAGAATATCTTTATCTTCATCATCGAAGACCTCTTCAATCACATCATCACACGCACAATTATAGGCTTTGGCCCACATTGCACAGGCATCTATGAACTCACGCGCCATATCTTTGGTCGAGCCGACATAGAACACGTCTTCACCTCCTTCAGAGGTAGACTTTGACGCGGTTAATGAAGAGTCAGCAGCTTCCGCCCAGGTTAGACCCGTTCGACGGGATTTCTCACCAATCTTGAGCTGTGAGTCATCCGCTATCCATCGACGCTGATAAGGTAACAACACTTCTGATGGATCAAATTCACTGCCTAAGATGGCAGTGGCACTTTGATTATTCAGTAACTGATGTTCTTGAGTGGCTAACATTATTTACCCCCCAATTGCGCTCTTACCGCGCAATCTTTTGCTTCAAGCAATTTACGTAAGCAAACCGAACGCTCTTCATTGTCTGGTAATGTGTCCACTACGTGATTCGCGGTATCACAGAAAGGCTTACTGACTACCTGCAAGTGTTTAGGTAAATGCTCATATGCAAAAAAAGTGAGAATGTTCATTATGCAATCCCCAAAATCTGACGTTTGATATCGGCAGCAGTGGCTGCGGTGATACCTGCTTGTTTAACAATCTTCTCGGTTTGAGTGGCAGCTTCTTCTGCAAAGGCTTTGCGGATTTCCTTTTCAACCTTCTGGCTCACCATAGCGGCTTGCTCGATACGCTGAATGACCAGCGCCAACTGCCCAAGGGCTTTGGGTGGGATTGGCTTTTCTGTTTTTTCAGCTTCATCCATCAAATGCATGGAGGTTTCAAATGCCATGGTGCGCACAAACTCTTGAAGTAACTTACCGACATCAGACACTGGTGCATCACCGAGCTTAGTTGTCCAGACCTCGGCAACTTCTCGTGCTTGGCGAACGCGGGAGCCGATATTTTCCATGCGTCGGTGGTAGCGATTCATGCTGGTATAACTGACCGTTGCGTCATCCGGCAGGCCTGCTTCTTTTATCTTGGCATTTAGTGCGTCCAACAATTCCGTTTGCTGCATTTCACCCGAGCGAATAACGGCATTAATCCACTGCTTGATTTCAGGGGGGAGAAGCTCGATTTTAGACTTGCGAGACTTCGCTTTATTGTTTGCCATGGCGATATTCCTATTGTGCGCGAGGGCGCTTAACACCAGGAACAACTGCCTGACCCGTGGCAACATCTTCACCGCGACCCGTGAGCGTTGCAATTTTGTAGTCACCCAGATCGCGCAACGAAACAAGCGCCATCTCTTCTAACCAACTTAAATGCATACGCACCGCATCACGGCTTACCCGATGGCCCCACCCATCCAGACAGCAGTCAATGATGGATTCATTTGCTTCATAACCTGGCATCTCTTGCAGAGAACGCAGAATCACCAAGCGCTGATCTTCTTTCATGAACTTCTCAAGTTCCATACCACTCCCGTTTACTTTTCGACACTCAACTGCTGCTCTAGCAGCAACTGCGCTAAATGATCGACTGGCTTTAATGCCGCCCGTAATTCTTTCATCTCGCCCCGCATTTCTGTTATTTCTACCTTCAATGCATGGAGCTCTTTATCTGTTGGGAGGGATTTAACGTCCTCCCTCAACTTACTGACGTCTTGCTTTACTTCATCCAACTCTTCACGACGGACATACGTCTTAGAGAGCAAGGTCAGTAATATTTGTGCGACAGTAATAACGCCAGCCCACACCATGGGCCACCATGTTTTAACCAGCTCTTCCATGTTATGTGTGTTCCTTACCTGCTTGACACGGCACGCAGCGAACGGCATTGGGCGCAGCTTCAAGACGGTCTAGTGGGATAGTTAACCCGCACGATAGGCAATAACGACCATGTTCATCTTCATCGGGCAACTCTTGTGGTCGTGATGCGAGCTGATGACGTAGCGACTGATCACGGTATAGGGTTTCAAACTCTTGAGCCTGATCTAATGCTTCGGTCATTTTCGCCCCTTGATCACACTTCCAAGTACACCCGCAATTTTGTCACCGCTTGATTTTGAATACGGTGCAAAGCCATCAGCAGTACGCAACCCAAAATAGGCCATCGCATACACACCAATACCTGCGGCCATGTACGCATCAGCCCCATCGCCATAACCAGCTACTTTCAGCCCTTCAAACGCAAAGATGTACAACACAGAAAGGGCAAACGAACGACGGGCAATGGTCGGGCGTGTATGCCTAATTACCTCATCACTGGCAGCATCACCTCCACGAATAGTTTGCTGGGTTTCATGGTGATTGGCTTGGGTGTCTTCATAGGCAAGTTGTCGTCGGCGAGTTGTTTCTTTTTCCAGTTCGACCTTTAGGCGCTCAAGCTCAACCCAGCTTTCGGATGGCAACTTGGCAAGCTCTTGTTGAATCGCGCTTGCCTTCTGGTCTTTATTTGCACCGAACAAACCGTCAGCCTTTTCAACAATATCGGCAACGGTATCGGCAGTTTCTGAACCACCAAATAAACCAGACACGCCACGAATAACGGCTGGACCAAGCTCAAGCGCCATAGAGGCAACGGTAGTAATTAGTGCAAGTGACATTGGCGTAAACTCCTGAGCATGGATAGACGGTTACTTGATAAGGCGATGGACTTTTTAGGGTGGCAATGCTGTTGAATGTCGATTGCAGAAACGCCATTCCATGATTGATTATAAAAATGCTGCATGGTGCCGTCGTGGCTATGAAGTGGTGGGCTACTGGGCACAGACTCGCCACCTTGAAAGGCGGTGAGTTCTGCATTTAGCCGATCGTCTCGACCTTTGGTTTTTGAGAAATCCCAATTTCTACCCATTACGCAGCCAACTCCCAAGCAGCATCGGTTAAATCAGCAAGGCGGTTATGCCATCCTTCGATATAACGCGTTTGTGAGTAGTTGTTTTTTAGAATGCGGGTGTAGTAGCGAGCACGGCGCAAACCGTAACGTGATACCAACCATTCAGTATCACTGATGTTAACGGCGGAAATGGTATTGGGGCCCACTCTGCCATCTACTTTTGTACCTGCAATTTCTTGCAGCAATTTAATGGCAGTGATAGCCCCGTGCTGAACGGCAGAATCCATTTGGTACAGCGCAACATTGCCTGCAAACTCGTGGCAATATGCCGCTTTCCAATAGTTGGTGTAATAAATTCGTACCGCACGGTTAATATCTAATGCGGCAATATCGACACCAGGGAAGGCGCGCTTGCTGATGCCATACTTGGTTTCGCCGCCAGGGTCTTTGGGGTCGTTAACGTAACCGCCATCAGCACGCAACCCACCTTCTTTTTCAAGAATGAAGTGTACGGCATGGCAGAATTGGGGCGTGTAGCCCTTAGTGGAGAATGGATATTTGAAAGGCATTTGGCACAACCGAATGATTTAGTGGGTTTATTCGATTGTGCTATTTATTTAGATTGGGTGAGATTAACGCGGATTATTGAAAATTAACGTAAATGCTTTCTTTCTTATCGTTAAACCAATCAACAGTAAAGTCAATAGTTCCTTGTTGTCCATCACGCTCCCACGCAACACGACAATACCTAGATTCAGCCGACATATCATAGTTTGTCTGACCAAAGTCAGAAAAAGTATAACCATCACCGTAGTTATCTTTCGTTATATCTTTCACTAGCTGTATAACTTCCATACTGTCACAAGTTGAAACGTCACCACCAATATAATCCTTATAAGTAAGCCCTAAAACAAATATGGCCGCAAGGGTAAGAATGATTTTTTGCCCATTTGTTACAGTTTCCGCATTAGGATTTTCTTGTGCTTTTTCAATGAAACTATTGCGCTTAAATAAGTAATATGGGAAGCAAACTATCCACACAAATAAGCATCCAAGGGTCATCTTAAACGGTGATGGAGTGTTTGACTCTACACTGCCTAATTTATTCGCCTTAGCATCAAGCAGTACCCAGCATGAGCTAGCAATAATTACAATCGGTATAATAAAAACTTCCATTTTTTCCCCTAAAACAATTCTGGTTGATGTTTTTTAATTTCACGTTTGCGCATTTTAGCAATCACGCGGTAAACATGCTGCATGCTTACGTCATATTTTCTAGACAACTGCACAACATTATCACCTGTGAAGTCATTCCATATATTTAAATGGATGAGCATCACTTCAAGGTGATGGCCGCGAGGCAAGTAAAATTGCATTCCACCAAACGTTTTACAGATTTCGCTAAGTTGCTTTATGGCGATGGCTGGGTCTGCGCCCTCATTCTCTAATTGACGCTTTAGTAGATCGTGCATGTCTCGCATCGCTTCCGGCCATCGGTTACTGTCTTGCTCTTCTGTTAACTGCTCAATATCAGATAAAGAGACGCCTTCAAAACCAAACATATCAACGGTGGCGTCATTATTATCAATTTGCTTGTCCATGGTTAATCCTCTCGCATTCAATCAATTACGAAAACTGTAACCGATTAAAGCGGTGATGTATCAAGATTACCTTTGGATTATTTTTTATTTGTTACCTCTTCATAGCATATTAAGACTGATGCATAACTTTTTGCAGCACGAATTTGCAGTAACTTTTCGTGACCATTTTCCACCATCCATTCTCGCAACGCGCGGGTATGCCACTTTTTTAATGACTCTAAAACAGCATAGGCTTGATGGCTATCCATCCAACCAACATGATCAATGTTTGTTGTCATGCGTCTTACATAGGCATCTAGTGCCGTTTCACTTTTGTCTTGCACGATACCGTGCTGATACATAGTGATCCAAATCGCACGTATTTTATCAATCTCGGCATGTTTGGCTTTACCAGAACGCGGACTTAAACGACGTTTAAAGCCTGTTTTACCAACCTTTGCTTGGCGTTTAAATCCTTTAGCTTCCATGTGAGCCACTACCAATTCAAGCTCTTTGATACTCATCTTGGAGCATGACACTTTACTCGCCACTTCTTGTAGCATGGCGCGATACGTTTCATCATCCAAACCAAGCTCTCGCTTGCCGACGTGGATCAATTGAATTAGGCGATTGCGATTATTCATAACTACCTCTCAAAAAAAATGGCGGCGCTTTCGCGACCGCCGGACTCCTGATAAGTTATTGGTGCGAAACAAACACTTAAAGGAGATAAAAATGTCAAATAGCAACAATGCTCAGCTAGAGTTAGATCTAGCCACATTCACCTTATCAGCCAATACATTAGTCAAGCTGGTTAAGAGACAAGTACTAACTGTTGATGATGCTCTTGAATGCCTTGAAACAACCCGTTTGACTCTTAGCAATAAGGAGGACCTGCTTAAAGAAA
Source organism: Photobacterium frigidiphilum (assembly GCF_003025615.1). Classification (GTDB taxonomy): domain Bacteria; phylum Pseudomonadota; class Gammaproteobacteria; order Enterobacterales; family Vibrionaceae; genus Photobacterium; species Photobacterium frigidiphilum. The sequence goes on along the minus strand of NZ_PYMJ01000006.1, from coordinate 141,155 downwards.
CCCCAAACTGCGTGCTAGATGTTGATTGGCACCTAGATAACATAACGGCTATTCTTGAGGCGCTCCGCCTTCGACAAAAAGATTAAATACACAGACTGCATCTTTTGCTGAAATTCTCTCATCAGCGTGCAACCCTAGCTCGCGACGGATAATATTGTCGCGAGCTATATTATTGAAATATTTTATTTCATCTTCAAGGCGACCAACATCTCGATCAATCTCACGCATCACACGCCTAAATGACCAATCTTCATCTACAGCCTGTTCGATAACGCTTTTAAGCGTGCCAATAAGATCGCGCTTTTCAGCTTCACGATCAAAACTCATCAGTGGAAACTTTTCCATTTATAACTCCTTGGTAAATATAATGGCTGCTCATCAGTGCCTAGCCGCCATGCTAGGCAGACAAACAAGGGGTGGCCTTGTTTGTTTCGCTTAATTTACTGCGTCAAAAATGCGGCTTTGACCAACTCTAATCCCTCTAGCTTTTTAAACTGACGACACAGCACAGAGGCTTTCGGGAAATATGGTAGATAAAAGCCATGGCGATCATGAAGTTTTGGAAATTCTTTTTTTGCACGACGCTTGCCGAATATCTTTTCTATCTCTTTAACTTTTTTCGGCGTGTAATACGCCTTTGTTTTGAGCTTCCACACATCACGAATAATTGTGGGCAATCCTTCAACTTCATCTTGCTCGGCATTGGTTCTTGCGCTCATCCAACTACCACAAATGGTGCCATCGATATAAACGGCTAGTTCTGTTTTTCCCTCACCAGAACGTACACGGTTAATACTGACCAAATAGCCGTTAAGCTTAAATTCAACATCTACCCAATAACCTGCCATTTCTTCTTCAAGGTTTTCCCACTGTTCTTTCGTGATTGCTGATTTTGTTGTTGCCATGTCATTCGCCTTCGTTGATTACTGCTAGTAACTTTCCATCCAATATCGAGCGGTATTCTTCTTCAACCGAAGAGGGCTCTTTTCCCATCATCCAGCGAAGGGCGGCGGCATAGCCATCTTCAAAAGAATCGTCTGGATAGGCTGTGCCGACTTCTTCCAATAAACCTTCTGCACAAAATATTTCATTCTCAATCGCGCCAATACTGTGTACGGCAATGAATGACTTATTACGCATATTATTCACCTATCCAATTGATACATTTACAAATGAGAGTAAGTACAAGATAAACTCTATAACTACCCACCCAACAATCGCACAGATGAATCCAAACGTAATAATTACCGCACCCCAACCTGAACCGTCCATTTTTTACCATCCTCACTACCAGTTAACTTACTCATGCGCCTTGCACGCGCATGGTGAAAGCTAACTACACCAAAGGCTTAATTTCGTAATCACATATATAAGCGCCGTGCGCCAATTCATTACCGTCTTCATCGGTATGCCGTATATTCGTTTTGGTTGATACGCCATGAGTGCGCCCAATCATTACGTTCTCTACACCTTCATCCCATACATCACCCAAATAACATTGAATATCGTCATTCGAATGCAACCTTGCTTCTTCTTTCGTTTTGAAAAACAGAAATGTGTCGCCATCTGGGTCATGGGAAAACCACGGGTATTCTTGCGATGGTGAGTGTTGATAATTCTTTTCAGAACCATTTATATATTTAATCGTATTATTACTGTTTACTAATACAGGGGCAGTAAATGGCAATTCAATGACGCCATCCTCGACATTAAAATCAATGACACTGCCATCCATATCCGTTATTACCAAGCCTTCAGATATCACCGCTAAGTGCGTAGCTAAAATGCTGGTTACATCGCTAACGTCTAGGCCGCAGTCTTCAATCGCTTTGATTAAGTTTTTGTTCATGTAGCTAACTCCTTGCTGTTATTTAAAGCACCACAATACAAACTCAACAACTGACCACTGAAAAACAAATGCAGCCATTACGAGCAAAGTGAAAATCAACCCCCATCCATAAGCTTTTATTTTTTCCATATCGATAATTCCTTATAGCTTGCTGATATCGAGTGATATTTGCTTGTATTGCCCGTTGCTCTGACGCTCATACAAACGCAAGTACGTGCTTGTCCCTGAAATTTGAATAGAGTCAGCAATGGCATCCATTGCTTCCATCCAGTCGGCATCGTCGATGTCTAGCGACCGCAAGCTTAATACCTGGTTAACATCAATATGACCTTGTTTGCTCACGCGAAATGCATGCTCAACCAACGCTTTAATGTGATCGTTTGCCCCTTCTGACCAGCGATGAATACAGGCATCAATCTTTGCTTTTGCGGCCTGTATACGCTCATCAAAAACGCGGTGCTCGCCAACTGCACGTTGCAGCTTGTATTTACCATCGAATGACATGAGTGAAACGTTGCCCTTGGTTCCGCCATAATTAACGCCATACTCTTCAGCGCTCAAGTCAACAAAGTCGGCGATGTTACTCATAGCCGCAGCTTTGAATGCAGCAAGGCGCTGCTGCTCAATACGGGCATCCTCAACGATTTTTTTAACGACATCATCACGCAATAGGTCGATGGCTTTTATTTGACTATCTGGTACAAGGTGGCCCATTGCATTTACACGGTAACCATCAGGGATTTGATTAGTGGAATGAGGCATTGTTTGAGTCCTTTTTTGGTTCGAGAAAATCTCTAGCAGCAGCTGCTACCGTTCTTGGAAGATGCAGCGCAACATGGTGAGCTAGACCATTTAATAACTCTGACTTCCCTTGAATTTCTGAACACGCAAATTCAAACTGACCATTCGCGTGTTCTTTAATGGTTATAATTACTTTTGCCTTGATTGCTGGCTTCGCCATGACTCATTCCTTTTCCGTTATATTTAAGGCATCGGTATTGCGCTCGACACCCATTGAAATCAACATACTTTCTACGTTTTGGGTAATCTGAGAGGTGACTGCATCCACCCCCGCATCCCCCGTAAACTCTGCTAACCCTTTAAACCCAATGCGCCCATCAGGGGTGCGGCCAAACTCCAGCGTAATCTTTGCCATATCAAGCCCCTCCAATGGATGCGCAGCGCAGCAGCCTGTGAAAGGCCCTTGATACCGCATCATCGTTTTTATATTGCTGTGCGCGAGTATTTGCTGCGCGTTGTTTTTTGGGGATGGGCTCCTTCGCACCCTCAACCTTGCTAATCCATGCGCCTTTTAAGTTGCGGCAGTAATTACATACACCGCCAGTCAACACCCAACATGGCCGCACTCGACGGCACGCAGGGCAGGGAATAAATAACCCAACCTCTGTCACTAAGGTGTACACATAAGGCTTTCTGTTTGAACGGGTAATAAACCCCCTGGCAATAAGCATTTGTAATCGCCCGTGAACACCTCTTTTTGATGCGCCACCAACACTAACGGTTAGTTCAGTTCTCGTGGCTGGGTGGTCGCGCAACTGCTCAATAATCTTTTCAACAAGCATGTGGTAATCCTTATCAAAAGTTTTTAGGCCACACCGAATTGGTGGCAGTACTGTACTCATTAAGATGGCTAACGAGCGCCTTGCATTGTTCGGTTTGCGCTTCTGGTAAACCATCGGTCCAGCGGATAACACAGCTATTAAAGCGTGCGACATAAATGGTGCGACTTGCAGCACCACCAACACGCTCAACGATGGCGACCGCTTTCTGTGAAAGGCGAACGGTTGGAAAGTTAATTTCAATGACTGGACGTGAGTACGAAAGATTAAAAGCAACTATTTCGCTGCCTGCTCTACATAGCAGTGCTACGGCATTTTTCACTGCGCGACGGCGTTCATTAAGCTTCATCATTTATGTAATCCTCTTTTACAGCTGACCAGTGTTCATCCAAATCACCACATACGATATCGAAGAGCACATGACTCATAGTTACCACCAATGCAAAAATTGTTATTTCAACGCTAGCTTCTTTATTGAGACTATTGATCTGAAAACACAAAAAATAATCACCTTCGTCAACGTCAAATTGAATACAAGAGAAAGGCACGCTAACACTCCCATTAATGAGTAAACATTGAAGAGTTTCTGGAGCAATAGTGACAATGCCTTTGAAGTTGGTATCAATACGCCCATAATGTCGAAACATTGCTATTCCCCCTTACACAGCGAGCTATGAGGGCAGCCGCTTCGGCATGACCGATACATTTGAACGCGCATTGGGTTTGTCACTGAAAACTTTCGGTTTTGATGGCTTTGACACACATCTAACGTGATATCACCTAGCATTGGACAATCTACTGTTTTACCAAGTAGCGCACCTTCAACACGTTCTCTCACTCGCTCAATATTTCCGTTGCTGTATTTCCCGTTTAGTACCTGGCTAATGACCGCTTTGCTGTACCCAATACGTCTGCTAATTTCAGCCTGTCCGTGTTGTTCACATTCTGTTTTTAATGCTTCAATCCAGCACATAAACAACCGCCTTATTTAAATCAAAAACACATCGCTCTTTTGTCCAATGACGCGGCGCATGCGGACCTGTATTTCTCAGTAAGCGATACATAGCAAAAGGGCCATTTTTACTTGGGTCTTTTTTGAGATAACCCGCTCTTCGTAGTACACCCACAAACACACTTGCATAGTTCAAGCTAACCTCGGCGGTTTGTGCAATATCTGACGGAGTGAACACACCTAAAATACGCATGGATTGCCACATCTTTTGTTTTGAGTTGCCAGATTGATAAGTAGCTTTTACGCCCATAATTAATGCCCTCGCTTGGTTGGCCGATGACCAAGGAAGAAATCACGTTTAAACTGCGATTTACCAATCATTGAAAGCCCTTGGATTTTTGCTTCTTGCTCAATCTGCGCCAGACCAACAACAAGACGTCGAATCTCTCCACGCGTCGCTGCAATCAGCTCATTAAGTAAGTCATCTTGAATCTCGACCTCGCACATTCCCTTAGCCATCGTTACTGCATCGTCATGGTCACAAGGTGCAAACTCAATCCAGTGCATAATTCTATTTTCAAGTTGGGCATAGCGAGCAATCTTCTTGCGCATCTGCCCCATACCTATCATTAATACAGGCACGGTTGAGAGATCGTGAATGTCACGCAATGTCTCCATCATTTGTTCATTACCAACAATATGATCGGCTTCATCAACAAAGAGGGGGCGCTGCGTTTCAGCTAGCTTTTCTATTACACGCATTTCAAGAGCGGCACGGGTTCCTTTCGTATCTAGGTCCAATTCTTCTGCAATGGCACGTATCATTGCAGATGCGTTCCATAGGGCTAGCGCGCGAACGTAAACACCGTTACAGCGGTTAATTAACCACGTCGTGGCGGTTGTTTTCCCTAGCCCTGAGTCTCCCCAGACCAACCCCATACCCGGTGTATTAAAAGGTCGGTCTTCGAGCGCCTGATAAGCACTGGCTAAACGGGCTACATTCTTGACAGGAATAATTTTATGCTTCATAGTTTTCTCCGTAGTTGTTTTTTGGCGGCAGTGTTACTTAGCGGAATGCGCTGTCGCCGAAATCTTCCCAGACCATGTAACGGCCTTTAAATTCAGGAGTGGTTTCATAGCGTTTTTTCCAGTGTGTATTAACCTCATCTAGCTGTTCCCCAACTTCCACCTTGTCGTTCAACTCCAGCCACCGTAAAAAACGTGTCTCTTCTGTTTCATTTTCTTTCTGAGACTCACGATGTAAATCCCGCAGGATATCGAAATCCTTTTGCGTCAACTGTGGGATATCTGACTTCCCTTCATTTTCTAGCGCCTGTGTTGCATCAGCGGCACCTTGAAGGGAGGCGTTATTAAAAAATTCGGTTCTTTTTGGCATGGCGACTACACTCGCAACTTGCTCTTTAGCGTGATCAATAATGCGGTCAGCAACATCTCGGGTTTTATATTTACGCTTAGATCGGTTGATAGCTTTCTTGGCCTCACTTAATGCCGAACGCTGTAGACGCTTCGCTTCAGCAGCAACATCTGCACGGTTAAGGCCTTCGTATTCAGGACTGTTTGCAATGCAGATAAACGTGCCGTCGAGCTCGCTTAAAATCACACGTCCTAGGTCATCTTTGTCGTAACGCGTTTGAACTTGATGCCCGATATACAGCGACAACTCAGGAGCACTGTAGTGGATACCGTCAATCCTGATACCTTTCTTACTAACAGAGCGAATACCACCACTGGTCGGTACAGATAACAGCTGATCTAACGCGCGCTCATTTTCAACGCGAACAATCGCACCGTTATAGCTATTGACCTTCTCAAATGGACTGGTATTTAAGGATCCATGTTCACGATGCATGTAAACGCTGTTAACCCAATCATCACAAAATACTTGAAGCTCTTCTGGTGTCATATTGACGCGAATGACTTCTCTATCTTTATCCTTTTTCTTTCCTTTCATTAAACGGTCAGCAAAAGATTTACGCGCCTCTATATCTTTACGCTCTGAAACATTGTGACCGACAAAGCCAGGCTTTAACTCTAAAAGGTCGTGGCTAAAGCTACGAAAGAAACGTTCAATATGCGGCTTTTCCCACGGGCTAAAGGGGGTACATATGTCATAGGTAATATCGAGTGCATCCAAAACGCAGAGCATTCCTCGCGATACATAATCAGAACCATTATCCAACTTGACGCCCGCAGGTTTTCCGAATTCAAGAATGGCACGGCGCATCAAGGCCGCATTCGATTCCGTTCTTGGTGTCTCTGTAACCATTAGCATTGGGCGTCGAGACCATACGTCGATGAGACCTGTGAGGTGATAACGACGCTCACTACCATCTGGCAAAGTACACAATAAATCCGCAGGGGTAGCATCTAGCTCCCACAACTGATTCAATTCATTAATGCCATCACTAATACAGCCAAATGCTGCCATGTACGTACTGCGCCATTGGTCTGGGTTCTTTATGCTCATATAAAGACTGGCATTTTCTTCCTTCCATCGTTTCAACCAACGCTGAGTTGACGTTAAAGAAGGAATATCGAGGGAAGTCCCACTAAATTGCGCCATAATGGCCTTTCGCATTTTCATGCCTTCTGCATGTGGGAATTCAGCGATAAATGCCACCGCGAACTCTTTCATGTCAGGCTGAACCTCAATGATGAACGCACCCTTATTTGATGCTTTACGAGAATCTAAGGCTGCTAGACCGCCTTCTCTATACCACTTCCTCCAACGACGAACAGAAGCATCACTAATAGAGCCCCCCAGCACAGCATATGTACCTTCATCTAACTCAAGCTCTTTCGAATTAAAGAGACAAACAAAATCTTTTGTTGCTTGGGTTCGTCCTTCTTCGACCTTCGATATATAGATATCGCAAGCACTGAGAACTTCTGCACGAGCAAGGCATCTAGCTTTGCGCGCACCAGTTATGCTATTCATTGCCAGTGCTTTTTCGTCGGGTGAAAGTGAGTCTGCTTCCTCGGCATTTTTCATTTGCTTAAGAACGCTAAACTTTTCCCGTGCGGCGGCAATTTCTTTCTTTGCTTGCATCTCACGAAGGTATTGTTGCGTCTTGGTTGGCAAGCAATCGATATGATATTCAAATGCTTTTGAACCTTGGCGCTTGCGAAAACTCTCGCCAGCAGCCAAACCGATCTCTCTCGATGATAATTTATCTAACTTGGCTCTTATATTATGAACATTCGTCGGCATATCTGGCAGACCAGTACATTCTTTTGCTGTTAACCACATACATACACCTACGCAATTTTCTTGTCATAACGACTAGGCCAGATTGACTCAGGCTTTTCATTAAGTGCATCAGCAATAATTCGCTCCCCTTTTGGCCATCGCATACGGAATACATTTCGCAATGTTGCTGGGGCTAAATCATTCGCTCTTGCTAATGCCGAAAGATTTGTCCCTAGCTTCTCTAGAGCGCATTTCACATCAGCGTCATGCCAGTCATGATCATTTGTTTGCATTTTGATATCCTTGCGGGTTACACGCCCGAGTAAATATATCGTGTTGCTTGTTGGTGTAATTAATATAGCGACGAAAAATCCGGATGTCAACACCACTACGGATTTTTCTCCTTGTGTTTTATTTAAGGGTTTCTAATGACAAAGCTAGATGTACCAACGAGTTCCGGAGAAAAATCCTTAATCTCGCAAAATAATCCCTTAGGGATTATTCCTAGCGAACAAATAATCCCCTTTAAAGAAAGGTTAAAAGAGGTTATTGGTAATGACTCAATAATGTCGTTCGCTAGAAAGTGCAACCTTTCGGATAAGACTTTAAGGGATTACATGAGCGGCAAGTCTTACCCAACTCTAGATAGACTTGCGCTAATAGCAGAGGCATCAGGTAGAAATATTAGCTGGCTAGCAACAGGAATAGAATCTGCCGCCATCAAGGTAGAAAGGGTTAACGAATTAATTCACGTTCCCCAGTATGATTTAAGAGCCAGCGCAGGCACTGGCTGCCTTGTGGTATCGGAGACACCTATTGCTGAGTTTTCTTTTTCAAAGGAATGGTTGATAAGCCAAGGCCTCAATGGAGCGAAACTGTCCGTGGTTCCCGTTTATGGAGACTCTATGGAACCTACTTTGGTAGATGAAGATCTAATGTTGGTTAAGTTAATCGATGATCCTAGAGAGGGGCGCGACGGCGTTTGCGTAATTAGGATAGATGATGAGATAATGGTGAAGCGGATTCAGTATGATTTCATGAAACAAGGCTACTATGTTCGCAGTGACAATAGTGCTTACAGTCCGTTCTTTATCGAGAAAGAAGAACTTAAGAGGTTTCATGTTATAGGTCGCATGGTAAGAGTTCTTCAAAGGGCCAAGCAAACACCTGTAAGTTAACTCAAAAGGGCTCGTTTAATTTGCTCATCTTGCGAGCCCTGTAATTATTTTGTGGTCACTTCTTGTGATTTTATCATTTTCTTGTTCTCGGTCTAAAAATTCGCTCAGCCCTTGTACTCATTGGGATAACCACTTATATCCAAGGAACACCGCTTATAACACAGTTTGGTCATATAGGTAGCCTCGTTACATGATGACAGTATTAAATCCAAATATAAAATCAAAGTGAGCAGTAATCGCAAATGTAACGATGGCGATATTGTTAAACGTTGGGCCGTTGCTGGTAAAGGCATAGCGCTAAAATCACGTTTAGATTTAAGCCATGATCTAAATGCAGGTCGAGTAATCGAGCTAATGCCCGATTACTATGTAAAACCAACAAGTTTATGGCTAATGTGCCCAAGTCGAAAACAGGTTACTCCTGCTATTTTACTATTACGAGATTTGCTAAGAGAAAAATGCCAAGCACTGTTAACGACTACAAAATAGGCAAACTAAAATAAAGCACTTATATAAAGTCTACCAATTTTAACGCATCCATTCGCGGTGAAGCTGCTCACTATCACCCAGATAAGCGAGTAGCCATTCAAGTGCAGGGTTTACGCATTCAGTATTCCATGCAAGGCAACATGGGCTAACCGCGGGTTTATTCACTAACTGCTTTTCGACTAATTCACCCGATTCAATCCGAGGAATTGCCATATGCGTAGGTACAACACTGATCCCCAACCCTGCTTTTAAACACTGTAGCGCACTGTACCAATTAGGTACCATGATTCGGCGCTGGTTATCCATTATCCAGGTAACACGTTTAGGCAACGTACGCGCCGTATCTTCAAGGCAAATTGCCGGATACTGAACTAACTCTTCTGCGGTAAGTTTATGTTCTACGTTTGCTAAAGGGTGATCTTTACTCACCACAAATTTCCACGTGAGCGTTCCCATATCACGATAATCGAACGCACCACCCACAGGAACAGCAGCGGTAGCACCAATAACTAAATCTGCTCTGCCATCAGCGAGGGCATCCCAGACACCATTAAACACTTCCATACTCAAATGCAATTCCACATCAGGAAAGGCAACGTAAAAATCACGCACTAAGGTATTTACTCGGCTTTCCCTTACCACGGTATCTAAAGCAACAGAGACACTTTGCGACCAACCATTCGCTACACGCTGTGTTTGCAAGCGCATCAATTCCATTTGCTTAATTAATTTGCGTGCTTCTTCGACAAAATACTCGCCAGCTGGCGTTAATTTGACCTGCCTGTGCAAGCGAACAAATAAATCGACAGCTAAACGCTCTTCGATTAATCGAACAGTGTAACTAATTGCACTTGGTACTTTATGTAATTCTTCTGCCGCAGCGGAAAAGCTGCCACGTCTAGCGACAACATCAATAACTTGCAGATCATTGTATGAAAACATATCACATCAAATTTTTTGAAAGCAATGTTGAAATATTACCGTTTCACAGCAAGTAAAACCACCATTAAACTTGCCGCAATGTTATTTGATTAAAAGAAAAGCGTAATGAAAAACCAACCATCAAAAATCACCCTAGCCTGGTTTGCATGCCTTAGTATGTTAGGGTTTCTCGCAACAGACATGTATTTACCTGCATTTGCAACAATTCAAGAAGAGTTTGGTACAACACAATCACTTATTGGTCTCTCTTTAAGTATCTTCCTTCTTGGTATGGCGTTAGGGCAGTTAATCTACGGACCACTTTCAGACCGCATTGGACGTATTAAAGTCTTAATTGGCGGTATGACATTATTCAGTGTCGCTTCGGTATTATGTGCTTTTGCACCGAACGTAGAAATGTTTCTTGTAGCACGTTTTGCACAGGCTTTAGGTGCATGTAGTGCAACCGTTATTTGGCAAGCAGTTGTGGTTGACCGTTACGAAGGTAAAGTATCTGAACGCGTGTTTGCGACAATCATGCCGCTAGTAGCCTTATCTCCGGCACTTGCTCCTCTAGCGGGTGCAATGCTTGAAGGTCAATTCGGCTGGCGTAGTATTTTTGTCTCTCTTGTTGGTTTTGGTGCTGTTTTAGCGATTATGTCACTGAAAGAGACTGAAAGTGCACCAACCGCTAAAAACCATGAAAAAGTATTCGTCCAGCTAAAGAAAGATTACAAGCAAATCTTAAGTTCAAAAAAATTCATCGGCAACATGCTAATTTTTGCAGCATGTTCTGCAGCGTTCTTTGCTTATTTAACAGGCTCACCGTTTATTATGGGAGCAATGGGTTATTCAGGCGCTGATATCGGCTTAAGCTATGCCCCACAAACAGTTGGTTTTATTGTTGGTGGCTACGGTTGCCGTACACTATTAGCTAAATATGAAAGCAAGAAGATTTTGCCATGGTTACTAACGCTATTCGTTACCACGGTAGTGATGATGTTCTTGATTTCACTAAGCACATCACCAACATCAATTTGGCCAATCTTGCTTCCATTCTGCTTCTTAGCGGTAGCAAATGGCGCGATTTACCCAATCGTAGTTAGCCAAGCGTTATCAGAATTCAGAAACTGTAGTGCGACAGCAGCTGGCTTACTTAACTTTATGCAAACAATGGTTTGTGTTGCAGCAAGTGCATTAGTATCAGCATTCACTGCACATGGACTAATTACGGTAACAACAGCCATGTTCGTAACAGGTTTTGTCGCTCTGATTGGTTTCAGCCTTGTTGTACAAGCGCGTAATGAAATACCACAAGACGCACAAACTGCTTAACGTTACATAGCGTATAACGTTATTGATATTAAGTTGATGTTGTAAGTGCTAAATGTAATAAATACGAAAAGTCGGCCACAAGGTCGACTTTTTTGTATCTGCAATATGGTATGACAATCTCGATTAACGGCTAGTACGCGAATAAGACAACGAATACATGATTTACATCACTTTTGAAATTGCCTTTAAAATATCTTTAGGTGAAATAAGGGAAGGAATAGCAACCCATGTTCCTTGAGGCTCATTCCCATAAACCAATATACCTGCATGTTGCGTTTTATCCGCATCCACTATCGGGTCAAGGTCATAAACACCTAACTTACGCCTAAGCCTTTCTATATCGTCATACTCTCCTGTTAAAAATAACCAACCGGGTTGCGCCGAAAATACGTCAGCATAACGTCTAAGACGTTCAGGAGTATCAAATTCAGGATCCAAAGTGATTGAATAAAAATAAATATCTTTACCCAGTTTATCACCTAGCTCTTCCTGTACTCTAGCCAACCTTGAAGTCGTAGGAACACAAATACCGCCGCAATTTGTATAAATAAAATTAATAAGTACCACTTTATCTTTGACTAAATCGTCATAAAATCTCACAGGCTCATTAAATTGATTTATCAGTTCAATATTGGGTAAATAGCCTTTCATTCTTACGGACGGAAATGTTGATGTCACCTCTTCGGCAACAGTATTGTTAAACCTGTTTGTCTGGGTCTTTGCAAAATATTCAAAGCCCCCAATCAAGCCTACCCCAACAACCATTAAGATCAGTAAAACTTTCATTCACTATTCCTCTGGCTTAACATCAAATCGTGCCATCATCCGCATATCCTCATGTTCAAGGTTATGACAATGAAATACCCACGGACCGGGGTAATCTCTGAATTTAATGAAGACTTCAACCTCGTCATTTGGACCAAGAATAATGGTATCTTTTCTCGCCATACCATCTCTTTCTTCTAAAGGCGGCCTTTTACCGTTACGGCTGATCACTCGCATAAATTCAAGATGAACATGGATAGGATGCCACCAGCCACCAGATTTATTAATAAAGCGCCAGATAACAGGTTGGTTCATCACAGGGCTTACCATTGGTCTTGAGAGATCAGCCAACTTTCCGTTAATCGTCCATGCGCCTTGTTTCTTGTCAAACTCAAACTCACTGACTTTGGCGCGTTTCAACTCTGCTTTAGAAATAGGATCAAAGGGTCGTAGGCTATTAGGAACAAGACTGTTATCTTCAACGTCCCCTCCCTCAACGATAAATTTAAGTAACCGAGGTCCTTTATTGGGGGTATCAGGTCGTAAGAAGTCACCTTTTGGACCGCGTCCGTCTTCTTGTCGCAATCTATTTTCAATAAAGATTACAGTTCCCGCTTCGAATTGAGAAAAGTCGAAAATAATCTCTCGGCGCTCTGCCGATCCTAATAATATTGACTCTCGACCTCTGATAGGGGATGAAAATAAACCACCGTCAGTCGCAATTATGTCAAATGGATAAGTATTTCGATCTTTGTCAGTTATAAATAATTGATAAAACCTTGCGTTAGAACCATTTAATAAGCGAATTCGATATTTCCGGCGTTGTACACGATGAAAAGGCTGAATCATTCCGTTGACCAAAAACTTATCCCCTAAAAACCCGTTATGATCGAAAGAGTTATAAAGTAATGAGCCATCACGTGCGAATTGTTTATCTTGAAATGCAAGGGGTAAATCAAATTCACCACTCGGTAGTTGCAATCCGCTGGTATCATTTTCATCACCAGTATCAAGCTCATCAAAGATAAGAAAAAAACCAACAAGACCACGGTAAACATTGGGTCCGGTAAAATCAAAAAAGTGATCGTGATACCAAAGTGTCGATGGACGATCAAAGCTATGTGCTTCATCTGTTGAATAACCTGGATCTTCCATATCATAGCGATAATCATAAAAACCACCGCGTTCAAATATTGGATGAAAACCTAAGTTATCAATATCTTCCGGAAATCCATCAGAGCGGGATTCAATATGCCCACCATGAAAATGAACCGTGGTATGTGTTAAGCCAAACCCTTTATGGTCTATTGGTAAGTGATTATTGAAACGCACACAAATAGGCTGTTTATCGGCTCCCATTTTAACCATAAAAATCGGTCCGAGGGCTGTAGCATTACTTGGCTCAACATTTGTGTCTCGATAGCGCCATATCGATGTTTCAGGTAGGTCACTGTGCATACTTACCATTGCCTGCTCTTCAATCATCTCAAAATGCCTTGCATTGGCAGGTACATCTAATTGATGTTGATTACCCACATCTAGCGGTGGGAAAGGTAAAGGCAGCGCATCTTTGAAGGGGGTTGTTGCTGGGCTAGCAATATTATCATCATCAGAAGACCCTTTACCTTTTGCTCCAAAGTTATAATTGGTATAGAACAAAGTAAGCGTTCCTATACTCGAAATACCTATCTGTATCAGGCGTCGTCTTGTTACCATAAAAGTACTCCATCAAACATGTGTAAGAATAAAATGTGTTTATTTAATCCCTTACAAATCAACGTTTGCTGGCGGCATGTTGTTACAGATATTACTTGTGAACATCGACGCTTATACAAGCTATTTTTTATAGATGTCTATGTAATAAACACTCTGTAAAACGTATTTCTGAAGACAATTTCAATATGTACGCTGATCAAAATTTGTCTAACAATCCTTTTCTTCCTATCCAGAAAATATAACCAAACCGATCAAACTATAGATTCAAATGCAGTATTTTGCATCTAGCAATATACCCAATCAACTTGAAGATGCAGAATTTAGCACCTGAAAGTTATCATTAAGCCGAGACGTCAATGAGCCGGCGATCTCTGGAAGAGTGACAGTAAAAAATTGGTCTATAGCTTCCCTGAAGTCACGTTTACTCTTGAAGTATTCATAGATAAGTCTCCAATGTGTCAACTTATCTCAGGACGGGACAGTTGATATAAAAAAGCCGCTAAATAATAGCGGCTTCCTTCTCACCCAAATTAGAGGTAATACCAACCTAAATAAGTACCTGTTCATTCTTGCTGGTTAAAATCGATAATAACAGCGTTAGAAATTTTATAATTAGAACCACTAGTTACTTCAATTTCTGCCTTGTTCTTACCGATTTTTCTTGCGCAAATTTATGACCATTTACTTATCCAGATTGGTATAGGTTGTTTCTTCCTGAAACGATTAATTGTCTACATTTCTATTTTTATTATTTACCTGACTTTACATCATGGTATTAGCGCTAACGCTCTAAGTGCACCAGTCCCCACTTTTTAGCAATACGTTCGAAAAAACCCTGCGTCTTTTTTAACTCAACCCAATGGTTAATATAATTTATCCATACTTGGTCATCACGTGGTAACAACATCGCGATGGGTGTTGGTCTACGCATTCCTTTTACATCTGCAATTTTGAGTTGAGAGAACTTGCGCGTTATTGTTGCCGCTTCTACATTAGACGTCACAATAACCGTTGCTCTGTTCGCTAAGAGCTCCTGATAGTCTCGAACCTCTGAATCAATCACATTATGTTTTGCTTTAGGAAAGAATTCTTTAACCATACTTTCTTGTACTGTGCCAAGTGAAGAAGCAACAGTTACTGAAACATTATTGAAATCATTCCATTTATTAAAACGCGTCATGTTCTTTTCTTGAATAACAGGAACAAATGCCAAGTAAAAATAGGGCTGACTATAACCTGCCACTCTGGCTCGATGCATATTCAGCGAGGCACTGCCCGTCATATCATATTTATCTGTCACTACACCATTAACGAGATTTTTCCATTCAGCAGCAACATACTCAACCGTTACACCAAGATCTTTAGCAAGCTCGGTTGTAATATCTATATCGTATCCTTTATAAAAATTTGTTGCGGGATCTCGGATAGTCATCGGGTTCCAATCCCCCGTTGTCCCAACTTTTAATACACCACGATCGATGATTTGTTGCAGGCGACTTGAAGCAGCATCAACTTGTTGTGAAAGCATTAATCCTGGAATAGCGACCAGTAATGCACATACTTTACTGATGGACCAAGTCTTCATGATCACCTCGTAATTTATATTGATGATGTTGAAACACACAAAATAAACATAGCAGTAAAATGTGATCTGAAAGGCAAAAAAATGCTCAATAGTATGCTAGGTAGCTCTATTTTTCATTTATCTTAAAAGTAAGAATTTTTAGGCATTATTCTCAAAAATGAGTCATCAAAATGAGCTATCTGATCAGATAAGCTGACATTTAATTGCATTAACTACCGTTGTGATTTGGAATCACAAAAGATTAAAACAAAAAATCCCACACTTGCTTATTATCGGAATAAGTAAGTATGGGCAGTATTAAACTGAACTGTCGTGTTCGCTAATTAATCATCACGCTTATCTAGAACGGTATACCCTTTTTTCTCTAAACAATTACGAACAACGTAATCAGCATCATTCAAATCTTTACTTCGACCAGCAAGACCACCACTTACGGCACCAGTTGCACCACCAATGGCTGCACCTTTAGCAATACCTTCACCCGTAGCAGCTCCTGCTACCGCGCCTAAGCCAACACCTAGCAGAGCACCATTACGACGGGCTGCAACTTTACTACCTGTCGCTTCATCGGCAAAACCAAGGCACTCTTGATATGCCGTATCATAATTTTCATCTTTATCCATCACAACAGGCTTCGTGTTATACGACAAGGCACCATGACCAGAGCACCCCATTAAACCGAGAGAAATAACTATTGTTGCTGCAATCGTTAGCTTTTTCATACCGTATAACCCTTATGCTGAGCAGATGAAATAATTAGAGAGTCTCCATGTCTCGTTGCCAATATTCATTGCAAACATTGACGTCCTTGGTATGCGGGTAATTTAACCAACTGCAGCATTTCTAGCTAATCACTAATTCTTAACCAATTGATAAGCGTTACTTATGATTCAGTATTTTTATATAAGAAAAGCCCATTATCTCTTTACTAACGGCAAGAGATGATGAGCCTTAACATTTACTACACAGCTAACACGAGTAACGAAATTGAAAATCTATGCTTTAACTTCATAGCCAGCTAAGAAAAGATCCACACAGCTATTTAAATAGGTTCTGCGTTCTTCTTCTGTTTCTCCATTGCTCTCACCTAAGTAAGACCAATAAACGATTCTTCCATGCCACATTAGTAATAGCTGCATCGCAGCTTCATGAACCGGTATAGGCACATTCAGTACACCTTTATCGATAAAATATTGAATATAATCAGCCAACATATCGGCTGTCGCTTTAGGTCCAGCGCTAAGATATACCTTCGCGAGTTGGGGGTGGCTATCTCGTTGGCTAATAGCCGTTTTGTACGTATGCTGGGCTTCTTTCGTTAACAACATGCTTTGAAAAGAAAAAGCAAAATCACACAAGACTTCACGAATCGGCCTTGGGTCATCGATCAACCTTCCATCTAACTGATTTTCTGAACATTTTGCTTTTATGCACGTTTCAAAAAGTTCATCTTTCGTTTTGAAGTGTGAATACACTGTTTGTTTCGATACTTGCGCTTTTACTGCTATCGCATCCATGCTGATCGCATAACCTTGCTCACAAAACAGCTCTCCTGCTGCTTGTAAAATTTGTTGTCGTTTTTGCTCACTTCTTGGACTCAACACTACGGTCACCATTAATAAAACAACTTATTATCACTTTTAGTACAATCAAACTGGACAGTCTAGTTCCGATCGTATATTTTTTACTCATGTGGACTGAGAAGTCTAGTTTGATTCAAATGCTCTGTGATCGAAACCTGAATCAAATATGTATATAGACTAGACCGTCTAGTTTTAGAGTAATCCCAATTAGGAAAAATTACCATGCCACGGATATCATCGCGATATACATTACACGTACTGATACTTGCTGCATTTCTGGGTGGATGTAACAGTTCGAACTCTGAGCCAGCAGCACAAGCAGAGCAACTACATATCGTCAGTGTCAATGCAATGACCTTAGTGCCATCAAATCATTATATGGTTACTCGTGAATACGTGGGCATTGTTCAGGCAGGTCAGCAATCCAATTTAGGTTTTGAACTCGGTGGGAAAATAGCGCAGATTTTTGTTGATGTCGGCGACAAAATTCAAGAAGGTGATCCACTCATAGTATTAGATACTCAGCTGTTAAAAACCTCTGCAGATCAGTTAACTGCACAGCAAGCGCAGATTACCGCCCAACTAGAATTAGTTAATGCAAACCTAAAACGCCAAAATACATTAAAGAAAAAAGGGTTCAGTGCTGAATCTGAAATCGATAACTTGAACAGCCAACGTAATGCTTTGCGGGCAAATTATCGTCAAGTGGGGGCTACCTTAGCGGCGAATCGATTACAACAAGAAAAATCAACGATTTACGCTCCTTATAGCGGCACCATTGGTGAACGTTACATCTCTAAAGGTGATGTTGTGAATACGGGTTCACCTACCCTAACGCTGCTTTCAAGTAATCGTAAAGAGGCACATGTTGGTATTCCCGCCAAGCAACTTGCACGTATTAACCAACTATCTCAACCCTCGTTTATAAATACTAAAAACCGCGATAATACAAAGACGAATAGTGATGGTAAGAAGCAATGGATTCTACGTATTGGTGATAAGAGTTACACAACAACACTATTAAACCCTGGTGCCAGTGTAAATCTGAATTCTCGCTCTATTACCCTGCGTTTCGAACTGCCTGACTCTGTTACTGCTATCGATGGTGAATTAGCATATTTACAGCTCGACGACAAACACGCTGATAATGGGTACTGGGTGCCGCTTTCAGCGATGACCGATGGGCTTAGGGGCGTATGGAATGTGTATGTTCTCAGTGAAAAGTCAGCAGATGAAAACAATGCATTAGAAAGTTCGAAAAAAACACTTCGCGTTGAGCGCCGTTCAGTACAAGTTTTATATGCAAATGGCAAACAAGCGTATATCAGCGGCGCGGTTAATGCTGGCGAAAAATTAGTGTCTAATGGACTACACCGTTTAGTGCCGGGGCAAACTGTCGTTATATCTGAAAAGAGCTGGCTGCCAAAAAAGCTGCCACTCCCACTGATTGATAGCGAGGTTTAAGAATGAAACATATTCTTGGTAATACTCGGCTGCTCATTCTCGCTGTTGCATTACTGATTGTGAGTGGTCTTTCAGCATTAAGTGCACTACCTCGTGCTGAAGATCCTATCATCAAAAATAGAATTGGCAGTGTTGTTACACATTATCCCGGCGCAACAGCTGAGCGTGTGGAAGCATTGGTGACAGAAAAAATTGAAACCAGCTTACGCCAACTTAATGAAATAAAAACATTATCATCAGTATCTCGCCCTGGTATCTCGGTGATTACAATCGAGCTGAAAGACGAGGTGATGGATTCTGACCCCGTTTGGTCGCGAGCGCGAGATCAGCTCTCTGACGTTGTACCTGTACTACCTCAAGGTACTTCAGCCCCTGATTTAGATACCGATCATGCTTATGCCTTCACCATTATTACTGCACTCACTTGGCAAGGTAATACTGAACCCGATCTTCTTACTTTACGACGTTATGGTATTGAATTAGGTAATCGCTTACGCACACTTAGCGGCACAGAGTTTGTCGATGAGTACGGTTTACCTGATGAAGAAGTTCTTGTGAGTATGGATCCTATTATCGCGAATGCATTAGGTCGTTCAGCAATATCAATTGCTGAAGCAATCAGCGGGGCTGACGCAAAAAACTCAGCAGGAGAATTGGTAAATGGCAGTAACAGATTCGCACTAGAAGTCTCTGATTCTCTCGATTCCTTAGATCGTATTCGCCGTGTACCTGTCGCAATCGATGATAGTGGGCATGTTATTCGCTTAGAAGATATTGCTGATGTAGAACGCCGCCAAGCCTCTCCTCCTGCAGAGATGGCAATCGTACAAGGTCAGCCAGCCGTTATTATAGCAACACGTATGCAACCGCATTTACGTGTTGATCTCTGGTCTAACCGTGTGCATACCTTCTTAGATGCTTTCCAGCAAGAGCTACCAAGTAACGTTAAAATCAACATCCTGTTTGAACAACAAAGTTACACAGAAACCCGCTTATCAGATCTGTCTCGAAGTCTATTAATGGGTTTCACGATCATCTTAATTGTTTTGCTGCTAACGTTAGGTGTTCGTTCAGCCATTATTGTGGCTCTTTCATTACCACTAACGAGCTTACTCACCTTAGCAATGATGAAGTTTACAGGGCTGCCCATCAATCAAATGTCGGTAACAGGCTTGATTGTTGCCCTTGGTATTATGGTCGATAATGCAATTGTGATGGTCGACACCATTCAGCATTACCGTCAACAAGGCATCGATAAAATCAATGCAGCGATGAATGCACTGAACCATTTATGGGTACCACTGCTAGGCTCAACCTTAACCACTGTTTTAGCTTTCACCCCTATTATTTTAATGCCAGGACCAGCAGGCGAGTTTGTTGGCGCCATTGCGATTACCGTATCGTTCTCGTTAGTGGGTTCTTATCTTGTCTCTCACACCATTGTGGCAGGATTTGCATCACGTTGGTTACCATCTGGAGTAAATAGCCATCGTTGGTATCACAGCGGTGTTACTCTACCTAGGTTAAGTAAAAAATTTGAAAAAAGTGTCCGTATTGCAATTAAACACCCGCTAATCACTGCATTGTTAGTGTGTGTTTTACCGCTTACTGGCTTTTGGAGTGCCTCACAATTAACGGAGCAATTCTTTCCACCATCAGACCGTGATATGTTTGAAATTAAGTTGTATCTTCCCCCGCAAGCCAGCATTTTTGCCACAGCAGAAGCAACAAAATCGGTTGATCATATTCTGGCCGAATATGACGACATCGAAAATGTTAATTGGCTTGTTGGCGGCAACTTTCCTTCGTTCTATTACAACATGGCTGCACGTGAAAAAGGCGCGCCCTATTTTGCACAAGCGATGGTAAAGGCGAAAGATTTTTCAGCCGCCAATGCCATGATTCCTGACTTACAAGCCAAATTAGATATAGAACTACCTCAAGCACAAATCTTAGTCAGAAAACTAGAGCAAGGCCCTCCGTTTAATGCGCCACTTGAGGTGCGCTTATACGGTGCTAATCTCGACACATTAAAATCAATCGGTGAAGATATTCGCTTGATTATGACAGAAACGCCCTATGTCACTCACACCCGTGAAACCCTGCAGCCCGGTACACCCAAAGTTTGGGTAAACGTTAATGAAGAAGCGAGCCAATTAAGTGGCTTAACATTGAGTAAATTCGCTAATTTACTGCAAGCCTCTTTAACAGGTAAAGTCAGTGGAAATATTATTGAAGCATCTGAATCAATTCCGATAAGAGTGCGCGTTAAAGATGAAAACCGTGAAAATATGTCTCACCTCAGTAATCTTCGTTTACCCGTTATCTCTGAAGATGTGTTTACTGGATTGCCCGTTTCCGCCCTTGCAGAGCTTTCCTTAACGCCAAGTAGAGGCGCAATACCACGCCGTAACGGCCAACGTGTGAATGTTATTGAAGGTTACCTTCGTGCAGGAGTACTACCGCAAACAGCACTTGATCATTTTCAAGCCAATATCACCGAATATCAAAAGACAGTTCCAGCAGGTTATCGGATCGAATTGGGTGGTGAATCAGCCGAGCGAAATGAGTCGGTTAGTAACTTGCTTGCTAACTTATCAATGGTCATAACACTACTTGTTATGGTAGTGGTCATTTCGTTTAACTCATTCCGCTTAAGTCTTATTATCTTTACTGTTGGGTTACTTGCCGCTGGGCTAGGCCTGTTATCTGTCTGGACATTCAGCTATCCCTTTGGGTTTACCGTTATTATTGGTTTACTTGGTTTAGTCGGCCTTGCCATTAATGCCGCTATCGTCATCTTGGCTGAACTAAAAGCCGATGCAGATGCGATAAACGGTGATAGCGACGCAATTCTTGCAGCTGTAATGAGTTGTACGCGTCATATAACCTCTACAACGATCACAACGATTGGTGGGTTCATGCCATTAATCTTAGCGGGAGGTGGCTTCTGGCCGCCGTTTGCGGTCGCTATTGCTGGCGGTACACTGTTAACAACGATGATCTCGTTTTACTTTGTACCCGCCGTGTTTAGATTGGCGGTATATAAAAAGCCACTGTATAAAAACCAATCTGTCGCTGTCAGTTAGACATAAATAACGTTAGCTGCAATCACAATCAGGAGAATAAGAGGTTATGCTTTTGCTTTATACCCAAGCTACCTCTTATTCTTCCTTTAATGATCATCAGATGGAAGAAACACATGCATTATTTAATCTACCGAACGCTTCAGAAAAACCAGTATTCGAAAAGTATTCTTCATTGAGGAGCAAACTTTTACTATCAGACCAATTCACCGCAGAAGACCCTTTGCCATAAGGAATGTCATAGACAATAAAGTGGCGCTCTTGTCGATCAAAAATCATGTTTGCAGACAAACGTCGCGATCTAACCGTCTCATTCAAATAATATTCAAAGCCTGAGTCACAACTTTTCACAATATAAGAACCTTTATCACTGCGCACAGCAATATAAGGTTTCTGACTATTCTCGTAAAACTTTAGCTGCCACTGACCAATAACCTTGTCTATTTGAATACGTGCGATAGGCGCTGGATCTATAGCCAAAACAACCGTTGTATCGACTTGATTAGCAATAGGGTTATTGACTACATCTAACGGATTCACATCCACGATGGTAGCAATAGCATTAGGTTCTATATCTTGATGATTAAACCATGCGAATACTGCCTGCCAAGGGGCTTTACCTGCACTTAGCAGCAACACAGCAAGCATAACTGGTACCAATAGTACTAACCCCACTCGCTTAGCGTTGAAGTAGCCTAATGACTTAATTTGAGAGGCAACTTTTTGTGTCAGTACCGTGGGATCAACCTTGTTATTTCCGGTGGTAGACACGGCATGAGATTGATTATTCACTGCTAACTCTCGCCTTGCTTCCGCTAATAATTGGGTTAACCTAATGTTCTCTTCTTGAAGTTTACCTACATCATTACTGGCAGTATTTTTCATATTATGAATGTGCATAGAGCTATCAGCAAAAGCTTGCTTAGCTTCCTTTTGAGCGCTAGCTAATTTCTTAACGAGCGTATCTCTTTCCTCTTTCAGATGCCGGTAATCATTTTGAAGGCGGTGAATCTGGCTCAAGTACTTCTCAACAGATTTCGTTTGAACATAATCAGTATTAAACGCTTCTTGTTGTCCCTTTCCTTCACTAACATATTTATAGGCTTCAGAAATAAGCTGCATCAATGCTTTAGAGCCACCTTTATCTGGGTGAGAGCGATTAGATAGGTGTTTATAGCGACGTTTTATATCACTTTGAGGGCTATCTTGATTTGTACCTAAAATATCATGAAATGAAGTCATTAACGGATGCTATTCCTGAATGCAATGAGAAACCCAATCACAGTTATTATCTATATAAAGCTAACTGTATTTGTAGTGATGAAAATAAATGCCATTATTTACGCTATGTGCAGATTATAATATGCATTATATTTTATATGAAATACTATTAAAAACAATCCCAATTGACTAAAAAACAACCAGAAAGATTTCTATCCCTACATTGGGGTTATATATCGGCTAAGGAAAAGCAAACTTTATAACATTGAGCTGATTCTTAATAAAAAATGACGTAAGAGGCATGATATTGAAAGATAATTCTACTTTATATGAAGATTAAATATCTATTGAATAATGATAATGAATGAAACGGTATCATTGCAATACCGTTAATTCACATCATGTTTTTTTAATCTAAATTCGCCCGGAGAACAACCAATGTGTTTTTTAAATACACGAGAGAAATAGGAAACATCTTTAAAACCCGCAGACGTTGCGACCGAAGATATTTTCTCTCGATCAGAGATTAACAAACCACAAGCTAAATCCAATCGTTTTTTAATGATGTACTGTTTAAGGGTTACACCCATGACATTATGAAATAAACGTGAAAAATAGGTTGGTGAATATTGACAGGCATTAGCAAGATCTTCTTCACGCAAAGGCGCACTTATATTTTGATCGATGATGATCAAAGCAGGTTTAATGGATAATTCACGCTGTTCATATGCACCACTTTCAACATTGACAGTATGGGTATGAAGACGGGTAAAACACTCATCTAATTGTTGCCGATTTGAATTTACGCTGATGACATCATCACCACCAGCACGTAACACATTCAGTGCTAAATCTGCATCAAGTTCATGATATACAATAACGACTTTCGTTGCTGCATGGCGTTGTTTAACAGCTCTTAGTAATTCAAACCCTTCTGAACTAGAGTTTTTTACTTCAAGGAAGATCAACTCATGCCCTGTCATTGTCGACAGAAGTTCAAAAGGAGAGACATCAACAACGTTATGAAAATGCTTTAGATTTTCTTTCGCTTCAATGTGTTTATTATGATGATTGCAGCTAACCCAAATCACATTTCCACCTTATTGCTAGGGTTATAACGTCATGTATTTCAGCTCAAACTTAGAGCATAAACATGCCAAATTATACATAACGACTCATATATAAATGACTTATGAATACGCTTTGTACCGACGTTCCCTGTCAATGATGTATAAATATTTATACAAATCTATCGCTATATTTTTTCTTATTTATAAATAATTAACGCTTAAATAATCAAATAAATCCAGTTTTATAACCTTGTCTCATTTCTAAAAAGTAATTATTTAAATTTCTGCTATTGATTAAATAATCAACTAATTTCAACATTAAATTAGTTAAAACACGTGCCTTTTATATTCAAAAATAGAATATCAATGCTCACTATTATTCCTAAAGCATCTATTTGTTTTTTTTCGCGTATACAAGGAAATTAAATTTATAACGACAAAATAATGATATTGGCTACTTTCATAAGATAGTAAACTTCATGCTTATGACAAATATACCCAAGTCACCTCAAGATGCAGGATTTAGAGCATCTTGAGGTGACTTGGGTATATGTGTATTAATCTTACATCACATTTTTTTGATTATTTACGCCATTTTTTTGCAGACAATCACATTTTTATCAATTAATATTGCGGCTGAAAAATTGAGTTCCGATGAAGATAGCAGGAGAGTGGCATATTATTCGCTAGCAGAATCATTCTGATACGAGTATAAGCCCGCCGAAGAAGTAAGCGTTCTTAAACCGTTTGTTACTGTTCAAACACAAGACGTTAATCTTTCAGGCACTGGATTACATACCTTTTAACAAGGTATCCGGTATGGACTGTTATTGGAGGAGCCTCTGGAGAGACCCGTTAAATCGGGCGCCGAAGGAGCAAGCTTTCCTTTTTGCTGTTTTAACATGCATGGAAAGTGAAACTCTCAGGCAAAAGGACAGAGGAGATAAGATCAACAGCCCAGAAACTATTTCTGTACACACTTGTTTCTGTTGTTCTATGTCTCTTCCTTTGAAGTTTAAAAGGAGGAATAATGAATCCGCTACATGATACGCTACAAAATACACTTCAAGTTATTGATAACCTTGTTTGGGGACCGCCACTACTAATCTTATTAGTCGGTACTGGTCTTTACCTAACAATACGTCTTGGTTTTATCCAAATTCGTTACTTACCTCTTGCGCTAAGCTATGTATTTTCAAGTAAACATCGTACGAAAGGTGATGGTGATGTATCGAGCTTTGCTGCACTCTGCACTGCCCTTTCTGCCACTATTGGTACTGGTAATATAGTTGGCGTAGCGACAGCAATCAAAATGGGAGGGCCCGGCGCACTATTCTGGATGTGGCTAGCAGCCCTATTTGGTATGGCGACCAAATATGCAGAATGCCTGTTGGCTGTGAAATATCGCGAGCAAGATGCTAACGGTCAAATGATCGGTGGCCCAATGTATTACCTAGAAAAAGGCGTCGGCAGTAAAACACTGGCTAAACTTTTTGCCTTTTTCGCCCTCGGTGTTGCGTGTTTTGGTATTGGTACATTCCCACAAGCTAATGCGATTGTTGATGCTGCTTATCTTTCTTTTGAAGTACCCAAAGAATACACCATTGTGATTTTAACGTTGCTAGTAGCAACGGTAACGCTTGGTGGAATAAAATCGATTGCGAGTGTAGCCAGTAAGATTGTACCTGTAATGGCTGGCTTCTATATTTTGGCTTGCCTACTGGTATTAACGACTCAAATGCACGCTCTACCTGAAGCCGTCGCTTTAGTGATTAGCTCGGCATTTACTGGTCATGCTGCAGCAGGTGGTTTTACCGGTGCAGGTATCATGCTTGCGATACAATCTGGTATTGCTCGCGGTGTATTTTCAAATGAATCGGGTCTTGGTAGTGCACCTATTGCAGCCGCGGCTGCGAAAACAGATTCATGTGTTCGTCAGGGGTTAACATCAATGACGGGCACATTTTTTGATACCATCATCATATGTACCATGACAGGGCTTACACTTATTGTTACGGGTGCATGGCAGAGTGAGTATGCTGGTGCAGCAATGACAACCTATGCGTTTGCTGCTGGTTTAGATTCAGCGTATTGGGGACCATTGATGGTATCGAT
This sequence comes from Photobacterium frigidiphilum, assembly GCF_003025615.1. Lineage (GTDB taxonomy): Bacteria > Pseudomonadota > Gammaproteobacteria > Enterobacterales > Vibrionaceae > Photobacterium > Photobacterium frigidiphilum. The sequence goes on along the minus strand of NZ_PYMJ01000006.1, from coordinate 115,035 downwards.
AGGGCTGATGTTCTTCGCGTTTACCACCATCATTGGTTGGAACTATTATGGCGAACGCTGCATTACTTACCTTTTTGGTGTTAAAGCAATTCTACCTTATAAAATTGTCTTTTTAGTATTAGTGGCAAGTGGCGCGTTCTTAAAGCTGGATATGATTTGGCTAATTGCAGATATTGTAAATGGCTTAATGGCTGTACCTAACTTGATTGGTTTAGTCTTGTTACGTGGTGTTGTTATTTCAGAAAGTAATATTTACTTTGAGCAGCTAAAAGTACTAACAGCCAAAAAAACACAACACGCTTTATAACATTACACATTATCATGAAGGTAAGCCGAGAGATTTTCTGGTACTCACCTGCTCTGAAGTTCTTGTGCTTCACCTTCATGTTAATCACTAATAGCTAATTTATTCCAAATAGCGCGTCAGCTGTTGGTATAAATCAAAGCTACTGTCTTCTAACCAGCAATCTGTCATTAGCCCATCTTTCATTTGAAATAGCACCATTCCTGTCATTTTCACACTCTGGTTCTTTCCCGGTATTTTAATCCAACCACCATGATATGTGGCTTCACACTGGTACAGTGCCACCGTTTTATGTTCTTCCGTAATAACTTGAGAAATAGTGAAACGAACATTATTGAAACGTTGCTGCCAAATATTGACAAAGGAAAGATAATCTTCATGTGTCAGTGAAAAGCTTCGTCCTCCTGAAGTATGAAAATTAAAAGGATTAGTCGCACATTCAGCCAGTAACTGAGCGTTTCCCTTCCCCCATACTTCATGAAACCAAGCTTTTATCCATTCTTCTTTATTCATCTACAGCCTCCAATGCAAAAATCTCGAAGTGCCCTCCCCTCACGAAAAAATAAGCGAGGTTTATTGCATTTTTATATGTTAATAATTTGCTTGACTGACACAACTACAAGATTAGACTCAAAATCACAAAAATGCTGCAAGGTTGCTCATAAGTTTCATCAAAGGTTAATACGGAATAGAAAACTAAATGCAGGAGGGTTAGAGGCGAGCTACCATCATCACTTATACGTATACATCAATGATGATGGTCAATTATTACACTTACTTAGATATAATAAGCATCGTTCCGAATATCGCTCGGTAATAACGTTTTACAGCGATAATTGTGAAAAAACGGATTGGTAATGCGTAAAGTTAGGTATCTGAGTATGGTGTTTAACACCTGTACCCACTGCTACAAAATCATAACCGAGCTCTTGGGTGGCATTTTTATTCCATTCACCATCGCCAAAAAATACACGGCGATCAAATGTTTCACCTGTATCTTGTTTTGCCCTGAATGCTGCAAGTGCCATGATTTCAGTACGGCTCATAGCATCAGATGAGGATGTAAATGTTATATTTGATGTATCAATACCAACAGCTTGTAATTTCAATTTAGCAGCAGATTCCCACGCCCCCGTAGCAATCGCAATATGCGTATCTTCACGATCTTGCATTTGATCAATAAACTTCTTTGCACCTTTAATTTCATGCATTTCTGACGGATTGTTATTTAAGTATTCACGTATACATTCTAAATAGCGCGCTTCAACTTTACGATGAATAATCGAACGACTTTCACTGATATTATTCTTTAATAATATTTCATCTATAATGCCAGAATCCGTGACTTTCTGATATTGACTCCAATTACCATCAGTAGAGATACCCAGAACATCTTCAATTGCCAACGTTAAACAATGTTGATCAATTTCATCAGAATCAACCAAAGTGCCATCTATATCTAAAAGAAATAAGTTCATTTTCTCTACCTTTATTGTTTTGTCTGGTGGTATCGCGCACACAGCATGCGCTTGTAAACAAGATGTTGCAAGTTAAGAATTGATACAATCTATGTATTCTTATAAAATGATCAATCCCTGTTTAGTCAAATGCTTACTGTTAACAAAGAGCGTTCTTCTGGTCTAATAAAATGAAATCCATTACACAAACTACGTGATCATGTGGACAATTAAGAAAGATAACTTTGCTAGATCGCATAATTCATTCCAAACTTATGAACTGATATCCTTACTAGTTCGTATAATGTTTGAATCACAGAGCATTAAAGTAACGTTATAAAAAATAGAAAATCACAATAAATATTATTAAATAAGTAATGTCGTTAAAAAGGATAATCCATGAAAAATCACCCTACACGTAGACGTTTTCTAAAACTTGGACTTGGTGGCGTAATCGGTGTCACTCTTGGTGGTACGGATTTAATCAAACCAGTACATGCAGCAGATATTCCTCACCTCGCTGAAGATGATCCACAAGCCGCTGCATTAAAATATGTTCATAAATCACCTGACGACAGCAAGCATTGTTCTGGCTGCTTACTGATTCAAGGTACTGACGGCGATGAATGGCGCCCTTGTAGTGTATTCCCTGGCAAGCTTGTTTCAGCAACAGGCTGGTGTTCTGCGTTTGCGCCTAAATAGTTAATCACCCAAATAAGAAAGCCGATAGCCTATTTCTAATAAAAGGCTATCGCTTCATTCAGCATTCACACTATATAAATCACTTCTAGCGGAAACAATGTTCTGCCCAGCGTGCTAAACCTGCTGTTACAGAACCAAAATAGCTGCCACTAACAACGGGGACATTGGGTAATTGTTGCTCAATACAAGCACGTAATATAGGTGAACGCGCTGTACCGCCAGTCATATAGATTAGATCTGGCTTTTTACCCGATTGGTTTACGGCTTCAGTCACCAATTCACTCATCTTGGCTTTTGGCGTTTCAATTGCATCAGCCATCTGACTTTGAGAAATAGAGACTTCTAGCAACTCAGACAAAATATGCATTTGTACCTGACTGCTTTTTGCTTCAGATAAGGCAATCTTACTTTCTTCTGCTTTTCTGACGATATGGTAGCCTAGCGTATCGTGATATGCATGAATCAGGCGTTTCAGCTTTTCAGGTTCTGATGCATCACGTCGAAGTTGATCTAACGTACGTATATTTGCAGAGCTATAAAAATCTGTTTGGGCGATAACGTTATTAATGGCAATAGGGTTCCAAAATTGGCTAATTGGCATATCGATACCACGCAGCGTTTTACTGCCTAATCCAAACAATGGCATTAATTGGTTAAAGGCTAAATGGATATCCAAATCGTTACCACCAACACGTTGACCACTATGGGCAAGTAAACTATCGGTACGATCAGCTTTTCCGCACCAATCAGGGCCCATTTCAATCAATGAACAGTCCGTTGTACCACCACCGATATCAACCACCAGCACAGTTTTATTTTCCGTTAGCGTACTTTCAAACTCTAAACCTGCGGCTACAGGTTCAAATTGAAATTCAATATTGTTGAATCCCGCCCGCTTTGCCGCTTGCGTTAAAATAGATTCAGCTTGCTCATTGGCTCGTTCGCCACCAGTACCCTGAAAATTAACAGGACGTCCAATAACGGTATCTGTAATTATTTGCTGAGTTGTCTCTTCGGCTTTGGTTTTAATGTTACTCATCATCGCGCAAACAAGATCTTCAAAAAAGCTTATCTGTACATCACGTAGCCCATTAGCACCAAGAAAAGATTTGGGAGATTTTACGTAATACACTTCTTCAGGATCTTCAAGATACAAATCCAATGCCGCCTGACCGAACTGTAAATCCCCTTTTTCAACACGAATATCTTCTTCGCGGTTCATTGCAATGGCGCGACGAAGTACTTGCTCACCGACAGTGTTAAGCGGAGATATACCCATGTGACGGTATAAGTGCTCACTAACGGCTTCACGAGTTGGTGCGCATAAAGTAGATGGTATGTACTGATTGCCATTTTCTAACGGCAACATACGTGGCTTCCCTTGCTCCATCATTGCAACTGAGCAATTTGCTGTCCCGTAATCAAATCCGATGTACATCCCGAGTATCCACTTAGAAAAAGGTCGGCGATTTTATACTGATTTACCTATAATACCAAGAGGCTTTGACTGAATATCTCTACGAGATAATGCTCAAATTTGATTTAAAATCAGTTATTTTTTGCATGAGCAGGCATAATCACCCCTTCATAAATAACCAGACAGACAGATTAACTATGAAACAGTATTTTAAACCCGCTTTAGCTTTACTATTTACCATGGTCGCCTTAGTGGGTTGCAACGACACTAACACCCCTAAAGAAGGTGAGAAGTACACGCAAATATCAACGCCGATCACCGATATGCCGATGGTTGTCGAAGTATTTTCTCTTTCATGCGGGCATTGCCGTAGCATGGAAACCATGTTGCCAGAGATAAAGAAAATGGCAGGCGTAAATATAGATAAAGTACATGTGACATTTAATGAAAGCGCACAGGTCGCAGCTTATATTTTTTATACCGCCTCTATTCAGACTGATGGTAAGCCTAGTGATAAGCTGATGGAACAATTATTCGCTTACACGCAAGACACACCAGAAGCGGCAACTGAAGCAGAAAAGAAAGTAATCTTAGAAGAAATCTTTACGTCAAATAATCTGCTTAGTCCTTATGGCTTAAGTGAAGAGCAACACAAACAAGTGTATAAAAAAATGACGGAAGCTGAGTCTATCGTTGCAAACTCACAATTAGCGTCTGTACCAGCGTTTATTGTGAATGGTAAATACATGGTACAAAGCGATGCACACCAAAGTTTGGATGATATGGCAAATACCATCAAGTACCTAACAACGCTGAACTAATACTGTTTCATCTAAGTTACAAGGTATTGATACGTCTAAGCCAGCATATTTATGCTGGCTTTTTTACACCTTATGAACAATACAGACAAAGAAAGCTTAAGATCCTTATTTCTCCCCTCGGGCACATGCTGCTTATCTAGCCCGCAAAATCCAAGATATGTAAACCCAACACACGAAAGCTTAACCTAAAAAACACACACCAAATACATGAGAGCCACATCACAATTAACTCGCCAGTGATTTAATCATCAATAAATTCAACTTAAGCCTTTATTTTAAAATGATTATTTTTATATTTTCATCTAAATGATTCTTTAAATTTAGAAGAATTAATAACTATAAAACAAAGTGCATATTGAGACTAACTTGTTGAATCTATTTTGATTAATTACGTCTAAATCTCATGAAACCTAAAATTTACATTTTCTTTACAAGATTTTACTTACGCGTGTTGATTTTTCAGCTTTAAATAGTTCTACGCATTTGGAGTAAATGCCGTAACAACATGAATATTTAAAGGAATTATAATAATGAATAAGAAAATTATCGCATTAGCGGTGGCAGCAGCAGTAATTTCAACATCAGCTTCAGCAGCAACAGTGTACCAAGATGGCGCATCTAAAGTGACCATCGGTGGTCGTTTAGCTGTCCGTGCTGAATATACAGAAAGCGTGAATGACCAAGACAGCACAACCAAGCTAGAAAACAACAGTTCGCGTATTAACTTTGGCTTTGAGCATGAAATGGTTCCAGGCTGGATAGCTGGAGCTAAAGCAGAATGGGGCTACGATGCACTCGCAAGTGGCAGCCAAGACTTCAGCAACCGTTTAGGCAATGTGTACTTCCTTAACGAGCAAGTGGGTACAATTACACTCGGTAAGCAATGGTCAACGTACTACGACATCACCGCTTGGACGGATGTGTTCTGGATCTATGGTGGTGAAGCGTCTGGTACCTACGATGGTCGTGCAGAAACAGACGGTCACGGTGATTCAGGTACAGGCCGTGCAAATGAGGCATTATCTTACCGTAAATCCATTAATGGCCTGAATATTGGTGTGCAATACCAATTTGAAGGCGATGATATTAAAACAGGGGCTAGCACAACTCACCGTGAATACGGCCTGCAAAGTGCCCTATCGTACGACTTTGATTTCGGTATTAGTCTGGGTGGTGCATACAGCCTTACAAAGTATGAAGGCCAAGCCGACGATACAACATGGACATTAGGTGCTTTATACCAATCAGATATGCTTTATGTTGCGGGCCAGTACGGTCAGTACGAAAACCACACTAGTGTAAATGGCAACCTGAAAAATGTTACTAATAAAGCGGGTGTAAGTGGCGTTGCTGAAAATGCAACTGGTTACGAATTCATTGCAGCTTATCTTGTTAGCGGTGGTGAGTACCAAGTATACGGTGGTTACAACGGTCTAGAAGATGATGACACTAAAGCAGAATACTCATATGGCCTAATTGGTGCAGCATGGACACCTGGTAGCATGATTTTCTCTGCTGAATATAAGTTAGGCGTAACAGATAAAGATAACTTCGGTAACGATTCAGGTGCTGATCAATTTGCAGTGCTAGCGCGTTACAACTTCTAAGCAATACCTAACCGAATCCACTTTTATTTTTTTTGCTTTATTTCGGCACTCTTTTGAGTGCCTTTTTTTATTGCTAACTTTTAACACTAGCCCATCAAACCATTACTTCAAGTTATATATGCACAAACCAATCATCACGCACGATAATGCTTATTTCTTAAATATTTACGTGAGTCTGGTTACCTTTTTATAAATATCCGGACTAGAGTTTATTTCACGAAGTTAGTAACTTTTTTTCCGTAAAAGCTTCGAGGAGTAACAAAATTATTCTAGTTAAGGGATGACAAAAATGAATATGAAATTCATTGCCATCGTAGTGGCAGCGGCAACCGTTTCAATTCCAGTTTCAGCAGCAACAGTATATCAAGATGACAACACAGTCTTTAACGTCGGAGGTCGAGCAGAAGTTCGCGCTAATATTTCAGATGCTAACAAAGAATTTAATAACGCAGGTATAGAAACCAACGACAGTACGTACAAAGATAAATCTCGCGTTCGTTTAACTGTCGATGGTAAACAAACATATAATTCAGACATTACTTTCGTCGGTAAATATGAATTTGAGCTGACAGAAAAAACTGATGGCGGCTCTGATGATGTAGCAATGAATACTCGTCACTTATATGCTGGTGCCGAAACCAGTTTTGGTGATGTTTTTTATGGTCACCAGGTAAATGCCGTTACCTATATTACTGACTGGACAGATGTCGCCGAAACATTCAGTGGTTACACCAACGAATATAACGTCGCGACAGCTGACCGAGCTAAAAATATGCTCCGTTACGCGACAACCACCAGCTATGGATTAACATTCCAAATTGATGGTAATTTTAATTCTGATAGCCAAAGTGATGGTTATGGTGCGATTGTTGCCTATGAACTACCTATCGGATTAGAACTCGGGGCTGGCTATGCCGCAAGTGATCAAACTTATGGTAATCAGTTTGATACTGACTCATCAGACACTTACCTACTAGCCGCTAAATATGCCAATGATGGGATCTGGCTGGCAGCCATGTATCAAGGTGGTGATATTTCGTTCGATGGCACCAGTGATTCTGATTTCAGTGCCGTAGACCTGTATGCGGGTTACTCATTTGGCGATAACACCATCAACATGACATATAACTACTACTCAGCTGATGACATTGGGGCGTTAGATATCGACTTCATCGGTATTGAATATGCTCGCTACATGGGCAGTGTTGCTCTCTTTGGTAGCTACAAATTCAATTTGCTTGATGAAGGTGAAGGTGGCGAAGGTGATAATGATGAAGATGAATTACAGCTTGGTTTGCGCTACGGCTTCTAAATCTGCTGCATTTAATCACCGTCGCATTTGATCACAGTCGCATTTGAAAGCACTCACACTGAGTGCTTTTTTGTTTCAAAAAACTATTCTAATCACACCTTTTCCTCTCGACATTCTGTATTATTTTCTCTGCCATTTATTTACAAGGCACAGTTATCAAACATTGAAAAAACAAGCCCGATCGTTTCATGTAACACTATACTTACAATCGCAGATATAGTGGCTGTCAAGACTAGAAGATCATCATATATTGTGTTTTCATCTGTCGCCTCAACATAAGAGGCAACCACGTATTGGCTCTTAAACACACATAATGCAGTCTGGATGACGCATTAAACTGTGTCTGTTGTGCTTGAATTACAACAAACATAAAGGTGCATTCATAATGGCGAAAACCTCAACAGCTTCTGAAGTATCTCAAGCAATCGATATTGCATACCAATCTACCTCGATGGAGATCTGGGACAGTAAATATCGTCTCAAGACTAAGCATGGAATCGCTATTGATGAGACTGTGGATGATACCTTCAAACGTGTTGCTCGCGCGTTAGCTGATTTAGAAAAAGATAAAGTCAAAGAACATTGGTACAACGAATTCTTATGGGCACTGCGTAACGGTGCCATCCCTGCTGGTCGTATCACCTCGAATGCTGGTGCTTTTGAACACAAACCTGCTACCTCAACCATTAACTGTACCGTATCAGGCACTATCGAAGATTCGATGGATGATATTTTAGGTAAAGTTCACGAAGCGGGTCTTACCTTAAAAGCAGGTTGCGGTATTGGGTATGATTTCTCGACACTTCGCCCACGTGGTGCTTTTGTATCTGGCGCGGGGGCTTATACGTCTGGCCCACTGTCTTTCATGGATATCTATGACAAGATGTGTTTCACCGTGTCTTCTGCGGGTGGTCGTCGTGGCGCACAAATGGGCACCATGGATATTCGTCATCCAGATATTATCGATTTCATTCGTGCTAAGCGTGAAGATGGTCGCCTACGCCAATTCAACTTGTCGCTATTAATTTCTGAAGAATTTATTCAAGCCGTTAAGAACGATAAAGACTGGAGCCTTGTCTTCCCTGTAACCGCAAAAGAAGCGAAACAGGATAACCTCGAACTACATACTGATTCTTCAGTCATGTGGACAGATTGGCCGCTGGCTGAAGGTTTCGTGGAAGACAAAGACGGTCGCGTCGCATGTAAAATTTACCGTACCTTACCTGCGCGTAAGTTATGGAACGTTATTATGACGTCAACCTATGACTATGCTGAACCGGGTTTCATTCTGATTGATAAAGTAAACCAGATGAACAACAACTGGTTCTGTGAAGAGATCCGTGCAACTAACCCTTGCGGTGAACAGCCTCTTCCACCTTATGGCGCGTGCCTTTTAGGCTCTATCAACCTCACAAAATTTGTGCGAGCCCCCTTCACGAATACCGCTGCATTTGATTGGGATGGTTTCCGTCGTGTTGTTGCTATTTTCACGCGTATGTTAGACAACGTAGTAGAAATCAATCAGCTTCCGCTTGAAAAGCAACGTCATGAAATTATGCATAAACGTCGTCACGGTATGGGTTTCTTAGGGCTGGGCTCTACAACAACCATGCTAACGCATAAGTACGGTAGCGCAGCATCAATTGCCTTTACAGAACAAGTAGCACAAGAACTTGCGATTACAGGCTGGAAAGAAGCCCTAAGCCTTGCCAAAGAAAAAGGCGCAGCGCCTGTCATGGAGCAAGAATTTACCATTACCGCCAAAATGATACGTCAACGCCCAGAAATGGCAGATGATGGCATCAAGCTAGGCGATAAAATAAAAGGTAAAGTACTGCACGCTAAATACAGCCGCTACATGCAACAGGTTGCCGAAATTGAACCAGAACTGATAGATGCCTTATCAACAGTCGGGGCGCGTTTTACCCACCATAGTTCCATTGCGCCAACGGGTACGATTTCATTATCATTAGCGAATAACGCAAGTAACGGTATTGAACCAAGCTTTGCACATCACTACACGCGTAACGTCATCGTTACTGGTAAGAAAACAAAAGAAAGTGTTAATGTATATAGCTTTGAATTACTGGCCTATCGCGAGCTAGTGAATAGCAAAGCAATGCCATACAGCACAGGTGAAGAAACTCAACTGCCAGAATATTTCATTACCGCAGATGATATTACACCAAGCCAGCATGTCGATGTTCAAGCAGCAGCTCAACGCTGGATTGATTCTTCAATTTCCAAAACCGCCAATATACCAACAGACTTCCCTTTCGAAGACTTTCAAGACATTTATATGAATGCCTACGATAAAGGTTTGAAGGGTTGCACTACTTTCCGCTTCAATCCTGAAATATTCCAAGGTGTACTCGTAAAAGAAAGCGACCTTGAAAATACAACGTACGTTTTCAACTTAGAAGACGGTTCAACAATTGAAGCTAAGGGCAACGAAGAGATTGAATATGACGGTGAAACACACACCGCAGCCAATCTTTACGATGCGCTTAAAGAAGGTTACTACGGTAAGTATTAAGTTAGAAAGGTTAACTATCCATGGTTCAGAAAATTAACAGTAAAATCGTGGGCTTTAAAGTAAAAAGCCAAGAGCCAGAAGTACAGGCAGAGCCAGTACAACCTGAAGTAATTGTTGAGTACATGCATGAAAACATGCCTCGTCCTGACATTCTTTTAGGCACAACATACAAGCTGAAAACACCCGAGCACATCTCTGAGCATTCTTTGTTTATTACCATCAATGATGTGGTTTTAAATGAAGGTACAGAGCATGAAGTACGTTGCCCATTCGAAGTTTTCATTAACTCGAAAAGCTTAGAGCACTACCAATGGATTGTTGCCCTGACCCGCATTATGTCTGCTGTATTCCGTAAAGGTGGAGACTGTACTTTCTTAGTAGAAGAGTTACGTTCAGTGTTCGATCCAAAAGGCGGTTACTGGAATAAAGGCAAATATGTGCCTTCTTTAATTGCTGAAATCGGTAATATTATCGAACAGCACTTAACGAAAATTGGCATGATGGGTACGCCTGAAGTGGATGTACACCAGAAAGCATTTTTAGACGCTAAAAAAGCAGAGCTTACAGCTAAAGTAGCTGAAGAAAAAATTGCTGAAAACGCTGAATCTGAAAGCAACGGCAGTTTTCCGCCTAGTGCCACCTTGTGCTACAAGTGCCACACTAAAGCGATGATTATCAAGGATGGTTGCCAGACTTGTTTAAATTGTGGCGACTCTAAATGCGGTTAATATACTTAACCGTATTATAAGAAATAATCACCACCACACTGAAGGGGCTTTAAGCCCCTTTTTTATCCATCATTACTAATTCATCCCTTTCAACGCTAATCCCCAACTAATCGCCACAACGCAACACAAATAAAACAGAGGAGTAACACCACCGTAACCATCACCGTCTTTATCTTGGTTAACTGCACAGTTATCAGTCTAAACACTTAAATGTATGATAAATATGCGCTAATAATATGAACCATAGATACAGAAAAGCCGATACACCAGCTGTAGGCATCAACTCCCTATTCACTCCTTTCACTTAAGTGAAATCTGTCCTTACTGAGTTCCTCTTCACTACCTCTGGCGCAGACTTTTCACCGATTTTTTCGGAGAATAACTATCGCAACGATTTTGTTTAATAAAAGCTAGGAGACTCACGATGAGTGATATTGCACTATCTATCAGCATATTAGCGCTGGTTGCAGTGCTAGGCTTATGGATTGGGAATTGGCGTATTTGTGGTGTTGGATTAGGGATTGGCGGGGTGCTGTTTGGCGGCATTTTTGTTGGTCACTTTACTGACTCATGGGGCGTCGCTCTTGATTCACATACCTTGCACTTTATACAAGAATTCGGGTTAATACTGTTTGTATATACCATTGGTATTCAAGTCGGGCCAGGGTTCTTTGCTTCACTAAGAAGCTCTGGACTTAAGCTCAACGCCTTTGCTGCATTGGTCGTTTTACTAGGCTGTATTGTTGCTATCGGTTTATATAAAATATTTGATGTTCCACTACCTGTTATTCTCGGTATTTTCTCGGGTGCTGTCACTAATACCCCCTCACTCGGTGCTGGTCAGCAGATACTCACTGAACTTGGTGCACAAGAAGGTATGCTTGACCTAACAGGCATGGGTTATGCCGTTGCGTACCCTTTTGGTATTTGCGGAATTTTATTAACCATGTGGATTTTACGCTTGGCTTTTCGTGTCAATGTTGACAAAGAAGCGGAAGAGTTTGAACTCCAAAACGGTCATAAAAAACAAAACTTACACACCCTTAACGTTGCAATTCGTAATCCCAATTTAAACGGTTTACAGCTTAAAGATGTGCCAGCATTAACTGAAGGTGACATTGTTTGTTCGCGCTTAAAACGGGGCGAGAAATTGCATGTTCCCCGACCTGATACGCGAATTGAAACGAATGACCTACTCCATTTGGTCGGGGCTAAAAATGCCCTCGAAAAAGCACGGTTAGTGATTGGCGAAGTTGTAGATGCATCGCTATCAACCCGAGGAACAGATTTAAGGGTTCAGCGATTAGTGGTAACCAATGAAATCGTTTTGGGTAAAAAAATTAGCCACCTTGATCTCAAAGAAAAATATGACGTTGTGGTATCACGCTTAAACCGATCTGGTGTTGAATTAGTACCGACAAGTCAAACGACATTACAATTTGGTGATATTTTAAACCTTGTTGGGCGCCAAGAAGCCATTGAATCTGTTAGTGGTATTGTAGGTAATGCCCATCAAAAGTTACAACAGGTACAAATGCTGCCAGTATTTGTGGGCATTGGTTTAGGGGTTTTATTAGGGTCGATTCCTTTCTATTTACCGGGGTTTCCAGCCGCAATTAAGCTTGGCTTAGCAGGCGGACCGTTACTTGTTGCACTCGTACTTGCACGTATTGGTAGTATTGGTAAGCTATATTGGTTTATGCCACCCAGTGCTAACTTGGCATTACGAGAAATGGGTATTGTGTTATTTCTTGCCGTTGTTGGACTAAAATCTGGTGGTGGCTTTGTTGATACACTGGTAAACGGTGACGGTTTAAGTTGGATGGGCTACGGTATTGTTATCACCTTAGTACCTCTACTTACTGTCGGATTTCTAGCTCGCATTGTGGGGCAGCTTAATTACCTTACTATCTGCGGCATGCTTGCGGGCTCAATGACCGATCCACCAGCTCTTGCTTTTGCCAATGGCTTACATCCAACAAGTGGGGCTCCAGCGCTATCGTACGCAACAGTCTATCCATTAGTGATGTGTTTACGAATATTATCACCACAAATACTCGCCTTATTATTATGGGCAGTTTAATGCATATTAAATAAATCATTTAAACCAAGATACCTCAATATAAAAGCCACAATACGTGGCTTTTATACTTTTATTGCAATGCAGAAGCTAATTTGAATAATTATTTAATATTTATTTGTATTTTAATTTAAACATTAACCTAATTGTAATTTTTTCATTAGCAGAAGCAGAATCACGCTTTTAATAGGAAGTAAATATTGCTGAAGAGACATAATGTATTGACTGCCTAATTAAGCGCATATAAAAGCTCGAGTTTACAGGCATCAGAATAACCATACATATAAAATGGCTATCATAAAAACGGCATTAAACAGTAAACTTTCAACACGCCCTGCCGATATAGATTAAAGATATAGAAGAGAATTAAATTATTATAAATACAAATACGAAACAGGATCCATATTATTATGAACAAACTCAATTTAAAGAGCAAGTTACTGCTGCTCAGTTTGCTACCAGTGTTTATTATCATGAGTGTCGCGATTGGCATTGTTCTTAATTTAGAAAATAAAGCATTAGATGTACAAGTAGAACATTTCAATAACAAATTAATTAGTGAACGAAAAAGTCAGCTTAAAGATGCAGTTAACATCAACAAACATGCTGTTGAGAATATCCTCACCGCCAATAGTGATAAAAAGCTGGCTATTCAACAAATTCGGAAGCTGCTGCTTCCGCTGAGATTTGCAATTAACAATACCGGCTACATTTTTATCTATGACAAGGATGGCAACAACATTGTTCATGCCGCAAGTCCGGAGAAACAAGATAAAAACCATCGGGGTATGACAGATCCGAACGGCGTCAAAATTCTTGAGAAACTGTACCAAGCCGCGCAACAAGGTGGGGGGTTCGTCAACTATGTTCATCCGAAAAACGGCAATCCTACCCCACAGCCTAAACTCAGTTACGCCGCTTCAATCAAAAACACAGACTGGTTTATCGGTACGGGTGTATATATTGATGATATTAATAACGAAGTCTCTGAATACCAGTTAGCGGCTCAAAATGAAATGAATGAGCGTTTTAATATTGTTCTACTCACTTCGGGCATTTTAGGTATATTGTCGATTTTTACAATTATTTTCACTGCAAATCGTATGATACGTCCGGTACAGAATATGGTTGAAACATTGAATGATATTGCCGACGGTGAAGGTGATTTAACCCGCCGGCTTGAAGTCAATGGTCATGATGAAATTGCGCAATTGGGTAATGCGTTCAATCGTTTTGCTACTAAATTACAAAACATCATCCGACAAGTCTCCACTGTAACCGATCAAGTATCCGGTGCTGCGAGTAATATTAACAACCAAACAGCCAGCCTTACCCGCCAGCTCCAAGAACATAACAACGAAACAGAACAAGTTGTCACTGCTGTTACTGAGATGAGCTCAGCGGCAAGTGAAGTGGCAATGAATGCTAATGAAGTTTCAAGCGCTACCAGTGATGCAAGCCAAGATTCTATCGTCGCCCAACAACGTGTCGATACATCTGTTATTTCAATCTCTGCATTAGTTGAAGAAGTCGATCAGGCAGCACAACATATTCATTCGTTAAACCAGCAATCTCAAAAAATCGATAATGTATTAAAAGTGATCGGTGAAATTGCAGAGCAAACTAACCTACTCGCTTTAAATGCAGCAATTGAAGCAGCACGGGCTGGCGAGCAAGGCCGTGGGTTTGCTGTCGTTGCAGATGAAGTGCGTGGGTTAGCAAGCCGTACTCAATCAAGTACCAAAGAAATTAAAGAAATGTTAGATGAACTGCATCGATTAGTGGCGCAGGCAGTAACCTCGATGGATCATAGTCAATCAACCTGTACTGAAGCGGTGGATGCTGCAAATTTAATTACAGATAGCCTTTCTTCTGTTACGGGCGCAGTTGAATCAATTAATGACATGACAAGTCAAATCGCGACGGCTGCAACAGAACAAAGTTCGGTCACAGATGAAATCAATCGTAATATGGTTTCTATACAAGATATCGTGACCGATTTAATTCATTCGAGCAGCGACTCTGAAAAAATAGTTAATGAGCTTAACCATGCCGGTAGTGAGCTGAAAAGTTTGGTTGGGCAGTTTAAAGTATAAAGACATCAATTATTTATATTCCATTCACATTAAATGGCAGCCCTTAGGTTGCCATTTTTGTATTCAAGCCTGCCAAAATCAACATCTACCCTCTCTTCGAGCTTTTGATACAACTAACATTTTTGCACTGATAATCTATGTAAACTGCCGCACACTTTTAGTATCACGAAGAATGAACCACTTTTATGGCAACGATTAAAGATGTGGCAAAACTGGCTGGAGTCTCTACTGCAACGGTTTCTCGAGTAATCAATAACACCACATATGTTGAACCCGTCACCCAAGAGCGCGTTCAAAAAGCAATGAAAGAACTGAATTACCACCGTGATGCTAGAGCCGCAGCATTAGCCAGTCGTTCTAACAACACCCTAGGCTTATTAACCGGCAATCTTGCCGATCCATTCTTTGCATTAATCGCTAAAAGTGTCGAAGAAGTCGCGCGTTCACAAAACTGTCAGCTTGTTGTGGTCAGCGGTGGTCATAATGCCCAACGAGAAAAAGAAGGCTTAGACTTTCTGATCAGCCAAGGCTGTGAAGCCATGGTAGTACACTCAAAAATGCTGGATGACGCGACACTGCTTCGTTACAGCGCACAACTACCCGCCATGGTATTAATCAACCGTACTATTCCTCAGCTTGCTCATCGGGCAGTTTGGGTCGATAACCGTGCAGGAGCCGCTAAATCCGTCGACTATTTGATCGCATCGGGTCACCGCAAAATTGCTTGCGTTACCAGTGACCTCCCTATTGAAGATCGAACAGAACGACTTGAAGGCTATCGCCAAGCAATGGCGTGTGCCAATCTCACCATTCAGCCCAATTGGGTTATCAACCAACCCTTTAGTGAAGAAGGTGGAGAAGCCGCAGGTAAGCTTCTGATCAAGCAATGCCCAGAAGTAACAGCCGTTGTCACATTTAATGATGTAATGGCGGCAGGCTTAATGGCAAGTTTGTATGAACAAGGCTATAAAATCCCAAATGACTATTCCATTGTCGGCTTTGATGATGTGTTATTAGCACGCTACCTCTACCCTCGCCTTTCTACTATGCATAACCCTATCGATTTGATGTCGACACATGCCGCAAAATTGGCCTTACAGCTACGTGAGCAAAGTGATGTTTTACCTTCAACAAACCGATTTGATGCCAATTTGGTATGCCGCCAAAGCGTTTCTATACCCCGACAAGCTTAAAACCGTGATCAGGTTCAAATGTGAAGATCTCATGTAACCGCTTACATGAAACGGATACATGAGTCTCATTTTACCCAGTGTGTACCTCTTATTATGGCGACGTTGAAACAACCTACGATTATAAAAAATTCTGTACGACTTTACTTTTAAGAGGACAAATCAATGACGAATAATAAGCCTCTGCCATCTTTAGCATTAGCGATTGCACCTATCGCTGTTATGTTTGGCTTACTCGTGATCGGCTACGGCATGCTGGGTTTACGCATCGAACCGCTATTACTTATCTCTGCCGTATTCACGGGCGGGATAGCCTATAAAATGGGGTATAACTGGGATGACATCATGGGCGCTATCGTTGAGAAGTTAGCGAAAGCCATGCCTGTTATTTTGATTCTCGTTTCAGTGGGCGGCTTAATTGCCAGCTGGATGGTAAGTGGTACGATTCCTTTCATGGTGTATTGGGGCTTAAAAGTCATCAGCCCTGAATACATTTTGATTGCTGCGTTCTTCGTGACGTCGGTGGTATCTGTATGTACGGGTACATCTTGGGGATCTGCGGGTACCGTCGGCGTTGCATTAATGGGTGTAGCTGCTGGGCTTGATGTATCGTTGGCCGCTGCTGCTGGTGCAGTCGTATCTGGTGCATACTTCGGTGACAAACTATCCCCTCTTTCTGATTCAACCAACTTCGCGCCCGTTGTGTCAGGCACGACCCTTTATGAGCATATCCAACACATGCTTTACACCACGATTCCAGGTTTTGTTATTGCCTCAATCGTGTTCTTTATTGCTGGTCAACATGGTGATGTCGCCAATGTCAGCGAACCTCAAAAAGTTGTCGATATTCTTACGGGTATTGAAAGCCTTTATAACCTGAACATTGTATTAGCCCTTCCTCCTATTCTGATTCTTTGGGGTGCAATAACCAAAAAACCAGTTCTTCCTCTTATGCTAACAGCATCTGCATTAGGGCTTGGTTTGGGTATGGCTGTACAAGGCTTTAGCCTACAGCAAGGTTTTCAAGCATACGTTGATGGCTTTAACATCAGCATGCTAAGTGATAATGGCCATACTATCGATGGTCTAGTACCAGACATTGCAAAGCTGCTTAATCGTGGTGGTTTATTCTCGATGATGAGCACTATCTTACTGGTATTTTGTGCTTTCGCTTTTGCAGGTATTTTGAGCCTTACGGGTGCACTTAACGTTGTGCTTGGTCGCTTCTTACACCTCATTCGCACTACAGGTCAGCTAATTCTATCTACCGTTATTGCAACCATTACAGTGGTATTCACCACATCTGACGGCAAGCTTGCATTGTTAATTCCTGGTGAGTTATTCCAAGACGCTTATCGCAAGATGGGCTTAGACACCAAAAACCTTTCTCGTACATTAGAAGATGCGGGCACGATCATCGAGCCATTGGTTCCATGGACTGCAGCAGGTATCTATATGGCTAGTACATTAGATGTACCAACACTTGATTACTTACCGTGGGCAGTTCAGTGCTACACCGGTGTTATCTTCGCGATTATTTACGGTTTCACTGGTTTTGGTATCGCTAAAGCGAAGCCTATCGGTGCAGAAGAACAAACAGTCAATATGTCTCCTGCTGACGTTAAATAAATTAAAAAGCAAAATAAGGTAAACGCAATGACTACACATTTTGATCAAGTAAACGATCGCCATAATAGTGGTTCATTGAAATGGGATTTCATGGAACAAAAGCTCGGATTACAAGAAGACGGGCTACTACCAATGTGGGTTTCAGACTACGATTTTAAAGCACCACCAGCGGTGCTAGAAGCATTAAGTTCACGCATTGAACACGGTATATTTGGCTACGCTGAACGCAATAATGAATACTACCAAGCCATCATTAGTTGGTACAAAACACGACACAACATCACGCTACCGCAATCTTGGATTACCACCGTGCACGGCGTATTACCTGGGTTGTCTATTGTTATTCAGATGCTCACCAATATTGGTGATGGCGTCGTAATGCAAACACCAGGCTATGGTTCGTTTCGTAAAATCACAGAGCTGAATGATCGCCATATAATTGAAAATCCATTACTCGAAAATAATGGTTATTACACCATGAATTTAGACCATCTAGAGTCATGCTTTAGCGCTGGTGCGAAAGTAATGATTTTGTGTAATCCGCACAACCCCGTTGGGCGAGCTTGGTCAGAAAGCGAAATGATCGCGGTTGCTGAGCTATGCAAAAAATACAATGTATGGCTATTAAGTGATGAGATCTGGGGCGATTTAACGATGCCAAATCATTGTTACTTCTCTGCCCTATCTTTACCGAATGAATTACAGCAGCAATTAGTGGTAGCGACAGCCGCAAGTAAAACATTTGGCTTATCGTCAATGCGAATATCTAATTTCATGATTCCAAATGAAGCATTACGTAGCCAGTTTACACGCCGTTTAGACTCACATGGCATGGATGTCTATAACAGCATGGCAATGTGCGCAGCAACCACTGCTTATCAAACATCGGCGCAATGGTTAGATGAATTAAAGAGCTACTTACAAAGCAATATTGAGTACCTTGATACCTTTATTGCCACTCAATTACCGATGCTGAAATTTCAACAGCCGGAAGCCGGTTATTTGGCGTGGGTTGATTGCCGTCAATTAGGTTTAGATGATAAGCAATTAGAAAAGCAGATGGTCAGCGCTGGCATTGTACCAAGTATGGGCATTGCATTTGGAGAAGACGGTAAAGGCTTTATGCGCCTTAACCTTGGCTGCCCAAGAGCAACGCTCATTGAAGCCTGTCAACGAATGAAGCAAGCACTGAACGAATAGAATCGAACCTGTTAAAGTAAGTAAGGCCGTTTATATATGGCAGCTATATTTAGCTGCCATTTTTCATTTAGTTCCCGCTATACTCCAGCCTCGTCGCACTAATAATTACAAATAGTTTCACTCGATAGCATCACAATTAAGTCATCTTTGATAAGACAAAATTTGAAACAAAAACAGGTCTGAAAATCATTTCAGACCTTAAGTCTATCGTGCTTAACTCATGATCAACGCTCACTCATGAACAGTGTACTAGGTGGTTTTATCAGCCAGCTTTATTAGCTAAGTTTCTTAAGTGCTTCTTCTACAATCGGCTTTAGCTGATCGTAAGGTAAATAACCCGGTAAGATTTGATCACCAATCAGCATGGCTGGTGTGCCATTTAAACCCAACTCACTGAATATTTGGTAACTCTTATCAATGGTTGGCTTTAATGTATTCGAGGCATCGAGCAACATCTGAGTTTTCGTTACCTGTGCTACACGCTCTAGCGATGATTTATCATGGCGACCATTCTTCCGAATTAAATAATCATGCACTTTCATGTAACCATCTGGGTCATTCTTCCAAACATTCAATGCGTACTGTGCTGAATTAGTATCAATACCCGCAACCTCTCGTTGTTGCAGGGGAACAAAAACATTCACTACCCGTACCTCTGGGTTTTCTTCAGTTAAACGTTGTAATACAGGGTCTAAACGCTTGCAGTACGGGCAGTTAAAATCAGTAAAGTTGATAATGGTTAATTTAGGGTTGTCTGTGCCAAACGCGGCTAAATCAGGGTTGTTGTATAACCAATCATGATACTTCTTCAACGTTACTGCTGTTTTATTTTCTTGGTCAATATACATATTCAGACTAGTTAATAAACCATCAATCAATTCTGGCTTTTGCTCCAAAATGGTTTGAATCTTAACTAAGTTATCTTGCTGATCTGAGGTTAAAGGTGCAGCTTTTGCTGGTATAGCAGCCACAAACAATACAGCAGAAACAGCTGCTGCAATTAAAGAAAGTTTTTTCACAATAAAATCCTGTAGTAATAATAAAGAACGTATTAATTCATTTTTTATACCAATCTGGATAAGTAGATGATCACAAGCTTGCGCAGCAAAAATGAATAAATACTTATTTAGGTTGGTATTACTTCAGGGGTTACTCCAGAAAAACACAATTATGTAAGTGGGTGCGATATTGAGGCAATGCAGGAGAACATGGCTGCCAATGCAAGTAGAAACGGCACGCCATACATAACGTAAGTAACAGGGAAAATGAGAGTAGAATTACGGCTAAATAGTTGTCTGTTTTTACTTCAGAGCAGCTTCTAACAAGGTGATCAAGTAATTGACATGTGCCTGTGGGTACTGGTACAGGTACAGCAGAAAAAGTATCATTGGTTTGATTAATCGGTGATGGTACAGATCTCATGCACACTAAAAGCATCATCACAAGCAAGATGACAAAACTTGTCACGCGTTGCTTAAGCGCATTATGTGTGAGAGAAAAAGAAACCATGATGAATTAACTTAACCTTACGTTCTGACTAACTTGGATATAGTTAGAATGGCACTCTCTCTATTAGTTCATTTTATTCGCGAAACAATTTGAAACGTCAACACGTCCTAGTCATTAAAAATCAGGCAACTCCGCCCTTCATGCTCAATACGTTGAACTTGCGTCGCAAACGTAGATTCAAGCTGCTCTACTGTCATTACATCAGAAGGTCTCCCTTTCACCACGCACGACCCATTATTCAATAACAGCACTTTGTCTGCTTCTCGCAGCGTACGATTCAGATCATGATTCGCCATCACAACGGCAATACCTTGCTCAGCCATGCGTCGAACCAGCTTATACATCGCGGCTTCTTGACCAATGTCTAATGCTGCTGCAGGTTCATCTAATATTAACAATGTAGCTTCGGGGTTTATTGCGGGCCATACCTGTAAACAAGCAGCAGCAAGACGAACACGTTGCCATTCACCGCCAGAAAGCGTTTGGATATTTCGATTTAATTTATCGGTAATATTCAATGCTTGGCAGATTTCATCTAGCGCGTGTTGAACGTGGTCTGCCTGCGGGTTATTCAAAGCCGATAACGATAAGGCTAAATAATGGTAAACTGCTACCGAAAACGCTGGGCGATCTTGCTGAGAAAGGTAACAACGCATTCGAGCTAACGATGGTAAATCATAGTCAGACAATAGCTGTCCCATGAAAGTAATCTCACCCTGCCCTTCGAATAAACCCGATAACATCGAAATAGCGGTACTTTTACCACTTCCGTTTGGTCCAATAAAATGCACAATTTCACCCGCATCAATGGTAAATGAAACAGGTAATAACCGAGGTGGCATTGCCAAATTTTTCGCATCAAGAATCATCGTATTAATCTTGGTTATCTATCTTGTTAATCAATATGTGAACGCAGAAGCATCCACACAAAAATGGGGGCACCAATCGTTGTTGTAACCACCCCTACGGGCAATTCAGCAGACGGTAGAATGACACGAGATAAGGTATCGGCTAATGCTAATAACAATCCACCGCATAAAGCAGACAATGGTAATAAGTAGCGATTTTCAGCGCCCAAGCTCATACGTAATAGATGTGGAATAACCAAACCAACAAAACCAATCACACCGCCTAGCGCAACAGATGCTCCCACTAACAGCGATACAATTAAAATAAATCGCCAGCGTAACGCTGCGACATCTAAACCAAGTTGTTTGGCTTGAATTTCACCCAGCATCAGTAGGTCGAGTTTCTTACCTTGTAAACATAACCAGACTAAAACAGGTACAACAAAAAGTAAGACTGAAAGCTGCTGCCAGCTTACCCCACCCACGCTACCCATTAACCAGTACATTAACTGGCGCAAGTTTAAATCATCACTAAAGTAAAATGCCCACGTGACGACTGAACCCGATAAAATGCCCAACGCCACACCAATAAGTAATAGGCGTGCAGTCGATACTTTTCTACGCCGAGAAAGTCCGACTAATATCAGAGTAAAAATAAGGGCGCCTAACATGGCCGCTAACATTGTGAGCAACGGTGTAGGCACAAAAGGCAATGCAAACAGTAGAATGACTAACGCTAGACTTGCCCCACCCGAAATACCCAATACACCAGGTTCAGCTAAAGGGTTGCCGAGCAGCACCTGCAATACCGCACCAGACGCCGCCAAAGAAGCACCTATAGCCAATGCCGCGATTAAGCGTGGCATACGAAGCTGGGTAAGCAGTTGCTGCTCTAATGCGCCATCTGGTGACCATGGCAATATCCACATCTCACCAATCGAGAGTGATAAAATACACGTTGCCACCATTAAAATGGAAACAACCAAGAAACTGGCTTTCCAGCGGGTTTGTTGACGTTGAATTAGGTCGTTTAGAAGCATCGGCTGAATGGATAGGAAATATAGCGCTTACAATACCTTTTCAGTTCCAAAATAGAAAGAAGACCGTGATTAAACAGTCTCCTTTAAGTCACATCGCACTCATTTTCCGTTATCTTTCATCAAGAAAAACCAAATAACCCAAAAGGCTGAATTGATTCACTTAGCAATAGTCACTTGCTCGCCAAAAATCACGTCCGTTTGTTGTACCAATAAACAAGCTCGCTGCCCGATAGCCACATTGGGATTCGGAAATACAACCGCTTCGCCACCTTCTAATGAATAATATTCGACCCCGCAATCTTGAGCTAATAGTTTGCCATGCTCGAAGAAAGTGAAGTTCGCCTGATTAGAAGGAAACGTAAACGAAAAATCGTCCGACTTTTTCGCCAAGCTACGTGTTACGCGATAGACACTTGTCGCTGAATCATCCCAACTAACCGGCAACGTTTCACAGCAGACAAGTTGCTGCATCACGTCAGAAAAAGGCGCTAGGCGAATTAAATCATTCTCACCTAAGCGTGCCACCTTACCCAGTTCCATCGTTAAGCCTTGAGCGCCATAATTTTCAGCACTGTACCAACTGAATGTTGGCGATGGTGCGCTAGACAACAAAATGGCTTCTATATCTGCTTGTTGTAAGAATGAAAACAAAGCACCGCTTCGAGTGGATTTTTCGCTATACGGACTTACGGCAAAGGTATAATGAACTGAATCTCGAATTGCACAATGAAGGTCTAAATGCCAACGATCGGGTAATACCTGATCATGCTGAAGAGTTAACAGAGGTGACTCTTGATAAAAATCATCGACGGCATACTGCAACTGGTTAGCATTAATACGGTCAATATTCGTCTCATCATTCCTTTCAGCAAAAAGACGATTCATATTTTCATCGATGAAACGCGTATGTGCATTAATAGCTTGAGGATGCCCAATAATAAGCAGTAACCGATGAGCGGGCACTAACTTACCCTGCAACAGGCTTTGCGCCATTTCCTGAACTAATTCTATTGGCCCAGTCTCATCCCCGTGAACACCAGCAGAAATGATAATATCTTTCGTTAATGCACTCACTTTTGGCGGAGTGATCGTTAAAATACCACGGTGAGATAAGTCAAATGCTACCCCAGATTCCAGATTCCATTTACCAGCCTCAAAGGGTAATGTTAAATCCAATGTAGCCGTTAAGAAGCCGCCCTCTTTTACTGATTGTAGCGATGCCATTTATAACCTCCGTGTTTATGTATAACTGGCGTACATCCACGGTGTTTTATAAGCATTACATAACGCAAAACACAGTGAAACAAACTGCATTCACTATACAATTTAGCTACATACTTGTAACTTAAATGTTTTGGCAATATATCGCAAAATGAAATAAAAGTAAGAACTTGATGATGGGAAAAGGAGTTTAAGCAGGTATCTTGGCTATAGATTGCGGGGGATTTAGACAAAAGAAAACCCAAGCGAATCTTCACATTCCGCTTGGGTTCATTATTATGTATTAAGCAGTAAAACTAAAAACTCTTATTTTTCGATTTCTATGCTTTCAACGCGAGCTTTTAATTTTTGACCTGGACGAAAAGTAACGACACGACGTGCAGAGATAGGAATATCTTCACCCGTTTTTGGATTTCGGCCGGGGCGTTCATTTTTGTCGCGCAAATCAAAATTACCGAAACCTGATAATTTTACTTGCTCGCCATTTTCTAGAGCCTTTCTGATTTCTTCAAAAAAGACTTCCACCGTATCCTTGGCGTCCCGCTTGCTTAATCCAACATTCTCAAACAGGTCCTCAGCCAAATCGGCTTTTGTGAGCGCCATAGATAACTCCCTCAAGACTATGCTGAATGGGTAGTGCACACAATTCAAAGTTAAAGGTTCTAACGATGAATCACTTGTGTCACTGCGAATAAGTTTTGCTAAGGGGAAGCGTTCATACCAATGAATCAATATGTAATTCAAGTGGCGTTTCAAGCGCTCTCCTCAACTAGAGTCAAGTTTAAGCCAACTTGCTGATTTTCGCCAACTTTTTTAAGTTAACTTCATGTCAATTTATTGATTATTCGCTCTGTAAAGTAGGTATTTAAATGCACCTTGTTGTGTGTCAAATTTAATACTACCAACAATAAACCCTACAAAAACAACTAGATATAGAATAAAAAACCAAGATAACAATACCTAGGAGAAAATATCACTATCAATCAAAATGTTAGAAAGTTTTCTATTTAGACAAAAAAAAAGCAGCCTTTTTGGGCTGCTTTCTTAAAACAATGACTTAAATGTGCACTGTCTCTCACTTTCTTTGTTCAGGTTAAAAGCCGATCGTTCATAGAGCGTTAACTCTAGTCGCGTAAACTAGCACCGAAACGTTCAGCAAGCACAGCAACAATACTGTCTACTGCACCTGAAATATCTGCATCTTCAAGTGTACGTTCAACTGACTGAAGGCTTAGCGCGATAGCAAGGCTCTTCTTGCCTTCCTCAACGCCTTTACCAACGTAAACGTCAAACAGTTTAGCGTCAGTTAAGAATTCACCGCCCGCAGCAATACATGCTTTTACGATGTCGCCAGAAGCCGCTGCGTCATCAACAACAACCGCGATATCACGACGGTTTGCAGGGAACTTAGATACAGCCACTGCTTCTGGAAGAACGCGAGTATTGATTGCTGCCCATTCGATTTCGAATACGACCGTACGACCATTTAGACCAAACTTACGCTCTAATTCTGGGTGAACAGTACCAATAATACCCACCTCTCTCTCTGTTTCAAGACCAGCATCAACGACGATTGCCGCAGTTTGACCAGGGTGCAGTGCTGGGTGCTTAGCCGCCTTGAAGCTATATGCATTTTCGTTCGCAGTCAGCTCAAGAATCGCTTCTAGGTCACCCTTAAGGTCGAAGAAATCAACAGTATTAGTGTCGATATCCCAATGTTCTTCACCACGAGTTCCGGCGATAACACCCGCTAGCATCATTTCTTGACGCATGCCATTTTCAGCACTTACTTCAGGAATGAAACGTAAACCAGATTCGAATAAACGAACACGAGATTGCTGACGCTTTTGGTTGTGAACAACCGTATTTAGTAGCCCTTGGATTAGGCCAAGACGCATTGCTGACATATCCGCAGAAATCGGGAATGGCAGAATTAGCGGCTCAACACCTGGAACAACCAATTTCTGTTGTTCTGGCTCTACGAAGCTGTACGTAATTGCTTCGTGGTAACCACGGTCAACAAGAAGATCACGAACACGCTTAAGCGGTTGGTTTGCTTCTTTGTGATCATTCATCTTAAGTGCAGCTACTGGCGCTTGGTTAGGAATGTTATCGTAACCATAGATGCGACCTACTTCTTCGATTAGGTCTTGCTCGATTGCGATATCAAAACGCCATGCTGGAGATGTTGCTGTCCAACCTGCATCTGTTGTCTCCGAATCATCTACAACAGAAACGTTACAACCTAGACGAGTTAGGATCTCAACCACATCTTCAGATGGGATTTCGTGGCCTAGCAAGCTGTCTAGCTTAATGCGACGTAATGCAACAACGTTTGCTTTAGGCAGATCAGTTTCAGACTCGCTACCATTAATAGGTGCTACTTCACCACCGCAGATTTCAACTAGAAGCTGCGTAGCGCGCTCCATTGCTGCTGCTTGTAGTGTTGAATCTACACCACGCTCAAAACGTAGAGAAGAATCAGTGTGAAGGCCGTATGCACGAGCGCGACCACGAATGTGATCAGGTGCGAAGAATGCAGCTTCAAGCAGTACGTCTGTAGTTTCAGTTGTTACACCTGAGTCTTTACCACCAAAGATACCAGCAATTGCTAGTGCTTTGGTGTGGTCAGCAATAACTAATGTCTTACTGTTTAGCTCAGCTTCGTTGCCGTCTAGAAGTGTCAGTTTTTCACCTTGCTCAGCAAGACGAACCACAATACCACCGTCAATCTTAGAAAGATCAAATGCGTGCATTGGCTGACCTTGCTCAAGCATTACGAAGTTCGTAATGTCAACAATCGGGTCGATTGAACGGATACCACAACGACGCAATTTTTCTTGCATCCAAATTGGAGATTCCGCTTTCACGTTTACATTCTTAACCACACGGCCAAGGTAACGTGGACAAGCGTCAGTCGCTTTAATTTCAACTGATACTGTATCGTCAATACTTGGAGCAACTGCCTCTATAGCAGGCTCTGTTACGTCAGCACGGTTTAGAACACCAACTTCACGAGCTAAGCCACGAATGCTGAAACAGTCAGCACGGTTAGCCGTTAGATCTACGTCGATGGCAACGTCGTTAAGCTCTAAAAGCTCACGAACATCCATACCTAAAGCTGTACCTTCTGGTAGCTCAAGAATGCCGTCAGACTCAACATCGATACCTAGCTCAGAGAAAGAACAAAGCATACCGTGAGAAGGAACACCACGTAGTTTTGCTTTCTTGATTTTAAAGTTACCAGGAAGAACTGCACCTACCGTTGCAACAGCAACTGTAAGGCCAAGACGACAGTTAGATGCACCACATACGATGTCTAAAAGCGCTTCTTCACCGATATCAATTTTTGTTACTTGCAGTTTATCTGCATCTGGGTGCTGACCGCACTCAACAACTTTACCCACTTTAACGCCGGTAAACTCACCCGCAACGGGAGCAACTTCATCAACTTCCAAACCAGCCATTGTGATTTGGTGAGCTAGTTCTTCGCTGTTAATAGCAGGCTTAACCCACTCGCGTAGCCAAGATTCACTGAATTTCATATTGTACTTCTCCTGACTTACTTGAATTGCTTAAGGAAACGAAGGTCGTTCTCGAAGAACGAACGAAGGTCATTAACGCCATAACGAAGCATTGTTAGACGCTCAACACCCATACCGAATGCAAAACCAGAGTATTTCTCAGGATCAATACCAACAGAACGAAGTACATTAGGGTGAACCATGCCACAACCTAAAACTTCTAACCATTTGCCATCTTTGCGCTTCACGTCTACTTCAGCAGAAGGCTCTGTAAACGGGAAGAAAGAAGGACGGAAACGAACTTCAACTTCTTCTTCGAAGAAATTACATAGGAATTCGTTCAAAATGCCTTTAAGTTGCGCAAAGTTTACGTTTTCATCTACTAGCATACCTTCCACTTGGTGGAACATTGGCGTATGCGTTTGATCGTAATCGTTACGGTATACACGACCTGGTGCAATGAAACGGAATGGTGGTTTACCATGTTCCATGGTACGGATCTGTACACCAGAAGTGTGCGTACGCAGCATCAAATCAGGGTTGAAGAAGAACGTATCGTGATCAGTACGAGCTGGGTGATCGTCTGCAATGTTCAATGCATCAAAGTTATGGAATGCATCTTCAATTTCAGGACCAGACTCAGTGCTAAAACCAAGTTCACCAAAGAACTGTTCAATACGCTCAACTGTACGAGTAACTGGGTGAAGACCACCGTTTTCGATACGACGACCAGGAAGGCTCACATCGATAGTCTCTGCAGCTAGCTTTGCTTCAAGCTCTGCACGTTGAAGTGCATCTTTACGTGCTGCGATCGCTTGTTGAACGGCGCCTTTCGCTTTGTTGATCTCTTGACCAGCAGTACGACGCTCTTCCGGTGGTAATTTACCTAGGCTTTGTAGTTGCGAAGTTAATTCGCCTTTTTTACCTAAGTACTGAACACGCACTTCATCAAGTGCGACTAACGAATCAGCTGTTTCAATCGCTGTCGTTGCGTTGGCTAGGATCTCGTCTAGTTGTAGCATCATTTCCTCATCCACCCACAGGTGGCGTCCATAAGGGAGATATAAATTCGCGTAACGATACATACTAAAGAAACACGCGTCTAAATCCAAACTGAATCGCAATAAAAAGGCGGTATTGTGTGAAAAAAAGTCTGCTTTCAGTGTACTTATCTTAAATAGCATAAGCATCTCATCACTAAACAGGAATCCAATGATACGATTAACAAGTGTCAAAGATGCACACTTTTTATCTCACTATATTCAAGACTGAAAAGCTTTCGGGTTAAAGACATCATAATCAATGAAATTGGATACGATAAAGATAACGCTATGCAGAATGGCTAGCTCACCCATAAAGATTGTTAGCTTGCAGTTTAAAGATCGGCGAGTGTTTGGAAAGTATTCGTTAGATGAAACGAAAAAAGGAGAGCCGAGGCTCTCCTTTTCACTTAAAACTAAACTGTATTACAGTGCAGCTTTTGCTTTTTCAACAAGTACTGTGAAAGTAGCTTTGTCAAATACAGCGATATCAGCAAGGATCTTACGATCGATTTCGATAGACGCTTTCTTAAGACCGTTGATTAGACGGCTGTAAGACATACCATTTTGACGTGCAGCAGCGTTGATACGAGCAATCCAAAGAGCACGGAAAGTACGTTTCTTCTGACGACGGTCACGGTAAGCATATTGACCAGCTTTAGTAACAGCTTGGAAAGCTACGCGGTAAACACGTGAACGTGCTCCGTAATAACCTTTAGCTTGTTTAAGAACTTTCTTGTGACGTGCACGCGCTTGTACACCACGTTTTACGCGAGGCATAGGAGACTCCTAACTAATTAATAAAAAATAAAACTAAAAACGATTAAGCGAACGGAAGCATACGAGCAACTGCAGCCACTTCACACTTAGGAAGGATTGCATTTGGACGAAGCTGACGTTTGTTCTTAGTAGTACGTTTAGTCAGGATGTGACGTTTTGTAGCGTGCTTAAACTTAAAGCCACCAGCAGTTTTCTTAAAGCGCTTAGAAGCGCCCTTGTTGGATTTCATCTTAGGCATGATGAGACTCCGCATTGTTGATAGTTAATAATCATAGTAATCAGGCGAACAAAAGCCCTGCCGGAGCAGCGCTTTTAGCTACTTTAATGCCGTAATTACTTCTTTTTTGGAGCAAGCATCATAGTCATTTGGCGACCTTCAACTCGATGTGGGAAGCTCTCGCAGACCGCTAGGTCTTCAAGTTCTGCCTTAATACGATTCAAAAGATCAATACCAAGATTCTGATGGGCCATTTCACGACCACGGAAACGTAGTGTGACTTTACCCTTGTTGCCCTCTTCTAAAAAGCGAATCAGGTTGCGTAGTTTTACCTGATAGTCGCCTTCGTCTGTACCAGGTCGGAATTTAACTTCCTTGATCTGGATTTGTTTCTGCTTTTTCTTTTGCTCTTTAGCAGCCTTGCTCTTTTCGAACAGGTACTTGCCATAGTCCATCACGCGACAAACTGGTGGCTCGGCATTTGGGCTGATTTCAACTAAATCCACACCTGCATCATTAGCAATGCGAGTTGCTTCTTCAAAAGATACAACACCGATGGACTCGCCATCTATACCTGTTAAACGAACTTCACTAACGCCGTGAATTTCACCGTTTAAACGGTGTGCATTTTGTTTAACTGGTGCTTGAGTTCTTTTTCCGCCTTTAATACCTTAGTCCTCCAAAACATTGAGCTTGCGACTGCTAATTTCTTGCTGCAAGAATGCAACAAGTTCATCAATCTTAAGTTTACCCAAATCTTTACCCTTGCGAGTACGAACTGCTATTTCGCCTGCTTCGACTTCTTTGTCGCCACAGACCAGCATGTAAGGCACTCGCTTCAAAGTATGTTCGCGGATTTTAAAGCCAATCTTCTCATTTCTCAAGTCCGCATTGACTCTAATTCCACATTTTTGTAATTTTTTAACTATTTCTTGTACATATTCTGACTGACTGTCAGTAATGTTCATCACAACAGCTTGCTGAGGCGCCAACCAAGTAGGGAAGAAGCCCGCATATTCTTCGATAAGAATACCGATGAAACGCTCTAGTGAACCAAGAATAGCACGGTGAATCATAACTGGGGTATGACGTTCGTTGTCTTCACCCACATATGTTGCACCTAAACGCTCTGGTAATGCAAAATCTAGCTGAACAGTACCACACTGCCATGCACGATCTAGACAGTCATGCAGTGTGAACTCGATCTTAGGACCGTAGAATGCACCTTCGCCTTCTTGAATTTCAAATGGAATGTCCATTGATTCAAGTGCGACTGTTAGGTCAGATTCAGCTTTATCCCACATTTCATCAGAGCCTACACGTTTTTCAGGACGTGTAGAAAGCTTAACAACAATGTTGTCGAAGCCAAATGTCTGATAAGTATCATACACCATTTTAATACAAGAAGTAACTTCTTGTTGCACTTGGTTTTCAGTACAAAAAACGTGCGCATCATCTTGAGTGAATCCACGAACACGCATTATGCCATGAAGAGCACCTGATGGCTCGTTACGGTGACATGCACCAAACTCAGCCATACGTAATGGTAAGTCACGGTATGATTTCAAACCTTGGTTGAAGATTTGTACGTGACCTGGGCAGTTCATTGGCTTGATAGCGTATTCACGGTTCTCTGAACTTGTTGTGAACATTGCATCAGCGTATTTGTCCCAGTGACCAGAACGTTCCCAAAGAACGCGATCCATCATTAATGGACCTTTCACTTCTTGGTACTCATATTCTGTTAGCTTTTCACGAATAAACACTTCTAGCTCACGGAAGATTGTCCAGCCATTGTGGTGCCAGAAAACCATACCCGGCGCTTCTTGCTGCATGTGAAACAGATCAAGATGCTTACCAATCTTACGGTGATCACGCTTTGATGCTTCTTCTAGACGAGTAAGGTGCGCTTTTAGCAACTTCTTATCTTGGAAAGCAGTACCGTAGATACGTTGCAGCATCTTATTGTCACTGTTACCACGCCAGTAAGCACCAGCAACACTTAACAGTTTAAAGTGCTGACAGAAGCCCATGTTAGGAACGTGAGGACCACGACACATATCGATGTATTCTTCGTGGTGGTATAGACCTGGACGATCATCGCGAGAAACGTTCTCGTCTAGGATTTCAATTTTGTAAGTCTCGCCACGCGCTTCAAATGCATCACGCGCTTCCTGCCAGCTTACTTTCTTCTTAACAACGGCATACTTTGTTTTCACAAGCTCTTTCATGCGCTTTTCGATCGCATCAACGTCGTCTTGTGTTAAAGATTGCTCAAGGTCGATATCGTAGTAGAAGCCATTGTCGATGGTTGGACCAATCGCCATTTTCGCGTCAGGATAAAGTTGCTTGATTGCGTGACCTAGTAGGTGAGCACAAGAGTGACGGATGATTTCCAGACCGTCTTCGTCTTTAGCTGTGATGATTGCTAGGCTTGCATCGTTTTCAATTAAATCGCACGCATCAACACGTTCGCCATTAACACGGCCAGCGATACATGCTTTCGCAAGACCAGGACCGATGTCAGCAGCAACATCCATAGTTGAAACAGCGTTATCGAATTGACGTTGACTACCGTCAGGAAGAGTAATTACAGGCATTAAAATGTCCTTCACAGTGGTGCCACATACCAAGTAGCACATGTTGAATTAAATAAAGCTTTAGAGAAGCTTTGATGAAAATTTCGAAAGTTTGTAAGCCGGCTCCGCAATACTGAGCAGCACTCGGGGTTACAAACGAAGGCGAACTATAACAAACGCCTACGGGACAATGCAAAGCTACAGACATATTTATTATTTAATACGCTTAATTAGTATCTAATTGAACATATCTTGTGCTTCTTCCCTTTTCCTTTTATTCAAACTTTCTTGTAAACTATTGGGCTGTTTTGTCTCACTCTCATCATGGATTCATCATTTTGCATACACTTTCTCAGCTAAAATCTGGCGAACTAGCCGGTACTCAGCGCTTAAAATTGTCAGAAAATTTAACGTCATTTCCACTAGAAATTTTATCTCTGGCTGATAGCTTAGAAATCCTTGATTTATCCAACAACCAATTAACGTCTTTACCGCAAGAATTAGCACAGCTTAAAAAGCTTAAAATTATCTTTGCCTCAAATAACCAATTTGAAGTACTGCCTGAAGTACTCGGTAAGCTACCGCATTTAGAAATGGTCGGCTTTAAGGCGAATAAAATACATTCAGTTCCAGAGCATTCTTTACCAACTCAGTTACGCTGGCTTATTTTGACTGATAACCAAATCAAAACGTTACCCAATTCGTTAGGTGAACGCCCACGCTTACAGAAATTAGCGTTAGCAGGTAACTGTTTAACACACCTACCTCAGTCAATGTCGCAACTAGACAACCTAGAGTTAGTACGTATTTCTGCCAACCAACTAACAGAATGCCCAGAACAGCTGCTTTCATTGCCTAAGCTTGCTTGGTTTGCCTTTGCAGGTAACCCGTTTAGCCAAACAAATAGCGCAATTCAATCAGTACCTGTATTGCCATCTTCCAGCTTCACCTTACAAGACGTTTTAGGGCAAGGCGCATCAGGCGTTATTTCTAAAGCGACGTGGAATAATAAGCAAACAGACTTCCCTGAAGATATTGCCGTTAAAGTGTTTAAAGGCGAAGTAACAAGCGATGGTTATCCTGATGATGAATTACAAGCCTGCTTAAAAGTCGGTAACCACCCCAATGTCGTGCAGTCTTTGGCACAAGTGAATGAAGACGGTTATTTAGCCTTAATCATGAATTTAATCCCTTCTCACTTCCGCAATTTAGGGCTACCACCCTGCTTTAATAGCTGTACCCGCGATACTTTTTCACCAGACTTCACTTTGTCGGTTGAACACATAGATAAAATCGTTAAGCAGATGGAAGAGGTTTTTGTACATTTGCATTCAAATCAGGTCTGTCATGGCGACTTATACGCACATAACACCCTTTATGATGAAGAAGCGAATATCATTTTTGGCGATTTCGGGGCTGCGAGCATGTATCACATGCTAACTGAAGCGCAACAAGCATGTATCAAGCAGATTGAACACCGTGCACTGTGTCATTTCATTGATGACCTGTTAAGTATTTGTGCTGAAGGTAATAGAGACGAGAAAACGTTTGATTTACTAAAACAGAAATTAAGCCACTAAAAGAAAAGATAGCATCTGGAAGTAAGTCGACATACTTACTTCCAGTAATCTTATACCGCAATTTGTTCAGAGCTAAGCAACTAGCTTATAAGACACAACATAAAGCTGTTTGATGCCAGGATAAATATCTTGAATAACATCCTTTAAAACGGGCAGAGTCATATTTTCTTGATCTGCATGAAATTGAGTCAGCTCATCAAACAAGATTGGCTCAACCGATAAAATTTCTAACTCACAAAACTCACGCCCTTCTTCAAGCGTTGATACTTTTACTGTAGTGCCCGGTACATAGTAACGTTCAGATTCATCACGAATTGTTATCGTTTTCTTACTTGATAAAATATCGTGTTCAAAACGGGCGAAAAATGTCATTTCAGTTGGGATAGTCATTGTCATTCTTTTACTCATTATTACGTATCGCCGTTAAGGGCATTACGAGTAACACATATACAGTTACTCTTGTTTGATACTTATTCTACGCATTCTTATCTGTAGTCCTACATATAAAATGACCAATACAAAATATTTACTTGAAATACCGCGATAAAATTGCTTTTATTTGTATAGGCAATTATGGAATTACACTCATGGCTCAATCTCCTCGTTATTTGCAAATCAAACAGTATTTAAATGATAAAATCCAAACAAGAACTTGGCCGCCGGGTTTTAAAATACCGACTGAAATTGAGCTATCAGAGCAATTTTCAGTGAGCCGAATGACAGCAAATAAAGCGATCCGCGATCTGGTGGGTGATGGTTTATTAAAACGTACGCCAAGATTAGGCACGTTTGTTTGTCATAAAAAAGCTGAATCACCATTGATGGAAATTCGAAACATTGCCGATGAGGTACGTAACCGTGGTCATGACTATTCAAGCCAAATAATAAGCCAAAATAGTGTAGAAGCAAAAGACGACGTCGCTTTACGTATAGGCGTAAGAAACGGCACAATGATTTACTTTACCCAAATAGTACATTATGAAAATGGTGTGCCTATTCAGCTTGAAGAACGCTGGGTTAACCCCGATTTTGCTCCTCAATATCTCGATCAAGATTTTACAGCACAAACACCCAATGAATATTTGGTTCAAACCTGCCCTCTTAGTGATATAGAACATACCGTGGAAGCCATTATTCCCATTAACCGTATAACATCTTTACTTGAAATGAACGAAGGTGAACCTTGTTTATTGCTTAACCGTCGTACGTGGAGCGACAAAAATTTGATTAGCACTGCATTGTTATATCACCCAGGTAATAAATATAAGTTGAGTTCTCGCACTAAGGTGTAATCTGTATTAGCTCTAACTTGTGACAAGGTAAAATGGTCACTATTGGGGCTATTACCTCTACTGTTAAGCCGCTTTCCCAACCGATCACTCTCTAACTTTTCCGTTACTGTCAGTTAATAATTACAACATTGATCACAACTTCTTTACATTGCATCTTGAGTTTCACCTCAAAATCGCCTATTTATTTGTATATACATATTGCTTTTGTATCTTGCACACAATCAAAGAAGCGAATTATTAATGGAACGAGTGCTTACCAACCTTAGATTAGTCACCCTGTCGTCAGAGACATCAGCCGATAATAACGGCTATCAGATCATCGAAGACGGCATGGTTGGAATAACAAACGGAAAGATCATGTTTGTCGGTTCTGCATCTGATAGTCCTCTGGCATGTCATAACGACCTGCATGGCCATCCTGACGTAATTGATTGTGGTAATGCATTAGTAACCCCAGGCTTAATTGATTGCCACACCCATCTTGTCTTTGCAGGTAATAGAGCAAACGAGTTTGAACAACGCCTAACTGGTATGCCTTACGAAGAAATAGCCAAACGAGGTGGCGGTATTATCTCTACCGTTCAAGCGACCCGTGAAGCAACAGAAGATGAACTCTACCAACTCGCGATTAAGCGGTTAAATGGATTGAAACGTGACGGCGTCACAACCATTGAAATCAAATCAGGTTATGGTTTAACACTGGACGATGAATTAAAAATGCTTCGTGTGGCTCGACGCATTGGAGATATGCCAGATATTAAGGTTTCAACTACGCTTTTAGCCGCTCACGCTGTACCTCCTGAATATAAAAACCGTGCTGATGATTATATTGAATATGTTTGCCAACACATTATTCCTGCGGCAGTAGAACAAGGGCTCGCAGATTATGTTGATGTCTTCTGCGAAGGCATTGGATTCTCTACTCAGCAATGTCAGCGCGTATTTGAAACAGCCAAACACTACGGACTGGGTATTAAAGGTCATACCGAACAATTATCCAATTTAGGCGGCAGTGCACTTGCGGCAAGAATGGGAGCCACCTCTGTCGATCATATTGAATACCTCGACCTCGATGGTGTAGCTGCACTTGCTGCGAATAATACTGTCGCAACCTTATTACCTGGGGCTTATTATTTCTTGCGTGAAACGCAACGTCCACCCATCGAACATTTACGTAAATTGCAGGTTCCTATGGCAATTTCAACCGACTTTAATCCGGGAACATCCCCTATCGCTTCGCTCCGTACCATGATGAATATGGCATGTACATTCTTCCGACTTACACCCGAAGAATGTTTACGAGGAGTTACCTGCAACGCTGCTCAAGCGTTAGGGCTGGAAGCATCACGTGGGAAAATTAACGTCGGCATGGAAGCAGATCTCGCACTTTGGGACATTGATACGCCCGCTGAATTATCTTACCGGCTAGGTGTGCCCGATCTTATTGCACGTATTGTGGACGGAGAGATTTTCTATGCCAAATAACCAATTTTCAAACGCAATCAACATGAGCGCTTGGCAAGGGCGCGCCGATCCTGAAGATGGCGAACTGGGCATGCGATGGCACCAAAAAGTGCTACCTGCCGATCAAGCCAATGAAGAAGGCATTATGTTGCTAGGCTTCGCCTGTGATGCTGGTGTCGCGCGTAATAAAGGCCGCACAGGTGCTTACGGTGCCCCTATTGCTATCCGACGCGTACTGGCAAATTTAGCTTGGCACCATCAAGAGCCAATTTATGACGGTGGCGATATCAGCTGTGATGACGGTAACTTAGAGTTAGCACAACATCGCTTAGGTGAAGATGTCTGCCTTGCTTTGCGCCAAAAACATAAAGTGATTGTCTTTGGCGGTGGTCATGAAATGGCATGGGGAACATTCCAAGGTATTGGCGCTTATTTACTGCAAAAACAAGAAGCCACTGAAAGCATTAGAGCACCGCTTAATTTGAGTGAAGAAAAGACTGCGGAACCAAATGTGAAAGGCACGGCTATGCCCACACCTCGAGTTGGTATTATCAACTTTGATGCACATTTTGATTTACGTAATCCACCATCTGGTCCACAAGCGAGTGCAGGCAGCTCAGGCACACCATTCCACCAAATCGCTCGTTTTTGCGAATTACAACACTGGCCATTTAATTATGCTTGTCTTGGTTTAAACCGCGGCAGTAACACACAAGCATTATATGAAAAAGCCGATCGGCTTGGGGTTTTATACCGAGATGATACGGAATTAACACACCGAACCATCGAACAAACCCAAGCGGCACTTAATACATTTATTGCTGAATGCGACTACTTATACCTCACAATTGATTTAGATGTTTTTCCAGCCTGTGTCGCACCCGGTGTAAGTGCACCTGCGGCTCGTGGCGTATCGCTAGAAATAATCGAACAGTTAATGGAACCCATTTTAACCGCTAAAACAGAGCAAGGTGATTCAAAGTTACTTGTCGCTGATTTAGCAGAGTATAACCCTCGTTTTGATATTGATAACCAAACTGCACGGTTAGCAGCAAGACTGACCTGGACAATAGCCCGTGCCATTCGTTAAACCCGCTATCGCTTATTTACTTTAAATAACAGTGAACGATATAACCACTACGACGAATAGCACAGCAAGGAGAGCTACATGACACAATCAACAATTCCAAACCCTCGTCTGGATGAATCACGCACAATCATTGCACCGACTGGTACGCAATTAAATGCTAAATCATGGCTAACAGAAGCCCCACTTCGCATGTTAATGAATAACTTGCACCCTGACGTTGCTGAACATCCTCACGCATTAGTTGTGTATGGTGGCATTGGCCGCGCTGCACGAAATTGGGAATGTTATGACAAGATTGTTGAAGTATTAAAGCGTCTTGAAGACGATGAAACCTTGATGGTGCAATCAGGTAAACCTGTTGGTGTCTTTAAAACACACACCAATGCACCACGTGTATTAATTGCCAACTCAAACCTTGTACCGCATTGGGCAAACTGGGAGCACTTCAACGAGCTCGATAAAGAAGGTTTGATGATGTACGGTCAGATGACAGCGGGTAGCTGGATCTACATCGGCTCACAAGGCATTGTTCAAGGTACTTACGAAACATTTGTTGCCATGGCTCGTCAACACTTCAACGGTGATGCAAAAGGCCGTTGGGTACTGACTGGTGGGCTTGGTGGTATGGGTGGCGCTCAACCACTCGCGGCCACTATGGCTGGCTTTTCAATGCTAGCTGTAGAGTGTGATGAATCACGTATCGACTACCGTTTACGTACCGGTTATGTCGATAGTAAAGCAACGACCCTTGATGAAGCATTAGCGATTATTGAAGAATCAAAGCAAACCGGTAAGCCAGTATCAGTCGGCCTATTGGGTAATGCCGCAGATGTATACGCAGATATCGTTAAGCGTGGCATTGTACCAGACGTAACAACAGACCAAACCTCTGCGCATGATCCGCTTAACGGTTACCTACCTCAAGGCTGGTCAATGGAGCATGCTGCTGCAATGCGCCTTGAAGATGAGGCGGTTGTTGTAAAAGCGGCAAAACAATCAATGGCTGTTCAAGTTCAGGCAATGCTAGCACTACAAGAAGCCGGTTCTGCCACGGTTGATTATGGTAATAACATTCGTCAAATGGCACTAGAAGAAGGTGTTGAAAACGCGTTTGATTTCCCTGGTTTTGTTCCGGCCTATATTCGACCTTTATTCTGTGAAGGTATTGGACCTTTCCGTTGGGCTGCTCTTTCTGGCGACCCTGAAGATATCTATAAAACCGACCAAAAAGTAAAAGAACTGATTCCAGATAACCCGCACCTGCATAATTGGTTAGATATGGCACGTGAGCGTATTCAGTTCCAAGGTTTACCTGCGCGAATTTGTTGGGTTGGCTTAAAAGATCGTGCCCGTCTTGGTAAAGCATTTAATGAAATGGTCAAAAATGGTGAGCTTAAAGCCCCTATCGTCATTGGACGAGATCACCTTGATTCGGGATCTGTTGCCAGCCCTAACCGTGAAACAGAAGGCATGATGGATGGTTCAGATGCAGTGTCTGATTGGCCTTTATTGAATGCCCTTTTGAATACGGCATCTGGTGCGACATGGGTTTCTCTTCACCACGGTGGCGGTGTAGGCATGGGCTTTTCGCAGCATTCCGGCATGGTAATTGTGTGCGATGGCACTGACGATGCAGCCGAACGTGTAGGCCGTGTTCTTCGTAATGACCCAGCAACTGGTGTAATGCGTCATGCCGATGCGGGTTACGATATCGCCATTAACTGCGCTGAAGAGCAAGGCCTCGACCTACCAATGGTCAATACAAAAAACACTCATTCGCAAAGCAGTCTTTCAAAAAACATTCACTCTAAATAAACAACCGATAGCGAGAAGTAATCATGTACCAATTAGAAATTATTCCAGGCAAGCTATCGCTGAAACAACTTCGTGAAGTTAGCCGTCAGCCTACTCAATTATCTTTAACGGAAGATGCACTGCCTGAAATGCTAATTAGCGCAGAAGCGGTTGCACAAGTCATCAGAGACGACAAAGTTGTTTATGGCATAAATACAGGGTTTGGTTTGCTCGCCAATACCCGTATTGCCGCCGAAGATCTTGAAACATTGCAACGTAGCATTGTGCTTTCACACGCTGCAGGCATCGGTACATTTATGGATGATGCCACTGTACGAATGATGATTGTATTGAAAGTAAATAGCCTTGCTCGCGGTTATTCAGGTATTCGCCCATTAGTTGTTAATGCATTAATGCAACTGGTTAACGCTGAAGTATACCCATGTATTCCGAAGAAGGGCTCTGTGGGTGCATCTGGCGATCTTGCCCCTCTTGCACATATGAGTACCGTGCTATTAGGCGAAGGTGAAGCCCGTTACCAAGGCAAAATAATTACTGGTGCCCAAGCGCTTGAGATTGCAGGATTAGAGCCTATTACCCTAGCCCCTAAAGAAGGATTAGCGCTGCTTAATGGCACGCAAGCATCGACCGCATTTGCGTTAGAAGGCTTTTTTGCGGCAGAAGATTTATACGCAGCAGCAACAGTTTGTGGCGCAATGTCTGTTGATGCCGCACTGGGTAGCCGTCGCCCATTCGATCCTCGCATTCACCGTGTTCGTGGTCACCGTAGTCAAATTGACGCGGCAATGGGTTACCGCCACATGTTAGGCCAAAACAGCGAAATTGGTTTATCGCACCAACAATGTGAGAAGGTACAAGACCCTTACTCGCTGCGCTGTCAGCCACAAGTGATGGGCGCTTGTTTACAGCAAATTCGTAATTCTGCCGTCACTTTAGAAGTTGAAGCAAACGCAGTATCCGATAACCCACTTGTTTTTGCAGATGATGGCGACATTATCTCGGGCGGTAACTTCCACGCAGAACCTGTTGCAATGGCAGCAGATAACCTTGCATTGGCTATTGCCGAAATTGGCAGCTTGTCTGAGCGTCGTATGGCTTTATTGATCGACAGCGGCTTAAGCAAGCTTCCACCATTCTTAGTAGATAACGGCGGGGTTAACTCCGGTTTTATGATTGCACAAGTAACCGCAGCTGCATTAGCAAGTGAGAATAAATCGCTTGCTCACCCAGCCTCTGTGGATAGCTTGCCAACATCAGCTAACCAAGAAGATCACGTTTCAATGGCTACATTCGCAGCACGTCGTTTAACCGATATGGCTGAAAACACACGTGGTATTCTTGCTGTTGAATTGCTAGCGGCATCACAAGGTCTCGACTTTAGAAGCCCTAACAAGAGCTCTGAATTAATCGAACAAGCAAAAATGCAACTACGTGAACGTGTCTCTTTCTATGATAAAGATCGCTACTTTGCGCCAGACATCGCAAAAGCAAATCAACTATTAAAAGAAGCGACATACAATGCCTTAATGCCAGCTACATTACTCCCAAGCTTGTAATGTAACGTTGTAACCATTACTTGCTTTGTAAAACGATATAAATCGAAACTGACCTTTAGCATTATGGTGAGTTTCGATTTTTCTATTTTCATCCTTTCCCACCTTTGATATCCCCTCTCTTCTAACGTTGATTTACAAGCTTTTTCACACAATGAATATTGCATACAAAGTTCAAACCTTGATAAATGCACGGTTATATCTGTCTTAAATGGTCTAAGATGTTGATGAGACACTACTATTATTCGTCGCTATTCATATTAACGTGGGTAGCTGTTTAACTGATTGTATTGTTCCAACACGGAGGATGCTATGTGGCAGGCCATTTCTCACCAACTATCAGATATATTGGGTAAACCGTTTAAAATCAGCGAACGAGAGGCTCTCGAAGGTGGAGATGTCAATCAATGTTATTGCGTTGGTGATGGTGATGAGCGCTTTTTTATCAAAATCAATGATAAAGAGCAGCTTGCCATGTTCAAAAGTGAAGCTGAAAGTTTACGCATTCTAAACGAGGCTAATTGTGTTCAAGTACCACAACTATTGCACCTTGGTACATGCCGTGAAAAGTCTTTCTTAATTCTCAATTATTTACCAACAAAAACAGTCGACAGCGATTCTGCCTTCAAACTTGGTCAGCAGCTTGCTGAATTACACCAATGGGGAGAGCAAGCAGAATACGGTTTTGATTTTGATAATTATGTTGGTATTACTCCGCAGCCTAATAAATGGCGTCGTCGTTGGTGTCGATTCTTTGCTGAGCAGCGTATAGCATGGCAACTTCAACTGTGTGAAGAAAAAGGGATTCAATTTGGGAATATCGATACCATTACGGGTAATGTTATTTCGTTATTGATGCACCACCAGCCAACCCCCTCTTTGCTTCATGGTGATTTGTGGCATGGTAATACAGCGCTGACGGTCACAGGGCCTATCATTTTTGATCCCGCTACATACTGGGGAGATAGAGAATGTGATATCGCAATGACCGAGCTCTTTGGTGGTTTTCCTGCCAGTTTCTATGAAGGGTATCAGTCTATTTTCCCATTAGATGATGGATATCAAGAACGTCGTGACCTTTATAATTTATACCATATCTTGAATCACTGTAATCTATTCGGCGGTGAGTACTTAGCCCAAGCAGAACATATTATAGAAAAGCTAAAACTCGCTAAATAGTGTATCTGACCATATACCGTGCTAAAGCACGTATCATGGTAAATGTCAGAATAAAGCAGAATCAAAACATTAGCCCGATAATTGAGCTAATGTTTTTTTTGCTCAAAATACAGTAATCTCGACAGTCGTTATGTGTATACCCATCTTGATAAGTAGATAATCAAATATTTATCAAGATTGGTATAAACTTTATAGGTATAAAAAAATCATGTTAAAAGCAGCAGTATTTGATATGGATGGACTACTCGTCGATTCAGAACCGTTTTGGCAACAAGCGCAAGTCGAAGTATTCTCATCTATCGGCGTTACCATTGAACAAAAAGATACATTGCAAACAATGGGTTTACGCATTGACCAAGTCGTCGACTTTTGGTTCAAAAAGCAACCATGGCAAGGCCCTAATTGTGCAGAAATAACCGCTTTAATCGTTTCTCGCGTACAAGATTTAGTGAAAGAACATAAGCCTGTACTACCTGGTGTGTTCGAAGCCATTGCAACTTGTAAAGCAATGGGACTAAAGGTTGCCCTAGCCTCTTCATCACCACTAGGTTTAATTGAAGCAACATTAGAAGCATTAGAGCTAGAAAATGAATTTGAAGCCGTTTTATCGGCTGAACACCTTCGTTATGGCAAACCCCACCCAGAAGTGTACATCAACGCTGCAGATGCATTAGGTGTAGAACCACAAGCATGCGTCGCCTTTGAAGATTCAGTCAATGGTTTACTTTCGGCCAAAGCGGCGCAAATGAAAGGAATCGCCGTACCTGAAGCGGAATATGCCAATGATGCTCGCTGGGCGATTGCAGATAGAAAACTTTCGTCGCTTCACGAAGTAAATCAGCAATTATTAAATAGTCTATAAACAAAAAACAATTCAATTGTTGGTGTTACAAAGGGCTAAACTGAGTTACATCAACAATTCTTACTGTTCAATTATATAAATGTTTCATTTTTGACGTTTTATAAAACAACCTGAAAGTTATAAAGCACTTCATATCCATCAAAAAAAGACAATACTGAGAACCCCCACTTAATAATTATTCAGTTCTTCTTATCAATTCAAAGTTTGTAGTTAATTTTCAGCAAAAACCAATGCGAAACGCTAGGATTTAGTTATACCAGTAAATCACCTGACAAGTGTATTCATAATGATTCTTACGTCAGGAGCATCAAGTGGTAACACTGGTTCTGTGAATTTTTGTATCTGTAGAGGTGCATCATACCAAGGAGTATCAAATGAAGAATTATTCAGAGCAGAGTGTCTCTTGCCCGCATTGTGGACATATTATCAAGATAACTCTTGATACGAGTGGTGGTAGCCAAGAATTCTACGATGACTGCCCGTCGTGCTGCCATGCAGTGCATTTAAACATGCAAATTGATGAGGTTCATAAAACCATCAATTTATTCATTGATGCTGATGATGAACAAATCTTTTAACTTTCGTCATAAACAAAAGTGAGCCTAAGCCTATATCACCATTCAATAGGCTTAACTTAATAATAAATTTATTACTGTGTGTTACTCGATTGATTCATAAGTACTCGCTCGACGGTATCAACAATCGCTTGAGTTTGTGGATCAATTTCAATGTTAACCACATCACCTATTTTACGGGTACCAAAAAGTGTTCTTTCAAGTGTTTCAGGGATCAGGTGTACGCAGAATCGATTGTCCTTAACCTCACCGATGGTTAATGAACAACCATCAATACCAATATACCCTTTCGTTAACACATACTTCATCGACGGCATTGGCATCGTAAACCAAATTGTACAATTGTTAGCGGTATTAATCACATCAGAAATGGTCGAACACAGATTGATATGGCCCGACATAGAATGTCCGCCAATTTCATCACCAAATTTTGCTGCACGTTCAATATTGACGTTAT
The DNA here is from genome assembly GCF_003025615.1 of Photobacterium frigidiphilum. Lineage (GTDB taxonomy): Bacteria > Pseudomonadota > Gammaproteobacteria > Enterobacterales > Vibrionaceae > Photobacterium > Photobacterium frigidiphilum. The sequence goes on along the minus strand of NZ_PYMJ01000006.1, from coordinate 71,331 downwards.
CGCCTTCTACTAACAAGCCGAGATTAGTCACTTTTAAGGTTTCTTGCATTAAGTCAAAAGAAACGAAGTCACCTTCTACTTTAGTAACCGTTAAACAACAACCGTTATGCGCAACGGATGCACCAAGCGTTAATCCTTTTCGCAGCTCTTGCGGCATTTCTAACACATGTGTCTGAAAATTTTCTTTTTTTAATATTTTAACGACACGTACTTTACCTTGAACAATTCCTGTAAACATCAGTATCCCCGAGTATTATTTTTAATATCAGTTGGTTAGTCATCGCATTATATATCCAAACTCACAAAAATGCAGGTTCCAGCGTTATTTGAACCACTCCATTCCTGTATACGCAGTTAGGCGCTAAAAGGGCTATGCAGAGCCACTTCAATTACCCCATTCTGAGGTTATTTAGACTGTGCTCGATGATATTGTGGCAATCGTATCTCTGCGCAAAGGCCACCTTCACTGCGGTTTCGTAAAACTAACGATCCGCCATGGGCTTGAATAATCGAGCGGCTAATAGACAAGCCCAACCCCACACTTGATGAACTAGTATCTCTGGCTTTTTCTAATCGTACAAAAGGTTTAAAAACATCCTCTAATGCGCTTTCATCAATACCTGTACCACGATCACAAACCTGTACAACAGTATACTGCTCATCATTAAAACAGTTTAATTCAATCGGAGAAGGTCGACTCGTATTCTCAAACTGCTGTCCATAACACAAACTATTGTTCAGTAAATTTTCAATTACTCGCCTAAAGGCAATAGGCGCCAATCGACAGATGACTTTATTAGCTGCAATAAAGTGTATGACATCGCCTCGGTCTTGATAATCATCGGTAATTGTTTGCAATAAACTGGTTAGCTCAACGGTTTGGCTTGGCTCTTGTTGAGCATCGTCTCGCGCAAAGTTCATTGTAGCTTCAATCATCAATTCCATATTAGTCAGTGTTTTTAATAATTGTTTTTGATCCTCATTGTGCTCAATAAATTCTAGTCGTAAGCGCATGCTGGTAATGGGGGTACGTAAATCGTGAGAAATAGCAGCAAGCATCTTTGTTCTATCATCAACAAACTGCGATAGTTGTGTTTGCATCTGATTGAATGCTGCAATTGTCGGTAAGATCTCTTCTGGCCCTGAAAGTTCAAGCGGGGTAAAGTCTCGTTCTTGCCCCAATTTTTGTGCGGCAACAGCCAGTTTTTTAACCGGAAGTAACGATCGTTTAACCACCCAATACATCGCACTCAGCGTAAATAATGCCACTAAAATTAACCCAACAATTGCGGACCAAGACCAGCGTAATGCTTGCTGATCAATCGCTGAGCTAAAATTTAACCAATAATTATTTGATAACTTTACCGAGCCAATCAGCTGCGTTTTATATTCAACCATCGGCTGCTGCATCATTGGCATATGTTTCATCGACATATGCATATGCCGCATCATCTTGCTCATGTCTGCTTGTTGTTCATTATGCTGCTGCGAGATAACAGATTGGATCTTTACTTGATGAGGAAGAGGTGCTGAAAAAGACCGTGCCAATTGTGCAGACAAATCTGCTCGTTGGTTTCCGGTTACAACCGCTGTATTATCGAGCGACAACGTTAAACCAGAGCTTTGACTAGCTGCCAATATTTCATCATGTAGTTCTACAGACGTTCGATCAATCACATTAACCAAGGCAGCCACACGCTCTAAGGTACTATTACTTGTTGTTAAATTAAGCATCTGAACGCGTTCGTTCGTAAATATTTGAAGGGCAATCAGTAGCTCAAACACTAAACCAAGTACCATGATGATACAAATTTTACCAATAAGACTAGAAGGTAAAATACGTTTAATCATGTTTTACCTCGCACACCAGTTGATACCCCCCACCCCAAATAGTTTTGATTAATTCAGGCTTTTTATGGTCGATCTCTAACTTCTTCCGTAACCGGCTAATAATAGTATCAATAGAACGATCATATACATCTGTCTCTCGCCCTTTGGCCAAATCCAATAGCAGCTCTCGGCTTAATACTTTTCTTGGGTGCTCAACAAATACTTTCAATAATGTAAATTCTGCACTCGTTAATGAAACAGCAATACCATCGCGATCTGTTAATTCACGCTGACCAATATCAAAACACCAACGATTAAAATGATAAACATAGCTTTCTTTATCTTGCGTCTCTTCAACAGAATCCACTTTCGACTGAAGTACTGACTTACCTTCAGGTATCGCATTAAAACGACGAATCACAGCTTTTACACGGGCTAATAATTCGCGTGGATTAAACGGCTTAGGCAAATAATCATCCGCGCCCATTTCGAGCCCTATGATTTTATCTACCTCCTCGCCCATCGCTGTCAGCATTATCACCGGTATATTCGAATGAACGCGCAATTCACGGCATAAGGTTAATCCGTCTTTTCCGGGCAGCATTAAATCCAACACGATCAAATCGATCGAATTGTCTCGAAGGCATTTCTCCATTTCATTCCCATCTGCGGCAACAGAAACCCGATAATTATGCTGGCTTAGAAAACGCTTTAACAAATCACGGATCTCGCTATGGTCATCAACGATTAATAGATGAGGTAGTGACGGTAAAGCGGAACTGTCCATAAAAATCCACAATATAATACGAATGAATAATGACTATACGCCATTAACCTATTGAGTTCTTGTCAATGTATGTCAATGAGTTGAGTACAATTCAAACTGACATAATTTGGCATAAATGAATTCATTTCTGACAAATCTGCGACAAACTTTTTTGTTTTAATAGCCAGGTCAAAACAAAAAACATTAAAGGTGATCAAATGAAACGTTCAATTTTATTAGCAGCAAGTCTAGTCATTCTTCCTTCTCTTGCAATGGCTAACAACGCTCACCATGAAACAAACCAAGATAGTGCTCATATGGTAGGAATGCATTCTGAAATGATGCAACAAATGATGAATAACCCCGAGCAGATGCAGGCCATGATGACCGAGATGCAATCAAACCCAGAGATGCAAAAAATGATGAAAAAAATGGGGTGTCAGGGAAATATGACAACAATGATGAAAAACAGCCCTGAACAACAATAACGCTGTCATTGAGTTCATTAATACACATTTACCTCAGGAGATACTATGCACACGATGAGTATGATGCCATTTTCAATGATTTTCATGTGGATTCTTATGATTGCCTTCGTATACCTAATAATAAAGGCGATCAAACAAGACAATAACCCCGCCTCTAGCTCTGCAATTGACATTGCAAAATGCCGCTTTGCTAATGGCGAAATTACACAGGAAGAGCTAAAGGCTATAAAAAAAGAACTGTAAATAATGATGTTATCAGATGTCCTACCATCATGAGGTAGGGCATCTAAAGCAACAGTAAGTCGTTATCTCCTAACCAGCAGTATCATAGACTTCCCTATCATAGTGTCATCAATACGTATCATATTTATTAACACCCCAAAAACAAAAAACACACCGCGTAAACTATTCATAAAATATGCTAATGTATCTGCATATTAAACAACACTGCTGAATAGTCGTCATTCGATAGCAATATTGATTGTCTCTTCTTATTGAATCGCTATAATCACCGCGCTTTACTCTATACATTTATTCATTATTTCTGCTTTTAGGAGCATGCTCTGTGCATAATTACAGGCGTGAAACACGTCAACTTCTTACTTTAGCAATACCTGTTCTTATTGCATCTGTTGCCCAAACATCAATGGGATTCGTTGATACCGTTATGGCTGGTGGTGTCAGTGCTACCGATATGGCTGCCGTTTCTGTTGCTTCTAGTATCTGGTTACCTGCCATTCTTTTTGGTGTTGGGCTATTGATTGCCCTTGTACCAATCGTGGCGCAACTAAATGGTTCAGGCAAAAAAGATAAAATTCCTTTTGAAGTACAGCACGGTTTTCTTCTCGCCTTGATCATATCAGTTCCCATTATGGCCATTTTATATAATGCTGGTATGTTGATTGACTACATGGATGTCGAACCCATTCTGGCTGAAAAAACCATTGGTTATTTACATGCTGTTGTATATGCCGTGCCCGCTTTTCTACTCTTCCAAACCCTAAGAAGTTTTGCAGAAGGGTTATCTTTAACTGTGCCAGGTATGGTTATCGGTTTTATAGGTCTAATGGCAAATATTCCGCTTAACTGGATTTTTGTTTACGGTAAATTCGGTTTCCCAGAAATGGGCGGTGTCGGTTGTGGGGTAGCTACAGCCATTGTTTATTGGCTAATGTTCTTCTCTATGTTGGTTTATGTATTAGTAAACAAACGCCTTAAACGTGCTGGATTGTTTGAAGTTTGGTACAAACCACAGCCTAAAGCAGTACTTCGACTGTTCAAGCTAGGTTTCCCTGTTGCCGCTTCAATGTTTTTTGAAGTGTCATTATTTGCAGTCATTGCTTTAATGATTTCACCGTTGGGCTCAATTATTGTTGCCTCACACCAAGTCGCGATTAATTTCTCGTCGTTGGTCTTCATGTTACCTATGAGCTTAGGGATCGCATTAAGTATTCGAGTGGGCCACATGCTTGGTGAACAAGATTTAGTCGGCGCTAAAATCGCAAGCCATTGCGGTCTTATTGTTGGGTTAATCATGTCGTTAATGACTGCTATTTTAACCATTATTTACCGTAAAGAAATTGCCCTTCTCTATACTGATAATACCGATGTTATTGTACTTGCCGGCCAGCTTCTATTCTTAGCTGCCGTTTACCAATGTAGCGATGCGATTCAAGTTGTCGCTGCGGGTGCCTTACGTGGTTATAAAGATATGCGAGCAATCTTTATTCGTACATTCATCGCATACTGGATGCTTGGTTTACCTGTTGGCTATATTCTGGGTATGACAGACTGGATTGTAGAGCCGATGGGGCCACATGGTTTCTGGATTGGTAATATTGTTGGTTTATCCGCTGCAGCGATTATGCTTGCTATGCGCCTACGTTGGATTCAGCGCCAAAGCGATGAATTCCAAATAGCAATGTCACTTAAATAAGCGTCAAGATAGATTACAAATAAACCGCATATATTGTCAGCGACAAAGTTGCCTCTGTATGCGGTTCTTTTATACCCTTTCAGTAAAAACAGAAATGAGCTGGTGATTCAAAAAAAGATGTTACCTTTGCTTTGCTATTCAGCAAGTAAAGGAAATCACTCGCACATATTAATATTGACAACATTCAACCTTGCAAATAAATTCATCTTTATTCCCCGCAAAAAACAGCTAAATATTTCAAAAATTAATCTTTTTACAAAGCAGTCAGGTTTAATAACTAATTAAACTTACACTTACAGCTAATAATAAAAAACGGCCTCGGTGGTTCAAGTACAAACAAGGTTATATATTGAAGTGGCTATGCACTTGATGTAGAACGAAACTGAAGTCAATCCTAAGCAATAAACACTAATCGTTCATCGTGAATAGCACAATGAAACAAACAACATAATTGTTTATTAAAGGAATACTAACATGTTTAAATTCCGACACTTAGCAATATTACTCAGTTTCGCCCTTGCCACTAACAGCTTTGCTATGAATATTCAGCCAGACCCCAATAACCCGGGTGGCTATGTTGTACCTCGGGCTGATATTGAAGCTGCAGAGCAAGCTAAAACAGCCGACCCAATGTATGACACCTGGGCAAAAGCACTTGAAACACTTCCTAATCAGCAAGTTGAAGCTATTTTACCAGGCTTAGCCTCTAACCCAAGTAACGTCATTCGAGCTGAACGCGTATTTCCAGAAACGGAATGGATCTACCTAACGCAAATGGCTGCATCTGAATACACCTATACCCGATTCCTTCGTGCAATAGGAAAATTCCCAGCGTTTTGTGGCGAATATACTGATGGTCGCGATTCCGACGCTATTTGTAAACGATCTATCGTTACCTCTTTTGCCCATTTTGCTCAAGAAACAGGTGGGCATATTGCCATCGACAATACTTGGGACAATCCGAAAGGTTTAGAAGAGTGGCAACAGGCACTGGTTCACGTTCGTGAGATGGGTTGGTCTGAAGGCCAACCCGGCTATACCACTGGATGTGGTCAAAACGATTGGCAAAATAAACGCTGGCCATGTGCAGAAGGGCAAGGCTATTTTGGCCGTGGCGCCAAGCAGCTTTCATACCACTTTAACTATGGTGCCTTTTCTGAAGTCATGTTCGATGGTGATGCAACTGTCTTGCTTAACAACCCAGGACGTGTTGCAGACTCATGGTTAAATTTAGCCTCTGCGATATGGTTTTTCCTAACACCTCAATCACCAAAACCTGCCATGCTGCACGTTATTGATCGCACATGGAAGCCATCTCAGCTAGAAACCGAAGCAGGGATTGGCTACGGCTTTGGTACCACTATCAATATTATTAATGGTGGTATTGAATGCGGTGAACAAAATAAAGATAAAGGGCAACCCGTTAATCGCATCCGCTACTGGGAAGGATTATCAGATTACTACCAAATATCTATTCAACCAGATGAAAAAAACACATGCTGGCAGCAAAAGCCATACGGTAGCCTTAATCTGAATGGTGCGACCGATGTACTTTATACAAACTGGGATGGTGACTGGACGTATCATGCTGATCGCCCAGGCGGAGTCTCTTTTGAGTGTAAACTGGTAGGTTATCAAACCGCCTATTCTGCATTGGTTAAGGGCGATTACGAAAAGTGTGTCACTAATTTCTATGAATCTCACGCTAATTGGCCAAGCGTCCGCGTGGTTGATCAATTAGACCCACCGATTAATCCTGAACCGCCAATAGGTGGCAACTACCCAGCATGGAATATAAACACTGAATACACTGTCGGTGAAAAAGTGAGCTACAACGGTGCTTCTTATGAAGCAAAATGGTGGTCACAAGGTAATGACCCGAGCAAAGGAGATCCGTGGAAACTGATTTCTGATACTCCCGTCAATCCGGTACCACCAGTTGAACCATTACCGCCAACAGGTGCCACTCAATGGATTGCAGGGCAAACAAATGTAAATAACGGTGATAAAGTGACGAATATCGGTAAGTGCTTTATTGCCAAAAACAACCCAGGTGTTTGGGAAACCCCGACCAGTACAAATTGGTACTGGGATGAAGTTTCATGTAAATAAAGATATGCACGATTCTTAAATATAAGCCCTAACATCTTCTAGTAATAAGATAAACGTTAGGGCTTTTCAGGTAGACACTTATTTTACTCGAGTACAAATGTTCTGATTGCTAGTAAAAATCCAGAGCTAATTTCATTCCGTTGAATTAGCGTTATGAAAAGCCTATGAAATTTAAATACTTTCTTAAATTAGCCTCTCTTTTTTATTCTTATCGACCTAATGATCAATGGTAAAACAAACTGCAACCTTTATCTTTCACTCTGAAATATATTGATAGGGACATTATTATGAAAAAATCGTTAATAACATGCTCGCTAATCGCCAGTTTTAGCGTCATGGGTCAAGCCTATGCCGTAGATTGCTCTCAACTCGCCAGTTGGGAACAAGACACCGCATACAATGGCGGAACCAAAATACAAAGTAGTGCCATCGCTTATCAAGCGAATTGGTGGAGCCAAGGTAATGACCCAGCAAACCATTCTGGTCCGGGGCAAGAATGGACAAATATCGGTAATTGCAGTGGTAACCCAGGTAATCAGCCCCCCATCGTTACGGTTACCTCTCCTCTCAACAATGCACAATTTACGGCAAATGATGTCGTTGTATTAACGGCAACAGCCAGTGACCTTGATGGCAGTGTCGACAATGTTGAATTTCTCTTAGGTACTCAATCTCTCGGCACTGTTTCCGTTTCTCCATACACTTTGGATTGGGTTTCTGTGGTCGGTAATTACAATATTGAAGCACGTGTTACCGACAACCAAGGGGCGAGCACAAGCCACAATGTAGCAATCAGTATCGTTAGTGCCACCAACAATTTACCGCCCGCTGTAAGCCTAACTAGCCCAACACCGTCCTCTCAAATTACCGCTGGTGATAGCGTATCAGTTACTGCTAATGCTTCCGATGAAGATGGATCAATCTCGCAAATCGATTTCTATGTTAATGACCTGCTCATTGGTAGCGATAATAGCACCCCATACGAATACTCATGGACCGCTATAGAAGGAGTGAAAACCTTCAAAGCAAAAGCAACCGATAACGAGAATGCCACAACATTCAGTGAAGTTATCACCGTTGCTATTGCAGGTGGTTCTGTTGGTGGCGGCTGTGCAGGTGTATCGGCCTACACTGCGGGAAACAGTTATGGTACAGGTGATACGGTTCAAAACCTGAATAACAAATATCGCTGTGAAATAGCTGGTTGGTGCTCATCTGATTCATCTTGGGCTTATGAACCAGGCAATGGGTTGTACTGGACTGACGCTTGGAGTGACTTAGGCATTTGCGCTATCGTTCCTGAAGTTAATATTACATCACCAGCAGATAACAGCATTGTTCTTGCCGGTAGTGACGTCGAAATTCAAGCCACAGCAACGGATGCCGACGGTACAATAAATCAAGTACACTTTTTTGCAGGCAATACAGACTTGGGAATTGATACTACTGCCCCATACTCTCTGAATTGGTTAGCAGTAGAGCTTGGTGAAACCTCATTGAAGGCAATCGCAACCGACAACGAAGGCAACAGTGCGGAATCATCGATATTAGTTAGTGTAAGTGACCAAGCATTAGTGACCAGCTTAACCTCACCAACCAGTGGCACCACTGTCAGCTTGGGTAAAGCCTTTAATCTTTCAGCTACGGCATCATCACTCAATAGTGCCATTCAACAAGTGGACTTTTTGGTCAACGGTAATGTGGTTGCCACAGATACTACCCAGCCATATTCTGCGAATTGGACGGCAGGCTCAGCAGGTAGTTACACCGTAACAGCGCTTGTAACCGATACCCAAGGCAGCACCGCACTATCAACGGCCGCCACGGTAAAAGTTGTCGAACAGTCTGCGACAAAACATCAGCTTATAGGTTACTGGCATAATTTTGTAAATGGTGCTGGTTGCCCTATTCGTTTACGCGACATTTCACCCGCTTGGGATATCATCGATATAGCTTTTGCTGATAATGACCGTAATAGCAATGGTACTGTTCATTTCAATCTCTATGCTGGAGATATACACAGCACCTGCCCGGCATTAAGCCCTGAGTTATTTAAACAAGATATACGTGAGTTACAAGCTCAAGGAAAGGTTATTGTTCTATCTCTTGGTGGCGCAGAAGGCACTATCACGCTTAATAACGGTACCGACGAAGCCAATTTTGTCAGCAGCTTAACTTCTATCATTCTAGAGTGGGGATTTGACGGTTTAGATATTGACCTTGAAAGTGGCTCAAACCTACTTCACGGTACTCAAATTCAAGCTCGTCTACCGCTGGCACTAAAACAGATCGAAACCAATATTGGTGGTGATATGTACCTAACAATGGCACCCGAACATCCTTATGTTCAAGGTGGCATGATAGCCTATTCCGGAATTTGGGGGGCATACATCCCTATAATAGATCAACTCCGCGACATGCTTAACCTATTACACGTACAACTATACAATAATGGCGGGTTAGCCAACCCTTATACTTCAGGTATTGCCCCTGAAGGCTCTGTTGATATGATGGTTGCATCTTCACGTATGCTGGTTGAAGGCTTTGAACTAGCAAACGGTACCATGTTCCAACCATTGCGCGACGATCAAGTCGCTATTGGTTTACCATCTGGCCCAAGCTCTGCCAATTCAGGGCAAGCTCCGACTCAAAACATTGTTAATGCCCTTGACTGTCTAACGCTTGGTACAAGCTGCGGAACCATTTCACCCACTAAACTCTATCCAAATTTTGGTGGGGTGATGACATGGTCTATCAATTGGGATGAACATGATGGTTATAATTTTTCAGGCCCTGTTGGTGACAAGCTAAAGGCAATGAACGGAAAATAGCAGCAATAGGAAATAACAACAGCGGAAAAAAGCCATAATAAGTGTCGGTTATTTTTCGTTTACTATAAATCCCCTCTACCATGATGGTAGAGGGCATCTTTGATACTAATACTATTAATAAGAATTAAGTTTCAACAATAAAATCATTATCCTCATATAAATTAAGATTAGTGTCATATTTACAACACTCAATCTTTAACATGATAAATTCTCACGTTAAACAAATATACTCACACAAAGAAATATAACTCACCAATAATAATTAGAATATAAAAAATATTACTTTCAATTTAATTTCTCACTTTAGAAACCAAAAAATCAAACATAAAAACACTATATTTTATATTTATAATGATATCGCAAAAATGATAAATAGTTTTTACATTTATCACTCATTATTAATTGGCAAGGAATAAAACTCGACCATTGTTAATTGTGTTAAAAATAAAATTAAAACACTAGGAGCGCGTAATGAGTAATAGAACGAATAAAAGACGTTCACGGCTCGGTGCTGTGATAGCAGCTACAACTATATTTGGCTTATCGACAGGGTATGTTTATTCAGTAGAGCCAGTTGTTGTTGAACCTCCATCTATTGGTTCATTAAAAGGAATAGAACCAGCTGCAGTTCCAGGCATTGAAAAATATATCAAGAATAAGAATGCTGCTATTAAGCTAGGTAAAGCCCTATTCTGGGATATGCAAACAGGTAGCGAAGGACAAAGCTGTGGTAGTTGTCACTTCAGTGCTGGTGCGGATCCCCGGGATAGAAACCAACTTAGCCCTGGTTTAAACCACACGGATCCAAATAAAAGAGAGGTATTCAACTCAACTAAATCTGGCGGTAGTGGTGGCCCTAATTACACCCTTACACTTGATGATTACCCATTTACCCAGTTTAATGACCCTAAAAATCGCAATTCTGGAATTTTATTTGAAACCGATGATGTAACGTCCTCCCAGGGTATATTTAATAGTCACTTTAATGGATTAAATATTGTTAAGGAATATAATGACTTTACTGATGGCATTGAAAATTGCGACAAAGTAGATGATATATACCATGTTGCGAATGTAGGTAGTCGAAAAGTTGAACCACGTAATACACCTACCATGATCAACGCAATTTTTAACTTCAGAAACTTTTGGGATGGTCGTGCAAATAATGTATTTAATGGTGTAGACCCATTTGGTCGTCGAAATGAAAACGCACGAGTTGTTTATTATAACCAATCAACAAGCAGTACAACCCTTGAAGAAGTTAATCTAATTAACTCAAGTGCAGCATCACAGGCTGTTGGTCCTCCTTTAAGTGATTTCGAAATGTCTTGTGGCGGAAAGTCATTTAAAGAACTTGGTCGTAAAATGCTAAAACTTAAGCCGCTCGCATTACAGGAAGTCGACCCTACCGATAGTGTGCTTGGTTCATCAGCTGTATTTGGTGGCAAAGGTTTAATGGTTGATTACCGTAAACTGATTATTGATGCCTTCCAAGACGGTTATTGGAAGAGCCCATATAAGTCAGACGATGGCTATAACCAGTTTGAAATGAACTTTTCATTATTCTGGGGGCTAGCAATCCAAATGTATGAAAGTACATTGATTTCAGATGATTCTCGATTCGACCGCTTTATGGACGGTGCTTCTAGTGAATTAACCAGTGCTGAACAGGCAGGTATGGGCATCTTCCTTGGAAAAGGTAAATGTGCAAACTGTCACAGCGGTCCTGAGTTTTCGAAAGCTGCGACTCACCTTGTACCAGAAAACGAAGAAGATGGTTTAGTTGAACGTATGCTTATGGGCAACCAGCTTCCAGCTGCTTACGATAATGGATTCTACAACATTGGTGTTCGCCCATCTGAAGAAGACTTGGGTGTAGGTGCTGATGGACCATTTGGACACCCTCTATCCTTCACACGTCAAGCTCAGGTTGTAGCCGGTGGCGGTAATGCACCAGACGATTTTGAGGTAGATCCAGATACGTTCGAAGTTAACCCAGGCGTACCGCTCACAGCGTATGAACCTAACGCAGTAGATGGCGCATTTAAAGTACCGGGTCTACGAAATGTAGAACTAACGGCACCTTATATGCACAATGGTGGTATGGCAACCCTAGAGCAAGTTGTTGAATTTTATAACCGAGGTGGTAACCGCCAAGGTACTGATACACATAATACATCAGGCTTTGGATCTCACGATTCTAACCTAGACCCTGATATAAATAGCTTAGAACTATCATACGAAGAGCAAGCCAACCTTGTTGCCTTCTTAAAATCACTAACTGATGACCGTGTTCGTTGGGAGGCAGCACCATTTGATCGCCCACAGCTATTTGTAGCAATCGGTCACCCTGATGATGAGAACTCTGCATCAGATCGCGGCGATGGTCTAGCAGTTGATGAATGGTTAGAAATTCCTAAAGTGGGTGCGCAAGGTAGAACAGCTAAAAATCTACCAGCATTGGTTGGATTCTTAGAAGAAGCAGAAGACCTTTCACCTGATGCGGTAGACGACTATGCGACAACAAAACGTTATAGAACAATCACCCTTCGAGTGCTTGATAATGACGTAGTTAATGGTGCAGCTATCGATGCTAAAACAGTTGTTGCTACTAACCTTCCAGCATCAAGTAAAGCAGCTATCACAGTCAGAAATGACGGTACGATATCGTACTTTGCTAAAAGAAAAGGAACATTTACCTTTAACTACACTGTTAATGATGCAAACGGTAATACTTCAAACGTAGCAACAGTCACTGTAACAGTGAACTAATTCCCCTACGAAAAACTTAAAGCAACAAAACCCAGATCGAAAGATCTGGGTTTTCTTTGTATTGTACCTTCATATGGGCTGTTGCCTTTTCGCACCTTCGGCACAGACAATGTGCTTTCGCTTCGCTCAGGAGAACCCAATCTAGGATTCTGCATCCCTATCTTATTTGGTAAAGCCCATACGTAAGAAAACCGCTAACAATGTAGCGGTTTCTTTGAATATGGTGGAGTGTTCTGGGTAAGGCGGATTTGGCACAAATACCTCTAGCCACAAATGCTAGAAGCAAAAAGGGCGCTGATAAGTCAGCGCCCTTTTCTAAATGTGGCGGAGAGATAGGGATTTATTACTCGCAAGCTCGTACCCTTCGGGCTATTGCCTTCTCGCACCTTCGGCACGGGCAATGTGCTTTCGCTTCGCTCAGGTGAACCCAATCTAGGATTCTGCATCCCTATCTTATTTAGTAAAACCCAGACGTAAAAAAACCGCTAACAAAGTAGCGGTTTCTTTGAATGTGGCGGAGAGATAGGGATTTGAACCCTAGAAGGGCTATAAACCCTTGCCGGTTTTCAAGACCGGTGCTTTCGACCACTCAGCCATCTCTCCGTAGGCGGCAGATAATACGTATCTTCCTCTTTGCTGTAAACTTTTTTTGTTAACTATTGGCTCGACTGCGCAAATTATATATAAAATGATTAAAAAATCGTTCTTTGGCAGAAATTTCACTTATTAATGACAACTTTTGTGTTTCTATATGTCCAATTATTGAATTTCTTAATATTTACATGTAGACCGATATGCTTAGCAACATTAGACGTTTTGCAGTTTACTGCTCATTATTTGCTTGCTTACCCTTTGTAAATCTAGCAAAAGCAAACTCGATATCTCCTTCAGGTAATTCGTTATGCACAGTTGAAATATCAACGACGAATAGCGTGTGGAAACAACTTAACAATACTTGTGATATTGGTGCTGGGTTATGGGGGAAAACACCAAAATCAAGTACTGGTAGTTTTTGGGTTCAATGTAACTACAGCAGCGCAATTCCAAACAAAAGCTTTTCACGAAAAGTGAACCTCTTATTTCCTGACAATGCTTATTTGATAGAAGATACTGGTAAGTATCGTTGCCTTATTGGTCCCTACTCGACGCATATCAAGGCTATGGGGGCAAAACAGCAACTTGAAACCCAAAAAATAACAAGCACATTCATACGGCAAACAACAAAAACAATATCTGGTTTAGTTAAGGTGCCTACATTAAAGACCGTATCAAAGTCCAAAAATACGCAAATAACGCCATCCAAAGCACCGAATAATCCCAAGCTAAACACGCTTGTTGAAAATAGAGTTGTACTTAACTCGATTATTTACTCTTTTACATTTAATGGATTGCAGTATCACCAGCCCAAAGATATTTACTCGACTGAAAATATGCCACCAATGTTCATCAATGAACAAGACAACTATTGGTCGCGTATAAATATTAATAGCGCTCAAAAATGGTGTCGCAATTATGGATTACGGCTTCCTACATATGAAGAGATTGAACTGCTACAAAGCCATGGCAGACACCTCCTAATGCGATATCGCTGGCCAACAGAAATCAGCTATTGGACTTCATCCGTCAATCCTATCACCAACGAAATAAAGACGTTAAATTTGCGAAGTGGTCAGTATGATGAATATCGCCCGCCTGCGCTTTTATATACAACGTGTGTTAAATAATAAGCCGATGACAAATAATAGAGTTAACTAATCCGCGTTAACTTTATTATTTGTTCCACATTTTTTTGCTTTGTTATCGTGCAGTTGCCACATAAAGGAAGCAACAAAACTCTTTAATTACTCATCTGTAAGAAATCAAAAAACGCATATAACTGCATAAAAGCAACGTAACTGCATAGCATTGTTAACATCACTTCATTTGAGTATTTAGCCCTCATCCCATTATTAATTAAACCCAAAATATTAGAGCAAACCCTCAATAAAACCTTTTCTTTCCAGTATTATCACTATCCTTATTTCTCAATATCACTCTGCCTTTTACCATTCCTTCATTATAAACATCGCAATTACCCTCATTCAAGAAAGATCAAAACAAGCTGAATAATAACGTACGCACAAACGCATATAAATTCACAAAAGCAGATTGGTATATAACTTGCTAATTATAAAGAATTAACGAAAACGTGATCAGAAACCATCATAACAATAGACGTTAAGGATTCTGTTTCTATACTTATATTTGTTAACAAGTTATTTACATTAAAGTAGCTATACATTCAAAACAAACACAACATGAATTTTTACATTAAACAAGGACGGCAATAATGGCTAAAAAATCATCAGTACTATTTGCGGCGATAGCCACTACATCAGCACTTTTCGCGGTTAATGCATCAGCAGCTAACACGACCCTAGAAAAGGTAATGAAGCAAGGTTATGTCCAATGTGGTGTGAGTGCTGGCTTACCAGGCTTCTCAAATCCAAACTCTAAAGGGGAATGGGAAGGGCTTGATGTTGAATTCTGCCAGGCAATCGCAGCAGCAACTGTCGGTGATAAAACAAAAGTTAAATATATTCCATTAACAGCAAAAGAACGTTTTACAGCACTTCAATCAGGCGAGATTGATGTGTTATCTCGAAATACAACATGGACTCTACATCGTGATAGTGCTCTAGGCTTGAACTTTGCTGGTGTGAGTTATTATGACGGCCAAGGGTTTATGGTCAAAAAAGAACTAGGTGTCTCTAGTGCCAAAGAACTCGATGGCGCTGCAGTATGTGTTCAATCAGGTACAACGACAGAACTTAACCTTGCCGATTATTTCCGTGTTAATGGCATGAAATATAGCCCCGTTGTATTTGATACAGCTCCTCAGACATCTAAAGGTTTTGACTCTGGCCGATGCGATGTATTAACCACAGACCAATCAGGATTATATGCACTTCGTCTAAACCTTGCCGAACCTGCTTCTGCGGTTGTTCTTCCTGACGTTATTTCTAAAGAGCCGCTAGGACCTGTTGTTCGACAAGGCGATGATCAATGGTTCAATATTGTTAAATGGACATTAAGTGCAATGCTTAACGCTGAAGAATACGGTGTTACATCTGCAAACGTCGATAAAATGAAAGAATCAAAAGATCCTAATATTCGTCGCCTAATTGGTTTAGATGGACCTAAAGGTAAAGGACTTGGTCTAAATGATGATTGGGGATACCAAATCGTTAAACAAGTGGGCAACTATGGTGAAAGTTTCGAACGTACTGTCGGTACAGGCTCACCTCTTAAAATCGAACGTGGCTTAAACGCGCTTTGGAAAGATGGCGGTATTCAATACGCAGCACCTATTCGTTAATCTTAAATCAATCTACATATTATGAAACGGAGGCAGTGGCATTATTGCTGCCTCCCAACATCTCAATAGGAACTGAGGTTGTTGTATGGCTCCTAAAACAGCAAAAGCGTTAAATACATCGGATGTAGCAAGTCCACCTAAGAAACAAAATCTTTTTTATAACCCCACTTTTCGCGCCATTGTTTTTCAACTAATCGCGGTATTGGGCTTACTTTTCTTTTTTTACAACGTCATAAATAACGCACTGGAAAATCTTGATGCACGTGGTATTGCAACAGGATTTGGATTTCTCCACCAAGAAGCTGGTTTTGGTATTGGCTTAACACTGATCGATTACGATGAAACATATACTTATGGTCGTACCTTTTTTGTCGGCTTACTAAATACAGCGTTAGTGTCTGTTTTAGGTATTTTTTTAGCGACAATTATCGGCTTCACCGTTGGTATTGCACGTCTTTCTTCAAACTGGTTAATCAGTCGCTTTGCGGCACTTTATATCGAAATATTTCGTAATATCCCCCTCTTATTACAAATTTTCTTTTGGTACTTTGCAGTACTTCAAGCACTACCGTCACCGCGTCAGAGCCTAAGCATAGGCGAAAGCCTTTTTATTAATGTACGTGGGCTTTATCTTGCCGGCCCTGTCTTTAACGATGGTTCAGGTTGGATATTTTCTGCATTAGCTTTAGCGATTGTGCTATCCATTATATATGCCATTAGATCACATAAAAAACAGCAAGATACAGGGGAGCAATCGCCCATATTACTCACAACCATAGGCATGGTAATTGGTTTACCTCTTATTGCTTTTTTCGCAGCAGGTATGCCTGTATCGATTGAATATCCAGAACTAAAAGGGTTTAATTTTCGTGGTGGTATCTCGATTTTACCGGAACTAGCTGCTTTGCTTGTTGCACTTAGCATCTATACCGCCTCTTTCATTGCTGAAATTGTGCGTTCAGGTATTAATGCCGTCAATCATGGGCAAACAGAGGCATCACTTGCTTTAGGTTTACCACGAAGTAAAACGTTGCGCTTGGTCGTTATTCCTCAAGCAATGCGAATCATTATTCCACCTCTTACTAGCCAATATTTAAACCTTACCAAAAATTCTTCATTAGCGATGGCTATCGGTTATCCCGACCTCGTCTCTGTTTTTGCTGGCACAACGTTGAACCAAACAGGTCAAGCCATTGAAATTATTGCTATGACTATGGGGGTTTACCTAAGTTTAAGCTTAATTACGTCATTCTTTATGAATATGTACAACAAGAAAGTCGCTTTGGTGGAGAGGTAATATAATGAGTCATCATAATTTTCAGCCTGACTTACCACCACCAGCAAATACTGTCGGTATTATTGGATGGGCTCGTCAGCACTTATTTTCATCGATAACAAATTCTATCGTAACCCTTTTCCTCGCTTATTTTGCAATAACGGGATTATGGGCTGTTATCCAATGGGCATTTATAAACGCCGATTGGATTGGAGATACACGTGATGCATGTTCTAGTGATGGAGCATGTTGGGTATTTATTAATGTCCGTTTTGATCAATTCATGTTCGGATTCTACCCTGCCGACCAACTTTGGCGACCAAAGCTGTTTTATTTTACGCTCGCAATTTTCATTTCATTACTTGTGATTGAAAAAACACCGGGTAGAAAATGGATTTGGTTATTCTTTGTTAATGTTTATCCTTTCTTTGCTGGCTTCTTGTTGTACGGCGGTGTATTTGGCTTAGAAGTTGTTGATACCCACTTATGGGGTGGTTTGCTCGTCACACTGGTTATAGCGATTGTAGGCATTGTGGTTTCACTGCCTATTGGAGTAGCACTCGCCCTTGGTCGACGTTCTGAAATGCCAATAATACGTAGCATATGTACCGTTTATATCGAGATATGGCGTGGTGTCCCCCTTATTACCGTATTATTCATGGCTTCTGTACTACTGCCATTATTTTTAACCTCAGAAATGGAAATGGATAAGCTTTTTCGGGCATTAATCGGCGTGGTGTTATTTAGCGCCGCCTATATGGCAGAAGTTATACGGGGTGGGTTGCAAGCAATACCTAGAGGTCAATACGAAGCGGCAGATGCGCTGGGGCTCTCTTATTGGAAAAGCATGTACCTGATTGTGTTGCCGCAAGCCTTAAAGATTACCATCCCTTCAATTGTGAACACCTTTATTGGTCTATTTAAAGACACCAGCCTTGTATTGATCATCGGTATGTTCGATGTGTTAGGTATTGGCCAAGCCGCTAACAGCGACCCCGAATGGTTAGGCTTTTCGACAGAAAGTTATGTTTTTGTCGCGCTCGTTTTTTGGACTTTCTGTTTCAGTATGTCTCGTTACAGCATTTTTTTAGAAAATAAATTGCACACAGGTCATAAACGATAAGCAAGGATAGCACTATGACAAGCAGTACGTTGATTGCAAGTAGTAACCTTTCTGGTGGTGAAGCCACTTTGGACGAAACAACAAAGTCGGATCAATCTATTATGACCGATACAATGATTGAGCTATCTAACGTTAATAAATGGTATGGGCAATTTCACGTACTAAAAGACATCAACCTAACCGTAACTAAAGGTGAAAAAATCGTTATTTGTGGTCCTTCTGGCTCAGGCAAATCAACCTTGATTCGCTGTATTAACCGCTTAGAAGAACATCAGAAAGGTCAGATAGTTGTTGCTGGTAACGAACTAACCGATGACCTTAAAAATATCGAATTAGTGCGTAAAGAGGTCGGTATGTGTTTTCAGCACTTCAACCTATTCCCCCACCTTACCGTATTAGAGAATTGTACCCTTGCGCCTATTTGGGTGAAGAAAATGCCTCAGAAAGAAGCTGAAGCATTAGCGATGAATTACCTTGAACGCGTTAAAATACCCGACCAAGCAGATAAGTACCCTGGTCAACTTTCTGGTGGGCAGCAGCAACGTGTCGCGATTGCACGTTCGCTATGCATGAACCCGCAAATCATGCTCTTTGATGAACCAACTTCAGCGCTAGACCCCGAAATGGTACGCGAGGTGTTAGATGTTATGGTTGAATTGGCTCATGAAGGTATGACCATGATATGCGTAACGCACGAAATGGGGTTTGCCCGTCAGGTTGCCGATCGCGTTATCTTTATGGACCGTGGTGAGATCATAGAAGAAAACAATCCTCATGATTTCTTCGACAACCCACAATCTGACCGTACGCAGTTATTCTTAAGCCAAATACTGCATTAAATTTAATCGAGCACTAAAAGCGAAGCTTTATTCAGCTTCTGTTTTGCTGCATGATGTAATCTACGAATAAAGCTGAACAGTTTGCATATAGAAAATATCTGCATAGCGAAAGGGTTTATTCGTAATCACTCGATGAGTGTTACAATGTGCAGCTTGAGGATTTATAACCTCATACGAATTTATCGTACGAATGACACTGAAATATTTATTTACATTTTTACCAAAAAAGATAATGAATTGTTAAGTATCATTCGACTCAAGAACTTAGATAGGATGTGTTTGGTCAGTAAATGGTTTTATTACAAGTTAATAGCTTGCAATTATGAACGTTTGCCCTCATATATGTCTTAACAAATATCACATAACTAACCCTAAGGGGACACTTATGAACGATCGTATAGTGAATCGTACTGGATCTTACGATAGCGTACTTTCAACCAATAAGGTTTTAAGAAACACGTACTTCCTACTTTCTCTAACATTGCTTTGGTCTGCGGTTATCGCTGGTACCGCTATGGCAATGAACCTGCCTTATCCAGGAATCATCATTACGTTGGTTGGTTTCTACGGTCTAATGTTTTTAACTGAAAAGAACAAAGACAGTAGCCTTGGTATCGTATTTACATTCGCATTAACGGGTTTCATGGGTTATACCCTTGGGCCAATTCTGAACATGTACATTGGCGCTGGTATGGGGCACGCAATTGTTCCTGCTCTAGGCGGTACAGCTCTTACATTTATGGCTTGTTCTGCATATGCACTAACAACTAAGCGTGATCTATCATTCTTGAATGGTATGTTAATGGCTGGTTTTGTTGCGATTATTGTTGCGGTTGTTGCAAACATCTTCCTACAAATACCAATGCTTTCATTAGCAATCAGCGGTATGTTTGTTCTGTTCTCTTCAGCGGCGATTCTGCTTACTACGCAGTCAATCATCCGTGGTGGTGAAACAAACTACATCTCTGCAACTGTTACATTGTATGTCTCTATCTACAACCTATTCCTAAGCTTGCTACAAATCTTAGGTATCATGGGTAACAACGATTAATCACTTCTTATTAGTGAATCGTTAAATAGATGATAGAAAGCGTCCGAAATGGACGCTTTTTTATTGCCTGCAATTTACATGATTTTTTCATTTCTACTTGCAGCACCGTGTTCGAATCACTATCCTTTCTGCGATCCGAATACCGAGGCGCACCATGCTTGAACTTAATGGCAAACAAATAGAAACCGACGCTCAGGGTTACCTTAAGAACGTTGATGATTGGTCGAGAGATATTGTTCCCCTTCTCGCTCAAGATGAAGGTATTGAATTATCTGAGGCACATTGGGAAGTGATTCTCTTTGTAAGAGAATTTTATTTAGAATTTAACACTTCACCCGCTATTCGTATGCTTGTAAAAGCAATGGCGAAAAAATACGGTGAAGAAAAAGGTAGCTCTCGTTATCTTTACAAGCTCTTTATCAAAGGGCCAGCGAAGCAAGCAACAAAACTTGCTGGCTTACCAAAACCCGTAAAATGTATCTAACACCTTTGCTGGATACATGAATAAACACTAAAAACAGGGCGCTAAGTTATTCAATCAGCCCTGTTGTTTCTTTTATTCCACCCTCTTAATTTCCACTCGCACTATTTGTTTAATCTATAAAAACCATGTTATTTGATTTCGAATCCATCAATATGTCGCCATTCAATGATTTCAGCGTCGATATTGTCAACCCTTGACGTTTTAGGCCCACTTTCTAACCAAGCCAGCAACTTATTCACGTTAGCTTCACTTCCACACGCTAGCACTTCAACGCTTCCATCTGGTAGGTTCATCGCATAACCACTCAAACCACCTTGTAAACCTTCATGAGCGGTATGAAATCTGAACCCAACCCCTTGAACTATTCCTTTAACGCTTGCCTTTACGCAAATCTGTGACATATATCACCTCAAGGATTTTATAAACCAACCGATAACGACTTATATAGTAAATTGTCATTAGACAGTCGTATTCTTCGTTAATCAGGACACCAATATGAAAGAAGTCGCGTTTCGATGGATTGATAAGTACCTCATTCATTTAAAGATACAAGAAAAGTTTTATCTTTTATTTCTTCTGCCTTTAATTGCTATTATCAGTGTTAGTGCCATTTTAGTCGATGCAGCTAATGAACAACGTATTGAAATCACGACAAACCAACTCAATACAGCAACAGCATTATTATCAAAATACAATGTTAGCCAATCAGATGCTGTCTCATTACTTGCTAATAGTGGATTAAAAATTGGGAATGGTGAAATTTCTTCAACCGTTTCTAACATGAACTATGTAATATCAGCGATTGATCCGTCCAGTATTTATAGCTACCTGTCTACCACACAAATCAGCTTTACGATTCTGCTGCTTGTTGTTGTATTAGCCTGTGTCTATTTCATAATGACATTCATCGGTGGCGCGATGTTCACCATGAACAGAGCCCTCGCTAATTTGGCCGATGGCGACTTAACACAGCGTATGAACTTCTTTCAAGTACGCGACGAGTTCAGCACCATTGCCATTACCATAGACCGCGTAGCTGATCGTGAACAAAAATTGGTTCAAGCCACACAAGAAGCAACAGCAATGATGCAGCAAATTAGTAGTGACCTGCGTCAACGTAGCCATCAAAGTGAAAACCTTTCAGCAAGCCAGCAGCAACATTTAGATTCATTAGCCAGCGCAACAGAAGAAATGGCGACATCAATCCGTGAAGTGGCTACTCACGCTCATCAAACATCGGATCAAACCCGAGAAGCACAAGAAATGTCTGAGCTTGGTCGCACACAAGTGGGTGAAACAAAATCGGCCATTTCTACGCTTTCGAGTGAAATTAATTTAGCAGCGAGTGCTGTCTCTGAACTCGACAATAATGCAACAAAGATAAACGATGTTGTCACAACAATTAATGGCATATCTCAACAGACGAACCTATTAGCATTAAACGCAGCAATTGAAGCGGCACGTGCTGGTGAGCAAGGTCGTGGCTTTGCTGTTGTTGCTGATGAAGTACGTACCCTTGCAGGACGCACACAAAGTGCAACCGTTGAAATTCAACAAATGATTGAATCCTTACAGCAAAACAGCCAGCAGTTAATGTCGGTAATGCATAATACCGTTCAAAATGCTCAGCAAAGTGAGCAGTTAATGGATTCTGTCGATAATGAAATCAGCCAAATTACAGAACGTAATCAGCAGATATCTGATCGCAGTACAGAAATTGCTGCCGCCGCAGAACAACAAGGTGCAGTGGCAGATAATATTGCCTCTAGCGTTGAGCAAGTACGCGAGCAGTCACGTCAGGTTTGTAACGTGATTTCTCAATCAAGTACAGAGATTGATCGACTCAACCAACAAGCAGAAGTGCTTGAATCTTTGATGAGCGGTCTTAAAGCTTAATAAACTGTAACTGTTTATCTCAAGCCGCCTATTTTGGCGGCTTTTTCATTTGCTTTTAATGATTAGCAGCAACATAATACGCCCCCATTCGATTTCCTTAACTGGGCATGTCATGACTGCTTCTATTTATCTTGTTAAAGGCCGTGAAAAATCACTTCGTCGCCGCCACCCTTGGGTTTTCTCTCGCGGTATCGATCGCATTGAAGGGAATAAACCTTCAATGGGTGAAACTGTTGAAATTTACGACAACAAAGGCGAATGGTTAGCACGTGGTGCGTATTCTCCACAATCACAAATTCGTATTCGTGTTTGGACATTCGATAAAAAAGAAGTAATCAACGTCGATTTCTTTGTTAAGCGCCTTAAAGCTGCACAAGCTTTACGTGATGTATTAGCAGCACGTGACGGTTTAACAGGCTACCGTTTAATCGCCGCTGAATCTGATGGTTTACCAGGTATCACCATTGACCGTTACCAAAACTTTTTGGTTTGTCAGCTACTAAGTGCTGGCGCTGAAGAACAGAAAGATGCACTGGTTGAAGCATTAAATATCTGTTACCCAGAATGTAGTGTATACGAACGTTCTGATGTAGCAGTTCGTAAAAAAGAAGGCCTAAAACAGCGTACAGGTGTTCTTTCAGGCGAAGAGCCACCTAAGTTTGTGACTATCGAAGAAAACGGCATTAAAATCAATGTTGATATCGTCGGTGGACATAAAACAGGTTTCTACCTAGACCAACGCGATAGCCGCCAAGCCGCCGTTAAATATGTGAATGGTAAGCGTGTTCTAAACTGCTTCTGTTACACTGGTGGTTTCGGACTTTACGCTCTTAAAGGTGGTGCTAGCCAAGTCGTTAACGTTGATGTTTCACAACCAGCGCTAGACACAGCACGATTAAACACAGAAGCGAACGGTTTACCTGTTGAAAACGCAGAATTCGTAAATGCTGATGTGTTCAAACTTCTGCGCGAATACCGTGAGCGTGGCGAATTCTTTGATGTTGTTATCATGGATCCACCTAAATTTGCTGAATCTAAATCACAGCTGGTAGGTGCATGTCGTGGTTATAAAGATATCAACATGCTGGCGATGCAAATTCTTAATCCCGGCGGCATATTATTAACATATTCTTGTTCTGGTTTGATGGACAACGGTTTGTTCCAAAAAATTGTTGCAGATGCAGCCCTTGATGCGCACCGTGAAGTACAGTTTATTGAACGTTTTGGCCAAGCAGCTGATCACCCACTAGACAGTGCTTACCCTGAAGGTTTCTACCTGAAAGGTTTTGCTTGCTACGTTAAATAAAAGCGAGCAAACAACCATTGCTACGCTAAACAAAAAGCCTGATTCTGTCAGGTTTTTTTGTTTCTAAAACATTAATGCCGCTATACAACCGCATAAGGTCATTATAAATAAGAACCACTTGAGGGTGGCTGGTTGTGCTTTAATCGCCATATTAACGGCAATATGAGCACCAAACATAGTACCAAATGCCAAAATCAACCCTGGTACCCACATCACTAATCCTTCAGCAATGAATAACCCTAATGCGACAACAGTAAATACTAATGTACATAGCATTTTGAGTGCATTTGCTCTTACCAAGTCATAACGTAATGTGCCAGCTAACGCTGCAATTAATACAAACCCCACTCCAGCTTGAATAAAGCCACCATAAAAACCAGCAATACCCAGCCCCCACCACGAACTCGGAGTATCCCTTACTTTATTAACTAGCGTGCCTGGCTCTGGGGCAATAAAAGAAGGCTTCACCAGCATCACTGCCGCCATAGTCAGCATTGTACCTAATAGTACGGGCTTTATGTATTCAGTTGGCATATACGCAGCAGCAGCAGCTCCGATTAAGCCACCGATAACAGAAGGAATAAGAATAGGGATTATATCGTCAGAATCCATCTTACCATGACGTTTAAACCCTGATACAGCAGTCACCGCCTGCATAGCAACCCCTACCCGATTAGTGGCATTTGCCACTTCTGCAGGCATCCCCATGATCATTAGTGCAGGTAAGGTTAAATTAGAACCGCCACCAGCCAGTGTATTGATAATACCGGCTAAAAAGCCTGTTATGAGTAGCAGACAAACATGTAGAAGCGTTATGTCCATATAATGCTTGTATCCTATGTTATGTGGAAGCTGGGTATAGTTATTAACTATGATGAACGTTACGCTAGCACAATAAATAAACAAGATTAGCGAAAAATGATGTAAACCTGATATTTAGTACAGCATTGATATCAAAAGGCACTATAAATTGATTACGGGTACATCTGGTTCAGTTTAGATTCAGGTTTCTGGCTTCAGACTCAAGGTCGCTGGGTATACAATGTAATACTTTGTCACACTTACATTCGCTTTATCTTAATTCGTCATTAGAATTCGAAAGGAATAAACATGAAACTACGTACCGCCATCATCGCTCTAACAGCTTGTGGACTAAGTTTTCCAACATTAGCAGACGTAAACCTTGAATTACCTAAAAGTGCTGAACTTGTACTGGTCAACGGTGTTGATGCTGAAGGTAACGCTGCGCTTACTTTGAAAGATGGTAAAAACCAAATCGCATTCCGCATTGAACAAAACTACCGCGAAAATGGCGATTACAATCTATTCAAGTCAGATATCGTTATCATGACGTTTGACGGTCAAGATGCTAATTATGTATTAACACTACCTAAAATCACATCAAGCCTTGAGGGTGAAAAGTTTAACCGCAACCCTTCACTAAAACTAAAAAATAAATCAGATAGCTCTGTGAATTTTGAGCAGGGTAAGCTAATGAAAAATGGCGTACAGTTTGGTCGTGATTTAGAAAAAGAGATGGCAGTCTACAACCAATCATCTCAGCCAGCGGCCTATGCAATGGCAACAGGTGCAATCGCTGTAACACTACCAGCCACGATTAACCCTGCTGATTACCCTGCACTTCAAAATAAAAATGGCGACAAAACAACGGTAGCTGGTCAAATGCTAGATTACTGGTACAGCCAAGCAGATGAAGCAACACGTGCTAACTTTAAAGCGCGCATTGCGAAGTAAGCTCTTTTTTCTATTTTATTAGAGTGGGAATACAAAAGGCTTTGTATAAACGAAGCCTTTTTAGCCGCTCATTATAATTAATGTAAGTAACTGTTATTGCGTACTTCACGGATCATTTGATTATACAAACGCCCAACCAAATCCGGCGAAATATCATTCCCTTCCGTTACACTATAAAGTAACTGCCAATCAGCCTGCTCAAAGGCGATAACACTTTCCAGGTATTTTTTAAGATCATACTCTTGCCCTAATAAGGCTTTTTTAATTTCATCATTAACCTTCAGCATATCTAACGCTTCTTGAATATCTAAACCTAAAATATCGGGAAGGTTTGAAAATAGTCCAACCAAAAAAGCCCTATCGATAAATGTTTTATTTTTACCTGTATTTATTGCAACCAACTCGCAAAAACGTGCCCGACTGACCGCTTTCGTATAAATATCAGTCGTTCTTGTTTGCGTTAATTCTTGAGCCGTTAATAACGATATAAACTTCCGCATATTATTCTCACCCATAAAGCATACAGCTTGCTTTATCGAACCAATCGTACCCTGTCTGCCATACAAAGACGTATTCAGAAAAGAAATCAATTTATGCGTTAATTTAATATCAGATTCAAAAATATTCGTTAGCTCTTTGTAACAGTAATTATCTGTCATAACATGTTGAAATACATTAAGTAAAATACCTTCATTCAAAGTATTTGTTCTAACTTCAACAAGATTTTGCTTTGAAAACACATCGCCTTTGAAAAAATCCACCTTACACAAAGAGTACTGCTTAAACTCTTCATAAGAAGAGATATCATCAAGAATAATACGCAAATTGAATCTTTTTGCCTTATTGATCAATGATTCAACTAGTGATCTTTTTTTGTTTGTAACCGATATCTTCACATGGCTTATATTTTTCAGGTAGTTTTCAAAGCCGTTATAAAGAACACGATCATCCATCATTAAAAAGTAGTTATTACGAGATGCTTTTTGGACTAAGTCTAATAACTCCGTATCAAGGACTTCTTGTTTTGATAATTCAATAACTAAGCCACGTGAAGAAAAGAAATAATCGATAATATTTTTAAATGTATTTTTCTCAAACGTAATAATCAACACTTTATTGTCTGAGTACTGATTGAGACCTGCATGAACCAATAAATCGTTCAATTTACGAGGATCAGATCTGTCTGAAAAAACAGACATCGGAATACACTTGTCAGAAAACTGCGTTTTATTCATAAAGCTTATTTGGTAAGCAACCTTATTTTGCTGACGATTAAAAACAGGTTGTCTTACAACAGAAAAATCCATTTACTCTTACTCTTTTCTAAATATCGATATAATCGTGGAAATCGGCACATTCTATGAAGCAATGTCACACTTTATTTATAACATTATCCTGCTATTAATCATTCTTTAAATTTCATTTTTGCCAATTCAACCACAATTAACCTTAACATTGTAAATACATCGAAACCAACCCATTCACAAGTGAAATGAATAAAAGGTATTTATTTTCAATCTAAATATGCTCTCTAACCTCACACATACCACAAATCTTTCTTGCTTAGATTGGCATTCAAATTAGTTCTCGGTGCAAAATAAGATCATTTCCGTTACATAAAAACGACAGTTATTTGCGATTTGGTATGTAAAACAAGACAAACGATTGTGCGCATTTTGTCATCAACCCTATAGTTGTTTTTGTTCAGAACAGAAGTTTTCTGGTCAACGTGATTTTATCAATTCAATGAAACAATGTGTTAAGGATGATGACATGCACCATTTGAAACAAAGGTCGATATCTAAACCCTTATTTACGCTCAGTACCCTCACGGTTTCTTGTTTACTTGCATTTAATGCGCAGGCAGCTATAGATTGCAGCAGTATAGAAGAATGGAACTCAAGCTCTTCCTATTCTGGAGGAGCGCAAGTACAAGAAAATAATATTGCTTATAAAGCAAATTGGTGGACTCAAGGGCAATCACCATCTACCCACTCTAATGCCTCTCAAGAATGGTCTTTACTCGATAGCTGTAAAACCGATGGAGGTATAGGCAACGAAGCACCAACGGTTTCGCTAAGCTCACCATCAGCTTCTGATATTATTACAGAAGGTGATACTGTTTCGATTACTGCCAATGCAGCAGATGCAGATGGCGCAGTGGTACGCGTCGATTTTTATACTAACGGCACGTTAATCGGTTCTGATTCATCAGCCCCTTTTGCTTTGTCATGGATGGCAAGTCCAGGCCAACACAGCGTAACAGCGAAGGCAGTCGACGATAAAGGCGCTGAAACAACCAGCTCAGCTGTCATTATTACTGTTGATGCTGCCCAAGGTGGAAATGAATTACCAACAGTAGACCTAACCCTCTCAACCAATAGCGTAGACATTGGTGCAACAGTCGCACTGACTTCAGTTGCTGCCGATTCTGATGGCACAATCGATAAAGTCGACTTCTTTGCCAATGGGGCATTAATTGGTACAGCCGCGACGTCACCATACACTCTCACATACACTGCGACTCAGTCTGGAAGCATCAGCTTTTTTGCTCGTGCTACTGACGATTTAGGAGCCACCTCTGACTCTGTGATTAGTCAACTTACAGTATCTGGTGGTCCTGTTGCCGGTAATTGTCGCCCTGATGGTCTATATCAAACAGAGGGGGTAACCGTACCTTACTGTAGTATTTATGACGAAGATGGACGTGAAGTCATGGGCGCAGATCATCCTCGCCGTGTGATTGGCTACTTTACAAGTTGGCGCGCAGGTGATGATGCGCAAACCTCATACCTTGTAAAAGACATCCCTTGGGAGCAACTCACTCACATTAACTATGCTTTTGTGAGTATTGGTGCTGATGGCAACGTGAATATCGGAGACGTTAACGACCCGACTAACCCAGCAGTGGGTATGGAGTGGAACAACGTTGAAATTGATCCTACGTTAGGTTTTAAAGGGCATTTTGGTGCACTCGCGACAGCCAAGGCTAAGCATGATGTTAAAACGCTCATTTCAATCGGTGGGTGGGCTGAAACAGGTGGTCACTTTGGTCCAAACGGTGATCGTATTGCCGATGGTGGCTTCTACACCATGACAACCAATGCTGATGGCAGCATAAACCATGCTGGTATCGAAAAATTTGCAACGTCTGCAGTTGAAATGATTCGTAAATACAAGTTCGATGGTGTCGATGTCGATTACGAATACCCAACCAGTATGTCGGGCGCTGGTAATCCTGACGATATAATTTTTGCCGAAGCTCGCCGCCCTTACCTCATGCGTTCATACCATGAGTTAATGCGTGTACTGCGTGAAAAATTAGATAAAGCCAGTGCTAATGATGGCATTCACTATATGCTAACCATCGCAGCTCCATCTTCTGGCTACTTGTTACGCGGTATGGAAACAATGGAGATCACTAAGTATCTCGATTATGTCAATATCATGTCTTATGATCTGCACGGTGCATGGAATGAACACGTAGGTCATAACGCAGCCCTTTACGACACAGGTAAAGATTCAGAGCTTGCTATGTGGAGTGTCTATGACACTGCAGCTTATGGTGGTATTGGTTACCTGAATACTGACTGGGCATATCACTACTTCCGAGGCTCAATGCCTGCAGGGCGCATTAATATTGGGGTTCCATATTATACGCGTGGTTGGCAAGGTGTCACAGGCGGAAATAATGGGCTTTGGGGTAAAGCACCACTGCCTAATCAAGCAGAATGTTTAGCGGGTACAGGTGAAGGCGAGAAAAATAAATGCGGCAATGGTGCAATGGGCATTGATAACTTGTGGCACGACAAAGGGGCTGCCGGTAATGAAATGGGCGCAGGCTCGAATCCAATGTGGCATGCAATGAACTTAGCACAAGGCATTTACGGTACTTACACGGCTGCTTATGGGCTCACGCCATCGAGTAATCCACTTGTGGGTACTTACGCGCGCAATTACGATGAAGTGGCTGTTGCGCCTTGGTTATGGAATGCCGAGAAGAAAGTATTCCTATCTACTGAAGATAAAGAGTCCATTAACGTTAAAGCTAATTACATCGTCGATAAAGAAATCGGTGGCATCATGTTCTGGGAGCTAGCAGGTGACTATAACTGCTATGTGCTCGATGCTAATGGCCAACGTACCAGTATTGATGCAACAGAAAATGCCTGTAAGACCGGAAACGGCGAATACCATATGGGTAACACAATGACAAAAGCTATCTATGATAAGTTTAAGTCTGCTACACCGTATGGAAATACTGTCGCAACAGGTCCGATACCAACAGAAGCCGTCGATATTACAGTATCAATCAGTGGCTTTAAGGTGGGCGACAAAAACTACCCTATCAACCCTAAGTTAACCTTTACGAACAACACTGGATCTGAACTTCCTGGTGGAACGGAATTCCAATTTGATATTCCAACATCAGCGCCAGATAACGCTACCGATCAATCTGGTGGTGGTTTAGCGGTTATAGCATCAGGACACGCAGCTGCGAATAACATTGGCGGACTACAAGGTGAAATGCACCGTGTTGCCTTTACCCTACCGTCTTGGAAGAATTTACCCAATGGCGGCACGTACGAGCTGGATATGGTTTATTACCTCCCAATATCTGGACCTGCTAATTATGCCGTTAACATTAACGGTAAAGAATATGCACTCAAGTTTGAATATCCAGATCTACCGCTAGGTGATATTGGCTCAGGAAGTGGTGGTAATGGCGGCGACTGTAATATTACAGGCATAAACACTTACCCTAACTGGCCACAAACAGATTCGGGCGGTCAGCCTAGCCACGCTAATCAAGGAGACAAAATCATTCACAACGGCGTAATCTACCAAGCAAACTGGTGGACAAGCTCAACACCTGGAGGCGATGGCAGCTGGGCAACGGTTTGCTCAATTTAAGCTAATCGACATCATTAATTTGAAGCGCAGATAGTATCTGCGCTTTCATTTACAAAACAAACAATCAACAACCAATCATCGGCAAAACATATAAACCAACTGCATATTGGGTTTCATCCCTCACAAAAAATGAGATATTGTGCTCATTTTTTAGTCAAACAGTTCAACGGGCTATTTTTAACTTTGTTAGATAAATACAGATAATTTTATTAATAAATAACAATACTTTATAATGTGAGACTGAAACTTAGTTTCACCTTTATATTCAATTTTGTAACCTTGGGTTTAAAGCCTAATTAAACGATGTTTAGTAAATAAGCACCTGTTATTAAATTAATTATTACGCCATCGTCTCAAACAACGCTTACGTGGTGAAAATATTATATACATTCCTTTACGCTTTAAGCACTAAACTTTATTATTTTTTATGTTAAAGTCTGCATCCCGTTAACACAAAGAATAAAAAGAGTGTTCAGTAAGTAAAATGAAAAAAGCAATTTGCCTATGCATTTTGATTTTCTTTTATTTGCCTATTCAGGCATCTGCAAGTAATGTCAAAAGTAGTTCATATTCTAATAATAATGCTGATATTGTAGTAAAGTACGTTTACAAGAAGACAAAGCTTGAAGGCGTTATTGATTATGCAATTTTCAAACAAGGATTTAACGCATACACCAATACTAAGGGAAAAAAGAAGTCGCTACTTACGATCATTGATTACAGTAAGCCTTCAACTGAAAAAAGATTCTTTGTTATTGATTTAAAAAACCATACATTACTGTACAGCACGTATGTTTCTCATGGTGTAAACAGCGGTGGTAAAATGGCGAAAAATTTCTCTAATACTGTTAATTCGAGAAAAAGCTCGTTAGGTACATATCTGACGTCAACGACCTATAACGGTGGCAATGGTTACTCGCTAAAGTTAGATGGACTTACTGCTGGCATCAATGATAATGCACGTCGTCGCTACATTGTGATTCATGGTGCTGACTATGCGACAGAGACTTTTATAAAGCGAAACGGTTACTTAGGTCGCAGTTGGGGTTGCCCGGCTTTACCTAAAAAATTATCGAAGAAAATCATTGATACCATCAAAAATGGTAGTGTTATCTTTGCACATGCTTAATACTTTTTAAATTATGGTCGATGTCATTTGATTTCGACCATAATGCATTAAAAAAACAAATAGTGATTGATTTCAAACATACAACTTTCATTCATTACAATGTGAATAAACCTAATAACAATAACCACTTATATATTAAACCGCCCTCTCTCCTTCCTAATTATTATAGTTTCAACAATCAAAGCTAAATAATTTACACTTAAGATAACTACACATCTTAATCTCTTTGATTTAATAGTAATATTTCTCGTAAAGAAAGGTGATTAAGTTCTATACCCAAGTCACCATAACAAATCCATTATTATTGCGTATGTCGAGATAAAGACAATAAACAACGTGCTAAACATAGTAATGAATTTTAATTTATAAAGATAATTCAAACGCTTGAAGGTAAGAGAGTTGCATTCAAGAATAGTAAATAACAACAAATGTAATGAACAATAACGATCATAGAATAATGATTAACGATTGTATTAACCGGATAGGTTCACAAAGAAGCAGTATAACGATATAAAACCATTCGTTTATTTGTTAGACCCAAGTTATCTCAAGATGCTTGGATATATAACCTAATGAAGCTAAAAAAAATCCCTACCGAAGTAGGGATTTCATAATGTTTGAAGTAACTTTATTTAAGCAATCGCTTTATCTGCAGCAACAAACTCTAGGTCTAATGCAGATGCAACACTCTCACAAGTGATTTGACCACGGTAAACGTTTAGACCGTTTAGTAGGTGCTTATCATCTTGAAGCGCCGCTTTGTAGCCCTTATCAGCTAGCTTAAGAATGTAAGGTAGCGTTGCGTTGTTGAGTGCGAATGTTGATGTACGCGCAACAGCACCCGGCATGTTAGCAACACAGTAGTGAACAACATCATCAACGATATATGTTGGATCGCTATGCGTTGTTGCGTGAGATGTCTCAACACAACCACCTTGGTCGATTGCAACGTCTACAATCGCAGAGCCCGGCTTCATTTTCTTAATCATTTCAGCTGTAACCAGTTTCGGAGCAGCAGCACCTACTACTAATACACCACCGATAACAAGGTCTGCCGCTAGTACATGCTTTTCAATCGCTTCTTTCGTTGAATAAACACACTGAACCGTACCACCAAATTGCGCGTCTAAATCACGTAATACATCGATATTACGGTCAAGAACAACAACGTTAGCACGTAGGCCTACAGCCATTTGTGCAGCGTTTGCACCAACAACACCACCACCGATGATAACAACTTTTGCAGGCTCAACACCTGGTACACCAGCTAGAAGCATACCGCTACCGCCTTTAGATTTCTCTAGAGCGAAAGCACCGGCTTGAATAGACATACGACCTGCCACTTCTGACATTGGTGCTAGTAAGGGTAAGCGTCCTTTGTCGTCTGTTACTGTTTCATACGCAATACATACTGCTTTGCTGTTTACCAAATCTGTAGTTTGCTCTGGATCCGGTGCCAAGTGAAGGTATGTGAATAGAATTTGACCTTCACGCAGCATAGCGCGTTCAACTGCTTGAGGCTCTTTTACTTTGACAATCATTTCTGCTTCAGCAAATACCGCTTCAGCAGTTGGTAAAATTTGTGCACCAGCGTCGATGTAATCTTGGTCACTGAAACCAATACCTGAGCCAGCCAGAGTTTGCACGTATACAGTATGACCATGAGAAACAGCTTCGTTTACTGAAGCTGGAACCATACCTACACGGTACTCATGAACTTTAATTTCCTTAGGTACACCAATAATCATCTTAATTTTCCTTGCTGACTTGTTTAGGAGTTATATACACAATAATGAATTCCTCGTGGAATGTGTCACCGTTTTTTAACCAATATTCAACAAATGACTCTGGTATTTTATTCCAAATCAGTATAATCAACCGATCTTGAGCTTCGTCACACTATATAAGTTCAATATAAATAGCCAAAGCAGACCAGTTAACTAACTTTATCACCTAAAGTAGCGGTTAAAACCATAACTAAAACAAAAAGCAGGTGTAAACACTAACAAAACACCTCGCATATAAGTGATATCAAGGTGTTAAAGGCATATTTAAAGGATTAGCTATAGAACAAAGCACTATTTATATGAATTACCGCTCATTAAAAACTAAAGCAAGCCACAGATCAAAATCGCACAAGAAAGCACACTTAATTAACAATAACGCAACCAAATAAAGTGTTAGAGGCAGACTTAAGATAATAAGATCACAAAAACGGAGGCTGCAGCTTTTATACCCGTGACAAATATCACAGTTAAAGTCAGTGCATTTAGCATTAGAGGCGTTATATCATTTTAGGTGAGTAAATATTCTGACGTTCTTGTAAGGAGAGCAAAACTTAGCTTTAAGTGCAGCAAGGTAGGGGGGATATAGCATAAAAAAAACCGCAAAAAGCGGCTTTCTTTCAAAACGACTATCGATTGATATCAACGCTTAGCTTTTTATTAACCTTAGTCTTCAAATTCCCAAGGCATATCAGGTAATGACGTTAAGTTTTCACTGTAACGCTTAAGATCAAATGTACCTTCATTTTTGGCCACATCAAAAACTTCGATAGATAATGCACAAGCAATCATTTGAACGGCTTCTTCACGCGGCGTGCCTGACATTACTAGGCGCATCAATGTTTCTTTCACCTTAACTGGATTTCCATCAGTTAATTGATTTTCAACGATTTCCACTAGCATATCGCCAGTCATGATTTCTTCGTTCTGCATCTTTATTGCCTGTATAATAAATTCTTGAGTATTTTACTCTATTTATATACTACCTGCAGAGCTTTACGTCCACTGAACTAACAGTGAACTAGTACTCAGTGTATTTAATTGAACGTGTCACTAAATTCAATACCGTTTGATGTGCTTGATGCATTGAATCAAAAGAATAATCCAATGCAAGCTGCTCATGTATTGAGGTGTCTATAGAAGAGTCGATAACATCAATATCGCTCACTAGTACTGTTTTTAACCCAGCAGATAATGATGATTTTATACCCGTAACACTGTCTTCAATCGCTAAGACTTCATGAGGATTAAAACCCAATGTGGCACACGCTAGCTGGTATATATCGGGGGCAGGTTTGTTAGAGGCAACATCTTCGCCACAAAAAACGTGATCAAATAATTCAAGCCAACCATGACGTTGTAAAATACCTTCAACATAGATACGTGGCGCACCAGTAACGACCGCTAAAGGCACTTTTCCCGAGAGCTCATGCAGTAATGTACTCACACCCAACTTAGCCGGAATATTATCAAGCATTAGCGCTTTTTCTGTTATTGCTTCCATTTGTTGCAACATGTGTTCTATAGGCATACTAATGGAAAAGCGAGTAAAAAGATCTATCGCTACTTTATCCCATGTTACACCAGCATACTGCTCTAGAAATGCCCCCATTGAAAAGTCGATATCTAATGTCTTTAAAAAACCAGACCAATTTTCTGCATGGAACACTTCAGAATCGACAAGAGTGCCATCAAAATCAAAACAAATAGCCCGCATTTTACTTCCCCAACAAACTGAAGCGGCTATAGTAGAAGTTAGTTATTCTGAAAGCAAAAAATTCACCAACACATCGTTATTAATGTGTTGATGAATACTTATACCCAAGTTGCCTCAAGATGCCATCGTGCGATGTTATAAAGCGGTTTCTACCTTAGGGTGTGCAGGTAAACGAATAGAAATCACCGTTGTTATGGCTAAGAAAACAAAAGAGACCCATAAGCAAGCAGCAAGCCCGTACTCTTGATACATCCAACCCGATAAAATGGTACCAATTAAACGCCCCATCGCATTTGCCATGTAATAAAAGCCAACGTCCAGCGATACCCCGTCATCTTTGGCATAACTAACAATCAAGTATGAATGCAGTGAAGAATTAACCGCAAATACTGCACCAAAAATTAATAGGCCAACGATAATAGTCAGCTCTGGCTGCCAATTAAACTGTACACCAAGCGCTATGATTGCGGTAATAACAGCAAGCAAAGCAGCCCAGCCCAGCGCAGCTCGTCCATCTGGTACAATACCTTTCGCTTTACCCGTTAACCGAGGAGCAAAACCTTGAACCACACCATAAGCAATAACCCAAGTAGCAAGAAAGCCACCAACCATTACATGGTCCCAGCCAAATACTTGTCCTAGGTAAATAGGCAATGCGACAACAAACCACACATCGCGAGCGCCAAACAAAAACATACGAGCAGCAGAAAGGATATTGATACTCTCACTTTTTGAAAATATCTGACTAAATTTTATCTTGTTCTTGGCTTTCCCCATGTCTTTCTCAAGCCAAAGCAAACTCATGCAAAATACAATCGCCAGCACAGCAGCCATTACCAACACAGAACCTTGAAAACCTAATGCCGCCAACAATAAACCACCGAGAAAAAATCCGGCTCCTTTAAGCGCATTTTTTGAGCCCGTTAGAATTGCAATCCACTTATACAATGCACCTTGCTGATCGCTAGAAACTAAAGTTTTAATGGCACTTTTAGCGCTCATTTTATTTAAGTCTTTGGCTATACCCGACATCGCTTGTGCCAGCATCACCCAAGCAACAGTAAGATAAGCCGTCGGAATGGCAAGCATGACCAAGGCAATAACCTGCATAGCAAGTCCAATATTCATCGTGCGGTTTAACCCGACTTTCGCACCAAGCCAACCACCAATAAGGTTGGTCACTACACCAAAAAATTCATAGAACAAAAATAGTGATGCAATTTCGAGCGGTGAATAGCCTAGCTGATGAAAATGCAGTACCACCAGCATGCGTAACGCACCATCGGTGATAGTAAAATTCCAATAGTTAAACGTCACCAGCATGTACTGCTTTACATCTTTCGACAGATTTGAAAACGCTGCAATCATTTCGATATCTCTATCTAATGCTCCATATTTATCACTGATGAATAAATACGGAGTCATTTTCTTTGTAAGCGATCATCAACACAATCAATGACGATGCTAAATATGACTAGGCTGAGCCAACTTGACGAATAAGCTCTGAAGTACGCGTCGCGTAACCCATTTCATTGTCGTACCAAGCGTAAATCTTCACCATGCGATCATTAACAACCATGGTAGATAATGCATCAACAATTGTTGAACGTTGATCACCTTTGTAATCAATAGAGACAAGTGGACGATCTTCAAAGCCCAGTACGCCAACCATTTCAGTTTCTGATGCTTCTTTTAGCAGTGCGTTAATTTCTTCAGCCGTTGTATCTCGGCTAACATCAAAAATAATATCAGTTAGCGATGCGTTAGCTAAAGGTACACGAACGGCATGACCATTAATTTTATCTTTTAATTCAGGGAAAATTTCAACAATAGCAGTCGCTGAACCCGTAGTGGTTGGAATCAAACTTGAGCCACATGAACGTGCACGACGAAGATCTTTATGCGGCGCATCAAGAATGGTTTGGGTGTTGGTTAAATTATGAATTGTCGTAAAAGAGGCTTGATCGATACCGATCTTCTCATGAATCACCTTAACAATCGGTGCAATACAGTTGGTAGTACATGATGCTGCTGTAACGATACGGTGCTTTTCTGGATCAAATAAATGATCATTCACACCCACCACTACATTGAGTACACCTTCTTCTTTTACGGGTGCAGATACAACAACACGTTTTACCCCCTGAACGAGGTACTTTTGCAGCAATGATGTTTCACGATGAACACCCGTAGCTTCAAGAACAACATCACAGCCCGACCAATCGACAGCATCAATATCACGCTCTTGGGTACATGTGATGCTTGCATCGCCAATCAACAGCTGATCAGCTTCGACAGTAACGGCATGATTCCAACGACCTTGAATCGAATCGAACTCAAGTAAATGCCCCAGTGTTTTTGCATCACCAGCCACATCATTTATCTGAACAAATTCTAATTCTTCCCAATCAAAGGCTGCGCGAAGTGCTAAACGTCCGATACGACCAAAACCATTAATACCGACTTTAATTGTCATGTTCTTACCCTTATTCATTCAATGTTAATGTAAATTAGCAGTATATTCGATTACCCATATATACGACATTTCATATATTAGTAAAACTCAGCGTGATTGACCAGCTATTTATGAAAAAAGCCCCTTAGTGCATTGTAGTTCTTGCACTAAGGGGCTTAATTTTTAATCATCTAAGAGCTGAAAAATGCCCTAACTATTAGAAATAGTTTATTTAGCAAACTGTTGAATATAATCAATATGTGGTTGACGTGTAAATGCACCCGGACGAAGTGCCTGAATTTGTGCAATCGTAGATTCTAATTCAACACCACGATCTAACATCAAACGTGCGGCGATCAATCCTGTTCGACCAGACCCCCCCATGCAATGAATAGCTAATGACTCGCCATTATCTAATATTGCTTGTGCAGCGGTATTGGCAGCTTCCCAATTTGTATCAAATGCTTCGCCTGGGGCACAATCATCTTCAATAGGAAGGTGAAACCACTTAAGCCCTAGCGTCTTACATTCTTGTGTTAACAGTTCAAGTCCGCCATCAGGTAAGTCACTTTCTTGCAATGCCGTTAAAACAGCGGTTGCCCCTGCCTCTTTTAATTGTACTAATGAATCATGCAAATTTGCTTCTTTCTTTCCAGGGCAAGGCGTTAGCAGAAGTTGTGCGCCTTGGCTGCCCGAAGTTGCATCTAGAGAAAGAGCCCAAAATGGATGTGTCTTTGACATTGTGTGTACCTATAATTTTATTGTTTTGAAATGACTAAGACCTTGAGAGATCAGTGTCCATAAAACTTATTTTTTCTGACTAAATCCTGGCTTTTTTCTGTCTTTAATCTGGCTGAGCTTTAATTTTTCATTATTGATTAGCCCAGGATTACCATTGCGTACCGTTGTTAATATGTGGTGGATCCAAACCGGTAAATTCTCAGGTAAACGATAGAAAACCCATAAACCTTCACGTTGATCTTTCAAAATCCCTGCATCACGCAATAGAGCAAGATGACGAGAAACTTTTGGCTGACTAACAGACAAGGCTTTCGTTAAATCGCCCACAGAAAGGGCAAACTCATCTTCAATCAACATCAAGATACGAAGACGAAGCGGATCACTCATGATCTTAAAAAGTTCAACAGGACCAACAGCATCACTTTGATCTTCACCATTTAACATCAAAAATAATGCGATTTTTACTTTAAGCCCTTCATAGGTATCAACGAAACCCTGATCCCCCTCTAGTGGTTTAGGATCTTTAAAATCCCAATGGATCAACGCATCAGATTCAGGGAATAATCCACACTCGTTACTCGCCTTATCACATAGTGTTATAACCACATCAAAATGCTGATCATGTAATGACTCAGCTGAAACACTTTGAAGATTGTCACTATTCACACCATTTTGAGTTAAAACAGTATAAACGCGCTCATCAACAGTTTCGGGGCTCATACCCGCACTCATCACTTCATAACTATCATCAGCCATGTGTCGCATTAATGCCTCAGCCAGTTGAGAACGTGCCGAATTGCCAGTGCAGAGAAAAAGTATTTTTTTCATATGAGTCTTGATTTTCGATATTTGAAATCATTATATACGACTAAGCATATATATCAAAAGTCAGATGTAGCGATTATTGATATAAAAATGCCACCTTGTGCATAGACAAAGGTGGCAAAAGATTAACTTATACATGAGCGTTCAAATGCTCGTCGTTTTTCAACAATCAGAACGTAACGGGTCTTCACTTAGGTCAAAGGGGTGAATCGTATTATCTAGGATCCATTCTTTGATTTTCGACATGATAAGGGGATGAGAAAGCAAATCGAGATGGTTTATTCCCTCGCCTATCCACTTATGCTTAGGTGGGAAATCTAACCCAATATGTCCTGTTTCCGCATCACCTAATGCACTTGATACAGGTACAAGCCCATCGCCTAACATTTGGCTTTTCTCATCGTAAAAATTATTCCCAAGGCAGCTCGCTATCGCATAACATGCGACCCCTTCTGGCAACGTAGGTCTCTTTTTAAGTACCTTTCTTGTTTCTTCATCTTGCTGCCAATCACTATGGCAAATAAAGCCATGGCTTAGGTCTCTTGTCCCGCTACTGCGGATTTCCGTTACTTTACTTAACACCTTTAAATACGGTGCATCTGCAATTCTTTCATCAACCCAGCTTGCCAGCTTAGCCAATGGGGCACCATTATGTGGTGTGCCTAATGTAATAAACGTGGTTAATTTATCTAACCAATCCACATTAAGCTGCTTGCCATAATAACAAGCACTGCGAGTAACCAACCCGCC
Organism: Photobacterium frigidiphilum; assembly: GCF_003025615.1. Classification (GTDB taxonomy): domain Bacteria; phylum Pseudomonadota; class Gammaproteobacteria; order Enterobacterales; family Vibrionaceae; genus Photobacterium; species Photobacterium frigidiphilum. The sequence goes on along the minus strand of NZ_PYMJ01000006.1, from coordinate 31,193 downwards.
CATACTATGACCTACTATCACTAACTCAGTGACCGCACATGGCCAAGCGGCTAATAACGCCTCAAGCTTTAAGGCAAACTCTTCGCCGTTAGCTGAAATATGCATGCCAGTGTTATAACGAAGGTAGATGGGGGTATAACCAAATGTTGCCATGAAACGACCATGATCATGCTCTTTACGTAACCATTGCACATCATTCATGCACCAACCGTGTACGCAAAGTATAATTCTGTCTGTCGCTTCTGGCAGTTGAAGAGATAACAAAGCCGGATCGTCACTTAGTGTTTGCAGCTGATCTCGAAATTGCATTTTTTGAGCAAAACGGCTGTCTCGCTGTTCAAGAGAATCACCTACCATGCCATTTAAGGTAGCTATCACTGCATCACTCTGGACGGGTGGTAGACCCTGCTCGATAAATTCTGTGACTTTATCTTTAGCGACTCCGGTGTTCTCAACCATTTTAGAAGAAATTTCATCGATCAATGCTTGGAATTTCTGACTCAGGTTGTTCCTTGAAATCATATTCACACCCCGATTTGTGGTTCTAAATGCTTTCATATAGCGATACATCTTTCTTAATATGTTAGCAGCCTATTAGCAATAGACTTATTATTCAATATCAATACAATCATACATTGTATTGACAATACATATTTACATAACATTTTAGTAAATTTAACTGAAATGAAAAAAGCAGGGAGGGAAATAATATAACACTTGAATTGAAATGAAAAAAATATAACATTAAAAATCAGACGTAAGATTATAATAAATAAAATTAGAATAATCACCCTAACTTTCACTTTAAGCATAAAAAGGCTGAAATAATTCAGCCTTTTTATGCTTACAAATAATACCATTAAGCTTTTGTTGTTTTTTTTTCCTTTATTTCGGCATTAACATTATTATAATCAGCCAAAATCATATCAGCTGCTTTTTCAGCAATCATAATGGTCGGCGCATTGGTATTACCACCAATTAACGTAGGCATGATTGATGCGTCTACAACACGTAGACCGTTAAGACCAATAACCTTTAGCGCTGGGTCAACAACCGCTTGATCATCGACACCCATTTTACACGTGCCAACTGGATGGTAAATCGACTCCGCTTTTCGGCGAATGAATGCTTCTAACTCTTCGTCTGTTTGAACCTCTTTCCCTGGAAATACTTCAACGCCTCGGTAATGATCAAAAGCTGGTTGCTTCAAAATTTCACGAGACATTTTTATGCCTTTTATCATGATTTTGATGTCTTCTTCGTTCTCTAAATAACGCGCATTAATCAAAGGAGGAACAGCGGGATCTGCACTTCTTAATGTCAGTTCTCCTCGGCTTTTAGGGCGAAGATTACACGCATGTAATGAATAACCATGCCTAACTGTTTGCAATAGATTAAGACCATGATTATCAAGAAAACACGGTGAAAAGTGAAATTGGACATCAGGTACAGCAAGGGAGGGATCACTCTTTACGAAGCCACCAGCCTCCGCAATGTTTGTGGTGAAGTTACCCTTTCGAAATAATAAAAAGTCAAAAATACCTTTAATCGAACGCATTAGGGCAACAGGCGAAAAACCAACCGAGTGAAATGTACGTTCGCGGGTTACTGCCAGTACATCAAGGTGATCTTGTAAATTCTTACCAACGCCATCAAGCTGACAAACTTGCTCTATACCATGCTGTTTTAAAACATCTTTACCACCAACACCAGAGACTAACAAGAGCTGAGGGCTGTTGATCGCTCCCCCACTAAGAATCACTTCTTTCATTGCGATTATCGTATGTTTTCGACCATCTTTAAGGTAATCAATACCTACTGCTGTTTTACCATCAAAGTTAATTTTTGTCGTCAGTGCATCGGTAATAACGGTAAGGTTTTCTCTTTGTTCGACTGGCCGTAAATACCCAACTGCAGAGCTACAACGCTGACCATTTTTTTGCGTTACCTGATAATAGCCGACACCTTCTTGATCTTCACCGTTAAAGTCATCCGTTAGCTTATGCCCAGCTTGCTGCGAAGCGTTAAGAAACGCTTTTGATAATGGATTTTTTGTCCGTAAATCAGCGACATTTAACGGACCACCCGCACCATGATAAGTACAAGCACCACGCTCTTGGTGTTGTGCCTTTTTAAAGTAAGGAAGCACATCACTATAACCCCAGCCGTCATTACCTAATGTTACCCATTCATCGTAATCACACGCATGCCCACGGATGTAACACATCGCATTAGAAGCACTACTACCTCCTAGTGTCTTACCACGAGGCCAAAATAACTTTCGTCCGCCAAGGTGTGATTCTTGCTCGGTATAATAACGCCAATTCATTTTTTTTGAATGCATCATTCCAATCAAACCCAATGGAACATGCACCATTATACTTGAATCTTTTGGCCCTGCTTCTACCAAACAAACTTTTATCTTTTTATCGGCTGACAACCTATTAGCAAGTACACACCCTGCAGATCCTGCACCTACAATTATAAAGTCATACATAACACCCTCTCACATTCATTGTAATGATAATTGCCAGCCAAATTTATTAAAAGTTAATATTGTTATTATAACTAAATGTTGATTTTAATATAAAATCACTCTTTTCTACTATTATGAATCATAGTGTAACTTCCAAAAAAACTTATTAAATTTTTCATTTGAGATGAAATAAGGCCGTTAATTTAAATAAAAAGGTGATCTGTTTAATAGTTTCAAAGATTTAGTGACGACAAGAGCTCTGACCAGTGTATTTTGTATTTCTAAAAGGAATGTTATTAGATCAGTTGTATATTAAGGAGAGAACATGGCATATTTTTTGACTGGCGGAACAGGTTTTCTTGGCCGAAACCTCATCACCAGACTTCTAAAACGAGAAGGCACGATTTACGTCCTTTGTCATAATGAACAATCACAAGATATACTCGAAGCTTACATAGAAGAAAAGTCTATTCCGGCGGGTCGTATCTTACCTATCACAGGGGATTTAACGCAGGCTGGTTTAGGTTTAGCCAAAGAAGATATTAAAAAATTATCTGGCTCTATTACGCATTTTTTCCACCTTGCGGCTATTTATGATTTAAATGCCACAGCCGAAATACAAGAAGCTGTTAACATCGAAGGGACACAAAATGCTGTCGATGCGGCTGAAAATTTACAAGCAGGTTGCTTCCACCACATCAGCTCAATTGCAGCAGCTGGCTTGTACGAAGGTCACTTCCGCGAAGATATGTTCGATGAAGCAGAAAATCTAGATCACCCATACTTCTCAACCAAACACTTATCAGAGAAAGTGGTTCGCGAAAAATGTAAAGTCCCCTTTCGTGTGTACCGTCCTGGTATGGTTGTGGGCGATTCAAAAACGGGGATTGCAGATCGTGCCGATGGGCCGTACTACTTCTTCAAAATGCTACAACGCATTCGTAATGTATTGCCTGCATGGGTACCCACTATTGGTTTAGAAGGCGGACGTCTTAATATCGTACCCGTTGATTACGTTGTTGATGCACTAGACTATATTGCGCATAAAGATGGCTTAGATAATCGTTGTTTTCACCTAACTGATCCTAAACCTTACCGCTCAGGTGAAGTGCTTAATATTTTTGCTGAAGCGGGCCATGCGCCTCGTATGGCATTACGTTTAGATGCACGCTTATTTGGCTTTATTCCCAATCAAATGAAGAACGCTATTTTATCGTTACCAACGATTAAACAAATTAGCGACGTAACGATGAAAGATCTTGGTATTCCTTCATCAGCATTACAATTCTTCACCTACCCTACAGAGTTTGATTGCCGTGAAACGCAAAAAGCTCTAAAAGGTTCTGGCATTGAGTGCCCTCGCTTACCAAGCTATGCCCCTGCCATTTGGGATTATTGGGAACGTCACCTTGATCCAGAGATCTCGGGTGATCGCAGCCTTAAAGGTCGCGTAGAAAATAAGATCATTTTGATCACTGGTGCAAGCTCAGGGATTGGGCAAGCAACAGCGTTCAAACTTGCCGAGAATGGCGCACAGATGATTTTAGTTGCTCGTGATGAAGAGAAACTGGCTAACACTAAAAAAGAAGTAGAAGATCTTGGTGGTATCGCGCATACATACCAGTGCGATTTATCCAATATAGAACAAGTAGATACGCTTGTTGAGAATATATTGGCTGAACATGGCCGTGTTGATATCTTAATTAACAACGCTGGTCGCTCGATTCGTCGCTCTGTTGCAAACTCCGTTGATCGTTTCCATGACTATGAGCGCACAATGCAGCTTAACTACTTTGGCTCATTGAAACTAACCTTAGGCTTACTACCAAGTATGGAAGCACAAGGTGGTGGCCATATCATTAATATTTCATCCATTGGCGTACTGACTAATGCCCCTCGTTTCTCTGCTTATGTCGCTTCAAAAGCAGCGATGGATGCATTTACGCGTTGTGCAGCCTCTGAATATTCAGACATGAACATTAACTTCACAACGATCAACATGCCTTTAGTGGCAACACCAATGATCGCACCAACGAAGATCTACAAATCGGTACCAACGTTATCACCAAGCCAAGCTGCTGATTTGTTAGCAACGGCAATCATTGATAAGCCAAAGCGTATTGCGACTAACTTAGGTATTTTCGGTTCCGTGATTCATGCCCTTTTCCCTAAACTTGCTGAAATAATCATGAACAGTAGCTTCCGCATGTTCCCTGATTCGAAAGAAAGTGAGCAAGGTAAAGAAGATAAAACAGAAAAAGCATCATCAGCAGAGCTAATGGCATTCTCTGCACTACTACGTGGTATCCACTTGTAGTTTAAAAAACCACCTTCATCGGTGGCTAGGTATTAACAACTTTATAATTTTAATTAAGGATAGAAAATCATGGCAGATTTAAAAGCAAGCTTTGAACAAGCACAGTTAGACGTTAAGAAACTGACTCAGCGCCCAACAAACGATGAATTGCTTACAATGTATTCTTTGTTCAAGCAAGCCACTGATGGTGACGTACACGGCAAGCGTCCTGGTATGTTTGACTTTAAAGGGGCGGCAAAATACGAAGCATGGGAAAAGCAAAAAGGAATGGATGCTGAAACTGCGATGCAGAAGTATGTTGACCAAGTAGAAAAAATGGCAGCAACTTACGCATAATCTATGCATAGCTAAGATACTATAAGACCGCACTTGATGCGGTCTTTTTTTATGCACAGCATTTATCCGTCATCAGGGTAGTACACAATAACAAGTAACAAAGACAAAAGTGAAATATTGCTCTAATAAAAAACCGCAACCTATATGTATAGATTGCGGCAATAAGGGGAAGGAACGTCTTTCTTATTATGCTGCGTTATGATGAAGCTGATGTACTTTTTGGAATGATATCGATAGCAACTGATTCATTCATTAGCTCTTCATTTATCGGCTTAACCGCAGGATCAATCTCGATTGTTTTAGAAAGCATGGCAGTTAACTGTGATAATTGCTTTTCCAGTTTCTCTACTCGCTGCTGTTTCTCTATATACAAACGTTCAAATTCAGCATCATCTGGCGTAAGAGCTTCTCGTGCTGCAAGTACCGCCATTTCAACCGCCACAGTCTCGCTATCATGGCTTTCCATCTGCTCAGATACTGCTGACACTGCTGTATCCATGATATCTTGCTCTAACTCACTTAAAGCTTCTTCCATATACCCTGCAATTACCTCAAATCCTGGTAAAGACTGGCTACATGCAACCAATGAGTAGTACATCTTCCCGGCATTACTAAAGAATGTAATATTCAACGTTTGCCCAGGCATAAGCAACGATACTGGGTACTGCTCTTTCACTTCTGCACCCATGAAATACAAGGTATCTTTCACACCCGGTACATTAGAGATAAGTATGTTACTTGCAGGTGGAATAAACCCATTTAAGCCAAATTTACCGCTAATTAAAGACGCACCATTAACAAGTAAAGAGTAATTAACATAAGCATCAGGTGAAATATTTAAGGCTTCATTTTTTAAATCAACTGTTGCCTGCTGAATCGCTTCTAATCGCTCTAATGACGTTAAGTGCGCTCGACCCAGCTCAACATGCCCGATAGACATCTTATTGCCTTTACTTGCAACCTCCCCTTTACTACGAAGGTTAATTGGCATCATGGCAACTAACGGTTTTCTTAAAGGTAACGAGCGATCATTTAAGTAACGATTCAGAGCAATATCACTTACAGTAAAGAGTACATCATTCATTGATGCACCAGTAATACGGCTAAGTTGATTCAATTTACCCATAGAAAAATGGCCTAAACTCACCGCTCGGCTACGCTTAGGGCTCAAATTGAAAGGCGTTTTGGGTGCGGTAAACGGCACCTTCAAATCACAGTCAGCCAGTTTTACTGCTTTCAATGCAAGCTTGCTACCCAATCGGAACATAGATGGAATAAGCGATATTTGCTTTGATGCCTGCGAGGCTGTTTTTATTACCATGTCGGTAAGGTGTGTTTCTGCACGGCGTTCTGATGCCGTTTTACGTAAATCACATTGCCAAATAGGCTTAGTAAATGATTCTTCAGGGTTTGTAGCACAACTGCGGGTAAATAAACTGCTGGCACGAACACCATCCGCCATTGAATGGTGGACTTTAAATACAATCGCCACACGATTATTTTCAAGACCACCAATCACCCATACTTCCCACATTGGTCGACTTCGATCCAATACTTGACCATGTAAACGACCAACAACTTGTTGTAACTGTTGGTCATTTCCTGGCGATGGAAGCATAGTGATACGTAAATGATCTTCTAAATTCACTTTCGGAAGTGTTTGCCAGCTTGGTTTGCCCGTAAACGACCACTGAAGCTTCCAATTAAAAGGTGCTGTCACGTCAGTTTGCTGTAAAAATTCACCATAGAGATCTTGCGCATACGTAGCCGCATGCTCTTTAGGCGGTTCTAATATAACCAAACCAGTTACATGCATTGGTGTTTTGTCAGATTCAAAAATAATGAAACTTAAGTCGAGAAGAGACAAACTAGGCATAGATGTTCCTCTTATTTTTGCAAAAGCTTATCAACAGCTGCCGTTAACGTATCAATACGCTCTTCAAGGCCTGATAATTTAGTGCGGTCGATACCGCTTGTACGGCGAATAACATAATTTACCTGCTTTTCGACGTTACCTAAAACGACTTTTTTGGTGGAATCAATACGTTGCTTGCTCTCGGTTTCAACATATTCACCTTTATCAACTAAAGCGCGGAACTGGCTACTTAACAAACCTTGAGTTTGCTGTTTTTGTTCCATACCTTTGCTATAAGCACCTAGACCCGCTAAATAAACAGTGCGAGCAGTCTCTTCACCAACAGAAGTAACAGATTTAACACTTCCGATTATATTTTTGAGCATCATAATTAATTCCCTTATTTATTATTAGCCTGCTTCTTATTACGAAAAACAAATAAAAGAAACAATGGCATCTATCATTAAAATAAGGTTAGCAATTAAAATTAGATCATTCTTTCTAATTTTATAATTAGAACACCACTGAGTTCACAAAAACAAAACAACAATAATTTTATTTAAAATCAAAAGCTTAAGCCAAACAATAGCCCTTCTCTTTTATTTTAGAATCCTCAACCTAATTCTCTTGACTTATTTCATCCAACTATCTGTGATTGGGTTCAACTTATTGAAATAAAATTCAATTTTCAATAGACAACTAGAGTCATAACTCTATCCTTTAAAAGTATAAAGATAATAATAAAACAACTTAGCAAACACTCGCCACCAATAGTAAATATAGTGAAAAAGGAATTTGTCATGTCTGTACTTGAATTTATAGATACACCTATTTACCCTTCTGCTCTTTCTCCTAGTCATTCCGATGACCAAGCATTGAATACAGAAAGCGAAACAAAATCGGCTGCGCAAACATTGGCGACACCAGATGAACTTGTTGATCAAATAATTGCGCAAGTTGGAAAGAAAATCGTTATCGGCGTACCTCTTGCTATCGGAAAACCCATTGCTTTTATCAATGCGCTTTATCAACGAGCGAAAGCCGATCCTTCTATTTCACTTCGTATAGAGACGGGTATTACGCTCGAAAAACCTATTGGTAAAAGTACGTTAGAGAAAAATTTTTTAGGGCCATTCGTCGAACGCGAATTTGCGAATGTACCCGATATTGATTATATCTGTGGTCTTCGTAAAGGCGATATACCTAGCAATATCTGCGTGAATGAATTTTTCTTCAAAGCGGGCAGCTTTTTAAATAGCACACAGCAATTAAATTACACCAGCACAAACTATACACATGCCGTTCGAGATCTATTGGATAAAGGGGTGAATGTTGTCGCACAAATTGTTGCCAAACGTGTCATTGATGGCGTAACAACGTACAGCTTGTGCAGTAACTCTGATTTAGCGTTAGATTTCATTCCTGAAATGGATCGATTGAAAGCAGAAGGCGTTCCTATGGCCATTGTTGGTGAGGTTAACAACAATATGCCATTCATGCGTAACCATGCAGAAGTAGCAGACTCAGAATTCGATTTCATTCTTGATGGCAACCTGAACGAAAAACATGAAGATTACGCACTATTTGCAGCACCAAATGCCAGTATTTCCCAAGAAGATCATATGATTGGGCTATATTCGAGTGCGCTGATTAAAGATGGCGGTACATTACAAGTTGGTATTGGTTCACTCAGTAGCGCATTAACGTACAGTACTATGCTACGTCATCAGAATAACCCTGTTTACCAACAAATACTTCACGATCTACAAGTTGCAGAGAAATTCCCTCTTAGTTGTGTTATTGGTGAAACGGGCACATTTGAAGAAGGCTTGTACGGCTGTAGTGAGCTGATGGTTGATGGCTTCATGCACTTATTTAAAGCCGGCATTCTCAAGCGTGAAGTATTCGAAGATTTAACAATACAAACCCTACTGAATGAAAAGAAAATCACGCCGAAAGTTACTATTTCAACACTACTCACTTTGCTTGAGCATAACGCAATATCTTCAGTATTAAACAGTGATGATGTGGATTATTTAAAACGTATTGGCGTATTTAAGTCATCGGTTCATTACCACAATGGGTTGCTTAATATTACTGATAGCAGCTATTTAGGTAATTTGAAAAATGAAGAAGCCTTACAATGGATAACCAAACATTGCTTGAATTCAGCATTATGCGGCGGCGTAGTCATGCACGGTGCATTCTTCATCGGGCCTAAAGATTTTTACGAAGCACTTAATACAATGACAGATGCCGAGCATGATCAATTCTGTATGACGAGTGTGAACTATGTGAATGAGCTTTATGACCATTTCCTTGGTAGCCAGCAGCTCAAGCAAGCACAACGTAAACATGCACGTTTCATTAACTCAGCCATGATGGTGACGTTAAATGGGTCTGTTATTTCAGATGCCTTAGAAAATGGACAGGTCGTTAGTGGTGTAGGCGGTCAATATAACTTTGTCGCACAAGCCCATCAATTACCCGGTGCACGTTCTATTCTAAAATTACGCAGCTGTTGTGTACGTGGCGGTAAACTTCAATCAAATATTTTATTCAATTACGGACACACGACAATACCTCGTCATCTTCGCGATACGGTTATTACTGAATATGGCATTGCAGATCTTCGCAGTAAGTCAGATCACGTTGTATATACAGAACTGATTAAAATCGCAGATTCACGCTTCCAGCAAGAATTACTAGAAAAAGCCAAATCAGCAGGAAAAGTAGCAAAAGATTACCAAATTCCTGCTGAATTCTGTAATAACACCCCAGAAGCGATTGCACAGGTATATAACAAATATACAGCACAAGATTTCTTTGGCCCTTTCCCCTTCGGTTGTAGCTTTACTGAAGAAGAGCTCAAATTAGGTAAAGCATTAAAGTCACTAAAAAACAAAACAGCAACAAGAAAAGGCAAAGCACAGTGTTTATGGCAAGCACTATCCGCTCCAAAGCCAACAGCCGCTATTGAACCACTATTAAAACGTATTGGTATGAATGAGCCAAATAACTTACAAGACCGTATAACAAAGCGCCTATTAACAGCAGAATTAAGTAAATAATTAAAATATCTGTGAGCAATCATTGAGCGAGGTATGAGTGGATGGCAACAAAAAGTAAAGAAATGGCATTATGCCCCTATGCTGCAGTATGGGGATGCCCTAAATGTCCAGTTAAGCGGATATGTCCGGGTAAAACAACGATTGGTGATCAGCCAATTAAGCCCAAAGACAAACCGAAAGATTAATTAATTTGAAATAAAACGGGTCACTATTCCTAGCTAGTGACCCGTTTTTCTTTCTTATAAAAACAGCACAAGTAGCTAAGCCACGAAGCAATACCCCTTCCATTCACAAAATCACTGCCGAATCCAAGAATCTACACCACGACTCATCTCTGCTAAATTGTTATAAACCGTTTCAAATTCAGCTGAAATTTCCATTTCAAACATGCAGTTCTTCTGCATAAATATTTCACATTCGAATTCTGATACTATAAATAATATACAGGCACAGTAATGTCATATTACATTCACTAAATAGGTAGTAAACAGCATTTTATGATAGAACTAAGAATGGCGACACGAGATGACATTAGCCAAATTTCACTTTTACATGCCGTGAATTGGCAAGATATATATCGCGGTATACTGTCTGATAAATATCTAGATAACGACATATTTGAAGATCGTCAAGCAGTGTGGCTGCAACGATTTGACACACCAGAGAGTCATCAACTTATTTTAGTTGCGTGCGAAAATAATACCCTTTGTGGTTTTATCTGTATTTATATAGATAACCACCATCAATGGGGAACATTAATTGAAAACCTGCACATCAGCGAACACTATAAAGGGCAAGGAATGGGTAAAACGTTACTCACCGCTGCATCCCAAATAGCTTACCAACACGCACCGACTAATGGGCTTTACCTTGAAGTCTTGACGGGTAATGTTGCAGCCCAGCAATTTTATCAGAAGCTAGGGGCATTCAATGAGAAAACTCAGACATGGCAAGCACCCGATGGTAGCCATGTTCAAGAGTTTGTTTATCGTTGGGAAACCATTAAAGAACTGCTATAAGTTTTCTGGTTTCATTATGTGAAACTGGGAGCAGCAAATACAATACATCGCTGAATCTTGTGGATATTGGTATCTATAACTATCCAAATTCCAGATACAAAAAAACCAGCACTTGGCTGGTTTATTATGATGGTAACTTACCATCGAACACACTGATTAAATCAATATGGAGGCGCGTCCCGGAGTCGAACCGAGGTACACGGATTTGCAATCCGCTGCATAGCCACTCTGCCAACGCGCCATATTTATCGCTAAGTCATAACTTAGCTTTATCGCTTATGGTAACGATAAATAATAGATGGTGCCCCGGGCCGGACTTGAACCGGCACAGCGCGAACGCCGAGGGATTTTAAATCCCTTGTGTCTACCAATTCCACCACCAGGGCACGCAATTCTTTATTGCGATGCTCCTAACCATGTGCTTTATAAAAAGCGGTCAGACACCATCTTTATAACAGTCTGCCACTGTAACATGACTGCTAGTACAAAATTCTTTTTCTCTAGAGCGGTTTACCCTGAGAACGAGACGTACTTTAACTGATTGCAAAAATGAGTCAATAATAAATTTTATGAATTTGATCCAAGTGCTTTAAAAGCGTACGTTGACGATTACTCCTCCAACATATCGCACAATAATGATATATAAAACAGTCTGAATAGCGCAAGTCACAATACTTATCGCATAGGAACTATTACCGGCTTTTATTTGGCTTGATAAATACATCAAGCCAATATTTAAAGTAACTAAGCAGATTTAACAGGGATCACTTGAATTGATGTTAATGAAAAGCTAATCGCCCCCACCGGGCATAACATCCGGCACTTCCCACACCCATTACACTTTTCTTTATCCACTTCAGGGCGTTTTTCTTTTAGCTCAATGGCTTGCTGCGGGCACTCGACAGCACACATATCACAATGCCCATACAACAAGCTACGCTAACTCTACGTACTGCAACAAAGACTGCTTGACCGACTCAGACGCAAAAGAGTGCTTAACACTGATCCTATAGATATTAAAATAATCTTCGCGGCTTAGATTAAACTCCTCCACCACCTTACGTACTTCATCGGTCATTGTGGTATTAGAGACGGTACGGTTGTCAGTATTGATGGTGGTCATCAACCCATCGTTGTAAAAAGTTTTTATTGGATGGCAGCTAAGATCTGCCACCGCTTTAGTATGGGTATTACTGCTAGGGCACGTTTCCAAGGCAATAAGCTCATTTTTTACTAAGTTGTAAGCAAGCTTGTGTTCCTTTATAGCGATGCCGTGCCCAATACGTTGTGCGCCTAAGAGTGAAATAGCATCATACACGTTCTGTCCATTTCCTTGCTCACCAGCATGAATGGTAATCTTATACCCCTTTTCTATCGCATATTGTGCATAAGGAACATACTCATGACAAAATCCATCCAGTTCGCTAGCTGCTAAGTCAAATGCCACAACGCCATGATTCAGGTATTTTACACCAGCATCAATAACATCGTTAATTCTATCTTTAGGTAAGGTTTTTAATATCGACAGAATATAATTACCTTGTATTTCATACTGTGCTTCAGCTTTCTTCATACCTCTAACCGCACTACCAATTATCTGATCAAACGTTAGCCCCTTTTGAACATGAAGTTGAGGACCGAAGCGCACCTCTAAATATTTCACATTCTCCCTAGCAGCATCTTCAAACAACTCAAATGAAATACGTTCGATACTCTCCTCTGTTTGCATTACTGAAATCGGTAGTTCGAATCGCTTAATGTACTCCGTAAGATTTTGACATGTCTCTGGCACCACCATTAACGCTTTAATGTCATGGATATTTTCACTTGGTAGCGATAAATTTTGCTGGTGAGCAAGGTCAATCAGCGTTTCTGGACGGACACTACCATCTAAATGGCAATGCAGATCGATTTTGGGAAGTTGAAAGTAATCCATGCGTCTCTACCTTAAATATATAAAAATTCGAGTTTTAGTTAGAACTGGCAGCCACAGCCAAATAGTTGTCAAAGCTGCCGTATATCTAGCAAAGAAATCACTACGATCGCCAAAATTCATAGCATCACTTGATATTCTTAAAAACTCTTGATTAAGTTGACATATTAGTCGCAGATGAGTTAATACAATCAGGACATTTGTCTGGATTGGGCTGACTGAAGTCTCAGAATGAGTCATAGGTGATAAAAAGTGAAAACACTCAACCAGTTAGCAACTCAAGGTTATGAGTTATTATGCCAACTGATAGAAAAACATAAACTTAAAACAAAGCAGCTACAGCCGGGTGACTACTTACTAAAGCAAGGTCAAGAAATCACAGAGCTTTACTGGGTAGAAATGGGTCAGTACACCGTTGGTTATACTGCAAACAATGGTCGACATTTTAGTTTGGGGCTTTATTTTGCAGATAACTGCTTAATTGGTGAAATTGAGCTACTAACAGATACCCCATGTCAGTTTGATGTATGTGCGAATGAAATCATTACAGCGAAAGTCGTGCCTATCTACCTACTCACTGAAATGATGCAGCAAACTCCTGAATTAGCTATTTGGCTGAGTCAGTCACTATCTATGAAGTATCAGGGCACAATGACAACTACATTGAACCGCATCTTACATCCTCTTATCTACAATATTGCCTGGGATATTGAACAGCGTTACCTTGAAGCTAAGGCTCAGGTTAATTTTACTCAAGTATATAAAGAAGCTGAACGATTTGGCTGCTCTGAGCGAGTATATCGCCGCGTGGTTAACCAGCTGCTAGAGATGGGGCTGGTCGAAAAACTTGATAATCAGTTAGAAGTTAAGAGCATTGATAAGTTATCTGATTTTTTAGGGTCTTAACCCGTATCCAGCTCCGTGAAACAAGATCATAAGCTCGTTATGCTTACGTAATTATTCAATTTGAATTTTACGTCAGAAATGTCGGTTATTGGAAGGTGATAACTAAGAAGAAGCTATTTGAAATACAAGCATAAAACAAATTTGTGATGAAAAAACGGGGCATACCACTACATAGATTGTATTTGGAGCGACACACGAGGCTCCCGATCTTCGAGAAACTAGCCTCAACCTTGACAAGGTTGTACTCTACCAGCTGATCTAGTGTCGCATGCTGAACTCTCTCTTTTCAGAGAATCTCAGACTTAATAGATGGTGCCCCGGGCCGGACTTGAACCGGCACAGCGCGAACGCCGAGGGATTTTAAATCCCTTGTGTCTACCAATTCCACCACCAGGGCACGCAATTCTTTATTGCGATGCTCCTAACCATGTGCTTTATAAAAAGCGGTCAGACACCATCTTTATAACAGTCTGCCACTGTAACATGACTGCTAGTACAAAATTCTTTTTCTCTAGAGCGGTTAACCCTAAGAACGGGACGTACTTAACTGATTAAGATAATGAGTCAACAAGAAGTTTTATTGATTTGATTCAAACGGTTAAAAAAAAGCCAGGGAAGTAGAAATGCACACCACAAAGCTCAAAATTGATCCAGTACAAAAAACAATTAGCACAGAATTAAGACGGTATATGAGATAAATTTATTTCACTCATTAACGAAGTTTAATCAATGGAATAACAGTTTAGATAATGCTTTGTACATTAGATTGGGATACTGGCTACAAGAGTTTATTGACACGTTCTAACGCTAGTTTGTAAAGCTCATTGGCTCGCTTGATCTCTTCTTTTCTCGGTCTTGTATCATTACAGCAGACCCAATTACATGACGAAATCACTCCCTTGATATTTGCAGTTTTCAAAAAGGAAGGCGTCGCTAATGCTGTCAGTTCAAGAATCAAAAAACATAGATGATAATGAAAAGGTACCATATGAAAAGCTCTATAGGCGTCTTCTAACGCCCCTATTGCATTATTACTGTTACGTTTTTCAAAGGCTTTTTCTACCAGCTCACCTCCTTCTTTTAAGCGCTGGTTAATTTCAACATGGCAGGCTTCAAGCAGCTTAACCTGGCTTTGTATTAATACATCATCATCTGATTTCCAACATAATCCTCTCGCGATCTGCATCGTTTTTTCATATTGTTCAGGCATGCCACAAAAGCCATACAAGCGAGCAATATTCAACACCGTGTAATAATCATCAATAGGCTTTTCTTGAAGGTTAATTTTACTAACTATTGTGAAAGAATCTTGGATTTCGCCATGTAAACAAGCCAGAATGGCGACTCCAACCAATGAACCGATCTCACTCTCATAACGTTCTTTCTCTGTATCACCATGTATATTCTGTTCGTAAATATTGTGTCTTGCCTCATTCAGCAATTCGGTATATTCAGAATTGTCATCGGTATATATACTAGCAAGCATTAGTGAAACAGAAATATTAGAATATACACCGAAGCTATAACGGCTTGTCCCTGTAACCTTTTGAATAAAACGCAAATATCCAATCGCTGCTTTCTGATGTTGTTGAAGAACAGCATAAAGGTTAGCAATGATGAGTTCTCGTAGTGGGTTTGCTGAATTAACTTTGTGCAGAAGGTGAAACTGTTCAAGGGCTTCCGGCAACCGTTCACTCGCTATCAAACATCCAGCCAAATGCTTTCTCGCTAATGGCTGCTTCGGGTATTTTGCCAAAATGTCTCGAAAGACAGTCTCTGCTCTTTTCAGTTCACCTAAACCTTTAAGAGCCTGCCCAAAACCAATTCTTGGCCATAAATGATCAGTATGCTTACAGGCATTTTCATAGAAAACTTTGGCTTCTAGATGCCGCTCTGAACGTAATAAACAATCTCCGTTTATTCTATCGATATAACCTATATACAACGGGTGATCCGCTCTATATCTCTTACAAAGGTCAGTCGCTGTTTGATAATCCTTATTATCAACAGCCAGTAATAAAGGATACAAAGCCGATTTTCGTGCTAATACCATCTCAATCCGATTTATAAATATGGCCGCAGAGAAAGGTTTTACCAAATAATCATCAGGTTCCAGTTCAATGAGATGAGTAACCACCTTCTGAGTACTGTCACCAGTCACACACATGAAGACACCATCGCTTGAAAGAAGTCTACGTTGTTTTACTTCGTCAAAAATGAGACCTCCATCGATATGATGGTGCATATTATAATCACAAATCACTATATCGTAGGAGTGGGCAGCTAATAAGCGGATAGCTTTGAGGCTATCCATCGTACTATCGATACTATTATTAGAAATACCAGCCACATTGAGCATAGATCGCATGATTGAGATGGCGGTATTGGAGTCATCTATCAATAAATATTTCTTTTCTATCATCATCTTCAGCCCCTACATGGCTACACAAGTCAAATGATAACACCGACTAAACCTATTGCATATGAGCTCTACAAAACAATCATAGTAAAAAAAAGAAATATAGAAAATTTGATGTGGGAATATTCTGATTCAAGGCAGCAACAAACTGCTGTGCGTGCCGCTGGGCAGGTGACATATTGATGATGAAATTGGCGCGGATCTAATTTCAGATAAATAAAAAGCCCTAACATTTCTGCTAGGGCTTCGTATTTGGAGCGACACACGAGGCTCCCGATCTTCGAGAAGCTAGACATGACCTCAACCTAAAATTTAACTTTATTAATCAATCAATTAAAAAGCAAACTGTACTGTGCGAGTGGCGATCAGTTAGCACAAAGATTGCACATGACCAATTTGTACTAACCATTCATATCCATTAACAAAAAATGCTCTCTCATTGGTATCCAGAGTTACAGAGCTCGTTCAGACGCTTAAACCTGAACCTTGAATTGATTAAATACAGTAAGACATCTATTTACCACCTTTAGTGGCATTTAATATTGTCTCATTGGTTGATATACTGCCACACTTAATTAATTTCGTTGCAAAAAGTATACTAATAATGCGAAATACAGATGATTTTTTAATCTTTTACCATTTAATTGAGCAAGGCTCATTCAGCAAAGCCGCCGATCAAGTTGGGCTAACAAAATCTGTCGTTAGTAAGCGGATAACCCGTTTAGAACAAGATCTTGGCGTGCAGCTGGTCTATCGAACGACTCGTAAGTTAACGCTTACCGAAGCGGGCGAGGTTTTTTTCGGCCATGCGAGAGAAGTTTATTATTCGGTCCAAAATGCTGAAGAAGCCATGAGCGGATTAGGAGAAAGCTTAACTGGCACCATTCGTCTTACCGTTCCAACTATTTCTGGTGAACTGCTATTACCAAAAGCAATATCAGAGTTTAGTGCTAAATACCCAGAAATTCACATTGATATGGATTTAGACAATCGGTTTGTTGATATTGTGAAAGAAGGATTTGACCTTGCGATCCGAACGGGTGAATTGCCAGATTCAAGTTTTATAGCCAGAAGACTCGTTGATGCTCATTGGGTTATTTGTGGTGCACCTGAATACTTTGCTCGCAATGGGGTACCAAAAGTAGCATCTGAACTGGTCAATCATAATTGCCTCGCTTATAGCTACCAAGAAACTGGGGCAAAAGAATGGCTGTTCAAAGGTAAAAATAAACCTTATACCATTAAGGTGAATGGTAATTTTACGACTAATAATGCATCTGCATTACGTCGCGCAGCTTTGTTTGGGCAAGGGCTTGTTTATGTCCCTAAAGTGCTGGTTGCGGAAGATTTAAAAGCAGGTAGTTTAATTGAAGTGCTACAAGAGCAAGTCGCTAAGTGCTTAGGTATTTATGCCATGTACCCTTACACTCGGCACCAGCCGATCAAAGTAAAATTATTTATAGAGCACCTTTATCAGTGTTATCAGAAACACGAAGATAACTTTTAGTCCTCGATCATAAAGAAAAAGCGAGATGATCGAAACTATCACCTCGCTTTTTCCATTAGGTCTGATGCGTTTACACTATGGTACTCATGATTGCAGCCACAATGCCGTAAGCAATCATCGGAACGACAGTACGCTTAATAATAAAGCCTTCTTTATTGGCGATACCTAAAATGGTTGATACGGCAATGATGTTATTGATACACACCATGTTACCCATAGCCCCACCGACTGACTGCAAGGCTAAAATTGTGGTTTGTGGCAAGCCAACATTAATTGCAATTGTTTGCTGAATAGCACCAAAAGTCAGGTTAGACACAGTTGCAGAGCCTGAGAAGAAGGCACCAAGTGCACCTAAATAGGCACCAACATATTGCCAACTTGTACCCATAAGATCAGAGAAGGCTTGACCTGCAGTCATGATCGGTGAGTTCTCACCACCAGTCATCATCAGCTTCACCATAATTAATGCACCAACCAACGCGATAAATGGCATTTTGATTCGGCTCGCTGTTTCAGAAAACATTTGCTTAACGATGTTTCCTTGCAACTTGAACAGCGGGATAGAAATCAATACCACCAGAAGGAAAGGTATCAGTGCTGGTACATAAAGTGTCTTATAAGCCCAAGATACATCGGTTCCAAGAATATGGCTCAGTTTAACAATCAATGCCTTACTTAGGCTGAAGTCACCTAGTGGGCCAAATGATAGAGAAAATATTTCTGTGCTATCAGTCAGTATCGACTTAATACCGAATTGCTTAATACGAGTAACAATAAGAATGACAATAAGTAAAATCGTTGGCGTCATCGCTTTAAAAATTTGTGCCGACGACACACTTTGACTTTGTACGCTTTGTTTCTCTGATGAACGGGTTTCTGTCGAGCGAGAATCAGTAGCTGTCATATTAACTGCGTTCACTTCACCAAAAGCTGCAGCATCACCAGCAAAAACAGTTTGGGTAACACTGTGCTGTTCTTTTGCTAAACCTAAGCCGAAACGCGCAACAATAACTGAAACAATCAAACCAATAGCGCCACCAACAAGTGCTGGGAACTCATAATTCCATTGTGCAAGTAGGAAATATGGAACAGTGCATGACAAAGTACTAATTAATACAAACAGATAATTTTTGCGGATATCATTCCAACTAACGATGAAACGAAGCGCCATTGGCGGAATGATAAATGCGGCTACAAAATGGATTAAAGCAGTGGTTTTACCTATATCAAGTAAGGTTGCATCATCTAACCCTAGGTTGGAAAAACCAAACCATGTTGGCGTACCTACAGCACCGAATGATACAGGCACAGAGTTCATGACTAGGGCCAACATGGCAACCTTTAATGGATTAAAGCCTAAGCCCACTAGAATCGGGGCAGCAATTGCAGCTGGGGTACCAAAACCGGATGCACCTTCAATCATGAAAGCAAATGCCCAACCAATAATCATTAGCTGAGCTACTTGGTTTCGACTGATCCCTTCGAGCCAACGACGAATGATATCTTCAGAGCCTGAAAGATAGATCATTCTGTTTAATAAAATAGCGCCAGCAACAATAGAAATTGGAGTTATAGCAGAAAGAATACCAGCAATGATGTTGGCGCTAATTAATGTGATGTCTGTACCGAAGTAAAAAAGTTGTATTGTTCCTACCATTAGAGCGGTAACTGGTAAGGCAATGTGCGAAGGTAATCCATTTTTCTTTGTCATCATCCAAATCAAGATGACAATAGGTATAACGGATAAAAATAAGGACGTCATGATCTTCCACTCCATGTGTTTGGCTAGCTAGTTACCCGGTAAATTAGGATATTTCTTAAGTTAGCTGCCATGTTTATAATTTTGTTATTTTCATTACAGGCTGTATTTAGAATAGTAATTTTCTATCAGCTGTTTTATGTGGGGAAGATATTCTAAAGCGAAAAAAAGTAATGGCTATGCCTCTTTTTTGCTACAGGAGGCATTAGTAAATATAAGTTATTTTGTTAAAAAATATATAATTTGCCACAAGACCTTTGATAACAAGGCTGCAATAAACAAATAGTATAAATATCGCCCTCTTATTATACATAAACAGGAAACAATCATGTTCTATATCTTTACTAATAAATAAAAGTGATAACTTAAAATTTTACTATTTCTAGACTTTTCAAGTTATAAGTAATTATCATTACTATATGTAATGGTGTTATATTACAACAAAATATATCATAAAATGATAATACGCAACTTACTCGTTATTTAATTACAAAACTAACTGTATGATTATTGATGAATATCACAAGCTCAATTAATACCCTCCCCCCCTCGTAGCCTCACGTAAATGCCACATCAGAATAAAACACTCTCTATTTATCGTCTGTTTTGGCTCAAAATATAATTTATCAGTTATTATTTATTTGCACTTTTGAAACTTACCGTTGCAAAATAATGAATAGTCAGTTGTTAACATTAGCTGAACATCTAGCTACCTTGTTGTATCTTATAAATAAAAAATTAAATTTCGTAAGCATTACATAATTTTAAATTCATGTAAAAAACACATCCGAATATATTCATCGTAGATGTACGGATGAATAAATGTTTACACTATTACAACTTAAGACACACTGTAGTAAAGGATTGTTATGGAAAACCATACGCTAATAAAGACGTTCCAATCACTTGTTGGAACAAAAAACGTTTTAACCCGCATTAAAGAAACCGAATATTACCGTTCAGGTTTTCGTTCGGGGAAAGGCGAAGCCCTTGCAGTTGTATTTCCGACAACTTTACTAGAACAGTGGAATGTCATTAAGTCATGCGTTGAATCAAACTGCATTATTATTATGCAAGCGGCAAAAACTGGACTAACAGAAGGTTCAGCACCAAGCGGCAGTGATTACGACAGAGAAGTGGTAATCATTAATATTACTCAAATGAAACAGATTCATCTTTTAGATGGCGGCAAGCAGGCTGTATGTATGCCGGGCACAAGCCTACACAGCCTAGAAAAAGAACTAAAAAAAGTAAAGCGTGCGCCGCACTCTGTCATTGGATCCTCTTCTATTGGTGCAACAGTTGTTGGTGGCATTGCCAATAACTCTGGTGGTGCACTGGTTAAACGCGGGCCTGCTTATACTGAATTGTCGTTATTCGCTCAAGTAGATAAAGAAGGTAAATTACACCTCGTTAACCACTTAGGGATTGACGGACTAGGTGAGACGCCTGAGGAGATCTTAACCAACATTCAAAACGGCAACATTAAACTGGAAAACATCCAGCATGATGTAGGTATGGCTTCTGACCGTGAATATGAAGCGCGCGTTCGTGATGTAGACTCTGATATTCCATCGCGGTTTAACGCTGATGAGCGCCGACTATACGAGGCCAGTGGTTGTGCTGGTAAGTTAGGAATTTTTGCTGTTCGAGTAGACAGCTACCCAGTTACTGAAAAAGAGCAGGTTTTTTATATTGGTACTGATGACGCCGAAAAACTGACTCAGCTAAGAAGAGATATTTTATCTAAGTTTGATAATTTACCAGAAATGGGTGAGTACATGCACCGTGACATTTTCAATCTTTCAGAAAAATACGGTAAAGATGTTTTCCTTTCAATCAATTACTTAGGCACCGAAAGTCTACCGAAATTCTTTGCACTAAAAGCCAAAGTAGAGAACTTTTTAGGTCGTATTCCTTATGTGAGCAAATACTTACCTGATACCATTTTGTACTACGTGAGTAAATTGTTCCCTCAGCACCTGCCAAAACGCATGCTGGATTTCCGTAACAAGTATCAACACCACCTAATATTAAAAATGAGTGATGAGGGAATTGAAGAAGCAAAAGCTTACCTAGAAAAGAACTGGGGAGAAGGCTCAGGTGGTAGCTACTTTGCATGTACTGCAGACGAAGGAAAAAAAGCACTGCTACATCGTTTTGCAGCAGCAGGAGCAGCTATTCGTTACGAAACTATCCACAGAAATGAAGTTGAAGAGATAGTCGCACTTGATATAGCGCTTCGCCGTAATGACCGTGGATGGGTAGAAGAACTACCAGAAGAGATAACCAAAAACATGGTGACATCACTTTATTACGGTCATTTTATGTGTCATGTATTCCATCAAGACTATATCTTCAAGAAAGGCACTGACACCAAGAAAATGAAGAAAATGATGTTGGAATTGCTTGAACAAAAAGGGGCAAAATATCCTGCCGAGCATAATGTTGGTCACCTTTATGAGGCTGAAAACACATTGCAGGAGTTTTATCATAAGTTGGACCCAACCAACACCTTTAACCCAGGGATTGGTAAGATGAGTAAATACAAACGCAATTGTAGCTGCTGCCATTAAAACGTAAAGCCAGAGCATTATGCTCTGGCTTTTTATTAAGTTCCCTACTGCTATTAAGAAATAGGTTGAGCCTAGCAATGTTATGACGCCAGCTTTTCTTTCGGGACTTTGAAATTTTGATGAATTGGTTATGGAAGTATTCTGATTCACGACAGCAACAAACTGCTGTGCGTGCAGCTGTGCAAGTGACACATTGAAGATGTGTATAGACTCTACTCAAATTTTAAACAATAAAAAGCCCTAACATTTCTGCTAGGGCTTCGTATTTGGAGCGACACACGAGGCTCCCGATCTTCAAGGCTTAGGCGTGACCTCAACCTTGGCAAGGCTGCGATCGACCAGCTGAGCTAATGATTGTTGAGATAACGCGTCGAGACTCTTTTTAATATGCTACAAACGTCAAAAAGCCCAATCATTTCTGATTGGGCTTTTCAATTTGGAGCGACACACGAGGCTCGAACTCGTGACCTCAACCTTGGCAAGGTTGCGCTCTACCAGCTGAGCTAGTGTCGCATGCTATATCTTTCGATATAGACTTTAATAGATGGTGCCCCGGGCCGGACTTGAACCGGCACAGCGCGAACGCCGAGGGATTTTAAATCCCTTGT
Source organism: Photobacterium frigidiphilum (assembly GCF_003025615.1). Classification (GTDB taxonomy): domain Bacteria; phylum Pseudomonadota; class Gammaproteobacteria; order Enterobacterales; family Vibrionaceae; genus Photobacterium; species Photobacterium frigidiphilum. The sequence goes on along the minus strand of NZ_PYMJ01000006.1, from coordinate 8,411 downwards.
GTCTACCAATTCCACCACCAGGGCACGCAATTCTTTATTGCGATGCTCCTAACCAATGTGCTTTATAAAAAGCGGTTAGACACCATCTTTATAACGGTCTGCCAATGTAACGTGACCGTTAGTACAAAATTTGGAGGCGCGTCCCGGAGTCGAACCGAGGTACACGGATTTGCAATCCGCTGCATAGCCACTCTGCCAACGCGCCATATTTTTCAAGCTAATACTTCGTTAAGAAGTAAGCAATCTTTCAATCGCTAACCGTTAATGGGTTACCCCGTTGCGGTATGGCACGTACTTTACTTGATTCAGAAAATGAGTCAATAGGAAATTTTATTGTTTTAATTCAACTGATTATTTTTTATCTAAACCTGCTAAAAACAACGCTAAATTCGCTTAAATTAACGCCGCCATTGGGGAATTAGAAATAAAGCCCCTGTTACAGCCAAAAATAACGTTTTCAAAAACATAAAAAAAGACCGTTTACCGATCTTCTTTATATTAATGGGCTTAAACGTTAGTACTTAAACGTTTATGACACCGACCATTGTGACAAAGATCGTTTAAAATCGTCGTAACCGAATTCATTCAGTTTATCTATTTCACCATTTGCACGTTCACAGTAAATAGATGGCATCTTCAAACCATTAAACCAGTTTAATTTCACCATTGTGTAGCCTGCACTATCTGTGATGTGTAAACGCTGTCCAATCTTCAATGGCTCATCAAACTGGGTTACACAAAACTGATCACCGGCTAAACAAGAACAACTACCAATAACATACTGGTGCCCACCCTGCTCGCTGGCTTCTGCAATCGAGGCTGGTTCATCATAAATTAGCGTATCTAAACGGTGTGCTTCTGTTGCACTGTCTACAATTGCCGTTTTTATTTCATTTTCAACAATATCTACTACTGTCACCACAAGATCGGCGGTTTTTGTAATAATGGCTTCACCGGGTTCAAGGTATAACTGAACACCATGCTTTTCAGAAAACGTTTTCAGGGCAGCTGCAAGCTTTTCGATGTTATAACCCGGCCAAGTAAAGAATACCCCACCGCCAAGACTCACCCAGTCTAGTTTATCTAAATGCTTACCAAACTTATCTGAGATATCATTTAATAATCCAATGAATGCGTCTTCATCTTTGTTCTCACAGTTCATGTGGAACATAACACCGTCAAGATTATCAAAGACAGCGGCATCAATATGATCCCACTGCACCCCAAGGCGTGAATATTGACGCGCAGGATTAGCTAAATCTTGCCCTGCATAGCTAACACCAGGGTTTAGGCGTAAACCTAGAGATGCCTTGCCTTCAACCAAATGACGATAAGCTGCTAACTGATTTTGCGAGTTGAAAATCATCTTATCGCAGATTTCCGCGACGTCTTTCACATCATCTTCACTGTAACCCACGCTGTAAGCATGTGTTTCACCGCCAAACGTTTCATAGCCTAGCTTTACTTCATAAGGACCACTGCTCGTCGTGCCATCAAGGTACGGCTTAATAAGATCAAACACACCCCATGTAGAAAAGCATTTCAGTGCCAATACCAACTTCACACCCGAAAGCTCTTTTAACAGCTTTGCTTTTTCTAAATTAGCTACAAGCTTACTTTCATCAATCATAAAGTAAGGCGTTTTTAACTCATTCTTCTGCATTTTTACTACCCGCGTAGACGGAATAAAGCCGATGCTTACACACCGGCTCTAATGATTAATTCAATATAACGGCTATATACCCATGTTACCCCAAGGTGCTTTGTCAGGCACAAGCGCGGAGACCAGAACAAGGCGCACCAATCTGCGTTATTTCAGAATCTTAATCTCAGGCTGTGCTACTGGCAATTCCTGTACATGCCAATCAAGGCCGATTGTTGGCATTAGTTCTAGGAATGGGTCTGGGTTCAACTGTTCCATGTTGAATACACCTTTACCGCTCCACTCGTTACGGAAGTACATAAGTGCCGCTGTAATGGCTGGTACACCTGTCGTGTAAGAGATCGCTTGGTGTTCAACATCTTTGTAAGCAACTTCATGATCGGCATTATTATAGATGAAGACGCTGCGTGGCTCGCCATCTTTAATACCTTGAACCCAAGTACCGATACACGTTAAACCGGTGTAACCCGGTGCTAATGATGTTGGATCTGGCAAAATAGCTTTCAGTACTTTAAGCGGCTCTACAACAGTACCATCTTGCAGCGTTACTGGATTTGGACTTAACAGACCAATATCACGCATACAGTTAAAGTAAGTCAGGTAAGTATCACCAAAGCCCATCCAGAATTCGATACGATTCGCAGGAATAAACTCTTTCATTGAACGCACTTCATCGTGCGCCATTGAATACACTTTCTGGTTGCCACAGTTAGGGAAATCAAACTCAAGCATACGTGTATGACAAGGTACTTGTTTCCACTCTTGGTTTTCCCAGTAGAAAGAATCACCTTGAATTTCTAGCATGTTTGTTTCTGGGTCAAAGTTCGTTGCGAATTTCTTACCGTGATCACCGGCATTCACGTCCATTACATCGATTGTGTCGATTTCATCGAACAAATGCTTAACCGCGTAAGCAGCAAATACACTTACAACACCTGGATCAAAACCAGCACCAAGAATACCTGTGATACCCGCCTCTGCGAATTTTTCACGGAATGCCCACTGTGGGTCATAAGCTTCAGGAACTTGCTGACCTTCACTGCACAGATCGACCGCTACAGATGTATCAAGGTAAGATACTTTGGCTTGGTAACACGCTTCCATAATGGCAACGTTAACCCAAGGAGGACCCGCATTAATCACTAAATCAGGCTGAACTTCTTTGATCAGTGCAACTAGTGCATCAACGTCATCTGCATTTACTGCACGTGATTCTAGTTTTTTAGTCGTGTCTTTTAGGTTATTACGCCCTTTAATTGACTCGATGATTTTTTCACACTTGCTAACTGTACGAGATGCAATGGTGATATCACCCAATACGTCATTATTCTGAGCCGCTTTATGCGCGATAACCCAACCAACACCACCTGCACCAATTTGTAAAATAGCCATATTCTTTGTATTCCGTCTATTTGTTCTTTGAAATATGTTCGGCAACGTATATAAGTCGCCTGATATCATGATGTTTCCCCTCACCGATAAAAGTGAGGAGAAATGCTTTATCTGTTTCACGTTATAACGTTAAAGCCAACTGATTGATATTATTTAGCAATAACTCAAAATCAGCCATAGTTAAACAAGGATTTAGAATCGTGAACTTTAACGCAACCTTACCGTCGACAACCGTTTCGCCCAGTACAGCAACACCTTTAACGAGTGCCTCTATACGGAGTTTTTTGTTCAATGCGTCGATATCGGTATCTAGCTTTTCACCCACATAACGGAATAGCACCGTTGATAATGCAGGGTCTGCCAGTAATTCAAATTCATTGCGATTATTGACCAAGTCGGCAACTTGCTGTGTTTGCCCTAACAGGTGATCATACATACCACCAAGGGCTTGCGTACCAACACACTGCATTGTCATCAATACTTTTAATGCATCGAAACGCTTCGTTGTTGCAATCGATTTATCAACAAGGTTTGGCAGTAAATCATCTTCACGATTCAGATAATCGGCATGATGTAATAAGTACTTAAAGTTCTCTTTGTCTTTAAGCAATACTGCACCACAGCTGATTGGTTGGAAGAATAATTTGTGGAAGTCCACACTCACGGAATCTGCTTTTTCAATACCGTGTAAACGTGTTTTGTGACGACTAAGAATCAGTGCACCACCGTAAGCCCCATCAACATGCAGCCACAGGTTATGTTGTTCTGCAATGTCAGCCATATTGGCTAAATCATCAATCGCGCCGTGATCAGTTGTACCTGCTGTGCCAACTAAAGCGAATGGCAATAAGCCTTCATTCTTTAGTGTTTCTACCGTTTTTATCAAGGCTGCAATCTTAATGGTGCCATCAGGGTTGGTATCAACACACTCTACTGCGTGTTCACCTAGCCCCATTAATGACGCTGATTTTTGCACGGTGAAGTGTGATTTTTTCGAGCACAATATGCGCATTTTCGATGCATACTCTGGCAAGCCATCTTTCTGGATATTGTGACCAGAAATAGTATCTGCCGCCCAATCACGGGCTAATAGCAGCCCCATCAAATTACTTTGAGTGCCGCCACTGGTGAATACACCATCCGCTTGTTCACCCAGGTTATAAACACCACATAACCAATCGACAACTTTTTGCTCTACAAATGTTGCTGAACTCGCCTGATCCCATGAATCCATCGATTGGTTTAACGACGCAATAAAGGCTTCAGCGGCAACTGCCGACAATAAAGGTGGCGTATGTAGATGAGCAATACAATGTGGATGTTGCACCATGATTGAGTTTTTAGCGATAAGCTCGCCAGTTTGCTCAATAACCGTTTCAATCGGAAGCTGCTGGTGATCAAGATCGATGTTATAAATCATCGATTTCAAGACTTCAGGATCTAACCCTGAATAGGGTGCCGTTGTCCCTTCAAATACATTTTTCAGAACTTGTGTCGTCTGATTCAGTACTTTTTCAAACTGATCAGCACCACCTTCACCGGTATGGATGAAGTATGAACGCCAATCGTCTTGATCATTAGCCGTTACAGGCTCAACAATTTTAGCCGGACCAGCCGTTGCAATAATCGCTTTGCTTAACGCATCAAGCACAAAGTCAATTTGCTCGAAAGTAATAATAAGAGGAGGAAGGAAACGCAGTACAGAGCCCTGGCGACCACCTTTTTCGATAATCAATCCACGTTCAAGAGCTGCACGTTGAATGTTAACCGTTAATTCTGGATCAGCTTCAGGTTCACCAAATTTATTCTTAGCGCCGTTAGGTTTTACAATTTCAACACCTAACATCAAGCCTTTACCACGAACTTCAGCAATACAATCCGTGTATTGAGCTATGCGTTCGATGCCTTCGCGTAAATACTGCCCAGCTTTTTGAGCATGATCGACCAAATTATCACGACGAATGATTTGTAATGCTGTCGCACCTGTTGCCATCGCAAGCTGGTTACCGCGGAATGTGCCTGTATGTTCACCAGGAAGCCAAGTATCGATCGACTTATTAAAAATAAGTAGCGACATAGGTAGTCCGCCACCAACGGCTTTAGACAAACACAGAATATCAGGCGTTATGCCAGCTTCTTCAAAGGCAAAATTATGGCCTGTTTTACCAATACCGCATTGAATTTCATCCAAAATAAGTAGGATGCCCTGCTCTTTAGTAATGCGGCGTAATTCTTGTAACCAGAATGCAGGGGCAGGAATAACACCACCTTCGCCTTGCACGGGTTCAACGATAATTGCAGCAGGCTTTTGAACACCACTTTCATCATCGCTCAGCATACGCTCGATATAACGTAAACTTTGCTTGGCACCTTCGTCGCCTTTTAAACCAAACGGACAACGTAGGCTATATGGGAATGGTAAAAAATGGACATCTGACATCAGCCCCTGACGACGTGATTTGGTACTTAGGTTACCCATCATTGCCATCGTGCCGTTTGTCATACCATGGTATGCACCATGAAACGCAGCCATCGTGTTTCGACCAGTTGTTTGTTTCGCGAGTTTAATAGCTGCTTCAACAGCATCAGCACCCGATGGACCACAGAATTGGATACACGCATTATTCGCAAATTCATCAGGAAGGAAGCTCATGACTTCTCTGATAAATTTATCTTTTGTGGGTGTTGTTATATCCAACGTCTGATAAGGCAAACCCGCTTGTAGCTGGTCAATAATCGCTTGATTAATTTCTGGATGATTATAACCAAGCGCAAGTGTGCCAGCACCAGCAAGGCAATCAATAAAGAGTTGACCACGGGTGTCTTCAACCATAACACCAGCCGCTTTTGCGATAGCTAGAGGTAAGCGTCTTGGATATGAACGCACCTCTGATTCATAATGCTCTTGGCTAAGCAAAAGTTCATCGGGTGTTAAGTCATATAACTCGTGAACGACAGGGATATTAGAAGCTAGCTTCAGTTCGTCTAAATCAAACACATTGTTCATTTTCATTTCCATTAAATCATCACGTTACGCATCGAATAATTCATATCGTTATATGTATTCGAGTTCTTATCGAGATCTAATAGAGATACAAACAATCGAGAGAGATGCTGAACGTTCAGGCATAACGAAAGTGGTATTCCTAGAGGATCGAATGAACTTATGCGTATAAATTTCACCAGAAAAAGCTGATAAAAAGTTCTTCTGCAACAATCAATAATTCATAAGATACTGATTTATTGATGCACTTAACCCGCATCATCATTGGAATATTGAAAAAGCCTTTTTAAGAGACAATATTCAATTGTGCCAATATGCGAATTAACAAAGAGAGTAAGTTACTCGTGTTTTTTAAGGAAAGATCAAGGCTCAGTAATAATACTGCAGTTAGGCAAGACGAATGTAAGTTGCATAGATAATGTTGGTATATTCACTGTTGGGTTCCTTCAATATGCACCTGCTTTATTTTATGCAGGTTTGCTCTATTAATGCCCTTCTACTAACGATTGGTTCGTTAGTACCTACGGCACGTTACGACACACTTATTTGATATCGTCATAACGCATGTGTCTCAGTACAATTCACTCGAGATTGGGCAGAAAGTAACACAATCACGATTTAAAAAACAAGTGCTATTTATATAAGAACTCAATATTTCAATCGCATCAATACAAAACACCACCAAATAGCACACTGATGACTAATTCAGCAGCATTTACCCATAAAACTCAGTATTACTTTCCAACAAGTAAAAGATACTCAGCCTAATCAACCATATGAACCCACACTTATATCTATGAGTTTTACGGAATATGAACTAGCTCAAAAACCAACCAACTTGCTTGTGCTACGGTAGCTCTATTACACAATACCCTTTTGTTCTTCACGCAATGTATTCAAACATGGTGACGCATATGAACATATATTGAGTCAATATTGATGCTAGCAGTTTGCGCAGCTATCTCTTTTTAATTTCACCTCTGTACTACCCTATTCGTTTTATTCCGTCTGGTCCTGACCCTGGTCGCATTTCTCATTTTCAGCCTCTCTATAAATCTATATCAATATAGCAACTCGCAGCGTTAAGCGAGGTTGCTAGGTGAATATCACCTGTAAATGGTGTTATTCATATCAGAAGTCGCTTGTATGGTAAGGAAAGACCATGGAAATTTTATTAGGAATTACAGCACTTTTAATGGCTCTGGCATTATTTTCACTTTTTAGCTTTAAAGCACCCCACGGTAGTGCAGCAATGAGTGGGTTAGCAGATGCCGCTATCGCGACATTTCTCGTCGAAGCTATTCATAAGTACGTTATGGGTAACTTATTAGGCATTGGTTACTTAGCCGAATTTGGTAACCTCGTTGGTGGTATGGGAGGTGTCGCTGCGGCCACATTAGTCATGCTCCGTGTAGGTGTACAGCCTGTCTTTGCGATGGTTACAGGTTTGGCAATGATACATTTAGGTATTCTAGAAGGCTTCATTGTCGGCTATTTATTCTCGTTCATTGCCCCTCTATTTAAAAAATATTTAGCAGAAGGTATCGACGTTATTCTAGGTGTGTTAATTATTGCCCCACTAGCACGATTAGTCGGCTTCTTTATTAGTCCAGCCCTTGATTTACTGATGGGAACGTTGGCTAACATGATCACTGAAGCAACCTCATTGTCACCGCTGATTATGGGCTTCTTATTAGGTGGGCTTATTAAAATGGTATGTACTTCCCCGCTAAGTTCAATGGCATTGACCGCTATGCTCGGATTAACAGGGCTACCGATGGGGATTGCGGCAATGGCCTGTGTTGGTGGTTCGTTTACCAACGGTTATGTTTTCCATACTCTGAAATTGGGTAAATCATGCAATACAGTGAGTGTAATGTTAGAGCCTTTAACTCAGGCACATATAGTTACCCGTAATCCTGTACCTATTTTCATGTCGAATTTCATAGGTGGTGCCTTCGCTGGCACAATCGCCGCGTATTTCGGCATCATCAATGATGCACCCGGCAGTGCTGCTCCTATTCCCGGTTTATTAGCCTCAATTGCTTTCAACCCACCATCAACCTTATTCATGGCCGCATCTGCTGCTGCTGTCGCAGGTTTATTGGGTGGTATAATTGGCGTGAGGATTTACCGTACGTTTTTACAAGAACGTGTACCTTTGCAGCAGTTTGTTAATGGATAATTTTTTAGCACCTCAACCTTGGCAAGATTGCGCTCTACCTGCTGAGCTAATGATTGTTGAGATAACGCGTCGAGACTCTTTTTAATATGCTACAAACGTCAAAAAGCCCAATCATTTCTGATTGGGCTTTTCAATTTGGAGCGACACACGAGGCTCGAACTCGTGAC
>NZ_PYMJ01000059.1 GCF_003025615.1 Photobacterium frigidiphilum | reverse complement strand
TTTGTATTAGAGTCTGCCATTGTGTTTCGTTGCGCGTTCTTTTCATTGTTATTTCCTTTTATGTGACTTGGAAATAACATAACTGAAATCAGAAATTAGATGAAGGTGTGTTTGGCCAGACGCTTACAAACAAGGGGGCATCAGGGCTTTGGCAAATCACAGCCCCTACAGGGAAGTCTTTTGGATTGGAGTATTGGCAAGGTTACGATGGCCGTCGTGATGTGATTGCATCAACCCATGCAGCGTTAGATCTTCTTGAATACTTACACGATAAGTTTAACGGTAACTGGCTACATGCAATAGCCGCTTATAACACGGGTGAAGCTCGAGTCAGAAATGCCATTAAAAGTAATAAGAAAAAAGGCATCTCAACTGATTTTTGGTATTTAGAATTACCGAAAGAAACACGCTTATATGTACCGAAGTTGCTTGCGATGGCTGATATCGTAAAACATAAACAGGAATACCAGTATCAGCTCGATTTCGCGATGATACCAGCCTCACCAGCAGTGACAAAAGTCATCGTGAACAATAGTGTTCGTTTAAAACAAATAGCGAAGCATGCTGATATATCAAGTAAACAACTTTATGCGCTAAACCCTGGGTATACCGCAGGCTACACACTTAAAAATAGAGATAATATTGTACTATTACCAAAAAATAATATTGAAGCTTTTTATAATAATATCGACAGTCGCCTTTATGTTAGACACAAATATTTCATTCATAAAATAAAAATTGGTGAGTCGTTAAGTGAATTAGCACATAACAACAACACGACAGTATCAAGGATTAAGCAAGCCAATGAGATGTCAAATTCATTTATTATTGCAGGGCAGCGATTATTAATCCCGCTCATTGATTAAACATGAATGACACTCTTGAAATACACTTTAACTCTATAGTCCGAATAAGTAGAACCTGACTATAGAGTTACTGTATATTCTTTGTTTCTACTACAGTAACAAGACTGTTTTGTTCAGTATAAGACTCTACAATATTTTGAATCTTCACTGATTTCTGTCCATTAACATCGCTGTAATTCAGCCCTTTCACACTCAAATCGACGTCTTCAAAAGCAACGTTCACTGCTTGTTCCAATTTAGCCAACACACTTAAATCGGCCTGATTATGGGATAGTGATAAACCAATTAAAATCCCCATAAATGTACAGACAGGGGCAATTAAACTTCTAATGGCCATTAGAGTACAAAGTGAAATAATTGAGATAATAGTCGCTATATAAACATTACTTCCACCTACTCCACTAAAAAAAGCGATATAGACAGCAAGACCTTGAAGCAACATCCCTATAAAAAGCACAAAAAGTTTCATATTGTAAAACCTATATATCTTATTTGAGTTAATTATAGGCAGACACATTTACAAAAGAATAATTTACTTACTATGAAAAAACAGCCTTAGGGGTATAGTTTACTCTAAAGCCAATCGCTACGTTGCATAAGTGTTACATGAGCTGTAACTTAGCACTTTGCTTTTTATTTTTCGGTTCTACATGAAATCTTTACCTTGGAACGCATGGCTGCTTGCTTTGGTTCAACCCTTTGTATTATCTGTTGGGGCACTCAATGTGTTTCTTGGTGGTCTTGTTGGGGCAAAATTACATCCTAACCCTGAACTCTCCACACTTCCTGTTACTGCGCTCATCATTGGTGTTTCCTTAAATATTTTTCCAGCGGCTAAAATTCAACATACCTTTGGTCGAAAAAATGCTTTTATTACTGCCGCCGTTATCAGTAGTTGTGTGGCTTTTGCTGCGGGGTTTGCAATAGAACATGAATCCTTTTGGGGATTTACGTTATGTACTTTCCTTCTTGGCACTCAATTGTCTTATGTTGGGCAATACCGTTTTGCTGCCATAGAAAGCTGTAACAATGCGAGTCAACACCCTACTGTCATTAGTATTGTACTGGTTGGGGGCATAGCAGCTGCAATCGTGGGGCCAGAGTTACTTAACATAGGGCAACTCATTCCACTTCATATATCCGAATATGCCAACGCTTACAATGCATTGGCTATTATCGAATGCATTGGCGCAATGATTTTATTTATTGCAATGAAGCCCATTATTATAAAGGAAAGCAGCGATACTGATGGAATAGCTCGTCCTTTATCTGAAATATTAAAGCAACCTTTACTGTGGCTTGCTATTGGTTCAGGTTTAACGGCTTACGCTGTGATGGCATTTTTGATGACAGCAACCCCCTTAGCAATGCAGCACCATGGTCATGATATTCAAAGTGCTAAATGGGTTATTCAAAGTCATGTTATGGCGATGTATTTACCGTCACTCATTACCCCACTATTGATTAAATATCTTGGCATTTACCGACTGATCTATGTGGGATGTATCGCAATGATTGCCTGCATTGTTGCAGGATTGCTGGGTCAGAGTGTGCATAGTTATTGGTGGGCATTGGTGTTGTTGGGTATAGGTTGGAATTTCTTGTTTATTAGTGGCACAACATTATTACCTAAAACATATCAAACGAATGAACGCTTCAAAGTACAAGCTGTTAATGATTTTTCCATCACCGCCTTTCAAGCAACCGGCTCTCTAGGGGCTGGTATGGTGTTATTTACTCAAGGCTGGAGCTGGATGTTGCTTGCTTCTATTTTCCCTGTTGTCACATTGTTTTTGCTGAGTGTGGTTGTGAATAAAAAATAGCACCTGTTGATTATTATAAACGCAAAACCTTATCCTCTGCTTATTGCTGTATTACAGCATACTCAGAGGATCGTAAGCCATTATTCAGTTTTACTTGCTTACTGAATCTTCTGACTTGAAATATTTATGGTCTAAGTCTTTGGCTTGTTTTTCATGTAGTGCTTCAATTAATTTTTTGTTGAGCGCAGCAAAGTACATATCTTCTTCTGCTTTACCCTTCAAGCGCATTCGTTCGGTAAAATCAACCATGCGTGCTACCTCTAAGTACCTACACTTACTATTAGTGTATGAGGTAAACAATGACATGTCGTATTAACTGAAGAAAAGTAGATCTAGAACAATCTAGGGCGTGTTGACGTTTCAAATTCTAGCCTGTGAAGGCTGAAAACATCAACACGCCCTAGAGTACACTCGATGATTACAGTCATATTCTAGCGGTTGATCTAAAAAAAACGCCAAAGCTATAAAAGGCTCACAAATAAAAAGTAACACACTGAAATATAACAAATAAAAAAACAATAAGAACAGAAACACACTCCGTTATAGCATCATTATTGTATTGTGAAGAAATTGTTGTGCATTTTACGAACAGAAATAAGAATTTTTTATGAACCTTACTTTGTAAGCAACAATATGATGATGTTTTACCCTATAATGAATTCAAGATGAAATTTAATCGTTTCATCATAATACTGTAACATTAAGGAGTGTCTATGCAGCATCAAGAAATGATTGTTCCAACTAACCTAGGTCTTATCTCTCGAATTTCACTTATTGCAACTGCATTTATGGTTCTCGGTTTAAGCATGATGTAAGCCATCAGTCTTAATCGCTACACTGTAAAAAATAGTACAAAAAAATGAAATTCTAACGATGTAGTATGTCAGCTTACAATTCTGCTTTAACTTAATCATTAACCAGATTGTAGAATGACATTCTCATCGTAATATTCTAATTAAATACTCTTATTAATAAGCTTCAACATCTAACATTAACTCATTATTCGATGTCGCTTTCTCTCGTAAATATATAGAAAAAGTTGAACCTTTACCTAATTCAGATTGCACTTCAATTTCACCGCCAATTTCGCTAATAATACCTTGGCTAACAGACAGCCCTAGCCCTGTTCCACTTCTACGCGTAGTAAAAAATGGATTAAAGATTCTCTTAAGATTTTCTTTACTGATACCGCAGCCATGATCGGTAACACGCACCACAGCCCCTAGTACTTTTCCACTCTGATCAATCCAATCTTCTGTTTTGACTTTCAATAAGCCTTTGTCGTCCATTGCATGAACGCCATTCATTTGTAGATTAATTAATACTTGTAATAATTGGTGTCGATTCGCTTCAATACAACACTTGGCATCTAGCTGAGCTTCAACCTTCACATCATAAGACTTGGTTCCAGAACGTACTAAAGTTAAGCTTTCTTCAACAATGAGGTTTACATGGTGCCACGTAATTTCATCTTGTACACCACCTTGACGGCTGTACTGCAAAAGGCTTCGAGTAATATTTCGGATCCGGTCTATTTGCTCATGTATCGCATCTAACTCTTCTTTAACGCGCTGAGTATCATCACCGAGTTCCAGTTGTAACAATTCAACGTTGCCTAAAATAACCGCTGTCGGGTTATTGATTTCATGCGCTATTCCCGCCGTTAATTCACCGAGGGCTGCCAGTTTTTCACTTGCCACCAGCTTAATTTTCGCCTGATTCAACAATTTAATATGTTGTTCTAGCTCTTCTGTTTTTTCATGCAAGCTACGGGTTCGAATTTGCACTTTGTCTTCGAGTTCAAGAGAGGCTTTTTTAATGTCTTCATTACGCTGATGAAGCTGATCAAGCATTGAATCAAACTGTTGGCCAAGAATCTGTAACTCGTGATTTTTAAACAGATCTAAGGAACCAATACGGCGATCAAGTCCAATCTGTACCGCTTTGACTACGTTATGAATTCTTTCTATTGGCAGAAATAAATCACGCGATCCACGATAAACAATCACACCAGAGAGTAATAGAACAATCACAATACCAATACCTAACTCAATAATATTGGTCAAAAATGTTTTTAATAACGGCCACTCAAGATACCCCGTATACAGCATACCTATCACGTTACCATCATGGTCATGCAGTGGCTCGTAAGAAGAAACGTACCAGTCATCGTAAACAAACGCCCGCCCTACCCAATTCTCGCCCGCAATGAGTACTTGTCGCTTAACTTCATCAGATACACGTGTACCAATCGCACGCCCGAAACGCGCTTCACTATCAAGCGGAACATTCGTACTAACACGAAGATCATCCATGAATAGCGTGACCGTGCCAATACTTCCCAAAGGTAATGTATCTGCGGCGTAAACCAAATCACGGATGCGATCGACAAGTAAGGTACTGTTATTTAAAAGTATGCCGCCATCAACAATCCATTGAAGTTGATTTTTTTCATTAAAAATTGGAATGAGACTACGGCTAATTAAGCCTCTTGATTCAAACTCTCTTTCTTTGATTAAGGGTATTTCTGCATTTACAGGAAGATTGGGGTTAAGGTTTTCTAATGCTTGCCCATCCAAGACTTGAAAGAACGTTTGCTCTTTGCCCTTCAGTAATAATCGGCGATTTACTTTTGAAAATTCACTTAATGCAGAAGCGGGATGAAGTACAACAAAATCCAACTCATAATTTGACGTTTGAGTACTTACCCAATCACTTAACTTCGCTTCATCGGTTCGTAATAATGTCTGAAAATCATAAGACGATGACAACGACATTAGGCGCATTCGTTGTTCTTTTTGCAGTAACTCCATACTATGGTGCGCGACAGCGAGATCGGCTCTTACATTCATCAATGCATTTTGCCATGTATACGTCACTGTCCAATACATAGTCAGTGCAATCAAAGCAAGCAATGTAATGATTATGGGTACAGATGTAAGCACCAATAAACGATAGCGCACCATCGTCCTAAAACGACGTACCCACTTCAGCACTATGTGTTTTAATTTCATAAGACTTCTTCGTCAATCCATTCTTTATATTTACGTTCCAATGTCTTACGCGCAACACCAAGCTGACGAGCAGCGGCTGATTTATTCCCTTCATGCGAATCAACAACCTGCATAATATGCGCCTTTTCAACCTCTTTTAATGTCCAATTGGTTGGGTAACAAAATTGGTCACCTTCTGAGTCATAAATTGAGGAGCATCGACAATCATTGCTTACGTTATTGATTATTTCATCACCGATAACATCAGACGCCGCATTTACGGATCTTGGCAGAGGATTGGTATCACCTTGAAGATCTCGCCAGTATTCCGCTGGTGGCTTACCCAGTAAAATACACCGTTCCATCATATTACGAAGTTCTCGAATATTACCTGGCCAATCATATGCTTGCATGGCTTTAATATCTTCATGCGTCCAGTTAATGGTCTTCATGCCTAAATCTTTGGCTAGCTGCTGGGTAAAATGATGGGTCAGAGAAGGAATATCTTCCACTCTATCCCGCAAGGCGGGTAAATCGACCGTCAATACGTTTAATCGGTAATATAAATCACGACGGAAACGCCCTTCGTCTACTTCCTCTTTCAAATTTCGGTTGGTGGCCGCGATGATCCTTACATCGACTTGCACCTCACGCTCTGCACCTACAGGTCGAATCGCTTTTTGCTCTAAGGCGCGTAATAAAGACGATTGCATTGAAAGGGGCATTTCACCAATTTCATCAAGGAAAAGCGTTCCCCCATTCGCCACACGGAATAAGCCTTCTCGCCCTTTCTTAGCGCCAGTAAAAGCCCCTGAAACATGGCCAAACAACTCACTTTCTAATAAGTCAGGGGCTATTGCACCACAGTTTAGCGGCACAAAAGGACCCGTTCGTTGACTTAATTGATGTAGTGCACGTGCTACTAATTCTTTACCCGTACCCGATTCACCTTCGACGAGAACAGCTGCAATAGAGGGAGCAACCTGTGCGATCAATTTCTTCATCTGCTGGGTTTTTACCGCGTCACCAATAATATCGACGGGGAATGTACGTTCAACATCACGCTGAAGAGCAAAATTCTGCCGTTCTACTAGGCGGCGTTCAATACAACGGCTAACGGATTGCATCATTTGTTCTAAATTGAATGGCTTCAAAATAAAATCAGAGGCTCCGGCACGTAACGCTTTAATCGCAGTATCTAAATCGGCATACCCCGTCATGAAGATCACGTCACTGCGGCGGGTTGATGGGTCCAAAGCCTCGTGCCACTCAATGCCTGAGCGTCCGGGTAAATTAATATCTACAATTAATAAATCAAAATGACAGCGTTTACGGAGTTCTTCTGCTTCTTCAATACTTCCAGCGGTATCGACTTGAGCAAATTTTTTACTTAATGCTTTTTTTAAAATAGCACGCATACCCGGTTCATCATCAACAACTAGTACAGAGACGGCAGCCCAAGAGAGAGAAGAAGCAAATTCAGACATAAAATAAACAACAGCAATGATTTAATAGTTGCGACATTTTGTCTCATCGAGGTCAACAAAGTCAAAGCTGTTTCATATATTTATTACATGACACCTGACTATTTAATTATTTATTGTTTTAAATCATTAAGTTAAATACCAAAAAAGCGTTATTGTCCAACACAATGACAACTTGGCATCTGATTTGCTTGTAAGTTGTTAATGAGTGCTGTTTTTTAAGCACCTAAATGCATGCGTATTATTAATTTTATACATTATAAATAATGTAACTTATTTCGTCAGGAAGACTTATGACTGTAAAAACAATGACATTTATTCAAACGTCGATTGTGACTTTAGCCCTTGCTTCAACAGCAGGCGTTTATGCGCAAGACAGTTCACTGGATAATTCGCAAGAGAATATGAAAATCCGCCTTGCGACAACAACCAGTACTTATCACTCTGGTTTGTTAGATTACCTACTGCCTGAATTTAAAAAAGATACGGGTTATACCGTTGACGTTTTAGCTGCAGGTACCGGTAAATCGCTGCGTATGGGACAAAATGGTGATGTTGATTTAGTGATGACTCACGCACCTAAATCTGAAGCAAAATTTGTGGATGATGGTTTTGGTGTACTTCCGCGTAAACTAATGTATAACGATTTTGTTTTAGTCGGACCAAAAGCTGATCCAGCCAAAATCGATACTGATAAAGATGTTGTCAAAGCAATTACAGACATCGCGTCTTACAACGCTACCTTCATTTCACGTGGTGATGATTCAGGTACAAACAAAAAAGAATTGGGTTTGTGGGAACAAGCAAAAATTGAGCCTAATTTCGGTGGTTACAAAGCAGTAGGACAAGGCATGGGGCCAACATTGAACATGGCATCTGAACTGCAAGCTTACACATTAACCGACCGTGGTACTTGGTTAGCTTACGAAAATAAACTGGATCTAAAAATCTTAGTTCAAGGTGACAAACGTCTCTTTAACCCTTACCAAGTTATTCTGGTTAACCCAAGCCGTTACCCAGACATCAACTACCAAGGTGCTAAAGCATTCAGTGACTGGTTAGTTAACCCTAAAGCGCAAGCTATGATCAATAGCTATCAGCGCCATGGTGAACAGCTGTTTGTTGCTAATGCTGTTGTTCAATAAAAATCATCTATCACTAAACACATCGAAACGGAAAAAACGTAAATATAATGGATATTTGGCAAACGACCCAACAAGCAGTTCAACTTCTCTTTAGTGGCGACATGGCACTATGGGGCATTGTTGGCGTTTCATTTTCCGTTTCTTTGCTGGCTATTAGCATTGTGCTGATACCCGCTTTAGTGATTGGTTTTGCCCTCGCCTATGGTAAATTCCCTGGGCGTTGGCTGATCTTATCTCTATTTAATACATTCCAATCCGTTCCTACTGTGGTGATTGGTTTATTACTGTATATGACGCTATCGCGTTCTGGTCCTATGGGTGACTGGAAAATGCTATTTACGCAGCAAGCAATGATCATCGGTCAAATGATGATCTGTTTTCCCATTCTTGTTTCTATGATGCACGCTGCTTTTCAAAATAGTGACCGCCGGGCATGGGAAACAGCGTTAACTCTGGGTGCTAGCCTGCCGCGCGCATTGATGAGTTTGATGTGGGAATCTCGCTTTCCACTACTTGCCGCAGTTATCGCAGCCTTTAGTCGCATCATTACCGAAGTCGGTTGTTCAATGATGGTCGGTGGCAACATTTTAAATTCGACCCGTAATATTCCCACAGCGATTGCCCTTGAAAGCTCAAAAGGTGCATTTGCCCAAGGCGTTGCCTTAGGAATGGTATTACTGATTCTCGCATTAGGTCTAAACTTCTTTTTATCTGTTGCTCGTGGGAAAGCCCACTTGCGTACCAATTAAGTTGAGGAACAGGTGATGTCACAAATTTCAATTCAAGCACATGATCTTTCGATGCGATTTAAAGATCGTTTGCTTTTTCATATCCCTCAACTCACGCTTGGTCCTAGCGATGCAATCTATCTGACTGGTGACAATGGTGTAGGAAAAACCACACTATTGAAAATTTTATCTGGGTTACAAAAACCCACAACGGGTAAAGTGAACCTTCAAAATCAATCTTGGCTCTACCGTCTTTTTAAAGGTAATACCAAAGGTGGCATTATTTATATGCACCAAACACCTTACATGTTTGACGGTTCAGTATTTGAAAACGTCTGTTATGGTTTAAAGTTCGCCATTAAAGACCGCCAAACACGACGAAGTGAAGCTATAAATGCCTTACGTATGGTAGGGTTAGAAACCTTGGCTGATGAACACATTTCGGTGTTATCCGGCGGTGAAAGACAACGCGTCGCAATGGCACGCGCATGGGTATTAAAACCCAGTGTACTCTTGATGGACGAATCCAGTGCTAGTCTTGATAAAGAATCGATCGAGCGACAAGTTATTCTGGCAAAAGATTTGCTGGAGCGTGGTTCAACATTGGTTATCACGAGTCACCAACAAAATGCACTCACTGCACTTTGTCGCCGTCAATGGACTATCAGTAATACCAAACTAATAGAACGAGCAGATTTACAGCTCGTCACAAAAGACAAAGATAAGGATGATTATGCCTTCGGCTGAACAAACAAGTTGGGTAATTTTAGCGGGTGGACAAGCCAGCCGTATGGGCGGCAATGATAAAGGTCTGGTTGAATTAACCGGCAAAGCAATGATCGAGCACGTTATCGGTACTCTCTCTCCACAAACTTCATCGATAACGATTAACGCAAACCGTAATCAAGAACGTTATGCACAATATAGTTCTGTGTTTGGCGATAATATTCAAGACTATCCTGGTCCTTTAGGTGGTATTCATGCAGCCATTCACCACTTAGATGATGAGTGGATTGGTTTTGTACCCTGCGATTGCCCTCAACTACCTCACGACTTAGTCGAACGAATGGCCAATGCCTGCTCAGAAGACACAGACATTGCAGTCGCGCATGATGGCGAGCACATTCAGCCCGTTGTTACTCTACTTCACCGTCGTATCTTACCGAAGCTAGAAGCATTTCTAGCCAATGGCGATAGAAAAATCATTTTACTTTACCGCCAGTGCAACATGATCACCGTCGATTTTAGCGATCAGCCCAACGCTTTTGTGAATTTAAATACGCCCGAAGAACTACAACAATTTGGACAGACATTATGAGTCAATTTAACGCTTCTCTGCCATTGTTAGGCTTCGCGGCTTATAGCGGAACAGGCAAAACAACCCTTTTAGAAGCGATGCTGCCTAAATTGGTTGAGCGCGGTATTCGTGTTGCAGTCATTAAACATGCTCACCACAACTTTGACATCGACCAAGAAGGTAAAGACAGCTACCGTTTGCGTAAAGCAGGTGCAAGCCAGATGTTAATTTCATCGCGCTATCGTCGCGCTCTGGTAACAGAGACTCCGGAAGAAGAAGCGTCCCTTCCCTATCTCATTGCTCAATTAGACCAGACTCAACTGGATCTTATTTTGGTCGAAGGCTTTAAAAAGCTCAGCTTCCCAAAAATTGAATTACATCGTGAAGAAGTAGGCAAACCTTGGTTACATCCTGATGACAGCAATATTATTGCAGTTGCTGCTAATGTTGATGCCGATACAACGCTGCCTAGACTTGATATAAACAACCTTGAAAAGCTCACTGATTTTGTCGTTGCATTTGCTAAAGATAACAACGAATTTAAAGCAAGCACGCAAGAAAACAAACAAGGCTTATTGTGTGGCGATTTAACACCGAGTGGTATGTTGTCTGTCGATGAAGGACGAGAACGCATTCTCAGCCAAATTGAGGCGTTACAGAACACACAAAAAGTCGACCTAAAATCCGCATTGGGTCAAATTGTCTCACGCGACATTTTATCTCCAGTAAATGTTCCACAACACACAAACTCTGCAATGGATGGTTACGCTATTCGTGGCGATGATTTAGAACGCGATAACTATAACGTTGTCGCGCAGGTGATGGCTGGGCATAGCTATGATACCCCATTAGAGAAAGGCCAAGCTGTTCGCATAATGACCGGAGCACCCGTACCCGAGTGTGCAGATACTGTCGTGATGCGTGAGCAAGCAGAACAGAGTGGTGACATTGTCACGTTTAACCTGAATATGTCGGCAATATATGCAGGTCAAAATGTACGTCAAGCCGGTGAAGATCTTGCGCTAGGGCAAACGGCTATCGCGGCAGGCACAAAAATTGAAGCGCCAGAATTAGGTATGCTCGCCTCTTTAGGTATTGATAGTGTCAAAATTAACGCGCCTGTTCGTGTTGCCATCTTCTCGACAGGTGATGAAGTTCAACACCCAGGCGAAGCACAAAAAACAAATTGCATTTACGACTCCAATCGCTACACATTGCATGCCATGCTAACGCAAGCAGGTTGTGAAGTTATTGACCTAGGCATTATTGAAGACAGTGAAGCATCGCTAGAAGCAACATTAGTAAAAGCCAGCGAGCAAGCAGATCTGATTTTATCATCAGGTGGTGTATCCGTGGGCGATGCTGACTACATTAAGACAGTATTAGACAAACTTGGGCAAATTAATTTCTGGCGAATCAACATGCGTCCGGGGCGTCCACTGGCATTTGGCCAAATAACAGATACCCCTTTCTTTGGTCTGCCTGGTAATCCTGTTGCAGTCATGGTTGTTTTCCTTCAGTTTGTTGAACCTGCGATTCGTAAACTTCAGGGTATTAAGAACTGGCAGCCAGAAGTATTAAATGCAATCGCAGCAGAACGTTTCCGCTCTCGCCCTGATCGTACTGAATATACGCGAGGCATTTTTGGCTTTGATGCAAATGGGCGCTTAACCGTTAAATCAACTGGGCAACAAGGTTCAGGTATTTTACGTTCGATGAGTGAAGCAAATTGCTTAGTGGAAGTACTGCCCGAGCAGGCAAATGCTGAAGTGGGTGATACTGTACGTGTGATTCCGCTGAAAAGTCGAATTTAAAAAAGCTGCAAACGCATACTCAGTATTAACTGGTACATTATTAGCACTCAGTATTCGAGGACGTATCCTCGAATACTGGTGCTTTTTTTGTTTGCAGCTTCCGTGCTGCTTTATTTTTCCTGAGTCTTCTACACGTTAGAAGTTGATGTTGTGTGCTGCTCTTCAATGTACAAAACTGCACTCGAAGTATTATTTGCACTATTTTTATATCGTTCTCAGATAAAGCAACCCTAGCCTAAAATTCGGTATTAACCTGTTTTTATTATGTTTGCGCCGCAAATAATACATAACTATGCTAGTAGATGCACTGTAAAACTCACTTGTCCTTACATATATCAAGGTTATATTCTCATTAGTTTTAGATATCGGTCAACCTTAACCCATAAATAGACAGGGAACTTATGTCACCACGACTTTCAATACGCGCTGTATTTTATAAAGATGATAAAATATTGTTGTGTAAACATCACGATGATCGCGGCTTTTGGTATATAACCCCTGGTGGTGGCGTTGAGCATGGCGAAACATTAGAAGATGCTTTTCACCGCGAAATAAAAGAAGAAGTCGGCTTACAAGCTGAAATGGGGAAAGTACTGTGCATACGAGATTTAATATCAGATCGTCAACCAACCCCCTACCTTCCCGAACATTTCCACCAAGTAGAAATATTTGTAGAAGGTATTAACCCTGTTTTTGCTTATGATGCTCATAATATGGACCCTGCGCAAATTGGCTACGAATGGGTAAAACTCGATGATCTTCCAAAGCTACTCTTCTTCCCTTCTAGCTTGGTTGATATTTTTCAATATAAAAAATTTTCAGATATCTATCTAGGCCACAAGCTCTAAAAATGTCGTAAGTTATTATTTTATTTATGAAATAAACGCTTCTACCTCAAATTTATTGATAGATATGACAAAGAATGATTATCAACGCGTAAATATACTTCACTTTCTGTCATACTCTTAGGTATAACAGGCTGTTTGTTTTCTAAACAGAACATCTGGCTAGACCATTTAAACTGTTTTCTCATGTAGAATGGGATGCAGTTAATCACTTAGGTATTAAAAAGTTAAGCATGTTTTTAGACTCGTATTATTCAGAACAAAACGGTGAATTCTCTTTTACTCGTGAGCAAGCAAGCCACTTCGCAAAAATTATTGCCGGTGATTTCAACCCTATTCACGATGAAGATAACAAGCGTTTTTGTGTACCAGGCGATCTACTTTTTTCAGTGGTACTTGCAAAAGTGGGTTTAAGCCAAAAAATGCGTTTTGAATTTGCAGGCATGATTAATGATGGCATCGCATTAAGTATTGATACCAAGTCTGATACAGATATGTCATTGATTGATGAAAAAGGTAAGGAATACCTGCATATCACCCGAGAAGGTGAAACTACAAACGATCAAGAGCTTATTGGTCAAGTAACGAAAAACTATGTACAATTTTCTGGCATGAACTTTCCGCACATCATGGTTCCGCTAATGGAATCAAAACAAATCATGATTAACCCTACCCGCCCATTGGTTATCTATGAAAGCATGGAACTTGATTTCACGCGCCTTGATTTCTCGGCACCCACAGTAGAGCTAACGGATTCTGAAATTACCGTTGAAGGTAAGCGTGGTAGCGTTACCCTGATGTTCTGTTTCAAAGAAAATGGCGAAGTGGTTGGTACAGGCCGTAAGCGTATGGTGATGAGTGGCTTGAAGCCATATTGCCAAAACGAAATTGATGAGTTGGTTAACCGTTTTAACGAGCGTAAAGATCGATTTTTAAATGTTACTGCTTAAAAGCCTATTTCATTTAAACAAATAAAGAATACTAAAGCCTGTTTTTACAGGCTTTTTCTTTATATGTCATAATCTAATTCAGATAGTATTGTTATACCAAATACAGGTTGTATCGAATACAGAAAGGACTCAACGTTGAATTTACGACAAATTGAAGTTTTCTACGCCATCATGAAATCAGGCTCTGTATCTGGTGCGGCGCGCATGCTTCATGTTTCGCAGCCTAACGTTACGCGTATTCTTTCTCACACAGAACATCAGCTCGGTTTTGCTCTTTTTCAACGAATTAAAGGGCGGTTGGTGGCAACAGAAGAAGCCCGACAGTTACAGCCTGAAACTGAAAAAATCTATCAACAGCTCGGTAATTTGCACTCACTCACCAATAAGATAAAAAAAGGCAGCCAGCACCTTCGTATTGGCGCAACACCGATTCTTGCCACTTCATTACTAACGCCAACAATTGCAAACGTATGCCAAGATACTAGTCTATCAATTGAACTTGCCACAGATAACCGTGATGGCCTATGCCAAAGTTTAATTCAAAACCAGTTAGATTTAGCCATTTGCTTTGGTAATAGCACACCACCAGCGATTACCAGCGAGCACCTTTTATCAGATAACATGATTTTGGTCTGTCATCCTAATGATGCAACGACATTAAAATCCTTACAGTCAAACACCGTTAGCTTGTCAAAACTGTTACTTAACAGCGTGACACCGTCACCAAAAATTATCGGGCTAGATTCACGAGACCCTTTAGGTTATGCCCTTAATCACGCTATTCATCAAATTGACCCTACCTATCAGCCTCAAATTGTTGTCAGAACCTATAGCGCGGCAGCAGAACTCGTATTACAGGGCGCTGGCATCGCGATTGTCGACCCTTGGACAGCGACATTATACGAAGGGAAACTTAAACAATTCAAACTTGAAACGGATATTTCTTTTTCTGTTTCCATCTTATTTGCAGATCACAGCCCATTGAATATAACGGCTCAGCAATTTGTTTCTCAGTTACGATCAAACATCATCAAGCCAATATAAACGCGGTATAACACTAAAAAATTGTGTCCTGTCGGGTTAACTTAACTCTTCACCTATAACGCGACGTTATACCCTTTTACCATATAAGTATTCGGCAACTTAAAGCATTAATATTACTGTTGTTACATCCCTCGCCTAAGGCGATGTTTTGATCCTACCGATCAAACTCACTAATTCAAGGATGTATAATGCAGATCCCTCAGCCATATCTATTATTTCTAGGCGACGTTACCGACCCACTTTCAGCTAAAACGGCGCAAGGCATTTATCAATGGCGTCCTGATGTTTGTGTCGGGCAAATTCGCCTTACGAATGAAACCGTCACGCTTGGCTTAGATGATCTGTCATTACAAGAAGCAAAAGCACGTGGTGCTAAAACCTTAATGATTGGTACTGCAAATGCTGGCGGATACATTCCTGCCTCTTGGGTAAATACCCTAGAAGAAGCACTTAAACTAGGCTTTAATATTGCTTCGGGCATGCATCAACGTTTAACAGATTTTCCGTCATTAAAAGAGCTTGCTAAAAAGCATCAATGCCAACTGTTTGATGTTCGCCATTATGATGAAAGCCTAGATGTAGGTAATGGTATACCACGAGAAGGAAAGCGTTTATTGGCTGTAGGTACAGATTGTTCTGTGGGGAAAATGTACACCACGTTAGCCCTTGAAAAAGAAATGAATCAACAAGGAATAAAAGCTAAGTTTTGTGCAACAGGACAAACAGGGATCTTAATAACGGGCTCAGGTATTTCAATTGATGCGGTGGTTGCCGATTTTATTTCAGGCTCGGTAGAACGAATTAGTCCTGCTTTCTATGACCACGAGTGGGATGTGATAGAAGGACAAGGATCATTATTTAATCCTTCATATGCAGGGGTTAGCTTAGGGTTATTACACGGTGCTCAGGCTGATGCGTTAGTGTTGTGCCATGAAGTTGGTCGCCAACATATTCGCCATTTACCTCATATGCCAATTCCAGCTATTCATGATGTTTTAAATGCTAACCTTCAAGCAGCAAAACTCACTAACCCAAGCGCACAATGGGTTGGAATTTGTTTAAACACATCTGCTATCTCTGAACAAGAAGCTCTTGAATTATGCCACCAATGGTCATCTGAATACCGTTTACCAGTAACAGACCCTGTACGTTTTGGTGTGTCTAGCATTGCCGATAAACTGCATTTAATTTAAACGGACAGTATATATAAACGGACAATACATGATGAAAATTACAGTGGTTCACGAACAGTTCCCTCTCGCGCGTTCATTTACTATTTCTCGAGGGTCACGTACCCATGTTGATGTGGTAAAAGTCACTATTGAACACGAAGGCATTACCACAGAAGGTGAATGTACGCCTTACGCACGATATGGTGAAACGGTTGAATCCGTTATCGAACAAATAAAGCACGTTGCCAGTTATGCTGAACATCAATTTAACTTACATCAATCCCTACCGCAGTTGTTATCAGCCGGTGCTGCTCGTAATGCCATTGATTGTGCACTGTGGCGCTTAGAACAACAGCAAAAAGGCATAGACTTCCCGATACAAAGCTTTGATATTAAAGCGAATATTATCACAGCAATGACAGTATCAATTGATACACCTGAAATCATGGCAGACCAAGCGAGAGAGTATTGTGAATTAGGTGCCAAATTACTCAAAGTGAAACTAGACAGTGAACAAATCATTGAGCGTGTTAAAGCAATACGCGCAGCGATTCAGGGCATAGCACCTGATACTAAAATCATTTTAGATGCGAATGAGGCATGGGGAGAGTTAGATCTTAAGGTTATTTTCAGCCAACTAGCCGAATTAAATATTGCCATGATCGAGCAACCGGTCGCTAAAGGTGAAGATAACAAACTACTCGGTATTCCTCACCCAGTACCACTGTGTGCTGATGAAAGTTGTCATACTAGCCAAGATTTAGCATTGTTGGTTGGCTGCTATGAAATGATCAATATCAAACTAGATAAAACAGGCGGGTTAACTGAAGCCCTAACGCTAGAATCCAAGGCTATTGAAATGGGGTTCACTATTATGATGGGTTGTATGCTGGGAACATCACTTGCGATGGAAGCCGCATTGCCAATTGCAGCCCGCGCTGAAATCGTTGATTTAGATGGGCCAGTTCTATTAGCCCATGACCGTGAAAATGGCTTACGATACCAATCAGGGTATATCGTTATTTAAGCGCGAACTAAATATAACAACTAAACGAGGCTTTCAACACAAATAACCGGCTCTTGGTAAGTAACTTTGAGCCCTTTTTCCTCTAACTCATCGAATACATCTTCGTTAGCCTCGACAAATGCTTCACTTATTTGATCGCAAATCGCTTCTCCACCAGCACTTAAAGCAATGGCAGAAAACCATGGGCTTAGCCTCAAGTTACCAACACTCAGCACTTTTTGAACCTTTTTCATATCGTGTTTTGCTATCGCAATAATCGCTTTGCTCAGTGATGTTGCTAAACCAATATTTCGATATTCTGGCTTAACAAACACAGTATGCAAGGCAAGTTCATAACTAATTTCATGCTTTGAGAACGGGAATCGGTGATCTTCAACATAACGACTAAAACTTGCAATAGCAACTATGCGACCCTTTAAATACAACTGTAAACAAACATCATTGTTGGGTTCTAAAAAGCGGGTTATCGGTGAATAACGCATAGCCGCCATATCGCAAAATTGTGCATTTAACTGCTTATCTTCACCTTGATGCAACAGTTCATCTAAAACAGGCTTCGCATCACCTAAAGATGCTAAAACAAGGTTGCTTTCTGGAATAGGCAATACTTCCGCTAATTCCCCTATTTCAAGCAAGTTAATCGGCGTTAAATATAAATCATCAAGATAGCATTGGCGTCTATGACCAGTACTTTTTATACTTTGCGAAGGCTTAACAACAAACACATCATCATCACCTTCAAGCGCATAGTGATCAACAATATATATATCGTCCTTCACAGAAGGGAAATTCAGCCCAGCAGCATTTAATACAACATCAGCCCAAATATCATAGCTATTAATGAGCGAGATACTTTCACCATCATGCGAATACAGACTATATCGACAATTACCCATCCCTTTAACCCTACGCCTTACCAACAACCAAAATGTGAAGTGCTCTATAATACTGAATTATTCACGTTTAGTGTGATTTGCCCCGAGTTATTATGCAACAATGCTGTAAGTGTCACGCTTTGTGCTGTCTATTGCAAAAAAAGCCTTCAAAAAAATGAAAGCGTTTTTAACAACATAACTCATTATTTCAAATAATTACTGCTTCATCGCTTCAATCTTCTGGCAGATATGCTCACACAGATAATGGGTCTTTAAGTTTCTATCGATTAAATAGCTATCTTGCTTACCCTGTTCAATAACAGAGATCCAATGCTCTATCATGCCCGTAAAGCCTTTCGACGTTAACATTGGCGTCCAATCGGGCAAGTAAATACGCTGCTCATTACCACCTTCCCACTTTGTACCAGAAACAAAAGAATCGAATTCGTAAGACGTATTGCGATAATTTGCACTGACCTTCTCTTTCGTCACACCAAAAATACGATTCATTGAAGCATGGAAAATAGTATGATCTTTTTGCCATTGAACATCTAAACGTGCCAACTGGTTCGCATCAAATTGAGTCACTAGGTGTACGTCGTTTTCTGTCACATTCGTTGCCACATTAATGCTGTCTAGTGGGTGAATAAAATCATCAAAAACAAATGTGCGGATATCTCCAGGTAAGTTGTGACGATTTTTTTCCCAGCGCAAAGACATTAATGACGGATTAGGTGACAAATGCGTATTAACATGATGCCGATCGCTCTATAACATCGATGGCGATCACAATCTCATTCGATTGTAGACCTTCGTAAAATCTAACTGACGTGATCGGCTTGCGTCAATTTATTTAATCTTTTTCGCA
>NZ_PYMJ01000058.1 GCF_003025615.1 Photobacterium frigidiphilum | reverse complement strand
AATGGTGCCGACTACCGGAGTCGAACTGGTGACCTACTGATTACAAGTCAGTTGCTCTACCTACTGAGCTAAGTCGGCACACTAAATCTTTGTTGTCTTCAAGTTAACGTGCAACTCAAAAACGAATGTGGCTCCCTTTGCTGGACTTGAACCAGCGACATACGGATTAACAGTCCGGCGTTCTACCAACTGAACTAAAAGGGAATTATCTATTTCGTTGCTCGCACCGTATTTCTCATATTCTAACGAACAAGAAGAAATAATGGTGCCTCGAGGCGGAATCGAACCACCGACACGAGGATTTTCAATCCTCTGCTCTACCGACTGAGCTATCGAGGCAACGGAGCGCTATTAAACGGGTTTTAGGCTCTTTCGTCAACTTTTTTTTCGAGAAAAATCGAGCAAATGGTTCACGTGCTCGATTTTTGCTCGTTAAAGGCGTTATCTATACTAAGTTGATGCATTGAATACTGGATATTCGTATTTACCCTCAGAGAGGGAATAAGGTAAATGCTGTTGATAAATACCACAAATATCTCAATCTTTTTCTCAATTGCTTAAATTTTGCCTTGATTAAATTCTTTTTGGAATGCGGTCACTTTCTCTAAATAACGTCTTGCTTCTGCTTTTGGGTGTTTATTGGTCAGTGCCCAATACACCTGATTTGGCTGAAGGTTGTTTAAATCGTTCATTGCCCGTTTTCTATCATTTTTATTGAAGGTGTTAAGTACACCGCCAGCACCGCCGTTATACGCCGAAATCATACTGTAGTGCAGTGATGTCGGGTTCTTTACATCTTTTAAATAACGATTACGCAAAATATAGAAATAGGCTGTGCCCGTATCAATGTTACTTCTTGGATCAAATAAATATTCCGGACTCGGTATTCCAGGCTTCTTTTTGACGAGTTTAAAGACATCGGCGCCAGCTGTTTTGGGTATAACTTGCATTAAGCCATAAGCGTTGGCGTGGCTAACTGCGTAGGGATTGAAACTGCTTTCGGTTTTGATGATCGCATAGATCAGATCTTCAGGGATGCCGTAGCGACGAGAGGCATCTTTAATGATGCTCGCATATTTATAGCCTCGCTGTTCCGAGCTATTTGCAACCAAAGGGATCTCGACGTAATACGCTTGCTGATAGCGGATCTTTTTTTTCTTTAATTTGGTATTAATTAGGTGATCAGCAAATTGATTTGCACGCCAAGACCATTTAATCGGTTTACCGTCTTGATCTAAAACTTGCTCGTAGAGGAAGGGTTTACCTTTTAGCTCGATGGCCAGATCTGAATATAAATCGACCCCTGCTGGGTTATCGGGAGTGAGCAGGGTTGTGGTGATCGCTTCTTTTAAATGTTTTTCTGGTTCTGTTTTAGCAACGGTTTCGATAGTAACAATACCGCGATCAAAATCAACGTGCGCACGACTTTGATAGCTATCGGTATATTTAACGTATTGACGTTTACTGGACACTAAAGCGTTATCGTCGCCCCACTGGCGTTTGATCTTGCTATTGAATGATCCAATTAATCGGTTTAATTCAGCGGGATCTTTAGTGAACTGGCCGGGAAGCGAGGCCAAATTGTTCGCAAAGCGGTTAGTGGTGCTGTAGTCAACATCATATAGCTGCTCGATGAATTCACGACTACATCCGTTGAGCAAGAAGAGAGATAACAGTAAAAAAAGGCATTTATTCATAAGTAGGCAAACAGAAAGTGACATTATTGATAGTTAATTAACGACCAATGATGTCATTTTCTTTCTCTACCCGTAAACCTTTTAACCGGAATATATTAATAAACCGTGATGGGTATTACTTGCTTGGTGGCGTATAACCTTCAATGATCACATCTTGACCTTCAAATAAGAAGTTAACCATTTCGGTTTCAAGCAGCTTACGGTGATCAATATTCATCATGTTTAGTTTTTTCTCATTGATCAACATGGTTTGCTTACTTTGCCATTCTGCCCATGCTTCTTTTGAAATGTTGTCAAAAATACGTTTACCTAGTTCGCCAGGGTACAGTTGGAAATCGAGTCCCTCAGCATCTTTTTTCAGGCGAGTACAAAAAACAGTACGGCTCATTGAATGGCTCCTTAATCATGACCTAATGAGTACGCTGCTAGTTATACCAGAGTGTAACCCTAGCATCTAGGATAAGGCAGCGAAGAGGCGAAACTTGTGTGAAAAGGGCGATGAAAGCCCTCTTAAATACCACTTTTATTATAGTGTTTTAGGGTGATTAAGCTCGTAGCGCAGGCTTTCCAGTATTTGTTGTACTGGTGCTGCTAACCCTACTTTCGGTGGTGTGGTTAAGCTATACCATTGACCTTTCCCGCTTTCTTGAATCACATTCATCGGGCCGGATAATTGCATGCGAATTGGTACGATATCGAGGTGGTAGTGGCTAAAAGTATGGCGGAAAGCATGCAGTTGTTCTGTTTCAGCAATGTGGCTTTCTGAGCCAATACGCTGTGTGACTAAAGCTCTTAAATCATCGGTATCATGCTGTGGAAAGCACCATAATCCGCCCCATATTCCGACAGGTGGACGCTGCTCTAACCAGACTTCGTTGCCGTGTTGCAAAATAGCAAACCAGCTCTGTTTTTCTGGCATCACTTTCTTTGGCTTCTTACCCGGAAAGTCGGTTTGGCGCAGTTGTGCTTTTGCTTCACACATTGCTTCAATAGGGCACAGTTCGCATTTTGGCTTGCTGCGGGTACAAATCATTGCCCCCATATCCATCATTGCTTGGTTGTAACGCTCTACTCCTGAATCAGGTGTGTTTTTTTCTGCGATTTCCCACAATGCATTTTCTACTGGCTTTTTACCGGGCCAACCTTCTACGGCATAACAACGCGCTAATGTGCGTTTTACATTGCCATCTAAAATTGCGTGATGTTGCTTGAGTGATAACGACAGAACTGCTCCAGCCGTGGATCGACCAATACCGGGTAGGGCTTGCACCTGATCAATGTCTGTAGGGAACATACCATTGTGCTCAGATACGATAATTTGTGCGGCTTTATGAAGATTTCTAGCTCGAGCGTAGTAACCAAGCCCTGTCCAAAGGTGTAATACCTCATCTTGCTCGGCAGCCGCTAAATCTTGCACTGTCGGAAAACGTTCCATGAAACGTTCAAAATAAGGGATCACAGTGGCAACTTGGGTTTGCTGCAGCATGATTTCTGATAACCATACTTTATAAGGTGTTTTATTTTGTTGCCAAGGCAGTGTCTTACGACCAAATTTGTCGTACCACGCTAAAATGGCATCAGAGAAGGTATTACTCACGGACTTTACTCACTGTTGTTTGTTTAGCGTTGATAGGCGCTATTATAATTATTGAGTTTGATATGATTGCACTGATTTTTACTGGTTCTGGTAGTATGACGTTGGGCATTATTGAACTCAGTATGGGGCATGATTCCACCATAAACTTGCAGTTGTCGCAATCGATAGACTTGCACTTATGCCATAACTTTGGATAATGCCGTTCCGCTTAGTTTTTCTTCATTTTTAGTTTTAGGTATTTACCATGAGCGAAGTTTCAAAAAAGTCCGGCGATGTAACCGTGACTGAATTGACCGAAGACGGCAAACTTGTACGAAAGATTCGTAGTTTTGTTCGTCGTGAAGGCCGTTTAACCAAAGGCCAAGAGTCGGCTATGGATAACAACTGGTCAACAATGGGTATCGACTTTGCTCAGCAAATGCTGGACTGGAAAGAAGTCTATAACCGTGAAGCACCTATCGTGCTAGAAATTGGTTTTGGCATGGGCGCATCATTGGTAGAAATGGCCAAGAATGCCCCAGAGAAAGACTTTATTGGTATCGAAGTACACAGCCCTGGTGTGGGTGCATGTTTGATGGGCGCAGAAGAAACTGGCCTAACTAACTTACGTGTGATGTGTCACGATGCTGTTGAAGTGTTTGATTACATGATTCCAGATGGCAGCCTAGACACTGTTCAGCTGTTCTTCCCTGACCCATGGCATAAAACTCGTCACCATAAGCGTCGTATCGTTCAGCCTGCATTTGCTGAAATGTTACGTAAGAAGCTGAAAATCGGTGGTGTTTTCCATATGGCAACAGATTGGGAAAACTACGCAGAGCACATGGTTGAAGTGATGAATGCGGCACCTGGTTACAAGAATACAGCAACCGACGGCGACTATATTGCGCGTCCTGAAGATCGTCCGTTAACCAAATTTGAAGCGCGTGGCCACCGTTTAGGTCATGGCGTATGGGACATGAAGTTCGCACGTACTGAATAGTCTCAGTGTTGCTAAGGTTGTAATCTTTTCCGCTATCGCCCAGACTATTTGTCGACGCCGATATGGTTAGATGCAGTGCTTAAAGCAAACATAGAATAAATTGCATCATGCCTTTAAAGCCAACCTCGTGTTGGCTTTTTTGCCCTTGGAGAATAAGAATGAAGCCAACAAAAGAGTTGCTCGCTGGTATTTTGGATGAAGTGAGACCACTAATCGGTCAAGGAAAGGTCGCAGATTATATTCCTGCATTGGCCGGTATTTCTGCCACTAAATTAGGTATTGCCGTGTGTTATAACGATGGCGAAATCATCCAAGCCGGAGACACTCAAGAACGTTTCTCTATTCAATCAATCTCTAAGGTAATGTCACTCACATTAGCCATGAGCCTATATGAACCAGAAGAAATTTGGCGACGTGTTGGTAAAGAGCCTTCTGGCCATGCATTTAATTCGATGATCCAGCTTGAACTTGAAAATGGTATTCCACGCAATCCATTCATCAATGCTGGCGCGTTAGTGGTATCTGATTTATTGCATAGTCGTTTAGCTGCACCACAATATCGGATGCTGGAATTGGTCCGAAAACTGTCTTGTAATCCCCATTTAACCTACGACAAAGCGGTCGCAGCGTCTGAAATGCAGCACAGCGACCGCAATGCATCGATTGCGTATTTAATGCGTTCTTTCGGTAATTTTGAAAATGAAGTGATGCCTGTTTTAACCAATTATTTTAGTTATTGCTCACTAAAAATGAGCTGTGTTGATTTAGCTCGTACATTCAGTTATTTAGCAAATAAAGGGCTTCCTTTAGGCGCGAAAAAAACTATTATCAGCCAGACTCAGAGTAAGCAAATGAATGCACTGCTTGCAACGTGTGGATTATATGACGGTGCTGGTGAGTTTGCTTATCGTGTGGGTATGCCGGGCAAATCGGGTGTAGGTGGCGGAATTGTTGCTATTGTACCTGGTGAAATGTCGATAACGGTGTGGTCACCTGAGCTGGATCCTTCTGGTAACTCGTTGGCAGGCACAGCAGCATTAGAATTACTCGCCGAACGTATTGGGCGATCAATCTTTTAAAGAGCTGCGTCTTATTCATGTCGCAGGCTCTACGTTGTATAGGGATGGCATGAATATGATCTTTGCTAGAAATACTGCGCTAAAATTAACAATGCTGATATTTACTTTTACAGCAATGGTGACGCCTGTTTGGGCTTCACAATGTAACTTAACGTGGCATAACGAAGTGACTTTACAAGATGGCGCATTAACCCTAGATGATGGGCAACGTTTGTTTAAAGTGAAGCAGAATGGTCAGTTATATTTTGGCGTGCATAAAGTTCAGTTAAATACTGACCAACAACAAGCGCTAGTCAAATATCACCAAACCCTGACGAAAGATTTACCTTACCAACTTTCACATTCGCAGCTTATTGATGATGAATTGTGCCAGCGAGTTGTCAAAAGACAAACCCAAGAAACAGAGATCCAATCTCTGATCCCAGCGTTAAAAACGTGGCAAAGTGTGACCGTTTATTAGTAAAATCGTTTGCTAAACAGTTAACAACACGAGTATCTTGGCGCACTAAGAATACGCGTAAGATACTCGCTACTTTTTATTAATCCTCGACAAACGCTGCCAGTAAATCATTCAAGAACAGTTTACCGTGTTCGGTTATCTGCCATGTATCGCCAGTATCAATCAGATACTTTTGTTCCAATGCCCACTGAATATTTGTGTCGATGGTATCGAGTGATAGGCCTGTACGGTCACTATAATCTTGCTTTGGACATGCCTCAAGCAAGCGGAATCGATTCATGAAAAACTCAAACGGACGTTCTACTGCGTCGACTTGGGTTTCTTTATCTAAGTACGGCTTGGTTGGGTTTAAGTAGCCTCTTGGGTGCTTAACTTTTACAGTACGAGTTATGTTGCCGTTGGCAAAGCTGACTTTACCGTGTGCGCCACACCCAATACCCAGATAATCACCAAAGCGCCAATAATTCAGGTTATGGCGGCATTGTAAACCGGGCTTACTGTAGCCTGATATTTCGTATTGCACATAACCTGCATCCGCCAGTATCTGATGACCTTGCTCAAAAATATCCCATAAATCGTCATCATTAGGCAGCGTTGGCGGCTTAGAGTAGAACATCGTATTAGGTTCTATCGTCAGCTGATACCAAGATAAGTGCGGTGGATTTAGCGCAATGGCTTGCTTGAGGTCGTACATCGCATCATCAATGGATTGGTCGGGTAAACCGTGCATCAAATCGATATTAAAGCTGTTTAAGCCAGCCTCTGTTGCAAGCTTCGCGGCTTTGCGTGCTTCATCGCTACCATGGATACGACCAAGGCGGGTTAGCTTTTCATCTTGAAAACTTTGTACACCAATAGAAATACGATTAACCCCAACCTCTTGGTAAGCAACAAAACGTCCTGCTTCAACGGTACCAGGGTTGGCTTCCATAGTGATTTCGATATCGTGGCTGAATGGAATCCTTGCTTCAATGCCTTTCAGCAAACGACCGATTTCAGGTGGAGAGATTAAGCTAGGTGTACCACCGCCAATAAAGATGGAATGTAACGGACGAACCCCATCCTCTAGCTGATATTTTGCTAGATCGATATCTAAATCTTCGAGTAGGGCATCGATATAGTCGAGCTCTGGGATCTCGGCTTTTAATGCATGCGAATTAAAATCGCAGTATGGGCATTTTTGAACACACCAAGGAATATGCACATACAGGCTTAGAGGGGGTGGTACTAACATTATACGTCCTTCAGGGCTGCAAAGAGTTTTTGTAGCGCCTTGCCACGATGAGATAATTCTTTTTTACGTGTTGATTCTAGCTGTGCTGAAGCGCATTTATCTTCAGGTACCCAGAATACCGGATCATAGCCGAAACCATTTTCGCCTTGTGCTTCAGTCAAAATGCTACCTTCCCAACTTCCATGGCAGACTAAAGGTGTTGGGTCGTTTTCATGGCGCATCATTACTAATACACAGTGGAAACGAGCGGTACGTTGCTCTGCTGGCACGCCTTCCATATCAGCCAATAGCTTCTCAAGGTTTTGTTGATCTGTTGCATCTTCACCCGCAAAGCGAGCAGAATAAATGCCCGGTGCACCTTGTAGAAAATCGACTTCAAGGCCAGAATCGTCAGCAATGGCTGGTAAGCCCGTTTCTTTAGCGGCATGGCGCGCCTTGATGATTGCGTTTTCGATAAACGTGGTGCCAGTTTCAGCAACCGAAGACACATTGAAATCACTTTGTGCAACAACATCAAAACCAAAATCAGCCAGCAAGCTAGCCATTTCTTTTACTTTACCTTGGTTGCCTGTTGCTAATACGAGTTTGCTCATCGGTGTGCCTCTACGATGCTTAATGAAACGGAAAATAAGGGCGACATGATATACCTAAGCGCCTTACAGATGCGAGTTTCAACAGAAATTTATTAGCAGAGATAAAGTGAAGATTAAACCATGATAGGTAATAAAAAAGGAGCCAAAGCTCCTTAATATTGATTGTTATGCGATTACGCTATTTTTTCGTTGTTAGCATTTAATCAACGTAAAAGGTTTGCTCAAATTTAATTTCGCCATTAGTCCCATTTTGGAACACATCAATGGTAAATTTGAAACTCTCTTCATTGGCATGATTAAGTTCAGCTATGTAGTAAATAGCCTTACCTTCACGTACTTCACGAAAGGCGAGTTTTTTCTCTGTACCCAGTAAGTTCCGCGCCTTTCCAGATAGCTGTGCCGTCACTGCTGGCTTGCCTGTTGCTGACGTATCAAGCACGGTTACATTCACGACTGCTGAATATCGGCTACGTGTAATACGGTAAGTATTGGCGACTTCTGGCGTCAAAAATGTCGATGGAAAGCTTGAATAATGCACTTCAAGATTACCGATATTTTTGAGTTGTTCTGCTTGGGCTGGTAATGCGGTAAAGAGCATTGCCGACAATAAACATAGAATACGAATCATGACATTATCCTTTTAGATACCCACCTGATAATAAAAGACCGCAATTATCAGGTGGGTATTACAAACTTCCTTTAGTATAGCTGTAATGCCCTATAGCAACTCTGCGATCACCAGCGGGATTTCACGTGGGTTTTCAATGCGCACTTGTTTATGACGACCTTGCATTCCTTTCTCTATCAGCACTTGGCCTTTAGCGACGCGAAACTGTTTTGCCAGAAATTTACTTAAGTGTGCATTAGCTTTGCCATCAACGGGCGGTGCTGTAATCGCTATTTTTAGCTCTTCACCGTGCAAGCCAACGATTTGATCGCGGCTTGCTTTCGGTTGAATGTACAGGCGAATAAGTAAGTCATCGCCTGTTTTACTTACAGCACTTTGGCTCATAGTTGGAACCAAACCGGACCGATCAAATCACCCATCAGAAAGTTAGCGAACTGCAGGCCAAGAAACAGCACTAATACGCTTAAATCTAAACCGCCCATTGCCGGAATAACACGACGGATAGGCGCTGTTAGTGGTTCTGTTAGTTGATGCATAACGAATTCAATAGGGTTACGACCTTGGCTTACCCAGCTAAGGATGGCACGAAGCAGTAGAATCCAAAATAGAAGGCCACCAGCTGCTTTTAGCAGAGATAGTGCACCAATCCATAAGAAGTCAGGACTAAATACAATGCCGCCATTGAGTGCTAATTGCAGTGTTAAAAATTTACCAATACTTAGCACGTAAGCGAAAATTAATGTCGCTAAGTCAAAACCACCGATAGGCGGAATCATACGGCGAAGTGGTGCAACAATAGGTTGCGTTGCTTTCACTACAAACTGAGAGAACGGATTGTAGAAATCAGCACGAGCCCATTGTAGCCATATTCTAATTAACACGACCATAATGTAGAGGTCGAAAACAGTACTTACTAAAAAACCAAGAGAGTTCATATATTAACCTTAAAACAGTTTTTCCATTTCTTCAGCGCGAGATACCGCAGCACGCATTGCTTTGGCTACGATATCACTAAGTTGGTGTTCGTTAAATGTGCGAATGGCTTCTGCCGTTGTTCCACCTTTTGATGTTACTTGCTCGCGCAAGGTCGATAATTCAGTCTCGGGGTTCGCCTTTACTAGTTCTGCTGCCCCTAATGCGGATTGCTGAACGAGTAAACGTGCTGTATCGGCATCGAAACCTTGTTTAATCGCTTCTTTTTGCATTGCTTCCATAAAGAGAAAGAAATAAGCCGGTGCACTGCCTGCTGCTGCGATCACACCGTTAATGCCAGATTCTTGTTGCACCCAACAGGCTTCACCCACTGCTTGCATTAATTGTTCGGCATAGACTTTATCATTTTCAGATACACTTTGTGATGCGAATAGGCCACTCATGCCTTTACCGATCAATGACGGCGTATTTGGCATCACTCGAACAAGATTAAGCTCGGTATTTAGCATTTCATTTAAACGAGAAGCAGAGATACCTGCTGCAATTGAAATGACTAATTTATTTGAGAAGTCGATATCTTGCAGTGCATGACAAACGCTTTCCATTAACTGGGGCTTAACCGCAAGCACAATAACATCAGCTTGTTGCGCGGCGCGTAGGTTATCGGCGTCGGTATGAATACCATAATCACGCGCTAAAGGTTCACGACGCGCTTCGCTAGGGGCGGTTGCGGTAATTTTATTGGCTGGGTAGCCACTTGCAACTAACCCTGCAATGATTGAACGCGCCATATTGCCTGCGCCAATGAAGGTGATCGAGCGTTGTTCCATGAAAAATCCTTATTAAATAAGTAGAGAGGGCGAGTTTCTCGTCTCTCTCTACGTGTAATCACGCGCACCGAAAATCGCAGTACCAATGCG
Organism: Photobacterium frigidiphilum; assembly: GCF_003025615.1. Classification (GTDB taxonomy): domain Bacteria; phylum Pseudomonadota; class Gammaproteobacteria; order Enterobacterales; family Vibrionaceae; genus Photobacterium; species Photobacterium frigidiphilum. The sequence goes on along the minus strand of NZ_PYMJ01000058.1, from coordinate 10,039 downwards.
TACTATTGTACTGCCAGCTGCGATGGCGGCGTCCATATCACCGCTCATACCCATCGATAATGTGTCGATCTGCGGGTATTTAATGTGTAATTGTTGTTGTGCATCCGCCAGTAATTTAAAGGCCGTATATTGGCTGTCGTAACTGTCGGCTTTCTGTGGAATCGACATTAGACCACGTAAGACCAAATTGGGCATGGTTGCAATCTCATCCGCTAAAGCAGCTAAGTCAGTAATATTAATGCCTGATTTGCTCTCTTCACCGCTGGTATTGACCTGTAGCAATATATTCAGAGGTGCCATACTTGATGGGCGTTGCTCGTTGAGCCTTCGCGCCGTTTTAATACGATCAACCGAATGCACCCAATCGAAATGCTCTGCAATTGGGCGTGTTTTATTGGATTGTATTGGACCAATAAAGTGCCAAACAATCTCTTCAGCTTGTGCATGGTTTGCAAAATACTGCACTTTTTCAACGCCTTCCTGCACGTAGTTTTCACCAAATGCACGTTGACCCACGGCAATTGCATCATCAATTGCCGCGATTGGTTTTGTTTTACTTACCGCCAAGAGTTGCACGGAATCTGTTGTTCGACCGCATTTTTCGGTCGCAGAAGTTATCTGACTGATGACCTGTTCAATATTTTGTTTGATACTACTCATAATTGATTCTTGAGGAAAAGTTATGGATATCACAGAACTACTGGACTTTAGTGTAAAGCATAATGCGTCAGATCTGCACCTTTCTGCGGGTGTACCACCAATGATCCGTGTTGATGGTGATGTTAGAAAACTCAGCCTACCAGCTTTAGACCATTCAGAAGTACACCGTTTAGTGTTCGACATTATGAACGATGCACAGCGCCGTGAATACGAAGAAAGGCTTGAAGTCGATTTTTCATTTGAATTACCTAATGTAGGTCGCTTTCGTGTGAATGCGTTTCATCAATCACGTGGTGGTGCAGCAGTATTTCGAACGATTCCCGTTGCTATTCCCACCCTTGAATCACTTAATGTGCCCGATATCTTTTATAAAATTGCGCAATGTCAGCGTGGTTTAGTTTTGGTAACTGGGGCGACTGGTTCAGGTAAATCCACTACGATTGCCGCCTTAGTGGATTACATTAATGAGAATACCAATAGCCATATCTTAACCATTGAAGATCCGGTGGAATTTGTTCATACCAGTAAGCGTTGTTTGATCAACCAGCGTGAAGTACACCGTGATACGCACAGTTTTCACAATGCATTACGATCTGCCTTGCGTGAAGATCCCGATGTGATTGTGGTGGGGGAATTACGCGATCAAGAAAGCATTAGTTTGGCACTGACAGCTGCTGAAACAGGGCATTTAGTATTAGGTACTTTGCACACCAGCTCTGCGGCTAAAACCGTCGATCGTATTATCGATGTATTTCCTGGTAATGATAAGGACATGGTACGTTCAATGCTGTCTGAATCGTTACGTGCCGTGGTATCACAAAGTCTACTTAAAAGTGTCAATGGTGGGCGAGTTGCCGCGCATGAAGTGATGATCGCCACCCCCGCGATTAGAAATCTGATCCGAGAAAGCAAAGTCGCGCAAATGTATTCAATGATCCAAACGGGATCGTCTATGGGCATGCAAACCATGGAACAAAGCGTCAAAATGCTGGTGGCACAAGGTACTGTTGATTCTGAAGAAGGGCGTCGTATCGTCAATGGTGCATCATCAATCATGTAAACATTATATTGTGTGAGGTTTATTGATGTGAATAAACCTTTACTATTGGAATTTTAAACGAAGGAACGAGAATGAAGCTGCAAGATATTCTCAATGAAGTCGTCAGCAAAAAAGCATCGGATTTATATATTACTGTTGATTCACCTTGTCTATTACGTATTGATGGTCATCTGCATGCATTAGGTGAAGAATTAATGCGTGAAGGGGTTGATGCATTGTTTGATGAAGCGATGGATCGAGAGTTATACCAAGAATTTGTTACAACACGTGAAGCCAATTTTGCATTAGTACGTGATGATATGCGTTTTCGGGTAAGTGCATTTTGGCAGCGTGAATTACCGGGCATGGTCATTCGTCGAATTGAAACCCATATTCCAGATTTGACGGATCTCAATTTGCCTATTGATATGCAAAGAATGGCGTTAGCAAAGCGTGGTTTAGTGCTTATTGTGGGCGCGACAGGCTCGGGTAAATCGACCTCAATGGCGGCAATGACTGGCTTTCGAAATAAAAATAGTAGCGGCCATATTTTAACGGTAGAAGATCCCATTGAGTTTGTGCATAAGCATGATCGCTGCATCGTCACACAGCGTGAAGTGGGTTTAGATACAGAAAGCTATGAAGTTGCACTAAAGAACTCACTACGCCAAGCACCAGATATGATTTTAATTGGTGAGGTACGCACACCGGAAACCATGGAATACGCAATGAACTTTGCTGAAACCGGACACCTGTGTATGGCGACGTTACATGCTAATAATGCCAATCAGGCACTGGAAAGAATTCTACATTTAGTGCCGAAAGAGCGCCGAGATCAGTTTTTATTTGATCTGTCATTAAACCTTAAATGTATTTTGGCACAACAGTTGATCCCAGATGCACATGGTATTGGTCGGCATGCGACATTTGAATTATTGCTGAATACGCCACGCGTGGCGGATCTTATTCGTCGTGGTGAATTACATGAGATCAAAGATGTAATGGCGAAGTCAGGTGAATCCGGCATGATGACGTTTGATCAATCACTTTATCAATTGTTTAGTGAAGGAAAGATCACCGAGCAAGATGCACTCCACCATGCGGATTCTGCGAACGATCTACGCTTGATGATCAAAATTGGGGATCAAGCTAAGATGGGCGGTAGTGCGTTAGACGGTGTAACCGTTGAATTGTAATAGACAGCTGTAGAGTAGTGATGATCCTAAAGCTATAAGTGCTACTAATAATCATAACTACATGTAAATAAAGGATTGTAGTGAGAGTTAAGATCCTCGCGTACAGCTTGTATAGCTTTTGGGTTACAGTAGCCCAAAAGCTGTACAAGCTGATCAAGCCCAGCAAACACTGGATCTTTATCTTCAGATTATTGATCAGTTTTTAGTGAGATAGGCTTGCGCTGTTTTTTATATGAAAAGCTGTACAAGGTGATCACATACTGTATTTAAAGCTGCTTATATCGATGATGATCAAAGTGGGGGCGAAGACTGAATAGTGTTTATGCAGTGGATATATGACGGGCGTTATGCGGAAGAGGTGAGTACCGAAATGTTATTCGATACTCATATTTATTTAGCCGTATTGGCGTTCAAACCAACTTTCTAAAATAATGACTGCAGATTGTGAATCGATATTGCCTTTACTTAATGCACGGTATCCACCGTGTTCAAATAACTCTGCCTTTGCTTCAACAGTACTCAATCGTTCGTCATGTAATTCAACGACACAGCCGAATCGACCGTGTATACGATTGGCGAATTTTTTAGCGCGAGGTGTAATGCTCTCAAGTTCTCCACCTTTTAAATCGAGGGGAAGGCCAACAACAACTAAATCGGGTTGCCATTCTTTTAGGATTTTACCAATGTCATCCCAGTTTGGAATGCCATCTTTTGCTTTAAGTGCAGCTAAAGGGTTTGCTGTACCTGTTAGTTCTTGACCGATTGCAACACCAATACTTTTTGTGCCGTAATCAAATGCTAATACACTGCGTGAGTTACTCATGCATGTCCTTTTTCGATCGAAAGGTTGGCCGGGTTGATACCTAAGCGGGCGACGGCTGTATTCCATCGCTCATTAATAGGGGTTTCAAAAATCACTTCAGCGTCGGCTTCCATCGTTAACCAACTATTTTCTGCTAGCTCTTGCTCTAATTGCCCGGCAGACCAGCCTGCATAACCTAATGCGACGATGAATTTTTCTGGTGCTTCGCTAGTCCCTAGTAACGGTAAAATATCTTGTGATGTTGTTACCGATAGCTCATCGTTAATGCTAATGCTCGAATCAAACTGACCTTTGGGCTGGTGCAAAACAAAGCCTCGGTCTTCAGAAACAGGTCCGCCGTTTAATACTGCTTGCGTTAGGCTATCAGGATTATTAACCGGAAGATCACGTTCAACCTCAATCTGTTCAAGCATATTGCCCACGGATATTTCAATCGGTAAATTAATGACTAAGCCCATAGCACCTTCTTCATTGTGCTCACAAACATACACCACACCACGTTTAAAATGTGGGTCTTGCATGCTAGGCATGGCGACTAGAAAATGGTTGGTTAAATTCATAGATCACACCGACAGCTAATTGAAAAACATGATTCTCTATCTACAGTATGCAGAGTATTTTAGGGAATTGGTATTCGGGTCTGTTGATCTTTCAATATTGTCGTTGTTAAGAGTAAAAATTCTTCAGACAAGGTACGAAGAGAGGTTGAGTTAGCCTAATTGAGCTTAGAGGAACGCAGTCTTGCCATTTTTAAACATCTACATTGTTTATGCGAAGGTAAGATATAAATGAAGATGGCTGTATGATCTCTGCTCTTATTTAAATAAGAGCAGAGACTCAATGTGTTATTAGGCTCTGTTGAAAGACCAACGCGCTTTAATTACACAGGTTTATTTTGTAATCGACGCTCGATTGCATCCATTAGCTTACCTGTAATCGAAATATCGAAAGCGGCTTCGATTTCACGAATACACGTTGGACTTGTTACGTTAATTTCCGTTAATTTGTCACCGATAACATCCAATCCAACGAAGATAAGCCCTTTTTCTTTCAATACTGGCGCAACGGTTTCTGCAATCTTACGATCGGTTTCACTGATAGGACGTGCTTCACCACGACCACCAGCAGCTAAGTTACCGCGCGTTTCACCTTTAGCGGGAATACGTGCTAAGCAATATGGCATTGGCTCGCCATCTACCACCAGAATACGCTTATCACCATTGCTGATATCTGGCACGAATGTTTGCGCCATACAATAGGTTGTGCCCATTGCTGTAAGGGTTTCAATAATCACAGATACATTCGGATCGCCTTTCATCACACGGAAGATAGAAGATCCGCCCATGCCATCTAAAGGTTTCAGGATCACATCACCGTGTTCTTGGTGGAATGCTTTCAGTTTATCAGCACGACGAGTAACCAATGTTGTTGGGGTTAGCTCTGGGAACCATGCTGTAAATAGCTTTTCATTACAATCACGTAGGCTCTGAGGTTTGTTTACGATCAGGGCGCCTTCGTTTTCTGCACGCTCAAGAATATAAGTCGCATAGATATATTCAGTATCGAACGGAGGATCTTTACGCATTAGTACTGCGTCTAAATCTGATAATGCGATTTCTTGTTCACTTTGGAATTCAAACCAACCGTTTGGATCTTCTTTTAAGCTAACAACACGAGTACGAGCAACGGCTTTGCCTTGTTCTAAAGACAAGTCGTTCATTTCCATATAGTGGATTTCCCAACCGCGACGCTGTGCTTCCATCATCATGGCAAAGCTGGAATCTTTTTTAATGTTGATAGACTCGATTGGGTCCATCACGATGCCCAGTTTGATCATTTGTATCTCCTAATCTGTCGTTGGCTTGGTTAACCTAAATCACCAAAGCGTACTTGAAGTGCTGTAATCGCTGTCATGGCTGTTGTTTCGGTACGAAGTACACGTGGACCAAGCAAGATTTCATCGAACTTGTATTGCTCTGTCATGCTAATTTCTTCAGCAGACAAACCGCCTTCCGGACCAATAAGCAAGCGTACTTTCGTTACAGGCTCAGGCAAAGTATTGATTGAGTAGTTTGCTCGAGGGTGTAGATTCAGTTTTAGACCATCGTACTCTTCAGCACACCAGTCTTCTAGTTTCATTACTGGGCGGATTTCAGGAATCACATTACGGCCACATTGCTCACAAGCAGCAATCACAATTTTTTGCCATTGTGCTAGTTTCTTCTCAAAACGCTCGGCATTGAGTTTTACGCCACAACGTTCTGAAATCAGAGGAGTGATCGTCATAACGCCCAGTTCAACGGATTTCTGGATGGTAAATTCCATTTTCTCACCACGAGAAATCACCTGCCCTAGGTGGATATTAAGCGGAGATTCAATGCTATTTTCATTACGGCACTGAATATCAACTTCAACATTTTTCTTGCTGGCTGCGCTGATAACGGCTGGAAATTCAGCATCGCTACCATCGAACAACAGCACTTCCTGACCCACTTGCATACGCATAACACGCCCAACGTGATTGGCAGCGTCATCGCTTAACATTACCTTACCTTGTGAAGGTAATAGTTCAGGGTGGTAAATTCGGGGGATTCTCATGGCGAGGTTGATAACCTGTAATAATTTAATGTTCTTGCGTGAATATTAACATGGATGCGAGAAGAGCGAATTACAAGGTTGAGTGTAAATGAAAGTATCCATACATAATGGATCTTGAGTAACGAGAGATCTCGTTACTCAAGTAATGCTAAACGATTAATGATACCAAAAGACTAGTAACCCGCTTTATTACAGGCTTGAAGCACAAAACTGTTGTGATTGTCTTGAATGTTAGCAATCCGACGGTCACGTTCACATTCCCATGTACTTATTGGATATTGTCGGTTCCATGCTTCCATTAACTGACGTTGCTGACTAGATAGCGCCATTTTATATTCTTGGTTCATGTACAAATAGGTACGTGCAATAGCTCCACGTGATTGCTCGGGTGGATCGGCCCGGCGATTTTTGAAATCAATTTTCATGTCACACTGGCCATAAAAAGCGCCGTTATTGCCATTCCACGGTAAGAATGCGTAGTTAGAGCGATCGCCATTCACTTCACCAACCGCTGGTGTTAAATTATGAAGATCGGCCTGCATAGAACGGTAGGTTGGGTTTATTTTTGTGGCACAAGATCGGCCTTTATAGGCTTTACCTTTGCTGTTCACACATTGAGGGTGACCTTCACGCCATTCGACAAACGCTCGGCCAAAGTTTTCGGCTGGTACCACGTGCTCCCACTCTATTCGATTAGCTCGTTTTTCTTGTTTGCGAACCTCGTAACCACAACTAGCAAGATCAGGCAGCCCTTTCTTACCTTGCCATGTAATAGCACAGCCGCAATAGAAGCTGGTGGGGTGATCTTGATAGATCTCAACGGCGAGACGTTTCGCTTTACTGAATGAAGAAGGGGGAGCTGCTATGGCTGTTGTTGGCAATAGTAGGATTACTAGCCATGTAAAAGGTATTTTCATTGGATATCCTGCGCTGAAAATCAGTCTAACAAGCTTATCAATATCCAATTATTTTAGAAGCACTTCACTGTTTTTATTATTGTTAATTACATCTCTTGATCAACAATCACAAGTATAAGAACGAGATTTATCTATTTTTATCTGAGGTCGCTTTATACCGTATCTAGATTGAGATTATATCTTTGGCGACAATGCTTGGCGGCACAGGGTGCAGTGATAAAGGGTTTGTTGGCGGACAATTTTATTATGGCGGCGAATACTCAGGTGATGATCGCGACAGGCGCAACGATAAAGAAACGTTGAACCGCGCACTGATGAAATATCAAAACTGTGGGTGGTGCGAGCAGGAATACCAAAGACTTGAGTCATCATCGTTTGCCACTCTTTACCATGTGGTCGAACACGGCCAAACAGTTTAAAGGTGAGTAAGTGGGCGACTTCATGAGGCACAACTTCATTAATAAATGCCTCTGGATTTTCAGCGAGCAGCACTGGGTTAAAACGTACTTCCCACGGTGAATAGCGAGCACTGCCTGCAATTTTTCCACGTTGTTTAAAGCTGACAACGGGCATATCCAATGACTGGTTTAATTTTTTTTCAGCAAGAGCAATACAATCGCGAGTTTTATTAATAACTTGAGTGTGAAGAGGGGACATGCACTTTTCTTTCGCTGGTAATGGGTTGAAGGTTTTAAAGATTGTACGCTAATTTTTAAACATAAAAAAAGGAAGCCGAAGCTTCCTTTTCTTGAACTATGTACGCTTGGCTTACTTAAAGTTAGCGAAGTCGCGTAGCATTTCAACTTTATCAGTCGCTTCCCAAGGGAATTCTTCACGACCAAAGTGACCGTATGCTGCTGTTTTCTTGTAGATTGGCTGAAGCAGGTCAAGCATTTCGATTAGGCCGTATGGGCGTAAGTCGAAGTTTTGACGAACAGCATCAACAATGATGTCATGAGACACTTTTTCAGTACCAAACGTTTCAACCATGATAGATGTTGGATCTGCAACACCAATAGCGTATGAAAGTTGAATTTCACAACGCGAAGCTAAACCTGCAGCAACAATGTTTTTAGCAACATAACGTGCTGCGTAGGCTGCTGAACGGTCAACTTTTGATGGATCTTTACCAGAGAATGCACCGCCACCGTGACGTGCTGCACCACCGTATGTATCAACAATAATCTTACGACCAGTAAGACCACAGTCACCCATAGGGCCACCAATAACAAAACGACCTGTTGGGTTGATGAAGAATTTAGTTTCTTTAGTCAACCATTCTGCTGGTAGTACAGGCTTGATGATTTCTTCCATTACTGCTTCTTGCAATACGGGTAGATCAATACAATCGCTGTGCTGAGTTGAAAGAACCACAGCATCGATACCAACAATTTTACCTTGGTCGTATGCGAATGTTACCTGACTTTTTGCATCTGGACGTAACCAAGGTAGTGTACCGTTTTTACGGACTTTAGCTTGACGTTCAACTAAACGGTGCGCATACGTAACAGGGGCTGGCATTAGCACGTCTGTTTCGTCTGATGCGTAACCAAACATGATACCTTGATCACCAGCGCCTAGTTCGCGCGGATCTTCACGGTCAACACCTTGGTTGATGTCTGGAGACTGCTTACCGATTGCACTTAGTACGGCACAAGAGTTTGCGTCAAAACCCATTTCAGAGTTTACGTAGCCGATTTCACGAACCGTCTCACGTGTAATTTCTTCGATATCAACCCATGCAGAAGTGGTGATTTCACCGCCAACCATTACCATGCCGGTTTTTACGTAAGTCTCACAAGCAACACGTGCTTTTGGGTCTTGCTCTAGAATTGCATCCAAGACTGCATCTGAGATTTGATCTGCAATTTTATCTGGATGACCTTCTGATACAGACTCAGAAGTAAACAGGTGTTTTGCCATGAGTATTCTCACTTCATTAACATTGATTGATAAGCGATAGCTCTGGTGAATACTTGCTTGTAAATCATTACAAGGCATACACGGATATACGTTTGTATGTATAGAGCTACCTCCGTCTAGACGGCTATAATACTCGAAGTAGTTATAAAATCAACAGCGCGAAGAGTAAGGTCATCTTTTTAAGAAGAAGCAAACGTTTCCCTTAACTGCTTTTATTTACAGTGGCTTAGTCGTGCTGATTTTCAGCCTATTGATAATAGGCTAATTTTTTTCAGGAAAACGATTGCAGTAAGGGGGCTGTCTTTGCGACAATACCCGCCCGCCGAATCATGGTTAATTGGTCGCATTTGTGTTGACCGATAACTTAAAATATACAGTCTACTAATTTCTGGAGCAGACATGTCTTCACGTAACGCTAATTCTCGTAAAGAGCTGGCAAATGCAATCCGTGCCCTAAGTATGGACGGTGTTCAACAAGCTAACTCTGGCCACCCTGGTGCACCAATGGGTATGGCTGATATCGCTGAAGTACTGTGGCGCAGCCACATGAACCACAACCCACAAAACCCACAGTGGGCTGATCGCGACCGTTTCATTTTGTCAAACGGCCACGGTTCAATGCTAATTTATTCTCTGCTTCATCTAACAGGTTACGATCTGTCTATTAGCGACCTGAAAAACTTCCGTCAACTTCATTCTAAAACACCGGGCCACCCTGAATACGGTTATGCACCGGGTGTTGAAACAACAACAGGTCCACTAGGCCAAGGTATTACTAACGCGGTAGGTATGGCGATTGCTGAAAAAGCAATGGCAGACCAATTCAACCGTGACGGTCACGATGTTGTTGATCACCATACTTACACCTTCTTAGGTGATGGCT
>NZ_PYMJ01000057.1 GCF_003025615.1 Photobacterium frigidiphilum | reverse complement strand
TATTAGAGTCTGCCATTGTGTTTCGTTGCGCGTTCTTTTCATTGTTATTTCCTTTTATGTGACTTGGAAATAACATAACTGAAATCAGAAATTAGATGAAGGTGTGTTTGGCCAGACGCTTACGATAAAGTTGTTAATACGATATCTGCAATCCTTTTGCAACGTGGTTTCAAAGCCGGTACGTATGCTGGAGTGATAGAGGTTGAGATGGCTTCTATTGATGATGTAGCCCAATGTTTGAAAAGTACTGTTAAGACTGGATTACCAACAGAAGCAGAGTTGGCGAAAATGGTTGATGAAAAGCTGATAGAAAAATATGATGAGTACTTACCTGATGAACTACTTTGTGAAGGTTATGGCTATCGTGCTTTTGATTGCGTAAAAGCAGAGGCTTATTTAACTAAATTAGTTATGTAACTTTAAATGATGACTTAGAAAGTCTTGATTACACACCGGCGCTATAGGACAACTATAAGGACAAAAACAGAGTTAAGGGACAATTTAAGGGTGAAAAATACAAGTTAAAGGACAATTCCATTGAAATCTGTCCTCTATATGTCACCGTTGAGTTGTTTTTAAAAAAATCTGACTACGCCAACAAATATCATATTGGCATTATGAAGAGTAAATAAGACATAAAAGCTAGTACGGTAGCCTTTATGAATGAGTACATGCGTACTTAGTTTTTAATGTTTTGCATACTTAGCTTTTAGTGCAATGTTCGACATATATATCAACTCAGTCATCACACACTCTACGTTGTAAGCTACGTTTCCACGCATCATAGTCGTGCTGATAATAGCCTTTCGTTCTATCCTCGTTTATCGGCATTTGACTGCCCATAAGCCACTGCTCAAATGCTTTTTGCTCCTCAGCAGGTAGGTCTTCAATAATTGGCCAACGCCGTTTTTTGTCACTCATTGTAAATGTATCCTTAATTTAACAGTGTGTTGCTCCTGGGTAGATGCGTACTTAGTTACAGCGACATGGAATCGACATGATGTCGATTTCATGTCTATCAACACCAGGCATTTTGCGCGACATAGAATCGACAGAATGTTGATTTCATGTCTATCAAAACTGCGTCTCAGCTATACAAGACATCGCCAAAAGCCAAAAGCATGTATAGCTACACCTCAGCAAGTCACAACACAATATTTATTAATATTAATCAGTTATAAGAGAGATCAACTATTGAGTAATCTTCAACAGTTGCTTTTGAGTGCAATAGTTATGTATCGTATATCGATACACTTTCGAGTTGTAGATAATGTAGTAATCACTACAGTAGTAATTAGTACATTAGTTGTAGTGCCTTGCGCACTTTGCGTTACTGAGTGCAATTACTCTCTTGTAGTCGCCGTAACATAGACACTAATTCAGTGTCATTATCAGAGTACGGACTTGCGAATTGCTCTATCTCAAGCCACTGCGGCTCTTGGCCAGCTTCAACATACGCTTCAACATCATCAACCAATACAGTAGATTCAATGTTGCAGTCATTAATCAAGCAGAGGTCTTTCTTGTGGCCGTCCCATTCCACGTATTCCATTCTTTCAAACCAATCAGGAGCAACACTCTCTGATACCAACAGCCGAGCTATCTGTCTGAATTTCTCTTCTCGAACGGTAGTGAACATGACAACATGCTTAGTAATAGCCTTGCAGCCTTCTAGAAACTCGTACAAGTGTGGCCTTGGAATCTGGCTTATCGCGTTTGATATCAACGTGCCCTCTAAATCCAATGCAATTATTTCTATTTTCATCACAACCTCATAATGCAAATCAAATCGTCCCTCATTAGAGATTACATATTCACTATCTATTAAAAAGTCGGCGTTAGCTTGAGTTTGGTCGTCAAAGAACGATTACAAATATCACCCCTAATATCAGGCAATAAGGCACCTCAAATTTTTTAACTTAGTTAACATGCTTAACTGCTTTTCTTACGAAATGCCAATTCTGCTTTGAATATTTCAATCCTCCAGCTAGGTTGATTGGTTTGAGTCTGAATAATGGCCTCAATGTGATCGGTATCAAGCGTTTTTAACGGTTTAAATTCGACTGGTTGATTACCGTCTTTGCCTCGTGTTCCCCAATAGAAACCTTGCCTAATTTCATCATGAGGGGCGTCAGAGTAGATCGATAACTCCTCAAATGGTTCGCTGTTAACATTGCGTTTTAAATAGCCTGTGCCACCATCGACCATATAGGTTTCTCCATTGGCATCTAGATAGATGACATAATCGTGTTGGTGTCGGCTAATTAAAACTGTGCCGTCTGGTGTTTTAATACTATTGAATACGATATTTTTCATGTGAGCTCCGAATTTAAATAGATACCTGATGGTAGCGACAACTGATGTATGATCTGTTGTATGTGAAATTTATAACCTGCAATAATGTTCAGTAATTCCGTCAAGGAGAAGGTTTTTAGCTTTGTGTAAATCATTGTCCAAAAGGCCTGTATTCTCGTTCACTTGTATTAAATGTTCTGCTGGTATACTCAACATGCGATCATCAAGAACAACCCAGTTTGAAATGTCAGGTTTTATGGCTGTAGCGAAGATATCATCCTCGACGCTTGAGCTTATTCCTCTGAACTTGCAAATGGCTTGCTTGTAAAAGTGTTTATCTAGAAAACCATACCGAGTGAATAGTGATTTAATATCGTTGAACGTCATTAGCGTATGCCGCCAACGAGAATGCACTGCGATAACAACCCCTGTATGGTCTAAGAACTGAATTAACGGTTGAACGCATCTTTTGTCTAGCTTAATCGCATCAAATTTCCTCTCATTGTATTGTTGAAAATTGTACAGTCTTAACGATTCGTTATTAGGTATTAGTACACCTTCGATATCGATGAACAGTACGCACTTTTGTTCGATATGTAGGTCTATAGAAAAGAAGCCAAAATCATCTATATAAATGCTGCTATCTTGATGCCAGCCTTTGGTAAGAAGACCTGGAATTAAATTCTCAAGCCGCTTCTTGCTAAGGTGAGTGAAGGTCTTGTACTCATATATGTTCATCATTATTTCAGCACCATCAAGCAGGGTGGTATCAACAATCTTCTCTTACACAGGTATTACTTTTCATTCCGGCAGGTCTAAAGTCTTCATCACCAAACTCAAAGTGAAGGTGCTTGGGTTTAGCCATGTTCCTTACCGTACAAATCCCCCAAGTCCAGCATTCGCTATAGTCTTTATCTTGCTCTTGCATCATCTCGAGTTCGGCTTCTAATAGTTCGTGAATCGCCTCAATATATCTTGGTGTTAGTTTGATTTGATGGTTGTGATATCTAGCCATTTTGTTCCAACCTCAGAAATTAGCTCTATACTGTGTATTTATACAGTATTGCTTCGATTTGAAAAATAGCAAATTCGAGGAGGGGATAGGATGGACATACCCAATATTTTAAATCTTGAGCATGAGCTAAGAGTACCTGCTGGTTTCGAGTTAACGCTTGTGATGCATGAGTACGGGCTTTATGTCAGCCAAAGTACGCTCATAACTCATTGGTATAGTTTTCGATTGTTAGCTCTGACAATAGCTTTTTCTCGAGGTGAGGAGACCCGCCGTTTTATGTACTCATTACCTAAGCAGTCTGATTTATTGAGTCTTCAATGCGCATTTCAATTATGTGTACATCAGACTTGCTGTGGTGGGTTTAAACCGTCGAAGGTTCAGTTCTCGTACTCATTTGTTGATGACGATGATGCACGAGAAACCATTGATGACTTTTGGCAACAACTGTTGAAACAGGTGAAGTGCCTAGAAGGGTTACGGCGAGTGTAGAAGTGAAAGCGGTCAACTGTTACATGTTTGAGCTAAAGACTAAGTGAGGCAAAGATGAAAATTAAAGAGGCGTTGATAGCGTTAGGTATGACGAGCCTTATTGTCATGAGCATCAATATAATCCTCAATTCAGTGATTCTCATTGTTGCGTGGAATGGTCTGGTATCAAGTATTCATCCAGTTTTACCTGAATTGAGCTTTTTGGATGCTGTTGGGATCATCGTGGTTACTTATATTTTGCGGGGTAAATTTTCGATTAAAGTTCGTCTTTCCAGTTAACTAACAATTGCCCCAAATTTTGTTACGGTATCCGATTGAATAGATAAAGCTCATTTGAAATTGTCATACTTATCGTTATGTTTATAGGTGAAGCTGCTCGTAGACAATAATAATTAATTGGCCATTTTTTCCATTGCGTTAGCCAAAATTTGACCCGCAAGGATGACATCATCAAATTCACTGTACTCTTCTGGATGATGAGATATACCGCCTTTGGATGGTATAAATATCATAGACGTAGGGATGATTTTTGACATGTACATTGCATCGTGTCCAGCACCGCTATTCATTTCATGATAAGGAATTTTTTCATCTTCTGCTGCGTTGACTAATGTTTGAAATACAGAACGATCTAGATTGACGGGCAAATCATTACATAGTTCGACAACGTTAAACTTTACGTGGTGAATTTGGGTTGCTTCCTCAATTGAGTAGTACATATGTTTAATAACAGCATCGACACTGTCTTTGTCAATGCCGCGTATATCAACAGTAAATTCTACCTCTCCGGGAACAACATTCATCGAATTAGGATACACGTCAAGTTTACCCACCGTTCCTACCGTACCTTCATCTTTACGAATATAGGCCTCATGATTAATGTCATTAATAATACGAGCTGCAGCACACAGAGCATCAGAGCGTAAATCCATTGGAGTTGCTCCTGAATGATCTGCATGTCCTTTCACGGTAATACAAAAACGGGTAGGGGCAGCAATGGCCGATACAATCCCCACATGCAGACCGTAACTTTCAAGTATATTCCCTTGCTCTATATGGACTTCTATAAACGATTTGTAGTGCTCATTGTCTAACTTGGCGTTTTCGATATCTCGGGGTGATGTTCCAGAGGCATCAAAAAAGTTCATGCCATTTGAATCAGTATTTTCTAGCCATTTTTTAATATCAGCATTGCCCGTTAGAGCCTTGCTGGCCATGCAGGAAAAGCCGAAACGTGAAGATTCCTCTGCACGGAAGATGATCAACTGCACTGTGTGCTTTAATTTGCATGTTTTGAGCTTTTCTAGAGCAAAGAGTCCGGCTATTACGCCAACAGTGCCATCATATTTACCACCACAATGGACGGTATCTAAATGTGAACCTGTAGCGACGATTTTAGCGTTTGGTTCAGAGGATGGAATTTCGGCGAATATATTGCCCATAGCGTCAGTTCGGACATCATATCCTTTCTCAACGAGCAAGTTGAATAGATAATCATGAGTATCATTATCAGCATCCGAATACGCTAGACGGTACATCCCATTATTTGTCTCGCCATAAGTGCCAATGCAATTAAAAATGTTTAGAAGTTCTGTTGAGTCCATGTAGTTCATCCTAGCGACAGAAAATTCGCGATATGACCAGATTGAGTAATTATGAAATAGAGAATATGAGGCTAATTTAATTTCAAAGCCCTATTTCTCGTTGATTGAGTTTTTTAGTTTTAATGAATGTACGAAAACAGGCGCATTCATAATCAACGAAAAAAGGGCACACTATTTAATAAACTTGTAATCAATTGGTTACAGCATAATAAATACCGTCACAACTAAAGCGCTAAGCATACCTGGCCATTGCCGTTTTGCTGCTTCCAAAGGGCTAACGCCCGCAATTGCGGCAGCAACGATAGTCGCTCCAGCAACCGGTGACATCGCTCGGCCAAAGCAACCAGCTAGTACTGTTGCTGAACCCATGTCTGGGATATTTAGACCAAAATCTGCAGCATTGGGTGTGATTGCTTCATTAAAGGCAAATGCAGCTGCATCTCCCGATCCTGTGAGTATTGCTAGTGCTGAAGTGCCTGCTGGGCCTAATAATTTTGCTAATTCAGGGTAGCTAGTTAGAAAGCCAATACCAGCATCTACTAATCCTGTCGCTTTTAGACCGAATACAAATACAGCTGCGGCAATGATGATTCCAAATACGTTAGCGAAGGCTTCACCCATACCAGAGAAAAACGATTTTGTGACTTCTGCAGGGTTAGCTCGAGTTACAGCGAAGGTGTATAACACACCGAATAACATCGCTTGTGGTACACCCATTTTCATTGCAGGAATGATAGTCGCACCAAGAAGTAAAATCACAATCGGAACAATAGGCGCTAAAGCCCAAAGGAGATTAACTTTAACATCCTCAATTTTGGTTTCTTCTCCCTCAATGCTATAGCCAGTGTGTTCCTTTTTAACTACGGCAATAATGGTTAGAATAATCGCTCCTAGCAGCATTGCAATGATGGTTGGTAGTTGATGATTTAAAACCACATCCATAGACGATATACCTGCCATATCACCAATAAATGGGTTATGTGCCATACCTGGGTTGAGCATGGATCCAAATGTACCACCGATGACAGCTGCAGCAGCAACGGCGGGTGATACCCCCGCTCTGATCATTACGGGTATAATCGCCGCTCCCGCAGCAGCAGCAGATCCTGCTGCACTTGGTAGTGCGATATTAACCCCAAATGTGATCATGGTACCGGCAGGAATAATGAGTAATTTCACCTTGTCTATTTTAGAGGATAGTAAACGAACAAGGTGCAAATCACATTTGGTATATTTCATCACAAACGCAAAGCCCATAACGGAGCAGATCGATTGAATTAAGCTACCTGATGTCATACGTTTTGCAAAAGCATCAAATCCACCTAATGGGTCTAATGCAATTAAACCCATTAGTAAGCCTGCAGTAATAAGAACTAAACGTGTCTCATAGCCTTTGACCATGGCTGAGACGGTACAGAACACGACAATTAGAGCTAATATTTCAGTCATTTTGAGTCACCATATTTTTATTAATATATTTTGCGATGGTTACTTGCCTTGATTATTTCAAAGCCAGATTTAGTAAGTGAAAAGAATTAGAATTACCCTAATTCGACTTTCACAACATTTAGAAAGTACTCAATGCCTACTGGAATAAGCTCATTATTGAAGTCATAGCCCGGAGTATGAAGAGCATCACTATCACCGTTACCAATGAACATAAAAGCACCGGGGATCTGCTCTAAATAAAAGGAAAAATCTTCAGCACCGCCGACAGGCGTAACAGCACCATTAAAACGTTCTTCACCCACTGTATTTTTGGCGGCTTGTGAAATCACGTCAAACTGAGAGGTAGGGTTATATACTGCTGGGTAACGGCGGATATAATTATATTCAACATCACAGCCATGAACTTGTGCTGATGAAGCGGCAATTTCGCCAATTCTACGCTCAATCAAATCACGGACTTCTGGCTCGTATGCGCGAGCAGTACCACGAAGTTGTACTTCCGCCGGAATAATATTCGGTGATTCGAACTTACCTGCATTCATGTAACCAACTGAAACCACACCGGCACGGGCA
The DNA here is from genome assembly GCF_003025615.1 of Photobacterium frigidiphilum. GTDB lineage: Bacteria > Pseudomonadota > Gammaproteobacteria > Enterobacterales > Vibrionaceae > Photobacterium > Photobacterium frigidiphilum. Next base: position 13,873 of record NZ_PYMJ01000057.1, on the reverse strand, counting down.
CAGTGAATGTTTCGGCTAACGATACTTTGTAGGTTCATAATGATGTTGGATGTAGCAAGCATGGGGTCAGTAACTTCGTGAGGCATGGCTCCATGTCCACCAGAGCCGGTAACTTTTATTTCCCATGTGTCGCTACAAGCCATAAGGGCACCAGTTGCACTTGCTAGTGTACATAATGGAACTTTGGGCCAGTTATGTAATCCGTAGATTGCCTCAATTTTTGGGAAATCCTGAAAAAAGCCATTATTAATAACATATTTGGCTCCGCCGTAACTTTCCTCTGCTGGTTGGAAAAGCAAGTGAACCTTACCTGAAAAATCATTGTGCTTAGAGAGGTATCTTGCCACACCAAGCATCATTGCCATGTGACCATCGTGTCCACAGGCGTGCATTACACCAGCATTTTTCGAAGCATAAGGAAGGTTGGTTTTTTCGTCGATGTGCAATGCATCCATATCACAACGTAAGCAAATTTCACGGCCTGGATTGACACCATTAATTGTGGCAACAATACCAGTTGTGGCATAGCCTATTTTAAATGAAATGTTTAGTTCTCTTAAAAACGATTGAATTGTATTGGCTGTTTCAATTTCCTTGAAGCCTACCTCAGGATATGAATGAAACTGTTGGCGATAATCAATCATGTCTTTTGAAATAGTGATTACTTCACTCTTGTTTATAAACATTGCCCCACCTTACTATTGGCTAAATAATATGTTAGCAAGGTGATCTAACAATCACCTTATCAAGAAATATAACACCTACCGACGCAATTAAATTACGTTAGCTATTTTACGGTGTAGTGACTTAATATTTAGTGGTGTGGTTATTTTAAAGGCGAAATTAACTAAAATGAATTATATTGAAATTCAAATTACATAGACAAATGTTTATATAAGCAGCCACATCACTCTGTCGAAATAGACCTCTGAAGTTATAATGTTAAATTGATTGCATACATAATCACCGAGTTTTAATTTTATATCTAAGAAGCAAGTCACACTTTTATGAAGACGGCTAAAAATCGCATCTTGCAATATGGGAGCATGAATAAATATTAACTTATTCATGCTTGATATTGTATGTGAAACCCTATGGGTTTAATGGTGGTTTTGATTTTTATTGGATTATTCGGTGAGGTTTATTCATTAGTTTGAATGGTTTTTTCTGAAGTTATTTTAATTACCTCTAAGATAACATTACTAGCTGCTTTTAATGAACTGACGGGAAGGTATTCATAAATAGAGTGGAAATTGTGTGCTCCTGTAAATATATTCGGACAAGGTAAACCTTTCTCCGACAGTACCGCACCGTCATATCCACCTCGCATAGGTATAAGATTAGGCTTTATCCCATTTCGACGATAAGCTTCTAAAGCAATATCAATAGGGAAGCGTGCATCTCCTTTGAGGCTATTGGCTACATTTTCGTAGCTGTCAGAAATTGTGATACCGATGGATTGCTTTCCCCATAATAAAGCGAAATTATTAGCAAGTTTGCATAGAAAATCTTTACGTTGCGCATAATTACTTTTGGAAAAATCACGAATATCAAGTTTTAGGGTTGTTTGAGCACTATTCCCATTGAGTTGCTTGACCCAGTAATACCCTTCGCGGCCATCGGTATATTCAGGTGCTTCACCACCCGGTAGCATGGAAATAAACTTATGTGCCATCAATAGTGAATTCTTCAGTTTTCCTTTGGCTGACATCGGGTGGGCCGACTGTCCGGTAAAGGTTATTACGGCACTTCCTGCATTCCAGTTTTCATATACAAAATCACCGATGCCACAGCAGTCGAGAGTGTAGCCGAAATTAGCCCCAAATGATGATACATCAAATGCTTTTGCTCCAAGTAAACCTTGCTCTTCATCCGGTAAGAATGCGACTTTCACTGTCCCGTGTTTAATTTCTGGATTTTCGGTTAAAGTCTGTAAAGTATTTAAAATGGCAGCAATTGCAGCTTTATCATCAGCACCAAGTAAACTAGTACCATCAGTTGTAATTATTTGTTGTCCTTGATAGTTTTTAAGTTCGGGGAAATCACTTTGTTTAAGTGTAATACCTTGATCTTTGCTTAGAATAATGTCGCCACCTTCATAATTGACAATCTTCGCTTTTGTGTCTGCGGTTTGTTCTTCACTTGTATCAAGGTGGGCAAAAAATGAAACGATGGGGACATCTTCGTTAATATTTGCCGGGAGAGTCGCCGTTAGAATAGCGTTTTTCTGTAAATCAATTTCAATTAGTCCAATTTCAGCTAATTCTTTAGCGATAAGTTTGGCTAACTCAAATTGACCTGAAGATGAGGGTAAAATACCTTGTGCTCCATTCTTGTTGTTTGTTGCCGTATTTATTGTTGTATAATTTATAAAACGTTCAACTATTTCCATTTTTATGGCCTTGTATTATGAGTTTGATGATATTGTATTTGTTAAATTGAGTATTGATTTTCGGTTGTATCACAATTGATGAATGTTTTTATGAAATGACGTTGTCATATAAAAACGCCAATCAGACTTAAAAGATTTAACATGTAAGTTAATTTGTTTAGGCTGATTTACAAAATCATTGAAGAGGATATGTTATTTTCAATGGTTTTAAATTCCATATTTGAAATGAGAAATTATTTTTAGAACGCTATAATTTAAATGTTTACAGAAAGAAAATGTCATGGCAAATCAATAGCGTTCTGAACCTGTAAGCGAATATGCACCATCGACCTCTATTGCCTAAAAATGTATCCCTTATAAGAATGGGTTTACAATAGAAAAATAATGTCCATATGCTAGAAATTATCATTACCCCTATCTCAGATAATGCGAATAGTTATATTTAGGGTAGGTGCACTAACTCGTTTCTGTCCTGAGACGTGTCAGCGACAACCTGTCTGACACGTTCTTGCCCCTTTCTGTGTTAACGTAAAAACTCATTCATAAGCTATTCATCTGGTTTTGAAATACATTTGCTAATGTTTGAACGGCTATCCGTGAAGCTCACTTCCTCCCAAAAGCCTGCAAAATCGAAGTTCTTGACCAGCAGATTCGATCTGAATGGTTTTGCGCTGCTTGAACGATTGCACTAAGGCGCTTGCGCCCTATAGCGTGCTGGAAATGATGTCACCAACACACTTACTCACACCCAAGTCCCAATAAATAATAGACCAATCAAAGCCTTACGCTTTGAGTGCAAAATACAGCAAAATAACGCATTGAATTGCACCAGTCTGCAATGTATTATTGTGCCAACTCAACTCAACTCAACTGAACAGATAAGGTTGGTAATGCCTTCTCACAACTTAGACCTCAATAACCCTGATACTCGCCAACGTTTGCTTGTTGAACGTTTGCTGCAAAACACAACTTTAGTCGCCAAAGATATTGCACAAGAATTGGCAGTTTCTATTGATACAATTAGACGAGATTTCATTGCGCTAGAGGCGGAAGGCTTACTCAAACGAGTAAAAGGAGGGGCTGTTCCCACCACTTCCCCTGTACCGCCTATGGTGAAACGAGTCAAAGAAACTGCCAATTGGCTACGTAAAGACAACTACATCATGGGGCTATTAAATAATTCTGAGACCATCTTCTTTGATGGTGGAACTTCGGCCCTTGGACTAGCTCAAATGTTGCCACGCCAGTTCACAGGGTTAATCATCACGCCTTCTCCATTGATCGCTGCAATCGCTATGGAAAAAGAAATCGAAACTTACTTGATTGGCGGCAAAATTGCCCCATCAGGAGGGATCAGCACTGGTGCTGTTACTGTCGATGCACTGCGAAATTGCCATGCAGATCTTTGTATTTTGGGTTCATGTGGACTAGATACAGAATTTGGCTTATCAGCATTAAATCTTGATGAATCAGCGGTTAAGAAAGCCATGGCGCACAATTCGGAGCGAATAGTTGTACTCGCTTCTGAAGACAAGCTAAACATGCGCTCACGCCACCGAGTTATTGAGACCGAAAAAATCGCCATTCTGATCACAAACGCCAGCTCCGAAAAAACTATAAAGTTTCAGCATACTGATCTACATATCCACCATGTTTAGATAAAAATCAGCCAGTTATTCAACTAATTACTTTTACTGAGAATACAAAATGAAAATCGAACATATCGCCATCTGGACTAAAGATCTCGAAGCTATGAAATCTTTCTACCAGACTTACTTCAATGCAACCTCCAACGATAAGTACGTTAACTCTAAAGGGTTCTCATCGTATTTTTTAAGTTTTAACGATGGAGCACGCATTGAACTAATGAAAATGGACTCGATTCCAGAGTCTAAAGATGACATCTACCAGCAATATACAGGTTTGATTCACCTTGCGTTTTCAGTTGGTTCAGAAGATAAAGTAAATGAAATGACAGCAAGATTTAAACAAGACGGATTTGAAATTCTAGATGGCCCACGCAAAACAGGGGATGGTTACTATGAAAGTGTGGTACTTGACCCCGAAGGTAATCGTTTAGAGATCACTTCTTAGACTATCTAATAAAAATTAAGCCCTCTTTTACAATTCTGTGGGCTTTCTTCACTTTGAAATCACACCAAAAATGGCGAACATGGATAAGTAATCGCCATTTTTGCATTTTCAAAGTGGATTGCTTGCAATATTGATGCTCGGAATTTCCCGAAAGCAAGCTTCGCAGTTCCCGATGTAGGTGATGATCTCTGGTAGTTTGCAATACCAGAGATTATTCGAAGCGAAGACTTAGAGCGGAAGCTCTGACACGAAATTGTCCAGAAACGACTTAGGATGATAGCTCTAGATCTTGTGATAGCTCTAGATCTAACTTACACAAAGATAAGCTAGCTACTCATGCTAGCTTTTATCCTGTTCTTACAATTTTGGCTGGTGGTTATCCAACTGGTCATAACTCATAATTTCCGCCTTTCTTCGCTCGTTTTTGCCCTAAAAGCGTAGTCGTCAGCACTCCCTTCAATTTTATTCATCGCTTCTAATTTTTAACTTTATGTTTTTGAACAAATTATTTTTAGAAGTTAGAGCTTTTAGGCTTCTAGACGTCTTTCCGCGTTTCTGATCACTTTTCCGCCTTTATGCCTTCCTAGCCACAATGACGTTTGACCGCTATTTTTCGCCAAAGTAAATAATGTAAATTGAATGCCAATGAAAACGATTATCAATTAAGTTGTGTGCACTCAATATACAACGTCACGATGCAGCTGTTTACATGTCATCAAATAATAAAACGATGTTAAAAAATAAAGCCGTTCAGGTTTGGGCTCGTCGCCTACACATTTACATTTCGATGGCTTTGCTATTAGTTGTGCTGTTTTTCTCTGTGACAGGAATAACGCTAAATCGTCCTGAAATTTTCGTGAAAAGTGAACCTGATAGTAGTGAACAGGTACTTTCATTGCCTGCTGATTTATTCCAGTCGGTAAAAGGTCCATTTGTACCTAATGAATCTGCGATTGTTGACTACCTAACTAAGCATGCTCAGCTATCTGGTAAGCCCTCTGCGCTGCAAGTTTTCACTGAAATAGAAGATGGAGAGCTGATCGAAGGTGAGATCTCTATGGACTATAAAGGGCCAGGTTATAACGTTGCTGTATTTATCGACATGTTAGCAAGAGAGGCGGTTGTCGAGAAATCACATTATGGATTGGTTGCCGTTCTTAACGACCTTCATAAGGGGCGAAATAGCGGTGATGTGTGGAAGTGGTTTATCGATATTACCGCGTTATTGATGGTGCTTTTTGTGCTTACAGGCGTGTGCTTACTTGTGCCAAAGAAGAAGACGTTCAATACCGCCATTAAATGGACGTTATTTGGCTCAATCATATCGTTGCTGATTTTCTTTGTTGCTGTTCCTTAATATCAAAAAACGTAATTTGGTACTGACTTTAAAGGTTTGTTATGTCATCTGTTTTTCCTCAAAGAATAAAAAAAAGCCAGTTAGTGGCTGCACTTGCTTTGGTATTTCCTCTTGTTTTACACGCAGCCCCTATTCCTGAAAATGCAAAGATAGAGGTTGAGTTTGAGCTTCCTAAAATAGATACCGCCATGTACGCCCGACCATACGTTGCTGTATGGATTGAAGATGCGAACCGTAAATCAGTACGAACTGTTGAGTTATGGGTGGGTAAAGACGAGTGGCTAAAAGATTTACGCAGCTGGTGGCGAAAAGTGGGTCGTTATGATCGTGAACTGGTTGATGCCGTTACATCTGCAACCCGTCCTGCTGGTGAATATCGCTTTGTATGGGATGGTTTAGATGACCAAGGTAACCGTATAGAGCAGGGTGACTATACCTTTTATGCTGAAGTTGTTCGTGAACATGGTGGTAGGAACTATTTACGTCAGAAGCTGCAATTAAGCGATACCGCATTTGTTCATAAGATTGCGCCAACAGAAGAAACTGGCGATGTCTCGATTAGTTATAAAGTGCGTTAACAAGCAATTTAAGTAAGTGACTCGAAAAGTTGCTTACGTGATTATCAAATTAATGAATCAGAGAAAACATGATGCTTACTAATAAAAAGCTTAAAGCGTTAACCATGGCTTGTACTGTTGTTGCAGGTTTAGCGGCTACTGCAACTGCGAATGCTCACCCTCGCTGGGTATTGCCATCACACTTTACAGTGTCTAAAGAAGGTGGTGATTGGCTAACGTTTGACGTTACAGCGTCACACGGTACGTTTGTGTTTGATAAGCCTGCAGGTAGTGAGTCGGCACAAGTTGTAATGCCAGATGGTCGTAAAGAGCGTCCTAACTTTGTTATTCGCGGAAAACGTCGCTCAATCTTTGATTTCTATTTTGAAGAAGAAGGCACACACAAAGTTCAAATTAACAATGTGCCAAGCTACTACACACAATATAAAGCAGGTCGCCGCGATACAGTGAAATGGGCACCAGCCAATAAAGCAGAGCGCGATACATTATTGCCAGAAAAATCACGCGATGTTGTTACTCAACTTAGTTTTACGCGTGCCGAAAGTTACATAACCGTAGGTAAGCCAACTGACAAAGCATTAGAAATGGATGGCAAGTACCTTGAATTACTGCCTATTACACACCCTTCAGATATTGTTGAAGGTGAAGAGGTTAGCTTCCAGTTTTACTTCAATGGTGAACCTCAACAGGGTGTAACAGCAGAGATTACACGCGAAGGTACGTTATACCGTAATCAACAAGAACAGATCGATGTGATCAGCGATAGCGAAGGAAAAGTAACCTTTACACCAGATGTTGCAGGTCGCTACTTGATGAAAGCGAACTATAAAGGTGAGCTGAAAAACAATCCATTAGCAGATACTGCAAGCGTGAATGTTCACTTTACGTTTGAAGCCATGCTGAAGTAACTCTGTTTATTTATAACCTAGCTAGCGTACAGATGCGCCAAGCTAGGTTATATATTTTGTATCAAAGCTTATACCCAAGTTACCTCAAGATGCTCGTTTCAGCGAGAATTTGTTGTGCTCTAGGCAAGGCACTTATTTATAGACCTAGTCGTTCTACGTTGAAAATAAGTAACACCGCATAGAGCCCAACAAAACTCGCCCTTCGGGAGTGATTCAGCGTATCGACTTCTGTGTCAAATGTGTTTGAAAGGGAATGTCATTCCTACACACATTTTCCTTGAATTAAATACGCTGAGATCACTCTGAATCCTGCATCTTGAGGTAGCTTGGGTATATATATAAAACGTATTTATAACAATCGTTATAGCGATTAATAGATTGTTTATAACGTTGTTGAGGTTTTCATGAAAAAACACATCGGTTTGTCACTTTTATCTTTCTCTGCACTGTCTTTATCTGTCCTTTTTTCGTCTGCGGCAAGTGCACATTTTCCTTTAATGACATGTTGGTTTGAAGGCGACAAAGTCGCTTGTGAAGCGGGCTATAGTGATGGGAGCAAAGCAATCGATTATGACGTCAACATGTATGATTATGATGATAACTTGGTGGCGAAAGTGACGACGGATAAGCGTTCTATTGCTGAATTTACCAAGCCAGAGTCAGATTTCTATTTAGTATTTGATGCTGGGCACGAAAACCCTGTTGAAGTAGATGTTGTCGAGATTTCAGAAAAATGATCATTCAAACGGTACGCAGTGACGATGGCGGTCGAGAGGGTAAATGGATAGCGTTATCCATTACATTGATCCTCGCTGTTGCGACTTTGTTGTTGCCTTATCATCAGGCGGCAATAGCGCAGCAAGCCGTAAAAAGTTACCAAATTTCGATTAAAGATCTTGATACCGAATCCTTAGCGATGATCGCTGAACTACGGTTAGCACATGAAGAAATTCGCAATATTTATCAAGATGGTGTTGATTTTGAAAACCGTGAAATATGGGCTGATATTTCAGAACTTGAAGCCTTGTGGGTTGCGCCTTTTATTAAAGATAAAAGCTGGGAACGAAAAGGCAAACATGCGTGGAGCAAAGTAGCACCTGCATTTTATCAAGGCATTCCTGAACTGGATTCTGGCACGGTATCGACCATTCTACATACCGCTCAGGCAGAGCCTGATATTTGGCTGAACCTTTCAAGAACGGCGAAGCCCTTTATGTCTGATGGTGGTCAATTAGACAAAGTGTGGTTAATGAATGCAGGTTGGAAGCAGGTCGTTTTTGCAAATGCAGCGAACCATCAAGATGAACAAGCGCATTAACAACATGCTTTTGTTTTCAGTTAGTCACATATGTTCTTTTCTTTTTAAGAAACACGGTAGTTACTCATGATCTCCAAATTTATTAAAGCGGCAACGACCGTTATTTTCGTTTTAGGCGCAAGCCTAGTACATGCGCAAGATTCTACTCAAAATGCTGTTACGGATTCTTCGAATAATCAAGGCAACGAAAAGCTGACCATCGGTATTACACTTCAGCCTTACTATAGCTACGTTAAAGCGGTTGTGGGTGATAAAGCGAATGTATTGCCATTAGTTGATGCTGGCTTTAACCCGCATAACTATTTACCACAGCCGAATGACTTACGCCGTTTAAAGCAGATGGATGTGATTGTTGTTAATGGTATTGGTCATGATGATTTTGCCCTTAAAGTGATAAAAGCAGCCAATCGTGATGATCTTATCGTAATAGAAGCTAATAAAGATGTACCACTATTGCCTGCATTGGGTGAATCGGTGGGAGACGGTGCTGTTAATCCTCATACTTTTGTTGGTCTTTCGACAACCATTCAAAAGGTTTACACCATTGCCAGTGAACTGGCGAAAATTGACCCAGATAATGCGCGTACATACCGTAAAAATGCCCGAGCTTATGCAACGCAATTTCGCATGATGAAACGCGAAGCGATGTTGACCTTGGGAGATCTTGATACTGCCGGTATGAAAGTAGCCACAACACACAATGCCTATGGTTATATTCTGCAAGAATTTGGTGTCGATGTCGCGACAGTGATTGAGCCTGCGCATGGTGTCGAGCCAAGTGCAAGTCAGTTACAAGGTACTATTGAGAAAATTCGCGCATCCGGTATCGACGTTCTTTTCTACGAATTGAATATGCCAAATCGATATGTAGAAACCATTGAAGAGGCAACGGGTGTTCAGCTATATCGTTTTTCTCATATGACGCATGGTGAGTATGAGAGCGATAAAGTTGCCATTGAAATGAAAGAGAATTTAACAACATTGGTTGAAGCCATGAAATTTGTCGCAACGAAGCAAGGAAACTGATTGTGGGTCCAAGTATTCGTTTAAACAAGGTTGGTCTGAAATATGGCGACAATGTGATTTTGCAAGGTATTACCCATCAGCTTCAAGCGGGTCAGTGCCATGTTATAATGGGGCCTAACGGCGGTGGAAAAACGTCATTGTTGCGCTCTATTCTTGGTCTAACTCCGTTTAGTGGTGATATTCAAATCGACTGGGCTGAACAAAAAGGCACGATTGGTTATGTTCCGCAAAAAGCGACGTTTGAATCAAGCTTACCTTTTACGGTAATGGATTTTATTCTGCTTAACCAAAGCCGCAACCCTCTGTTCTGGCGTAAACGAAAGAAAGAACAAGATTATGCCTTAGTGCAACTTGATCGTGTGGGCATGGCAAGCCGTGCCGATCGTCGTATGGGGCAACTTTCTGGTGGTGAGCAACAACGCGTATTATTCGCTCAAGCGTTATTAGACAGCCCTGATTTACTGGTATTGGATGAACCAACAACCGGTATGGATGAACAAGGTGTGCGTTACCTTGAAGGTTTGATCCATGAATTAGTGCAAGAGAACAAAACGATTCTAGCAGTACATCACGATGTAAGTGCTGTTCGACGTTTGAATGGGCATGTGCATGTTGTGAATCGCCACTTAGTAGATAGTGGTTCAGTGTCTGAAGTATTAGTGCCAGAGAAAATCGAGCGTTTGTTCAATCACTACAGTATTCAGCCTGCACCAAGGGTTGAGCCCGAATCAGTAAAAGAAAACCAGAAGGATGTCGCGTAATGGAATATATCCGTTTATGGGCTCAACTGGGTGTTGATGCGGGCTGGCTTAGCGACAGTTTTTCCTATTCATTCATGGTGAATGCTGTTGTTGCTGCTTTATTGTTGGGCCCGCTGCTTGGTGGGTTAGGCACGCTTGTTATAGCCAAACGTTTAGCCTTCTTTTCCGAGGCTGTAGGGCATGCGGCATTAACCGGTATTGCCTTGGGTGTATTACTGGGTGAACCACCTGAAAATCCTATTATTGGCTTATTTTGCTTTTGTATGATCTTCGCTCTGTTACTGCATTTCGTACGAAACCGCACCAATGTGCCCTACGATACCCTTGTCGGTGTTTTTTTGGCGTTAGCATTAGCGGTAGGCGCAGCATTACTGATGTATGTGGCACGAAAAATTAATATCCACATGCTTGAAAACGTATTGTTTGGTTCAATACTCACCGTGACAGATTATGACTTGCTGATATTAGCCGTGAGTTGTGCACTAATCGTCTTGGTATTAATCCCGACTTTTAATCGCATATTATTGACTTGCATTAGCCCCGATATTGCCCGAGTACGTGGGTATGCCACTAACTTTTATGACTACCTGTTTGTTATGATGATTACATTAGTGACCATTGCTTCTGTCAAAATTGTGGGTGCTGTATTAGTGGGTGCTCTGCTATTGATTCCCGGAGCAACGGCACGATTGTTAACGAAAAACATGGGCAGTTTCGTATTGATGTCTGCTTTATTAGCCACGATAAGTTGCTTAATCGGTACTGTATTGCCGATGGAATTAAAACTGCCTGTTCCTTCTGGTGCGGCAATTATTATTGTGTCGGCTTTCTTCTTTTTAATTGCAACCTGTTACCGCATTATTCGTAAGGGATAACTTAACGTGTTTAACATTCCAATAAAAAATCGTCTTATTAAAACTACCGTTTCGCTTTTAGCGGTAGGTACTCTTTTAACGTCTACGATTGCGAAAGCAGACGATATATTAACGGCAACGCCCGTTACGTATATGTTGGCGACTGAATTAACCAAAGGCACAGAAATAACCACGCGTTATTTGCCGCCCAAGCGTTATGGTGTTTCTCGCTTACCTAATTGGTTTAGTGGCAAAGGTGCTGCATCAACAGTGAAAGCAGGTGAAAAAGCCACTGTGGCAATTACGCTAGGGGCTATTTGGCCACAAGATGCATTGTATGTTCATGCGAGGCAAGGCAACATCGGGCTAATTGAAATCGATGCATCGCAAGCTATTTCGCCAAGAGCACAAGGCGTCGCTGCACTGCGTCTTGATGACGGCCGTATGTCGTTATTTGCTTGGTTAAACCCAACTAACCTAACAAGAATGACCGCGATTGTAAGCCAAGACTTACAACGTGTTTGGCCAGAGCAAGCTAAAATAATCGAGAAAAATCAGCTGCAGTTAATGATTGCTGTTCGTCAGTTAATCAACAAGCAGCAGCAAGTACTTATCGAAAAAGAAATCGACTCTGTTGTTTTACTGTCTGAAGAGTTAGAGGATTTTGCATCGGGTAATCAGTTGTTTGTTGTTGAGCGTCTTACAAAGCCAGAGCTTGAGTGGACTGAAAATGATAAGCAAAAACTTATCACGCTAATGAATGAAGATGAAACCCTATGGTTGTTAACCTCTAAAAAAGTGAGTAAGCAGCTGCAAACAATCGCCCCGAACCCAGAGCGAATCATGGTAATTGATAGCGTAGATCGTTGGGGAGGAAAGGGCATTACACCTAGTAATCCACTTGAACGCTGGGAGCTAAAGCTGTAGCCCATTAATCAAAACACTGCGTATTTAAAGCCCATTATCAATGTTAACGCATTTAGATAATGGGCTTTTTGGTTTATATACCATCAAAAATGTGCGCTGTTATAACCAATACATTGATCTACTTAATGATTTTTGCTGTTTACCATAATGTTTGATAGGTCGTTACATACATATTTGTTATGGTATGTGAAATTGTGCAACTAAACGTGATGAGTCTGGTTTTCTATACTTTATGGGCGGTAGCATGGAAAATTATCGGTCTAATGGGCTGATTACACCGCTATGATGTACACCCGCTACATGGGTATAAATTTGCGTTGTTTTTATATCGGTATGCCCGAGTAATTCCTGAATATTTCGAAGGTCGGTTCCTGCTTCAAGTAATAGTGTCGCGAAAGAATGCCTGAAAGTATGGCATCCTGCTTTTTTGACGATGCTTGTTTGCAGTAGCGCTTTTCGTACATAGCCTTGAAGTGTTCTATCCATCACGTGGTGTCGCATTTTTCTATCGGAACGAGGATCAATGCTTAGCTTGTTAGCCGGAAATAAATATTGCCATCCTAGACTTTTACTCCGTGCAGGGTATTTACGCGCAATAGCATTTGGCATGTATACATCACCAAAACCATTCCTTAAATCTTCATTATGAAGAAGCTGAACCTTTTTGATTTGAGCTTTCAGCGCATCATGCAATGAGCGAGGAAGTAAACTTTGTCGATCTTTATCGCCTTTACCACTTCTTACCGTTAATGCACTATTTTCGAGGTCGATATCTTCAACCCTTAATCTAAGTGCTTCATTTAAGCGCAACCCACTGCCATACATTAATTGCGTTGCAAGTTTGAACGGGTAGGGAATGTGATTAATAACCTCAGTAGCTTCTTGATGAGTAAATACGGTGGGTAATTTAGATGGTTTTTTTGAACGTTTAAACTTCAACTGAGCGGTATCTTGCTGTAAATATTCCCGACAAAGAAAGACTAATGCATTAAGCGCGGTTTTTTGTGTGTTGACAGTAACATCAAGTTTCAACGTAAGGTGTTCGAGAAAACTGGCGATATCGTTAGTACTGATTTCTTCCATCGAACGGTATTGATTAAATAAAATGAATCGCTTCACCCAGTGTAGATATGTTTTTTCTGTTGCATAGCTAAGCCCTCGTACTCGTATAAAAGCGGTAAACTTTTGTAAGAACTGGCTAGATGTTGAATTCAGTGGTTTAGGTATATCCATAACGCCTGTCTTTTTATACAGTGGTGGTGTTAGAGTAGAAGTTACTTTTCACTTATTCGAATACACGCCTTTAGCAATGCACTGATTTTTGCGTTAAATCTTATTATTATAAAACATTCAATAAATCAGTTACATAATGATGTGATGAAAATCGTGATACACGATGCTTGATCGTATATTTATTACCCTTTATAGGATGAAATGTGAAAGTTGCTTTTATTTAGATGTAGATAGGTAAGAAAGTTCAAAAAGGAATATACGAGCAAGATACACGCGATCTTTGTTCGTTGAATAAAATGTTATAACTTGAAAGGAGAAACTTTTTTGGAAATTGGTTTTAATAAGAGAAAAGTGCTTAATTTAATTGTTTGCCATCTTGGATTGCTAGTTATTTTTGATGTTGTATACATATTATGGTCAATACG
>NZ_PYMJ01000056.1 GCF_003025615.1 Photobacterium frigidiphilum | reverse complement strand
CTTTGTATACCTTGCTCTATAAATACCCATAAAGCCTGATTTATAGACTACTCTATAAACCTTAATTATATTTATAGAAAATTAGAACAATGATATATGCCTATATCCGTGTTAGCTCCGCAGATCAAAACCCAGCTCGCCAGGAGCAGGCTATCAATGACTCTAGCTTTCAGATCAGTGAGCAATTTATTGAAATAGCCAGCGGTAAAGATATCAATCGCCCCAAGTTACAACAATTACTGACTCAATTAGTGGCCGGTGATACGCTTGTTGTCCATTCGATTGACCGCTTGTGCCGAAATATGATGGATATGTGTAACATAACCACTCAACTGCGTCAGCAAGGCACCTCTTTGGTTTTTTTGAAGGAAAATATTCATTTTTGTGCGGCGGAAAGTAATCCACTTCAGGAGCTCCAGTTACACATGATGTCAGCTTTCAGCAGTTTGAACGCGCCTTAATTCGGGAGCGGCAAGCTGAAGGGATCGCGGCTAAAAAAGCCCGAGGGGAGAAAACGGGGCGTCCTGCAGCGGATATCAGCAAAGTGGCAGTGGTCGATGAACTGAAATCTAAGGGGATCCGGCTTAAACTGGCCTGTGACAACGTTGGGCTTGGGGTTTCCACGTACTATAAATTGCGTAAATGTTCACAGGACAAGAGCAAAGCAGCTGAAACGGGAGAATAGTGATGCAGATAATACTACAAATCATTATCACAGAAGAAGGTGGCTCAACGTATAGTGAAAACTTGCTGGAGCTGCATAATTCAAGCGCTCCAGATGAACAGCCAGGCTTATCAATTGATGATTCAAAACAACTGCTAAGTTCAGCCCAACGGGCAATCATGAATGCCCAAGCTAAACATTATATGCATCACCATCGGAACTGCCCGCATTGTGGAAAACCACGACGCATCAAAGGCTATCAAACCAGAAAATACCGAACACTATTTGGCGTGATCCCAGTGACAGGCACCCGCCTCTATCGCTGTGCTTGTGAGCATAGCTCAACGAAAACGGTCAGCCTTGTGAGTGAATGGCTTCCAGAGCTGAGCCACCCAGAACTTCGATATCTGGAAGTGAAGTGGGCGTCGCTGATGTCATATGGTCTGACGGTGGAGCGGTTAAAGGATATTTTACCTATCGGGCATACTCTGAATGCCACAACCGTTCGCAATCACTTAAGCCAGGTGGCCAAACGGCAGGAAGCAGAATTAATAGAACAACCCGCTCACCTTGAAGGATGTCCTCGTGACTGGGGTCAACGTCAAAAACCAGGAAAACCGATGGTTATGGGGTTTGATGGCGGTTATGTACGGGATTGTAGAGATCGAAAAAGTAATTTTGAAGTGATCACAGGGAAATCTTACTCTGAGCAAGTCGAAGCCAAACGTTTTGGCTATGTTCAGACATTAGAGGTTAATCCGCGCAGAAGAATGATGGCCCTGTTATCATCACAGGGGATGCAAGCCAATCAACAAATCACTTTCTTATCTGATGGTGCCGATAATCTCAGAGCGATGCAGCTCGGTATGTATCCAGAAGCCGAGCATGTGTTGGACTGGTTTCATGTCACCATGCGATTAACTGTACTGAATCAATATGCAAAAGGGCTCAGCCAATCTGATCCATCGGCCGGCGCAGAGCTAAGCCACTTACTGGAAAGTACAAAATGGTATCTTTGGCACGGTAATGTCGAGGAAGCGCTTGAAAAACTCGATATGAGTGTTGATATTTGTGATGATCCGGAGCTGAGTTATAAAAATCGAAAGAAGCTGATTAAACACCTAGAAGAAATGCTCACTTACATCGATAACAACCAGATGATGATCCCTAATTACGGTGAACGTTATCGGTATGGAGAGCCAGTTTCAACGGCCTTTGTAGAATCGACAGTAAACGAAGTGGTTGCCAAGAGAATGGCGAAAAAGCAACAGATGCAGTGGAGTCAACAAGGTGCCCATGATCTGCTTCAGACTCGGACCACAGTGTTAAATGGAGAGTTGGAAACCTTATTTCATCGTTGGTACCCAGGATTGAAAAAGGCCTCAGGGACTGGAGTTGAATTAGCAGCATAGAGAAGAGGCTTAATTGCCCCACACTTTTTTATGCTCTCCAATTAAGTATCTGAACAATATTGTTGAGCAAAGCCACCGCAGAGTGAAAGGTAAAATGAACCAGGCACTAGGCTGGAAATCTGACGAAGGAGCAAAGGCCACATTAGCTGGTGTAGAACTGTGGGCGATGATTAAAAATGGACAGCTCGACAACCCTGAAGGCTTATCTGTTTGGGGGCAATTTTACGCGCTAGCAGCCTAATTGTATCTGAAAATCAGTACGCTTGTACTTCTACAGAACTTTGCGACAGAGCCTTATATTCCGATAGTTATTTAACGCGTAGGTATGCTTCTTAAAATGATGGCGTTTTTTGTCATTGTGTTTGTAAGGCATGTGTTAAATAGCGAACCAATCTAAAGAGGTTCGCCATGATAACTGAACTCAGTGCCAATGGAATAATTGAGCGTTATCTGAGCGATTCAACAAAGCCTTCATTACATTAAAGCCATTACGAGCGGATGTAGAACAGCGGCAAGTAAAATGTCTCAATAATGGTATCGAATCGGATCATGCGCCGATAAAGAAGCTGACTGTCGCTACCGGTGGATTCAAAATACGAAAACGTGCCTAGTCAACGCTTCAGGGATTTGAGTCATTACGGATGATAAATAAGGGTCAATTTGATTTATGGTTGCGCAATGATGAACATAAAACCCTAGTGCGGGAGAGATCCGCCTTCATGAATCGTCTCTTCAATATTGAGGTGGTTTACCAGTAATCATTAATCCCATCACAGGGTAGATCTGTCTTATCTGATTATTTGCAACGACCCCCTTCAACTGACTCACTTATCAATTTTTAATCTGTTCACTTATTGTATTACTCCGGCATGACTGAATAGATCTACCTTATCTAATAATTTGCAATATATATATGCCTAGTTAATCAATTAAAATGATTATTGTTTGGTTTTTTTGTTCTTGAGTGTTCAATATAAATATCTATTTTTTTTATAATGGCCGATCGGGTCCCTTTTATTAACTTTCTATGATGTAATATATACCATTCATTATCTTTCCCATTATCATTAATTATTTTGAATCCTTGGTGAATTACTATTTTATATTTCTTTACTTGCATTATTTTTGAGAACTGTTTAAGTGATAATTCTATTTTTTTATCACACCACCAATCAATGCTTGTTTCGATAAAAGCTTGCTCGCCAGTAATGATTTTATTGTTTAATTTTGCTTTCCATCCGTCGATATTACCAATGGTATTTTCCAAAAGGAAACCACGGTGATAACGTCTTTTTATTATTATTTTATTCAAAGGGCGAACAATTTCTCTCGATGAGATTGTTTGATTATTCAGGCCTAATATTTTTAACATATTTTTCTTTATTGACATATATACCATTCACTTTATAACGTAAATTGAATTACTGAACTACAGCTAAATGTTAAAGCTCTCATCATTAAACAACTGCGTATGTTTGTACCGAAAAAATGTAATATCCATTATTTCCTCTGATTTTTTAGGATGATTTCAATGTTATATTTCGCTTCCATGTGGGTTTATTTTTCTTGTTCTACGCGCCATTCAGTCGATGTGAAAAAACTGTTTGATTAGGCTAAATTTTTAGATTTGAAATACTGTCAGTCACTCTTTTAGCAGAATATATCAAAGTTTCTTAGCAACACTGCTCATACCTCTGTGAATATAGGTAGCCTAAGGCAGCAACTAACAGCCTGTCTATTTATCCAGACAAACCTCTTAAAACGCTTTTCAACTGCTGACGTTCATCAACAAACACATCAGTTACGCTCGTGAAACCGTTATTGAGTATGTTACAAAGATGCTTGCCTGCGGCATTTGTTCCCGAAAATATACTTGTAGCTTCTATATTAAATTCAGCAATCAAATCTGTACGCTCCACACCTACGGTCGCTGAGTCAACTGGAATACCCATATTCATAGCTCACCCCTAAAACAGGCACATGGGAGCCCATCTTTTCCAAAGCCTAAGAAACCGAATCCTATGCTCATATCAGAGAGGAAAGAGACTGGCTTCACTTTCTCTTGGTAGCCAGTACCAACGGTACTGGAAGGTGTATTTCGCCCAAAAGATAGAAACGTTCTGTGGACTGTCAGTTATTTTGGCCACTACCTGAAACTGAGGTCGTAGAGAGATATTACCCAAAGTATATGACACCTTAAAGATGAAAGAGAGAAAGAAGTCCACCTTGCTAGGTTATGCCGCGATGCTAAAAGGATATGCCAAAGTTGGTTGGTTTTAATGGATACCGAGTGAGTACACCGTAAATAACAGGGGCGAAAAAAGTCAGCGCGTGCAAACTATGTTCATAGGGAAGGAATATTGAAATTTATTAACATGAATATGGGTTTGCTCTTACAATCAACACAATGAAGTTGAAAAATATTATTGTCAATACCTAGTAAGCTAATTAATTATAGTCTGGTGAGACGATATGGGTGGGATGGTTCATTACATTAAACCCGTTAATTTATCACTTATTCGTAAAAACAAGTGGCGGTATTAGTTACAATAAATGACTTATTTGTATATATACTGTCATATCCTGTAATATACATACCTTATTAAAATAAGTAATTGACTCTCATCACCTTTGTGAATACCTTTCGTACTAGTTTGCGGATGCATCAAGATATGCATCTTATTTATAAATTGAAGTAGGTTTAGCATGAGCTTTAAAAATATTGTTTTAATTGTTTTGGTTTTTTTTATGATTGAAGGTTGTAAAAGTAGTAAAGATGATAATAAGGGGGGGGATAAAGAAACCACAATTTCTCAAGATTCGGGTCAGTCAGATCCCGTATCAGATTTAGTTAACAGTTTTAGCAAGCCATTTGAGATTAAAAATGAAAAACTAAATCATGCAAAATATGTGACTAGTGCGAGTAATCTACTTTTGGATGCCATTGTTCTTAAGTGTATAAATCAAAATAAATCACAATGCATTATTGGTGAGCATCAATCTCAAAATCAAAACTTAATTGATTTTAAAATAACCTCAAAAACAAAATTTGACATTAAAATAAAAGATGACAACTTAACTGTAACAACATTATCTTTTGGTAGAGAAAACAATATCACATTATCTAAAAATGAAATCCCATTAATTTCATTTGGATTATTAAACTTAGAAATTAAAAACTATAAGTCATCAAACCCAAGTCTTGAAATTCATAACGCTTGGATTATAGATTCAAACCCAAAATCTAAAGAAATCGGCAAATCTTATGTGATTAAAACATTAGAACAGTTAGTTACAAGTAATGATATTTACAATGATAATTTAGTAAGGTTTTCTTCAGGTAAATTCAAGGTTAAGTATAAGGAAGGAAAGTATTACTCTTGGTCTGTTGATGAAAATAACTCAGTAAATATTGATAAATAAAACATCTATTGAAATTATATCCATCTTTATCAGGTGTTAATATGTACGTGGCACATGTAATTTATTGTTTGAAATAAGTTACATGTGGATTGAAATAGTAACATTTAACTATTATTAGAATATTGGGTTTTTATTAAGGGTGTTATCTTGAATTTGATAATTGTAGTTTTATTTTTATTTACAAGCATATCAGTAAGTGCGAATAGCTCTTATTCATTCCTGTCTGGAGGTTACCAACTAACTAGTGTAGCAAAAGATGGAATGGGGCAGCATTTCGACAACAAATATCATTACAATGCATATAAAAAGCTACATGGCGTTTACTTTCGTGGCAGTTGGAATTTTGTCAATAACTTTTTCGCTGAATATCGAACTGGTTCAACCATTCGATCTTCATCAAAATTAGTTCAGGATTATTTTTCTATGGGATATTATATTCCTCTTTCCACTCAGACAAATTATTATACATCAGTTGGTTATGCAAGTTATGATACTGACCGTGAAATCAATATCGACAGTGGAAATGTTGAGAACAAAAAAACGTGCAAAAATCGCAAATTCAAAGAAGATAAAATTGGTCTTTCTGCTGAAATTGGTTTGCGCTTTAATGCAATTAACGGGCTTCAAATCGAACCGTCATATCGATATACTGATTTTAGCAAGAAAGGACAGCATGAATTACGTTTAACAAATTTAATTGAGCTCTCACAAAACTCAGATTTAGAACTTAATGCAGAATATAGACACTGGAAAGAATTAGATGAAAGTAACTACCAAATGGGTTATCGCTATAGCTTTTAAGTATATGAAATTTCATTAATTTAATATTATTATGGGATTATATAATTATAATAGTTCCCAATAGATGAGTGTACAACAATATCTATTGTTATAGTAAGTTAAATTTGAATGTTTACCCACATAGTATTGATTGTTAATCAACTAAAGGACTTAAAGTGACAGTAACACATATATTGATTTATATTATTTTATTAAAATTTTCATTATTTAGTGAGGTGAATGCAAAACCAAGCGAAATAGTGATCTTATCTAAAAAAAATATAGCAAAATTAATTGTAACTGTAAAAAATGAAAATATTACTTCTGATATACTCGATATTACATTAAATTCATTACCTATTAAAAAAAATGTTCTAATGCAAGGTGATGAAATCATGAGCTTTCAACTTTTAGTTGAAAAAAATACTAAATACATATCAACAAATAATTTATGTATATTTTTCAAGAAAAATAAAATCCATAAATGTAACAAAGTCAACATAATATTTGAATGAGAACCGTTTCTTTGCATAAAATATAAATGATTTGATTCCCTCTAATACTTAGATTTTTAACTGAACTTATATAAGCGAGATCATGGCTAAAAATAACGTTAAGTTTCAAAAGTGCATAATTATTAATAATGTAGCCGATAAGTATGCCACTGAAGAGCTAAAGGAAACCTACGTTTTGGCCTCTGGTGGTAGAGCTGTTTGTGTAGAATCATCTTATTCTAAACGGATCAACACTATGATTATTAATATTACAAATCAATACATGGCGTTTATTATTCAATCAACACCGATGCTTCAACGTTTACTCAAGCTTGCTGAGTTTCGGTGGTAATCAAGAAAACTATAAAGTAATACTAAACGATTCACAGTGATTCCATTAAATCCTTACGTAAATTTTGTCTCGAGGTTGCAATGTACTTATTTTTAAAAAAATTATCGATCCGTCTTCAAATTTTATTTCCTGTTGTTATTCTTACTTTTATTTTATTTACATCGCTCTGGGTGATAAAAAATAAGCTTGAAGATGAGCAGAAAGTCATAATGGCCAATACTAATTCATTGATTAAGTATAAAGATGTGTTATCAAAGGTTACTAATCAAATTTATCCACTCCGTATCAATGCTGTTTATGCGATTTATGATGCGTCACGCCGTAGCGTTTTTCAAAATGAATTACGTTCTGTAACTATAGACATTATTAATGATCTACAAGTACTTAATAAGCAACAAAAATTCAAATCAGATACCGATGTAGTAAGATTGGCAATCACTGATTATATTAATTACTCGAGTCGGTCAGTCATGCTATTTAATGAATATGACAGTGGTAACATAACAGAACAAGAAAAGTCGGATTTTATTGCGCAGTACCGCACTGTGGGCCATAAAATGGTATTGACGATTAATGCGCTGTCTCAACGTGTTAATGCATACGCAACCATGAGCTTGAAAGAAAGTACTCAGAATAATGAAAATTTAATGAATACAGCAACAATAACAATTATGTTAACTTTTATATTTGCAACAGTAATAGCATGGTGGTTATCAGGCTTAATTGTTAACCCTATTATAAAACTACAAGCGATTATGCGTAATGTGGCTCAAGGTAACCTTCAAGTTCGTGCAGAACAAGATGGTACTAATGAGCTTGCCGAACTTAGTGGTGATATCAATAAAACGGTTATTCAGCTTCATACAACAGTCGATTCATTAATTCGTATTAGTGAAGATGTTGCCTCTGCATCGACAGAGCTTGCAGCAGTAATGACTCAATCTGAAGCCAATGCGCAGCTTGAGCTGAACGAGATCGATCAAGTTGCTTCTGCAGTAAATGAGTTATCAAGTACTGCAGATAACGTAAGCGATAATGCGACAGCAGCTGATGCAACGGCAAAGCAAACCGATGAACTAGCAAAAGAAGGTATGAACATCTTTGAGCAAACCAATGCGGCGAGTGCGCAAATGACGCAAACTTTGTCGGAAGCTGCCGGTGTTGTAACGCGCTTAAAAGATCAATCAGAGCAAATCAGCAATGTAGTAGAAGTGATTCGCAGTATTTCAGAGCAAACTAACCTATTAGCATTGAATGCTGCTATTGAAGCCGCACGTGCGGGTGAATCTGGTCGCGGTTTTGCGGTTGTTGCTGACGAAGTACGCATGCTTGCTGCACGTACACAAACGTCGACACAAGAAATTCAAGTGATTATTGAAGAATTACAATCACAATCAAGCAATGCGAATGAAAGCATGCAATCAAGCTTGGAAATGTTAGAACGAAACCAGCGTTTTGCACATCAAGCGAATGATGCACTTGTCGGTATCACTGAATCTGTTATCCAGATTAGTGGTATGAATACGCAAGTGGCGACAGCGGCAGAGCAACAGTCACAGGTAACGCAAGACATTAACCGTAACGTCACTAACATGTCTGAAATCGTGAACCAAAATGTAATTGGTATTAGTCAAAGTGCAGCTGCAAGCCATGAGTTATCAGAATTAGCTGAAAAACAGAAACAACAACTTTCTTTCTTCAAGCTGTAATTCTCCAACTCATAATGCTGGGCTTAAGGCTTTGTTGAAGCGCTCAGATAATGCTCAATTATTCCATTAACATTGAGTTCAGCTATCATCTTGTGTTGATAAGACTTGACTCCTTGATGGTAAGGAATTTCAATACTCCTTACCATGAACGTCAATTCTACATATGTGCAGTGCAACTGCCCTGCACTAGTGGTAGCTTATCAACCAACGAGCAATAGACCAAGTGAGTACACTTTCATTTGAGAGGCGCGTTCAATGATAAAGAGATATGCACAGTGGCAATTAAATGAAATAGCGTAGGCTTGCTTTATTTGGCTCTGTCGCAAAGTTCTGTAGAAGTACAAGCGTACTGATTTTCAGATACAATTAGGCTGCTAGCGCGTAAAACTGCCCCCAAACAGATAAGCCTTCAGGGTTGTCGAGCTGTCCATTTTTAATCATCGCCCACAGTTCTACACCAGCTAATGTGGCTTTTGCTCCTTCGTCAGATTTCCAGCCTAGTGCCTGGTTCATTTTACCTTTCACTCTGCGGTGGCTTTGCTCAACAATATTGTTCAGATACTTAATTGAAAGGATCTCAATAAGACTCAGCATGCGTCCGCTATGCCAAAGCTCAACGTTGATATTGTGCAGTGCTAATGCGTTGGAATGGCTTCCATCAATCACCACCTTTTCAGGTAATCCGTGTTGGCCGATGGCCTTTTGAAAAAAGGCTCTCGCTGCTTTTTCATCTCGCTTATCACGCAGTAGAAAATCAATCACATCACCATATTTATCAACGGCTCGATAGTAATATTTCCATTGGCCTTTTACGTTGATATACGTTTCGTCCATTCGCCACGAAGAAGCTACTGGCTTCTTCTTTTTGTGAGCTCGATATTCTAGCAATGGCGCATACTTTATCACCCAGCGGTTCAAGGTTGAGTGATCAACATGGATACCTCGTTCAGCAATAATCTCCTCGATCTCACGGTAGCTAAGTTTATAAGCAAGGTAGTAACGAACAGACAGTAGAATAATTTCTGAAGGAAAGTGTCGGCCTGAAAAAAGGATGGTCATAATGATAAAAGTAATGAGTGCTGGCGAATATCATAACTCAGCACACCGGTTTGCGACAAAACCGGTATTTCAGCTCTTGAACTTTCAAGACTACTCGGTGTTTCATATAACGCAGTATGGCGATTAAAGCACAAGCTTATGCAAGCCATGAAAGAGCGTGATGATGAATCACCTTTGGATGGATATGTCCAAATGGACGATGTTTATTGGGGTGGCGTTAAGCGTGGTATTCGTGGGCGAGGAGCAAAGGGAAAACGACCATTTGTTGCTGCGGTTTCGATGAATAAAGAAGGTCGCCCAATGCGGATGCGCTTTAGCGCTGTTGAAGGGTTCAGAAAAGTAGAGCTGACGAAATGGGCCAAGGCGCATTTACGCCCTAAATCATTGGCTATCTCTGATGGGTTAGCTTGTTTTAGAGGTATTGAGGAAGCCAATATCTTTCATCTTGCCATCGTTACAGGCGGAGGCGCAGACTGTGTGGAGTTACCTTATTTCAAGTGGGTTAACACCATGATTAGTAATGTGAAAAATGCCATGCATGGTACGTATCACGCTATTAATAACAGGCACCTTCCGTGCTACCTCGCAGAGTTCTGTTTTAAGTTTAATCGGCGGTTTAACTTAGAAAAGATGATGGAACAGCTAATTTATTCAAGTATTCAAACTGCACCGATGCCCCAGCGGCTACTCAAATTAGCTGAGGTTCGGTGGTAATCAGATAAGTTTTTGATAAAATTCTTTTTTTATTGTTTTTCGAGAAGGGTGATAATCCAGAATACCGCCTTGTTTATTGATTGCACTGTAAAGGTAGTGACATTTCCCTTCACTGTGACGTAGGTTTTATAGAGTTGCCATTAGAAGTCTGTCCGAATGAATTGATGGCGACGTAATTTCTTACGTAATATTGGAGCATGTTTAATAAATTAATAATAAATGGTAGAGCGATTAATCGAAATTCCTCGCTCTGCCAGCATGTCGCTGAGGTTCGTGTAGCTCATTGGCTCGCTAGAGTCGATGGGTAAGACATAATTCTGAATATTGCCTTAGCATTAGATCAAACCGCGCCGATATATGTCGACCATTCTTAAATACATGTGGATTTGGAATAACGGACATCATTGCTGTTAGCTCACCCACGTAAGATATATTCACTAGCTTACC
Organism: Photobacterium frigidiphilum; assembly: GCF_003025615.1. Lineage (GTDB taxonomy): Bacteria > Pseudomonadota > Gammaproteobacteria > Enterobacterales > Vibrionaceae > Photobacterium > Photobacterium frigidiphilum. Next base: position 10,984 of record NZ_PYMJ01000056.1, on the reverse strand, counting down.
TCTTGATAATCGTTTTTTTAATAGGATTGCTATTACGATCAATACTTTGAAGTAGAAAAGTATTCTTGGAAACATCAATGGCCAACAAGTTTATGACCATTACCCCCCCCATTTGTTATTTAATTGTTTATTAACTGCTTGTTACTTGTTGTTAATTGTCACCATGTTTAATCTTTTAAAGAGGTGAGATAGTTCATTGTATAAACCTCTCTTACATACAATTAATTATTAAGAAATATTAAAGTTTAATTATGAATATGTATAGGTTGTTTATAATTATTTAAACGAGATGGGCTGAATGAATATGGACCAATGTCTCATATTTAATATTTACCAAGCCTATGCATACCTGTTAGTGTATTTTCCCAACAAATACATTGCAGTGATCTTTTATTACTTTTATTGTTAACTAACAATAAAACAAAGAAGATTCCTATGAAAAAAACACTCACTTTATTATGTTTGTTGCCTTTAGCTTACATGCCTTCAGTATTAGCATCAGATAATAATCAATTTTACCCTGAACTAGCGGAGATTCATTACAGTCTTGGATCTGAAACGTGTAAACCTAATTTCAGGGTTATAACTCGTGATGAGGCTTTACGATTCAAAGATTTTATAATGAACAAGTTAGGTAATTGGTCTTATGTCACTCTGGCTGATGGTTGGATTATAATGGGACCAGGTTACAAAGGGGAGATCAAGAAAGGATCTGCAGATTCAACGGCCTGTTATCCGCTTAAGGCTGATATGAATATTCTCAAGTTCAACCCTGTCTATATCGAGGAAGGTACGAAGCAGCGTGTAGAATGGAACTTGCTTAATGACAAGGACAATTTTATTACACCTAATTTCCGACTAGCTCATATGATGGGGTACGCTTGGGCTGGAGGTCCAGCTTTAGAAATAGTCGGGCAAGATATGAAAGTCTGGTGGGATTCTAACGCAAATACTTGGAAAATTCGTGGTAATGAAGGACCTTGTGAAGGTTATCGTTGCGATGAGAGAAGTACTCTCATGGTCAAGAACTTTTCTTATACCATGAATCCTACTTCATTTAAAATTGACGGTTCGATTGTTAATTCGAATAAAAGACTGATCAATACTATTTCATCTAGCGCGATCAACAAAACAAGTATCCCTCAGCAATACGTAATAGATATAAATTATAAAACATCAACAAATTGGTCACAGCATAATGATTACGGTTTCAGTGAAAGTATTGCAGTTAGCACTGCTTTCAAAAGTCCACAGGTTACCGGAGGTGTTGATAAGTCTATCCAGGTTACTATTGGTTCGACGCAGGGGTGGGGGACAGCTAGTGGTGGTGATGAGAGTAATACTGTTTCTTTGCAAGCTAGACCAATGGTACCTGCCAATAGTGCGTTGAAAGTACTTTTAAACGTATATCGTGCAGATATATCTTATCCTTATGTTTTTGATGCAGATGTTTCTTACGATCTGGGCTTTAATGGTTTTATGCGCTGGGGAGGTAACGGTCTGCTAACGCATCCTAAAGATAGACCTACCGTCAACAGTACTTTTTCTGTTGGCCGTTTTTCCGGTGAGGATAAAAGCTTTGAATTTCAATGGGACCATCGTGATATCCCAGGTTTAAATAAAACTTGGGACTGGAACTGGATTGCACAAAATGAAGGCTCTTTCGATACCCGTTACTGGTTAGGTAAGGTATTAGCCCCGAAAAAGGCCCGTGTAAAGGGGATGTTTTACGCAGAAGATCAGTACACTGGCGAGTTGTACTTTGAGCAAGTCTCCATGCCACAAACAGAGGGAAGTGAGGTCTCAATGGAGAAAAACATTAAACGACAACTTGAAGACGCTGGCTTAGAAGATGTAAAAGTTTCTGTTAAAAAGAGCGATGGCAACTTGGAATAGAATACAGGCAGTAACTAACAGCCTGCTAATTTTACTGTCCATAGTAAGGAATTTCAATATTTCTTACTATGGATATAGGCTGGCGGACGCTAACTCTGCAATATTAATACCTTGTAAATTAATGGTCATCATTTACCTCTCACTTGTTAATTAATTATTAATATAATGATGGCCTGATGTGATGCTGTAATTTATTATATTAGGGCTCTTTTTTGGGATTGTTGTAACTAATCAGAAAATACAGAACTATCCAGTAATGTGGGAATTATTATCGGTAAATGTTCTGTCGTATTCTGATGCTCAATTAATAGTAATTCTGCCATTATCCTTTGTTTTTCTGAACACATTACAAATTAATAGGCTTATCAGAGATGATCGGCCTATTCTGGTATAATCAGTGCTGCATAATAAATATGATATATTATGCAGCAAATCATAATTCACATGAATTTAATGTCAAAAAATTACTTAATAAAATAAACTTTTATATCGACTGCATGACGTATAGAAAAAAATCTGCATGGAAGCAGCACATAACTAAGAAATTAGCCTCAAAATTCGGAGCAGTATATGCCTACACATTATTCATTCTCCTTAAGACTACTTACACCTAAATATTGGCCTACCTGGTTTGGCTTTTTATTGCTTGCATTTATAGTAAATATTCTTCCGTACCTTCTATTACGCCAGCTTGGGTATATTATTGGATTGCTAACTATGCATATTTTAAAAAAACGCTATAGAGTAGCAAAGTGCAACTTGAAACTTTGCTTTCCTGAATATTCAGAAAATAAATGCGGCAGGATAGTGAAAAAGAATTTTCAATATACAGGAATGGCTCTGATTGAGACTGGGATGGCTTGGTTCTGGCCTGAATGGCGTACTCGAAGAATATCTTCTGTAATTGGCAAGGAAATGCTACTTAAACAAGAGGAAAATAATCGTGGAGTTCTAGTCATATGTAGTCATCACTTAAACTTTGAAATGACAGCTCGTATCTTTAGCCAGTTCGCAAAAGGTTATGGTGTATATCGACCACATTCAAATCCTGTTTACGAATTTATTCAACATCGCGGGCGCACTCGTAATGGTCATCAGATGATTGATCGTAAGGATATCAAATCTATGCTAAAGGTATTAAAAAAAGGTGATCGACTTTGGTATTTGCCTGATCATGACTATGGCCCTCATAATTCGATATTTGCTCCATTTTTTGCGGTAGAGCAAGCTGCGAGTACTGCGGGATCGAGTGTACTAATTGATGCGACACGTTGTGCTGTAATTTCTGGTGTGACAGTAGTTGAGAATAACCACTATACATTGCACGTCGGAAATGATCTCAGCAATAAAATTGAAAGGCGAAACCCATTAAGCGCTGCAAGTATACTAAACCAAGAGCTGGAAAATATGATTAATCGCGATATTCCAGCATGGATGTGGCTGCACAAGCGTTTTAAAACAAGGCCTAAAGGATTAAAGGATGTCTATTCTTAAGGCTAGTATCTTAAATAACAGGTTTTGTTGAAAAGTCACTCAATGTATTATGAACACTGAAGCTTTCCACTTAATGTAATCACACGATTATTTATTTTTCAGTCAGGCACTTTCTATCCGAAATAATTCACCAGTCTGTTCGCTAATACATTGCTCATAAACTGAATTATTATGAAATCGAGGAAATCATGATTGGGCGAGATATTCATATTGCTCGCTCGCCCATCAATCGGAGGCTCATCAAATGCGCTCTGTTACTGGAGCATCGCGATCGACAAATGAAAAGGGTAGTGTCGTAAACTGGAGTCAGCTTGTCCATATTCATAGTGTTTACCTCCTTAAAAATACAGCGTGCAATTAAATATCAGAAGCTGCCTATTTGAATAGCAACGTCAGCTTGGGACTGAAGTTGATTATTTAAATCAACTGAGATATCCAATGGTTTTGTTTTCCCTTAGTGTGGTTGTGATAACGGATATGACGCGATAACTCGTAATATTGATGTGCAGATAATATTATAAACAAATATCAATAACCATTGACATTTTATTTCATGGTAGCCATGTTCCGTTAAATAAATAGTTTTGGGCTATTTGCTTTTTAGACTCAGAAAATTTATCGAGGTTAACTAGCGAACGGCACAATTGATTTTTAGTAAAGCAAGAGTAACTATGGGCCATAGAGATTGCCTGTACCGACTTTCAGGTATTATAGATCTTGATGACAACTTGGTAGGAGGCAAAAGAAAAGGTAAGCGTGGTTGTGATGCTGAAGGAAAACTCTTGTTATAGTATTTAAAAAACTATAACAAATGTAAAATTTAGGTTACTTTATAAATTGAAGTGCTGAGTTATGACTTCCACCCGTACTCATTACCTTTCAAATTCTGACTATTAATTTGAAAGATAAGCTCTATACACTTAAAGCTTAATTATATTTAGAAGTCAGTAATTTTATACTTCTGTATAATTTTTCACTATAGCTACAGTTACAGCCAGAAAACAGAAGGTGGATGTGCTGTATAGAAAAAATAATGGATAATTTATGATATTTAAACCTCAGTTACTTATTGTACTTACTTTAACTATATTCCTGGCTACTGCATGTGTAGAAACACGATATGCTGATGATCAGGAATGGAAGGAGATGAATGTGCAAGAAAAAGTGCTTAACGAACGTCGAAATGTATGTGCTATTGAAGGTGATGGTACGTGTATCATTTATAATAATGATTAAGTGATTATCTCAATTTAATATAATCCTCCAAAGGCTATTTACTCAGGTTGTGAGCGTATTGACCCAATATAGTGATGTCACATATCTGATATGGTTAGTTCCCCCGTTAGTAATAGCTTTGTTGCAACTAAAGCTATGTGATCTTTTTATACGGCTAGACCGCTTGGTAGCTATTGGGCATCACGATGTGGGTGAAGGAATTCAAGAATAGTTCGCCTATAGTGTATAAGTTTCCGTCGTAGGCGGGCTTTTCTTGACTAAATTAGCTGTCCAGTATATTTCTAAATTAAACCGTCGATTGAACTTAAAACAGAATTTTGCAATATAATGGGCTTTGTTGAATCGCTCAGATAACACTCAATTATTCCATTAACACTGAGTTCAGTTATCATAGCTAACCCTTCATTCCGATTAGCTATTTAACACATGCCTTACAAACAAAATGATAAAAAACGCCATCATTTTAAGAAGCATACCTACACCTTAAATAACTATCGGGAGCTGAGGGATCCCCACAAAATATTCATCATAGTAGATCCTCCATGCTAACTGCTAGCTCTGATAAATGAGCTAGCACGTAAACATATTCATCTATCGTTATGGTATACCTGCCGTCTTTTGCAACTTCTCGACCAATGTAAATCGTGGATAATACTGCCCGATATTTAAGTGAATTAGCTTGTAGTGAATAATGAATTTTTTTCATTACCGCGGCTCTTCCAACGCACCAAATGATAAATAAGATCAACCCTGCAATAAGAAGTAAATTGTCAAACCTTTCCACTGATTTTGAATTTGCATACTCTAAACTTATGCCCAGCTTGCCATTTTTAGTGTCTCTAAAATTCTCTTCTATCTGCATTCGTTGACGGTACAGTGATACCGCGATGTTTGCGTTATTTTTGTATCTCGGAGGGATGCATATTCTGGGCTTACCCGAACACCGATTCTGGTCTTAACCGATCGCACTTTCCGATTTAAACCGATCACTGATTCTGCTCTTATCCGATCGATTTTGGTCTAATACCAGAATCGCGATCGTTTTAGCAGATTCGTGATCGATTAAAAACAGAATCACCTATTTTTCTCTTTTAAATCAATTGTTCACTATCATTTTTGTATCCAAAAATACAAAAGAGACAGTGTCATGCCGAAAAAGAGGATCACCATGAGTAAAATTAGAGATCTATTACGCCTTAAATTTGATAGTCACTTATCCCATCGTGACATTGCATCTTGCCTGTCGATAGGCCCTTCAACTGTCTCTGAGCTATTAACTCGCTTTAAAACCAGCTCACTCAGTTGGCCACTGCCCGAAGGTTGTTCTGACACCGAAATAAATAATGCCTTGTACTTAGGCAGAAAGCCCAACAAGAACAAAGTCCCACCTGATTTTACTTTGTGCTACAAAGAGTTGAAGCGTAAAAGTATGACTAAGCGCTTACTGTGGGAAGAATATCAGCAGCAATATCTGGATGCTGCTTATGCCTATGCGCAGTTCTGTGAGCTGTATACTCGTTGGCTTAAAACCCAAAAACGCAGTATGCGTCAGCATCACGTTGCTGGCGATAAGCTCTTCATTGATTACTGTGGGCCTACCGTCAATATCGTCAATCCAGACACCGGGGAATGCCGTCGAGCGCAAATATTTGTCGCCACACTTGGCGCATCTAATTACACCTATGTCGAAGCTAGCGAGGGCCAGGATTCAGAAAGCTGGCTTATGGCCCATGCCAATGCATTTGAATTTTTTGGTGGGGTACCAAACTTATTGGTGCCTGATAACTTAAGACCTGCGATTAAAAAAGCCCACCGTTACGAACCTCAGTTGAACGACAATTACCGTAAGTTGGCGAACCACTATCGAACCGCAGTGATGCCTGCAAGACCTTATAAACCCAAGGATAAAGCGAAGGCTGAGAACGCCGTACTTATCGTTGAACGCTGGATCTTAATGCGTTTACGCCATCAAGTATTCCATACGTTAGCCAGTCTTAATCTCGCAATTAGTGAACTCGCAATTGATTTAAATGGCCGCACCATGCGCCTAGTTGGCGCGTCACGTAAAGCGATGTTTGAACTGCTTGATCAGCCAGCCTTAAAGCAATTACCCAATCAGCGTTATGAATATACGGAAACAAAACGCGCCAAAGTTGCGCCGGATTACCATGTTCTTTACCGTAAACATGCTTACTCAATACCACACAGCCTCGTAGGCCAACACGTTGATCTGGAAGCCACATCGCGGATCGTTCGCCTATATCATCAAGGATTATTGGTGGCTCAACACTCGAGGAACAAAAAAGAATATGGCTTCACCACGCTTGAAGAACACATGCCACGTAACCATCAACACCAGAACTGGTCGCCGAAACGGTTGATGAGTTGGGGCAAAAGCATCGGCCTCGCCACGCAAAGCGTGGTGGAGTATCAGCTGAACAGTAAACCCCATCCTGAACAGGCTTATCGCACCTGTCTCGGCCTATTAAGTCTTGCCCGTAAATATGGCGAAGCCAGACTTGAACAAGCCAGTAAAGACGCCTTGCTTGCAGAACGGCCTCATCGTCAATTTATTGAAAACCTGCTAAAAAATAATCGAGAAGGACAAAATACCTCATCTGAACAAGGTGAGTTAAATCTAGAACACAGCAATGTGCGTGGGTCTAATTATTATCACTAGGAGAACGTCATGAGCCAACTGGATGAACAACTGAAAGCCTTACGCTTAAGTCATGCTGCCGACGCGCTGGTGCGCCAAGAAGAGCAGCTAACGACTTATGCTGAATTGAGTTTCAATGAACGACTCAGTTTACTGCTGGAGTATGAGCTCCTCTGTCGTAATGTAAATAAGGTTGAACGGCTAAAACGGCAAGCCAAACTCCGGCTCTCTGCGAGCCCTAATCAGCTCGATTACCGTGTTGAGCGAGGCTTGAACCGCAAGTTGATGTCTGAATTGTTGACGGGCGGATATCTGCATAACTGTCAAAACATCTTGCTCACAGGGCCTACTGGAGCAGGAAAAACATACGTTGCTTGTGCATTGGCAGAGCAAGCCTGCGAGCAACAGCATCTCACCAGGTACTATCGTTTAAGCCGTTTGCTGGATGACTTAGCCGCTGCTCGCGTTGATGGAACTTACCAAAAAGTGCTGCTTAATTTAGCCAAAAAACAATTATTAGTGATCGATGACTGGGGAATGGAAAAGCTGACACAAAAACAGTCGAGTGACTTACTTGAGGTGTTGGAAGATCGATATCAGCAAAGTAGTACCATTATGGTGAGTCAATTACCGGTAAGTGATTGGTATAACATGATAAGTAACACGACGATCGCTGATGCATTATTAGATCGCTTGTTGCACAACAGCCACCGAATAGAATTGAGAGGAGAATCGATGCGAAAACTGGCGCAATCCGATCACTTGAGTTAAAAATAAGGGTAGAGAAAAAAGTGAAAAATGGTGATCGGTTAAAACCGGAATGCGCGATCGGAATCAGCAGAATACGCACTTCTCATGTATGATTAAGGACTACTTTCCATGTACAACGTTTACTGTTGAAAAACTGATACTTGGCATTTATGGTTCTCATTCTTCAATTGCAGCCTTGGCACCATTGTACTGCTATCAAAATCATAAATGATAACTTCTGGGTGGTGAGTATCATAAGCCTGACCAATGAAAACAGCCGCAGCGTTTGAAGCACAAGTAAATAAGTGTATGGTTTGAATGCTATAATCAGATTTTAGTTTGTGAAAAATAGACTGAAGTTCGGCAGTCAAAGTTTTTCCGTCTTCAGGGTGTGGAATTGCACCGTTCCCCATATATTTTTCTTTGGCTCTTATAGTGATGATCTGAGCGTTTTTATTACGACTTAAAGCTTTTGAAGCACCAATAAGACTTTCTGGCTCGGCAGTTAAGGCGATGTTTATGATGATGTCAGCATTTTCTGTTAAATCGTTTAGACCTTCTATTTCATAAAAAGCACCTACAGCTACTTCACTAGGCCAAGACCAGTTCCCACCTTCCCTAAAACGTAACATAGGCGTTACATCATTTTTATTACCCAATTTAGCACCTAATCCAATAAGTGAAGATGTTGGTCCGAAGCCAAATAAAGCAGCATTGAAGCCACAACCCTTTGTTTGTTGAATGATCTTGTCTGCTGCACTTTGAATTACACTAGGCATCAATTGCCAAAATATATCTGGGGAATCAATCAATAAGTCTTCATTGTTGCTCAGAATGTTTATCTGTTCATGCATTCGGCGTTTAATTCTGGAGAGGCTACTAGCAACCTGAAGATATGATGGTGGTGAAACAGTTTGAGAGTTTACTGGTCATAGTACTGCATAAACTGGAATTGGCTGGTATTTTAGGCCGTCCAGTAAGCTATTAGCAACAATACTAAACTCTTTTTTCATTGCTGATAACATTGGTGCGGTGTAGTCGCTTGCAGCTACTTTATCTATAAGTCTATGGTGCTTGTCACATAGAAGTAAAACGTTGTCAGGATTGTTGGAAAGTTTATTAGACAGTTCTGTGACCCCTCTGGCACCTTGCTCAGAAGACGCAACGTTATGGGCTAAATAAGCATAGTTTCCAGTCGTCCCTGAAATAGTATCATGGTCTAACTTTTCACCACATCCGGTGAACATGCAGCGACCATAGCTTTCTCTCCATACAGTATTTTTGGTATCTGCAGTGAAGTCTTTCCCTCTGCCTTTTAGTTTCCGATCATCCTCGAAGCGGACGAATAAATTCTCTAGTTCATCGATCGATAAATTAACGCTTTGTTGCCCCGCTTTAATCCAGATACCACTTATTGAGTCTAGTGTTAACAGATCGTAGCTCGTTATTTGATAACCTTGGATATTTCTGTATGTAACCACACTTTTGCTTTCAGATAAATTTGCTAGACAGTTTGCAGTGTCACGTGGTACTAGACATAACCTTAGCGTAGCTACTACTTCTTCATTAAGGCTAAGTAGAATGATGGTATTTTTATCATCGTTGTCAGTCAAAATTCCCACATCATTCCAGCTTACTAGCTTCTTAAGGTTTTTGTGGTATTGATTAAAATTATCCAGTGAATCAATTGGAGAACTCGCTGCCTGATTACAAAACTGATCAACTTTATTAACCATTCACTTTCCTCGATAATTTTTCAAATTTATTATTTATTTTGATGTGAATATTTACTTGTCTACTACCAACAATAACAAAAAAGTTGCCATTCCGGATTGCGTATTTAGCATCATAGCCATTTTCAAAGTTGACGTTCAGCACGACAATAGAGAACAGTCGTTTACAGCATTTCCACATAGTTAGCAATGTTCCTCCTGAACGATCGATAGTTCGATGACTTTCCCCTTTTCCAGGGTGTAGACCGACGTTGTTTTTATGCCTACGACAATAAAAAACAGTGGGCGATCGGAGTTGTCCTGTTCATGGGTTCGCCAGTCAGTTTTATCAGGGCTTGAGGGGCGCGGCACGTCTTGGGGGTGAGTGTGCCAGGTTCCAACGTAGCCCAACAACTGTTCTGATGCGGTATAGGCTTTTTCAATTTCTGCCTGGTGAGCCTGTGAATCCAGCTTGAACGTCGTCCGGGTTCTTTGATCGGATGCTTTTGGAGTAGTAAAGGTATCTATTAAGACTTCACCGTTCCGGTTGTAATACCCAATGAGAAGTCCAGCTGACTCCACTGATGCTGGCTCTTCTTGCCGGTAGGTACACAACTTTTGATGAAGAGTCTGAGGGAGGTAAAGGCGCTTTCCACACTTGCTTTGATAGGTGATGAACTCCTTTGGCTGGCATATGTCACACAGAGGATGCCGTAAGGGTTGCTTCTTTAAAGAGGATGTGAAAGTTTGATATCTTGGAGTGAGATTGAGCCCTTCGCGCTCTGCATCTGCGCTATCGCCTTTCCAGCTAACTTTCTTTGACTCAGTCAACTTCCCTTCCAGATATCCGACAGCCAGATCTGCTGCGATAAGAGCTGTTTGTGTGGAGCTGATTGCGCCATAAGGGATAAACATCTCACCACAGCCAGCGTAGTTTTTAACTACATTCTGGTCGGGTTCTATGAAATTGAGGTTGGATGCTAGACCGCGTACCCCAGTATTCGGCTCAACATACGCACATCGCAAACACCCCGGTTGACGCAGAATGTCTAGAACTGCATGTCCTCCGATTCCGTATCCTTCAAGCCAGCTATATATTACAGGGACTTTAAAGGGTTCTCTGACTAAAAGAACGGTTTGTCACCAGATTCCTCTGTAACCCTTGGTATCACTAGGCTGCAGCCAAAAAATCGATTTCAATATCGCTTAGCAGAAAATCGATAACCTCTTGAATATT
>NZ_PYMJ01000055.1 GCF_003025615.1 Photobacterium frigidiphilum | reverse complement strand
AATAGAAATAATAGTGGTCAGTGAAGAGGCTAAACAAGGTTAAGGTTTACCCCCGACCCTCTGGTCCGCTATACCTAAAATCAGGATGCGCTACCAAGCTCTACTATTCACCGACATTGTATATTTTAAATCTTACCAGATTGATTCTATCCGACTTGCATCCAATAGAAATAATAATTATCAGTGAAGAGGCTAAACAAGGTTAAGGTTTACCCCCGGACCCTCTGGTCCGCTATACCTAAAATCAGGATGCGCTACCAAGCTCTACTATTCACCGACATAATCAACAGGAGTGCTGTTGAGGTCGCCTATAATACTCAGCACGGAATATTAAGCAAGTTTTACAAGCCATTTTTTTTTATTCTAGATTCAGTTGCTCATCAATCGCACAAACTAGTGGAAACACCGTCACTTAAGTGATCTAAAACACATCATTAAAAACACAAATTAAACATCTTGCCAACCATTGATCCAAATCATCATAACGTTTTCATTCATTGATTATCTTGTAACCACTAACCCACGACTTTAAGGAAAGCACATGGATTTTTGGCTGGATCTTCTATTTGGTAACGCTGTAGGGCTCTCTTCAATGATCGTCATCTTTATTACGTTGGGTTTAATGCTATTTTTTGGCGGCTACTTTGTTTACAAAGTGTTGTCAGCACCCTCTCCTCACTAGAGCCATTTCGCAAAACATTTTACTTGCGCCAGGATCAACTTGTCGGTATTGATCCTGGATTTATTTTATCTTTATCCTTCCCAGATTGCCTCGTATAATCATTTCATCGCCCCTTAACGCCAAAGCATCATGTCAGATAACAATGAATTAGATCTCTTTCGAGAGATGATGGCCGATGTTTCACCACTCGAACAAGATCAAGTTGAAATCACTCAAAAACACCAAATAACAGAAACACATTTAGCACGGCAAATAGCAGCTCAAACCCTTACTGAAAGTGATCCTGAATATTTATCACTTGATAACGTCATAATGCGAAAGCCTGAAGATATTATTGAATTCAAACGAGATGGCGTTCAGGAAGGTGTTTTTAAAAAGCTACGGCTTGGAAAATACGAAATACAAGCTCGCTTAGATCTTCATCGCAAAACCTTAAAGCAGGCACGAGATGAAATTCTACAATTTCTAAAACAATGCCAACGCATGGATATTCGTACTGCCGTTATCATTCATGGCAAGGGCGAGCGCTCTGATCCACCAGCAATGATGAAGAGTCATGTCGCAACATGGTTAGAGCAAATATCTGACATCATGTGTTTTCACTCAGCACTTCGACAGCATGGCGGTAACGGAGCAACTTATGTAATGCTGAAGAAAAGCCCAGCCAAAAAACTCGACAATCGTGAGAAGCATCAAAAGCGACAACGTTAAGGCTAAAGGCTAAAAAAATTCATAAAAAAGGCTTTCTGAGTCGTATTCCAGAAAGCCTTTCTTATTGTATAAACTTATATATTCAATTGTATTTCACTGCTCTCTACGCTTGAATAACCACTCGTATTGCCAAAAGAATAAGAACAACACCAGACAATTGGTCGATCAACTTAGCTTTAGTACGCAACTTATCCAATACTTTCGGATTCGATAACACAAAAGCAATAAAGGTATACCATAAACCATCAACCAATAATGGCGTGGCTACAATGATGGAACGACTGGTTATTTCAGTACCAACAGCAACAAACTGACTGAATAGCGCTAAAAAGAATAAAGCCAGCTTGGGGTTTAACAATGAAATCATCAAACCATCACGGGCAGCTTCACGTAAGCGTGCTTTTTTACCCGCAGAGAGTTTCGCTGCCACACCACCTTTCGAGCGCAGTGCATTTACCCCAAGGTAAGCTAAATAAGCCGCCCCTGCATAAGAAATAAATGTAAATACAGTAGGTGATTGCTTTAATACCACCGCTAAACCCAATAGGGTGAGTAATGCATACACACCAACACCGATTGCATGCGCCCACGATGTAACAACACCATGCAGCCTTCCACTCGCAAGGCTATGTTTAGCCACAACCGCTAAACTTGGTCCCGGCGACATCGCCCCCAACATACAAATCATTAATAACGAAAACCAAATACTCAGTGTCATGCTTTTGCTCCTTTTGCATGGCGGTAAATTAACAAGCAATGGCTATAATTAGAAATCAAAACAATTCATCTCCCTCATGACTATTAATCATAGGCATTGAATACATAGAGCTTCGCATCGTGGTTAAAAGTAATGATCGCATCCACTGATGGGACGGTTCATTATTATATTTAGGATGCCAAAGTAACCAATATTTATGCTCGGGCACAGATATTGGCAGGGGGAAATAGGTGATAGGAAAGAGTTGCATCATATTCACAGCAATATGCTCAGGGATCACCAGCAACATATCAGAGCGACAAATAGTATTAAGCGCTGAAGTAAAAAAAGGCACCGAAAGCTTAACTCGTCGACTTAATCCTTTTTCAGCTAAACACCGATCAACAAAACTGTCTTTATCTCCCCCGCCAGTCACTGATGCATGATCGTAAGACAAAAAATCATTTAATTGCAGTGTATCTGCCGTCGCGAGTGGATGATCAGAACGCATCACACACACAGGATAGTCAGCCCCAATCGGTTCGCCGCATAAACCATCAGGAATGGCGGATAGCATGGTAGAGACAAATTGAATATCGAGATCGGCTAATTGTTCAAACTGCTTGGGTGACCACAATTGATAAGCGACACTAACGAGTGGAGCGTGCTCGCGTAAATGCTCAACCACTTCAGGAAGAATATATTGCGCGACATAATCAGAAGACGATAGTACCACTTTACCCTGCCATTGTTCTGGCTGAAAGGTGACAGGTTCAAACAAACTATTGCACTCAGCCAAAAGGGAACCTAACTTCAACTTTAAGGCTTCAGCACGTGGTGTCAGCAATAGTCTATTTCCCTCACGTATTAACAAGGTATCGTTAAACACTTCACGCAATTGGGTTAACTGCCGACTCACTGCTGATTGGGTAATATGTAAACGCTCAGCAGTACGACTAACATGACACTCTTCAAGCAGTACTTGTAAAGTACGTAATAAATTGAGGTTATGACTCTTCATCTATTTTTCGCTACTCTTTTGCAATCAAAGCAAACTGACCAGACGTTAGCGACAATAAATCGTTAGGTGCAAGTTCAATTTCTAAGCCGCGACGCCCCGCGCTCACACAAATTGTTTCTAACGGCTGGGCTGATGAATCTAAAAAAGTAGGTAATCGCTTCTTTTGCCCTAATGGACTAATTCCTCCCACGATATAGCCTGTTGTTTTCTCTGCAATCTGCGGATCAGCCATTTCAGCTTTTTTTCCACCAGCTGCTTTTGCTGCTGCTTTTAAATCCAACATGCCAGACACAGGAACAATGGCTACCGCCAACTTTTTTGGATCGCCATTAAGCGAAAATAGTAATGTTTTGAAGACAAGATTCGGATTTTGACCTAGCACTTCAGCAGCTTCTAAACCAAAGTTAGTATTGGCAGGATCATGCTCATATTGATGAACATTAAAGTGAACCCCTTTCTTTTTAGCTAGCTTTATTGCTGGTGTCATTACTGCTGACTCCCTATGATGAATGACGATATCTAAGCCATTTACTATATGCCTTACCACCAACCAACACCAGTAAAGAGAACAGCTCTGTCCAAGCACAACGGTAAATAATTACGACAAGAAGATATAAAAAAACGGCACCCTACGGCTTAATACTTATAATAGTAAAAAGCCAATAGGATACCGTTCTCATTAATCTGTATATCGTTTATTTATAAACGATTTCACCTTTTGGTGCATAAGCGTTTACATCAATAGGGCTGTTAGCTTGCAAGAACTCTTTCAAGACTTCTGCATCCACAAAACCGGTATTTACATAACCAGCATGACCAGCAATTTTCGGATAACCGTCACCACCAGCAGCATTAAAGCTTGGGATAGTAAAACGGTATGTTGCGTTAAGATCTAATGCTTTAGCACCAATCTTAACGTCATGCACTTTACCCTTCTCTACCACCATCGAAATACCGTAAAACTGCGCATAAGCACCAGAATCAACAGGCTTTGTTGCCACGACATTTAAGTAATCTAGGACTTCTGCACCCGTCATATCGGTATAAGTAACGATATTGCCAAATGGCTGAACCGTTAGTACATCTTTATAAGTGATATCACCAGCTTCAATAGAATCACGCACACCGCCAGAGTTCATAACAGCAAAATCTGCTTTTGCTCGCTGCATGTGAGAGGCTGCAATCAAACGACCAAGGTTTGTCTGCTTGAAGCGGACAACATTGCGATCACCTTCTAACTTACCGTTAGACTTGGCAATTTTAATGTTAAGTTGATCCTGACCTTTTTCTTGATATGGTGTTAAGAAAGACAATACATCTTGATCTTCAGTGATTTCGTCTTGAATAAATACGCGCTTTTTAGAGCCATCAGGCATCTTCACTTTTTTCTTCAAGTTAACAGGAATCAAGTTATAGCTAACCATCTCCAGTTCGCCGTTCTGGAATTCAAAATCCGCACGACCAACATACTTGCCCCATTCGTGTGCTTGAACAATCCATGTACCATTTTGTTGGTCTGGCTGACAAGCATCACCTGGATTAAAGTTTTTATTGTACATATTTGGACCTTCCATACAGACGGGCTCTTGCGAGTGGCCGCCTACAATCATGTCCAAATCACCTTCATCAACATAGCGCGCTAACGCCACATCACCAGGCGCATTCACACCACGGTTACCATTTTCATAATGGCCCATATGCGTTGCTGCAATAATCACGTCTGGCTTTTCTGTTTCTTTTAGCTCAGCAATTATCTTTTTAGCTTCCGATTTAGGATCACGAAAATCAATGCCGCTAATATATTCTGGATTACCAATTTTCGCCGTATCTTCGGTAGTTAAACCAATGACTGCAATTTTAATCCCTTGCTGCTCAAAAATTTGATACGGCTGGAATAAACGCTTACCTGTTTCTTTGTCATAAATATTCGCAGATAGCATTGGGAATTCAGCCCACGCTTCTTGCTTACGCAATACTTCAAGTGGGTTATCAAATTCATGGTTACCTAATGCCATTGCATCATAACCCAGCATATTCATGCCTTTAAAATCAGGCTCTGCGTCTTGTAGATCAGATTCTGGTACGCCGGTGTTTATATCACCACCAGATAGAAGCAATGCTGTACCGCCTTCAGCCTGCACTTCCGTGCGCAATTCATCTAACAGCGTTTTACGCGCTGCCATTCCATACTCACCGTTTTTATTCTGCCAGAAACGACCATGATGATCGTTGGTATGAAGAATAGTGATCTTATATGTTTTATCAGCATCCCATGCTGGTGAGGTGATATCAGCTTGGCTTGCACAACCAGAAAGTACTGCAAGCAAAGCTGCGCTCAATGCTGTTTTGGCAAATAGGCGTTGCTTCATGGTTTCCACCTTAATCGTTTTTATTGATTTTATTCCACTGCCTGCACTCCCTTGTTATTGATTTTTAACAAGGCATGCAGAATTTAACTTGCGTCAGTCTAAGTTAATTCATCAGCAGTTGCGGATTCATTTCATCAATATGTTGGGTGGATCACTTTACATAAATGCAAAATTTACGCGGTATACGCAACACGCATAAAAAAGCTCCGCAAATGCAGAGCTTTTGATATTTATATAAATACTGTTAATTAATGAAAACAGTACTAATGCCATTAACCGTTAAGCATTCGCTAATTGACGGTTAGGATGCTTCAATAAAACAGCAATAACGGCAGCAATCGCTAAGAAGAAGCAATAATAAGAATGGCTAACCACTTCAAGTGGTGATAAACCAAATACCGACCCCAATAATAATGCTTGAGCACCGTAAGGCAGAACGCCCTGAACCACACAAGAGAAGATATCGAGCAAACTTGCACTACGACGCGGCGTTACACCATTCTCTTCAGCTAGTTCACGTGCAACTCCACCTGAAACAATAATCGCTACCGTGTTATTAGCAGTACAAACATTCGTTAAACCAACCAAACCTGCAATACCAAACTCACTTGCTCGTAGGTTTTGTCCTTGCGAGTGATCTTTACTGAATACTCGAATAATGCGGCTAATCATTTGCGTTAAATACGCTAAACCACCTTGTTGGCGCATTAGCTCACTGATACCACCAATAAGCATGGATAGTAAGAAGATTTCTTGCATATTGCCGAAGCCAGCATAAATGTCTTTTGCGTACGTCGATAAGCTATAGTCATCAACCGACACAAGACCAATTCCACCCGCTAACAAGATACCGATACCCAGTACCACGAACACATTCAGACCCGATACCGCCAACACTAAAATCGTAATATAAGGCAATACTTTTAGCCATTCAATGTCACTCGCTGCCGGTACTTCCGTAACTGTGCTACTAAATGCGAATACCAACATAGCAACAATAGCAGCAGGTAAAGCAATACGAATATTCTCACGGAACTTATCTTTCATCTGACAGCCCTGTGAGCGGGTAGAAGCAATGGTCGTATCAGAAATAATCGATAAGTTATCACCAAACATCGCACCACTCAGTACAACGCCAGCCGTTAGCGCGACATCCATTCCAGCAGCTTGAGCTAACCCCAGAGCCACAGGCGCAACTGCCGCAATCGTACCCATAGAAGTACCCATTGCAGTTGCGATGAAAGCAGATATCACAAAAATACCCGGTAAGATCATACTTGCAGGAATCATTGAAAGACCAAGATTAACGGTAGCATCCACGCCCCCCGTTGCCTTAGCAACAGCTGCAAAAGCACCGGCTAATAGATAAATCATACACATTGCAATGATGTCGCTATGACCGACACCACGTAAAAACTGCTCGATTGCTTTATTTAATTTTTCTTTGCTCAGTAGCAGTGCAATAACGATCGCAGGTAATGCAGCAACAGGAGCTGGCAACTGGTAAAAGGCAAAGTCGACACCTTGCATAGTTAAGTAAGTTCCAACACCAATAAAGAGGGTTAGAAACACGCCTAAAGGCAGCAGTGCAAGTGCTGATGGCTTAATGATAGATTGTTGTGTTGTGTTCGACATGATGACTACAGGACATCTATTTTAGAATTTGTCATAGACTAAAACTTCCATCTATACGTGTCAACTTCTAGACGTCTAAACATCTAAATAAACGATTGTTACTGGTCATATCGACAACACGGTTCTTCGTCAATTCACATATCAATGAATTTTTTTTCACCGACATACACAGCAAGGTGCTTATATTGTATAGAACATGTACTATACCGTCACCAATACCATATAAAAATATTTAAAATGAAATTAACCCTCAAAACAAAGTTAATCGGCTCAATACTCATTGCTATTAGCATTATAGCGACAAGTCTGATCTGGCTTGCCTCACAAGAACTTTTTTCACAAACGAGAAATGGCATTTACTCCCGTGCAATAAGCCTCACCAATATTGCTACAGATAGCATTGGTTCTTGGCTTGATGACCATAAACTCATCATTCAAAGTACATCTAAAGTAACGGATATATCGCTATTACAGCCAGCCATGCTTCAAGCAAAACAGATTGGAAAATTTAACGATGTATTTTATGCCGACTTAACGGGTCAGCTATTTATTGCCGGACAAAACACCGCACTTAAAGGTTTTGATGCCCGACAACGAGAATGGTATAGCAAAGCCTTAAATGCTAATGGCGTTATTATCTCATCACCTTACATTGGTGCTGATAATGGGAAAACAATGATTACCTTTTCGGTACCCATTTATATAAACGGGCAAAAATCTGGCGTGGTAGGAGCTGATATTCCATTAAACTCATTACAAAATAATATTAACAATTACGATGTTGGCAACAATGCTCATGCAATGTTGCTGACCAATAAAGGTCAAATTATTGCCTACCCTGATACCAATTTAATTATGAAAAAATTTACCAGTGTAGCCCCAGAATTAATACCAACCGCAATTGGCGCTGCAATCCAGAACAAGAGTATTGAAATCTACCAACAGCAAGGTAAAGACAAACTTGTTTACTTTGATGCCATCGCCAATAGTGACTGGCTATTCGCCGTTGAGATGGATCGCGAGACAGAAGAAGCAAGTCATCAGCGTTTATTGCGCCAACTAATTATGACTGGAACCATTGCAACATTGTTGGCCATGCTCTTTGTTTCTTGGTTAATTAACTATTTGTTCCGCGATTTAGTTCGTGTCTCTCAAGCCTTAGCAGAAATAGCCAATGGAAAAGGTGATTTGACTCAGCGCTTGGAGCCCAATAGTGATGATGAAGTCGGTCAGCTTGCCATTAACTTCAATCGCTTTGTGAGCAATATGCATACCATGGTCAAACAATTAAACAAGGTATCTGCATCACTCAACCAACAGTCACATACAACCGCAGCACAGGCAGAAGAACGCAGCACGCGTATTCAGCACCAGCAAGATGAAATTAATATGGTCGCAACAGCCATTAATGAAATGGCGGCAGCAACGCAAGAGATCGCCCATAATGCTGAAAATACAGCAAAAACATCGAGTGAAACTGTCAGAGTCGTTGAACACGGGACAGCACAGGTTCACCAAAGCCAAGGGTCAATTGCCAATTTAGCGACAGACGTTAAAACCGCTACTGAGGTTATTGAAGAGTTAAATACCCACGCACAAAGTATCAATACGATTCTATCTACGATTCAAGGCATTGCAGAGCAGACAAACTTACTAGCACTCAATGCAGCAATTGAAGCGGCACGAGCTGGAGAACAAGGGCGAGGCTTTGCTGTCGTTGCTGATGAAGTACGGGTACTTAGCCAACGCACCCACGCGTCAACGCAAGAAATTCAGCAAATGATTGAAACATTACAGCGAACAACCACTCATGCTGTGGGTATCATGGGGGCTAGCCGTCAATTAGCAGAAGCAACAGTCGAAGATGCGACAGCATCCTCCGACAGTTTATCTCAAATCAATTCAGCAGTAGTCAACATTAGCGACATGGCAACTCAAATTGCTTCGGCGGCTGAAGAGCAATCTTCGGTAACAGAAGAAATCACTCGCAATACAATAGGCATTCGTGATGTTTCTAATGAACTAGCCATTGAAGCAACGGAAGCCGCCCAACAAGCAGCGGAATTATCTGAACTGTCACATCAACTGCAGCAAGAAATAAAACAATTCAAGCTATAAAGAAGCAGTATTAAAAATAGAAATAATCCTAAAAAGCCGATGCTTATATGCATCGGCTTTTTTATGCTTAAACCCCGCCATTTATTTGACAAATATGCGAAACACGTCAAATAAAATGCAGAATAACATGTTGATTTTATAAATTTTAAATGCCCGCCAGTTTTTCGTGCAAAATCTAAATAATAGCTATAGACTTCGCCACCTTATATTGAATTACTCCATTTTCCCCTCTGAGACCAAAAATGAAATTATCATTAAAACAAAAACTCATTGGTGCCAGCTTATCGGCCGTTGTTGTCATGGCAACTGCCTTGACTTGGTTAGCTGCAGATCAATTATTCGACCAAACGCGTAGTGGTGTTTATGCCCGTGCAGAAAGCTTGTCAGCAGCTGCTGCTGAAGGGATCTCTAATTGGGTATCGATTCGAACAGATATCGCTAGTGCATTTAATGACTACAGCACTGAAGAAAATGTCATCCCTTTTTTACAACAAGCCCGTAAAGCCGGTGGATTTGACGACATATTCCTAGGTACTCCTGCTGGTGATATGCTCCGTTCACATCCAGAACGTAACCGTGCAGATTATGACCCACGCACTCGCCCTTGGTACCGTGATGCACAAAATGCAGGCAAACAAATCATCACAACGGCATACCTCGATGCCATTACTAATTCACTGCTAATTACGATTGCCGAGCCAGTAAATAAAAATGGTAAATTTATTGGGGTTGTCGGCGCCGATGTACTAATTGATCAGCTGATCAATGATGTTATTAGTCTTGATGCTGGTGACAACGCTTATGCAATGCTAATTAACAAGCAAAATGGCACTTTTCTAGCGCATCCTAATAAATCGCTACTGTTAAAACCAATTAACAATTACAGCAAAGAAATTAGCATGCCAGCAATTGAATCTGCTATTCAAGACAAGCGCATTGAAGAAGTGACGGTTCAAGGTAAAGCCAAACTGTTGTATTTCGCTAATGTACCCGGTACTGACTGGATCATGGGCCTTGAAATGGACCAAGCGACAGAAGAAGCGAGCCATGCATCCCTACTTCGTCAGCTAATCATTACGTCTATTATTATCACACTCGTTGTAGTGGGTGCAGTTGCCTCGCTTGTCGGCTTCTTGTTCCGTGATTTGAGCCGCGTTTCAGATGCATTAGCAGAGATTGCGACAGGTGAAGGCGATCTGACTCAACGCCTTGAACCACGTAGTGATGATGAAGTCGGTCAGCTTGCCATTAACTTCAATCGCTTTGTCGGAAATATGCATGGTATGGTGAGCCGTTTAAGTGAAGTGTCAGCATCTCTGAATCAACAATCACACATTACGGCTTCCCAAGCGGAAGAGCGAAGTACTCGTATCCAGCACCAGCAAGACGAAATCAACATGGTCGCAACCGCAATAAATGAAATGGCGGCGGCAACCCAAGAAATAGCAGGTAATGCTGATAATACCGCGAAAACCTCAGGTGAAACGGTTGCAGTATCTGAACATGGTGCAACGCAGGTAAAACAAAGTCAGCAATCAATTAGTAGCCTTGCGGGTGAAGTTGAAACAGCAACGCAAGTTATTGGTGAGTTGAACACACATGCACAAAGCATCAATACGATTCTTTCAACAATTCAAGGAATTGCAGAGCAGACAAACTTACTGGCACTCAATGCGGCAATTGAAGCTGCACGTGCTGGCGAACAAGGTCGTGGTTTTGCTGTTGTGGCTGATGAAGTGCGCGTATTAAGCCAACGTACCCATGCTTCAACTCAAGAAATTCAACAAATGATTGAAACCTTACAGCAAACAACTGGTCGCGCTGTCGGTATCATGGAAGATAGCCGTCACCTTGCTGAAACCAGTGTTGATGATGCAAATTCTGCATCAGCAAGCTTATCGCAAATTAATACTGCAGTAACAAATATCAGTGATATGGCTACCCAGATTGCATCTGCAGCTGAAGAACAGTCATCTGTAACGGCCGAAATCACACGTAATACGGAAGGGATCCGCGACGTTTCTAATGAATTAGCAGTAGAAGCAGACCAAGCAGCGCAGCAAGCTGCTGAGCTATCAAACTTATCTCATGAGCTACAAAAAGAGATTAGCCGCTTTAAACTGTAGAAAACTATCTCAGAACGGGACACACATACAACAAAAAGGCTTACCTATTGGTAAGCCTTTTTTTAGATCAACAGCACAGCAAGTAAAATTAAACCAGATTAAAGACGATTGCTGACACTGCCAATAACCCCATCCCTAAAATAAAGTACGTACTAAAATGACGACGATACCGCTTTAATGCCTCTATTTTATAAACGGCAACCATTGGCATAACAAACAAAATCATAGCAATAATCGGCCCAGAAAATACCTCCATCATGCCTAAGATACTTGGGTTCAATACTGCCGCTCCCCAAATACAAAAGAACATAAAGATAATTCCCAAGCGGTCCATATTTTTATCACTGAATCGGGTTTGTTTCTGCAACAGTCCATTTAAGCTTTCGCGCGCACCAAGAAAATGCCCTAGAAATGAAGATGAGATGGCAATAAACGCAATTAATGGTCCTAAAGCGACAATGAATTGGCTGTCATGCACATTGGCTAAATACGATAACACTGAAACATTCTGCATTTTTGCTTCAAGCAGTTGTTCAGAGCTCAAACTGAGTACGCATGAAAACACAAAAAACAGCACAAAAGAAATCAGCATGACTGACGTGCGCTTTAAGATTTGTTCCGTTTTAGGTAGGGCTTTGTCACCATAATGACGACGCTGTGCGCCAGCAAAACTAGAAATTGCGGCTGCATGACTAAAAGCAAAAACAGTAACAGGAATAGCTAGCCATAATGTTGTTGATAACTGCCCGATATCGAATGTATTCGACATCTCGGGTAAGCGCCAGCTAGGCACCAGATATAATGATAAGCCCGCTAAAATAAAGGCTAATGGATACACAATAATTTCAAATACTTTTAGCATGATCTTTTCACCAGCCATCATCACTGAAATCATACCGAGCACCAAAATACCTGATAATACAATGCGTGAAGGGGAAGACATACCAAGCTGGTTAACAATAAAACTATCAACGGTATTAGTTAGCCCAACACCATAGATCAATAAGATAGGGAAAATAGATAAGAAATACAGAACAGAAATAATACGACCAGTTGACACACCAAAATGCTCTTCAACAACATTGGTAAAATCAGCATTCGATTGAGAAGAAGACAGAACAAAACGCGCCAAACCACGGTGAGCAAAAAACGTCATTGGCCCTGCCAGTAACGCCATTATTACCAAGGGCCAAAAGCCACCAGCACCAATATTAATCGGTAAGAAAAGAATGCCGGCACCAACAGCTGTTCCAAATAAGCTCAGCATCCAGCTGGTATCATGACGGTTCCAACGGCTCTGGTCAGCCGATATATTACTTAATGGTATACCTTGAGATAATGACACGCTATATCCTACTAATTCAAAATTTACTCTCGCCCAAGTATGGAGTAGCAGTATTTAATATCCAAAAAAGTGATGTAACAGATATCACTCTTTTATTGGTTGCCACATAGTTGTATCAGCTAACATTCCCTGCACGAATAAGTCATATATCCACAAATAGAGCACTAACCAGTCAAATCAACCAATTTAAGTGTATTGGTGATATTTTATGTAAACACACGAAATCGTTTAAAATAGAAACAAAAAAGGCTAAGCAGAATACTCTGCTTAGCCTTTTTTATTAATCAATTCTCTACACAGTAGACGACTTAATTAATTTCAATAGCCTCAAAACCCTTGATCAAGTCATCAAGCTGCTTGATCTGGTTTAGGAATGGTTCTAGCTTATCCAATGGGAAAGCTGAAGGGCCATCACAACGAGCTTGGTCTGGTGTTGGATGCGCTTCCATAAATAGACCCGCAATACCCGTCGCAATACCTGAACGAGCCAAATCAACGGTTTGCTCACGACGACCACCAGATGCTGCACCTAATGGATCACGGCATTGCAGTGCATGCGTTACGTCAAAGATGATTGGGCTACCTTTTGATGCTTTTTTCATTACATCGAAACCAAGCATATCAACAACAAGGTTATCGTAGCCATGCAGCGCACCACGCTCACAAAGAATCACATTCTCGTTATCACACTCAGCGAACTTCTCAACAATGTTACCCACTTGACCTGGGCTCATGTATTGTGGTTTTTTCACATTAATCACGGCACCTGTTTTTGCCATCGCTTCAACTAGATCAGTCTGGCGGGCAAGAAAAGCAGGAAGCTGAATAACATCAACAACATCAGCAACAGGCTGAGCTTGATAAATCTCATGAATATCAGTGATGATTTTAACGCCAAACGTATCTTTCAACTCTTGAAAAATCTTCAAACCTTCTTCCATACCAGGACCACGGTATGAATGGACTGATGAGCGGTTTGCTTTATCAAAAGAGGCTTTGAATACGAATGGAATGCCTAGCTTGTTGGTTACTTCAACATAATGCTCACAGATCTTCATAGCAAGATCGCGAGACTCTAGTACGTTCATACCACCGAACAAGACAAAAGGCTTGTCGTTAGCCACATCAATATCACCAACGCGAACAGTTTTTTGTTCCATCATTTTTATCTTCTCGTTTTAATTAATGCAGGGTTAAAGGCTCTTCATTAAGCGCTTGAACCTGTAACTTAAGCAATTCAGCCGCTGGGTCTTCAGGGCATTGCTCAATAAAATAAGCGTAATCTGACGCTGCTGCATGGCTACAATCTAATTGTTGATAGATATAACCACGATCTCTAATTTCATGGGGATCATCAGGGCGTAAAGACAATGCAAGATCACTACAACGCAAAGCATCGGTATAATGTTCTTCTCGCAAAAGGGCACTTTTCAATACCGTTAACCAACGCGCGAGAATATCTTTATTATCTGCGGTCGCTAAATGCTCATCTTTCAACTCACAAAATGGTCCTTTATAACCAATTAGCCAACCGCGTAATGTACGCAAGCTAATATATTCGCCATCAAAAGGATTAATGAACTGCTGTTCACCATCATACCAATCAATTTTTAAAATATATTGAGTAGGAAAACCAACACTGCTCACGGGCAGTTCAAGATGACGGGCTAAATATAAGAAAATAGCACCAAGGCTGACAGGGATCCCTTTTTTGCGCTCAAGAACTTTATCCAGTAATGCATTTTCAGAAGAAAAATACTGTTGCTGATCCCCCTGAAACCCCCACTCTCTGTAAAAGAGTCGAATTAACCCTTCCAAACGTAAATGAGGATTAGGTTCATCCATCAAGGCATGTTCTGCTTCTTTTGCCAGTTGCTTTAATTGCAGGCGGATTCTGGCAGCCGGAAAACTAGGATCAATAACCGAGGTGATCTCTAAAGCACCTTCCACCAACGTCATTTGGTCCAACTCGTCATCATTAAACTGCAACATGATTATCCCAGAAGTGGTGTTTTCATAAACGCAAGCTTAGCGGCTAGTACTATCCAGCCTAATGCGCCAAAAAATGCGAATGTTTTAAATACTTTATTCTTACCCACGTGTAATGTGAAAACACCTAATGCGATATAAGCAAATACACATGTAATTTTTTCAGTTAACCAACCACCACCAGCAGTAAAAGGCATAATACCGGTAATAAATATAAGCCCGACACCCGTTAGCAGTAACACTGTATCCACCGCGTGAGGGGTGATTTTCAGGAATTTCTTTCCCAATAACGGAGAGTTCGCCATCATCAAACAATAACGAACAATAAACAAAGACACACTCAGTGCAATAGCGACGAAGTGAAGGTGCTTTACTGATTCATACATAATATTTTCTCTCTATCCTTGCCAGCAACCTAGGGTGACTCGATCGAGCCCCGCATAGTCTTGCGCGGTTGAGACCAGGTGATAACCCAGTTCCTGTAAAATGTGTCGTACAGCTTCACCCTGTTCGAAACCGTGTTCCATTAGCAACCAGCCACCTGTTTGCAAATGTTGTCGACCTTGCTCACTGATGATTTGAATATCAGCTAATCCATTATTATCTGCAACCAATGCCGTTTTCGGTTCAAAGCGTACATCACCCAACACCAAATGCGGGTCTGCTGCATCAATATAAGGGGGGTTACTCACGACCACTGAAAATAGCTCATCGCTAGCAAGCGGAGTATACCAACTACCAGCCAAAAAACGCGCATTCTGTATATTAAGACGTTGACCATTTTCAGCAGCAAGTTCAGCGGCTTCAGGACGTAAGTCTATCCCTGTAACCTGAGCATCATTACGCTCAGACGCAATCGCTAAAGCAATCGCGCCCGTACCCGTACCTAAATCAAGAACGGTACATGCCTGAGTGGGTATTTTCTCTAATGCCAACTCAACCAAGCGCTCGGTATCAGGACGAGGGATTAACGTAAAGGGGGAAACCTTTAAAGGCAGCGACCAAAACTCACGTTCGCCTAAGATATACGCTACAGGCTCACCCGTAATACGTCGAGCAAGAAGCGCCTCAAATAGCGTGAATTGCTCATCACTTGGCGCTTTTTCAGGCCAAGTTAGCAAGTAACTGCGAGGTTTATCTAACACATGGCAAAGCAATACTGCGGCATCCAAATGCGGGCTATCAGAGCCCGCCTTGGTTAACTGCAACGTTGCCTGTTTTAACAAAGCATCGATGCATAATGGCATTAGTTTTGCTCTGCCATCGCAGCCAGTTCGTCTGCTTGGTGTTCTTGAATAACAGGTTGAATCAAGCTATCCATATCCCCTTCCATCACTTCATTCAAACGATAAAGAGTTAAGGTGATACGGTGGTCAGATACACGTCCCTGAGGGTAGTTATACGTACGAATACGGTCTGAACGATCACCTGAACCAAGTAGATTACGACGCGTGCTTGCTTCTTCTGCATGTCGCTTTTCTTCTTCAGCTTTAGTGATACGAGCTGCAAGAACAGACATCGCCTTTGCTTTGTTCTTATGCTGTGAACGTTCATCCTGACATTCAACCACAATACCTGTTGGTAAGTGAGTGATACGTATAGCAGAGTCAGTCGTGTTTACGTGCTGACCACCAGCGCCTGATGAACGGAACGTATCTATTTTTAGATCGCCAGTATTAATTTCAGGAATTTCTGCTTCAGGAATTTCAGGCATTACCGCAACAGTACATGCTGATGTGTGAACTCGACCTTGTGATTCTGTCGCAGGCACACGCTGCACACGGTGACCACCAGACTCAAATTTCAATACGCCGTAAGCGCCATCGCCACTTACCTTCGCAATCATTTCTTTGTAACCGCCCTGCTCAGAACGGTTTT
The DNA here is from genome assembly GCF_003025615.1 of Photobacterium frigidiphilum. Lineage (GTDB taxonomy): Bacteria > Pseudomonadota > Gammaproteobacteria > Enterobacterales > Vibrionaceae > Photobacterium > Photobacterium frigidiphilum. The sequence goes on along the minus strand of NZ_PYMJ01000055.1, from coordinate 7,419 downwards.
CATTGATCACTTCAATACGCCAGCCACGACGCTCTGCATATCGACTGTACATACGGAATAAATCACCCGCAAAAATACCCGCTTCATCACCACCCGCACCGGCACGAATTTCAACAAAACAGTTACGATCATCGTTAGGATCTTTAGGGATCAATAGCACCTGAAGTTCATCTTCTAGACGAAGAATATTTGCTTTTGATTCTTTAGCTTCTTCTTGTGCCATTTCACGCATTTCAGGATCATCTTCTTTCGCCATTTCTTCTGCGGCTTCAAGATCATCTTTTGCACCCAAGTAAGCCTGGAAGCATTGCGTAATGTCTTCTAACTGGGAGTACTCTTTAGACAACGCTCGGAACTTGTTTTGATCACCGATAATGCCAGGGTCGCCAAGCAGATGTTGAATTTCTTCGTAACGCTCAACTAGGGTTTCTAATTTAACTAAAATTGATGATTTCATAGGATCTTTAAATTAATCTTTAATCGAGTCCAAACCCAGCGTTTCACGAATAACAGACAGTTTTTCCGGTTCACCATTGTGAGCCGCCTGCTGCATCGCACGGGTTGGCGCATGAATGAGTTTATTGGTCAATTTATTACTTAATTCAACCAATACTTTCTCAGGAGCCACGCCATTAGCAATAGCTTGTAGGCTTCGGCTTAGCATGTCATTTTTGATATCATCGGCCAAACAACGATACTGACGAATACTGTCGACAGCTTCCAGTGAACGTAACCAACTCATGAAAGCTGCACTTTCTTCACTGATAATTGCTTCCGCTTGGATGGCGGCTACCTTACGTTGTTCTCGGTTTTTTTCAATGATGCTGTGTAAGTCATCCACTGTATATAAATACACATCATTTAAATCACCCACTTCCGCTTCGACATCACGGGGAACCGCAATATCAACGAACAGCATTGGCTGATGTCGACGTGCTTTTATGGCTTTTTCTACCATTCCTTTACCCACAATTGGTAAAGGGCTAGCCGTTGAACTAATCACAATATCTGCACGGTGTAAGTGTTCTGGTATCTCTGGTAAGCCAATCACTTCTGCGCCAAACTCTTCAGCTAAATTGGCAGCTCGCTCTTTCGTTCGATTCGCAACAATTAACTTATTACAGCCTTGCTCGACTAAATGACGAGAAACAAGTTCGATTGTTTCACCAGCCCCTACCAACAGCACAGTAGCATCAGAAAGAGACTCAAAAATTTGTTTGGCTAATGTACAAGCAGCGTAAGCAACTGATACTGCATTTCCGCCAATATCAGTTTCAGTACGAACACGTTTCGCAACAGTGAATGTTTTATGGAACAGCTTTTCTAAGGTGCCATGAATTGCATCATACTCTTGCGAGGAAGAATATGACTGCTTTACTTGACCTAAAATCTGAGGTTCACCAAGTACTAACGAATCAAGCCCACAAGCAACGCGCATTAAATGGCGTGCAGCAGCTTGTTCTTCATGAAAATACAAACTTGGCAAAATCTCTTCTGCTGATAGCTGATGAAATTTCGCTAACCAGTCAATCATGACACCCGGGCCTGAATGCGTTACATCACAATACACTTCCGTTCGGTTGCAAGTAGATACAATAATGCTACTTGTCACCTCAGGATGTGACTCTAACTGCTGTAGCGCTTCTTTCAGTTTATCTGGTGAGAAAGCAACTTTTTCACGCAAATCGACAGAAGCTGTGTTGTGGTTTATACCTAATGCAAGCAGGGTCATGGAGACAGGTTACCAACTTCGCCAGTGAAAGATCTAAGGGGGGATTTTACTTGATGCCCCACCGTAATAAAAGGCAACAGATGTAATCGTTCCGAGATAACCCCGTATTTGTAGAATATAAAATACATTTTTCTCATGCATCCCCCCATATAATACCACTTCAGCCTAGTGTTAAAGAATAGCAATGAAATAATGTAATAACATGAATAATAATAATAAAATATTAATTAAAGACGAAGCCGCATGTCATAAACAAATCAAAAATCCATCGCGTTAAACAAAAAAAAATTTTATGATAAACACACCAATGAAATTACATTTTTATTTGGCTTATCGAATAATTAACGCTATTGTTTGCGCAAAAGCACTCATCGAGTCACTGTATTATGTCTCCAATATTCTCTACTCTAATTCCTGCTAAACGCTCATGGTATTTTATCGTTTTTCCACTTTTTTTATCCCTTCTTACAGGCTGTGCGCAACAAGCACAAATAGCAACGACAACCGATTGGGTAACTCACGAGAAGGCCCTAGAAAACCTTTCTCGATATGATGCCAAAGGAAAATTGGGCTATAAAGCACCGAAATTACGTTTTGGTGGCAATATGATTTGGCAAACAACACCCAATAGTGACAAATTGTTGTTAACCAATTTTCTTGGTAAAACATTACTTAAGTTAGACGCTACACCCAAAATGACAACCTTAGTTGATTATGATGGTAAGCAACACTCAGGCGCTAATGCCTCAGGATTAGTTCGTGAATTAACCGGAATAAACCTGCCCATAGAACAAATGCGTGACTGGCTGATTGGTTTACCTACCGCTGCTGATACTTATCAACTTAACCCTCAAAATCGTGTGGCATACTTAGCAAAACAGGTAGATGGACAAATATGGGAAATGGATTATCAAGAATACGATTATTCCATTTATCCCTCGCTACCAAAGCGCATGGTGCTCACACAAGACAAACAACAAATCACTCTTATAATTAATGAGTGGGATATACATAAAAAATGATAACGACTGTGAATAATCAATCAAATTGCACCCCTATTTTTAATCGTCAAACACATTGGCCTTCCCCTGCAAAACTGAACCTTTTTTTATACATTACAGGGCAACGACCGAACGGTTATCATGAGCTCCAAACACTGTTTCAATTTTTGGATTATGGCGATACATTAACAATTACAGCAACCAATACATCGGCTATCACAATCAATCCAGCCATTGAAGGCGTGAACACCGAAGATAACCTTATCTATCGTGCTGCCGATGCATTACGTCAGGCGACAGGGACGACATTTGGTGCTCATATAGAGATCGATAAGATATTACCGATGGGAGGAGGATTAGGCGGCGGTTCATCAAACGCAGCGACCACACTTGTTGCGCTCAATTACTTGTGGCAAACCCAGCTAGATTTAGATAAATTAGCTGATATTGGTCTTGCACTGGGGGCTGATGTACCCGTTTTTGTGAAAGGTTTTAGTGCATTTGCCGAAGGTGTTGGTGAAAAATTACTGCCAGCAACGCCTCAAGAAAAGTGGTTTTTAGTCACAAAACCCAATGTAAGCATTGCAACTGTTGATATTTTCACCCATCCCGATTTAATTAGAAATACTGAAAAACGTAGTCTGAAAGCCCTTTTAGCAGGCGTTTACGAAAACGATTGCGAAAAAATTGTCAGAAGACTGCATCCCGAGGTTGATAAGGCGGTTTCGTGGCTGTTAGAATACGCGCCGTCGAGATTGACTGGCACTGGCGCTTGTGTGTTCGCTGAATTCAGCTCACAACAAGAAGCTGATGCCATTTTAAAGAAATTACCTAACTGGCTCCACGGATTTGTCGCTAAAGGTGTTAATACATCTCCCCTGATGGCAACCCTGCACGTACATTCTACGGATTGTCAGTAACTACAACTTGGACGCAACCTGAGGTTTCCACCGTGCCTGATATGAAGCTGTTTGCTGGTAACGCTACACCAGAACTAGCCCAACGCATTGCTGACCGTCTTTACATTTCACTAGGAGATGCGACAGTCGATCGTTTTTCCGATGGTGAAGTATGCGTTCAGATTAATGAAAACGTTCGTGGTAGTGACGTATTCATTATTCAATCAACTTGTGCGCCAACCAATGACAACCTAATGGAATTGGTTGTGATGATCGATGCACTACGCCGCGCTTCTGCTGGCCGTATTACTGCTGTAATTCCTTACTTCGGTTATGCTCGCCAAGATCGTCGTGTACGTTCTGCTCGTGTGCCAATCACAGCTAAAGTAGTTGCCGATTTCCTTTCTAACGTAGGTGTTGACCGCGTTCTAACTGTTGACTTACACGCAGAGCAAATTCAAGGCTTCTTCGATGTACCTGTAGACAACGTATTCGGTAGCCCAGTTCTTCTTGAAGACATACTAGCGAGAAACCTGGAAGATCCAGTTGTTGTGTCTCCAGACATCGGTGGTGTTGTACGTGCTCGTGCAATCGCTAAGCTGCTTGATGATACTGATATCGCAATTATCGATAAACGTCGTCCACGTGCAAACGTCTCTCAGGTAATGCACCTTATCGGTGACGTTGAAGGTCGTGACTGTATCATCGTTGATGATATGATCGATACTGGCGGTACATTGTGTAAAGCTGCTGAAGCTCTTAAAGAGCGTGGCGCTAAACGTGTATTCGCTTATGCAACTCACCCTGTGTTCTCAGGTAGTGCAGTTAAGAACATCAGCGAATCAGTTATCGATGAAGTTATCGTGACTGACTCTATCCCACTGTCAAAAGAAATCGTAGCTACAGGCCGTGTATCTGTCTTAACGCTTTCTGGCATGCTTGCTGAAGCGATTCGTCGTATCAGCAATGAAGAGTCTATTTCTGCGATGTTTGAGCACTAATAGCACTTCATTCGAATTATTTTCGAATCAAGATAAATACCAAACGCCTCGCACTACGCGAGGCGTTTTTCATGACCGACATAAATAAATTGTCCATCAGACACTTTTTATAATACTCCACAATGAAATGGCAACATTCCTCACAACGGCGGTGGCAATGGCAGATTGCTCTTCACAAAGGTCGTATCAATTTTCGTTAGATTGGTATAACATATCGCGCGTTTTGCACCCAGATAACAAACTAATCCGTTTCTCTACTATTGAGAACTGATCATTTTGCTATAAGACTTTAGCTAAAAACCAGAGAGACAAGCGTGAGTAATAATATTCGTCTATTAGTTGGCCTGGCAAATCCCGGTGCCGAGTATGCTAAAACCCGCCATAATGCGGGAGCATGGGTCGTACAAGAACTGGCTCGAGTGCACAATGTTACTCTACGAGAAGAATCAAAGTACTTCGGTGTAACTGGCAGGATCACAACCAATGGACAGGATCTTCGCTTGTTGATCCCAACAACATACATGAACCTATCAGGTAAATCGGTCGCTGCTTTGGCGAATTTCTTCCAAATCAAACCGGAAGAAATCCTTATTGCTCATGACGAACTCGATTTACCACCAGGCGTTGCTAAATTCAAAAAAGGCGGCGGGCATGGTGGTCATAACGGCTTACGTGACACTATAAGCAAAATGGGTAACAACAAAGAATTCTATCGTTTGCGTGTTGGTATTGGGCATCCAGGCGATAAAAACAAGGTTGCAAACTTTGTGTTAGGCAAAGCACCAGTCAAAGAACAAGAATGTATTGATGCCGCTGTTGATGAAGCAGTCCGCTGCATGGATATCTTGTTAAATGATGGGCTGAACAAAGCACAAAACAGACTACATTCATTCAAAGCTGAATAAGTCTACACACTACTTTTTAAATAACGATTCAACTTGCTGTTACTTCAAAAGATAACAACGAGATAGGTCGCTACGAAGATAATTACCAAAAGGGTTTCAAGCCATGGGTTTTAAATGCGGTATCGTTGGTCTACCAAACGTTGGTAAGTCCACACTATTCAACGCCTTAACTAAAGCTGGTATCGAAGCAGCAAACTTCCCGTTCTGTACGATCGAGCCAAACACCGGCGTTGTACCTGTGCCAGATCTGCGTTTGGCTGCATTAGCAGAGATTGTTAAACCAGAACGTATTCTGCCAACAACAATGGAATTTGTTGATATTGCAGGTCTAGTTGCTGGTGCATCGAAAGGCGAAGGTCTTGGTAACAAGTTCCTGGCTAACATTCGTGAAACTGATGCGATTGGTCACGTTGTACGTTGTTTTGAAGATGACAACATTGTTCACGTAGCAGGAAAGATTAACCCTCTTGAAGATATCGAAGTTATCAACCTTGAGCTAGCGCTGGCTGATCTTGATACTTGTGAGCGTGCTATTTTCCGTCAAGCTAAAAGAGCGAAAGGCGGCGATAGCGAAGCTAAGTACGAAATTGCTGTTCTTGAAAAAATGCTGCCAACATTGACTGAAGGCGGTATGGTTCGCTCTATCGAGTTATCAAAAGAAGAACTCGCAGCAATTGAATACCTACACTTCTTAACTGTAAAACCAACAATGTATATCGCAAACGTTAGCGAAGATGGTTTTGAAAATAACCCATTCCTAGACATAGTTGTTGAATATGCAGCGAAAGAAAATGCGATTGTCGTTCCTATCTGTGCAGCTATTGAATCTGAAATCGCTGAACTAGAAGATGCTGATCGCGAAGAATTCCTTGCTGACATGGGTATCGAAGAACCGGGTCTAAACCGCGTAATTCGTTCTGGTTATGAGCTACTCACTCTGCAAACATATTTCACTGCAGGCGTTAAAGAAGTTCGCGCATGGACAATCCCTGTTGGTGCAACAGCACCACAAGCAGCAGGTAAAATCCACACTGACTTTGAAAAAGGCTTCATTCGTGCTGAAGTTATTGGATACGATTCATTCATCGAATTCAAAGGCGAAAGCGGCGCTAAAGATGCAGGTAAATGGCGTCTAGAAGGTAAAGATTACATTGTTAAAGATGGCGATGTAGTTCACTTCCGCTTCAACGTTTAAGATAATTACTGACGAACATCAGCTTTTATCGCCCTAACACTATAAGCTAGCAGAAATGCTAGCTTATTTTTTATCGCTCGATAAGTAATATGATAATCAGTAGCCTTTCGCGTTTGAACGATCTTGGATGAAAAATTGGTTTTCAGTTTGCCATTCGCCCATTTCGCCCAAATAACAGTCGAACAAACGAATTTTAGGTAGATATTAAAAAAAACTGTTGACGGTTTTTGCTGGTATGAGCATAATGCGCCCCGTTCCCAAGACAGTGTTCACTCGTGAACATGGTCAAAAAGAACAAGAAACATGGCTACGTAGCTCAGTTGGTTAGAGCACATCACTCATAATGATGGGGTCACAGGTTCGAATCCCGTCGTAGCCACCATCTTCTCTCTTTTGAGATGAAGCATCGCAAGATGTAAAATTACCAGATGCGGAAGTGGCGGAATTGGTAGACGCACCAGATTTAGGTTCTGGCGCCGCAAGGTGTGAGAGTTCAAGTCTCTCCTTCCGCACCATTCTCTTTACGAAGAGAACTGTTCTTAGATAACTTGTTTTAAACAAGCAGGGCTTTGAACAGACATTGTAGGGCTATCGCCAAGCGGTAAGGCAGCGGCTTTTGATGCCGCCATCCCCTGGTTCGAATCCAGGTAGCCCTGCCACATTTTATTATGTGGCTTAATTGCTTT